>NZ_CP162766.1:6030000-6334924 GCF_054668405.1 Pseudomonas sp. S2_C03 | reverse complement strand
GTCCAGAATCTGCCGTCAACACCTTTTTATGCTTTTCTTGCAGAAGATGACTTTCCCGCCCTGAAACGCGGGATACGGCGGGCTACAGAAGGCAGACGCAGCACCAATAACAGCGCGCCTATAACGGCATACACCGCCCACTCCTTAAGATCGGCCCGCACGATCCACAACATATGCAGCAAACCCAGTCCGAGCACGACATAGGCCAAACGATGCAACTTCTTCCAACGAGACCCCAGGCGTCGCTGACTATAGCGATTTGACGTCACCGCCAACGCCAGCAAACCAAGGAACCCCAGCGCCCCAACAATAATGTAGGGCCGCTTGCGTAATTCGACGCCCAGTTGAGACCAGTCAAATCCAAGAATGAACGTCATGTAGCCACACATGTGCAGCACCACATAGGCGAAACACCACAACCCCAACTGCCGCCGTACAGCCACCCACCCCGCCCAACCGGTCAGCTTTTGCAACGGCGTCATGCTCAAGGTGATCAGCAGCAAGATCAGCGTTCCAAGCCCAAGTCGATCAACCAACACTTTGCCAGGATCAGGCCCAAGCAAATCAGCCCACGCCTGATAGAGCCAAAGCAGCGGCCAGATAGCCGCCACTATAAAGACAGCCAATCGCCACAATCGCATCAGTAGTTTTTCCGCAGGTCGAGCCCTGTATATAACGATGCAACTTCATCCGCGTAACCATTGAACATTTGCGTCTCGCGCACATTGGGCTTGAACAATCCACTTGGCAGTCGCCGCTCCCGCGCCTGGGTCCATCGGGGATGGTCGACCGTAGGATTCACGTTGGCGTAAAAACCATATTCATCTGCGGCGATGCTTTGCCAGGTGGTTTTCGGTTGCTCACTGACCAGGCTGATTCGCACGATGGACTTGATGCTCTTGAAGCCGTACTTCCATGGCACTACCAAACGTAGAGGCGCGCCGTTTTGATTGGGCAGCTCGCGCCCATACATGCCTACCGCAAGAATAGCCAAAGGGTTCATCGCCTCATCGAGGCGCAACCCTTCTATATAAGGCCAGTCAATCAAGGCAAAACCCGAACGCTGCCCCGGCATCGTCTTGGGGTCCTGCAGCGTTTCGAAGCGAATGAATTTTGCCTTCGAAGTCGGTTCGACCTGTTTGAGCAATGCCGAGATAGGGAAACCCAGCCATGGAATGACCATCGACCAGGCTTCCACACAGCGCAGACGATAGATACGCTCCTCCAATTGGTAAGGCTTCATGAAGTCTTCCAGCGCATATCGCCCCGGCCTGCCCACCTCCCCGTCCACGACCACACTCCAGGGCTCGGTCTTCAACGCACCCGCGTTCGCAGCCGGATCGCCCTTATCGGCACCGAACTCATAGAAGTTGTTGTAGTGGGTAGCGTCCTTGAACGGCGTGATCGCCTCATCCTTGACGTTGACTGCCCCCCATTGTGTGGAAGCAAGCTTCTCGGCAAACCAGGCAGGCGCCTTGCCGGGTTCGACATCCGGGTATCGAGCGGCATCGGCAGCGCTGGCCCAACGCGGCAGACTGCTCACAGCCAGACCGGCAGCCGCAGCCCCCAGGACACTTCGACGGGATAGATAAAGAGATTGAGGCGTAACGTCCGATTCATGACAGTCGGACGCCTTGGGGACCTTGATCAGCATGGTAACTCCGCAGCATTGGAGAACAGACGCACCAATAGACTGCGGAGTATGGAGGAAATTACACGCTTTTGTTCCGGCGAAGGCGTAACAGATATTGCACCGGCCCTGACGCTGCATAAGCGAGGAACACCAGCAGCAGGATGCGGGGCGGATCACTGAACACGACTGCAAAGACAAGGACGACCGCAAGGATGGCCACGAACGGCACGCGCCCCTTCAGATCCAGTTCCTTGAAGCTGTTGTATTTGATATTGCTGACCATCAGCATGCCGGCAGCGGCAACCAACAACGCCACCAGGAACGACATCTTGGAACCCTGGATACCGTAATCGCTGAAAGCCCAGACAATGCCGGCTACCACTCCCGCAGCTGCCGGACTGGCAAGGCCGATGAAGTAGCGTTTGTCGGCGGTGCCGACCTGGGTGTTGAAACGCGCCAGGCGCAAAGCTGCACCCGCGACATAGATGAAGGCAACCATCCAACCGACCTTGCCCATATCGCCCAACGCCCAGCCGAACGCCAGCAAGGCAGGCGCGACACCAAAGGCGACCATGTCCGACAGCGAGTCGTACTCGGCACCGAAGGCACTCTGGGTGTTGGTCATGCGGGCCACGCGACCATCAAGGCCATCGAGCACCATGGCCACGAAAATCGCGATGGCGGCGAATGCGAAATATTTGCTGGCACCGGCTGCGTCGCCAGCACTCAGGGCGCTCTGCGCACTCATCGAGCTGATGATCGAGTAAAACCCGGCGAACAGGTTCGCCGTGGTGAAAAGATTCGGCAGAAGATAGATACCACGATGCCTGACTTTACGGCCTTCGGCGTCATGCCCTTCTTCGACGTGTTCATCGATGGGCAGCAGGCTTTCGGCGTCGCTAGCCTGGTTTGGCTCTTCGGGACGTTCGCTCATGGAGATTACCTTGCAACGGGGTGGAAAGTTTCGACAGGTGTCTGGGACGACGGTTCGGCCGCAAACGAAGCAGCTTTATACCAGAACCGTCCCCCTCAAACGAAAAAACGCGGCCTAAGCCGCGTTTTTTCGCACAAGTAGCCGACTTAGTTTTTGGCTTTGTCGACGATCTTGTTGGCACCGATCCACGGCATCATGGAGCGCAGTTGCTCGCCGATGACTTCGATACCGTGAGCGGCGTTGTTGCGACGCTTGGCGGTCATCGAAGGATAGCCGGTAGCGCCTTCGCTGATGAACATCTTGGCGTATTCGCCGTCCTGAATACGTTTCAGGGCGTTGCGCATGGCCTGACGGGATTCGGCGTTGATCACTTCCGGCCCGGTCACGTACTCGCCGTACTCGGCGTTGTTGGAGATCGAGTAGTTCATGTTGGCGATACCGCCTTCGTACATGAGGTCAACGATCAGTTTCAGTTCGTGCAGGCATTCGAAGTAGGCCATTTCCGGCGCGTAGCCAGCTTCAACCAGGGTTTCGAAACCGGCTTTGACCAGTTCAACGGTACCGCCGCACAGTACGGCTTGCTCGCCGAACAGGTCGGTTTCGGTCTCGTCCTTGAAAGTGGTTTCGATGATGCCGGTACGACCGCCACCAACGCCAGCAGCGTAGGACAGTGCAACGTTCTTGGCGTTGCCCGAGGCGTCCTGGTAGATCGCGATCAGGTCAGGGATACCGCCGCCTTTCACGAACTCGGAACGTACGGTGTGGCCTGGTGCTTTCGGCGCGATCATGATCACGTCGAGGTCGGCGCGTGGCACGACCTGGTTGTAGTGGATCGCGAAGCCGTGGGAGAAGGCCAGGGTGGCGCCCTTCTTGATGTTCGGCTCGATTTCATTCTTGTACAGCGAGGACTGGAACTCGTCCGGGGTCAGGATCATGACCAGGTCGGCAGCAGCAACAGCCGAAGCAACGTCAGTCACTTTCAGGCCGTGGGCTTCTGCCTTGGCAACGGTAGCCGAACCTTTACGCAGGCCAACGGTAACGTCTACGCCGGAATCTTTCAGGTTGCACGCCTGGGCGTGGCCCTGGGAACCGTAACCGATGATGGCAACTTTCTTGCCCTGGATGATCGACAGGTCGCAGTCTTTATCGTAGAAAACTTTCATGAATTTCCCCTATATATCCAGGCCGTTCAGGCCATTCGCTAATTTGGTTTAGATGCTGAGTACTTTGTCGCCGCGCGCGATGCCGGTGACGCCACTACGGACGGTCTCCAGGATCGAGGCGGTGCCGATGGACTGGATGAAGCTGTCGAGCTTGTCGCTGGTACCGGTCAATTGAACGGTATACACGCTAGCGCTGACATCGACGATCTGCCCACGGTAAATATCGGTAGTGCGTTTGATCTCGGCGCGCTGGGCACCGGTGGCCTTGACCTTGACCAGCATCAGTTCGCGCTCGATGTGAGCACTTTCCGACAGGTCCACCAGCTTGACCACTTCGACCAGCTTGTTCAGGTTTTTGGTGATCTGCTCGATGATCTCATCGTGACCGACTGTGGTCAGCGTCAGACGCGACAGGGTCGGGTCTTCGGTCGGAGCCACGGTCAGGCTTTCGATGTTGTAGTTGCGTTGCGAGAACAGGCCAACCACACGAGACAGAGCGCCAGGTTCGTTTTCCAGAAGCAAGGAAATAATGTGCCGCATGATTAAGTACGCTCCGTCTTGCTCAGCCACATATCGCGCATCGAGCCGTCTTTGATCTGCATCGGGTAGACGTGCTCGCTGGTATCGACCGAAACGTCGATGATCACCAGGCGATCCTTCATGGCGAACGCTTCTTCCATCTTCGACTTCAGGTCTTTCGACTCGGTGATGCGTACGCCAACGTGACCATAGGCTTCGGCCAGCTTGACGAAGTCAGGCAGCGATTCCATGTACGAATGCGAGTGACGGCTGCCATAGCTCATGTCCTGCCACTGGCGAACCATGCCCAGAACGCCGTTGTTGAGGATGACAATCTTGACCGGCAGGCCATATTGCAGACAGGTGGACAGTTCCTGGATGTTCATCTGGATGCTGCCCTCGCCTGTCACACAGACGACGTCGGAGTCAGGGAAGCTCAACTTGATGCCCATGGCCGCCGGGAAACCGAAGCCCATGGTGCCCAGGCCGCCGGAGTTGATCCAGCGGTTAGGCTTGTTGAACTTGTAGTACTGCGCCGCGAACATCTGATGCTGACCGACGTCGGAGGCGACAAAAGCATCGCCCTTGGTCACCTCGCACAGGGTTTCGATCACGGTCTGCGGCTTGATCAGGCTACCGTCGCCCTTGTCATACGGGAACAAGCCACGGTCACCGCGCCACTCATCAACCTGCTTCCACCAACTGGCAACGGACTCCTTGTTCGGGGTTTCGCCGATCTCCTTGAGGATCGCGACCATTTCGGTCAGGACGCTCTCGACCGGACCGACGATAGGTACGTCGGCCTTGATGGTCTTTGAAATCGAAGCCGGATCGATGTCGATGTGAATGATCTTGGCATTCGGGCAGAACTTGGACGCGCCATTGATCACGCGATCGTCGAAACGCGCGCCTACAGCCAGGATCACGTCGGCATGGTGCATCGCGAGGTTGGCAGTGTAGCTGCCGTGCATGCCCAGCATGCCGATGAACTGGCGGTCGGTACCAGGGTAGGCACCGAGCCCCATCAGCGTATTGGTCACTGGCAGGTTGAGCATCTTCGCCAACTCGGTCAGCTGCGCGGAGCCACCACCGAGAATCACGCCACCGCCGGCGTACATGACCGGACGCTTGGCCGCCAGGAGCATTTCGGCTGCCTTGCGGATTTGCCCGGAATGACCACGAACAGCCGGACTGTAGGAACGCAGCTTGGCTTTTTTCGGGAAGATGTATTCGAACTTCTCGGCCGGGTTGGTCATGTCTTTCGGGATATCGACAACGACGGGACCAGGACGACCGGATTGCGCCAGGTAGAACGCTTTCTTCATGACTTCCGGAATTTCCGAGGCGTGTTTGATCATGAAGCTGTGCTTCACGATCGGCCGGGAGATACCGATCATGTCGGTTTCCTGGAACGCGTCGGTACCTACCATGGTGCTCGGCACCTGGCCGGAAATGACCACCATTGGAATGGAGTCCATGTAAGCCGTGGCGATACCGGTGATGGCGTTGGTCGCGCCCGGGCCGGACGTCACCAGTACGACACCGGCTTTACCGGTGGCACGGGCATAGCCGTCAGCCATATGGGTCGCCGCTTGTTCGTGACGAACCAGGATGTGGGTCACTTCCGGTTCTTTGAACAGGGCATCGTAGACATGAAGAAGAGCACCGCCCGGGTACCCGTAGATATATTTGACGCCTTCGTCACGCAAAAAGCGGACGAGCATCTCACCGCCAGATAAAAGCTCCACGTTGTTCACCTCTAAAACGCCAGAATACCGTCCATGTCAGCATGGGACGGGTCTTAATAGGTTTACTTCTCGGCAGAGCATGAGCGACGGTGGTCGCCGACTACGTCAGCACTGACTGAGCAAGTATTGGGATCGTCCCAAGTGTTGCGGGCTTTTCCCACCCAGCGCGAGGTAACGCGTTGCGGGTGTAACAGGTCGACGCGGATGTGCGCCTCATGATCTGCTGAGTGGGTCTGCTTCTGGCAGTCCCTCTACAGCGGACTTTGGATTCTTCTGTTTCGTCCCCTGCAAGTCAAGTCGTCTATGTGCTTTATTGAAGTAAGCACATGAGAAAGCAAGAAAAAACCGCTAAACAGCAACTGTGTTAGCTTCAATTGCGCAACCCGAGACAAGGAAATGGCATGCGAACGTTTTTCCTGACCGCCGCCCTGCTGATGGGCCTCGGCCCCTCGGTCATGGCCGCGCAGATTTACAAATGGGTCGATGAACAAGGCGTCACCCACTTTGACGCACAACCGCCGCAAGGCCGCCAAGCGGAAACCGTGGTCACGCCCTCTTCCTCGTCGGGCACTCCGACCGCGCCGCCACGCAGCAACACCATTGGCGATCAACAGGCCATCGACAAGTCGGTCAAGAGCCAGGTCGCCGAGCAGCAGGCTCAACTGAAGGTGTTCTGCGAGCAAGCCCGGACGAACCTGGCTCAACTCAAGAACAATCCGAGATTACGGGAAGATGTCGATGGGGAGTTGCGCCGCCTGAGCGAGGAGCAACGTCAGGAGCGCACGGCCGAGACGCAGCGGCAGATTGAAGAGAATTGCCAGTGATACGTTGAACCTGTAGGAGCGAGCATGTCGAGGCGTCGAACCGTCGCGATGATGGATCAGACCCCGCGGGGTGCCAGGCTGCCCAGCGTTATCGTTGACGTCCATCGCGACGGTTCGACATGCTCGCGCCTACAGATACAGCTATCTTTAGCGGGTGGCGGTGATCAGCAGGTCGAACTCTTTGAGCAGTTTCTGCAACTGCCGGTCCCGCCCCTGGACATTGCGAGAGGCGAAGACCATCTCGGCCATTTCCTGAATGCCAGAAGCATTGGGCAGCGGCAAATCCTGCTCCAGGATCATTTTCATGCGGGGCAGGAAGATCCATTGCAGCCACTGTTCGAAGTCCAGTGTATCGACCGAAAAGGGCTCGACACTGGACAACGCCTCAGCAGGAGGCGAGACATCGTCCCACCAGCCTTGAACCCTCAGTTCGCGCTCGATCAGCAGCAAGTGTTCGGCAATTTTTGGAAAACGCACGTCCATCACGAAGAGACCTTGGCCTTCTGACGAGCCAGTGCCGCGCCAGCAGAGTCACCTTGCTTCTCACGCGCCTGAGCAATCAAATCCCACAGGCTGGCCTGAAGCGCCGGACGCCCATTGGCGAATGTCAGGCCACGACGGGCAAACTGTTCAGCTTGCGCTGCATCGCCTTGGGCCATGCGCACCTGCGCCAGGCGATAAAGCACTTGCGGCTCACGGGGCGCAACGCGCTGGGCCCGCTCCAGGCTGGAAGACGCGCCATTCAGGTCACCACCAGCCTGTTGCTGTTGAGCGGTGGTCAACAGCGCCAATACCGGACCGTCCAATTGCTCGTCGGCCGACAGGCCACCGGCGCTCGCGGAGGGAATGCCGCTCGGGGTCGACGGCATGCTGTAACTGCCCTGATTGATCGGCGCCGACGAAGTGTCGATTGGGCCAGGGGTAATCGGGCCCGAGCTCGAAGGGCCTGGCGTGATCGGCGAAGTGCTGATCGGCGCGGACGAAACGGCGCCGCCGCCCGGCACCATGACCACGACACCGGTATCACCCTGCGGGATGGCCTCGCTCTGAGACTGCACCGGACGCTGTACCGTCGTCTGCCGGAAACCCCCATTGGCCGAAACCCGCTCGCTGTTGGATACGGCACTGCCCGAATCCACCACGGGAATGGAGCCACGCTGTACGCTGGAACAACCGCTGAGCAAAGCCACGGCGGTCATCGCCGGAATCAACCACTTGTTCACTTCAAACCCTCATTGCTTAATTCATCCAGCCCTTGACCCAATCCATCACCGTTTCGCCGGAAGCAGGTTCGCCACCACAGGCGGCGCCGGGAGGCGGTTCGCTGCCGCGAATATACGGCATCTGCACGGCACCTGGGCAATTGGCATCGGAGCCCTGCCCGGTTCGCGAGTCAACCCAGGCCTGAACGACGTTGTCCGGTTGCGGCATGTCCAGCGGCAGCGGGTCGGCTTTGCGCATGAAACTGGTCCAAACCTGCAGCGCGCCGGTGGCACCGGTAAACGGAGTCTTGCCGTTATCATCGCGTCCCAGCCAGACCACCGCCAGCAAGTCCTGGCTGAAGCCTGCGAACCAACTGTCCCGCGAATCGTTACTGGTCCCGGTCTTGCCTGCCAGAGTCAGGGTTTTCGGCAACACGTTGTACACCGAACTGCCCGTACCTTCGCGCATCACTCGCTGCATGGCGTTCTGGATCAGGTAAATGGATGCCGGATCGAAACGCTGTTGAATCTGGAAAGGATAACGCTTGAGCGGCTCGCCCTCAGCCGTCAGTACGCTGCGAATCCCGCGCATTGGCGTATTGAAACCACCGTTGGCGAGCGTCTGGTACATGGTGGCGACCTCGATCGGGGTCATGCCACCGGCCCCCAGCAACATCGACGGGTACGCCGGGAATTCCCGGCTCACACCCAGTCGGGCCACCGTTTTCAGGACGTTGGGCACGCCCACCGCCAACCCGAGACGTGCGGTCGACAGGTTGTAGGAATGCGCCAGGCCTTGATACAGGAAAACCGTGCCATGGGAGCGGCGATCATAGTTCTGCGGCTTCCAGACTTGCCCGTCAGCACCTTTGACCGAAAACGATTCGTCCGACAGCCAACTGGTCAAGGAGTACTGGCTCGGTTTTTCCAGGGCGGTCAGATAAACCGCCGGCTTGATCAGCGAACCAATCGGTCGTACCGCATCCAGCGCCCGGTTGAAGCCGGCGAAACTCGCCTGGCGACTGCCGATCATGGCCTGGACTTCCCCGGTTTCCGGGTTGGTCACCACCATCGCCGCTTCGACATCATCAGAACCTTTGCGCCCCGCCAGCCGTTTGAAGGTGTCGTTGACCGAGGCTTCGGCTTTCATCTGCAGAATCGGATCGAAACTGGTGAAGATCCGCAGGCCTTCTTCAGTCAAGTCTTCGTCGCGGTAGTCTTCACGCAACTGACGTTTGACCAGGTCGATAAAGCCTGGGAACGAGCTGTCGGCCAGCTTGCCGCGAGTGGTCACGCCCAACGGCATTTTCTTCGCCGCCGCGACTTGCTCCGCCGTGGCGACGCCCTGTTGCTCGAGCACATCGAGCACGAGGTTGCGACGCTCCAGTGCGCGCTCGGGATTGCGCCGCGGGTTGTAGTAGGAAGGCCCCTTGACCATACCCACCAACATGGCCACCTGATGCAGTTTGAGTTCGGACAATGGCTGCCCGAAGAAGAACTGACTGGCCAGACCGAAACCGTGCACCGCACGCTGCCCATCCTGACCGACGAACACCTCGTTGAGGTAAGCCTCAAGGATTTCGCGCTTGTCGTAGTGCAGTTCCAGCAACATCGCCATCATGGCTTCGGTGAGTTTACGAGTCAGGCTGCGCTCGCTGGTCAGGTAGAAATTCTTCACCAACTGTTGCGTCAGCGTACTACCACCCTGGGTCATTTTGCCGCCGGAGGTATTGACCCAGACGGCACGGGCAATCGATTTGGGCGATACGCCCCAGTGGCTGTAGAAATCACGGTCTTCCACGGCAACCAGGGTTTCGAGCAGGTACGGCGGTACCTGATCGAGTTTGATCAGGATGCGGTCTTCAAGATTTTTCGGGTAGATGCCGCCGATCAGTAGCGGTTCCAGGCGCACCACAGACAGTTTCGAACCGTTGGTCGCCGAGAGTTCGGCCACGTAGTCGCCGGAGAAACGCACGCGCACCGGTTGCGGCTTTTCCAAGCCTTCATAGAACTGGAACCCCCGCGTGTTCAGGTCAACGGTGTTGCCACTGACAGACGCAGCACCGGGGCCATTGCTGACGCTTTCGCGGCGATAGCCCAGGGCATCGAGTTCCGTCAGGAAGTCTTCTTTACTCAACTTCTGGCCGGTAAACAGCTCAAGCGGACGGGCGTACACCTTCGCCGGGATCGTCCAGCGCTTGCCGGAGAACTTCTCCTGGACGATGGCATCGAGGTAAACGGCGAATCCGGCGAGGAGCACAAGGCCGACCAGACTGAGTTTAATGGCCCAGCCCAGCCAGGGGCGCAGGCCCCGGGAAGGTGGTTTTTTAGGGGTTCGGGGAGATCGAGTACGAGTCATGGCGCCGGATTATACGCAGTTTATTCATAGTCAACAGGAGCGCACCGAGGTTTGCGTCGGGCGGACTTGTGGACATAATGGCGGCCAATAAATTCCCCAGACTCTGAAGGAAAGCCTGTGAGCCAGTCCCTGATCGCCGCCCTGCAAAACCCGGCCCTTTACCCACATCCGGTAGACGGGTTCCAGGTCATCGAGACCCATATCTCCTGGGTCATTCTCACGGGCCCCTTCGCTTATAAAGTGAAAAAGCCGGTGAATTTCGGTTTTCTGGACTTCACCAGCCTGGATGCCCGTGAGCATTTCTGCGGCGAAGAACTGCGCCTGAACCAGCGCCTGACCGATGATTTGTATCTGGAAGTGTTGCCAATCACCGGCAGCATCGACGCGCCACAACTGGGGGGTGATGGTCCCGCGCTCGACTTCGCGCTCAAGATGCGCCAGTTCCCGCAGAGCCAGTTGCTCAGCACCCTGCAAGCCAACGGTGAACTGACCACCGCCCATATCGACGAGATGGCCGCGCAGATCGCCCAGTTCCACCTCAACGCACCGAAAGTGCCAGCCGAACATGAAGCCGGCACTCCCGACAGCGTCATGGCACCCGTGCGGCAGAACTTCGAACAGATCCGCCCATTCCTCAGCGACAAGGCCGACCTGCTGCAACTCGACGCGCTTCAAGCTTGGGCCGAAAGCAGTTTCGATCGCCTCCAACCGCTGTTTGCCCAACGCAAAGCCGAAGGGTTCATCCGTGAATGCCACGGTGATATCCACCTTGGCAACGCCACTGTCATCGACGGCAAGGTCGTGATCTTCGACTGCATCGAATTCAACGAACCGTTTCGCTTCACCGACGTGTATGCCGACACCGGCTTCCTGGCGATGGACCTTGAAGACCGTGGCTTGAAGTGCCTGGCCCGTCGTTTCGTCAGCCAGTACCTGGAGTTGACCGGCGACTACCAGGGCCTGGAAGTGTTGAATTTCTACAAGGCCTATCGCGCGCTGGTTCGCGCCAAGGTCAGCCTGTTCAGCATGCCGGCCGAAGCCGATGCGGTGCAACGCGCCACGACCCTGCGCCAATACCGCAACTACGCCAACCTGGCCGAAAGCTACAGCACCATTCCTTCACGTTTCCTGGCTATTACCCACGGCGTTTCCGCTGTCGGCAAAAGCCATGTGGCCATGCGCCTGGTCGAGGCTCTGGGGGCAATCCGGCTGCGTTCCGACGTAGAGCGCAAGCGCCTGTTCGGTGAGCAAACGGTCAAGAACGATCCTCGAGCCGGTATCTATAGCGACGATTCCAGCGTCGCGACCTACGCCCGCCTGCATGAAATTGCCGCCCAGATCCTGCGCGCCGGCTTCCCGGTGGTGATCGATGCTACCTACCTCAAGCGTGATCAGCGTGATGGCGCCGCACACATCGCCGAAGCCACTGGCGCGCCGTTCCTGATCCTTGACTGCAATGCGCCACAAGCCGTGATCGAAAGCTGGCTGGCGATGCGTCAGGCAGACAAGAACGATCCTTCCGACGCCAACCTGGCCGTAATCGCCGCTCAACAGGCCAATCGTGAAGCGCTGACGCCTGCCGAGATTCTGTGCAGCAAACGCGTCCAGACCAATGAAAGCGGAACCCTGGACACCGTTGTTGCACAAATCCGTCAACGCCTGCCAGGCCTGTAAAGCGTATTTCAGTCGTGAAGCCTTCCACGGCTTCACGACTGTAACGTGGTGGCACTATACTGGCGTCATAAAACCAACAGGTGACCTGACATGAGCCAGCCCAAACTACTCGACACTCCGCTGTATGCTTTGCTGCACAAAGACGACATCAAGGGTTTCAACAACGAACGCCCCAAAGACGGACCTGTCGATATGGTCGGGGGTGATTTCCGCGGCCTGGACCTGCGTGAGTTGAATGCCGAAGGCGTCGACTTCAGCAATGCCTATTTCCGTTCCGCCGACCTGCGCGGTATCGACTTCACACGCTCGAACCTGGAGGGTGCAAGCCTGGCTCACGCCCAAATTTCCGGTGCGTACTTCCCGCCAGAGCTGAGCGCCGACGAGATTCTGATGTCGATGAATTTCGGCACACGCCTGCGTTATCGCTCGCGCTGAAAATGACGGGTCAGTCCGGCGCCGCGTTGCGCTGGACTGAAGGTGGCTTGCCGACTACCAACTGACTACTTCCTGCCTTCCCCACGCGATTTCATCCGTCTACGTCCCCTCCTCGCATGCTTCTTAGAAGCAATTGCTCCAAAACCGACCAAACAATCACGCTTTTCCTACTGATGGCTACACTCCTCAGAAGCTCGCCCACGCACCGTTCGGCCGTCGCAAGGAGGCTTGATGAATGATGAACTGCAGCATCTGAAGAATCTTGGCAAGACGTCGGCGCAGTGGCTGCATGCCGTGGGTATCCATAGCGCCTCGGATTTGCGCCGCCTTGGCGCTGTGGATGCCTATCGGGCCGTGCGCACGCGCGGGTTCCGGGCATCGAAAGTGTTGCTGTACGCGATTGAGGGAGCTCTGATGGATGTGCACTGGAACGACATTCCCGCAGAGCGCAAGGAAGCCCTGAATAAGCAGCTGGATGCTATTTCGTCACGCCACAAGAACTGAACGAGCCCTGCCGCCATGTATTTGCTTGGGGAACAACCGGCTTACGCCGACGCACTGATCAACCGCCTGCAGAATATCCCGACACGCCTGCTGGAGCATTTGACCCCGTGCGGTCCGGTGCTGGAATTCCGTGCAGTCGAGGACCTGGCGGCCGACTTGCCGGGCGATCAGTTGTTTGTCTTGAAAAATGGCTTGCTGTACGGATGCATCGACGAACGCCCACTGTTTTACCTTCATGAAGGTGATCTGGTCGGCTTGCGCCAGGAGGCCGATCTGCCGCGCTGCCGCTTGCGCACCGACAGCCCGATCGCGCTGATACCCTATTTGCGTAGCGAAGTGTTCCGACATATTTACGCTGACTCACAACGCTCGGAACTGTTCGTGCAGTACATGGCCGGGCAGAACGCGCTGCTGTCCGACGCCGTCGCGCGCCTCAAACAACCGGAGTTTCGCAGCACCAACGGTTTTCAGCGCGTGGCGCGTGGCGACCTGCTGATCAATCAGGGCGATGAGGCGGATCATGTTTTCGTCATTATTGAAGGACACGCCGAAGCCTTCGTTGACGGACACAAGGTGGGCGACATCCCCAGGGACGAGATTTTCGGCGCCATGGCGGTGTTCACCGGCGAGAAACGCAACGCGAGCGTGATTGCCAGCGAACCCAGCACGGTCATGTTGATCCCCAAGGATCAGTTTTTGAGCCTCACCCGCAGCAATCCGAAGATCGCCCACAGCCTGATCGAGAGCATGGCGCGCAGAATTGGCTCGTTGAATAAACAGGTTACACATCTGAGCACGATGAAAAATTCGCCCTGACGCCAATGACTACGCGGCCTCGCATCGCTGGAACAACAATTTTCAAATAAATGCAGAATCAGTTGTTGACTCGGTAATGAGAATCGATATGATTATCACAACTGGTCGCGAGACTGGTCGATATTTGAAAAGCCCTTGGTTCGGACTCTCAGATATCTCCTCATCAGGCTAATCACGGTTATTTGACCCGGCTCTTGCCGGGTCTTTTTTTGCCTGAGAAAAAGCCGCGCTATTTGCCGAACTGCTCACGCATCTGCGCGCAATAATCCGGTGCCTGCGTGACGGGTGTGTACCAAACGTAATCGGCCACTGCCGCCGTCACCTCATTGCCCTGCTCAGCCAACATCAAAACCGTCGGTGCCTGGGCCGGGCCCAAATCCAGGACATGGATCGGCACCCCAACATCCTTGCGTGCGTGGTAAGCCCCCGCCAATAACAACGCTGGAGCGGGCGCCGCGATCAGGCGCTGCGCCATGCGGCGGTCGCGCTGTTGCTGCACGGCGAGCATGGCCGGCATTTGTGATTCAGGCAGCAGGCCGCAATGGGATTCGCTGACTTGCGCCAGCAACTGCGCCCTGACCGTTTCGGCATTCGTGCGCGATCCACTCAGGACCGGCGGCTTGGCATAGATAGCACGGACCTCGTTGGTGTCCAGATTGGCAGCCAGCAACGGATAAGGTTGGGTCAGGGCGAAACTGACGATTGGCCCGTACAGGTTCCAGTCCCAACCTGCCTGCCAGGCCAAGGCACCGGGCAAGTCTGCCGGCAAAGTCGGGGCCTGGCGCAGATCATCGACACGGGCCTGCTGATCCGGCGTGAGCATCTCCAGCAACAGGCTGCCTTGGGGTCGCTGATCTCCCATTGACTGCAACAACCATCGCTGCAGTTCATGATGATCACGGTTGTCGTGCTGTTCCCCCACGATCAATCGCGCCGATTTGGCCAACTGCGACACAAGCTCTTGCGCGCTCAGCACTCGGCCAGTGCGCAAGTCGCGAATCTCGCCGACAACCTGCGGCGGTGCTGAAACGTGTTGGCAGGCACTCAGCAACAGCCCCGCCAGAATTACCCAGATACGCATGCGCTCACCCTGTGGTTTCAGCGGGCGATGATCAACGGATGCCCGCGCTCCGGATGCTGTTGAACCAATACGTCCAGACCGAATACGGACTTGAGCGGTCCTGGGCGCAGCACCTGTTCAGGTGTATCGAGCGCCACCGGACGCCCGCCTTCGAGTAACAACAGGCGGTCACAGTAACGCGCCGCCAGATTCAGATCATGCAGGATCACCATGACCGCCGCACCGCGGTCAGCGAATTCGCGCACCGCCTGGAGGGTCGTGTGCTGGTGCAGCGGATCGAGCATCGAGGTCGGCTCGTCCAGCAGCAGGGTCTGCCCAACGTCGCCAGGCCAGAGTTGAGCCAGCACACGGGCCAGGTGCACCCGCTGACGCTCGCCACCGGACAATGCCAGATAACTGCGCCCCATCAAATGCCTGGCGTCGGCGGCCTGCAAGGCGGCCGCGACGATTTCGTCGTCCCGGAGTCGCCCGCTCTGATGCGGCAAGCGCCCCATACCGACCACTTCCTCCACGCGAAACGCGAAATCCAGGGTCGATACCTGCGGCAATACAGCCAGGCGCTGCGCACGGCGGGCGCCCGTCCATTCGCGCAACTCGCGATCGTCAAGCCACACGCTGGGTTGATCCGCGTGCAACTCACCTGCCAAGGCACTCAGCAGCGTACTTTTACCGGCTCCGTTCGGCCCCAGCACGCCGAGTACTTCACCGGGCTTGAGCTCAAGCGTGATGTCCGTCAGGACCCGTTGGTGCCCCCTATGGATGTGCAGATTTTGCGTTCGCAACATCAGGCACGCCCCCGCAGTAACAGATACAGAAAGAACGGCGCACCAATGAACGCCGTAACAATCCCGATCGGCAGCTCGGCCGGCGCCAACGCCAGGCGCGCCACCAGATCGGCCAAGAGGAGCAGGCTCGCCCCCGCCAGCACCGAAGCCGGCAACAGGACACGATGATCCGGGCCAGCCAGCAAGCGCACCAGATGCGGCACGACCAACCCGACGAAGCCGATCATTCCCGCCGCCGCAACCGCTGCCCCAACCCCCAGCGCCGTACAAAACACCAGCTCGCGCTTGAGTCCTTCGACATCGATGCCCAGGTGACCGGCCTCCGACTCGCCGAGCAACAACGCATTCAGCGCTCTGGCCCGGCGCGGCAGCCACAACGCCACGCCGACACTGATCAGCAACAATGGCCAAAGTCGCGAATAACTGGCGCCATTGAGGCTACCCAGGTTCCAGAACGTCAGCGTGCGCAAGGTCGCGTCATCCGCCAGATAGGTAAACAGCCCAACGGCGGAACCGGCCAGTGCGGTCAAGGCGATACCGGCCAGCAGCATGATCGCGACATGGGTCTGCCCATTTCGCCGGCCCAGTCGGTACACCAGCGCCGTCACGCCAAGACCACCGAGAAACGCGCACAGCGACAACAAATACGGCCCGGCGGATTCAGGCAATCCCCCAAAAGCCGAGCCGCCGACAATCGCGATCGCCGCACCCAAGGCCGCGCCGCTGGAAACGCCAACCAGGCCCGGATCAGCCAGCGGATTGCGAAACAGACCTTGCATCGCCACACCCGACAGCGCCAATACGCCGCCCACCGCCAACCCGAGCAAGGTACGCGGTAGGCGAATCTGGCCCAGGATCAGTTCAGCCTGTTCCAGCCCATCGGCGGCAATCGGCAAACCGAGCATGCGCAACGTCGCGCGCAGGGTATCGAACAACGGCAGGCTGACTGGCCCCAGCGCCAGAGACAGCCAGATCGCCAGCACGCACAGGACACCCAGGCCAATGAACAAAGTCCGTGGTTTTACGAGTACGGTCATGGAGTGGCAGTGCCGGGGTAGAACAGATCACTGATGTTTTTCAAGGCAGCGGGCAATCGAGGGCCGAGTCCACCCACCAGAAGGGTCGGATCAAGCTCCATGACCCGCCCATCTTTAGCGGCACGGGTTGAGGACAGGATCGGATTTTCCTTGAACAACGCGGCACGCGCCGCTTCGCCAGTCAGGGCACGGTCAGCGAAGACCAATACTTCGGGGTCCAGGCTGATCAGGGATTCGTTGGAAAAAAGTTTGTAACCGGCGTGGGTCGCCAGATTATGCCCGCCGGCTTTCTGGATCAGCCAGTCGGCCGCGGTGTCCTTGCCGGCGATCAGGGGTTTGCCACCCGCATGACCCACCAATAACAGCACCCCAGGCGACGATTGCGTCAACTGCGCCTTGGTGACGCGGACTTTCTGCTGGTCCAGTTGCTGTTGATAGTCCTGATACACCTGCGTAGCCTTGTCTTCAGCCCCCAGCAACTTGCCCAGGTGCTGCAGATTGCCTTGAAGCGTTGGCAGATCAGGCTGGGCGGAAAACAGTTCGACTTGTACCCCGGCAGTACGAATCTGCGACAGCACCGGCGGCGGCCCCATTTCCTCGGTGCCCACCAGAATGTGTGGGCGCAGGCTCAAGACACCTTCCGCCGACAGCTGCCGTTGATAGCCGATGCTCGGTAACGCCTTGAGAGATGGTGGGTGCTGGCTGGTGGTGTCGACTCCGACCAGTTTCGATTCGCCCCCCAGTTCACAGACCCATTCCGACAGGGCGCCTCCGGCACTGACCCAACGTTGTGGCAACTCGGCCGCCATGGCGTGATGGCTGGCGAAAAGTCCGACGCAAAGCGCAACAACGCGGGTACTCAGACGCATAAACGACTTCCTTTGAAAGGTTTTCCCAGACATTGAGATGTCAGGCCAAGTATCCTCGGCTCCGTGCACCTTTGTCCCACGGACAAGTCGGCCATTTGATAATTGTTTGCATTTGAACGTCAAGCTCGGACATATCCAGTCACGAGCCGTCGGCGTTGAGGAGAGTCATGAAGTTTCTCTGCGCCGGCACTGAGCTGGCCGATTCCAGCAGCCGCGGTTTCGACGTCGAGGGGCGGAAGCTGTTCGCCGTGCGTCGCAACGGCCTGGTCCATGTTTATCTCAACCGCTGCCCGCACCGTGGCGTAGGGCTGGAATGGACGCCCGACCAATTTCTCGACCCGAGTAACACCCTGATCCAGTGCGCCACCCATGGCGCATTGTTCCTGATTGAGGACGGCGAATGCGTGGCCGGCCCCTGCGCCGGACAATTTCTCACCGGCATTGATTGCCGCGAAGACGACCAGGGTATCTGGATCAGCGTCTAACGACCGAGCAACACGTCCAGTCGCCGCTCAACCCGCATTTCTTCATGGCTCAAGCGCACACCGTACGCCAGCACCTCGACTCCACACGCTACTGCTTCTCGCAATGCCGACGCGTAGGCCGCATCGATTTCGTCCGCTGGGCGCACGGCGTCGATATCGTTCAGGCACACGCAGTACAATTGCACAGCGCGGATGCCGTCCCTGGCCAGATGCGCCAGCTCACGCAAATGCTTGGCACCCCGCTGGGTCACCGCATCGGGAAACGCCGCAACGGATGATCCGTCGAAGCCCAGTGTCACGCTTTTGACCTCCACATAGGCGGGGCCACTCGGGTAGTCGAGACGAAAATCGATGCGACTTCGTTCCTGTCCGTAAGCCACTTCACGCTTGAGCTCGGTAAAACCAGCCAGTTCGGTGATGACGCCGCCACGCAGCGCCTCCTCGACCAAACCATTGGCACGTCCGGTATTTACGCAAAACAGCCGTCCTTGTGGGGTTTCACCGATTTCCCAAGTGCCCGTCAATTTGCGCTTCGGGTCGTTTGAGCGACTGAACCACACTTGACCGCCTTCAACCTGGCAATTAAGCATCGAGCCGGTATTCGGGCAATGTAGGGTGAGGAACTCGCCGTCAACGGTCTCGATATCGGCGAGAAACCGCTTGTAGCGCCGGATCAGGCGACCTTCTTCGAGGGGCGGGTGAAAACGCATCAGCCTTGCCAGCTCCGCAAGCCGCGAGCGATGCGCTCAACCGCTTCCTGTAGGCGCGGCAGACTCTGGGTGTAGGCAAACCGAACGTGATGGCTGGACTGGTAGCGCCCGAAATCGAGACCAGGCGTAATTGCAACATGCTCGGTTTCAAGGAAATGTTTACAGAACGCGAAGGCATCACCGCCGAACTGGCTGATATCGGCGTACAAATAGAAGGCGCCCTCAGGCTCCACGGCAATATTGAATCCCAGCTCACGCAGGGCCGGCAACAGGAAGTCCCGACGTCGGCCAAATTCGGCGCGGCGTTCTTCAAGAATATTAATAGTCGCCGGTTCGAAACAGGCCAAAGCCGCATGCTGGGCCACGCTTGGGGCACTGATGTAGAGGTTCTGGGCCAGTTTCTCCAGCTCACCTACCGCTGCCTCCGGTGCCACCAGCCAGCCCAGCCGCCAACCGGTCATGCCGAAATACTTGGAAAAACTATTCAGCACAAAGGCGTCGTCGTCGACTTCCAGGACGCTGGCGGCATCGGTGCCGTAAGTCAGGCCGTGGTAGATCTCGTCCACCACCAGATGACCGTGACGCGCCTTGATTGCATCGGATAACCCGGCCAGGTCGTCGCGGCTCAGGATCGTACCCGTCGGGTTGGCGGGCGAGGCCACCAGCGCACCGACGCTGTCTTTGTCCCAATGGCGCTCGACGAGATCCGGCGTCAGTTGATATCGCACCTCGGGCCCCACAGGGACTAGCTGCGCCGCACCTTCGACCAGTCGCAGAAAATGCCGATTGCACGGGTAGCCCGGATCCGCCAGTAGCCAGTGTTTGCCCGGATCCACCAGCAAGGCACTGGCCAGCAGCAACGCGCCGGAGCCGCCGGGGGTAATGAGGATGCGCCGCGGATCGATACCCAAACCATAACGCTGCTGATAGAAACCCGAAATGGCCTCGCGCAGTTCTGGAATGCCGCGGGCGGCAGTGTAACGGGTCTTCCCTGCCGACAACGCCGCTTGGCCGGCCTGGATGATCGGCTCGGCGGTGGTGAAGTCCGGCTCGCCGATTTCCAGATGAATCACATCAAAGCCGGCCGCTTGCAGTTCATTGGCCCGCGCCAGCAGCGCCATGACATGGAACGGTTCGATCGCGCGACTGCGGGCACTGTAGGACTGGGCCATTAGCCTTCCTTCAACAAAAGGGGAAAAAACCGATTCTACCCAAGCGCGGGAACGAGCGAGAACCAAAAGCGGTCAGACACCTGGTACCCCTGGCCACAAACGACTCATACGCGTGCGCCAGGTTTGACTAAAATCATTACTTGATCAGGCCTCCATCGCCAGCAGACAAGGCTTTGCAATCATTTGCAAGCCCCACCGGGCCGTGACCTCGACATCCGGGAGTAGCGCGGTCCGACTTGATCTGTTAAGTTCGCCCGCTTGCAGCCGCAGGGCCGGCAGGTGCCGGTGATGGAGCAATCCTGCGCAGATGGATTACAAGAGTAGAGGCGGTCTATTTCATGTCCACCCAAGCAAAGCAACAGCCAATCAGCGGTTTCGAACCTTACGTTCAAACCAAGGGTGAGGAATACATGGGCAAGCCCATGCGCGCTCACTTCACCAAGGTCCTGAACAAGTGGAAACAGGACTTGATGCAGGAAGTCGACCGCACGGTTGATCACATGAAGGACGAAGCAGCCAACTTCCCGGACCCGGCAGACCGTGCCAGCCAGGAAGAAGAGTTTGCCCTCGAACTGCGCGCCCGCGACCGCGAGCGCAAGCTGATCAAGAAGATCGACAAGACTCTGCAACTGATCGAAGACGAAGAGTACGGCTGGTGCGAATCCTGCGGCGTCGAGATTGGCGTCAAGCGTCTGGAAGCCCGCCCTACCGCCGACATGTGTGTTGACTGCAAGACCCTGGCGGAAATCAAGGAAAAACAAGTCGGCAAGTAATGGCGATTTGAATGAAGAACGGAGCGTGCGAACGCTCCGTTTTTGTTTCTGATATTTACCCGCCCCTGTAGGAGCGTAAGCCTGAAAGATATCGCGCCATGAAATCCCGCACCTACATCGGACGCTTCGCCCCCACCCCAAGCGGACATCTGCATTTCGGTTCGCTGGTCGCCGCGCTGGCTTCGTACCTCGACGCCCGTGCAGTGGGTGGGCGTTGGCTGATGCGCATGGAAGATCTCGATCCGCCGCGGGAAGAGCCCGGCGCGCAGGCAGCCATTCTCCACGCCCTGGAAAGCTACGGTTTCGAGTGGGATGGCGAACTGGTCCGCCAGAGCGAGCGCCACGACGCGTACGCCAACATGCTCGATCAGTTGTTCAATCACGGCCTGGCGTACGCCTGCACCTGCTCGCGCAAACAGCTTGAGCCCTATCACGGCATTTATCCCGGGCTGTGCCGCAATGTCGGTCACAGTCCTGAAGGCGCAGCCATCCGTCTGCGCGTCCCCGAGCTCGAATATCACTTCATCGACCGCGTGCAGGGTGAGTACCGCCAGCACTTGGGCCGGGAGGTCGGTGACTTCGTGATCCGTCGCCGCGATGGCCTGTACGCCTATCAATTGGCGGTGGTGCTCGATGACGCCTGGCAGGGCATCACCGATATCGTTCGCGGCGCCGACCTGCTGGACTCTACCCCGCGCCAGTTGTACCTGCAGGAACTGCTCGGTCTGCGGCAGCCTCGTTATCTGCACATTCCTCTGATCACCCAGCCTGACGGCAACAAGCTCGGCAAGTCCTACCGCTCGCCGCCACTGACCAAAGATCAGGCAACACCCTTATTGCTGCGGGCACTGCGGGCACTCGGGCAAAATCCCGGGACCGAACTGACCTACGGCACGCCCCGGGAAGTGTTGGACTGGGGCATCGCCCACTGGGATGCATCGAAGATCCCGCGCACACTCAACCTGCCCGAAGCGCAACTACAGTGATCAGGCTTGCAGTGGCTCACCCATCCGTTACCATCGCCGCACGTTTTCAGGCACGCGCATAAATAAAGAGAGGCCGGGATGTACATCTATCGCTTGGTCCTGCTCCTGGTAGTGGGGATCTATCTGTTCTCCCCAGCCATCATGGATTGGTGGATCGACGCCACAGGCGCCTGGTATCGCCCTTATCTGCTCTGGCTGATCCTGATCGTCGTGACCTTCATCCTGCAGAGCCAAAAAGATGCCGATGAGCTTTAGCCTGACCCAGATGATCCTGATCAGCGCCGCCTACCTGGCAGTGCTGTTCGGCGTGGCCTGGGTCAGCGAACGGGGCATGATCCCCCGGGCGATCATTCGCCACCCGCTGACGTACACCCTGTCGCTGGGGGTCTACGCCAGTGCATGGGCGTTTTACGGCACGGTTGGCCTGGCCTACCAGTATGGCTATGGCTTTCTGTCGAGTTACCTCGGGGTTTCCGGTGCATTCCTGCTGGCGCCGGTGTTGCTGTACCCAATCCTGAAAATCACCCGCACCTATCAGTTATCGTCACTCGCCGACCTGTTCGCGTTCCGCTTTCGCAGTACCTGGGCGGGCGCGCTGACCACCATCTTCATGTTGATCGGCGTGCTGCCGTTGCTGGCCCTGCAGATTCAAGCGGTGGCCGACTCCATCAGCATTCTCACCGGCGAACCGGTACAGCATCGCGTGGCGCTGAGCTTCTGCGCATTGATTACCCTGTTCACGATTTTCTTCGGCTCACGACACATCGCCACTCGCGAGAAGCATGAGGGCCTGGTGTTTGCGATTGCCTTTGAGTCGGTGATCAAGCTGATCGCCATTGGCGGTGTCGGCCTGTATGCCCTTTATGGTGTATTCGACGGACCCCAACAGCTTGAGCTTTGGTTGCTGCAAAACCAGACCGCCCTCGCCGCCCTGCACACGCCCTTGCAGGAAGGCCCGTGGCGCACGTTGTTGCTGGTGTTCTTCGCGTCGGCGATCGTGATGCCGCACATGTACCACATGACCTTTACCGAAAACCTCAACCCGCGCTCGCTGGTCAGCGCGAGCTGGGGCTTGCCGCTGTTCCTGCTGTTGATGAGTCTGGCGGTGCCGCTGATTCTCTGGGCCGGACTGAAACTGGGTGCCACCACCAATCCTGAATTCTTCACCTTGGGCATCGGCATCGCCGCCAACAGTCCGGCCCTGGCGCTGCTGGCCTATGTCGGAGGGTTGTCGGCCGCCAGCGGCCTGATCATCGTCACCACCCTGGCCCTGTCCGGGATGGCCCTGAACCACCTGGTGCTGCCGCTTTACCAGCCCCCTGCCGAAGGCAACATCTATCGCTGGCTGAAGTGGACCCGCCGCGCCTTGATCGTCGCGATCATCATGGCCGGCTACGGTTTCTACCTGCTGCTGGGGGCCGAGCAGGACCTTGCAAACCTGGGCATCGTCGCGTTCGTCGCCACCCTGCAGTTCCTGCCTGGCGTGTTGTCGGTCCTGTACTGGCCGACCGCCAACCGTCGCGGCTTCATCGCCGGCCTGCTGGCGGGGATATTGGTGTGGCTGATCACCATGCTGTTACCCCTGGTGGGCAACCTTCAGGGTTTCTACATTCCGCTGCTGAACATGATCTACGTGCTGGACGACACCAGTTGGCACATGGCGGCCATCGCATCGCTGGCCGCCAACGTGCTGATGTTCACCCTGATTTCACTGTTCACCAACGCCAGCACCGAAGAGGCCAGCGCCGCCGAAGCCTGCGCGGTCGACAACGTGCGTCGCCCGCAACGCCGGGAACTGCATGCCGCCTCGCCCCAGGAATTCGCCACGCAACTGGCCAAGCCCCTGGGTGCCAAGGCGGCACAGAAGGAAGTCGAACAGGCCCTGCGCGATCTCTATCTGCCGTTCGACGAACGCCGGCCGTATGCCCTGCGCCGCTTGCGGGACCGGATCGAAGCCAACCTCTCCGGCCTGATGGGGCCGAGCGTGGCACAAGACATGGTCGAAACCTTCCTGCCGTACAAGGCTGGCGGCGAAAACTACGTCACCGAAGACATTCATTTCATCGAAAGTCGCCTTGAGGATTATCACTCGCGCCTGACCGGCCTGGCCGCCGAACTCGACGCCCTGCGCCGCTACCACCGCCAGACCCTGCAGGAATTGCCCATGGGCGTTTGCTCCCTGGCCAAGGACCAGGAAATCCTCATGTGGAACAAGGCCATGGAGGAGCTCACCGGCATCGCCGCGCAACGCGTGGTCGGTTCGCGCCTGAGCACCATTACCGAACCGTGGAAGGGCCTGCTGCAAGGTTTCATCAACGTGCCGGACGAGCACTTGCACAAGCAGCACCTGGCTCTCGATGGCCAGACCCGCTGGCTCAACCTGCACAAGGCGGCCATCGATGAACCACTCGCGCCGGGCAACAGCGGGCTGGTACTGCTGGTCGAAGACCTGACCGAAACCCAGATGCTCGAAGACAAACTGGTGCACTCCGAGCGTCTGGCCAGCATCGGCCGTCTCGCAGCGGGCGTGGCCCATGAGATCGGCAACCCGATTACCGGCATTGCCTGCCTGGCTCAGAATCTGCGCGAAGAGCGTGAGGAAGATGGCGAGCTCAAGGAAATCAGCGGCCAGATCATCGAGCAGACCAAACGCGTGTCGCGCATCGTCCAGTCATTGATGAGCTTCGCCCATGCCGGGAGCCATCAGCACAACGATGAAGCCGTCTGTCTGGCCGAGGTGGCCCAGGATGCCATCGGCCTGCTGGCGCTGAACCGACGCAATTTCGAGGTACAGTTCTACAACCTGTGCGATCCCGAGCACTGGGTCGAAGGCGATCCGCAACGACTCGCCCAGGTCCTCATCAATTTGCTCTCAAACGCCCGTGACGCCTCGCCTCCGGGCAGCGCGGTGCGGGTCAAGAGCGAAGCCTACGAACACACGGTCGACCTGATCGTCGAAGACGAAGGCAGTGGCATACCCAAGAACATCATGGACCGACTGTTCGAGCCTTTCTTCACCACCAAGGACCCTGGCGAAGGCACCGGTCTGGGCCTTGCACTGGTCTATTCCATCGTTGAAGAGCATTATGGACAAATCACCATCGACAGCCCGGCTGATGTTCAAAGCCAACGCGGCACCCGTATCAGGGTCACTTTGCCGCGTCATGTCGAAGCGACGTCCGCTGTGAACTGAGACCGTCGAGAGTATCGAATCAATGCCGCACATTTTGATCGTCGAAGACGAAACCATTATCCGCTCCGCCTTGCGCCGCCTGCTGGAACGTAACCAGTACCAGGTCAGCGAAGCCGGTTCAGTGCAGGAAGCACAAGAACGCTTCACTATTCCCACGTTCGACCTGATCGTCAGTGACCTGCGCCTTCCGGGCGCGCCGGGGACTGAACTGATCAAGCTTGGCCAAGGCACTCCGGTGCTGATCATGACCAGCTACGCCAGCCTGCGCTCGGCGGTCGACTCGATGAAGATGGGCGCGGTGGACTACATCGCCAAACCCTTCGACCACGATGAAATGCTCCAGGCCGTTGCACGCATCCTGCGTGACCGGCAATCGGCACCGGCCGGCGGCGAAACGGTAGCGGGCAAAGCTGCCAATGGTGCGGCCAAACCGGGCACCGACAACAGCAATGGCGAAATCGGCATCATTGGCTCATGCCCACCGATGCAGGACCTCTACGGCAAGATTCGCAAAGTCGCACCGACCGACTCCAATGTGCTGATCCAGGGCGAGTCCGGCACCGGCAAGGAATTGGTGGCGCGTGCCCTGCACAACTTGTCCAGGCGCGCCAAGGCACCGATGATCTCGGTGAACTGTGCAGCCATTCCGGAAAGCCTGATCGAGTCCGAACTGTTCGGCCACGAGAAAGGTGCCTTTACCGGTGCAAGCGCCGGGCGTGCCGGCCTGGTGGAAGCTGCGGACGGCGGCACGCTGTTCCTTGACGAAATCGGTGAATTGCCACTCGAAGCCCAGGCTCGTCTGCTGCGCGTGTTGCAGGAAGGCGAGATACGCCGGGTCGGCTCCGTGCAGTCGCAGAAGGTCGACGTGCGCCTGATCGCCGCGACCCACCGCGACCTCAAGAGCCTGGCGAAAATCGGCCAGTTCCGTGAGGACCTGTACTACCGCCTGCACGTGATTGCGCTGAAACTGCCGGCATTGCGCGAACGCGGCGCCGACGTCAACGAAATCGCCAATGCGTTCCTGGCACGCCAAAGTGCGCGCATCAACCGCACCGACCTGAAGTTTGCCCCTGACGCGGAGCAGGCCATCCGTCACTATTCGTGGCCGGGTAACGTGCGCGAGCTGGAAAACGCAGTCGAACGCGCGGTCATCCTAAGCGAGAGCCCGGAGATTTCCGCCGAGCTGCTGGGCATCGACATCGAACTGGGCGATCTTGAAGACGACGAGTTCATCGGCCTGGCGCCGCAACAGGGCAATGGCGCTGCCAGCAGCAGCCATGAGCCGACCGAGGACCTGTCGCTGGAGGACTACTTCCAGCACTTCGTTCTTGAGCATCAGGACCACATGACCGAGACCGAGCTGGCGCGCAAACTGGGGGTCAGTCGCAAATGCCTGTGGGAGCGCCGTCAGCGCCTGGGCATTCCGCGGCGCAAGACCGGGGTGGCCAGCGAGAGCTGAACGTCACCTGAAGGGTGCGCCAGTAACACATGACTTTGTGAAAAAAACTGTTACCGCAGGCTTTTCGCGTAACAGAAGCCGGGGCTTACGGTAACGAAGCCCCGGTTTTTTTTGACCTCAAAAAACCGGCCGCGAGGGTGTAAGCCCTTGTTTTACTGGGGTTCGCAAAAGTTGGCACGCACCCTGCTATATGTTTGGTACAAGAACAATAACAAGCAATGCATAAGACAATAAAAATAAGACGAATCGACTCACGCACAATAAAAACAAGACGGCGAGAGGCGCAGCTAACTGATTCTTTTGGAGAGGCGTTGTATTTGGGGCGTGCCCCACGACCAGGCCGAGAACAACAAAAACTGTCCTAAGACAGAGCCTGAACTGGTTGGATCGCAAGATCACTGCAACACAGCGACCAAAGCAATCCGTTTGCTCTTGGCTCCCGATTGGGAGGGTCATGAAGGAAAAGCTTCATGACGAGGGCACTCAACAAAAACAAAAAGCCCGAAACCAATAACAAAAATAGAGCATGCAACTACTTCTTGGGGAGCTTCGGCTCCCCTTGTAGTTTCCGTCTTCCGGACCTCTTCCTACGGTGTCCTACACCATCCTCTGACTAAATGCTAGAATCCCCGCCCATCATGCGGTCATTCTTCGTTTTGGCCGAACATTCCTTCAAACAGTGCATCCCATGCTGAAGAAGCTGTTCCAGTCATTCCGTTCTCCCAAGCGTATTACGCAACACATCCGCAGCACGCCTGAAGTGCTTAACAGCGGCCAACATTCGCTGCAAAAGGCGCAATTCAGCCGCTACGCGGTGAACATTGTCGAACGCCTGCAGAGCGCCGGTTACCAGGCTTACCTGGTCGGTGGCTGCGTGCGCGACATGCTGCTGGGCATCACGCCCAAAGACTTCGACGTCGCCACCAGCGCCACGCCCGAGCAAGTTCGCGCCGAATTCCGGAATGCGCGCATCATCGGTCGTCGCTTCAAGCTGGTGCACATCCATTTCGGTCGTGAAATCATCGAAGTCGCGACCTTCCGCGCCAATCACCCGCAAAACGACGAGGAAGAAGACAGCAACCAGTCCTCGCGCAACGAGAGCGGACGCATCCTGCGCGATAACGTCTATGGCACCCTGGAGGAGGACGCACAACGTCGCGACTTCACCATCAACGCCCTCTATTACGACCCGGTCAGCGAGCGCATCCTTGATTACGCCAACGGCGTACACGATATCCGCAATCACCTGATCCGCCTGATCGGCGACCCGAAGCAGCGTTACCAGGAAGACCCGGTGCGGATGCTGCGGGCCGTGCGTTTTGCCGCCAAGCTCTATTTCGGCATTGAAAAGCACAGTGCCCAGCCGATCCGTGACCTGGCACCGATGCTGCGCGAGATCCCGTCGGCGCGTCTGTTCGAAGAAGTGCTGAAGTTGTTCCTCTCCGGCCATGCCGCCGACACATTCGAGATGCTGGTCGACCTGCAATTGTTCGATCCGCTGTTCCCGGCGAGCGCCGAGGCACTGGAATACAACCCGACGTACACACACACGCTGATCAGTGAAGCGTTGATCAACACCGATCTGCGCATCAAGCAGAACAAACCGGTGACCCCCGCGTTCCTTTTTGCCGCCTTGCTCTGGCCTGCCCTGCCTGCTCGCGTCTTGCGCCTGCAAGAGCGTGGCATGCCGCCAATCCCGGCGATGCAGGAAGCCGCTCACGAACTGATTGCCGAACAATGCCAGCGCATCGCGATTCCGAAGCGATTCACCCTGCCCATCCGTGAAATCTGGGACATGCAGGAACGCCTGCCGCGACGCAGCGGCAAACGCGCCGACCTGTTGCTGGACAACCCGCGATTCCGCGCCGGTTACGACTTCCTGCTGCTGCGTGAAAGCGCGGGCGAGCAGACCGACGGCCTGGGTGAATGGTGGACCGACTATCAGGATGCCAACGACAGCGAACGTCGCGACATGATCCGCGACCTCGGCGGCAAGGACGATGGCGCCCCCGGGGCTCCCCGCAAACGTCGTCGCAGCACCGGTGCCAAACGCAAACGAGCGGCTGGTGCACCGAGCGCATCGGGCGAGTAGCGCCATGGAACGCATCTACATTGGCATGGGCAGCAACCTGGCTGACCCTGCCGAACAACTGCGCAGCGCACTCGATGCGCTGGCGCGTTTGCCGCAGACCACCCTGGCCGGCGTCTCCGCGTTTTATCAGAGCGACTCACTGCTACCCGGCCAACCGCGCTACACCAATGCGGTGGCCGCCCTCGACAGCTCACTGGCGCCACTGGCGCTGCTGGACGCGTTGCAAACAATCGAAAACGGCCAGGGCCGCGAACGTCTCGAACGCTGGGGCCCGCGCACGCTGGACCTCGACATTCTGCTGTTCGGCGATCGCCTGATCGACGAACCACGCCTCAAGGTGCCCCACTACCACATGCAGGAGCGCGCCTTCGTCCTGTATCCGTTGGCCGAACTGGCGCCGGCAGACCTGCGCCTGCCGGATGGCCGCACATTGGCCGACATGCTCGCCGCCTGCCCGTTCGTCGGACTCGAACGCCTCCCGCACGCCGCCCTGTAGGAGCGAGTTTGCTTTCGATTGCGACAGGCCAGTTAGCTCAGCAGTGACTGACACTCCGAAATCGCGAGCAAGCTCGCTCCTACAGGGGGAGTCTTGTGTTGCCAGTGCTGAAACGCATCAGTCCCCTTCGGTAACACCCCTGTCGTAACAATGCGGTAACACACGTAATTGACTTCCCGAGTTCTCCTCACGACTATAGGCGTCCCGCTGCCGTCAACTCGGCAGTAAAGGGCGCAATCCAGGCCTTAAAAGCACGACAACAGAGCGTGCGCCTGTATTTAACGAAGAATCACGCGCGTTACTCGCAGTAGTTTCCACAGCGCCTGAATGAGGAACTTTTGATGCCAGCCATCACCCTGACCACGCTGCAAGGTCTCAAGCAAAAAGGTGAAAAAATCACCATGCTGACCTGCTATGACGCCACCTTCGCACACGCCTGCAACGAGGCTGGCGTCGAAGTGCTGTTGGTGGGCGACTCCCTCGGCATGGTTCTACAAGGTCATGACAGTACTTTGCCGGTGACCACTGCCGAAATGGCTTACCACGTCGCGGCCGTCAAACGTGGAAACACCGACGCTTTGATCCTCGCCGACCTGCCATTCATGGCTTACGCCACCCTCGAACAAACCATGATCAACAGCGCCACGCTGATGCAGGCGGGTGCGCACATGGTCAAGGTCGAAGGGGCACTGTGGCTGGCGGAATCGATCCGCCTGCTGGCCGAGCGAGGCATTCCGGTCTGTGCACACTTGGGGCTGACTCCGCAGGCGGTGAACCTCCTCGGCGGTTACAAAGTCCAGGGCCGCAGCGAGAATCAGGCGCGGCAGATGCGGGCCGATGCCATTGCCCTGGAGCAGGCCGGCGCCGCCATGCTGTTGCTGGAGTGCGTGCCAAGCGAATTGGCTCAGGAAATCACTCAGGCAGTGAGCATTCCGGTGATCGGCATCGGCGCGGGTAACGGCACCGATGGCCAGGTACTGGTGCTGCACGACATGCTGGGCCTGTCGATCACTGGCCGCGTGCCGAAGTTCGTGAAGAACTTCATGGCCGGCCAGACCAGCATTGCGGCGGCGCTCGACGCTTATGTATCCGAGGTCAAGGCAACGACTTTCCCCGGCACCGAACACGGATTCTCTGCATGAACACCGTAAAAACCCTACGTGAACTGCGGGCAGCCGTAGCTCGCGCCCGCAGTGAAGGCAAGCGCATTGCCCTGGTGCCGACCATGGGCAACCTGCACAGCGGTCACATGGCGCTGATTGCCAAGGCCTCGCAACGGGCAGATTTCGTGGTCGCGAGCATTTTCGTCAACCCACTGCAATTCGGCGCGGGCGAAGACCTCGACAAGTACCCGCGCACACTGGCGGCGGACCAGGAAAAACTCCTCGAAGCCGGTTGCCACCTGTTGTTCGCCCCCGCCGTTGAAGAGATGTACCCCGAGGGCATGGCCGGTCAAACCCGCGTCAGCGTCCCGCAACTGTCCGAAGGCCTGTGCGGTGCGAGTCGTCCTGGCCATTTCGAAGGCGTGGCAACGGTGGTCAGCAAGTTGTTCAACATGGTTCAGCCGGACCTGGCCGTGTTCGGCCAGAAAGACTTCCAGCAACTCGCTGTCATTCGCGCGCTGGTGCATGACTTGAACATGCCGATCCAGATCATCGGCGAGCCGACAGTCCGCGCCGACGATGGCTTGGCGCTGTCGTCGCGCAATGGTTTTCTCAATGAAGAACAGCGCGCGGTTGCCCCGATTGTGTACCGCACGCTGTCCTCGATTGCCGACGCCATCAAACAGGGCGATCGGGATTATCCGGCGTTGATCGCGGCGCAACAGCAGCAGCTCGAGTCCGCCGGCCTGCGCACCGATTACCTGGAAATCCGTCATGCACTGACCTTGCGCCCGGCAACGGCGCAGGACCGCGACCTGGTGATTCTGGTGGCGGCATTCCTGGGCACCACGCGCCTGATCGATAATCTGCACCTGGATCTCGACGCTTCCTGAAAAATGTGGGGCGGGCTTGCTCGCGAAAGCGGTGTGTCAGACACATAAATGCTGGCTGACACACCGCTTTCGCGAGCAAGCCCGCTCCCACACAGGAACCCATCGCCCCCTCGACCTGGGAAACACTCATGCACACCATCATGCTCAAGGCCAAGCTGCATCGCGCCGAAGTCACTCATGCTGTACTCGATTACGAAGGTTCCTGCGCCATTGACGGCGAGTGGCTGGACCTGTCCGGCATCCGAGAATACGAACAGATCCAGATCTACAACGTCGACAACGGCGAGCGCTTCACCACTTACGCGATCCGTGGCGAAGAAGGATCGCGCATCATTTCAGTCAACGGCGCCGCAGCCCACAAGGCCAAGGTCGGCGACCGCGTGATCATCTGCGCCTATGCGCAGTACAGCGAAGCCGAGCTCGCCCACTTCAAGCCGCGCATGCTCTATATGGCCCCAGGCAATGAACTGAGCCACACCAGCAACGCCATCCCCGTCCAGGTCGCCTGAGCCAATTCCCCCGTTTGTCGGACCGTTCCCTATCCCATGTACAAAAAAGTACCGGGAACGGGTCAGACAAAGTCAAGACAGATCGCAGCGCGAGGTTTACTGTAGTCGCCCTGTGCCATGAAATCGTGTCGACGCAGTTTGACCGGGCGCCCACCCATGGCGCTCCGGGACTTTTAGTGTTCAAAAGGCCGTTCAAGTAAAAAGGAAACCCGCAGCGATGGCGTATTACCGTACTCCTCAAGACGTGACCGCACTGCCCGCTTGGCAGGCGCTGAAAGAACACCGCCAAGCCATGCAGGATTTCAGCATGCGCGAGGCCTTTAATGCCGATCCGCAGCGCTTTACTCAATTCACCCTCAGCAGCTGCGGCCTGTTTCTCGACTACTCGAAGAACCTGATCAACGCCCAGACGCGTGACCTCCTGGTCGACCTGGCCAAGGAAGTCGACCTGCAAGGCGCGATCAAGGCGCTGTTCGAAGGCGAGATCGTCAACTCGTCCGAAGGCCGCCCGGCCCTGCACACCGCGCTGCGCCGCCCGGTCGGCGACAAGCTGTCGGTGAACGGCGTCAACGTCATGCCGGAAGTCCACAAGGTGCTGAACCAGATCACCGACCTCGTCGGCCGTATCCACGACGGGTTGTGGCGCGGTTACACGGAAAAGCCGATCACCGACGTGGTCAACATCGGCATCGGCGGGTCCTTCCTCGGCCCGGAGCTGGTATCCGAAGCGCTGCTTTCCTACGCGCAAAAAGGTGTACGCTGCCACTACCTGGCGAACATCGATGGCAGTGAGTTCCATGAGCTGACCATGAAGCTGCGCGCCGAAACCACGCTGTTCATCGTCTCGTCGAAATCCTTCAACACGCTCGAAACGCTGAAAAATGCCCAGGCCGCTCGTGCCTGGTACTTGGCGCAGGGTGGTTCGGAAGCCGAGCTGTACCGTCACTTCATCGCCGTTTCCAGCAACAACGCGGCGGCGGTCGCCTTTGGTATTCGTGAAGAAAACATCTTCCCGATGTGGGACTGGGTCGGCGGGCGTTACTCGCTGTGGTCGGCCATCGGCTTGCCGATCGCCCTGGCCATCGGCATGTCGAACTTCAAGGAGCTGCTGTCCGGTGCCTACACCATGGACCAGCATTTCCAAAGCGCCCCATTCGAACAGAACATGCCGGTGCTGCTGGCCCTGCTCGGCGTCTGGTACGGTAATTTCTGGGGTGCGCAAAGCCACGCGATCCTGCCGTACGATCACTACCTGCGTAACATCACCAAGCACTTGCAACAGCTGGACATGGAATCCAACGGCAAGAGCGTGCGCCAGGACGGGACCTCGGTGTCCACCGATACCGGTCCGGTGATCTGGGGCGGCGTCGGCTGCAACGGCCAGCACGCGTATCACCAGTTGCTGCACCAGGGCACTCAACTGATCCCGGCCGACTTCATTGTGCCGATCGTCAGCTTCAACCCAGTGTCCGATCACCACCAGTGGCTGTACGCCAACTGCCTGTCGCAAAGCCAGGCGTTGATGCTCGGCAAGACCCGCGCCGAGGCCGAGACCGAACTGCGCGACAAGGGCATGGCCGAAGCCGATGTACAGAGACTCGCGCCGCACAAGGTGATCCCGGGCAACCGTCCGAGCAACACTCTGGTGGTCGAACGCATCAGCCCGCGTCGTCTCGGCGCTCTGGTGGCGATGTACGAACACAAGGTCTTCGTGCAAAGCGTGGTCTGGGGCATCAATGCCTTCGATCAGTGGGGCGTGGAGCTGGGCAAGGAACTGGGCAAGGGCGTCTACAACCGCCTGGTCGGCAGCGAAGAAACCGCGGCCGAGGATGCGTCTACCCAGGGCCTGATCAACTACTTCCGCGGTCGTCACCGCGGCTGATCCTTAGCCCCACTGCTATGCCCCCTGTGGGAGTGGGCTTGCCCGCGATAGCGGTGTGTCATTCAGCGTCTATGTTGACTGACACACTGCAATCGCGAGCAAGCCCGCTCCCACAGTCGTTTTCCCTGGTTGTTTTGCTGTGAGTCCGGAATTCGGGCAACCCGGTTGAACCCTTCCCCATCTCGGTCCATCTTTACTCTTGTCGCAAAACAAGAATAAGGAACCGTCATGTTCGATATCAGCACGTTCCCCAAAGCCGATGCCGTCCGCCAGGCTGCACAGTTGAGTCAAGACGACTACAAGCGCCTTTACCGCCAATCGGTCGAACACCCCAGCGACTTCTGGGCCGAGCAAGCCCGGCACTTTCTGGACTGGAGCAAACCCTGGGACACCGTCCAGCGCTACAACCTGAAAACCGGTGAAGCCAGCTGGTTTGCCGGTGGCCAGTTGAACGTCAGCTACAACTGCATCGACCGCCACCTGGCAGAACGCGGCAATCAGGTCGCCATTGCCTGGGAAGGCGACGACCCGGCCGAATCCGCGCAAATCACCTACAAAAAACTCCACCATCACGTGTGCCGCCTCGCCAATGTGCTCAAAAGCCGAGGCGTCAAGAAAGGTGACCGCGTGTGCATCTACATGCCGATGATTCCCGAAGCGGCCTACGCGATGCTCGCCTGCACGCGCATTGGCGCGGTGCATTCGGTGGTGTTTGGCGGGTTTTCTCCCGACTCGGTGCGTGACCGGATTCTCGACGCCGACTGCCGCACCGTGATCACCGCCGATGAAGGCGTGCGCGGCGGCAAGTTCGTTTCACTCAAGGAAAAAGTCGACAAAGCCCTGCTCAGTTGCCCGAATGTCAGCACGGTGATCGTGGTGGAGCGCACCCAGGGCCAGGTGAACTGGGTAGAGGGCCGCGACCTGTGGTATCACCAGGCGCTGCGCGACGTCAGTGATGATTGCGCGCCGGAGCCGATGGATGCCGAAGATCCGCTGTTCATCCTCTACACCTCCGGCAGCACCGGCAAACCCAAAGGCGTGCTGCACACCACCGGCGGTTACCTGCTGCAAGCCGCCATGACCTTCAAGTACGTACTCGACTACCGCGACAAGGAAGTCTTCTGGTGCACCGCCGACGTTGGCTGGGTCACCGGTCACAGTTACATCGTCTACGGTCCACTGGCCAATGGCGCGACCACGCTGATCTTCGAAGGCGTCCCGAGCTACCCGACCAGCTCGCGCTTCTGGCAGGTCATCGACAAACACAAGGTGAACATTTTCTACACGGCTCCGACCGCCCTGCGCTCGCTGATGCGCGAAGGGGCCGAACCGTTGAAGGAAACTTCGCGGGCAAGCCTCAGACTGCTCGGCAGCGTCGGCGAGCCGATCAACCCGGAAGCGTGGGAGTGGTACTTCAATGCTGTCGGCGAACAGCGTTGCCCCATCGTCGATACCTGGTGGCAGACCGAAACCGGCGGCATCATGCTCAGCCCCCTGGTCAGCGCACAACGGATCAAACCCGGCTGCGCCACCCAACCGATGTTCGGCGTGCAACCGGTGTTGCTGGATGAAACCGGTAAGGAGATCAAAGGAGCCGGTAGCGGCGTGCTGGCGATCAAATCCAGTTGGCCGGCGCAGATCCGTAGCGTGTACGGCGACCCGCAGCGAATGGTCGACACCTACTTCAAGCCCTACCCCGGTTACTACTTCACCGGCGACGGTGCACGCCGCGATGAGGACGGCGACTACTGGATCACAGGACGTATCGACGACGTCATCAACGTGTCTGGCCACCGCATCGGCACCGCCGAAGTCGAAAGCGCCCTGGTGCTGCACGACAGCATTGCCGAGGCCGCCGTGGTCGGTTACCCCCACGATGTCAAAGGCCAGGGTATCTATGCGTTCGTTACCCCCATGAACGGTATCCAGCCCAGCGACGAGCTGAAAAGAGAGCTGCTGGCCCACGTCAGCGAGGAAATCGGCAGCTTCGCCAAGCCAGACCTGATCCAGTGGGCGCCGGCTTTGCCGAAAACCCGTTCGGGCAAGATCATGCGACGGATACTGCGCAAGATCGCCTGCAATGAACTGGACAGCCTGGGAGATACGTCGACGCTGGCGGACCCGAGCGTGGTGCAGGATCTGGTCGATAAGCGGCTAAACCAGTAAAAGCACCGCGAGCAAGCTCGCTCCTACAGGGAATCTGCGCACGCCCCCTGTAGGAGCGAGCTTGGCGAAACGTCGCACCGTCGCGATCGCTTCACCTCGGTCTGACGTCAAACTGCTAAACTTCCGCGCCCCATTCCTCCAGCAAGGCGCCCAGCATGTCTTCCTTGAACCAGGCGCTGCGCGCCGCCCTTGATCATCGCCAGGACCTGCTGGCCGAACTGCATCAGCAGGGCACCGACTGCTATCGCCTGTTCCACGGCAGCCAGGAAGGCGCCGGTGGCCTGACCATCGACCGCTACGGTCCGCAATTGCTGGTGCAGAGCTTTCACCAGACGCTGGAACGTGAAGACCTGCTGCACATCCACGCCGTCATCAATCAACATCTGGGGCTCGACACCTTGCTGGTCTACAACGACCGTTCGCGGGGCAATTCGCGGATTGATCGCGAGGACACGGTCTACAAGGCCGATGACGCCGCCCTGCAAGACCTGGTGGGTCATGAATGGGGTCTGAACTATCGGGTACGCGGCCGCCACGCCGGCCAGGACCCGCTGCTGTTTCTCGACCTGCGTAACGCCCGTGGCTGGGTCAAGGACCATAGTCGAAACAAAAGCGTGCTGAACCTGTTCGCCTACACCTGCGGCGTCGGCCTGAGCGCAGCGGCTGGCGGGGCGCGCGAGGTGTGCAACCTGGACTTCGCCGAGGGCAACCTGGCCGTCGGCCGGGAAAACGGCCTGCTCAACCCGGATCTGCCGACCATGCAATTTATCCAGTCCGATTATTTCCCGGCTATCCGCCAACTGGCCGGGCTGCCCGTCAGCCAGCGTCGCGGACAAAAGCTGCCGAGCTACCCACGCCTGGAACAACGCCAATACGACCTCGTATTGCTGGATCCACCGGCCTGGGCCAAGAGTGCATTCGGCACCGTCGACCTGCTGCGCGACTACCAGAGCCTGCTTAAACCTGCCCTGCTGACCACCGCAGAGGATGGCGTGCTGATCTGCTGCAACAACCTGGCAAAAGTCAGCATGGATGACTGGCGCGAACAGGTCTTGCGTTGTGCCGAGAAGGCCGGGCGTCCGGTACGCGAATGGACAGAGATGAAGCCGGCAAGGGATTTTCCGTCGATGGACCAACAGCCCCCTCTGAAAACCCTGATCCTGCAGCTCTGAAACACGTCAGACAAATCTGAAAGTGGTGTGCAGCTCATTTGCTTCGGAACCGCAAACGCGTGCCATACTCCAAGGCACTCCGATTCAGACAGATGAAGCTGCACATGCACAAAGGATTGATTCGCGCCGTCGGCGCCTTGTTGACTGCCCTGGCCCTCTACAGCCTGCTGGGGTTTCTGATTCTGCCGGGCATAGCCTTGCGTGTAGCCAATCAACAATTGGCCAATTATGCGACGACACCCGCCACGCTGCAGCGAATCGAACTCAATCCCTTCAGCCTTGAAGTGACGCTGTGGGGCCTGACCATTGGCGAGCCGGGCAAGGAACAGGTCGGCTTCGAGCGCTTGTACGCCAACCTGCAGCTCGACAGCCTGTGGACCAAGGCGCTACACCTGGCCGACATCGAACTGGACAAACCCAAGACGGAGATTCTTTTTGACAAGGACGGCAAGCTCAACTTGCTGGGCCTGTTCAAGTTGCCGGCGAGTGAGCCAACGCCAGCCAATCCCGACGCCAAGCCCTTTCCATTGCGCATCGAGCGCATCAACCTGGCCGGTGGCGCCGTGCACTTTCTGGACGAACGCCCCAGCGAGCCTATCGAATTCGTCTACGACAAACTGGACTTCGAGCTGAAAAACCTCAGCACCCTGCCCGAAGACAGCGCCGACATGACTCTGGTGGCTGTCGGGCCCAACGGCGGACAGATCGACTGGTCCGGTAACTTCAGCCTGATCCCGATTGCCTCCGAGGGCACGCTGAAAATTACTGACGGCAAGATGAAAGCCTTTTGGCCCTACGTGCGCGACGCCGTGCCGCTGGTGCTCGAAGACGGCGTTGTCAGCCTGAGCACCGACTACAAACTCAATCTGGCCAAGCAAACCGAACTGCTGCTCAGCAACGTCGCGGTCAGTGTGGCGCCGTTTGCCATCAAGGCCCCGGATGGCCGGCAACTGGCAAAACTCGAGCGACTGGATGTCACCGACACCACCGTGGACCTGGCCAGGCAACAAGTGGTGGTCGGCAAGATCCGCAGTCAGAAGCTCGAAACCTGGGCCGCCCTGGAAGCCGATGGCCAACTCGACTGGCAAAAACTGTTCGCCAGCCAACCGTCCAAAGCTGCCGTCAAGGCCAAGGCCGAACCCGCTGACACACCGGCGGCGGCCGACTCGCCGAAGGCGCCGCAAACGCCCGGCAAGCCGTGGCAAGTGTTGTTGAAGGACGTGCAGTTGCGCGACTACCAGGTGCATCTGGCTGATCGAAAGGCGCAACCCGCTGTCGAGCTGGATTTGAAACCGCTGAACCTGGACCTGCAGAACTTCGACAGCCTCAATGGTTCGCCCTTTACCCTCAAGCTCGACGCCGGCGTCGGCAAGCAAGGCAAAGTCAACGCTGAGGGCGAGGTCAACCTGGCGCCGGTGAGCGCCAGACTGAAGGTGCAAACCAAAGACATCGACCTGCGTGTTGCGCAGTCCTACATCAATCCGTTCATCCGCCTCGAACTGCGCAGCGGCATGCTCGGCAGCGATCTGGCGGTCGACCTGAAGAGCACCGAGCCGCTGGCACTCAGCGTCACCGGACGGGCGCAGATCGATCAGTTGCACACCCTCGATACCCTGAAAACCCGCGACTTCCTCAAGTGGCAGCAGGTGGTGGTCGAAGGCTTGAACTACCAGCATGGCGACAGCGTGTCGATCGACCGCATCAACCTGTTCCAGCCCTATGTGCGTTTCATGATCAACGACGACCGTACCACTAACGTCGATGACCTGCTGATTCCACAACCGGCCGATTCCGGCGGCAAAACCGCAGCGGCCAAACCGGCGAGCAAAGACAAACCGCTGGGCATCCACATCGGTGGCATTGCGATCAACGACGGCTCGGCCAACTTCGCCGACTTCAGCCTGACGCCGAATTTCGCCACTGCGGTTCAACAGCTCAACGGCCAGATCGGCACCATCGACAGCCGTCAGGCGAAACCGGCGACCGTAGACGTCAAGGGCAAGGTCGACCGCTACGCCCCGGTGACCATCAAGGGCGCGGTCAATCCGTTTGACCCGATGGCGAGCCTCGACATCGCCACCAGCTTCAAACGCGTAGAACTGACCACGCTGACGCCCTACTCCGGCAAGTTCGCCGGCTACCGCATCCGCAAGGGTCGGCTCAACCTCGACCTGCATTACCTGATCACCAAAGGCCAATTGAAGGCAGAAAACAAAGTGGTGGTCGAGCAGTTGCAGCTCGGTGAAAAGGTCGACAGCCCCGATGCGGTCAGCCTGCCATTGAAGCTGGCGATTGCCTTGCTCAAGGACGTCGACGGCAAGATTTCCATCGAACTGCCGGTGACCGGCGACCTGAACAATCCACAATTCAGCGTCATGCCAATTGTCTGGCAGACCCTGCGCAACCTGATCGTCAAGGCCGCCGCCGCACCGTTCAAGATGATCGGCGGGCTGATCAGTGGCGGTGGTTCCGAGGATCTGGGCACGGTGTCGTTCGCGCCGGGTTCCAGCGACCTGAGCAAGGATGCGGAGGGTTCACTGGTCAAACTGTCCCAGGCCCTGAAGGAACGTCCGGCGCTGCGCCTGGAGATCGAGGGCACGGCGGCCGCCAGCAGCGATGGCCCGCTGATTGCCGAGCAGCGCCTGGAACGCGAATACCAATACAACTACTACAAAATGCTCCAGCGTCGCGGCGACAAGGTGCCGGCGCAGGCGTCGCTGCTGCAAGTCCCGGAGGGCGAGAAAGGCCCGCTGCTCGAAGGCATCTACCGTACCCGCCTGAAAACCCAGCCACCGGCTGAATGGGCCGACCTTGGCAAGGAGGAGCGCACGGCGAAAATGCGCGCCGACGTCATCAAGTTCTGGAGCTCCAGCGACGTGCTGTTGCGCCAGTTGGGCCAGGACCGCGCCAGCAGCATCAAGGACTACCTGGTCGACAAGGGCCAACTGGCAGATGATCGTGTGTACTTCATCGACGCCAGCCTCGGCGAGGCTGAAAGTGACGGTCGGGTAGTGACACCGATGCACCTGGACGCCGAATGAGGGTCCGGGAGGTTCTGTTCGGCCTGACACTGGCATTGGGTACAACCCACGCCTGGGCTGCCGATACCCTGCGTTGCGGCAGCCAGTTGATCAGCGTCGGGGATCGGTCCAGCGAGGTGCTGCAAAAGTGCGGCGAGCCCGTCAGCCGCGATCTTTTGGGTTACAAGCGCAGCGCCAACCGGCGCGAAGAATTCCAGGTCGAGGAATGGACCTACGGGCCCAATGGCGGGATGTATCAGTACCTGCGGTTCGAGGGTAACCGGCTGAGGCAGATCACCAGCAAGCGTGGGAACTGATTGCGCTGAGTACTCGGCTTGACTCACTCATTTGTGGAGCTTGTCGAATCGTCGCACCGCCGCGATAGCGTCGTATCAGGCGCCATCCATGTGGCTGACACACCGTCATCGCGAGCAAGCCCACTCCCACAGTTTTGTTTTTGTGTAGCCAGACAGAACAAGCCCCCTACCCGCCTTTGTGCCCCCCAAAATAGAACAGGCCCCGAGCACGAATGCCCGAGGCCTGTAATGGCCACATCCTTATGGCCGTCGCATGAACTCCAAAGTGGCGGCAGACGTATGACTCGGCCCGTCTACCGCACCTTCTCCCGGTCCAGGCGAGAAGTCTTGCCTTACTCGGCTTTCAGGCCGTCAGCGGAGACCGCTTTGACGCCTTTGATTTTCTTGGCGATGGCCACGGCGGTGGCTTTCTGCGATTCAGTCACAGCAGTAGTGGACGACAGGGAAACCACGCCTTTGTTGGTTTCTACCTTGATGTCAGTACCAGGAATGCCTTTCTCGGTAACCAGGTCAGCTTTGACTTTGGTGGTGATCCAGGTATCGGAAGTGGCTTCCTTGGCTTCGGTAACTTCACCAGCGGCCAGCATCATTGGGGCCTGGGTAGCCTGAGCAGCGAAAGCGGCGTTGGCCATGGTCAGGGTCAGCGCGGTAGCAGCAGCGGAAGCGATTACGAACTTCTTCATACGAGTAACTCCTGTTTTTCTGGAAAATCTGCTGGATGTCTTGTCAGCAGGTTACCCAGTACATTGCGAACGCTGTGCCAGTTTTGAAACAAGAATAAAACCTATATATATCAATCACTTATAAATTTAGTAGATTTTCGAAATCATGCAATTTGCATGACTTGTCATTTATCGACTTGCAAGTTGCCGGTTTTCGCGTGGGCCTAAGGCCATGAATTTGCGAAGGTTTTGCAATTACGCAGGGGGCGCGGTGGAAACGAGCCTATACGGCAAAAAAAACCCGCCTCAGAAGGCGGGTTTCGGTCAGCAGACAGGGATCAATCATGTGCCTGTAGGGCAGCCCGCTGGAGCGTAATCGGCCGTTGCGCTGGTTTTGCACGACCATCCGCTGGTCGCATCACGAGTGAGCGTGATCGTCGCGTTGGCGACAACCGTCGGCGCCCCCTTGAGCGTGCAGACAATCCCGTTGCTTGGCGCTGCCAGGACACTGATAGTGCAGTGCTGCGACGTGGTACTGGCACCGATATCAGTGGTAGACGGCGCCGCCGTGCCCGAATTGAGCTTGTCTTCATAAGCCACTTTCAACGCCGAAATCTCCGCCAACCCCGCCGTCACCTTCGCCCGCGCCTGGTATTTGGAGTACGCCGGAATCGCGAACGTCGCCAGGATCCCGATGATCGCCACAACGATCAGCAGCTCGATAAGGGTAAAACCTTTTTGATTATTCATAGACAGGCTCCATGCATGAGTCGGAATCTCATGATCTGAATGGCCTTCAGCACAGCCCGTGCCAGATCTTTCAACCCCTGCAATGAAGGCCCCCCGCCCAAAACTCGCGATGGGCGCCCCCCGGAATCCGCACTAACTGACACTTTTTGTCACTTCAAAACCACTGGTTTGGCTCGACCGGTTGACTAGGCTATAAGTCATGAATTGTTCGCGTCCGGTACTCCCATGAATGACATCGCTCTAAGCGGCCTGGCCAAGCAATTGGTCCTCGCCGAACTGCTCACTGACAAAAGCGCGCAACAGGCCTATCAACAGGCGCAACGCCAAAAAATCTCGCTGGTCAGCTATCTGGTGCAGAACAAACTGGTCAAGAGCCGCCAGGTGGCCGAGATCGCTTCGGAGCACTTCGGGATGGCCCTGCTCGATCTTCATCGGCTCGACAAGGATTCCCAGCCCAAAGATCTGGTCAGCGAAAAACTGGTGCGCCTGCATCACGTGCTGCCTCTGTGGCGACGTGGCAACAAACTGTTCGTCGGGGTGTCCGACCCGACCAATCATCAGGCCATCAACGATATCCAGTTCAGCACCGGACTCACCACCGAAGCCATCCTGGTCGAGGAAGACAAACTCAGCGACGCCATCGACAAATTCTTCGACAACCACGCCACCGGTCTGGAGGAGATGGCTGACGTCGATCTTGATGGCGTGGACATCGAAGCAATCGACGAACGACAGGACGGCATCGCCGGTCAGGATGCCGACGACGCGCCGGTGGTGCGCTTCGTTCACAAGATGTTGCTCGACGCCATCCGCGGCGGCTCCTCCGACCTGCACTTCGAACCCTACGAAAAAACCTACCGCGTACGGGTGCGCACCGACGGCATGCTGCGCGAAGTGGCCAAGCCGCCGATCCAGTTGGCCAGCCGCATCGCTGCGCGCCTGAAGGTCATGGCCAGTCTCGACATCTCCGAACGGCGCAAGCCCCAGGATGGTCGCATCAAAATGCGCCTTTCCAAGAGCAAGTCCATCGATTTTCGGGTCAACACCCTGCCGACCCTGTGGGGTGAAAAGGTGGTGATCCGGATTCTCGATCCGTCCAGCGCGCAGATGGGCATCGACGCCCTGGGCTATGAGCAGGATCAGAAAGAACTGTACATGGAGGCCCTGAAACAACCGCAGGGGATGATTCTGGTAACCGGGCCCACCGGGTCGGGCAAGACCGTATCCCTTTACACCGGGCTGAACATTCTCAACACCGTGGACATCAACATCTCCACCGCCGAAGACCCGGTGGAAATCAACATGGAAGGGATCAACCAGGTCAACGTCAATGCCAAACAGGGGCTGGGGTTTCCCCAGGCCTTACGCTCTTTCCTGCGGCAGGACCCCGACGTGATCATGGTCGGCGAGATCCGCGACCTGGAAACCGCCGAAATCGCCATCAAGGCCGCCCAGACCGGTCACCTGGTGCTCTCGACCCTGCACACCAACAGCGCGGCCGAAACCCTGACCCGTCTGCACAACATGGGCATCCATGGGTTCAATATCGCCACCTCGGTGAGCCTGATCATCGCCCAGCGCCTGGCGCGCAAGTTGTGCAGCCACTGCAAGAAGCCCCTGGATGTTCCCCGCGAGGCGTTGCTCACGGAGGGCTTCCCCGAGGAACGCATCGGCCAGTTCACGATCTATGAACCGGTCGGTTGCGAGCATTGCAACGCAGGCTACAAGGGACGCGTGGGGATTTATGAGGTGGTGAAGAACACGCCAGCGCTGCAACGATTGATCATGGCCGACGGCAACGCGCTGGAAATTGATATCCAGATGCGCAAGGACGGGTTCAACGACCTGCGCACTTCGGGCCTGATCAAGGCCATGCAGGGCATTACCAGCCTTGAAGAAATCAATCGGGTGACCAAGGACTGATCATGGCGGCCAAGGCAGCAAAAATCAGCGTATATGCCTGGGAAGGCACCGATCGCAAAGGCACGAAAATGTCCGGCGAGCTCAGTGGCCAGAACCCGGCACTGGTCAAGGCTCAACTGCGCAAGCAAGGCATCAACCCCGGCAAGGTGCGCAAGAAGTCTGCCTCGATTCTCAGCTTCGGCAAGCGAATCAAGGCCCAGGACATCGCCCTGTTTACGCGGCAGATGGCGACCATGATGAAAGCCGGCGTGCCGCTGTTGCAGTCGTTCGACATCATCGGCGAAGGCTTCGATAACCCGGCCATGCGCAAGCTGGTGGACGAGGTGAAACAGGAGGTGGCAGCGGGTAACAGCTTCGCCGCCGCCCTGCGCAAGAAGCCGGAGTATTTCGACGAACTCTACTGCAACCTGGTAGACGCCGGTGAACAGGCTGGTGCGTTGGACACCCTGCTTGAGCGGGTCGCCACCTACAAGGAAAAGAGTGAAAGCCTCAAGGCCAAGATCAAGAAAGCCATGACCTACCCGACAGCGGTGGTGGTCGTCGCGATCATCGTCACCGGGATTCTGCTGGTCAAGGTGGTGCCGCAGTTCGAGTCGGTGTTCCAGAATTTTGGTGCTGAGCTGCCGGCGTTCACGGTCATGATCATCGGCCTTTCAAAGGTTTTGCAGGAATGGTGGTGGGTTGTCCTGGGCTTGATGATGGCGACCATCTTCGGCGTGCGTCGAGCGCTGAAAACATCCCAACGCTTTCGCGACACGATGGACACTTGGCTGCTGAAACTGCCATTGATTGGCACTTTGCTGTACAAATCCGCCGTGGCCCGTTTTGCCCGTACGCTGTCGACCACCTTCGCCGCCGGTGTGCCCCTGGTCGAAGCGCTGGATTCGGTGGCCGGCGCGACCGGCAATGTCGTATTCAAGCGTGCGGTGCAGCGGATCAAGCAGGATGTATCGACGGGAATGCAGCTGAATTTTTCCATGCGCACCTCCGGCATTTTTCCCAACATGGCCATTCAGATGACCGCCATTGGCGAAGAGTCCGGCGCCCTTGACGACATGCTCGACAAAGTCGCGAGTTTCTATGAGGCCGAAGTCGACAACATGGTCGATAACCTCACCAGCCTGATGGAACCGTTCATCATGGTGGTCCTGGGTGTTATCGTCGGCGGTTTGGTGGTGGCGATGTACCTGCCCATTTTCCAACTCGGCGCTGCGATCTGACATGCTCTGGAATGAAATTCTCACGATTTACCCGCTGGCATTCGTGGTCATGGCGCTGGTACTGGGCCTGCTGGTTGGCAGTTTTCTCAATGTGGTGGTCTGGCGCCTGCCGAAAATGCTCGCCCGTGAATGGCGATTGCAGGCCCAAGAGATCCTCGGTTTGCCGGATGAAACGCCCCTGCCCACCTACAACCTGCTGCTGCCCCACTCCCAGTGCCCGCGATGCGGGCACCGCATCCGGGCCTGGGAAAACATACCGCTGCTCAGTTATCTGCTCTTGCGCGGACGTTGCTCGCATTGTGCAACGCCGATCGGCAAGCGCTACCCCCTGACCGAACTGGCTTGTGGCCTGCTCTGGGCCTTCGTCGCCTGGCATTTCGGCTTCGGCTGGCAGGCGCTGCTGGTCATGGTGTTGAGCTGGGGTCTGCTGGCCATGAGCTTGATCGACGCCGAGCACCAACTGCTGCCGGACGCACTGGTGCTGCCGCTGCTGTGGCTGGGGCTGATCGTCAACAGCTTCGAGCTGTTCGTGCCGTTGCACGAGGCATTGTGGGGCGCGATCGCTGGCTACACGGCCCTGTGGACGGTGTTCTGGGTGTTCAAGCTGATCACCGGCAAGGACGGCATCGGTCACGGCGATTTCAAGCTGCTGGCCATGCTGGGCGCCTGGGGCGGCTGGCAGATTTTGCCGCTGACGATACTGTTGTCGTCGCTGGTGGGCGCGGTGGTGGGCGTGATCGTGCTCAACCTGCGCAACGCAAAAACATCAACGCCACTGCCCTTCGGACCCTATCTGGCAATTGCCGGCTGGATTGCCTTGCTCTGGGGTGGTCAAATAACCGACTTCTATTGGCAGTTTGTCGGTTTGAAATGAATACCCCTGTGGAAAAACCCTGGATTCTCGGCCTGACCGGCGGCATCGGCAGCGGCAAAAGCGCGGCGGCGCAGCACTTCATCGACCTCGGTGTTCACGTGGTCGATGCTGATCACGCGGCGCGCTGGGTCGTGGAACCGGGTCGTCCGGCGCTGGCGAAAATTGCCGAACATTTCGGTCCCGGCGTACTGCATGCCAACGGACAGCTCGATCGCACGGCGTTGCGCAAGCTGATTTTCGAAGACCCCAACCAGCGCCTGTGGCTTGAAGCGCTGCTACACCCACTGATCGCCGAGGAAATTGCCGAACACCTGGGCAAGGCACAATCGCCTTACGCGATTCTGGTATCGCCCTTGCTGATCGAGTCCGGGCAGTACGCCATGACCCAGCGCGTGCTGGTCATCGATGCGCCCGAACAGCTGCAGATCGAACGCACCCTGCAACGTGACCAGACCAGCGAGCAACAGGTCCAGGCGATCCTCAAGGCGCAATCCAGCCGTCAGGATCGCGTGAGCCATGCCGACGACGTGGTGGTCAACGACCGCGACCTCGCCTGGCTGCACAGCGAGGTCGAGCGCCTGCATCATTTTTACTTAACATTGCGTGGAGGCCAGTCATGAGCCAGACCCCAACCGTCAATTGCCCGACCTGCGGCGCTCCCGTCGAATGGGCACCCGATAGCCAATTCCGGCCGTTCTGCTCGGACCGCTGCAAATTGATCGATCTCGGTGCCTGGGCGTCGGAAGAACACAAGATCCCGGTCGGCCCCGACGCTGAGGACGATCTGTTCAGCGAAGACTTCGAACCCCGTCACTAAGGCCGAAGGTCAGGGCCGCATGAAACCGTAGTCCTGACCGTCATCGAGGTTCTCGGCGAGAAACTGCAACTCGTCCGCCAGGTCCTCGACACTGCGCACCGCCTTGCTCTGCTGAACAACCGCACTGAGCATGGCGCGCAGGCTCAATCCCGGATCAAACCCAACTTCCTGCGCTGCATCCAGACTGTGGCGCAGTTCCTGCCTTGCCCATTCGTAGACACTCATTTCGATGCTCCTGAAGGTTTTGCGCGAGCATGGATTCGTCCGGTTTTTTTGCCTTTGATGTGGATCAAGATTTGGGATCGTCATCCTTCCAGGGCGCCGAAAGGTAGCGAGTGCGGTTGAAGGTCTCCAGCCACTCGGGGCAAAACACCACCAGTGCGCTGATCACCATGCCGTTGATGAACGCCTCGGGAAAAATGATCAACCACAGGTAGCCGACAAAATCTTCGAGCCAGTAGGGCATGGCAAACACGGCGTCAAACCACAGTAACCACAGTGCCAGCAGCAGACATAGCAACGCCGACAGCGCAGCGGCGAAGAAACCGGAAACGAAGATGTACACGAAGAGATTACGCGGCTGCGCCCGTTCCACCAGAAGCGCGCAGCATTCAGTGACCAGCACCGGTAGCACGATCAACAGGGCGCCGTTGACGCCAACGGCAGCGAGGTCCTGTCGTCCGAGCAACACCAGGCCAAGTTGCGCGACCAACCCGCCGACGATCGCCAAAGGCCAATCCAGCAGCAGGGTCACGGCCGTCATGCCGAGGAAATGGTAGGACACACCCGTATCGAAATCGCGCCGCACCAGCCACAGCATGAACAGCGCGAACACGGTGCCAAACAGCAGGTGTTGGCGGCGACGGTCGCTGAACAACTCGACCCAGGGCGCGCGCCAGATGGCCCAGAGAATCACCGGCAGGTAAATCAGCCAGCCAGTCGTCAGGCTTTCGGGTGACAGCAACGGCGCGCCTATCATCGGCCGGCCTTCTCCAGGGCCTCACGCAATTGCTCCGCCGTGGCAAATTCCTGTTGGCCCACCAGTCGCCCCTTTTCGAGCGTCAACCACAGCACCTTATCCACCGCACCGGGATAGCGCGGAGCCACTCGACCGTCCCGGTCAAGCATGATCCGATAGTCATAGCTGCGCATGGCGGGCACCGCGAACATTTTCGCAATCAGTCGGGGCATGCGCTCGATGTCCGCGACAAACACCACGTGGCGCGCTTCCAGGTACCCTTTGGGCTGTCCTTGCAGCGCGGCGTCGACCATCTTGGCCCCATCCATGCTCCGGGCCACCAGCAACGTCTGCGCCTGATCGTCGAGGCTGTAGGCGTGATCGAACTGGTCAAGCAACGTCCAGGGCGCCAACCGGTCGCCGACTTCCAACGCATGGGCCCACAGGGGCAAGAGGCTGAGCAGCAACAACGGCCAACATTTCACGTCTGATCCCTCGTTTGATCGCTTGCGCGCAATGGCCATCAGTCTACACCGCAGGCTCCAACTGCCCAGTGATGTCCTTTGCGGTCAAACGCTTTCAGCTTGTCGCAATTGAACGCTAAGCTTGGGCCTATGGATGACTCAGATTACCTTCGCCTGCTGACCATCGCGGCCGAGCAAGCCAACGCGTTCCTGTCCAATGCCCGCAAATGGGAGCGTGAGCGTTGGGTCTGCCAGCGCCTGCTGCAAGGCTTGAACATCCCCTACCGCGTCGATGAGTTCGCCCCGGCTGGCGAGCCACCGGACGTGCTGTTTCGCGACGCCAACTTCGAAGTGTTTTTCGTGCTCGACGAAGGAAGACGCCTCAACGATGAATGGCGAGACGAGTTGCAACGCCGGCGCACGGCGTTTTCCTTGAGTTCCCTGGTGCGCCGCGAGGCCAAGCCCCGGCGCATTCCGGCCAATGAGTACCTGCAGAGGCTGGCGCCGACGCTGCGCAAGAAAGCCCACAACTACAAGGAACGCGGCATGGACCTGGGCGAACTGGACATCATCGCCTTCACCAGCCTCAAGCGCGAAGTGCTCGACCTCAATAGCCACTTCCCCCCGCCTACCGAGTACCTGCGCCAGGGCTGGCGCTCGCTGTCGCTGGTGGGCCCCACGTTTGCCCGCGTCCTGTTTGCCCATCCGGACGCGCCGGACTTTCTACGCAGCAACCTGGGACGCAGCATCGTGTTCGATGTCGGTATCAGTCTGTGAGCCCCTTGCAGGATTTACTCGCCCATGTGCCCCAGCAGGGCTGCGTTCGCTGGATCGGCGTGCGGCCAGAGCGCCACGCGCCGATGATCGAACTCGACGCGGTAGAGGCACGCCTGGAAGCCGGCCTGACGGGTGATCGCGCCCGCCCGGGTATCCGCAATGCGCGCCAGGTGACATTGATCCAGTCGGAACACCTGGCTGTGATCAGTGCGCTGATGGGCCGTGCGCACGATCAGCCGGTATTGCCTCAGGATTTGCGCCGCAACATCGTCGTCAGTGGCATCAACCTGTTCAGCCTCAAGGGCCGGCGCTTCAGGATCGGCCAGGCGATTTTCGAAACCACCGGCTGGTGCCAGCCATGCGCACGCCTGCAGGACAACCTCGGCCCAGGCACCTTCCAGGCGGTTCGGGGGCATGGCGGAATCACCGCCCGGGTGTTACAAAGTGGAATCATTCGCCTGGACGATGCGGTCACGGTCGAGCCGATACCGGCAAGCGGCTATGCTCCCTTCAATGCGGGCTGAGGTATTGCACCGCAACCGGCATGTAGCTTCTACACATTCAGCAACGTCTACCCCCTGACGAGGCCAATATGACCAGCCGCCTGAACCCTGACGACCAAAAGCATGTCGAAGAGTATCTGCAGTTGTCCCAGCACCAAGTCGAGCGCCGGCCTTTTCGGCCCTGGATGCTCCTGGTGATGGTGTTGGCCGTGACCATCAGCCTGGGCCTGTTGAGCCGCTTTATCAGTTACCTGACGCTATGAGCTGCCTGGCGCTCGCTCGGGTAACCGCACCCGTTTCCTTTAGCCTTGCGAGTTATCCCCATGTCCCATCGTATTGTGATTGTCGGCGGCGGCGCCGGCGGCCTGGAGTTGGCTACCCGTCTGGGTAAGACTCTGGGCAAGCGCGGCACGGCCAGCGTGATGCTGGTCGACGCGAACCTGACCCACATTTGGAAACCGTTGCTGCATGAAGTGGCCGCCGGTTCCCTGAATTCCTCCGAAGATGAACTCAATTATGTAGCCCAGGCAAAATGGAACCACTTCGAGTTCCAGCTGGGGCGCATGAGCGGGCTTGATCGCACGCAGAAAAAAATCCAGCTGGCGGCCACCTACGACGAAGCCGGGCTGGAGCTGGTGCCGGCGCGTGAAGTGCCTTATGACACGCTGGTGATTGCCGTCGGCAGCACCACCAACGATTTTGGCACCCAGGGCGCGGCGCAGCATTGCCTGTTCCTCGATACCCGCAAGCAGGCCGAACGCTTCCACCAGCAACTGCTCAACCATTACCTGCGCGCGCATGCCGGGCAAACCGATGCAGTGCAGCAGATCAGCGTCGCCATCGTCGGCGCCGGTGCCACGGGCGTGGAACTGGCGGCCGAGCTGCATAACGCCGCTCATGAGCTGGCGGCGTACGGCCTGGACCGGATCAAGCCGGAAAACATGCACATCACCCTGATCGAGGCCGGCCCACGAGTGCTGCCAGCGCTGCCGGAACGGATCGGGGGGCCTGTGCACAAGACCCTGGAGAAACTCGGCGTCAACGTCATGACCAATGCCGCCGTCAGTGAGGTGACCGCCGACAGCCTGATCACCGCCGACGGCAATGTGATCAACGCCGGGCTGAAGGTCTGGGCCGCCGGCATTCGTGCGCCGGGTTTCCTCAAGGACATTGATGGCCTGGAAACCAATCGCATCAATCAACTGCAGGTGCTCCCGACCCTGCAGACCACCCGTGACGAAAACATCTTCGCCTTCGGCGACTGCGCGGCCTGCCCTCAGCCGGGTACCGACCGCAATGTCCCGCCGCGTGCCCAGGCGGCGCATCAGCAAGCGTCGTTGTTAGCCAAATCCCTGAAGCTGCGCATCGAAGGTAAATCGCTGCCTGTGTATAAGTACACCGACTACGGCTCGCTGATTTCGCTGTCGCGTTTCTCCGCTGTGGGTAACTTGATGGGCAACCTCACCGGCAGTGTGATGCTCGAGGGCTGGTTGGCGCGGATGTTCTACGTGTCGCTGTACCGCATGCATCAAATGGCGCTGTATGGCGCGTTCCGAACAGCGATGTTGATGCTGGGCAGCAAGATCGGCCGCGGGACGGAGCCGCGCCTGAAGCTGCACTGATTTACACCCTATCCCTGTGGGAGCGAGCAGGCTCGCTCCCACAGTTTTTTCAGTACCAGGCACAGTGTTTCTCAGTGTATCTGCCCCCACCCTTTCGCCCCTTCGCTTACAAACTCCCCCCTTGCGCGACACAGTAGCGATACACCCCGCCTTTTAAATGACCACATCCGAGCAAGGCACCCCGCCCGCTCAGGTGTAGGAGAATTTAAATGACCCGTACCACTAAAAACACTATCGGTCTGCTCGGCGCTGTCTTGGCTGGCGGCATGATGTTGTCAGGCACCACGTTCGCTTCGCAGCCCTTGAGCCAGGGTTATCTTCTGGCGTCGGCCGACCAGGTGGTGAAAACCCCTGAAGGCAAATGTGGCGAAGGCAAGTGCGGCGATGCTTCGATGGCAAAAACCGACACCGACGGCGACGGCAAGGTTTCGCGCGCTGAATTCCAGAAAGTCGCACCAAACTCCAACTTCGACAAAATCGACACCAACCACGACGGTTTCATCGATGAGCAAGAGGCGTACGACAACGTCAAAGCCAACTTCGAAGCCAACGGCAAGAAAATGCCAAAAGGCCTGTTCGAACATTTGAAAGACCGCGACGGCGCCTGAGCCTGAAAACGAAAAAGCCGCGCTTTCTCCCCAGAAAGCGCGGCTTTTTTGTTTACGATTTACACCCGGAAGCGCTGGACCATGCCCTGCAAGGTGTTGGCCAATTTTGACAGCTCGTGGCTGGAGGTGCTGGTCTGATCGGCGCCTGTGGCAGAACGCACCGACAGGTCGCGGATGTTCACCAGGTTACGGTCCACTTCCCGTGCCACTTGTGCCTGCTCTTCGGCGGCGCTGGCGATCACCAGGTTACGCTCGTGGATCTCGTGCACCGACGATGTGATAGCGACCAACGCGTCACCCGCCCGTTCTGCCAGTTCCAGGGTGCTGGCGGCGCGCGAGGCACTGGCGTTCATCGATTCCAGCGCCAGGCTCGAACCGCTGCGCATGCCCTGGACCATTTGTTCGATTTCCAGGGTCGATTGCTGGGTACGATGCGCCAGGGCACGTACTTCATCGGCGACCACAGCAAATCCACGCCCGCTCTCCCCAGCTCGCGCCGCTTCAATGGCCGCGTTGAGCGCCAGCAGATTGGTTTGCTCGGCGATGGCCCGAATGACTTCCAGTACCTTGCCAATGTCTTGGGACTGGTTAGCCAGCGATTGCACCAATTCGCCGGTGTGTTGCACTTCACTGGCCAGGGCACTGATGGCGTTTGCCGTTTCGCTGACCCGTTCCTGCCCCAAATGCGCCGATTCACTCGACTGACGGGTCGCATCAGAGGTCGACACTGCATTGCGCGCCACCTCTTCCACCGCCGTGGTCATTTCATTGACCGCCGTGGCCGCCTGCTCGATCTCGTTGTTCTGCGCTTGCAGACCCTGTGTGCTGTCGAGGGTGACGGCGTTCAGTTCATCCGCCGCCGCGGCCAGTTGCGTGGCCGAACCGCTGATGGCTTGCAGGGTTTCGCGCAGGTTTTGCTGCATGGTTGCCAGGGCCTTGAGCAAGCGACTGACTTCATCGTTGCCATGCGTTGCAATCGGCTGGGTCAGGTCACCCTGGGCGACGCTTTCAGCGGCGCCCAGGGCTTCGCTCAATGGACGCACGATGCTGCGGGTCAACAACATGGCCAGCGCCACGGTCGCCAGCGCCGCGAGGGCAATGAACAAGCTGACAATGGTTCGCGACGTTTCGTAGTGCGCTGCAGACTTCTCGCTTTCCACGACGACCTGCTTGGCAAACAGTTCCGCCAGGTCATTGAGTTGCTTGCCGGAACCATCGACCACGGTCTTCATGTCGACCAGCAGCAATTTGGTCAACTCGTCACGGCGCCCCTGCTCGGCCAAGGTGAAAGACTGGGCAATGCCGGTGCGATAGGCCGCGAACGTGGTTTTGAACTGGTCATACAAGGCCCGGCCTTCAGGAGTGTCGACCAAATGGTCATAGGCCGCAATTTTCTCGCCCAGCTCTTTGTCGCGTGTGTCCATCTGGCCGCGGTAGACCGGGATGTTCTTGGGGTCCTGGTCCAGCGCCATGCGCAGGGAAATGGTGCGGATACGCAGCATCAATTCGCGAATTTCGTCACCGCCGCGAATGCTCGGCAACCATTGCTTTTCCACTGCCACCTCGCTTTCGCGGATGCTGGACATCTGCCCCAGGGCGAAGATACCGAGTAACGCCACCAGCACGGCGATCAAAGCGAACCCCAGAGCCGCCCGAGGAGCGATATTCAACTGACGAAGCAACATGACGAGCGACCTTTTTTCTTGTAATGACCAGGAGTTGGGGGTGTTGTTCGGCAGTCCCCCATTGCCTGTTTATCGGCAACTTGTATGACGACTTAAGTGATCACTTTGTCGCAGGCAAAAAAAATCCCCGTATCTTTCGATACGAGGATTTTTAATATGGTCGGGGTAAGGGGATTCGAACTCCTGACATCCTGCTCCCAAAGCAGGCGCGCTACCGGACTGCGCTATACCCCGGTAAAAAAAAGGCACCTTCAAAAGGCGCCTTCTTCGATCAGCGCTTTTGGCCTCTGATCTTAAGATTCGATTCCAGTGTTACCTGGTTTCAAAAATGGTGGGTCGTGTGGGATTCGAACCTACGACCAATTGGTTAAAAGCCAACTGCTCTACCAACTGAGCTAACGACCCAAATATGGTCGGGGTAAGGGGATTCGAACTCCTGACATCCTGCTCCCAAAGCAGGCGCGCTACCGGACTGCGCTATACCCCGGTTTGAAATTGGCTCCGTGACCAGGACTCGAACCTGGGACCCAATGATTAACAGTCATTTGCTCTACCGACTGAGCTATCACGGAACTGCATATTTCAAGTTACAACTTTACAGCTTGTTTCACCTCTTCGACCCGTTCGCATCGCTGCGTTCGTGTGTCTGAGGCGCGCTATTCTACAATCCTAAGCGCCTCTGTCAACCCCCTAAATTGCTTTCAAGTTAATGATTTGCAACTTAATTCAGATTTCTGCCCAGTGAGCTGAAACCCTTCGAGGTGACCTACTGCGGGGCGCACTTTACAAGCCTTTTCCTTTGAGTTCAACAACCTGACGAAAAAAAGGCCCCGCAATGCAGGGCCTTTTCATTTTTGCTACCAGCGGGAATCAGGCGAAGACAATCTCGTCGTTCTCCACCACCCCTTTGGCGACGTCGCCAGGCATGAAACGCCCCGACAGGATCAACTGCGCCAGCGGGTTTTCGATCCAGCGCTGGATCGCTCGTTTGAGCGGCCGTGCACCGTAGACCGGGTCGTAACCCACCGCAATCAGCTTGTCCATGGCCTCTGGGCTCAGTTCCAACTTCAACTCCCGCTCTGCCAGGCGACTGCGCAGACGACCCAGCTGGATCTCGGTGATGCCCGCGATCTGATCCCGCGCCAACGGCTCAAAGATCACCACTTCATCGACCCGGTTGATGAATTCAGGACGGAAGTGGACGGAAATCGCATCCATCACTGCCGCGCGCTGCGCTTCACGATCACCCACCAGCTCCTGGATCTGTGCCGAGCCCAGGTTGGAGGTCATGACGATCACGGTGTTCTTGAAGTCCACGGTGCGGCCATGGCTGTCGGTCAGACGGCCATCTTCCAGCACCTGCAACAGGATGTTGAACACATCCGGGTGGGCCTTCTCGACCTCATCCAGCAGAATCACCGAATAAGGCTTGCGACGTACCGCTTCGGTCAGGTAACCGCCCTCTTCATAGCCCACGTAGCCCGGTGGCGCACCGATCAGTCGAGCAACGGAGTGCTTCTCCATGAACTCGGACATGTCGATCCGCACCATCGCCTCTTCGGTATCGAAGAGGAATTCGGCCAGCGCCTTGCACAGCTCGGTTTTACCGACACCGGTCGGGCCGAGGAACATGAACGAGCCGCTTGGGCGATTCGGGTCGGAGAGCCCCGCGCGTGAGCGCCGCACCGCATTGGACACCGCGACCACCGCCTCTTCCTGGCCGATGACGCGCTGGTGCAACAGACTTTCCATTTTCATCAGCTTGTCGCGCTCACCTTCGAGCATTTTCGACACCGGAATGCCGGTCCACTTCGACACGACTTCAGCGATCTCTTCCTCGGTGACCTTGCTGCGCAGCAACTGGTTCTCACTGTGACCATGCTGGTCGACCATTTGCAGGCTGCGCTCCAGGTCCGGGATGACCCCGTATTGCAGCTCGGCCATGCGGTTCAGGTCACCTTTGCGCCGGGCCGCTTCCAGTTCCTGGCGGGACTGCTCGATTTTCTGCTGGATCTGCGCGGAGCCCTGGACTTCGGCTTTCTCCGAGTTCCAGATTTCCTCCAGGTCCGAATACTCGCGCTCGTGACGAACGATTTCTTCCTGGAGCTTTTCCAGGCGCTTGATTGCCGCTTCGTCGCTTTCTTTCTTCAGTGCCTGGGACTCCACCTTCAACTGGATCAGCCGGCGTTCAAGACGGTCCAGCACTTCCGGCTTGGAGTCGATTTCCATGCGGATACGGCTCGCCGCTTCGTCGATCAGGTCGATGGCCTTGTCGGGCAACTGACGATCGGTGATGTAGCGATGGCTGAGCTTGGCCGCGGCAATGATCGCGCCGTCGGTAATCGCCACTTTATGGTGAACTTCGTAGCGCTCTTTGAGGCCACGCAGGATGGCGATGGTGTCTTCTTCGCTCGGTTCGTCCACCAGGACTTTCTGGAAGCGCCGCTCGAGGGCCGCATCTTTCTCTATATATTGGCGGTACTCGTTGAGCGTGGTCGCACCGACGCAATGCAGCTCGCCGCGTGCCAGTGCCGGCTTGAGCATGTTGCCGGCATCCATCGAGCCCTCGCCTTTGCCCGCACCCACCATGGTGTGCAGTTCGTCGATGAACAAGATGATCTGCCCTTCCTGCTTGGACAGCTCATTAAGCAGGGATTTGAGGCGCTCCTCGAACTCGCCACGGTACTTGGCACCGGCGATCAATGCCCCCATGTCCAGGGACAACAGGCGCTTGCCCTTGAGGCCGTCCGGCACTTCACCGTTGATGATGCGCTGGGCCAGGCCTTCGGCAATGGCGGTTTTACCCACGCCAGGCTCACCGATCAGCACCGGATTGTTCTTGGTGCGGCGTTGCAGCACCTGGATGGTACGGCGAATCTCGTCATCACGACCAATGACCGGGTCGAGCTTGCCGTCTTCCGCGCGCTTGGTCAGGTCGACGGTGTATTTATCCAGCGCCTGGCGCGATTCTTCGTGGTTGGCATCATTGACTGCTTCACCGCCACGCAGGTTGTTGATGGCATTTTCCAGGGCTTTCTTGCTCACACCCTGGCCAAGCAGCAATTTGCCCAGCTTGCTGTTTTCGTCCATCGCTGCCAGCAGCACCAGCTCGCTGGAGATGAACTGGTCGCCTTTCTGCTGCGCCAGGCGATCAGCCTGGTTGAGCAGGCGCGCCAGATCCTGCGACATGTTCACGTCGCCGGTCGGGTTCTGGATTTTCGGCAGTTGGTCGAGCTCTTTGGTCAGCTCTTTACGCAGGCTATTGACGTCGAAACCGACCTGCATCAGCAGGGGTTTGATCGAACCACCCTGCTGTTCCAGCATGGCCTGCATCAAATGTGCGGGCTCGATGCCGGGATGATCATGGCCGACGGCCAGCGATTGGGCATCGGACAGGGCTAACTGCAATTTACTGGTTAAACGATCTATTCGCATGGTTCACCTTCCTATGGAGCAGGCCGGACCAATAAAACATCCTGAATGAAGAAGCCTGCCAGATACCGTTATAGATGCGGTCGATTCTGGGAGTTTCAAGCGTCCTGATGTTGATGCAGATCAGCCTAGTCTAGCGTTCGAGCCAGACCAGGGAGGCGAACCGACCGGTGCGCGGGTTGCGGCGGTAGGAAAAGAAGCGAGGATCGGTCACGGTGCAGAAACCGCCGCCGTATACAGCGCTGACGCCACGGGTCGCCAGGCGCAGGCGCGCCAGCTCGTAGATGTCAGCCATGAACTTGCCTTCGTTGCGACTGGGGATAAAGGCCTTGGTGGCATGCGGCATTTGATCGACAAAGGTTTGCCGTACTTCCGGGCCGACTTCGAAGGCTTGCGGGCCGATGGCGGGGCCGAGCCAGACCAACACGTTTTCGGGGGCAACGGCCAGGGCGTCGAGTGTCGCTTCCAGCACGCCCGCCGCCAACCCGCGCCAGCCGGCATGGGCCGCCGCAACCCGAGTACCGGCGCGATCGCAGAACAACGCTGGCAGGCAATCGGCCGTCATCGCCGCACAGGCTATGCCAGGGGTTGCCGACCAACTGGCGTCAGCGGTGGCGACCAGGCTGGGATCGGCGTGGGCCACGGCGATGCCGTGGACCTGCTTTAACCAGGCCGGCGCGATGGAAAAGTGATCGGTGAGGCGTCGACGGTTCTCGGCCACGGCTTCAGGCCTGTCCTCGACATGATCGCCAAGGTTAAGACTGTCGAACGGCGCCAGGCTGACGCCGCCCGTGCGGGTGGTCACACAGGCTTTTACCCCGGCAGGCGCTGGCCAGTCGGGAATCAGCCAGTCACTCATCCGACAAACGCCTCGCGATCCTGCTTGAGCAGGGTCAGCAGCCACACGAAGTCTTCCGGCAGAGGCGACTCCCAGCTCATGCGCTCGCCGGTAGTCGGATGCTCCAGCTCCAGGAACCGTGCATGCAGCGCCTGGCGGGGGAAAGTCTTCAATGACTCGACCATGGTCGGGTTCGCGGCCGGAGGAATGCGGAAACGACCACCGTAGGCCGGGTCGCCGACCAACGGGAAGTTAATGTGCGCCATGTGTACGCGAATCTGGTGGGTCCGACCCGTTTCCAGCTTGACCCTCACGTGGGTGTGGGAGCGGAACCGCTCGAGCACCCGGTAGTGGCTGACGGCTTGCTTGCCACCTTCCATCACGGCCATGCGTTGGCGCTGCTGGCCATGACGACCGATGGGCGCGTTGATCTTGCCGCCAGCGGTCACCACGCCGATCACGATGCATTCGTAGATACGGCTGACGCTGCGACTCTGCAGTTGTGCAACGAGCTTTGTCTGCGCCTGAATGGTCTTGGCCACCACCATCAATCCGGTGGTGTCCTTGTCCAGGCGATGCACGATACCGGCGCGCGGGACGTTGATGATGTCCGGCACATGGTGCAGCAAGGCGTTGAGCAAGGTGCCATCAGCATGGCCAGCGGCCGGGTGCACGACCAGGCCTGCGGGCTTGTTGATCACCAGGATGTCGTCATCTTCATAGACGATGTCCAGCTCGATGTCCTGAGCGACCCATTCGCCCTGGGCTTCCTGCTCGGCGGTCAACTCAAGGACGGCGCCACCGTGGACGATGTCTCGCGGGCGGATTACCGCCCCATCCACAGTCAGGCGGCCTTCTTTGATCCAGGCGGAAAGGCGCGAGCGCGAGTGCTCGGCGAAGAGTTGTGCGGCGACTTGATCGAGGCGTTGGCCGCCCAATTCGGACGGCACCTCTGCGCGAAGTTCAATTTTATCGGACATGCTCGGACTGGGCGTCGGCACAGCCTTTGGTTTCGGCTGCGCGCTTGTGGTTAAATACGGCGTCTTTTGCCCCGAGGCTATTCATCGGGGCGCTCATCATAACAGGACGGCCTCGCCCAAGACAGCGGCCGTCATAGGGACGCAAGCCGCCATGCAAGTGAAACACCTGCTGCTGATCGCCATCCTCGCATTGACCGCTGCTTGCTCATCGAAGGAAGTCGTAGACGAAAACCTCAGTGAAGTCGAGCTGTACCAGCAGGCTCAGCATGACCTGGACAACAACAGCTACACCGCTGCAACAGCCAAGCTGAAGGCGCTGGAGTCGCGTTATCCGTTCGGTCGTTATGCCGATCAGGCTCAACTCGAGCTGATCTATGCCAACTACAAGAACACTGAGCCAGAGGCTGCAAAATCAGCCGCCGAACGCTTCATTCGACTGCACCCGCAGCATCCCAACGTCGACTACGCCTACTACCTCAAAGGCCTGACCTCGTTCGACCAGGACGTCGGTCTTCTGTCGCGGTTCCTGCCGCTGGACATGACCAAGCGCGACCCGGGCGCTGCCCGCGACTCCTATAACGAGTTCGCCCAGCTGACCAGCCGTTTCCCGAACAGCCGTTACTCGCCTGATGCCAAGCAGCGCATGATCTACCTGCGCAACCTGCTGGCCGCCTACGAGATTCACGTGGCCGACTACTACCTGACCCGTCAGGCCTACGTCGCTGCCGCCAACCGTGGCCGTTACGTGGTGGAGAACTTCCAGGAAACCCCATCGGTCGGCGACGGCCTGGCGGTGATGACCGAAGCCTACCAGCGCCTTCACCTGGATGAACTGGCTGCCACCAGCCTGGAAACCCTGAAGCTCAACTACCCGAACCATCCAAGCCTGGTGGACGGTCAGTTCGTACCGTCCATGGACGAAGCCGACAACCGTTCGTGGCTGAGCAAGGCGACTCTGGGCCTGATCGAGTCCCGTCCACCGCTGCCGCCGGGAGAAACCCGCGCCAACCAGGACGTGCAGAAGCAGTTCCAGGACGCCAAGGATGCGATTCCGAACGAGCTCAAGCCTAAAGATGAAAATGGCGACGTGATCGAAGAAGAAGAGCATGACGCGGCTGGCAACAACGAAGACCGCTCGTGGTTCAGCTACATGACCTTCGGCGTGTTCGACTAAGACCTGCGCGCAATACCGAAAAGGAGCCCTCGCCGGCTCCTTTTTTATTGTCTGTCGAGCGCTGAGGCTGTGCGCTGCCCATGTCCTTGGCTAAACTGCTGAATCTCTCGTCATAAAGCAGCTCATCATGCTTCGTTTATTGTTCTGGATCGCCCTGATTGCCGCTGCGGTATGGTTCTGGCGCAAGTTCAAGGGACCGACCGGCGTGCCAAAGTCCTCCGCCGAACTGGAAGCCGCACCGATGGTTCGCTGCGCCCACTGTGGTGTGCACCTGCCACGCGACCGCGCGCTGAATCTTCAACAACAGTGGTATTGCAGCCAGGCTCACCTTGAGCAAGGCCCGGGCTCCAGTGAGCGCTGAGGCTTCCAGCCCCGATAGCAAACAAGCCCAGCGACTGCTGCGCCTTTACCATCTCTACCGCTTGAGCATCGGCATCACGCTGGTGCTGCTGATTTCCAGCAACCTGGATAATCAGCTGCTGACCTCAACGAATGACAACCTGCTTCGCAATGGCAGCTGGTTGTACCTGGTGCTGAACATTCTGCTGGTCGTGTTCCTCGAGAACATCCGCCGCCCTGCTCAGCTTTTCAGCCTGGCACTGGTCGATGTCCTGCTGCTGTGCAGCCTGTTCTATGCCGCTGGCGGTGTCGCCAGCGCCTTCGGCAACCTGCTGGTGGTCACCGTGGCGATCGGTAACGCCCTGCTGCGGGGCCGCTTGGGCTTGCTGATAGCCGCTGTAGCCGCACTGGGCATTGTCGGACAGAGCTTCCTTCTGGGGCTCAGCCAACCCGCCAGCCCCAATGATTACTTGCAAGCCGCCACACTGGGCGCGCTGTGCTTTGCCGCGGCCCTGCTCGTGCAAGCGATGATGCAACGCGTGGAGGTGAGCGAGACCCTCGCTGAAAAGCGCGCCAGTGAAGTCGTGGAGCTTGAGGCTCTCAACGCGTTGATCTTACAGCGCATGCGCACCGGCATTCTGGTGCTCGATGATCAGCGACACGTGCAACTGGCCAACCACAGCGCCTTGGCCCTTTTGGGTCAAGACACGCTTGAAGGTCAATTGATCGACGACTGCTCCCCCACCCTGATCGAGCGCTTACACCTGTGGCAGAGCAACCCGACCCTGCGTCCCCAAAGCGTGAAAGTCGCCGGCAGCGGTCTGGAACTGCAACCGAGCTTCATTGCCCTGGACCAGAGCGCGAACCGCCAGACCCTGGTGTTTCTTGAGGACCTCGCGCACATCACCCAGCACGCGCAACAGCTCAAGCTCGTCGCCCTTGGGCGCCTGACCGCAGGGATCGCCCACGAGATACGCAACCCCTTGGGTGCCATCAGTCACGCCGCCCAGCTCTTGCAGGAATCGGAGGAACTCAACGGCGCGGATCGGCGTCTGACCCAGATCATCCAAGATCACTCCCAGCGCATGAACCGGATTATCGAAAACGTCCTGCAACTGTCACGCCGCCAGCAGACCGTGCCGCAACGGCTCGACCTGAAGCCGTGGCTGGAACGGTTCGTGGCCGAAAGCCGCGAGGGTGCGCTCGATAACCAGCAGATTCACCTGCGCATCGCAGAGGGTGATTTCAATACCCTGATGGACCCGAACCAACTCACCCAGATACTCGACAATCTGGTACGCAACGCCTGGCGCCACAGCGCTCAGCAGCACGAGCAGGCACAGGTCTGGCTCGATCTGTTCATCGATGCCGACACCCAACTGCCGATCATCGAGGTGCTGGACGACGGAGCCGGCGTGACCACCGAACAACAGGTCCATCTGTTCGAGCCGTTCTATACCACCAGCGCTCAAGGCACGGGGCTTGGGCTCTATCTGTCCCGTGAGCTGTGCGAAAGCAACCAGGCCCGCCTAGACTTCAAATCACGCCAAGGCGGCGGTTGCTTTCGCATCACCTTTGCTCACGGACGGAAACAAAGTTGAATATGAGCCCACAGCAAAAAGTCCTGATCGTCGACGATGAACCGGATATCCGCGAGCTGCTGGAAATCACCCTGGGACGCATGAAGCTTGACACTTTCAGTGCTCGCAACCTGGGTGAGGCGCAAGCGTTGCTCAAGCGCGAGACCTTCGACCTGTGTCTTACAGACATGCGCCTGCCGGACGGCACGGGCCTGGACCTGGTGCAACACATTCAGCGACGCTACCCGCAACTGCCAGTGGCCATGATCACCGCCTACGGCAACCTGGAGACGGCGATCAACGCGCTCAAGGCCGGGGCGTTCGATTTTTTGACCAAACCGGTGGATCTCTCCCGTCTACGCGAGCTGGTCAGCAGCGCGCTGCGCATGCCCGCACCAAGCAGCAGCGTCGATCGCCGCCTGCTGGGCGACTCACTGCCCATGCGCAGTTTGCGCAAACAGATCGACAAACTGGCGCGCAGCCAGGCACCGGTCTACATCAGCGGGGAGTCCGGCAGCGGCAAGGAGCTGGTGGCACGGCTGATCCACGAGCAAGGCGCGCGAGCCAATCAGCCGTTTGTCCCGGTTAACTGTGGGGCGATCCCGTCGGAGCTGGTGGAAAGCGAGTTCTTTGGCCATCGCAAAGGCAGCTTCAGCGGCGCCATTGAAGACAAACCCGGACTGTTCCAGGCGGCCCATGGCGGCACGCTGTTCCTCGATGAAGTGGCGGATCTGCCACTGTCGATGCAAGTCAAACTGCTGAGGGCGATTCAGGAAAAGGCTGTGCGCAGCGTAGGCGGCCAACAGGAAACCGTGGTCGATGTGCGTATCCTCTGCGCCACCCATAAAGACCTCGATGCCGAAGTGGCCGCTGGACGCTTCCGCCAGGACTTGTACTACCGGCTCAACGTCATCGAACTCAGGGTGCCGCCGTTACGCGAGCGCCGCGACGATATCGAATCGCTGGCCGGGCATGTTCTCAAGCGCCTCGCCGCAGTGACCGGCCAACCTGTGGCCAAACTCCATCCGAAGGCCCTCGACGCGCTCAAGGGCTATCGCTTTCCGGGCAACGTGCGGGAACTGGAAAATGTGCTCGAACGGGCGCATACCCTGTGCGAAAACAAACAGATCGAAACCGCAGACCTGCGCTTGGTCGAGGGCAACAGCAGCGCAGAAAACGGCGTGCCGGATCTGACCCAGATCGACAACCTGGAAGACTATCTGGAAAACGTCGAGCGCAAACTCATCCTCCAGGCCCTGGAGCAAACCCGCTGGAACCGCACGGCGGCGGCGCAGCGATTGAATCTGTCATTTCGGTCGATGCGTTACCGGTTGAAAAAACTCGGGTTGGATTGAAATTCGCTCCTACAGGAGGAGCTAGCTTGCTCGCGATGAATGCCCGAGCACCGCGGGCATTCAGACAGCCCGCGTCATCGTTAACGACCATCGCGAGCAAGCTCGCTCCTACAGACGTCTGTGTTCCCCTGTGGAGCGAGCTTGCTCGCGATGAGTAACCGGGCACCGCGGCATTCAGACAGCCCGCGTCATCGTTAACGACCATCGCGAGCAAGCTCGCTCCTACAGACGTCTGTGTTCCCCTGTGGAGCGAGCTTGCTCGCGATGAGTAACCGGGCACCGCGGCATTCAGACAGCCCGCGTCATCGTTGACGACCATCGCGAGCCTGCTCGCTCCTACAGAGGTCTGTGTTCCCCTGTAGGAGCGAGCTTGCTCGCGATGAATGCCCGGGCAACGCGGGCATTCAGACAGCCCGCGTCATCGTTAACGACCATCGCGAGCAAGCTCGCTCCTACAGACGTCTGTGTTCCCCTGTAGGAGCGAGCTTGCTCGCGATGAATGCCCGGGCACTACGGGCACTCGCTCCTACAGTCGTCCGATAGGGGCATAGGGGGCTGGATCGATGATGGGGGTGCGGCCCAGCATCACATCGGCGAACAACTGGCACGAAGCAGGCGCCAGCACGAGGCCGTTGCGGTAGTGCCCACAGTTGAGCCATAACCCGTCAAAACCCGGCACTGGGCCAATGTAGGGAATGCCCTCCGGCGAGCCCGGTCGCAATCCGGCCCAGTGCCCGACCACTTCTGCATCCGCCAGCGCCGGAATCAATTCCACGGCCGTTGCCTTCAGGCTCTCCAGCGCCGACTCGGTCGGCGTCTTGTCGTAACCTTCGTGCTCCAGCGTGCTACCGACCAGGATGTGCCCATCCCGACGCGGAATGGCGTAGCGGCGTTTGGCCAGGACCATGCTTGGCAGGAAGTCAGCCGCACACTTGTAGAGAATCATCTGACCTTTGACCGGCTCCACGGGAAGTTCCAGCCCCAGGCCCTTGAGCAAGTCACCGCTCCAGGCACCAGCGGTCAGGACCACCTGATCGCCGTGAACATCACCCTTCGACGTCTGCACACCAACGACCTTATCGCCTTCACGAATGAATCCGCCGACTTCACATTGTTCGTGGATCGTCACGTTCGGCAGCGCCTGCAAGGCTGCCTTGAGCGATTTGACCAGCCGCGGGTTGCGCACGTTGGCCACATCGGCCATGTAGATGGCCCGGGAAAATCCAGCGCCCAATACCGGGACGGCATCGTGCACAGCCGAGATATCCACAGCCCGTAACGGTCGACCTTCCCGCTCGGCCCATTCGAGGGCCAGGGCTTCATCTTCCAGGTCCAACCAGTACAGCCCAGTGACGTGTACCTCCGGGTCCACTCCGGTGGTGGCAAACAGCCGCTCACCCAGTTGTGGATAAAAATCCTGCGACCAATGCGCCAGTGCAGTGACCGCCGGGCTGTAACGCCATGGGTACAGCGGCGAAACAATGCCACCACCGGCCCAGGACGCCTCTTGCCCGACACTCGCTCGATCCAGCAGCACAACGCTGTGCACTTCGGAGGCGAGATTGAACGCCGTCATCAGGCCAATCACACCGCCGCCGACGATCACTACTTGCTGTTGCATGGTCATGTTTCGATCCAAACGTTAGATAGACAGAGGGCACACAAAGCGCCCGAACGATGAAACTCAGCGGCCCCAGCAATCCTTCGTGGTCAGCCCGGACGCTGCGTTAACCATGCTTCTGACGCCGGTGTTGGTGATGGTGAAATCGCCGCACTTGTCAGTGGCCATGGCGCTGCCGGCCTTGCGGGTGGCGGTCAGCAGGAACGTCTGGTCCGTCAGGGTCGGGGTGATGGTGTAGAAATCGTTGCCGGTGCTCAAACCAGTGGCACCGGTGTAGACGCTGGTGGTGTTCTTTGAATAAAAACGCTCAAGCAGTTGCGCCTGCTCGGACAGCAAACCGGTCACTTCTGCCCGCCGTCCTTTTTTCACGTATTCGGTAAGGCTCGGGTAGCCAATGGTGATGACGATACCAATGATCGCAATCACGATCATGATTTCGATCAGGGTAAAACCTCGGTTGGATCTGCGCATGCCTGAACTCTCACTCACTGAATTTGCCGCCACATGATGCGACGGCTACCGCCGCCGGCCTTCTCCACCAACGTAGTGGGTGTTCCACTGGAGTCGTTCACGACCTTGCGCGCTCCGCCGTTGACGATGGCATTCAACATCGGCATCCCCCCGGAGAACACCACCCCGCTGGATATCATGTCCGCACTGTCGACTACCCCGTCGCCATTGGTGTCGAGCACGGCGTAGTTGAGCATCTTACCGCTGAACGCATCCAGTTCGATCAGCTTGCCGGTTCCGAAACTGGCGCAGGGGTCCGTGGTATCGACCGCCGCCGTGGTGAAGACGATCCGCCCCAGCACCAAAGCGGCCTGGTTGATGACCCGCTCGCCGGTCAAAAGGTTGTTGTAGACCAAGGGCAGATACCAGCCCTTTTTCCCCGGATAAATCACTTCGTTCTGACTGGTGGTGACGAACTGTCCCGAACTTCCCGAAAACACGCCCGTGATCGACTGGGCCTGCAAACTGGACGTAGTGATCTGGCCAGAACCACCGTCCGCATCCCACACCGCATAAAACGCCTGAAGATCCTTGTTGGTCTTGTCCACGGCCTCGTTGAATTTGCCGGTGCCAAAAAACACCACCTTGCCGCCCAACGAGTTATCGGCCAGCAACGGCTGCGCCGTGATCGGCTGAGTAGTACCGCCCGCCGCCGTGAACAAAGGCTTGCCGGAAAACGCCACGCCCCAACTGTCAGGGCTGACACTGCTCAAATCGAATTTCCACAACTGCCCTTCCAGGTCACCGCCGTAAGCGGCCTGCACCACATTCTGGGAGTTGACCTTGAGTTTCACCGAGGAGAGGCCGTTATTGGTGTCGCTCGGGTCGACGACGATCTTCCTGATCAGCGAGCCATCGCGAATATCCACCACATACAGCGCTGCTACACCGGAGTTACTGCCATAACCGTTGGCAATGAACGCCGCCCATCGACCATCGGCCAAGCGTGCCACGTCCGGGCGCGCATAGGCATAACCCAGATCATTGAAAGTGTTTGCGGTATTGGCTGTAGCCGGCGCACTGAGCTCCCACAGCGCCTTGATCGCGTTACCCGCCGACGCATCAAACAGCTGCAATGCGTAAAACGTCTTACCGCCCGCGCCTGTGCCCCCCAGTGCCAGGGTTTTCCAGGCGCCGGCCAGTTGCGCGTCGAATACGCCGACCTGTCCGTCGACCAGAAACTTGTGGCTCACACCGTTGATATAGGTGGTGTCAGCGATGTAACGCAGAGATGGCAACACACTGGAAGGCATATAGGCATAACGCCGGGCGCCGTTACCTGCATTGATCACACTGACAAAACCGTCGTTGCCATTGACCACCAGGTTGCTGTTCATGTTGCTGGCTTTGGTTGCCAGATAGTTGCTGTAGCTGGTGTCGTTCGCCAGGTCGGACGCGGTTTGTTCCGTGGGCGATGCCAGCACCAGGGGCGAGTTGATAATGTCACCGAGCAGAACGGTACGGGTTTTCAACCCGGTCTTGTTGGTGCCTTTGCTCCATTCCACCAGATCGCTGCCCGTGATGCCGGTGGGCAGGCCTTGGCTCAGTACCGTCTGCTGCGCCGGAGCGAAATTGGCGAAAGCCAGAGCCACAGGGGCGTTGCTGGCGCTGTTCCAGGACTGATAAGTCGGCGCGGTGGCGCCGGGCACGATGGCGGTGTCGGTGGTCCAGAGCACCGAAGAGGTGTTCACCGAACCGGTAGCACTGAAACCATAGGATTTAATCGTGCCACGCCAATCCTTGGGGTCGTAGCTGGTTTGATAGTAAGCAGATCCGACCCCGACAATGGCGCTGCTGGTAGTGCCGCTGCCTCCGGAACCGGCTTTGGAGGTGATATCGCTCAGCGCCGAGGCCAATGCCGTACTGAGCCCGGCACTGTCGGTTGCCTGATAATACTTACCCTGCCCGTAGCTCGCGGCATCCGACAACATCTGGTTCGCAGCGGTGAAACCCACGGTGTAGGTGTTCATGTTCTGTTTGGGAAAATCCACCGCATTCCAGCTTTTGCCGGCGGCGTCGGTGCCAGTGCTGCGCATGTCGATGTCGAAAGCGAACTTGGCAATGTCGTCCAGGTACAGGGTGTCGCCCTCGCCGTCTCCATTGAGATTGTCGCCATCGTTCGCGCTGTTGCCGTCCCAGTTTGGCAGGCGGCTGCCCCCAAGCGGATCATTGGTCGCAAAGGTGCGGTCGTAAGTCGGCAAACCATCGGTGATCACCACGCCATAGTTTTTCTGGCAGCGATACTGGATCGGGCTGGTGTAGGTCGTGGGCGTCGAGTTGTAGTACGGCGCCATGCCGCGCATGTAGCGGGTGATCTCGTAGTAGGTTTCCGCCAACGGGGTATTGGCGATCGCGCTCAAACCATTGATCGAATTGATCAACGCGTTGTAGTTGGCGTCTGCCTGCGCTTGGGTGACGCTGCCACTGACAGGGGACAGGTCGCTGATGCCGCGGGCGATGAATCCACCGGGGCCTGGGTTGCCGCTGGCGGGAGGGTTGAACGTCGACAGGCCGATCCGCAGCGAACGGTTGTTGCTGACGAGGCTGGTCGAGACATCCTGCGCAACGCTGATCCGGTAATCATTGGGAATGGCACCGGTGGTGTAGTCCCGGTTCGCCCCGTTGGCCTGTGAAACCAGGTAAGACAGGTAGTTCGCCGTGTAACGGGTATTCTGATTCCCCACCGGGTCCGGCAGCTTCAGGCAAATTGACCCCAGCCCCAAGAGTCCTCGATAGAAGCCGAACCAGTTGCCGTTGGTCGAACAACCGCCACGGTTGAGGCTCGATAAAGCAATGTTGGTATCGCTCATGTCCAGGTTCTGGCCGCCAAAACACGAAAAACTGGAATTGCAGTTCGCAATTTGGGGACGGTTCGCCGTCGGATCAAAACCTGGCGCCCAAATGATGTTGTTCATGCTGCCCGAATCATCGATGAGCAACATCACGTTGGGCGGTACTGCCGCTGCACTCAGCAAAGGTGAGTCCGAAGGCGTGAACGCGTACACCGGGGCCGACAGGTACGCTCCCACCGCAACGCCACACAGCCACTGCCGCCACTTGTGCACGCGCGAGTCAGTACTTGGCATAAATGCTCTCCACCACGCTGCGCACGTTGTTGCCCACGATGGCCACTGCCGTGATGCGGTAGAGCGTCGCAGAGGTGTTGCTCGGCACGTTCACCGCGTTCAGCGAGGCGCCGATGTTTTGTACCCCATAGAAACCGTTGGCCACACCGACCCAGGTTACGCCCGACGTCGCGTTTACCCCGGCGGTGGTGAGCGTTGCCGATTCGGCAGGCGGTGCACATTGGGTGGTGCCGCTGCACACCGGCAGGGTGAAGGTGCTCATCTGCACCACACTTTCACCGATACGCAGCACGGCTTCGGCGTTCTGGAACGACTGGTTGCGCAAGGTCACACTGCTGGCCATCTTTTCCTGAAGCGTGGCGTTCTGCATCGACGAAATGCCGATCAGCGTCAGCAGTAAGAGGAATACCAAGCTGACCAGCAACGCCATGCCGCGTTGACCGCCAGGGTTCATGGATTGAACATTCATCAGTCGCCCCGTCATGGCAATCGGTTGCGCAGGGCCGCAACCACGCTGAAGGTCTGGTCGCGCACCTGTCGGTTGGGATCCGTGAGGGTCAACGTCAGGCGCACACTGCGGATCCGAGCCGCGTCCGAAGGGTTGCTGCTATAACTCGACGCGGCACCTTCGGATGCCGAACTGGCCATGCCGAAACTGACGTTGAAGGCGCTGACATTGTCGACCAGCACGGCCTGGGCGGGCGCACTCGGTATTCCGGAACCGACCCCCATGGTGAGCTGGTTGTTCTTGAGGCTGTAGATCAGGCGCCGGATGGGAAACGCCAATTGCCCCAAGGCGGGCGTTCGCGCTTCCGAGTACGCCGTGGACGTGTTTCGACAGTCGGACACCACCGTCCAGGTCGGCGTACCTCCACCGTTTCCGACATCGGCCGTCACCAGGGTCAGCCTGAGATTGGCGTTGTCCCAACTGATCGGGTTGGCCTGATTCGCACTGAAGCCAGCCCCCGAGCTGGCATCGGTGATGGTGGCCACGCAACCGAACATCCCCACCATTCGGATTTCCTGGATCATCTTGCTCAGCACGAAACGCGCATCTTCCTGCATGTTGGCAGCGGCGTTTTGGCTGACGTAAGTGTTCTTGGCCGCGATGAATACCTGCGCCACCCCGAGCACCACCACCAGGCTCAGCACCAGGGCGATCAGCAATTCGATCAGGCTGAAACCACGACTGTGCCCCCGGTTCATGGCGTCACCACCGGATCGACGGCGGCGCGACTGGTCAGCACAAGGCTGCGGCGGGAGTCGGCAGCCTTGGCGGCCCGCGAGTCGTCCCAGGTGATGGTGATGGTGTACACCCGTTGGTTCAGCGTGACAGTGCCGGTGGCCGTGCTGCCGAGGAAATTGCGGATGTTGGAGGCGAAGTCGTACAGGTCCTGGTCCCGCGCAACACTGGGATTGCCCGAGGTCGGAGGCGTTACGGTGTAGTCGGCGCCGGAATTGGCTCGAATGCGGTCCAGCATGTCATAGGCGATGAAACTCGCCTGGCTGGTCATCCGCGAGCTGTCGGTGTACTTCAGTGCATTGAGCTGAAATGCCGCCGCGCCCAGCAACCCGACACTCAAAATCAACAAGGCGACCAGTACTTCGATCAGCGTGGTGCCTTCCTGTGCACGCTTGCTCCATTCCCTCATCCGCAACTTCCGCCCAATAGAATTCGTCCGTTCAAACACACTGTCAGCGTCCTGCTTTGCGCCCCCAGTACATAGTTGATCACCACCGCCGTGGAAGGTGCCGAGAGACCGCCCAGATTGTTGAAGTCGATGGCGGTCACTCCTGAGGTTAGCGTCAGAGTGGCGCCACTGCTCATCGCAGGAACAACCCGCAATACATTGGCCGGATTGCCAGTACCGTCATAAATCGACAGTTCTCCCGTCCAGGTGGTGCCGCCCGCCGTCGGTCGCACGCGTGTGGTGATCCCCCGATCAATGGCCTCCAGCCTGGCGTAATTCAAACCGCGTTGCAGATCGCCCATCTCGGTATCGGCCCGGGTGCCTTGTATCGAACGGGTAAACATTGGCACTGCCAGAGTGATCAGCACCAGGAAAACAGCGAGTGCGACCAGCAACTCGATCAGCGTGAAACCTTTTGAACGATGATCCATCGATGCCCTCCGTTGCCGTCGGCTATACCTGTAACACGCTAGAACATTCGACCGACAGGGGTACGGTTGTTTTGCCATTACTCGCGCAAGGATCGCGCGCGCCACCCCGCTCCAGGGAGGGAGATACCATGCACCAGCAAGGTTTCAGCCTGATCGAACTGCTTATGGGACTGACGATTGTCGGGATTGTTCTGTATTGGGTCAGCCCGGCGATGGCCGTGTTCACTGAGTCGATACAGCGCAAGGAAGCCGCCAGTTCGCTGATCAGCGGCATCCGTCATGCCCGCACGCTGGCGATGACACGAAGTCAGGCCGTGGTGATCCATGGCATCGACGGAGATTGGGGCCAAGGCTGGCGCGTCATTCTCGATGTGAGCGGCAAAGGCGCGGATGACCGTGACAACCCGCTGATCTCAGAGCACGCGAATGGCAACAAACTGGCGATTGTCGGGAATGAAATGGTGACGAGCTACATACGCTTCAGTAGCTTGGGAATGCCGCTGATGACTCATCGCAGCTTTCAAAATGGAACGTTGCATTTTTGCGATGCTCGCAAACCGATCAGTCAGCTACAAGTCGTAGTGTCCCGCTCCGGCCGCGCCAGCCTGCGCAACCAAAAGGCCGAGCAGGCTCTATGCGAACGGTGAATCAGGTCAGCGAGCGAACCCGCAGCTCTTTGGGCATCGAGAACGTGATGTTCTCCTCGCGCCCGGCCAGCTCATCGGCGCCGGTGGCACCCCAGGCCTGCAATTGCTGGATCACGCCGCGCACCAGGACTTCCGGAGCGGAAGCACCGGCGGTGATGCCAATACGTTCGACGCCATCGAACCAGCTCTTTTGCAGGTCTTCGGCACCGTCGATCAGGTACGCCGGGGTGGCCATGCGCTCAGCCAGTTCACGCAGCCGGTTGGAGTTGGAGCTGTTCGGGCTACCGACCACCAACACCACATCACATTCGTCGGCCAGGGTCTTCACCGCATCCTGACGGTTTTGCGTGGCGTAGCAGATGTCGTCCTTGCGCGGGCCACCGATGGCCGGAAAGCGAGTACGCAGGGCATCAATGACACGGCTGGTATCGTCCATGGACAAGGTGGTCTGAGTGACAAACGCCAGTTTTTCCGGGTTGTTCACCTGCAATGCGGCGACGTCTTTCTCGTCTTCCACCAGGTAAATCGCCCCACCATTGCTGCCATCGTACTGGCCCATGGTGCCTTCGACTTCCGGGTGGCCGGCATGGCCAATCAGGATGCATTCACGACCGTCGCGGCTGTAGCGCGCAACCTCGATGTGCACCTTGGTCACCAACGGACAGGTGGCATCGAACACCTTGAGGCCACGCCCGGCGGCTTCGGTTCGCACGGCCTGGGATACGCCATGGGCACTGAAGATCACGATGACGTCGTCCGGCACCTGATCCAGTTCTTCGACGAAGATTGCGCCGCGAGCACGCAGGTCTTCGACCACGAATTTGTTGTGGACCACTTCATGGCGCACATAGATCGGCGGACCGAAGACTTCCAGGGCGCGGTTGACGATTTCGATCGCCCGATCCACTCCGGCGCAGAAGCCACGGGGGTTGGCGAGTTTGATTTGCATGGTGTGCCTCGTGTGTCGCTTACAACGCCGTGACGGAAATGATTTCCACGTCAAAGGTCAATGTCTTGCCGGCCAGCGGATGGTTGAAGTCGATGGTCACTTGCTCGTCATCGAAGACTTTCACCACGCCAGGCAGTTCAGTATTGGCCGCATCGTTGAAGATCACCAGCAATCCCGGCGACAGCTCCATGTCCTTGAACTGCGAGCGCGGGATGACCTGGACGTTTTGCGGGTTAGGCTGGCCAAAGGCGTTTTCCGGCTGAATGGTCAGCGTGCGTTTGTCGCCGGCCTTGAAGCCAAACAGCGCGGCCTCGAAACCTGGCAGCAGGTTGCCATCACCGACCTTGAAGGTCGCCGGTGCCTTGTCGAAAGTGCTGTCGACCGTGTCGCCGTTCTCCAGGTTCAGTGCAAAGTGCAAAGTGACTTCGGTGTGCTCTCGGATGCGTTGTTCAGCCAATACCTGTTCAGTCATGAACGGCTTCTCCAGTTTTTTTGGATTTGAACATGTCCAGCGCCAGCATCACCGCGCCCACAGTGATTGCACTGTCAGCGAAATTGAACGCCGGGAAATACCAGCGGTTCTGCCAATGCACCAGGATGAAATCGATCACATGGCCCAGGGCGATGCGGTCATACAGGTTGCCCAGCGCGCCACCCAGCACCAACGCCAGGGCGACCGCCAGCCAGGTTTCGTTACGCCCCAGGCGCTTGAGCCACACCACCAGTACCGCGCTGACGGCCACGGCGATCAGCGCGAACAACCAGCGCTGCCAGCCGGAGCTGTCAGCCAGGAAGCTGAACGCGGCGCCGGTGTTGTAGGCCAGGGTCCAACTGAAGTAATCGGGGATCACCACGATTTGCTGGTACATCTTCAGCGAGCCCTCGAAGTAGAACTTGCTGGCCTGGTCGATGACCAGGACCAGCAAACTCAGCCAGAGCCAACCCAGCCGTCCAAAACGACCAACGCCATTAGGCATAGTGACGAACCTCGCCAGCACCGCTGATGTTGTCCACGCAGCGGCCGCAGATTTCCGGATGTTCCGGATTCACGCCGACATCTTCACGGCAGTGCCAGCAACGGGCGCATTTGGCGTGAGCCGACTTGACGATCTTCAGCTTCAGGCCGCTCACTTCAGTGACCACGGCATCGGCCGGTGCCTGCGCCAATGGCGCAACGCTGGCGGTGGAGGTGATCAGCACGAAGCGCAGTTCGTTGCTCAGCTTGGCCAGGTCGGCACTCAGTGCGTCTTCGGCGAACAGCGTCACTTCGGCTTGCAGGTTGCCACCGACGGCCTTGGCGGCACGCTGGATTTCCATTTCCTTGTTGACCGCGACCTTGACCGCCATGACCCGGTCCCAGTACGCACGATCCAGCTCGAAGCCTTCCGGCAGTTCGGTCAGGCCTTCGTACCAGGTGTTGAGCATCACCGATTCGTTACGCTCGCCCGGCAGGTACTGCCACAGCTCGTCGGCGGTGAACGCCAGGATCGGTGCGATCCAGCGCACCAGCGCTTCGCTGATGTGGAACAGCGCAGTCTGGCACGAACGCCGAGCCTTGCTGTCGGCGCCGGTGGTGTACTGGCGATCCTTGATGATGTCGAGATAGAAACCACCCAACTCCTGCACGCAGAAGTTGTGGATCTTGGAGTAGACGTTCCAGAAGCGGTATTCGCCGTAATGCTCTTGCAGCTCGCGCTGCAGCAGCAGGGTGCGATCCACCGCCCAACGGTCCAGGGCCAGCATTTCTTCAGCGGGCAGCAGGTCGGTGGCCGGGTTGAAACCGGTCAGGTTGGAGAGCAGGAAGCGGGCCGTGTTACGGATACGCCGGTAGGCGTCCGCACTGCGTTGCAGGATCTGCTCGGACACCGCCATCTCACCGGAGTAGTCAGTCGAGGCGACCCACAGACGCATGATGTCGGCGCCCAGGGTGTCGTTGACTTTTTGTGGTGCGATCACGTTGCCCAGCGATTTGGACATCTTGCGGCCAGACTCGTCGACAGTGAAGCCGTGGGTCAGCAGCTCGCGGTATGGCGCGTGGTTGTCGATGGCGCAACCGGTCAGCAAGGATGAGTGGAACCAGCCGCGGTGCTGGTCCGAACCTTCCAGATACAGATCGGCACGCGGGCCGTTTTCGTGGCCCATTGGGTGCGAACCGCGCAGAACGTGCCAGTGCGTGGTGCCCGAATCGAACCAGACGTCCAGGGTGTCGCTGATCTTGTCGTACTGCGGCGCTTCATCACCCAACAGTTCGGCGGCGTCCAGTTTGAACCAGGCCTCGATGCCTTCGACTTCGACGCGTTTGGCCACTTCTTCCATCAGCTCGACGGTACGTGGGTGCAGCTCGCCGCTTTCCTTGTTGAGGAAAAACGGGATCGGCACGCCCCAGTTACGTTGGCGAGAGATGCACCAGTCCGGACGGTTGGCGATCATCGAGTGCAGGCGCGCCTGGCCCCAGGCCGGCACGAACTTGGTGTCTTCGATGGCCTTGAGCGAACGCTGGCGCAGGGTCTCGCCAGTGGCTGGCTGCTTGTCCATGCCGATGAACCACTGCGCGGTGGCGCGGTAGATCAGCGGGGTCTTGTGGCGCCAGCAGTGCATGTAGCTGTGTTCGATGACAGCGGTGTGCATCAGCGCATCGACTTCGGTCAGTTTGTCGACGATGGCCGGGTTGGCCTTCCAGATGAACTGGCCGCCGAAAAACTCCAGCGACGGCACGTATACGCCGTTGCTTTGCACCGGGTTGAGGATGTCATCGTTGACCATGCCGTACTTCTTGCAGGTCACGAAGTCGTCCACGCCGTAGGCAGGAGCGGAGTGAACCACGCCGGTGCCGGCGCCCAGCTCGACGTAGTCGGCCAGGTAGACCGGCGACAGACGGTCGTAAAACGGGTGACGGAAGTTGATCAGTTCCAGCGCCGAGCCCGGTGCAGTGGCCAGTACCGAGCCTTCGACGCCGTAGCGCGACAGGCACGCCTCGACCAACTCTTCGGCCAACACCAGCAGCTTGCTGCCGATATCGACCAGGGCGTAGGTGAATTCCGGGTGGACGTTCAGCGCCTGGTTGGCCGGGATGGTCCACGGGGTGGTGGTCCAGATCACGATGGCAGTCGGCTTGGCCAGCGACGGCAGGCCGAACGCGGCAGCCAGTTTGCCTTCGTCGGCAATCGGGAATGCCACGTCGATGGTCGAGGACTTCTTGTTCTCGTACTCGACTTCCGCTTCGGCCAGTGCCGAACCGCAGTCGAAGCACCAGTTCACCGGCTTGAGGCCCTTGAACACGAAACCGCCCTTGACGATTTCGGCCAGGGCACGGATTTCACCGGCCTCGTTCTTGAAGTCCATGGTCTTGTAGGGGTTGGCAAAGTCGCCCAACACGCCCAGACGGATGAATTCGGATTTCTGCCCTTCGATCTGCTCGGTGGCATAGGCACGGCACAGTTCGCGGGTCTTGTCCGCGCCCAGGTTCTTGCCGTGGGTCACTTCGACCTTGTGCTCGATCGGCAGGCCGTGGCAGTCCCAGCCCGGAATGTACGGCGCATCGAAGCCCGACAGGGTCTTGGAGCGGATGATCATATCCTTGAGGATTTTGTTCAGCGCATGACCGATGTGAATCGTGCCGTTGGCGTACGGAGGACCGTCGTGAAGGACGAACTTCGGACGATCCTTGCCAATCTCGCGCAACTTTCCGTACAGGCCAATGCTGTCCCAGCGCTGCAGAATCTGCGGTTCGCGCTGAGGCAGGCCGGCCTTCATTGGGAAGGCGGTGTCCGGAAGGTTTAACGTGGCTTTATAGTCGGTCATTTAAGGCTCTTCATTAGCGATGGGCGCTAGGTGCGGCTAGTGCACGGGCGGCGGCGACATCCGCGTTGATCGCCGTTTTCAACGCCTCCAGAGAGGCGAAACGCTGCTCTTCACGCAGCTTGTGGTGGAAAACCACCGTCAGACGCCGGTCATACAGATCGCCGGCAAAATCCAGAAGATGGACTTCGAGATGGGCTTTGCCATCTCCCTGGACCGTGGGCCGTACGCCAATATTGGCGACGCCTGGCCAGGTCTTGCCGTCGATGTCGACATTGACCAGATACACCCCGGTCAGCGGCACTCGACGACGTTTGAGTTGAATGTTGGCAGTGGGCGTACCCAGTTGGCGCGCCAGTTTCTGTCCGTGCAATACCCTTCCGGTAATCTGGAATGGACGCCCGAGCAGGCGCTCGGCCAAGGCGAAGTCAGCGGCCGCCAGGGCATTACGCACCTGGGTACTGCTGACGCGAATGCCATCGAGCTCGACGGTTTGCGCGGCTTCGACGGTAAAGCCTTGCATGACACCAGCCTGTTGCAGGAACTCGAAATCGCCGACCCGGTCACAGCCGAAGCGAAAGTCGTCACCGACTTCAAGATGCTTTACGCCCAGGCCGTCGACCAGAATGGTATCGATGAATTCGCTGGCACTGAGCTTGCTCAGGCGCTGATTGAACGCCAGGCACAGTACGCGATCGACGCCCTCGCCCGCCATCAACTGCAGCTTGTCGCGCAATCGGGCCAGGCGCGCCGGCGCGGTGTCAGGAGCGAAGAACTCTCGCGGCTGCGGCTCGAAAATCACCACGCAGCTGGGTACGCCCAACTCGCGCGCACGCTCACGAAGTCTCGCCAGGATTGCCTGGTGACCACGGTGAACACCGTCAAAGTTGCCAATAGTGGCGACACAGCCCCGATGCTGGGGGCGCAGGTTTTGAAGGCCTCGAACCAGCTGCATAACGCGCTTCTTGCTCATAAAGTGGTCGATTATAACCACACCCGGCGGCCGACGACAGGCAGCACCGTAACCCAAAGTGATCGAGCCGACAAAACCGCCGGCCCGCCGATGATTTTCAAGGCAAAGTCTTCAGCTCAACGCCTTGCGATTGAAGTCGCGTAAACGGAAGCCCATTAACAGCAACATGCCGAAATACGAAACCACACCCGCCGCGACCAACCCGCCCAGGCGCAGGAAACGCTCGAGCATGTGCCCCTGATCCCACGCCGGCAGGAAGTGCATCCCGGCCAGCAATACCCCAGACATCACCAGCACGGCGATTACCAGCTTGGCGCCAAACTTCGCCCACCCCGGTTGCGGTTGGTACATCTGCTGCTTGCGCAGTTGGTAAAACAGCAACCCGGCATTGAGACAGGCACCCGCACTGATGGCCAGGGCCAGACCAGCATGGGCCAGCGGACCGATCAACATCAGGTTGAACAACTGCGTAACAATCAGCGTGAAAATCGCGATTTTCACCGGCGTGCGGATGTTCTGTTGCGCGTAAAAGCCCGGCGCCAGCACTTTGATCACGATAATACCGAGCAAACCGACCGAGTAGGCAATCAGCGCTCGCTGCGTCATGGCCGCATCGAAGGCACTGAACTGGCCGTACTGAAACAGCGAAACCGTCAGCGGCTCAGCCAGGATCCCCAATGCCAGGGCACAAGGCAGCACCAGCACAAAGCACAGGCGCAGGCCCCAGTCGAGTATGCGCGAATATTCGGTCCGGTCCTGACTCGCGTAGGTCTTGGCCAGGGTCGGCAGCAGAATCGTGCCCAAGGCCACGCCCAGCACGCCGGACGGCAATTCCATCAGACGGTCGGCGTAATACATCCATGACACGGAACCGGCCACCAGGAACGAGGCAAAAATCGTATTGATGATCAGTGAAATCTGGCTGACCGACACCCCGAGAATCGCCGGCAGCATCTGCTTCATGACCCGCCACACGCCACTGTCACGCAGATTCAGGCGCGGCAGCACCAGCATGCCGATCTTTTTCAGTGCCGGCAGTTGATACAACAGTTGCGCCAGGCCGCCGGCCAGCACCGCCCAGCCCAGGGCCATGACCGGCGGATCGAAATACGGCGTCAGGAACACCGCGAAGATGATCATGCTGACATTGAGCAGGGTCGGCACGAAGGCCGGCACCGAGAAACGGTTGTAGGTATTGAGGATGGCGCCTGCCAGTGAAGACAGGGAGATCAGCAATATATAAGGAAAGGTCACGCGCAGAAGACTGGAAGTGAGCTCGAATTTTTCCGGCGTGTCGGTAAAACCTGGCGCGGTCACCCAGATCACCCAGGGCGCGGCGAGCATGCCCAGCGCGGTCACCAGCGCCAGCACCAGCGTCAGCAGCCCGGATACGTAGGCAATGAAAGTGCGCGTTGCCTCCTCGCCTTTCTGGTTTTTGTATTCGGCGAGAATCGGCACAAACGCTTGGGAGAACGCTCCCTCAGCGAAGATTCGGCGTAACAGATTGGGCAGCTTGAACGCGATAAAGAAAGCATCCGTTGCCATCCCCGCACCGAAGGCGCGCGCGATGAGGGTGTCGCGTACGAACCCCAGAACTCGGGAAAGCATCGTGATAGAGCTGACGGCCGCCAATGATTTGAGCAGATTCATTAAAAGAGTTCGCGCCTGTCGATAAACAGCAGGCGAACAATGCGCCTACTTGTGCGATACTCCGCGCCGCAACAGCACAGAGCCAAAGCTCGCGAGTTTACAGGTCAAACGCCGGAAAGAAATCTCCCGCCTCTTTATACCTACCACTTAGCGGAACGTCTCAACCGCCCTTGACAAGACTTCAACTCATCGGCATGATTCGCGGCCTATTTTGTTTGCTATTTCCTAAAAAGTCTTTCGAGGAGCTCGACGGTGGCCAACTCACCTTCCGCCAAAAAACGTGCTAAACAGGCTGAGAAGCGTCGCAGCCACAACGCCAGCCTGCGTTCCATGGTTCGTACCTACATCAAGAATGTAGTTAAAGCCATCGACGCAAAAGACGCTGCAAAAGCTCAAGCCGCTTACACCCTGGCTGTGCCAGTTATCGACCGCATGGCCGATAAAGGCATCATCCACAAAAACAAGGCTGCTCGCCATAAGAGCCGCCTGAATGGCCACGTAAAGGCCCTGAACGTCGCCGCTGCTGCCTAAGCGACGCGTTCACTAAAAAACCGACCCAAGGGTCGGTTTTTTATTGTCTGTGATTTGATGATATAGAGAGCACCGTGGGAGCGAGCAGGCTCGCTCCCACAGTATTTTTCGTTCAGGTTACTGCGCGCTGGCCCACGGCAAGATCGGAATCGCCGTCACCGCATTCTGCGGACTGCCTTCGATCAGGCGATCGCTGTAGACCAGATACACCAGCGTATTACGTTTCTTGTCGAGGAAACGCACCACCTGCATGGTCTTGAAGACCAGCGAGGTGCGCTCCTTGAACACCTCTTCGCCATCCTTCAACTGCCCCTTGAAGTTGATCGGCCCGACCTGGCGGCAAGCGATGGAGGCTTCGGCACGATCCTCGGCCAAACCCAGACCACCCTTCACACCCCCGGTCTTGGCGCGCGACAGGTAGCAGGTCACACCCTCGACCTTCGGATCATCAAACGCCTCGACGACGATACGGTCATTCGGACCGACGAACTTGAACACCGTCGACACCTGACCAATTTCTTCGGCCGAAGCCAGCAGCGGCATTGCCAACAGCATGCCCAACAATCCTTTTGCCACACGCATTCAGGTATTTCCTCAGACCAGAATCAGGTTATCGCGGTGAACCAGCTCCGGCTCAGCCATATACCCCAACAGACCGACAATCGCCTCAGACGACTGACCGATGATTTTTTGTGCCTCGAGTGCACTGTAGTTCGCCAGGCCACGGGCAATCTCACGCCCGTCCGGCGCCACGCACACCACCATTTCGCCGCGACGGAAACTGCCCTGGACCAGCTTGACGCCCACCGGCAGCAAACTTTTGTTGCCCTGGGACAACGCCGTTACCGCACCCGCATCCAGCACCAACGTGCCACGGGTCTGTAGATGCCCGGCCAGCCACTGCTTGCGTGCCGCCAGCATGCCGCGCTCAGGCGACAGCAAGGTGCCGATGCGCTCACCCGCCTTCAGGCGATCCAGCACACGCTCAAGGCGCCCGCCGACGATGATGGTGTGCGCACCGGAGCGCGCCGCCAAGCGTGCCGCACGCAATTTGGTCTGCATGCCACCACGACCCAGCGCCCCACCTGTACCGCCCGCCACCGCATCGAGCGCCGGATCATCGGCGCGCGCCTCGTAGATCAGTTGGGCGTCAGGATTGTTGCGCGGATCGGCGTCGAACATGCCATCGCGATCCGTAAGGATCACCAGCAGATCGGCTTCGACCAGGTTGGCCACCAGCGCCGCCAGGGTGTCGTTGTCGCCGAAGCGAATCTCATCGGTGACCACGGTGTCGTTTTCGTTGATCACCGGAATCACTTTCAATTCGACCAGGGCGCGCAGGGTGCTGCGGGCATTCAGGTAGCGCTTGCGATCAGACAAGTCGTCGTGGGTCAGGAGAATCTGCGCGGTGTGCCGATCATGCTCGGCAAAGCTCGACTCCCAAGCCTGCACCAACCCCATCTGACCGATTGCTGCAGCCGCCTGGAGCTCGTGCATCGCACTGGGTCGCGCGGTCCAGCCCAAACGGCTCATGCCCGCTGCTACCGCGCCAGAGGACACCAGCACCAACTCGACGCCCGCCTCGTGCAGGGCCACCATCTGCTCTACCCAGACACTCATTGCCGCGCGATCCAGACCCTTGCCGTCCGCCGTCAGCAAAGCGCTGCCGATTTTCACGACCCAACGCTGCGCACCTGTCACCTTGCTCCGCATCATCTTCAACCTTAGCCTGAGGGCAGCGCGACCTGGCGCTGCCCGTAACGTTATTCGTGTCTACCAGATCCCAGATACTGACGATTTCCAGATACTAAAACGCCGCTCGATTGAGCGGCGCTTCAGTTTATCGCAACGCGTCAGTCGCGCACGTAAATGATTTCCGGACCATCTTCATCATCCACGTCTTCCTCGTCCCAATCATCGTCGCCGATGTCATGGACCGACTTGACGCCACTGCGACGCAGCGCACGCTGGTCGTCCAGCGCCTGCAACTGGGCACGCGCCTCGTCTTCGATGCGCTGATCGAGGTCTGCCAATTCTTCCCGGTATGCAGGGTCGTTTGCCAGTCGGTCGGCACGATCTTCCATGTAACGCATGATGTCGTGGCACAGGCGCTCGGTGCCCAGCTTGGAGATCGCCGAAATGACGTAGACCGGACCGGTCCACTCCAGGCGATCAACGACTTCCTTGACGCGAGCGTCGTGCTCTTCATCCAGGATCTGGTCGCACTTGTTCAGTACCAGCCAACGATCACGCTCAGCCAGGGACGGGCTGAACTTGGTCAACTCACTGACGATGACTTCGGCCGCATCCGGGGCGCTGCTTTCATCCAGCGGCGCCATGTCCACGAGATGCAACAGCAGGCGAGTACGCGCCAAATGCTTGAGGAAGCGAATCCCCAGGCCTGCACCGTCGGAGGCACCTTCGATCAGACCCGGAATGTCCGCGATCACGAAACTTTTCCAGCGATCCACAGAGACCACACCCAGGTTCGGCACCAGCGTGGTGAACGGGTAGTCGGCCACTTTCGGCTTGGCGGCCGACACCGAACGAATGAAGGTACTTTTACCCGCATTCGGCAAACCCAACAGGCCCACGTCCGCCAGCACCTTCATTTCCAGCTTGAGGTCACGTTGCTCACCCGGCTTACCCGGCGTGGTCTGGCGTGGCGCGCGGTTGGTACTGGATTTAAAACGGGTGTTGCCCAGACCGTGCCAGCCACCATGGGCAACCAACAGCTTCTGGCCAGCCTTGGTCAGGTCGCCGATGACTTCCTGGGTAGCGGAATCGATCACCGTGGTGCCCACCGGCACGCGCAGCACCAGGTCCTCGCCTTTCTTGCCAGTGCAGTCTGTGCTGCCACCATTGGAGCCACGCTCGGCATCGAAGTGGCGGGTATAACGGTAATCCACCAGGGTATTGAGGTTTTCGTCGGCGATCATGTAGACCGAGCCACCGTCACCCCCGTCACCGCCGTTCGGACCACCGTTCTCAATGAACTTCTCGCGACGGAAGCTCATGCAACCGTTGCCACCGTCACCGGCCTTTACTCGAATGGATACTTCATCAACAAACTTCATAACAAAACGCCTCTCGCCGTACGGACGAGCCGAAAAAATCCAGATGTAAGACTCTTGCAAAAATGAGCGCAGCGACCTCAATCAACGACCGCGAATCCAGCGCGCCGACAGCCCATACAAACAGTTTTGCAAGAGACTCACCCCACAAACGAAAAAGCCCCGTCGCGAGACAGGGCTTTTCCAGCGAGTGCGCAATTAAGCTGCGACTACGCTCACGTAACGGCGGTTGAACGCGCCCTTTACTTCAAACTTGATCACGCCTTCGATTTTCGCGAAGAGGGTGTGATCTTTACCCATGCCTACACCGTAACCGGCGTGGAATTGGGTGCCGCGCTGACGCACGATGATGTTGCCCGGAATGATTTTCTGGCCGCCATACATCTTCACGCCAAGGCGTTTGGCTTCTGAGTCGCGACCGTTACGGGTACTACCACCAGCTTTTTTGTGTGCCATGAGTTCAATTCTCCTAGTGAGGAATTAGGCTGAAATTAAGCCTGAATACCGGTGATTTTGATCTCGGTGTACCACTGGCGGTGGCCCATACGCTTCATGTGGTGCTTACGGCGACGGAACTTGATGATGCGGACTTTATCGTGACGACCTTGGGAGATCACTTCAGCCACAACGGTAGCGCCGGCAACAACTGGAGCACCGATATTCACGTCGTCACCATTGGCAACCAACAGAACGCGATCAAAGGTAACGGATTCGCCGGTAGCGATTTCCAGTTTTTCGATCTTCAGGTATTCACCTGGGGCGACTTTGTACTGCTTGCCGCCAGTAACGATTACTGCATAAGACATGGTATTTCTCCGATAATCCTGCTCACCCAGCTCTTTATAGGAAGAGGTATTGGCTGGCATGGCTGCATTGGGCTGGAAGGCCCGTTGCAATTGCGTAAGGCAGGTGCTGCCCAGGAAGTTCAGGGTGCGCGATTGTACGCAAGGCACGAGCGCCTTGCAATAGGCCGTCCATCGCGCCTTGACAGGCCCGGACGTGGGTCCTAGCATGCCGCGCAACCCTTCTGGAGCGACTGTCGCTGATGCAACCCCAAGCTTTCTACCGCGCGGTGGCGGACGATTTTAGCGCCGTCGACGGCATCATCAAGAAGCAACTGACGTCCCGCGTGCCGCTGGTCTCGAAAATCGGCGACTACATTACCTCGGCGGGTGGTAAACGCTTGCGTCCTTTGTTGGTGCTGCTGTGTGGCAAGGCACTGGGCCGCGAAGGCGACGATCTGCGCTTGCTCGCCGCCACCATCGAGTTCCTGCACACCGCCACCTTGCTGCACGACGACGTGGTCGACATGTCCGGCATGCGCCGTGGTCGCTCGACCTCCAATGCCATCTGGGGCAACGCGCCGAGCGTACTGGTGGGCGACTTCCTGTACTCGCGCTCCTTCGAAATGATGGTCGAACTGGGCTCCATGCCCGTGATGAAGATTCTTTCGCAAGCCACGCGCATCATCGCCGAAGGCGAAGTGTTGCAGCTGTCGAAGGTTCGTGACGCCAGCACCACCGAAGAAACCTACATGGAGGTCATCCGCGGCAAAACCGCGATGCTCTTCGAAGCCTCCACCCACAGTGCTGCGGCCCTGTGCGAGGCAACGCCAGAACAGTCTGAAGCCTTGCGCACGTTCGGTGACCACCTGGGCGTGGCCTTCCAACTGGTCGACGACCTGCTGGACTACAAAGGTGACGCCGAGACCCTGGGCAAGAACGTCGGCGACGACCTGGCCGAAGGCAAGCCGACCCTGCCGCTGATCTACACCATGCGCGAAGGCACGCCGGAACAGGCAGCCCTGGTGCGTCAAGCCATTCAGAAAGGCGGGATCGAAGACCTGGAAAGCATCCGCGCAGCCGTGGAAGCCTCCGGTTCGCTGGACTACACCGCCCAACTCGCTCGTGATTACGTGGCCCGTGCAATCAAATGCCTCGAGGCCCTGCCAGCCAGCGAATATCGCGATGCGTTGGTAGAACTGAGCGAGTTTGCGGTCGCGCGTACGCATTGATCTTTTCTGTCCTGTAGGAGCGAGCATGCTCGCTCCTACAGGAATCACGAAAAACCCTATACAATGTGCGCTTTTTAGCGATCCTGAACCTAAGGAGCCTTAGTGAGCACGTTGCCACCCTGCCCGAAATGCAATTCCGAATACACCTACGAAGACGGCGCCCAACTGATCTGCCCGGAGTGCGCCCACGAGTGGTCCGCCAGTGGCGAAGCAGAAACGGTGTCCGATGACGCCGTGAAAAAGGATTCGGTAGGTAACATCCTGCAGGACGGCGACACCATCACCGTGATCAAGGACCTGAAGGTCAAAGGCACCTCTCTGGTGGTCAAGGTCGGTACCAAGGTCAAGAACATCCGCCTGTGCGATGGCGATCACGATATCGACTGCAAGATCGATGGCATCGGCCCGATGAAGCTCAAGTCCGAGTTCGTCAGAAAAGTCTGAACCTGCTGTATTCCATCCCGCGCCAGGCGTGGGATGGTGCTTCGCCCTCCCCCCTCGCCCAGCCTTTGCTCGCAATAGCCAAACGCCAGCCGTGTTGACCTGACACAATCTTTACCCGCAAAAAAGCACAAACCGCCAATAGGCTCTTGCTATTTCTTGAATAAGAATTATTCTCATTGAAACCCATCAATGGAGATGAGCCCCATGACTTATTTGATCGATGCCTGGCTGGACCGTCCACACCCCTACCTGCGTATCCTGCATCGGGAAACCGGGGAAGTCTGTGCGGTGCTTGAAGAAGAAGCCTTGAACGAGCTGCAGGATCAGGGCGACCTGGACGTCAACGGCTTGAGTTCCAGCGAGCCGGTGGTGCTCAAGGAACTGGTGCGTAACCTGTTTCTGTTCTGCTATGCGCGGGCGTTGCGCCCGGCGGGTGATCTCAGCGGCAGGTTTCATCCATGAGACACCTCGCTGAACGCTGTACCTGTACCTGCAGGAGCGAGCTTGCTCGCGATGGTAGTCCGGACACCGCTGGTTGTCAGAGGCCCGGCGTTATCGTTGGCGACCATCGCGAGCAAGCTCGCTCCTACAGTTAGCGGGTATTACAGAACGTCGAGCAGCTCGACGTCGAACACCAGTACGCTGTGCGGCGGAATGCTGCCAACGCCTTGAGCGCCGTAAGCCAGTTCGCTCGGCACGTACAGACGCCATTTGCTACCAGCGTTCATCAGTTGCAGCGCTTCGGTCCAGCCGGCGATGACGCCGCCTACCGGAAACTCTGCAGGCTGGCCACGATCGTAGGAGCTGTCGAACACAGTGCCGTCGATCAGGGTGCCGTGGTAGTGAGTACGCACGGTGTCTTCACGGGATGGCTTGGCGCCTTCACCTGCGGTCAGCACTTCAAATTGCAGACCGGAAGCCAGGGTGGTGATGCCATCACGCTTGGCGTTTTCAGCCAGGAAAGCCAGGCCTTCACCCGCCGCTGCCTCAGCCTTGGCGGCTGCTTCGGCTTGCATGATGTCGCGGATCACCTTGAAGCTGGCGGACAGCTCTTCCTGACCTACTCGGCTTGGCTTACCGGCGAACGCGTCGGTCAGACCCGCCAGGATCGCGTCCAGGCTAACGCCCGGCGGCGGGTTGTCACGCAGTTGGTCGCCCAACTGACGGCCAATGCCGTAGCTGACGCGGGTTTCGTCGGTGGACAGATTTACTTCGGACATGACACTGCTCCGCTGTGCGGACGACCCGGAATCTGCCGCGCATGCACGGCCAACCCGGAGCGCCCGGAACCAAAAAGGGCCAGCAGACTAGCACAGATGTCGTTGCACGGATGAAGCGTGTCAGTGATGCCAGGCGGAACCGAAGCCCAGCGGCACCTTCAGGCATTCCTCCTCGCCGGGCGCCATGCCGCACATTTCATCCTGGACCGAAGTGTGCACCAGGTTGAGTGGCAGGTCGGGAAAGGAGCGAAGTACCTCACGCGCGTGCTCTATCGAGCGCAGGTGATACATCTGGCCACGTGCATCGCTCAGCGGGTACGCCGCACCGTGCATGCGCGCTTCGATCAGGTAGATCCCGCCTTCCAGCGAAAGCAGGTTCAGCTCTTGGACTTTTCCGGCGATGGCATAAGCATGTAGCTCTTCAAAGTTCATGAATGCACCTCACGCACTGGCGAGACAATACTCATACAGGCATAGGCGTCAGAACATCAAAGTACAAGCCCAATGCGCCACCGCTTGTCCGGTTCGAGCGGTGGCGCTGGCGATCAGTGCTTGGTGACCTTGTCCAGGTAGCCCATGGCGAACGCGGAGACCACGAAGGTCATGTGAATGATCACGTACCACATCAGATGCTCGGGATCGACGTTCTTGGCGTCCATGAAGATACGCAGCAGGTGGATCGAGGAAATCGCCACGATGGAAGCCGCGACCTTCATCTTCAACGAAGACGAGTCCATGGTGCCCAGCCAGTTGAGCTTTTCCTTGGTGTCGTCGATGTCCAGTTGGGAGACGAAGTTTTCGTAGCCGGAAATCATCACCATCACCAGCAAACCACCCACCAGCGCCATGTCGATCAGCGACAGCAACACCAGGATCAGGTCCGATTCGGCCATGGAGAACACGTTGGGAATGACGTGGAAGACTTCCTGGAAGAATTTCAGCGCGAGCGCCAGCAGACCGAGGGAAAGGCCGAAGTAGATCGGCGCCAGCAGCCAGCGGGAGGCGTACATTGCATTTTCGATAAAACGTTCCATTGAATCTCACACATGGGTTGGAAATGGCGGCGAGTATACCAGCCACCTGTTACACCCAGAAACCGTCGGTAAATCCGCGACCTGCACGTGTATGACAAGGTTTTTCTGCTAGTGTCCAAACCATGACAGCGCAGTGATATCAGACAGGAAGACTGGAATGGATGGGCGATTGCCGTTGAAGAGCCTCGGGATGTGTCTGGCCCTGCTGACGAGCGGATGCTCACCCGGCGAGGATAAATCCCAGGTCAGCCTCGAAGAAAAGACTGCACAGTTCGAAACGTCCCTGGAGGCGATTCAAGACCCCAAGCTCAAGGAGGCCGTGACCGAGCTGGGCAGCTCACTGTTACTGCTTGAGCGGGCGCAACTCAAGCTCGACAGCAAGCCCGTGGAAACCGAATACGGCGAAGACGTGCTGGCCGTGCTCAAGCACTATCCCACGCCCCAGGCCCTGGTCGACACGTACATTAACGGCTTGATCGTGCTGCACAAGGATTCCAGCTCCGATTACCTGACCGATCTGCAACCCCTGTTCCCCTTCAACTTCGACATTCCCGCCGGGTTTCTCTTTCCCCACACAACGCAATGGCAGTCGGTGACCCTGAGCAACAAGCGGGTCATCGCATTTCAACCGGAATGGTCGGAAACCGACCCGGGTATTCAATTGAGCCCGTCGAGTTCAAACGTAACCAATCCCGACGATCTTACCGTCACCTACCCCTTCATCGATGGCCTTGAGGTGCAAAACAACCATCAGCCGCAGCCCGTGAGCCTGCAAGGCACAGTGGAAGTGATCGTACCGCGCCGCCTCTACAGTTTTGACCTGAGCCAAAAGGACATCGGCCAGACTCGCAACAACGACAATCTCCACGTCACGCTGCTGAAGTTGACCCACAATTACGCCGAAATCGAATACAGCAACAGCGCTCCACTGGCACCCGAGCTTGCCGAGATCCTGATCAACCCCTTGATCGTCCAGGCCCGGGACGCCAGCGGACAGTTTCTTTCACGAGCTGGTTCAATCAACCAGAGCGCCGCGCAAATTGCCTTCTACCAGAAACAACTGGCAAAAATGCAGCAGCAAAAAGCCTGGAGCGACGCCTTTGAAAAGCAACTCGAAGACGAGCAACACGCCTTTGAGAAGCAACAGAAAAACCTGTATTCCAGGGTGTATTTCAACGGGCCTGTGGAGCGCCTCGAAGTCAGCGTGCTCGACCTCTCGAAGGCCACGGTCACCCGCAAGGAACTCGACCTGCCGATCCAGCGTTTCGATCCGCACACCACGGCCAAAGCTGTCCAGCCGTTGACGCCACCGGTCGTGGTCTATGACGATCACGCTCCTACCTGGCTCAAAGGCGCGACGCTGAGCGAGGATCAACTGAAGAAAAGTGTCACCATCCGGCAATCGGTCGACGACCCTGGCGCTGCACGCATCGAGTTCGAGCACACCCCAAGTTTCAACGATGAGTTGTTGGGTGCGTCCTTCAACCCTGGCGACAGCCCTGTCACGTTTTTTACCGAGGACAGCAGTGGCAAACGCGACGAGCCGATCGAGCTACCGTCAGAGGCGTATCAGATCGACCCTCTGAGCGGCACCATTACTTATGACTTGAACCTGTTCGCGCAAACGCCCGCTTACGCGGTGGGCTCCATGCCGCTGTTCCTGGCCACGATCGACAAACAGACCATCGACACTCAGGCGCTCCCCAAGGGCCTGGAGCTGAAAGGCAATGCACTGGTGGTGGACCTCAAGCAGTTTCCCGCTCAGGACTGGCGTTTTTTTGCCAAGGATGACGCCGGCCACTATCTCAAAGAAATTCTATCGGTCAGCCATGACGCGAGCGCGCAAGGCCCGGCGCTGTTTGGCGTGCATTATTTTTACGGCCAGCCGACGCGGCTGGAGACCTATCAACGCACCGACCTCACCACCGTGCAATACGGCTTTGAGGTCAAGCTCGACAAGGCTGACACGTCCAACGCAGTCCAGTAGCCCTGCCGCCCTTCAGGACGGAAAGTGAGCGGGGCTGCGGCAACGACCGCCGTTGATTTCCCGAAGCTGGGCTTGCAAGTGCAGGCACCAGATCTGAGGGTCGTCCGCGAGTTCGTAGCCGTGCAGGGTCAGGCTTTCAACGATGGTGTCGAGGATCGATTCAGCTACGAAGGGGCCATGAAACGGACCCTGCGCCTTGATCGCCGAAGGTTGCTCGCCAGCCATGCCGGCGGCGAAGAGTAAGGTCCACATGCCGGTATCGCCCGCCAGCGGGCGAATGGCACATTCGATACGGGTCACAAGACCCAGACATTGACGGGTGAGGCAGAGGTTGCGCGACATGGCGGCGACCCTCGGTAGATCCGCTGTTCAGCCCCACTGGGAGCTGTCTCGATCCTTTTATGACTCTCCTTATCCTTGAGCTGAGGATAGAAGAAAAGTTCGCTGCGCATGCATATCGAGACCAGAAGGCGCCGAATGGTCACTGTGTGAATTTTGACGTCAGGGTGATGGCACTTTTCGGGGAACACTGGATGCAAATGTGGGAGCGGGCTTGCTCGCGAAAGCGGTGTATCAAATGACAAATATGTCGACTGATACGACGCTTTCGCGAGCAAGCCCGCTCCCACAGGGTATTTACGCCGGTTTCGCCTCGGCCAGCGCTTCCTGTGCCGCTTCCTTCTCAGCTTCCTTGATGTCTTCTTCGCTGATCATCTCGGCGATCACCCGCAGGCGCTCCACCACCCGTGCGTTGACGCTGCCTTCAGGGAATTCGCCGTTCTCGTCCGGCGCGCCAGCCGGCTCGCCCACCAAGAGGCTCAGGGCTTCGTCCGCCTGGCGAACCGCGTAAACGTGGAATTGCCCCGCGCGCACCGCCGCCAGCACTTTCTCGTCGAGCATGAGCGTGGCCACGTTGGCGTGCGGAATGATCGCCCCTTGCTCTCCCGTCAGCCCACGGGCCTCACAGAGGCGGAAGAAGCCTTCGATCTTCTCGTTGACCCCACCCACCGCCTGCACTTCACCGAACTGATTGATGGAACCGGTGATGGCAAAACACTGCTTGAGCGGCGTTTTCGACAGGGCCGAAATCAACGTACACGCCTCGCCCAGCGACGCGCTGTCTCCATCAACGTAACCGTACGACTGCTCCAGCGCGATGCTGGCGGAAATCGCCAGCGGGAATTCCTGGGCATAACGGCTGCCCAGATACCCGGTGAGGATCATCACCCCTTTGGAGTGAATCGGCTGACCCAGGTTGACCTCGCGTTCGATATCGACGATGCCGCTGCCGCCCGGGTAAACCGTGGCGGAAATCCGCGCCGGCACACCGAATGCCGAGTCACCGACCTCCAGCACCGTCAGCCCGTTGCACTTGCCAACGGCTGCGCCATCGGTGTCGATCAGGATGATCCCGGCCAGCATGTCGTCGAGAATCCGCGCCGAGACGCGTCCGGTGCGGGTGGCCTTGGCCTTGAGCGCGCGTTCGATGTGCCCGGCATCGGTCATTTCGTCGCTCGCCAGGTGACGTATGAAGTCCGCCTCGCTGACCAACTGGAATAGATCACCGATGCGCGCCGACAGCCGCCCCTGGTGTTCGGCCAGACGCGCGCTGTAGGTGGCCAGGCGTGCCACCGCGTCGGCGGTCAGCGGCGCCATGCCTTCTTCGGAGGTGCGGGTTTTGAGTAGCTGCGCAAATTGCTCCAGGCTCTCGTCGACCATCGGAATGTCTTCGTCGAAGTCCACCAGGACGCGGAACATCTCCTGGAAGTCCGGATCGAGGTCTTGCAGCGTGTAATAAAGCTGGCGCGCCCCGATGATGACCACCTTGACCTGCAACGGAATGTGTTGCGGAGTCAGCGTCACGGTCGCCAGGCGGCCCAGTTCGCCCAAGGGCGATTCCATTTTCAACTTGCGCGATTGCAGGGCGCGCTTGAGCGCATCCCAGACGAACGGCTCGCCGAGCATTTTTTCCGCTTCGAGAATCAGGAAACCACCATTGGCCCGGTGCAGCGCCCCGGGACGAAGCTGTCGATAGGTGGTGTAGAGCGCGCCCTGATCGGTGCTGTATTCGATGCGGCCGAACAGATTTTCGTAGGTCGGATGCGGCTCGAACACCACTGGTGCGCCGCCGCTGGCGGAATGCCCCACCACCAGGCTTGGTGCATATTGTTCTTCGAGCATCTTGCGGGCGACGGCGTCAGCCTTGCTGTCGTCAACCAATTGTTCCACCACGGTTTTCAGCAGGTAGACCTGCATCGCTTGCAGGTAACCGCAAACTGCCGCGTTCTCTGCGTACTTTTCCGACAACGGCGCCAGCAAAGGCTGCAGGGCCAGTGTGATGGTCTCTTCGTTGAGGTGACGCAACTGATTGCTCGATTCACGCTTCCATTGCGGCAGGCTCGCGAGCTCTTCGTTCAGCCGCTCTTCGAGCGCAGAGATGTCGTCGTGAAACCGCTCGCGATCAGCTTCCGGCAGTTGGGCGAATTCCGCTTCATCGAGAGCTTTGCCGTCCAGCATCGGGGTGAACGCAATATTGCTGGCATCGCGGTAGAGCGCGACGTCTTTCTCCAGCGCCAATCGCTCGATCACATCGAGGGCCTTGTCGTACCGCTGGTTGAAGGCGCGATCGATGGCACTTTTCTTCTGCTGATAGGACGGGTGCTCGAACACGGCGGGAAACGTCGCCAACAGGTTGTCGATCAAACCGTTGATGTCACCGATGAACGCACCGGCGCTGCCTGACGGCAATTCCAGTGCCCGGGGTTCGCGCGGCTCATCGAAATTATTGACGTAGACCCAGTCCGGCGGGGTCTGCAGTCGCTTGCCTTCGGCCTTCAGGTAGCGTTTGACGAACGAAAACCGGCCCGTGCCGGGCTCACCCATGACAAATACGTTGTAACCGGGGCGCGGCATGGCAACGCCGAACTGCAAGGCTTCGACCGCGCGTTCCTGGCCGAGCACTCCGCGAAAGGGCTCCAGATCATTGGTGGTAGAGAAGCTGAACTGTTCAGCGGAAAACGGACGAGTCAGCGCTTCGGGCGCTAGACGCAAGCTGGCAGCAACAGGATCAGGCATCGGGCTTCCTTACATCAGGCGGGGCAGATAGCGGCATTCTGGCGCTGCCCGTACCTCACTGGCAAGGCGCGCCTTGAGTCAAAGCATAGCCAAACGCTCAGCCCCAGGCAGGTCGTGCCTAAAACGAGCTTTTCAACGAATATTTCGCAAAATGTCACGGAACCCTTGGAACATGCCTAAACTCCAAACTGCGCGGCTGGAACAATAACCGGCCCACTGGCGCCAGTTCGGGCCAAACCCTGTCCATTGGTATGCACATAAAGAGAACAAAGCTATGAAACGGATTCTTCTCGGTACTCTCTTCACCGCTGTATCCATCAACGCCATGGCACAAGCGCCAGGCGGTCCGGATTGCGGTTGGGGCAACATGCTGTTCGAAGGTCAGCGTGGCACTCCGGCTCACTTCCTGGCATCCACCACCAACGGCACTTCCGGTAACGCAACCTTTGGTATGACTTCCGGCACCAACGGTTGCTCGACCAACGCGTCGCTGACCTATGGCGGCAAATCCTGGTTTGCCATGAATGGCATGATGAACGAGCTGTCCGAAGACATGGCCAAAGGCAACGGCGAAGCGCTGACGACTTACGCCGTGGTACTGGGCGTGGCGCCGGAAGACCGCGCGCACTTCGCAGCCGTGACCCACGAGCACTTCCAGCAGATCTTCAGCAAGGCTGACGTGACCGCAGAAGACGTGCATACCAACACCCTGGCTGTCCTGAAGAACGATCCGCGCCTGGCCAAATACGCTACCCAGGCTTAAGCTCGACTCGCCCGTTCCCTTCGGGGAGCGGGTTTTATTTTTTGGACCTGCCCCTCCTTGGGTCTTTGTTTTTTTAATTTAAGTTGCCCACTATGCTCAAACGCCTTTCCTGGCTGGCGCTGTGTGCCTGCGCCCCGCTGTCTGCCGCGCCTCACCTCGACAATCAACGTTTGCAGCAATTGGCCAATGATCCCTTCTGGATCTCCCTGGGCCACTACGAAACCGCCAAACTGGGCGGCTGGCGCAGTTATGTCAGCGACAGCAAATTCTTCCTTGCCCCTGATGGCAATGCACACCCGGACCGTGAACTGGCAGCCACCGTGCAAGCGCTGTATGCCCCGGCCAGTGCCGGCGAACAGCACGCCCAATGTGTCTACCCGTCCCGCACCCGCTGGCTGAAAGCGCAGCTCAACCTTACCGACTTGCCCGCCCCCGACTGCGCCGAGTTCAAACAATGGTTCAAGGATGTCTCGCCCCATAGCGCGGTGATGATTTTTCCAGCGGCCTACCTGAACAGCCCATCCTCGATGTTCGGTCACACCCTGTTGCGCATCGATCAGGCCGATGTGCAGACCGACAAAACCTCGCTGCTCAGTTACGCGATCAACTTCGGCGCTTATATCGAAGGTTCGGACAACAGCATCCTGTATGCCTGGAAAGGCTTGATGGGGGGTTACCCAGGCCTGTTTGCACTGGTGCCGTATCAGGAAAAACTTTCTGAGTACCGCAGCCTGGAAAACCGCGACCTGTGGGAATACCGCCTGAACCTGACGCCCGAAGAAACCCAACGCATGGTGGAGCACGTCTGGGAGCTGAAGCAGATCAAGTTCGATTACTTCTTTTTTGACGAAAACTGCTCTTATCGCCTGCTGGAACTGTTGCAGGTAGCTCGCCCGAGCCTGCGCCTGACGGAGCAATTCCCGCTGACCGCCATTCCGACAGACACCGTGAAAGCGGTGAAGGACGCCGGCCTGGTGGAGTCGATTCAATACCGGCCATCGCGCGAGCGCGAGTTGTTGAGCCGTGCCGAAACACTGGACCCTGAAGAACAGCAGTGGGTGCTCAAAGTCAGCGCCGATCAGCAGCAATTGCAGGACCCGGCATTCAAGGCGCAGCCCCGCGAGCGCCAGGCGCTGATCGTTGACGCCGCTTACCGCCTTGAGCGCTACCGCGCCAACGGTCAGGAACGCGATCCGCAACGCGCTCAACGCAGTTTCGAACTGCTGCGGGCGATCAACCAGAATCCGGCGCCAGAGCTGAATATTGCGCAACCCGGCCTGCCCGAAGACGGCCATGAATCCCGTACCTGGCAGGCCGGTATCGGTACTCGGGGCGACAAGGCCTTTGGCGAGTATGGCTTGCGCATGGCGTACCACGATCTCAACGACAACGCCGAGAGTTTCCCTCTGGGCGCACAGATCGAAATCCTGCAAATGAAACTGCGCCAGTACGAAGGCAATCAGTGGCAATTGCAGCAACTGGATCTGGCGACCATCCGCTCTCTGACGCCACGTAACGAGCTGCTCCAACCGCTGTCATGGCAGGTCACCGGAGGCCTCGAGCGCGTACCTGGCAAACATGACGATGAAACCCTGGTCAGCCACGTCAACGGCGGTGGTGGCGGCACTTGGCAACTGAGCGAGGACATGCTCGGGTTTGCCCTGGGTACCGTGCGCGTGGAACACAACAATGATTTCGCTGAATTCATCTCCCCCGCCGCCGGCTTCAACAGCGGCCTGCTGTGGAAAAACCCGCTGGGCAACTTCAGCGTGGAAGCCAAGGGAGATTTCTTCACCAATGGCGAAGTGCGTCGTAGCCTGAGCCTGAATCAGCAGTGGGAACTGTCGCGCAACCTCGGCCTGCGCCTGAGCGCGCAGCGGGAATTCAGTCATCTCGCCACACCAGAGAACGAGGTGATGCTTGAGGTGAAGTGGTATCACTATTAAGAATTTATCGAGGTCCTGTAGGAGCGAGCATGCTCGCGATGGACGTTAACGATAACGCGGGGCGCCTGATAGCCAACGTTGTCTGGACGACCATCGCGAGCGTGCTCGCTCCTACAGGGAAACAATGCATTCAACGGATCCATCACACGCCTTTCACGAACGCCTCACCAACCGGCTCTTAGACTTGCCTCATTAGTCGGGAGTCGATGATGTGGCGTTGTGTGGTGGTAGTGGGTTTATTGATGCTGACCACGGGTTGCGAGACGACCCACGAAAATCTGATTGCCAAAGGTTACCCGCCGGCGTTCGCCGACGGCTTCGATGACGGCTGCAGCAGCGGGCGACAGGCCGCCGGCGCGATCAGCGGGGAGTTTCGTAAAAATGTCCCGCGCTACCTCAAGGATCCGCAATACGCCGAAGGCTGGGGCGATGGCTTTCGCCAGTGCCAGGCCATGCGCGAGAGCCAGGACCGCGAGGACTACTACAGTCACCATTGGGAGGAGCGGGACAAGGCCTGGCAACAGCAGAAAGACCGGGACGCCGCCCATGCATTTCGCTCGCAATGAGTCGCTGACAGACATCCGTTGAAACCAAAAGCCTGTGACCATGGCCCAAACCCTATAACGGGAGAACACCATGAGTCGCGCTTTCGTCAATGAAGATAACGCCGCTGCGCAAGCCGACCAGCCCGTCGAACGGCAGGTGAGCGCTCAGCCCAATTATGTTACGCCGGCGGGCCTTGCTCAGTTGCAGGCAAAAGTCGCCGAACTGCAACAGCACCGCAGTCAACAGTCGGCCATGGGCGAACAGGCCGACAAGCAGCGCCTGGCCGATCTGGAGCGGGATTTGCGTTATTTCATGTCGCGTGCGCAAAGCGCCCAGGTGGTGGCAGCGCCCAGCTCACGACAAAAAGTGCAGATCGGCAGTCGGGTGACGTTCGCCGACGAACAAGACACCCAGCAGACGGTACAACTGGTTGGCGAAGATCAGGCCGACGCATCTGCGGGCCTGATCAATTGGGGCTCACCGCTGGGTCGGGCGTTGCTCGGCGCGCAGCTGGGCGACGAGGTGCTGTGGCAACGCCCGGCTGGCGATCAGACGATCGAGATCATCCGCATCGAACCGACTTAAACAACACCTTGGGCGAGCATCGCGTCGGCAACCTTGACGAAACCGGCGATGTTCGCACCCTTGACGTAGTTGATCCGGCCATTCTCCTCGCCGTACCGCACACAGGCGTGGTGGATCGACTGCATGATCGCGTGCAGCTTGCTATCCACTTCGCCCCCCGTCCAAAGCAGGCGCATGGCGTTCTGCGACATTTCCAGGCCACTGACCGCAACGCCTCCAGCGTTGGAAGCCTTGCCCGGCGCAAACAGGATGCCCGCCTCGATGAACAGGTCCACGGCTTCCAGGGTGGTCGGCATGTTCGCACCTTCGGCCACGCACACGCAGCCATTGCGCAACAGCGTTCGCGCAGCCTCGGCGTCGAGCTCGTTCTGGGTGGCGCACGGCAGCGCGATGTCGCATGCCAGGCCCCATGGGCATTGACCCGCGAGGAACTGCAGGCCGAATGCCGCTGCCAGTTCGCTGATGCGGCCGCGCTTGACGTTTTTCAACTCCAGCAGCGCCAGCCATTGCTCCTCGGTCAAACCCGCCTCGCAGTAAAGCGTGCCTTCCGAGTCGGACAGAGAAATCACTTTGCCACCCAGGTCCATGACCTTCCGAGCAGCGTATTGCGCTACGTTGCCCGAACCGGAGATCGCCACACGCTTGCCTTCAACGGTCTCACCGCTGCGCTTGAGCATTTCTTCCGCAAAGTACACGCAACCGAAACCGGTAGCTTCCGGGCGAATCAGACTGCCGCCGTAGCTGGGGCCCTTACCGGTGAGCACGCTGGTGAACTGGTTGCTCAGACGCTTGTACTGGCCAAACAGGAAACCGATCTCGCGGGCGCCGACACCGATGTCACCGGCCGGCACGTCAACGTCGGCACCGATGTGGCGATACAACTCAGTCATGAAGGCTTGGCAGAATCGCATGACTTCCGCGTCGCTTTTGCCTTTCGGGTCGAAGTCCGAACCACCCTTGCCGCCCCCCATTGGCAACGAGGTCAGCGAGTTCTTGAAGGTTTGTTCGAAGGCGAGGAACTTCAGCACGCCGAGGTTAACCGACGAATGGAAGCGCAAACCGCCCTTGTACGGACCGATGGCGCTGTTCATCTGTACGCGGAAACCGCGATTGACCTGCACCTTGCCCTGATCGTCTACCCAGGACACGCGAAACACGATGGCCCGCTCCGGCTCGCAGATCCGTTCCAGGATGCCGGAAGTCAGATAGTGCGGGTTAGCTTCCAGAAACGGCCACAGGCTGCGCAGGACTTCTTCCACCGCCTGGTGGAATTCCGGCTGGTCCGGGTCACGTTTTTTTAGTCGGGCAAGGAAGGAGTCGACGGATTCGATCATGGAAAATCTCGGCACAATTGTTGTCATTGCGCGGGACTGTACCAAAGGATTCGCGCACTGGAACAGCGCAAAATGTCGCAGTTATGAAATTAAATGGTGCATTTGTATAAATTAAATGGAGTTTTCAAAAGTTCTTGCACCAGAAAAGGGAGTACAAACTTCAGAACTGCACCAGCGGTGATACCGTCTTCGACTTGCTCGCGAAGGGCGCAACTCGGTCCCACTGAAAAAACACAGGCAAAAAAAACGGAGCCCGAAGGCTCCGCTTTTTATGCAACCAACCCGAGTCAGGCCAGTTTCTTGTGCCGTACACGGTGCGGCTGGGCAGCGGCTTCGCCAAGGCGTTTCTTGCGATCCGCTTCGTACTCGGTGTAGTTGCCTTCGAAGAACACCGCTTGCGAGTCGTCTTCGTACGCCAGGATGTGTGTGGCCACGCGGTCCAGGAACCACCGATCGTGAGAGATCACAATGGCGGCGCCCGGGAAGTCCAGCAGGGCTTCCTCCAGCGAACGCAGGGTTTCAACGTCGAGGTCGTTGGACGGTTCGTCGAGCAGCAGGACGTTGCCACCCTCCTTCAGGGTCAGGGCCAGGTGCAGGCGACCACGCTCACCACCGGACAGATCCTTGACGAACTTCTGCTGATCGCCGCCCTTGAAGTTGAAGCGACCAACGTAGGTACGCGACGGGATTTCGTAGTTGCCGATGCGGATCTGGTCCGAACCGTCGGAGATCTGCTGGAACACGGTCTTGCTGCCATCCAGGTCTTCGCGACTCTGGTCGACGCAAGCCAGTTGCACGGTTTCGCCGATTTCGATGCTGCCCGAATCCGGTGTTTCCTTGCCCATCAGCATGCGGAACAGGGTCGATTTACCGGCACCGTTACCGCCAATCACGCCAACGATGGCGCCTTTGGGCATGGCGAACGACAGGTTGTCGATCAGCACGCGATCGCCGTAGCCCTTGGTGACGTTCTTGAATTCGATGACCTTGTCGCCCAAGCGCGGGCCCGCCGGGATATAGATCTCGTTGGTTTCGCTGCGCTTCTGGAATTCCTGCGATTGCATTTCTTCGAAGCGTTGCAGACGAGCCTTGGATTTCGACTGGCGGGCCTTGGCGCCTTTGCGCACCCATTCCAGCTCTTCCTTCATGGCTTTTTCATGGGCCGACTGCTGCTTGGATTCCTGGGCCAGACGATCGGACTTGGCTTCCAGCCAACCCGAGTAGTTACCCTCGTAAGGAATACCCGCACCACGGTCGAGTTCCAGGATCCAGCCCGCAACGTTGTCCAGGAAGTAACGGTCGTGCGTGATCGCAACCACGGTGCCCGGGAAGTCGTGAAGGAAATGCTCCAGCCAGGCGACGGAATCGGCGTCCAGGTGGTTGGTTGGTTCGTCGAGCAGCAGCATGTCCGGTGCGGACAGCAGCAGGCGGCAGAGGGCTACACGACGTTTTTCACCACCGGACAGGTGTTCGACCTTGGCGTCCCACGCCGGCAGACGCAGCGCATCGGCGGCGACTTCCAGCTGGCGCTCCAAATTGTGACCGTCGCCCGCCTGCAGGATGGCCTCAAGTTTGGCTTGTTCAGCGGCCAGCTTGTCGAAGTCGGCATCCGGCTCGGCGTAAGCGGCGTAAACCTCGTCAAGGCGAGCCTGCGCGTCCTTGATCACACTCACCGCTTCCTCGACCACCTCACGCACGGTTTTGGTCGGGTCCAGAACGGGCTCCTGCGGCAGGTAACCGATGTTCAGCTCCGGCATCGGACGAGCTTCGCCTTCGAATTCGGTGTCGACGCCGGCCATGATTTTCAGCAACGTCGATTTACCCGAACCGTTGAGACCGAGCACGCCGATCTTGGCGCCCGGGAAGAAGGACAGCGAAATGTTTTTCAGGATTTCCCGCTTCGGCGGAACAACTTTGCCCAGCCGATGCATGGTGAATACGTATTGAGCCATGGAGAACCTAGGGTCAGTGACAAATGAATGATTGGAGCAGGCGATGCCTGGCCAGGCTGTGCGCGTCGTCGCTTGATGGCTATCAATGCTGCGCGCTGAAAAAACCTGATTTTAGGAGCTGGAACGCTCCCGCGTAACCGGCAAAGCTACCTGAATGACGAGAGGCAGTCCAGCCGAACGGGACTGGCACTTTGCCACAACTCAAGGCATGCTAGCCGCCCTTCGGGCGTCCGGCTTATAGTGCACGTCGCGCCAGTCCAGCCAAACCGCAGGATCACAGCTTGTCCAATGTCACGCCGCCCCTGATCAACCGCGCACCGACTGCTGCGTCCAGCTCGCCCCTGCGTGGAACCTTGAAGGGCGCTCTGGCGACTCTGGCTTTGCTGCTGCTCGCCCTGCTCTTCTGGCAGTTGCTGGATCAATTGCGGGAAACCCAGAAAAGTCAGCGTCAGTACACCATCGACTATACGGCCGACCTCGCCGCGCAGGTCAGTCTTAACATGTCGCTGAATGCGCAGATTGCGCTCAATCTGCTGCCGATCCTCGAGCAACCGCAAAGTGCGGATGAGCAGCAGGAGCTCTTGCGCAAACTGCAAAAAAGCCTACCCGATCTGATCAGCCTCGCGCTGTTGAGCCCCTCGGGCAAAATTCTCAGTGACAGCGCCGCTGACAGCGACGACGCCGACTACCTTGCCGAACTGGTGCGCCGCAGCCGCGCTCAGGTCCATTACTTCAGCAACGCCGATAATGGTTCAATGGTGCACCTGCTGTTGCACCAGTCCAGCGGCAGCAGTCGGGGTTACTGGGCGCTGCGGCTCAAACCGGGCTTTTTCTCGGTGCTGACCCAACAGAACGATGCCGGCGTGCGGCCGCTGTGGTTGGTCGAAAACCGCGTCAATCATCAGGTCATCAGCCGCGACGAATCGGGCCCCCTCGCCAAGCCGGGCGAATTGACCGAAGCCGATGTGGCCAACAGCGTGCTGACAGTGCCCCTGAGCTACAGCGACTGGCAATTGCGCGGCTTGTTCGACCGCCAACGGGTCATCGAAGAACTGCTGCCTGCCTTCGTCGGCAAATGCCTGCTGGGGTTGGCGTTCTCTTTGCTGCCGCTGATCGCCCTGCTTAACCTGCGACGCCGGCAACGCCAGGTCACTGAAGGCCGCCGCCGCTATCAGGACATTTTTGAGGGCACCGGCGTCGCGTTGTGTGTGCTTGACGTGTCCGGCCTCAAGAATGCGTTTGACAAGGCACACCTGCACGGCAGCGAGCAGTTGCAAACATGGCTGGCCGCTACCGAGCATCGGCGTCAATTGCTGCAAGAACTGCGTATCACCGAGGTCAACCAGGTGGCCTTGCAACTGCTCAACGTCAGCACTTGCGAGCAAGCCTGGAAACTGTTGATCGACGGCAATCCCCTGGACGGCACCGCCATCGGCAACCAAGTGATCGAAGCAGTGCTCAGCCAGCAAAAACAGCTGGAACTGGAGATTAAACTTCCGGACGCCAACGGCCGTGACCAGCACCTGTGGCTGGTGCTGCGACTACCGGAAGACCAGGCCGACTATAAGGCGGTGATCCTGAGCATCAACGACATCACCAGTCGCAAGCTCATCGAACTGTCCTTGCTCGAGCGTGAAGGGTTCTGGTCCGACGTGGTGCGCACCGTGCCCGATCACCTGTATGTGCAGGACGTGATCAGCCAGCGCATGATCTTCAGTAACCACCACCTGGGCCAGACACTGGGCTACAACCGTACCGAGCTGCACCAGATGGGTGAGTATTTCTGGGAAATCCTGCTGCACCCCGAAGACGCCGATCATTACCACCGTTCGCGCCAGTCCCAGCGCCACGGCGGTTATGTCCAGCTACTGCAATGTCAGTTGCGCTTCCGGCACCGGGACGGCAAGTGGCGGCGCTTCGATATTCGCGAGCAGGCCCTGGCGCGGGACAAATACGACCAGGTCACGCGAATCATCGGCGTGGCGAAGGACATCACCGAACAGATCGAGGCCAGCGAATCCCTGCGCGACAGCGAGCAGCGCTACCGGATGCTCGCTGAGAGCATCAGCGACGTGATTTTCTCCACCGACAGCCAACTCTCGCTCAACTATGTCAGCCCGTCAGTGCAAAGCGTGCTGGGCTACGACGTCGAGTGGATTTTCCAGAACGGTTGGCAAACGACCATCGCCAACCCCCAGCAACTGTCCGGCATCTTCAGCTTGATGGATCGAGTCAGTAAAGCGCTGGGAAAACCCGATCAACTGGCGCTGTTGCGCAACCAGGTACAGACCCAGCTGTTCGTGTTCGACTGTCTGCGCGGTGACGGACGCAAGATTCCCATCGAGTTGCGCCTGGTACTGGTGTGGGATGAACACGGCGCCTTCGAAGGCGTGCTTGGCGTTGGCCGGGACATCAGCCAGCAACGTCGGGCCGAGAAAGATCTGCGCATGGCGGCCACGGTATTCGAACACTCGACCTCGGCGATCTTGATCACCGACCCGGCGGGCTACATCGTCCAGGCCAACGAAGCGTTCAGCCGTGTCAGCGGATATGCCGTGGAACAGGTACTCGACCAGTTGCCGAACATCCTGACAGTGGACGAGCAACAGGAAGCGCACCTTCGCTATGTGCTCAAACAACTGAACCAGAACAGCACCTGGGAAGGCGAAGTGTGGCTCAAGCGACGCAACGGCGAGCACTACCCGGCATGGGTCGGTATCACGGCAGTGCTCGACGATGAAGGCGACCTGGCCAGTTACGTGTGCTTCTTCACCGACATCAGCGAGCGCAAGGCCAGCGAGCAACGCATCCACCGCCTGGCCTACTACGACGCCCTGACCCACCTGCCCAACCGCACCTTGTTCCAGGATCGCCTGCACACCGCACTTCAATCGGCGGAACGGCAGAAATCCTGGGTGGTGCTGATGTTCCTCGACCTCGACCGCTTCAAGCCGATCAATGACTCCCTGGGCCACGCGGCGGGTGATCGCATGCTCAAGGAAATGGCCACCCGCCTGCTCGGGTGCGTCGACGATGACGACACTGTGGCGCGCATGGGCGGCGACGAGTTCACACTGCTCCTGCAACCGCGTGCCACCCGGGAGACGGCGCTGAACCGGGCAATCCATGTGGCCGAGCAGATTCTCGCCAGCCTGGTGACACCGTTCGTGCTGGAAGGCCGTGAGTTTTTCGTCACCGCGAGTATCGGCATTGCCCTGAGTCCGCAGGATGGCAACGAACTCAGTCAGTTGATGAAGAACGCCGACACGGCGATGTACCACGCCAAAGAGCGCGGCAAGAATAACTTCCAGTTCTATCAGACCGACATGAACGCCAGTGCCCTGGAGCGCCTGGAGCTGGAAAGCGACCTGCGTCATGCCCTCGACCAGAACGAATTCATCCTGTACTACCAACCCCAGTTCAGTGGCGACGGCAAACGCCTGACCGGCGCCGAAGCCCTGTTGCGCTGGCGCCATCCGCGTCGCGGCCTGGTGCCGCCCGGGGATTTCATCCCGGTGCTCGAAGAACTTGGACTGGTGGTGGATGTCGGCGACTGGGTGATCAGCGAGGCGTGCCGTCAGCTCAAAACCTGGCATCAGGCCAAGGTTCGGGTGCCGAAGGTGTCGGTGAACATCTCTGCCCGCCAGTTCTCCGACGGCCAACTGGGTACGCGCATCGCCACTATCCTCAAGGAAACCGGCCTGCCACCGGCGTGCCTGGAGCTGGAGCTGACCGAAAGCATCCTGATGCGCGAGGTCAGCGAAGCGATGCAGATTCTCGACGGCCTTAAAAACCTCGGTTTGAGCATCGCCGTCGACGACTTCGGCACCGGTTATTCGTCGCTCAACTACCTCAAGCAGTTCCCGATCGATGTGTTGAAAATCGACCGCACCTTCGTCGATGGCCTGCCCTCGGGCGAACAGGATGCGCAGATCGCCCGGGCGATTATCGCCATGGCCCACAGCCTTAACCTGGCGGTTATCGCGGAAGGTGTGGAAACCCACGAACAGCTCGATTTCCTGCGTGAGCATGGTTGCGATGAGGTTCAGGGGTATCTGTTCGGGCGACCGATGGCGGCTGGGCAGTTCGAGGCGCAGTTCAGCAATGATGCACTTTTTGTGTTTGATTGAAGCTGACAGCTCCAATCAAACACAAAAAGAGCTGCAAGCTGCAAGCTGCAAGCTGCAAGCTGCAAGCTGCAAGCTGCAAGCTGCAAGCTGCAAGCTGCAAGCTGCAAGCTGCAAGCTGCAAGCTGCAAGCAACAGCGAATCAGCTTTTACTTGTTGCTTGCGGCTAACAGCTTGAAGCCCGCTTATCCACAACGTGATTGTGTTTCATAGCCCTTCCAAAAGCGGTTGGGTTAGAATGCCCCCCTTTTCTGCCCCCGATCCTTGAGGACCGCCATGTTCAGCCGTGATTTGACTATTGCCAAGTACGACGCCGATCTCTTTGCCGCCATGGAGCAAGAAGCTCAGCGCCAGGAAGAGCACATTGAGCTGATCGCTTCGGAAAACTACACCAGCCCTGCGGTGATGGAAGCTCAAGGCTCGGTGCTGACCAACAAATACGCCGAAGGCTACCCAGGCAAGCGCTACTACGGCGGTTGTGAGTACGTCGACGTGGTTGAGCAACTGGCCATCGACCGCGCCAAGCAGCTGTTCGGCGCCGACTACGCCAACGTTCAACCACACGCCGGATCGCAAGCCAACAGCGCCGTTTATCTGGCCCTGCTGTCGGCTGGCGACACCATCCTGGGCATGAGCCTGGCCCACGGCGGTCACCTGACCCATGGCGCCAGCGTTTCGTCCTCGGGCAAGCTGTACAACGCTATCCAGTACGGCATCGACGCCAACGGCCTGATCGACTACGACGAAGTCGAGCGCCTGGCGGTCGAGCATAAGCCGAAAATGATCGTGGCCGGTTTCTCCGCCTACTCGCAGATCCTCGACTTCCCGCGCTTCCGTGCAATCGCCGACAAGGTTGGCGCCTACCTGTTCGTTGACATGGCCCACGTGGCCGGCCTGGTTGCCGCAGGTGTCTACCCGAACCCGGTTCCATTCGCTGACGTGGTGACCACCACCACCCACAAGACCCTGCGCGGTCCACGTGGCGGCCTGATCCTGGCGCGTGCCAACGCCGACATCGAGAAGAAACTGAACTCCGCCGTATTCCCGGGCGCCCAGGGTGGCCCGCTGGAGCACGTCATCGCCGCCAAAGCGATCTGCTTCAAGGAAGCACTGCAGCCTGAGTTCAAGGCTTACCAGCAACAAGTGGTGAAAAACGCCCAGGCCATGGCCAGCGTATTCATCGAGCGCGGGTTCGACGTGGTTTCCGGCGGTACTGAGAACCACCTGTTCCTGCTGTCGCTGATCAAGCAGGAAATCTCCGGGAAAGATGCTGACGCCGCACTGGGCAAAGCTTTCATCACCGTGAACAAGAACTCCGTGCCAAACGACCCACGCTCCCCGTTCGTCACTTCCGGCCTGCGCTTCGGCACCCCGGCCGTGACCACTCGTGGTTTCAAGGAAGCCGAGTGCAAGGAGCTGGCGGGCTGGATCTGCGACATCCTGGCCGACCTGAACAACGAAGCGGTGATCGACGCCGTTCGTGAGAAAGTCAAAGCCATCTGCAAAAAGCTGCCCGTTTACGGCGCCTGATAGCAGGTCATTGAAAAATCCCGGCCCCGGTGGCCGGGATTTTTTTTGCCCGAGATTCGACCGTTGAAAGATGTACTTGAAACATCAGATCATCAAATGGGCGACTTACTCAAACTTCATTGCTGATAGTTTAATCATCACCGGATATACCCGGAACAATCAAACCCAATGCACAATGGAATGAATTGCATGAGTCAGAACAAAGAGCGCTCGTTTGTCGCCTCGATCACTACCAACCATGGAAACCTGCACCTTCCCAAACTTACTTATGGTAGAACCGTGCGCATTAAAAAACCGGATTACGACGTCTGGTCATTTGAAGCAAACATGGACGTTTCAAACTATCTTTGCGTACAAAAAGGTGCACCGCAAAAAATCAATTTCTACTTCTATTGCATCGAAGACTACTACTCGATTTATCTTTTAACCAACGACGTCTATCACCGTCAGGCCTTGAGCAACGAGCACAAGGACTTCATCGCAGCCTTCGCGCCCACTAACGAGCAAACCACTTACAACTTGCTCGATGCACAGGGCCGCATCATCACCCCTGAACAATTCAACAGTCACACCCCAACCGTCAGGATACAGACCCGGGGTGGCAAAACCCTGAGCGTGCGAGGCAACACCAAGGTCGGCGGCCTGGTCTGCACCGAATCGCCACGCTCCAAGCCGTTGGATATCACGCTCAACATCATCAGTCGCGGCGCGGCTTGATCATCCAGGCAAGGAGCCGCTCATGACGACCGACCGACAGAAATCTTTCATTGCGACCTTGAGTGTCGACGATAAGCAAATGCATTTTCTCGACATGTTTCACGGTGAGCCAGTCCACATAGTCAACCCAAACTTCAGTGGCGGCGTATTTACCGGCCGCCCGCGAAAACTTGACCACTCCCATTTCCTGGCATTGCGACCGAATACATCTGCACCACCAGATCTTTCATTAACACTCTATTTCAGACATGCGCACTATGGCTATACGCTTTATATCAGGACGCCTGGACAACACTTCGGAAAATGCCTGAGCCACGACAACAATCTGATTGGTGCATTCCCGCCCGGCGAAGCATCTTTATTCCACTTGGTGGACACTCTGAATTCAACCATCAATCTGGATCATATACAGGCAGATGAAACTACGATCTTTCTACGACTCAAGAATTCAGGCCTGATTCATGCGCAGAGTTCTCATCACTCCAGGCATGTATTCATTGGTAATAAGGGTGGACTGCCGCTCCCCTTCAAATTGAAGATTCTCGAAAGAAACGCCCCTTACATCAACCATCCTGATGAAGTTTGATGCGCCAAGAGCGGGTTTCAGCTCGCCCGCTCGTTTCGCAAGCAACGCCCGAGGTCAATCCGCCGCCATCCTGGCGAACCCCGCCTGGATCTTCTCCTGCGGCAGATCATCGGCGATGAACACGATCACGCTTTCGCGCCGCTCATCGATGGCCCATTCGGTATCCCAGTCGAAGCCATACAGCTTCAGCACGCCCTGAAACACCATGCGCCGCGGCTCGCCCTGAATGTTCAGCACGCCTTTGTAGCGAAGCAGTTGCTTACCATGGTCTTCCAGCAGTTCGTTCATGAACTCGCTGAGCTTGTCGATATCCAGCGGTTTGTCAGTGCGCAGCACCAAGCTGGAAATTCGATCAATAGAGGGCGCGACGCTCACCGGCCGCAAACTCAGGCCGCCACCGAGGTCGGCATTGAGATTGAAGCCGCGCACGTCGAGCAGTTCAGCCAGGTCGATATTCCCGTGGTCCACCAGACGAATCGGGGCGCGGCGATTGATGCGGGTCAGGCGCTCGCTCAAGGCGTTGAGGGTCACCTCGTCCACCAGATCGCGTTTGCTCACCAGCAAGCGGTCGGCGAAGCCGATCTGAGCCTGGGCGATGGTCTGTGTCAGATGTACCTCGGCATGCGCTGCGTCGACCAGAGTGATGATGCCGTCGAGGATGTAACGTTCGCGCAGTTCTTCATCGATGAAGAAGGTTTGCGCCACAGGCGCAGGGTCCGCCAGGCCGGTGCACTCGATCACCAGCCGGTCAAAAGCCAGCTCGCCGCTGTCCAGGCGCTCGAGCAGCAAGTACAGCGCCTTGGTCAGGTCAGTGTGGATGGTGCAGCAGACGCAGCCGTTGGACAGCGTCATCACTTGCACCGGCTCATCACCCAGCAGTTGGGTGTCGATACCGGCGTCACTGAATTCGTTCTCGATCACGGCGATTTTCAGGCCGTGCTCGGCCTTGAGCAAGTGGCGCAGCAACGTGGTCTTGCCGGCGCCGAGAAAGCCACTGAGGATCGTGACGGGCATGGGGGAGGACACACTGAATCTCCTGTCATATGAAATCTGAAGAAAAACACAAAACAAATGTGGGAGCGGCGGTGCGACGATTCGACTTGCTCGCGATTAGGCCGTGTCAGTCAACATCAATGTTGAATGACACACCGCTTTCGCGAGCAAGTCGAATCGTCGCAACGCCGCTCCCACAGGGGTATCGCGCTAACCAGGCCGTTAGCTCAACAACACTTCGGCCCACCCTTGCCACCGTAACGGGCTTCCTGGCGCTCCCGGAAGAACACCTCGTAGCTCATCACCGGTTTGTCCGGGTGTTTGGTCTGCATGTGCTCGACGTAGGTATCGTAGTCGGGCATGCCGACCATCAGGCGTGCAGCCTGACCGAGGTATTTACCGAGGCGACTCAGGTCATTGAACATGCTGCACTCCTCGATCAAGCGTCCGGCAATGCCTGGAACGGCGCTTCTTTATCCGTACGCTCTTTTTTGCCCCAGGCGGCAATGCCAACCTTGAGCGCATAGAACAGGATACTGAACACCACAAACAGGAACAGCGCCGTCAGCGTTGCGTTGGTGTAGGCATTGAAGATCACGTGCTGCATCTGCTCGACGCTCTTGGCTGGGGCCAGGACCTGACCATTAGCCAGCGCATCGCTGTACTTCTTCGCCAGGGACAGGAAGCCGATCGCCGGGTTGGCGTCGAACAGCTTGATGAAGCCGGCAGTGGAAGTGCAGATTAGCAACCAGACCGCAGGCAGCATGGTGACCCAGACGTAGCGCTGACGCTTCATTTTGATCAGCACGACCGTGCCGAGCATCAGTGCGATACCGGCCAGCATCTGGTTGGAAATACCGAACAGCGGCCACAGGGTATTGATGCCACCCAGCGGGTCGATCACGCCCTGATACAGCAGCCAGCCCCACATGGCCACACAACCGGCGGTGGCGATCAGGTTGGCGGTCCAGGATTCGGTGCGTTTGAGCGCAGGCACGAAGGAGCCCAGCAGGTCCTGCAGCATGAAACGCCCGGCACGAGTACCGGCATCCACGGCCGTCAGGATGAACAAGGCTTCGAACAGGATCGCGAAGTGATACCAGAACGCCATGGTGTTTTCACCCGGCAGGACACTGTGCAGGATCTGCGCGATGCCGACCGCCAGGGTCGGCGCACCGCCAGCACGGGCCAGGATGGTGGTTTCACCGATGTCCTTGGCCACCGCTTGCAGCGCCTCGGGGGTAATGGCAAAACCCCAGCTGCTGACGGTTTGCGCCACAGCCACCACGTCACCGCCAACGACGGCTGCGGGGCTGTTCATGGCGAAGTACACGCCCGGCTCGATCACCGACGCGGCAACCATGGCCATGATGGCCACGAAGGACTCCATGAGCATGCCACCGTACCCGATGTAACGGGCGTTGGTTTCGTTATCCAGCAGTTTCGGCGTGGTGCCCGACGAGATCAGCGCATGGAAGCCCGATACCGCGCCGCAGGCGATGGTGATGAACAGGAACGGGAACAGACCGCCCTTCCAGACCGGGCCAGTGCCGTCGACGAACTGGGTCAATGCCGGCATTTTCAGCTCGGGCATGGTCACCAGGATACCGATCGCCAAGGCGATGATGGTGCCGATTTTCAGGAAGGTGGAGAGGTAGTCACGCGGCGCCAGGATCAGCCACACCGGCAATACGGCGGCAACAAAACCGTAACCGATCAGCATCCACGTGATCTGGATCCCGGTGAAGGTGAAGGCCTTGGCCCAGACCGGATCGGCAGCGATCTGCCCGCCCAGCCAAATGGAACCCAGCAGCAACAACACGCCGATCACCGAGATTTCGCCGATGCGACCCGGACGGATGTAGCGCATGTAGACGCCCATGAACATCGCGATCGGGATGGTCGCGATCACCGTGAAAATGCCCCACGGACTCTCGGCCAGGGCCTTGACCACGATCAGCGCCAGCACCGCGAGGATGATGATCATGATCAGGAAGCAGCCAAACAGGGCGATAGTGCCGGGGATACGACCCATTTCCTCACGGACCATGTCGCCCAGGGAGCGACCGTTGCGGCGGGTGGAGAGGAACAGGACCATGAAGTCCTGCACCGCACCGGCCAGCACCACGCCGGCGATCAGCCACAACGTACCGGGCAGATAGCCCATCTGCGCAGCCAGGACCGGGCCGACCAGTGGCCCCGCGCCCGCGATGGCGGCGAAGTGATGACCGAACAGAATGTGCTTGTTGGTCGGCACATAGTCCAGACCGTCGTTATTGAGCACGGCAGGGGTGGCCCGACGTGGATCGAGTTGCATCACGTTGTTGGCGATGAACAGACTGTAATAGCGGTAGGCGACGAGATAGATGGCCACCGCAGCGACCACAATCCACAAGGCGTTGATCGCCTCGCCTCGACGCAATGCCACTACGCCAAGGGCGCACGCTCCCACGATTGCCAGCAGCAGCCAGGGTATGTGGCGTAGCAGGCTATTGTTATTTTTCATTTTATTATTCCAGCCAGGGTGGACAAGAAAGACAGCCACCCCGAGTTTAGCTCTCCTGACGGCAAAGACCATACCCGACATTCGTCTAGCCACCGACGCCGGCTGGCAGGCCTGGACAATCGGGGTCTATAGTCAGCGAACCCACTGGAGGATTGCGCCATGAGCGAGCACCCCGCCGATCGCCGCCGCTTCAAACGAATTGCGTTCGATGCCCGAACCGAGCTGATCCAGGGCGCGTTCATCTGGCCGGTGAAGCTGGTGGACCTGTCACTCAAGGGCTTGCTCATCGAGCGCCCCGATCCATGGCTGGGCAATCGCGATGAGGCGTTTTGCGTCGACATTCATTTGAGCGATGACGTCGAGATCACGATGGATGTGCAACTGACCCATGAAGAACGCGGACAACTGGGTTTCGTTTGCCGGCATATCAGCCTGGAATCCATCGAACGCCTGCGGCGCCTGATCGAACTCAATCTGGGCGATCCACAGGAACTCGAGCGGGAGTTGGGCGCCCTGATCGAAGTCTGAGCGCCCAGAGGCTTACTCGAACAACGCGTCGAGCGCCTGTTCCAGGCGCGTCACGGCGATGATCTTCAACCCGGCAGGCGCCTCTTTCGGCGCGTTGCCCTTGGGTACGATGGCGCGCTTGAAGCCATGTTTGGCGGCTTCTTTCAAACGTTCCTGGCCGCTCGGCACGGGCCGCACTTCGCCGGACAACCCCACTTCGCCAAACACCAGCAAATCATGGGGCAGTGGCCGGTTGCGCAGGCTGGACATGACGGCAGCCATCAAGGCCAGGTCGGACGCGGTTTCCAGGACTTTCACCCCGCCGACCACGTTGAGGAACACGTCCTGATCGTGGGTCGGAATGCCCCCATGGCGGTGCAGCACCGCCAGCAACATCGCCAGCCGGTTCTGATCCAGACCCAGCGTGACCCTTCGCGGATTGGCCAGGTGGCTGTCATCCACCAGAGCCTGGACTTCCACCAGCATTGGCCGAGTGCCTTCCCACGTTGCCATGACCACACTGCCCGGCACTTCTTCCTGGGCTCGGGTCAGAAAGATCGCCGACGGGTTGGAGACCTCCTTCAAACCCTTGTCGGTCATGCCGAACACGCCCAGTTCATTGACTGCACCGAAGCGGTTTTTCACCGCACGCAGCAAACGCAAGCGTCCATCGGACTCGCCCTCGAAATACAGCACGGTGTCGACCATGTGCTCCAGCACTCGCGGGCCCGCCAGCGCGCCCTCCTTGGTCACGTGGCCCACCAGGAAAATCGCCGTACCGCTCTGTTTGGCATAACGTACCAGCAACGCCGCACTCTCGCGGACCTGGGACACGCCGCCTGGAGCCGATTGCAACTGTTCGGTGAAGATCGTCTGGATCGAATCGATCACCATCACCTTGGGCTTTTCCACCCGGGCGGTGGCAATGATGGTTTCGATGCAGGTTTCGGTCATGACCCTCAGTTGATCCTGCGGCAAACCCAGGCGCCGGGCACGCATGGCCACCTGTTGCTGGGACTCCTCTCCCGTGACGTACAGTGCCGACATCCCTTTGGCGATGTTGCACAGGGTCTGCAACAAAATGGTCGATTTGCCGATGCCGGGGTCGCCGCCGATGAGCACCACGGAGCCATCTACCAGACCGCCACCCAGCACCCGATCGAGTTCACTGGAAGCCGTGGAGAAACGCGGAATTTCCTCGACACTGACCTCCGCCAGCGTCTTGATCTGCGCCTGCTGGCCTGTCCAGCCTGTGCGACCACTGGGAGCAGCGGCACCACCACTCTCGACCATGGTTTCCGTCAGGGTATTCCAGGCACCGCATTCTGCGCATTGGCCGGCCCACTTTGGGAACGTTGCGCCACACTCGGTGCAGCCATACATGCGTTTGGCCTTGGCCATCTGAACTCCGGGGAAAATTGCGATGATAGCGCAGCTGGGCTGAATCGGCGCGTGCACTCCATAAATGAAACTTCACAGTAACGCCACGACTCTTTATTTGTGCATGTCACAGAGCAACAGCAAAAATTTGTACAACAGCCCGGTATACAGATCACCGCTGATTAACTACCTAAAGAAAAACTGTACAAAACTTCCGGAACACGAACAATAGATGTACAACATAAAAACCATAATAACCTTTCAATACATAAGGCTTATTTGATGGCACTTCAATATCGCCTTGATTATTTCAAGTAATCCCAACACACACGCCTGTCCTCCCCCACCATAAATGTAAAATAGTGTGAAGACAGGTTTTCAAACTTCACGAGTTCGTTGCGTCAGACTTATACAACCCAATGTTCGCCCGTGTATCAACGATGAACCAGTACAATGTCGAGAAAAGGACCGAGTGACAAGCAGGCCCGAGGCTGCCCTTTCTGTAAACTTTTTTCTGCCTGCCCGGTCGACTGCAGGCAAGACCTGCAAGCAGTTGTTTCGAGCGAGATGCCTTTGCCTGACTTACACTGCATTACCAACCTCATCTGTAACAAGGAAATACCTATGGGCGTAATAAGTGAGTTCAAGGCCTTCGCGGTCAAGGGAAACGTGGTCGACATGGCTGTCGGTATCATCATCGGTGCCGCGTTCGGCAAGATCGTTTCGTCGTTCGTCGGCGACGTGATCATGCCACCCCTGGGGCTGCTGATCGGCGGTGTGGACTTCAGCGACCTTGCCATAACGCTCAAGGCCGCCGACGGCGCCACCCCTGCGGTCATGCTGGCGTACGGCAAATTCATCCAGACGGTGATCGACTTCATCATTGTCGCCTTCGCCATCTTCATGGGCGTCAAAGCCATCAACCGTTTGAAGCGCGAAGAAGCTGTCGCGCCTAGCCTGCCTCCTGTTCCGACCAAGGAAGAGGAGTTGCTGGGGGAGATTCGCGACCTTCTCAAAGCCCAGAACCAAAGGCCTGAGTGACAGGATGCAAATAGTGACGGCGCCCTCCAGGCGCCGTTTTTTTTACCAGTAGGTTTCCACTGCCACTTGGCCGGGACGGCGGCTGAGGCTCAGGTTCATGTCGCGCTGTTTAAGCAGCTTGCGCGTGTCGTCGATCATCTGCGGATTGCCGCAAAGCATTACCCGGGAATGCTCGGCCGTCATGGGCACGCCCGCCACTCGCTCCAACTCGCCGTTATCCAGCAAGGTGGTGATCCGTCCGTTCAAGGCACCGGCGTGCGACTCACGTGTAACGGTGGGAATGAACTGCAATTTGTGCGCGTACTCGGCCAGGTAGTCTCGCTGCGCCAAGCCTGCAATCAAGTCCTGATAAGCCAACTCTGCCCCTTCACGCACGCTGTAGACCAGCAGGATTCGCTCGAACCGCTCCCACACCTCGAAATCCTGCAGGATCGACAGGAACGGCGCCACTCCAGTGCCCGTGGCCAACAACCAGAGGTAACGGCCGTCTACGAAACGATCGAGCGTGAGGTAACCAAAGGCCTGGCGCTCGACCAACAAGGTATCCCCCACGCCAAGGCGGCTAAGCTCACTGGTAAATTCCCCCCCCGGAACCACGATGGAAAAGAACTCGAGGAACTCGTCAAAAGGCGAGGAAACCATGGAGTAAGCCCGCCATACCGTGCTGCCATCGGGCTTGCTGACCCCCAAACGCGCGAATTGCCCCGCACGAAAACGGAATCCCGGATCCCTCGTTGTGCGCAGCGTGAACAGGTTCGGGGTCAACGGGCAGACATCGAGCAGGGTCTGCTGGGTGAATTTTTCGGCGCTGGCAGTCATGGGGCGCTCCATTGGACAGGTAGTACCAGTGTCCCGCAAAGCAGATGAATTAAACACCTTCGTTTTGTAATGACTTTAAGGGTCGCGCCTGAAATATCACTGCTCTTTGAATAACCGTTAGAGTGGTTACTCGGTTAATGGAGGAACCCCTTAATATTAAAACCACCATAGAATGCAATAGAACTGGATAATTAATTTAAAGGGTTTCGGTAAACGAAAAAATCTCACCCAATTGTAAGAAGCATCCTACAATCCGACAACGTGCAGGATCTCGGATCCAAAGTGCACCCTATAAGAGAGATATCTGGAGAATCGTGATGGAACGATGGAAGGAGTACCAACTCACTCAACTGTCGTGCACGACGGATATAGATTCCGCATACCGCAGCGCACTCGGCTTTGCTCAGAATATCGGATTTAAATTTTTCGCCTTTTCAGCGACTTGGAAAACCAAACACAATCAGTCCAGTACTATTGGACGGCATAATTTCCCGCCAGGATGGAGCACCGAGTATGCGAACGAAACCTTCAGCTCGATTGATCCGGTAATAGCACATTGCAACCACTCAATGTTGCCCGTGTTGTGGACAGAGCAACTGTTTGCCAACACGCCAACACTTTGGGAAGCGCTTGAAGCGCACGGCATCCAGCACGGTTGGTCCCAAGCGTTGCATGACGAAGAAAGCGGCCTGTGCAGTATCTTCAGTCTGTCGAGGAGCGATTGCCCGATCACCCCTCTGGAACTCTACGAAAACCTTGGATTTTCAGTATTCATGGGGCGCCACCTGCACCAATTGGCGTTGCAATCGTTGCCCATGAAACCACCAGCACCCCACCTGTCCGTTCGGGAAGTCGATGTGCTGAAATTGGCGGCAGCGGGCAAGACCGCAGATGAGAGCGCCAGAATCCTCAATTTGAGCCCGCGCACGATCCATTTCCATATTCAGAGCGCCATCGAGAAACTCGGTGTCAACAATAAGATCTCCGCGATCATAGCGGCCATCAAGGCGGGTTACCTCAACAGTCCGTCGATCCCAAGCTGATGAAAACCTGCAAGTAATCCAGAAGAAAAAAACGTACCATTTGCGACGCCTCCAGAGTGTTGAACGTGTGACTTTTCACGGCGCTGTACACTCGGACGGTTTCGCCCGCTCCGACGCCCCTGGGCCGCGGGATACCCGTTGATCACCCAGAGCCCCGCCCCATGCCCTTGCTCGAAACGCCTTTCGCCCGACTTGACCTGATCCGCCAGCCGGAGCAGCAGAATGAACCGCTGCAAGCATTTGATGCGGCAGACGAATACCTGCTCAATTTCCTGGCGGAGCAACAACCCTCGCTGGACACTCGCGTTCTGGTGCTCAACGATAGCTTTGGTGCATTGGCCGCAAGCCTTGTGGGCAACGTTCAGGTCACCAGCAGCGGCGACTCGTTTCTGGCATTTCAGGGGCTGGAAAAAAACCTGGCCCGTAACGACCTGGCGTTCGATGCCGTGCCGAAGGTTCCTGCCAGTGAAAGCTTCACCGGGCCGTTCGACCGGGTATTGATCCGAGTTCCCAAGACGCTGGCTCTGCTGGAAGAACAATTGATCCGCCTGCAAGCACAACTGGCGCCCGGGGCCCAGGTCATTGCCGCCGCCATGATCAAGCATTTGCCACGTGCCGCCGGGGATCTGCTCGAACGCTACATCGGCCCGGTGCAAGCCTCGCTGGCGGTGAAAAAAGCGCGACTGTTGATCGCCACGGCCGAAGCCAAACCCACGTCAGACTCGCCCTATCCGACACGCTATCGACTCGACACGCCAGCGATCGAACTGCTCAACCATGCCAACGTGTTTTGCCGGGAAGGCCTGGACATCGGCACCCGGGCATTTTTGCCGCACTTGCCCAACGATCTCGGCAGTGCACGGGTGGCTGATCTCGGTTGCGGTAATGGCGTACTGGCCATTGCCAGCGCGTTACAGAACCCGCAAGCGCACTACACGCTGGTGGATGAATCGTTCATGGCCGTGCAATCAGCCGTCGAGAACTGGCGCGCTGCGCTGGGTGATCGAGAAGCGGTCATGCGTGCCGGCGATGGCCTCGCGGGCCAGGAGCCGCAATCGCTGGACGTGGTGTTGTGCAACCCACCTTTCCACCAGCAGCAAGTGGTGGGCGACTTCCTCGCCTGGCGTATGTTCCAGCAGGCGCGCGAAGCGCTGGTGGTGGGCGGAGCCTTGTACATCGTCGGCAATCGCCATCTGGGGTATCACAGCAAGTTGGCGCGCCTGTTCCGCGGTGTCGAGCAAGTGGCGGCCACCCCCAAGTTTGTGATCCTCAAGGCCCGAAAATAATCCCGCGCAAAAAAAACCCTCCAATGTTGGAGGGTTGAAAATCCGTGCCATAAGGCATCGGGATGGGATGAATTCAATGGGTTGAAAGGCCCGCAGCATTCATGAACAGGCGCATCAGGCTCGCGACGACGAACAGCGCCAGCACGCTGCCAGCCCAGATCATCGCCAACCAACCCAGGCGCTTCCACAGCGGCTTTTTCTCGGCGGCCTCGATTTCCTGCAAGGTGTGTTTACCGGTCATGGCGTTGCGCTCCCCTGTCTTGGAGGTGGATGGCGTCTGCATGACGCCATCTCGAACAGCTGGCTAGTGATACCCATCTTCATGGGTGACCTTGCCGCGGAACACGTAATAGCTCCAGAAGGTGTAACCCAGGATGAACGGAATGATGAATAACGTGCCAACCAGCATGAAGCCCTGGCTTTGTGGTGGCGCAGCCGCGTCCCAGATCGAGATCGACGGCGGTACGATGTTCGGCCAGAGACTGATGCCCAGCCCGCTGTAACCCAGGAAGATCAGCACCAGGGTCAACAGGAACGGCGTGTAATGTGCGTTGCGAGCCACGGCTCGGATCAGCCCGTACATCGTCACCAGCACCAGAATCGGCACGGGCAGGAACCAGAACAGGTTCGGCAATGTGAACCAGCGCGCAGCGATTTCGGTATGGGCCAGCGGCGTCCAGACGCTGACGATGCCAATCACCGCCAACAGCACGAAGGCCAACGGCCGCGCCAGATCATGCATTTGCTCCTGTAACTTGCCTTCGGTCTTCATGATCAACCAGGTGCAACCGAGCAACGCATAAGCCACCACCAGTGCTGCCCCACAGAACATCGTGAACGGCGTCAGCCAGTCCAGTGAGCCACCGGCAAACTGACGGTTGACCACCGGTAACCCGTCGATGAATGCACCCAGGGCAACACCCTGGAAAAACGTCGCCGCTACCGAACCGCCAATGAAGGCCTTGTCCCAAAGATGACGTTTCTCATCCTTGGCCTTGAATCGGAACTCAAACGCCACCCCCCGAAAGATGAGCCCGATCAGCATGAAGATCAGCGGCAGGTACAACGCTGAGAGCACCACCGAATAAGCCAGTGGAAACGCTCCGAACAACGCTGCGCCGCCCAGGACCAGCCAGGTTTCATTACCGTCCCAGACCGGCGCAACAGTGTTCATCATCACGTCGCGGTCGGTCTTGCCTGGGATGAACGGGAAAAGAATCCCGATGCCCAGGTCAAAGCCGTCCATGACCACGTACATCATGATGCCGAAGATGATGATCACGGCCCAGATCAGCGGAAGATCAATACCCATGATTCAAATCTCCTTGTTCAGGCTGCGAGGGTCATCACCATCAAGGCCGTCATCGTCAGCGGCGGACAGCGGACGAGCCGGCGTGCGTTTTTTGCCTGGACCACCGTCTTTGGTTTCCTTGCCTTCATCCGTGGTCGGCCCCTTGCGTACCAACCGCATCATGTAGCTCAAACCGGCACCGAACAGCGCGAAATACACCACCACGAACAACACCAGGGTGATGCTCATCTGTATGACGCTGTGATTGGACGACGCATCCGCCGTGCGCATCAGGCCGTAGACCACCCACGGCTGTCGCCCGATTTCAGTGGTGAACCAGCCCGCAAGAATCGCAATCAGGCCGGACGGCCCCATCCATAGCGCCAGATAAAGGAATGGTCGGGACGTGTACAACTTGTCGCTTTTGCGCAGCCAAAGGCTCCAGAGCCCCGTGAAGATCATCAGAAGCCCCAGGCCGACCATGACCCGGAACGACCAGAACACGATCGTCGAATTCGGCCGGTCTTCAGGCGGAAACTCTTTGAGGGCCGGCACCTGCTTGTCCAGGGAGTGCGTGAGTATCAGGCTGCCCAGGTATGGAATTTCGACGGCGAATTTGGTTTTTTCCTCTTTCATGTCCGGCCAGCCGAACAGGATCAGAGGGGTCGCTTCGTCGCCCTTGTTCTCCCAATGGCCCTCGATTGCGGCGATTTTCGCTGGCTGGTGTTCAAGCGTGTTGAGCCCGTGGAAGTCGCCGATGACAGCCTGGATGGGGGCGACGATCAACGCCATCCACATCGCCATCGACAGCATCTTGCGAATCGCCGGGTTGTCCTTGCCGCGCAGCAAGTGCCAGGCCGCCGAGGAGCCGACGAAGAACGCCGTGGCAACGAATGCCGCCGTGGCCATGTGCATCAGGCGGTAGGGGAAAGACGGGTTGAAGATAACCGCGAACCAATCAGTCGGGATCACTTGGCCGTTGACGATTTCAAAGCCCTGGGGCGTTTGCATCCAGCTGTTGGACGCAAGAATCCAGAAGGTCGAGATCAGCGTACCGATAGCAACCATGACCGTGGAGAAAAAGTGCAGATTGCGTCCCACCTTGTTCCACCCGAACAGCATCACCCCCAGGAAACCGGCTTCGAGGAAGAAGGCCATGAGCACCTCGTAGGTCAGCAATGGGCCAGTCACCGATCCGGCGAAGTCCGAAAACCGGCTCCAGTTGGTACCGAACTGATAGGCCATCACCAACCCGGACACCACGCCCATGCCAAAATTGACGGCAAATATTTTCGACCAGAAGTGGTAAAGGTCCCGGTAGGTATCGTTGTTGGTCTTCAGCCACAGGCCTTCGAGCACCGCCAGGTAACTCGCCAGGCCGATGGTGATGGCCGGGAACAGGATGTGAAACGAGATGGTGAACGCAAACTGAATCCGGGCGAGTTCAAGCGCCTCCAAACCGAACATAAGTCTTCCTCTGTCAGGTAATACGGGCTGAAGGCTTGCGGCCTACATCCACTGCCCCCACGGATATGGAGTGTGGCGAATTTCAATTCGTTCTTTTTTTAGCTGCATCACAACGTGGGGATTCTGGCCATCCGGCCGCCGGACCCATTCCGGAAAAGGCATTGATCTGGATCAAGCTTGTATCAAAGAGTAGTCCGATTTTCGGCGATGGACGGTGTGGTCTTTTGCCGCGTGACAGGTTGCCTCATAGGATTTGAAGAGATAGATGTCTTGCTAACAAATTTTTCACAGCGGCAACTTTTGGTTACAGGTAGGTGATAATCTCGCCGTTCCCTTTGCTCAAGATCTGCCTCTGATGCCCAGCCAAGCGCCTTTGCTGTTACGTCATCATCGTCCTTTCATTGCGTTCTGGCTGGCCCGGGTTTTTACCGCCAGCGGCTTCCAGATGCTCACCGTGGCCATCGGCTGGAACCTTTATCAGCTGACCGGCAACGTGCTGGACCTGGGCTTGGTCGGCCTGGTGGAGTTCGCTCCCCGGGTTCTGTTCATGCTGCACACCGGGCATGTCGCGGACCGATATGACCGACGCAAGGTCGCGGCGATCTGCCAGTCGCTGCAAGCGCTGATCGCATTGACCTTGGCCATTGGTGGGGCCACGGGCCACGTCACCCGGGAAATGATCTTCATCCTCGCGTTCCTGCTCGGTGCGGCCCGCTCGTTCGAGATGCCGACGACCCAGGCGCTACTGCCGAGCATCGTGCCCCCCGCGTTGTTCCCCCGAGCCGTCGCCGCGGCGCAGTCGGCGCAACAATCGGCGACCATCGTCGCCCCGGCTCTCGGCGGCTTGCTCTACGCCTTTGGCAGCGTCTGGGTGTATGGGCCGACCGTTGTTCTGTACGTCATCGCCTGCGCGTTGATGCTTAACCTGCCGGCTCGGCAGACACCGCTGAACAAGGGCAAGGCGACCCTGGACTCTCTGCTGGCCGGCATTCGCTTCATCCGCAGCCGTCCGGACATTCTCGGCGCGATTTCCCTGGACCTCTTTGCCGTGCTGCTGGGCGGAGCAACCGCGCTGCTGCCCGTGTTCGCCAAGGACATCCTGCTGACAGGGGCGTGGGGGCTAGGTCTGCTGCGCTCGGCTCCTGCGGTGGGGGCATTGTTGATGTCGCTGTGGCTGGCGCGGTTCTCCGTGGATCGCCATGTCGGTCGGGTGATGTTTACCGCTGTCGGCGTGTTCGGGGTCGCGACCATCGCCTTCGGCCTCTCGACTTCGTTCTGGTTTTCCCTGGCGGTCCTGGTCGTACTGGGCGCGGCTGACATGATCAGCATGGTGATCCGGGCCTCCTTCGTGCAACTGGAAACACCGGACGAGATGCGCGGCCGGGTCAGCGCCGTGAATGGCCTGTTCATCGGCGCCTCCAACCAGTTGGGCGAGTTCGAATCCGGCGTCACGGCCCATTGGTTCGGCACCGTGCCGGCGGTGGTCATGGGCGGACTTGGTACATTGGTAGTGACCGGGGTCTGGATCAAGCTGTTCCCGACCCTGGCCAATCGTGACCGCATGCATGTGCCGGCTGAAGAAGCCAAGGTCTAGAGCAGCTTGTCGAGGGTGATGGGGAAGTCCCGCACCCGCCTGCCGGTGGCGTGGTAGATGGCGTTGGCGACCGCCGCCGCCACCCCGACAATGCCGATCTCGCCAACGCCCTTTGAACCCAGCGCATTGACAATTTTGTCGTGTTCTTCGACGAACAGCACGTCAATGTCGCCGATATCGGCGTTCACCGGGATGTGATACTCGGCCAGGCTGTGGTTCATGTGCCGCCCCAATGCATGGTCGGTTTGTGTTTCCTCGTGCAACGCCATGCCGATACCCCACACTACCCCGCCCAGGATCTGGCTACGCGCCATTTTCGGATTGACCACCCGACCTGCGGCGATGGCGCTGACCACGCGATTGACCTTCACCGAACCCAAATCCTCGTCCACCAGCACTTCCACAAACACGGCGGAATGGGTTGCAGTGGCGTAGGCTTCACGTTGTTGATCAGGTTCGGCATCTACCTGGACCTCAATCAGCGCTTCACCGCTGCTTCGGACCAGCTCGGCAAGATCGATTTGTGCTTCACCAAACGACAAGTGGCCCGCTTCGAAAACAGCCTGCTCAGCTGTTACGCTGGTGAATTGCGCCGACGTCTGACGCGCCACGGCCAGCAGTTTTTCCTTCAACGCCTCACAGGCCTGCTGCACGGCCGTGCCGACCGACGATACGGTGAACGAGCCACCCTGCAAGGGTGCCTTCGGCAATGAAGAGTCGCCGAGGACAAAGGTGACATTTTTCAAAGAGACGCCTGACGCTTGCGCCGCGATTTGCGTCATCACCGTGTAGGTTCCGGTGCCGATGTCAGTGGTCGCGCTGCTGACCGTCAGCTTGCCCTGTTGATCGAGCGATGCCTTCGCACTGGCCTTCTGCTGCATCGCCTCCCAGACGCCACCGGCCATGCCCCAACCTACCAACTGCTGGCCCTGACGCATGCTGCGTGGCTCAGGATTGCGCTGGTCCCAGCCAAAACGCTGGGCACCCTGGGCATAACATTGACGCAACGCCTTGCTGGAGTAAGGTTTGTCCTCGTTCTGGTTGCGCTCGGCGTAATTGAGCAAGCGCAATTGCACGGGATCAATCGCCAATGCGCAGGCCATTTCATCCATCGCACACTCCAGGCCGATGAGCCCCAGCGCCGCACCGGGAGCGCGCATGTCCAGTGGCGTATAAACGTCGAGTGGCAGCAGCTTGTAGTCCAGCTGCACATGGTCGCAGTGATAAAGCATGCCGCTCCACTCAACCACATGTTCAGTGAAGTCTTCGAACCGCGAAGTCTGGCCAATGGCGGTGTGCGCCAGGGCGAGCAAACGCCCGTTCGCAGCTACGCCCAATTGCAGGCGTTGCAGGGTGCGCGGGCGATAGCCGAAGGTGAACATCTGCTGGCGAGTGAGGGTCACGCGGACGGAACGCTTGAGATGTAACGCCGCCATCACCGCCAACGGAAGCTGGTATTGCGGACGCAGGCCGGACCCGAACGCCCCGCCGACATAAGCTGCGAATACTCTGACCTGATCCTTCTCCAGGCCAAATACCTTCTGCACATACGACTGACAGTTCTGCGTGCCTTGCGTCTTGTCGTGAATGTGCAGGCTGCCATCGGCCTGGTAAAGCACCGTACTGGCATGCGGTTCCATCGGATTGTGGTGTTCGATCGGCGTGCTGTAGTTAAGGTCCAGACTCAAGGCGGCACCGGCAAACTCAGCCTGAAAATTCCCACGAGGTTTTGGCAGTTCGGCTGGCGCCGGATAGGCTTGGCCTCGCAGGCTCAACAGATCGGTCTGGTGTGGTTCGGCTTCGTATTCAACGGTGATCAATGAGCCGGCATGCCGAGCCAGTTCCAGGTTATCCGCGACTACCAACGCCAGGGGCTGTCCGCTGTACAACACTTTGTCGTTGTACAGCGGGCGAAACGGAGATCCTTCGGCCGAATCCGCGTCTTCGTAAGGCTCGTCGTAGCCGGCGACGCCTGGCCGATTGGTGTGGTCGATCACCGCGACCACGCCGGGCAACGCCAAGGCTTTCGACGCATCGATGCGGATCACGCGGCCGCAGGCGATATTGCTGGAAACGACACTGCCGTGTAGCAACCCCTCTTCGGGAAACTCCCCGGCATAACGTGCCTGGCCGGTGACCTTGAGGCGTCCTTCGACGCGATCCACCGGTTGCCCCACAGGTTGGGTAGAAGTCTTCATCAGGCGTGCCCTCCCTTCGCGGCAGTGCTCAGGGCGCGAATGATGGCTCGGCGCGCCAGTGCCACTTTAAAAGCGTTGTGATCCAGAGGTTCGGCGTTCTGCAGCAAGGCATTGGCCGCAACGCTGAAGGTTTCCTGCGTGGCTGCCTTGCCCACCAGGGCGGTCTCTACCGCTTCATCGCGCCAGGGTTTATGCGCCACACCGCCGACCGCCAGGCGTGCCTCACGAATGACCGGCCCAGATAAATCAAGTGCCGCCGCGACTGATACCAGGGCAAAGGCATAGGACGCACGATCCCGGATTTTCAGGTAATGGCTGTGCTCGGCAAAACCTGCCGCTGGCAGCTCGATTGCCGTCACCAGCTCGTCATCCGCCAGTTGGTTATCCCGCTCAGGGGTATCGCCTGGCAGGCGGTGGAAATCGGCGAACTCAATGCTGCGTACACCGCTGCGCCCCTGGACGTGGACCGTCGCGCACAAGGCGGCGAGTGCAACACACATGTCCGAAGGATGCGTAGCCACACACTGCGAACTGGCGCCCAGAATCGCGTGAATACGGTTGAGTCCTGCCCGCGCCGGACAGCCACTACCCGGCTCGCGCTTGTTACACGGCACACTGGCGTCATAGAAGTAATAGCAGCGCGTACGCTGCAACAAATTGCCGCCCGTGCTGGCCATGTTGCGCAATTGCGGGGAGGCGCCCGCAAGTATTGCCTGCGACAGCATTGGGTAACGTTGTTCTATCAAGGGGTGCCACGCCAGGTCGGCGTTGCTGACCAACGCGCCGATCATCACCCCGCCCGTGGCTGTTTCACTGACTTCGTTGAGTGCAAGCCCGGTGATGTCGATCAGTTGCGCCGGGCGCGCGACGTTTTCCTTCATCAAGTCCAGCAGGTTCGTACCGCCTGCGATGAAGCGCGACGCCGGACCGGCGAGTTGAACGGCCTCTTGCACTGAGGCGGGCTTGCTGTAATGGAAAGGGTTCATTGGCCACCTCCCTGCCCGGCGCGTTGACGGCAGGCTGGCAGCGCTTCCTCAATCGCTGCACGGATGTTGCTATAGGCGCCACACCGGCAGAGGTTCCCACTCATCATTTCGGCAATCTGCGCACTGGATTGCGCCCGTCCTTCAGTGGCCAGGCCCACCGCCGAGCAGATTTGCCCTGGCGTGCAATAACCGCATTGAAAGGCGTCGTGCTTGATAAAGGCTTGCTGCATGGGGTGCAACTCGTCACCGCTGGCCAGGCCTTCAATGGTGGTGACTTCGGCCCCCTCGCACATCACTGCCAACGTCAGGCAGGCATTTACGCGCTTGCCATCGCGCAGCACCGTGCAGGCGCCGCATTGGCCGTGATCGCAGCCCTTTTTCGTGCCGATCAAGTCCAGTTGCTCGCGCAGCATATCCAGCAGTGTGATCCAGGGCAGGACTTCAAGCCGGACCTCCTTGCCGTTGAGTATCAGCGCCAACGGATGACGGACAAACGACGGCGGCGTCGCGTCAGGAAGGGTCGCGTTCATATACACCTCACGGTTGGTCGTACGTTCGCGGCGTTTTCGCAAACCGCCGTCATAAGGGGTACGACTTCGGGGGTGTTTGAGCGTTCAAGGAGATTGATCAGAGGATAACCAGCCCGCCACCTGGGCTTCGCACGCCCGCACCTTTCGCGGGTACTGCATGGTCATGCACGGTCAGCACGGACCCTGTGATCTCTGGCAAGCAGAGCAGCGGGAGCAGCCGGTCATCGAACGGCTCGCTGTTCACGCCTGTCTACACCACCAATTCCCCCGCCACCGCCGCTCTTATGGCTTTGCCGCAAAGTTGTTCCACCAGTGTCAGGGCAAACTCCAGAGCGCTCCCCGAGCCCTGGGCCGTTACGCAGTTGCCATCGACCACCACCGGTTGATCGACGAAGTTGCAGCCTGACAATTGGTGGCTGATTGACGGCAGGCAGGTCATGCGGCGCTGGCGCAAGGCGCCGCTCGCTTGCAACGCCAAGGCCGGAGCTTCGCCGATACCGGCGAACAGTCGACCCGCCTTCACCTGATCCTTGATCAATTGTTGCAAGGGTTGATGGGCTGATAGATGTTGCGCACCTACCGCTCCCCCAGGCAATGCGATCAGGTCGAAAGGCTGGGCCAGTACATCGACCAGCATCGCATCAGCTGTGATGCGGGTGCCGCGGGCACAGGTGAGCATGCGTCGCCCTTCGATACTGGCGACTACCACTTCTACCTTTGCGCGGCGCAAGACGTCGACCAGGGTCACGGCTTGCAGGTCGTCGATGCCCTCGGCGAGGGGAATCAAAGCTCTATAGGTCATGGGCGAAATCCGCAGGATGATCCTTAAAGCGTAGCCAGCTTTGCTGACCCTTGTTCAAGCGCGCCGTTACTTGATGTAAAGCTGCGTCGACATCGTGTTGCCCGGCGCGTTGATGGAGGTGTTGCTGAAGGTGAAGGTGCCTTCCTGCTTGCCGGCCAGATCAAAGACGTACAGGTAGCCGACAGTTCTTCTGCCAACCGTGCATTCGGTCAGGTTGCCGTTATCGAAGGCGCAGACCGGCGTGCGCGTACCATTGACCGTAAAACCGTCGAGCCCGACCTGGGCTGCGCGCCCGTAACCGACCTCCAGCACATAGACCTTGATGTTCGGCCCACTGTGATCGCAGCGAGTCCGTTCCTGCCCTGGATCGATGCTCTCGAAACCACAGGCCGGCGATTCGACCTTGAGCACCTTGACCTGGCTCAACGGCGCAGCCGAAGCAGCCATAGCGGCCTGCCCTCCCAGCGAGAAGGCCGCGAAAGCGCCGAACAAGGTGATCCAACTCTTTTTCATGTCATTCCCGCCCCCAAAATCCAGCGCGCAGTATGGCGCACTTGGCTTTAACGCAAAACATCGACGACGATCACCGCCTTAAGCAGCCACAACGCTACGCTGCTGGTATGATGCGCGGCTTTTTCCGACCCGCAGAAAAATCCCAGGCATCTGGAACGGTCTGTGCTTTGCTGTTGAGGTCGATACATTCACGGCGCCGGGCGCGCCACGGGGAGCAGACATGCTGGAAAGGCTGTTTCAACTCAAGGCACACAACACCAATGTGCGCACCGAAATACTGGCGGGCATCACAACCTTCCTGGCCATGGCCTACATTCTGTTCGTCAACCCGAGCATCCTCGGCGAGACCGGCATGGACAAGGGCGCCGTCTTTGTCGCGACCTGCCTGGCAGCCGCCATCGGCTCCACGGTCATGGGCCTGATCGCCAACTACCCGATCGCCCTCGCGCCGGGCATGGGCCTCAACGCCTTCTTTACCTACACCGTGGTCCTGCACATGGGTCATACCTGGCAAGTGGCGCTGGGGGCGGTGTTCATTTCCGCGGTGCTGTTCTTTCTGCTGTCGATCTTCCGCATCCGCGAATGGATCATCAACAGCATCCCGCTGCCGCTGCGCTCGGCGATCGCCGCCGGTATCGGCCTGTTCCTGGCGCTGATTGCCCTGCACAACGCCGGCATCGTCGTCAGCAACCCGGCAACCATGGTGGGCCTGGGTGACCTGAAACAACCGGCACCGATCCTCGCGACGCTCGGCTTTGCCTTGATCGTTGCTCTCGAAGCCCTGGCCGTTCGCGGCGCCGTGTTGATCGGCATTTTGACCGTGACCATCGTTTCGATCCTGATGGGTTTTACCGAGTTTGGCGGCGTGACGTCGATGCCGCCGTCCCTGGCGCCGACCTTCCTGCAACTGGACATCAAGGGCGCACTGGACATCGGCTTGGTCAGCGTGATCTTCGCCTTCCTGTTCGTCGACCTGTTCGACAACTCCGGCACCCTGATCGGCGTTGCCAAGCGTGCCGGCCTGATGGGCAAGGACGGCCACATGCCAAAAATGGGCCGCGCGCTGATCGCCGACAGCACCGCGGCCATGGCCGGCTCGCTGCTGGGCACGTCGACCACCACCAGTTACATCGAATCGGCCGCCGGCGTCAGTGCCGGGGGCCGCACCGGCCTGACCGCTATCGTGGTTGCGATCCTGTTCCTGCTGGCGCTGTTCTTCTCGCCGCTGGCCGCCAGCGTCCCGGCTTTCGCCACTGCACCGGCGCTGCTGTTCGTCGCCGTACTGATGACGTCCGGCCTGGCCGAAATAGACTGGGAAGACATCACGGTAGCCGCGCCAGTGGTAGTGACCGCCCTGGCCATGCCATTCACGTACTCCATCGCCAATGGCATCGCTTTCGGCTTTATTTCCTGGACCGCGATCAAGTTGCTTTCCGGTCGTGGTCGTGAGCTGAACCCGGCGCTGGTGATCCTGTCGATTCTGTTCGTGATCAAGTTGGGTTGGTTCAACGCATGACTTTTGATTCCCAGGCTTACGCCGTCCAGCTCGAAGAAAAAGCCACGCGTCTGCGTGGCCTGCTGGCACCTTTCGATGCGCCCGCGCCTGCGGTGTTCGACTCACCGCTGAAGAACTTCCGCCTGCGCGCCGAGTTCCGCCTGTGGCGTGAAGCCGGCGAACGCCATTACGCAATGTTCTCCCAGGAAGACAAACGCACGCCGATCCTGATCGAAGAATTCCCGATTGCCAGCCTGCGCATCAACCAATTGATGCCCCAGCTCAAGGCCGCCTGGCAAGCCAGTTCGGCCCTGAGCCACAAGCTGTTTCAGGTGGAGTTCCTAACCACCCTGGCCGGCGACGCGATGATCACCTTGTGCTATCACCGCCCTCTGGATGAGCATTGGCATGCAGCAGCATCGAAGCTGGCGGCCGACCTGAACGTCAGTGTAATCGGTCGTTCCAAGGGCAAACGCGAAGTGATCGGTCACGACTACGTGGTCGAACAGCTCGAGGCCGGTGGCCGCACATTCAGCTACCGCCAACCGGAAGGTGCATTCACGCAGCCCAATGGCACGGTCAACCAGAAGATGCTCAATTGGGCCTACGATGCATTGGGCGAGCGCACTGACGATTTGCTGGAGCTGTATTGCGGCAATGGCAACTTCACCCTGCCCCTCGCGACTCGCGTGCGCAAAGTGCTGGCCACCGAGATCAGCAAGACCTCGGTCAACGCAGCCCTGAGCAACCTCAGCGACAATGCTGTGGATAACGTCACGCTCGTGCGCCTTTCCGCCGAAGAGCTGACCGAAGCGCTTAACGAAGTCCGTCCGTTCCGTCGACTGCACGGCATCGACCTCAAGAGCTACGAGTTCGGCAGCGTCTTCGTCGACCCGCCACGTGCCGGCATGGACCCGGACACTTGCGAACTGACCCGACGCTTCGACAATATTCTGTACATTTCCTGCAACCCGCAGACCCTGGCGGACAACATCGCCCAGTTGCACGACACCCATCGCATCACCCGCTGCGCGATGTTCGACCAGTTTCCGTGGACCCACCACATGGAATCCGGGGTGTTGTTGACCCGACGTTGATTGCCACCGTGCACTACAAACCAGCCGTCATTGCGACGGCTTTTTTGTGCGCGCTCATTCGGTGACTTCTGTCTTTCGCGGACGCCCGCCCTTGCGACCGTTGGCCCGGGCGGCCTCGGCCTTGGCAGCGCTGCTCTGGCGCCCATTGCGCGAGGCGACCACTGAGGCCGCCATGTCCATCAACGGCTTGCTCGCCGAGATCAACCCGGCGATGGACACCTGCAGATCCTTGCCTTCATGACACAAGGCAGTCCCGGAAAAACCGACGGTCAACCCCGCGAAATCATCGACCTCGAAATCATCGAATTCCACATAATTGCGCACGGGCAGCAGTACGCCACTGCCATCGATGAAACCGAGCACCAGGCACGGTTCTGCAAACGTCACCGACGTGACTTGCAAACTGTTTTTGCGGCGCATTTGCCCACGCTGAATGGCCTCATCCAGCAAGGACTCGGTGACGGGTCGATCAACCAGCGTCCCGGCTTCTATTGTTTTCATAGTTGGATCTCCACCCCTTGCGCAGCGCCCAACAGCGCCAGCAGGGTCTTGTTTGTCTCGGGCTCATAGCAGGCCGAGTCAATCATGTAGGTCGTGGTGGCAATGCGTTTCACCACCACGACTTCGCTGGTCTGCCAGTCCCACACCTGATGGTCGAGGCAGACCGTTTGCAACTTGTCCCACCAGACCGAACGGGCACGTCGCAAATGGGCCGGCTGCCCGAGTGCGAGACGCAAGCCTTCCAGAACAGCTACAGGCGGCCGGTTGTACACGGGAACCACATCCCACAGTTCGACGCTGTTATGCCAGTAGCTGAACTTGAAGCGTGCGCTCCAGGCACCGGCGTCCACATGTGCATGGGGCGGACAATGTTCATCGCGCAACATGATCACGACCGAAAGGCCTTTGTAGCTGAACAATTTCATACTAACCCATCCGTTAGGTTATTGAGTCCGGAGACTGATCTTTCCATGAGAAATCCGATAATCGGCGTCGATCTGCGCTCGTCGATCGTCATTCAGGCTAGCTGTCGATGCCCTGGTGAGCCGGACGATTGCACGCAAAAATGGTAAGCAATCCTTTCGGTTATTTGATAAACACTGCGTCAGGTTCCCAATTTGATCCCCGGTGTAATCAATCATGCAGCGCACATTCGACGATCTTCAGCTAGGTAGCATCGAACTGTTTTGCCTGGCCGCCGAGGCCGGCAGCTTTACCGCTGCGGCGCTGGTGGCAGGCGTTACGCCGGCAGCGGTGAGCCGCTCGGTATCGCGCATGGAGGAACGGCTGGGGGTCCGCTTATTCGCACGCACCACCCGCAGCGTGAAAATGACAGACAGCGGCCGCCGGTATTACGAGGAGTGTCGTCAGGCATTGGCACAACTGGTCGAGGCTCAACGCGAGGTGATGGGCCAACAGCAGGAGCCTTCAGGCACCTTGCGCATCAGCATCCCCACCACCTATGCCCATCACCGCATCCTGCCGTTGCTCCCGGCCTTTCGAGAACGTTTTCCCCAGGTCAAAGTCGAGTCGCACATCAGCAACCGCAACATAGACTTTGTCGGCGAAGGCTATGACATGGTCATCCGCGTGCGGGCGATTCCAGACTCCGGCCTGATCGCCCGCCAACTGGAAGATGCAGAACTGGTGATGATCGCCGCCCCCGCCTACTTGGCGCGCGCGGGCACGCCGCAGACCCTGGATGACCTCAAGCAGCACGAGTGCATTCAATTCGAGCTACCCAGCAGCGGACGGCGCATCGCTTGGTTATTCAATGAAAACGGGGGGCAGCGCGAGATTCTCGCCGAGGGCAATCTCAGTTGTTCCGACGACGTTCTGGGCGGGGTAACCCTGGCAAAACACGGGGCAGGCCTGTTTCAGACCTATCGGTTTATTGTCGAGAAGGAATTGGCCGACGGGTCTCTGGTGGAAGTTCTCAAAGCCTACGGCGGCCGTTCGCGTCCTTTCACCCTGCTCTACCCGCAAAGCCGTCATATGCCTTTGCGGCTCAGGGCATTTATCGACTTTCTCCTCGAACAACTGCCACGCTGAACGAAAAATCTTCAGGCTTGCAGATAGCGCAACACAGACTCGCAAATCATCTGCCGATGACGCTGCTTGATGCGCTCGTCCGGCAACTCGATCTCGAAGATCTCACCGACCGTGTGCCGGTTCGACACACGATAGAAACAGAACGAGCTGATCAACAAATGCACATCCAGCGGCTCGAGCCCCGAGCGGAACACACCTTCCAGCGCGCCTCGCTGCAGAACCTCACCCAGTGAATCGAGGATAGTGCTGTTCATCGCCTTGATCGCATCGGAGCGTTTCACATACTCGGCGTTGTGAATGTTCTCGATGCTGACGATGCGCACGAAATCGACATTGCGATCATGGTGATCGAAGGTGAATTCGACCAATCGCCGAATCGCGTCGACCGGCGCCAGTTCGGCCAGGTGCAGGCGATTTTCGGTGCTGCGAATGTCGCCGTAGAGTTTCTCCAGCACCTCAAGATACAACTGCTCCTTGCTGCCGAAGTAGTAATAGATCATGCGCTTTGAGGTGTGGATACGCTCGGCGATCGCGTCGACACGGGCTCCGGAAAGGCCCTGCTGGACGAACTCGACAATGGCTTCCTGAAGAATGTTCTCGCGGGTCTTTTCCGGGTTGTTCTTGCGACTTTTGCGAGGCTCGGCCAAAGGTTCGTCCGGCGCTGCGGAAAGATCTGAAATCACGGTCATCGCGGGCTCACGGCCATCACTGTACAAGCTGGCGATTATGAGCCGCGTCGCAAAGCGAAGGAAGCTGCGCGGCGCGGGTTTAGCCTCACGCTTACCAATTTCCTACAACTTCGCCTGACGAATCGCACCGTGAGCGTCGACCGGCTGCTCCCATAAGGGTCAATACGGCCCGCAAGCCATCTTTCTACCGCCGACTCTGCTGCCACGCTGCCGCCAACCCACTGCAACAGATCACCGCAATCCCGATCACCGTGGTCAGGGTCGGGGTGTGGGAGAACAGCAGCCAACCCAGCAAACCGGCGAAGATGATCTGGCAATAGCCGAACGGCGCCAGCAGCGCGGGCGCGGCGAAGCGAAACGCCTGGGTCAGAAACAGATGCGCCGTCATCCCGCAGGCCCCCAGCGCCACCATCATCAAGCCATGCGTCACGCTGGGCACTTGCCAGAAGAACGGCACCAGCGCGCTCATCACCAGGGTGTTGCACAACCCGGCAAAGAAGTTGCTGGTTGTCGGGCTGTCGACGCTGCTGAGCTTGCGGGTCAGCAACTGATAGAAGCAGAAAAACATCGCCGAGCAGAACGGCAGCAACACCGCCGGCGTGAACAGATCACCGCCAGGGTGAACAATGATCAGCACCCCGATAAATCCACAGATGACGGCGATCCACTGTCCCCGGGTGACACGCTCCTTCAGTAACGGCACCGACAGGGCCGTTACCAGTACCGGCGCAAGAAAGTTGACCGCCGTGGCTTCCGCCAATGGGATGTACAGCAGTCCAGTGGTGAAGAACAGACTGGTGCCCAGCAGGCATAACGCCCGTATCAACTGCAGCATCGGCCGTTTTGTGCGCAGGACTCGCAGCCCGGACTGTGGCAGGAAAATGCCAGCCATCAATAAGGTGTGAACCACATAACGCGCCCAGACCACCATGACGATGGGATAGAACCCGGACAGGTATTTCGAGAAGGCGTCATGACTGGAGAAGAGGAAGGTAGCGAAGACTATCAGCAGAATCCCTTTGAAGGGCTGGTTTACACCGGAAAGCGGGGTGCTGACGGTCATCAGGTATTCCTTGTGTTCCACAGATCATAAAGACATTGCGAACCCGCGACGTCGTACGCATACCGTAACCGTGACGGGGCCGCTTTGGCCAGATGTTCCAGCCGATTATCAAACGAAGATAAAAACCCCGCGCTTAAGGGAATTTGAGGGGCGATCCACGTTCCTACAAGTCGACGATGCGCACCGGTGCGGTAAAAGCCGGACGACCGGACTGGCGCCACTCCCACACAGCAGCAACACTCATCCCACGGACCAGCAGAGGATTCCCACATGCTATGGAGAAAAGGCAGGCGCAGCGACAACGTGGTCGACGCCCGTGGCGATAACATCGGCAGTGGTGGGGGCGGCATGCGCTTCGGTGGTGGCAAGGGGCTGAGCCTGACGGCAATCCTGCTGATTGTCGGGATCGGCTGGATCACTGGCCAGGACCCGCTGCAGATCCTCGGACAACTCACCGGCCAGATGAGCGAGCAATCGGCACCCACCTCGACGCAAACTCGCCAGGCGCCACCGGCCAACGATGAAGGCGCGGAGTTCGTGCGATCGATCCTGGGTGACACCGAAGACACCTGGCGCGATATCTTCCAGCAAGCTGGTCGTCAGTATAAAGACCCGACCCTTGTGCTGTTCAGCAGCCGGGTGAACTCGGCGTGCGGTCTTGCCACGTCGGCGACCGGCCCGTTCTATTGCCCGGCAGACCAGAAGGTGTACCTGGACACGTCATTCTTCCAGGAAATGTCGCAACGCTTTGCCGCCGCAGGCGACTTCGCCCAAGCCTACGTGATTGCCCACGAAGTCGGACATCACGTTCAGACCTTGCTCGGTGTTTCGGCGAAAATTCAGGCCGCCCGCCAACAGGGCCGGCAAATGGAAGGCGATGGTGGTTTGCTGGTGCGTCAGGAGTTACAGGCGGATTGCCTGGCCGGCGTGTGGGCCAATCATGCACAGAAACGCCTCAACTGGCTGGAGCCGGGTGACATCGAGGAAGCCTTGAACGCCGCCAACGCCATCGGCGACGACCGTTTGCAGCAGCAGGGCCAGGGCCGCGTGGTACCGGACTCCTTCACCCATGGCACATCAGCGCAAAGAGTGCGCTGGTTCAAAACCGGATTTGCGCAAGGCCAGGTGGGCCAGTGCGATACCTTTGCGGCGAAAAATCTGTAGATGAAAAAGTGGCTGTTGATCCTGTTGTTGACCACTGCAAGTACCCAGGCTGTCGGGCAGGGAGTCAAGGAAATCAGCCCCGGACGCTTGTTGTTGAAAGAAGGCGAGATGGCAGTGGGCATCGGTCCGGCGCCCGGGAAAATCGAGCGCGTGCTGATCGTCCTCCATGGGCGATTGCGCAATGCCGAAACCTATCGCCAGAACGCCGAGCGCGCGACGGAGCAGGCGGGACAAAGTGCCAATACCCTGGTCATCGCCCCGCAGTTTCTCAATGAAACCGACGTGGAACGCCATCCTGTGGCCGACACCGTTCTGCGCTGGCAGGGCAATGACTGGATGGCCGGCGGCTCATCCACCGCACCTTTCGCCCTGAGTTCCTATGCTGCGCTGGATCAGATCATCGCCCGGCTCGGCGATCGCCGGCAGTTTCCCGATGTGAAGGATGTCGTGATTGTCGGCCACTCCGGCGGCGCCCAGGTGGTCCAGCGCTATGCATTGCTCAGTCATGACCAGCCAGAACTTCAGGCGGCGGGTGTGCACGTGCGCTACGTCATTGCCAACCCGTCTTCCTATGCTTATTTCGATGAACGACGGCCCGTAGCCTTCAGCCATGCCGGTTGCCCGGCGTTCAATCGCTGGAAGTATGGCCTGTCGGATTTACCGGCCTATGCCGAAGGACAAACGCCTGCGCAACTGGAGGAAAACTACGTTCAGCGCGACATCGTTTATCTGCTGGGCCAGCAGGACATCGATCCGAATCATCCGGCACTGGACAAGGGTTGCGAAGCCAGGGCCCAGGGCGTCAACCGACTGGCCCGTGGACGCAACTACTTTGAATACCTCAAGCGCCGTCATCCCCAGGGGTTGAATCAACAACTGGTGGAAGTGCCTGGGGTTGGTCACAACGGTGGAGAGATGTTGATGTCGGTGGAAGGGCAAAAAGCCTTGTTCGATCAGTGAAAAAGCTCGCGAGCCTGCTCGCGATGGGACCTCTCAGACACCACAATCTCGAGCCAACAACATCCGCCGCAACTCGACACAATCCGCCGCGTGCCAATCGGTCAATTGAGGCCACGGGTTATCCGGCAAATTCACCAGTACCGTGTGCGCTCCCGCCGCCCGGCCGCAATCCAGATCAAAGCGGTAATCACCGACCATCACCATCTCGCTAGCTGGCACCTGCCAGGCCGCAGCCAGCTTCAACAAGCCGCCCGGATGCGGTTTGGGCGGCGCTTCGTCACGGCCCAGCACATCCTCCACGGCAAAACAGTCGGCCAGGCCGATGGCTTCCAGCGTCACATGCGCCAGCTCCCGCGCGTTGCGCGTGAGAATTCCCAGTCGATAGCCGCGCCCCGCCAGCTCGCGCACCAGCTCCACGGCACCCGGCGCCGGCTTCGAACCCAATGCCAAATCCCGCTCATGCTCCAGCAACCAGGCGTGCTTGGCTGCCGCTTCGTCGGCGGGCAATGCCGCCAGGTGTGTGAGAATGTCGTCCGCAGCCGGGATCGCCAACGCCACGCGGATGGCCGCAAAATCGTGGACGGCCACCGTCAGGGTTCCGTCCATGTCGAACACCCAGTGGCGTACGTCGGTCAGGCTCATGCCCAATCCTTGCGGTGGCGGATCAAGCCTTCCTGCGTAACCGACGCCACCAGTTGCCCGGCACGGTTGAACACGCTGCCCCGGGAGAAACCGCGAGAATTGCCGGCCCAAGGGCTGTCCATCGCGTACAGCAGCCAGTCATCGGCACGCAGGTCCGCATGGAACCACAAGGCGTGATCGAGACTGGCGACCTGCATGTCCTTGTGCCACACGGACTTGCCATGGGGCAGCAGCGAAGTGGTCAGCAGACCAAAATCCGAAGCGTAGGCCAGCAGGTATTTGTGCAGCGCCGGGGTATCGGCCAATGCACCGTCGGCGCGGAACCACACGTACTTGACCGGATCGGCAGGTTTGGGGTTGTAGGGATCTTCTCCGGTCACCGGTCGGAATTCGATCGGCTTGGGACACAGGAATTTTTCACGCATGTGCTCGGGGATCAGGTGAGCACGCTGCTGGGTCAATTCCAGTTCCGAAGGCAGGTTTTCCGGGCCAACCACCACTGGCATTTCGCGCTGGTGCTCGAAGCCTTTCTCGTCGTACTGGAACGAGGCGCTGCACGTGAAAATAGGGTGGCCCTTCTGGATCGCCGTGACCCGACGCGTACTGAAACTGCCGCCGTCGCGCACCCGATCCACCTGATAGACCACTGGCAATCCGGCATCCCCCGGACGCAGGAAATAACCGTGCATCGAATGCACATGCCGTGCTTCTTCAACTGTCTGACTGGCGGCAGACAGGGACTGACCGAGCACCTGGCCACCGAACAGCTGGCGGAAGCCCAGGTCCTGGCTACGGCCACGGAACAGGTTTTCCTCGATCGGTTCCAGGGTCAGCAAGTCGACCAGATCTTCCAACACGTGGCTCATTCAGACTCTCCTCACACAACGCAATGCCGCGCAGTCTCGGCTGCAACGGCCCATTCAGGTTCTGGCCGGGGCCATCATGGGTGCCATTGTAAACGTCCGGGCCGGCTTAGCCATGCAAGGTTTGCAGCCATTGCTCACGGCTGATGCGGTACAACACATGGTGGCGCAGAGGATGGCCCGCCGCGAGTTTTGGGTGCTCGAAGTCATCTGCCGGATCATGCCGCATACCGATCGCCTGCATGACTTTTTCCGAGGGCGTGTTGGTCGCGCTGGTAAACGACACCACCTCGTCCAGCGCGAGACGGTCAAAACCGCAGCGCAGAGCGGTCCAGGCCGCTTCACTGGCGTACCCCAGGCCCCAGTGTTCACGGGCCAGGCGCCAGCCGATTTCGATGGCGGGAGTGAATGGCGCATCGAAACCCACCACGCCCAAACCGGTAAATCCGATGAATGCTCCGGTGTCCTTGCGCTCCAGCGCCCAAAGACCAAAACCGTGCTCGGCAAAATGCCCCCGCACCCGGCCAATCAGCGAAGCGCTTTCCAATCGACTCAGGGGAGCGGGAAAATAGCGCATCACTTGAGGATCGGCGCACATCGCCGCAAACGCCGGCAAATCCTCGTCACGCCACTGGCGCAGCAACAATCGCGCGCTCTCAAGTTCCAGTATTGGCTCCAATCGTGTTCTCCCCTTCCCATGTCACCAGTCTACAACGCTGGTAGGATCCTTCCTGCATTCCTGCCCGCCGTTCTGAAAATCCTGCTATGCCGATGCCGTTGATCTACCACGAAGACTACAGCCCCGAGTTCCCGGCGGAACACCGCTTCCCGATGGACAAGTTCCGCCTGCTGCGCGATCACCTGGTGGACAGCGGGTTGACCCGGGACGAAGACCTGCTGCGTCCGGAACTCTGTCCACCCGAGATTCTCGCCCTCGCACATGACGCTGCCTATATCGAACGCTACATGAGCGGCGAGTTGTCCCGAGAGGACCAGCGGCGCCTCGGCCTGCCCTGGACCGAAGCCCTGGCCAGGCGCACGGTGCGTGCGGTCGGCGGCTCGGTGCTGGCCGCTGAGCAGGCGCTGGAGCATGGCCTGGCCTGCCACTTGGCTGGCGGCACGCACCATGCGCATTACGACTACCCGGCGGGGTTTTGTATCTTCAATGACCTCGCTGTGATCAGCCATTACCTGCTGGAAAGCGGCCGAGTGAACCGGGTGCTGATCTTCGACTGTGATGTGCATCAAGGCGACGGAACCGCACGCATCCTGCACAACACCCCGGACGCGATCACCGTCTCCCTGCATTGCGAAAAAAACTTTCCTGCACGCAAGGCCGAAAGCGACTGGGACATCCCACTGCCCAAGGGAATGGGCGATGCTGCCTACCTGAAAATTGTCGATGACACGCTTAATTATCTGCTGCCGTTGTATCAACCGGATCTGGTGCTGTACGACGCCGGTGTCGACGTGCACAAGGATGACGCGCTCGGTTACTTGAAGCTGACAGACGAAGGCGTGGCTGCACGGGATGAAAGCGTGATGCGTCATTGCCTGGGAAGGGATATCCCGGTGATGGGGGTTATCGGCGGTGGCTACAGTCAGGATCGCAAGGCGCTGGCGCGGCGTCACGGCATTCTCCACCACAGCGCACAGCGGGTTTGGACGTCATCAGGTTGTCACTGAGTTGTGGATGCGTTACCCACAATGGCTGTGGAGCTGCCTGTGGATAAGCTGAGAGAAAGGTCATCCAGACCCTATGAATCAAGGCCTCCACTGCAGCGATCATTTTTTGATCACCTCATGTAATCCACTGATTCCTGTGGGAGCGGGCTTGCCCGCGATGAGGCCATCCCATACAACATCTCCGCTGTGCGACAGGCCGCTATCGCGAGCAAGCTCGCTCCTACAGGGTTTATGTGCTGCTAGAATGCCCGGCTTATTCCGCCAGACCGCAGCACTGCCCATGACCCTCCCCCACACGCCCCTCTCCCAGGTCGCCATCATCGGCGGCGGTCCCGCTGGCCTCATGGCCGCAGAGGTGCTGAGCCAGGCTGGAATCAAGGTCGATCTGTACGACGGCATGCCTTCTGTGGGGCGAAAATTCCTGTTGGCCGGGGTCGGCGGCATGAACATCACCCATTCCGAAGCCTATCCGGCGTTTCTCTCGCGATACGCCGAGCGTGCACCGCAGATTGCCCCGCTGCTGCGCGCCTTTGGCGCCGAGGCGCTGTGCCAGTGGATTCACGACCTGGGTATCGAAACCTTTGTCGGCAGCTCCGGCAGGGTGTTTCCGACCGACATGAAAGCCGCCCCGCTGCTGCGCGCCTGGCTCAAACGCCTGCGCGACAGCGGCGTAGTTATCCACACCCGCCACCGTTGGCTCGGGTGGGACGAGCACGGGAGCTTGCTTATCCACAGCCCCAACGGCGAAACAACCGTCCAGGCTGACGCCACCCTGCTCGCTCTTGGCGGCGGGAGTTGGGCACGCCTGGGCTCGGATGGCGCCTGGATGCTGCAACTGGAGAAGCACGGCGTAGGACTGGCGCCCCTGCAGCCGAGCAACTGCGGGTTCGAAGTGCAGGCTTGGAGCGAGTTGATGGTCAGCAAATTCGCCGGCGCTCCACTGAAAAACATCGCCATTGGGCTGAACGACGACATTCCTCGGCTTGGCGAATGCGTGATCACGGCCACCGGCATCGAAGGCAGCCTGATCTACGCGCTGTCGGCACCGATCCGCGAAGCCATCAACCATCACGGGTCGGCAACCATTCACCTGGACCTGTTGCCGAATCGACCTGTGGATAAAGTCATCGCAGCCCTCAGCAAACCACGCGGCTCCCGCTCGATGTCCAAGCATCTGCACAGTCAACTGGGCATCGACGGCGTGAAAGCGGCGCTGCTTCGGGAACTGACTGGCGCCGAATGTTTTGCCGATCCAGCCTTGCTGGCCAGGGCGATCAAGGCGCTGCCGCTGACGCTGGTGAAAACCCGTCCGCTGGACGAAGCCATCAGCAGCGCCGGTGGCGTGCAATTCGAGTCGATGGATGAGCGATTGATGCTCAAGCAGTTGCCGGGCGTGTTCTGCGCCGGGGAAATGCTCGACTGGGAAGCGCCGACGGGGGGGTATCTGTTGACCGCCTGTTTCGCCAGTGGGCGTGCAGCAGGGTTGGGGATGGTGGAGTGGGTGAGGAGCAGCTGCAAGCTATAAGCTATAAGCTGCAAGCGGAGCGCACTTGTCTTGCAGCTTGCAGCTTGTAGCTGCCGTCAAGGCTTCCTCTTACGCGGCCCCGTATTGAACACCGGCACTTTGCGCACAGGCTTGATCGAAGGTTCCACCGGTGCGGCGTCTCCGCTGTCCACCCACTTACCCAGATTGCGCTTGCCGCCACCACCGGAAACCTTCGGCTTCTTCGGTTTTTTCGGCTTTTTGATCACCTGGCCGCTCGCATCGGTGTCCGGCACCCGATGCTCTGGTTCGAACTCCGGTTCGTTCTGACGCTTCAAGGTCTGACGGGTCAACATCTCGATAGCCGACAGCAGATTCACTTCATCGGCGCACACCAGCGAAATCGCCTCGCCGGTCGAGCCCGCACGGCCGGTGCGGCCAATTCGATGGATGTAATCCTCGGCCACGATCGGCAGGTCAAAATTGACCACCAACGGCAGGTCTTCGATATCCAGCCCCCGGGCGGCGACGTCAGTGGCCACCAGGATCTGCACTTCGCTGGCCTTGAACCGGTCCAGTGCGCGCTGGCGGGTCGCCTGCGGCTTGTCGCCATGGATGCCGTCGGCGTTAACGCCAAGGCCCTGGAGTTTTTCCACCAATGCGTCCACACCATTGCGAGTCTTGGCAAACACCAGCACCTGCTTCCATTTGCCCTTGCGCATCAAATGCACAAACAGCTCCGGCTTGCGCTTTTTGTCTACCGTCACCACCCACTGCTTGACGGTGTTGGCCGCGACGTTGCGCGGGCTCACTTCAATGCTCAGCGGGTCATTGAGCATTTGCCCGGCGAGCAGGCGAATGGCATCGGAGAAGGTCGCGGAGAACAGCAGGGTCTGACGTTTTTTCGGCAGCGCCCTGTAAATGTTCGCCAGTTCCTCGGAAAAGCCCAGGTCGAGCATGCGGTCGGCTTCGTCCAGGACCAGGGTTTGCAGCTGGTTGAATTTCAGCGCGTTCTGGCGGAACAGATCGAGCAAACGGCCCGGGGTCGCGACCAGGAGGTCGACGCCGCCGCGCAGTTTCATCATTTGCGGGTTGATGCTGACACCGCCGTACACCGCATAGGTGCGCAACGGCAGGTTCTCGGCGTACTGGCGCACGGCTTCGTGAACCTGTTCTGCCAGTTCACGGGTCGGCACCAGGATCAGCGCACGGACCGAGTTCGCGGTGACTTTCGGACCTTCCATGGCCAGCAATTGCAGGAGCGGCAAGGCGAAACCGGCGGTCTTGCCGGTGCCGGTCTGGGCCGCGGCCATCAGGTCACGACCGGCCAGCACCGCCGGAATGGCTTGCGCCTGGACCGGCGTCGGAGTCTGGTAGCCAAGCGTCTCGAGAGAGCGCAACAAGGGTTCGATCAGGCCAAGGTTGGCGAAAGTCATGGGATTACCGTAGGAAAATTCAGCGCGCGAGTGTGCAATGCCGCGCAGTTTACCCTAATTCACACTCGATTCTGTCTGCGCCACCGCAGCCGGTCGCTGCGGAGCCCGGCGCCACTGCGGCAAACCGATCAATACCACGGCGCTGATGATCACCAGCATGGCCAACGCCTCCTCGATGCCGATGCTTTCGCCGGCGAATACGATCCCCAGCAACACCGCCACCGCCGGGTTGACGTAGGCATAACTGGTGGCCGCTGCCGGACGCACATTTTTCAGCAGGTACATGTAGGCGTTGAAGGCGATGATCGAGCCGAAGACGGTGAGGTAGGCCAGTGCCGCCCACCCTTCGATCGGCGGCATGGCAGGCAGGTGCTCACCGCTCACAGCGCTGCCGATCAGCAGTACCAGGCCGCCCACCAGCATTTCCACGGCACTGGCCATCGCCCCTTGAGGCAGCGGCAGGTGCTTGCTCCAGACCGAACCGAAGGCCCAGGTGGCCGCCGCAAAGATCAGCAACATCGCGCCCAGCGGGCTCGATTGCAGGTTGGAACCCAGGTTCAACATCGCGATGCCGATCAGGCCAAGCACAATTCCGGCCCATTCCAGACGAGTGTTACGGGCGCCCCAGAAATATCCGCACAGCAAAGTGAACAGCGGCACCGTGGCCACCGCCAATGCGGCAACGCCTGACGCGACGCCGGTATGCTCGGCCACGCTCACCGCGCCGTTACCGCAACTGAGCAGCAACACCCCGATGATCCCTGCCGCTTTCCACTGCGCCCAGGTGGGCGCCGGCACCCCGCGCCAGCGCAAGTAGCCATACATCAAAGTCCCGGCAATCACGAAACGAATCCCGGCAAGCAGCAGCGGTGGCCAATATTCAATACCGATGCGGATCACCAGGTAAGTCGAGCCCCAAATCACGTACAGCGCGAAAAAGGCGGCGATCAATGGTAGGGGGAAGCGACGCGGGGCAGACATGGGAGTAGCTCGCAGGCAAGACAGGTGAATGGCTATTCTAGAAAGGCCAACGAGTAAAAATAAGTTACAAAACCTGTTTATAGCGCCGGTACACTTTTCAAATCACGGAGATCAACGCTATAAACCGTGCTTTCGAAAGTCAGTCACTTTCTGGAGTTCCACCATGGACAAATACGACCGCATGCTGCTCGGCGCCCTGCTGGAAAACGGTCGTGCGTCCTACGCCGACCTCGCGCGCAAGGTGAACCTGTCCGCCCCCGCCGTCGCCGAGCGTGTGGCCAAACTCGAGGCCTGCGGGGTCATCACCGGCTATCAGGCGAAAGTCGACATGGCCAAGCTCGGGCTGCCGATCCAGTGCGTCATCGAACTGCGCCTGAACCAGCACGGCAATCAAAAAGCCTACGACGACCTGATCAAAATCCCACAACTGACCGAATGCCACCGGGTCACCGGCGATCCGTGCGTGATCATGCAGGCAGCGGTGGGTTCGATGCCGGAACTGGAGGAGTTGATCAACAGGATCGCCAAGTTCGGGTTCAGCAAGACGTCAATCGTGCTGTCCAGCGCCATCGAGAAGCGTGTGCCGTTGGGGCATATCGAAGGCAACGGCAAAGCCTGAAGCGACACAGTAACGGTGGGAGCCGTGTTGCGGTCAGAAACCCCGGTGCCGCTTCAGATGCTCATTGATCTTCGCCGCCGGCACTTTCTGCAATTTGCACAGCAAATCGTGGGACAGTTCGCGCAGCCCATGCTTGCCCCGCAACTCATCCGCCAGGTGCGCAGTGAGGTTCGCCGCCATCTCGGCGTCGGCCATCGCCCGGTGGGCCTTGCCGGTGTGGGGCAGGTTGGCGTAGGCGTTGAGGGTCCCGAGCTTGTGGTTGGGCGCCGCGGGCATCAGGCGGCGGGCCAGCAGCAGCGAGCAGGCAAAGTTCTGCAACCGGGTGCGTTTGATCCGCCCCAGTTCAAAGTCCCAGAACTTCTGGTCGAACGCGGCGTTGTGCGCCAGCAGCGGTGTGATGCCAACAAACTCGTTGACCTCGTTCATCACCTGTTCCGCCGACGGTGCGCTGCGCAGCATGGCATTGCTGATTCCGGTGAGTTGTTCGATGAAGGCCGGGACGCGCACGCCGGCATTCATCAGGCTTTGGTAACGCTCGACGATACGCCCCCGTTCAAGGATAACCACGGCAATTTCCGTGGCCCGGCAACTGCTGCTCGGGGAGATACCCGTGGTTTCAAAGTCGATGACTGCGATGCGTTCCAACCTGTTTCAGCTCCGTATTGATCAATTCTTGAGCAGCAAGGCGCCTTCGATGGGCACGTAGCGGGTGGCGGCGCGAATCAGCGAGTTGGCCGTCAGGCCCGGTACGCCATAAGCCACCGCTTGCACCCCGTGCTTGCTGATGATGCGCTCGAGCAGCATGTCGAAATCACCGTCACCGGAAGCCAGCACCACTTCGTCAACGTGATCGGCCGCGTCCATGATGTCCAGCGTGATGCCCACGTCCCAGTCGCCCTTGGCCGAGCCGTCGCTGCGCTGGATGTAGGGTTTGAGCTTCACGGTGAAACCGAGATTGCGCAGGATCTGCTGGAATTGCTGCTGCTTGCTGTCGCCCCGGTCGATCGCATAGGCATAGGCCTCGACGATCTCACCCTGTTTGCTGACATCAGCCCACAGCGCGGCGTAGTTGAAGTGGCAACCATAGGCCTGACGCACGGTGTAATAGAGGTTTTGAACGTCGGCGAACACCGCAATTTTTTTCACCGGTTGTCCTCAAGGCTGAATCAGCCACCTGGCACTAAAAGTTGCCCAGTATGCCAGCCTGAAGGAATGTTCCGCGAATAATCAGCCTGGAGCGCCGCAGCGCTCCAGACGAATGGCGTGTCAGACGTAGGAATCGTCGTCGCCAAAAGAATCGTCACCGCTGTAATCAGCGTCGGAATAACCACCCTGATCGTAGGCATTGTCAGCCACACGCTGATCATCGCCCCAACCCCCGCTGTCGCGCTGGTCGTTGACCTGAGCGGGCTCCTCGCGGATCACTTCGACCACGTCCGGCTGCTGGTTGTGGTGGAAAAGGCTGCTGATGCCCTGCGCCAGCATTACACCACCCGCGACACCGGCGGCCGTTTTAAGCGCGCCACCGAGAAAACCACTGCCCGCGGGCGCTTGCGGCGCGTAGTTGGAGGGCGGAGCTGCGTAGGTCTGTTGAGGCGGTGGCGGGTTGAACGGCGAACGCCCTGGCTCACGCCAGCCGCCGCTGGAGGGCGGAGCACTGGGTGCCGGTGCTTCCCGGGAGCTGCCCCCAAAGATACTCGACAGGAAGCCTCCCCCACTCGACGGCGTAGCAGGTGCCTGCGCCTTGGCCGATTGCAGCTCAGCTTGCAATTGCCGGACTTGTTCCTCGAGTTGCTTGTTCTGCCCGTCGAGGCTTTTGATCGCCGCTTCCTGCACCAGGATCGCCTGGGTCATGAAATAACCCGCCGTGGGTTGGCGAGTCAGGTGCTCCTTGATCCGCGCCTCGGCCTGAGCATCGCGCGGGGCTGCGTCCGCTTCGGCTTGTTGCAGCCGGGAAAACAGTCCATCGATCAGGGTTTGTTCTTCGCTGTTCATGGCGACCTCTTAGATTGCCTGGGAAATCAGTGCCCTTCTCCTGAGAGGATACGGTGCCTGACCTTAATGGAGGCTGAAACAACTTGATTCAATATCCTTTACCGAACGTTTACGTATGCGCCCCCAAGCGCTCGCATCGGTTAAAGTGGGCCACTGCTTCCCACCTGCGATACCGACTGATGAATCCGTTCGACGTACTGCGCGACTCTTTGTATTTCTTCAAACGCAATCTGAAACAGATCGTGCAGCTGTGCCTGCCACTGGTGATTTTCGAGGCACTGCTGCAACAGGTGGTTGATCGCTCCACCGAGCCAGACAGCTTCCCGGGCATCAGCGTGATCGTCGGCTTGCTGGTGTATCCGCTGTACACCGCCGCACTGATCCTGTTTCTCGATGCTCGCAGCCGTGGTGAATCACCGCGCAACCGCGATTTGCTGGCGATGTCGGCGAGCCTGTGGCCGCGCTTTGCCCTGCTGACGGCGCTCAATACCCTGCTGATTCTGCTCGGCTTGTCCCTGTATTTCCTGCCGGGTATCTGGCTGATGGTGGCACTCGCCTTTGGCGAGTATTTGCTGGTCCTGCGTGGCATGGCGCCTCTGGCGGCGATGAAAGCCAGCCTGCGGCTGACGCGCGGCCATTTCCTGCGCATCCTGGTGTGCATTCTGTGTGTGATGGGGCCGTTGTGGGTACTCAAGGGCGTGACCCTGCAGGTGTATCCGGAGCCGCAAAACCCGGTGATTTCACTGCTGATCGACAGCGCTCACAGCTTTTTGCAGTTATTTACCAGTGTGGTGCTGTTTCGCCTGTTCATGTTGATCAGCGATGTTCCCGAGAAAGTCGACCGTCCGCTGTAAGCACTCGACGGATGGGCAGGCCGTTTTCCCTCGGTTATGCTCGGGCCTTCTTTTGTAACGCTATAAGCGAGCCATGACCCGTCTACTGCGCTACACCCTGCTGGTCCTGCTGATTGCCAGCGGCCTGATCGCCCTGCTGATCTACAGCCTGACCTGGCGCCCCGAGGCCAGGGAAATACTGCCGGTCAGTTGCAACGCCAAGGCGCCGACACTGGTGCCCGGCCAAGCGTTGAAAGTCATGACCTGGAACGTCCAGTACCTGGCTGGCAAGCGCTATGTCTTCTGGAATGACCTGGCGGCCGGCCCCGACGAACGCCCGACGGACGCCGACATGGCCTTCAGCCTCGATGAGGTGGCACGTGTGGTGCGTGACGAGCAGCCCGACATCGTGCTGTTGCAGGAACTCGACGATGGCGCCAAGGCCAGCGATTACCAGAACCAGCTCAAACTGCTCCAGGAGCGGGTCGCCGACCTGTACCCATGCAGCACCCATGCCTTCGATTGGAAAGCTGATTTCGTGCCGTTGCCACCCATCTTCGGCAGTGTCGGCCGGCAACTGGCCACACTCAGCCGCTACCAGATCGAGCATGCCGAACGCCTGCAATTGCCGGTAGCTCCCGCCAATTTCATCAGCCGCCAGTTCAATCCGAGGAATGCCCTTCAAGTGAATTACCTGCCGCAGAGCGACGGCAGCCAACTGGCGGTACTCAACACTCATCTGGATCGCACCCGGCAGCCTGACGACACGCTGCAAAAACAGGTGGCTTCAGTGGCCAAGGTCCTCGACAAGCTCGAAAGCCGTGGCACACCGTGGTTGATTGGCGGCGACTTCAACCTGCTGCCGCTGGGGCAGTATCGACGCCTGCCCAGCGAACAACGCACGCCCTACTCCGCCGACAGCGCCTTGCACTTGCTGTGGGACAAGTACCCGATGATCCCGACCAACAACGAAGCCGGCGGGATCGACCGGGCGCGATGGCTGACGCATTACCCCAATGACCCGGGGTTGAGCGGCCCGGACCGCACCGTTGACTACCTGTTCTACAGCCCGCGGATCAAACGAGTCGCGGCGACGGTGCGGCAGGACGATACCCTGCGCATATCCGATCACCTACCGGTGATCGGGCGGTTTCTGTTGCCAGCGGCACCGTAGTGGAACTCCACAAAGGCCCTGTGGGAGCGGGCTTGCCCGCGATGGCGGCAGTAGTTTCAACATTGATGTGACTGAACCACCGCTATCGCGGGCAAGCCCGCTCCCACAAGGGAAGGCCTGTGGATCTGGAAATCAATGCACCTCCTCCAGGTCATCATGCAGCAGGCCGAAAATGTTGCGTTTCATCTCGATGAATGAGCGCTCCATGACCATGTCCAGGGTTCGCGGACGCTCGATCGGCACGTCGAGGATCTGCTTGATCCGCCCCGGGCGCGCGCCCATCACATAGACGCGGTCACCCAGCAAAATGGCCTCGTCGATGTCATGGGTGACAAACAGCACGGTCTTTTTGCTGTTGCCCCAGACCCGCAACAACAGCTGCTGCATTTGCAGGCGTGTCTGGCTGTCGAGAGCGCCGAAGGGCTCGTCCATCAGCAGAATCTGCGGGTCGTTGGCCAACGCCCGGGCAATCGCCACCCGTTGCATCATTCCGCCGGAAAGTTGCTTGGCATAGTTGTCGGCGAAGCCGGTGAGGCCAACTTCATTGACGTAGTAATCGACGATTTCCTTGCGCCGGGCCGCCGGCATGCCCCGCCGCTTGAGGCCAAACTCGACGTTCTGACGCACAGTCAGCCACGGGAACAGCGTGTAGCTCTGGAACACCATGCCACGGTCCGCACCGGGGCCGTGCACTTGCTGGCCACCGACGTAGATCTCGCCTTCGGTAGGCTCGTTCAGGCCGGCGGTGAGATACAGCAGACTCGATTTCCCACACCCCGAAGGTCCCACCAGCACGGCGAACTGCTGGTCCGGGACCTCGAACGACACTTGATCCAACGCGGTGAACACGCCACCGCCGGGTTTCTGGTATCGCAGGCTGACCTTGTCCACCTGCAAGCGCGGCGCGCCGTGCGAGGGCGTCGCCATCGGCGTGACGAGTCGTGGGTTGACGGCGGTTACTGAGCCCATGCGGTAATCCTCAGGCGAAGGAAGCGGAACAGTTGATCGGTGACCAGGCCCAACAGGCCGATGATCGCGATGGCGAGGAAAATCACGTCCACCTGGAAACCGCGCATGGCTTTGAGGCTCAGGTAACCCAGGCCACTGGAAGCCGCCACCAGCTCGGCGACCACCAGGTAGGTCCAGGCCCAGCCCATGGTCACGCGCAGGGTATCGAGCACGCCCGGCAACGACGCAGGGGCGATCACGTGCAACACCGCATCACGACGGTTGGAGCCCAGGGTGTAAGAAGCGTTGATCAGGTCTTTGGAGATGCCCTTCGACACGTCCGCAATCATCACCAGTTGCTGGAAGAACACCCCGAAGATGATCACCGACGCCCGCTGTTCCAGGCCGATGCCGATCCACAGAATGAAGAGCGGCACGAACGAGGTGACTGGCAGGTAGCGGATGAAATTCACCAGCGGCTCGAGGAACGCCTGGACGATGCGGAAACTGCCCATCAGCAAGCCCACCGGCACCGCCACCAGCGACGAGATGATGAAACCGACCATGACCACTTCGACGCTCGCCCATACATGCTGGCCGAGCGTGCCATCGCGGCCCAGGCGGAAGGCGGCCTCGACCACCGCGCCGGGGGTCGGCAGGAACATGCCGGGCACCACGCCACCATACGACAAGCCGGCCCACAGCCCCACCAACAGCACCCAGGCCAACCCGCTCGCGCTCCAGACCACCGACACCGGCAGACCGGTCTTGGGCGTAATACAGCGGCTCAACCACGATTTGCGCTTGAACATGGGAACCTCCTACAGCGGACTGACGAAGCGGTTGTCGACCAGATCGTCATTGCTGACGTTGTAGGGTTTGCCCTGCAACTCACTCGCGGTCTCATTGGCCAGTTTGATCAGGGGTGCGCTGTCGCCCGGTTTACCCGGTGAGCCGAGGAGTTTTTCACTCATGGCTTGATCGTAGAAACGCACGCCCTGGGCGGCGGCTTCCAGCTCCTTCGGATCGGCGAGGTAACCACCGACACCCTTGGCCATGATTTTGTAGGCTTCCTGCGGATGGTCCTTGGTGTATTGCACCGCCTTGTAAAGCCCAGCCACCAGCGCCTTGACGTCTTCGGGCTGCTTCTCGATCACTGTGCAGTTGAGCGCAACGACGTCAACGATCACCCCCGGCGTACTGCTGCTGTCGATCAGCACCTTGCCCTGCTGCTTGTCACGCACCATCGACAGGTGCGGCTCCCAGGTCACGGCGGCCGGCACGCGACCGGCGATGAACGCGGTGGCGGCGTCGTCAGCGGTCATGTTCTGCACGGTGATGTCACTCATGCTCATGCCCTGTTTCTTCAGCAGGTACGACAGCCAGAACTGCGATGTCGATCCCTCGTTCACCGCCACGGACTTGCCCTTGAGCTCTTGCAGGCTCTTGACGTCCTTGCCTACGAGCACGCCGTCGCCGCCATGGCTGTCGTCCAGTGCGGCCACGGCCTTGAAGCAGAACTGCGGACGGTACTTGAGCACTTCATCGATGGTCGACGCCGAGCCGGACAATTCACCGGACGCTTGCGCGGCCATGTACATCGACGCCTCTTCCACCACAGGCAATTCGACGGTCAGGCCGGCTTCCTTGAAATAGCCCAGATCCCGGGCCAGGTAGAGCGTGCCGTAGCCAACCCAAGTGGTATGACCGATGGACAGGGTGCCGGCCTGGGCGCCGCTCGCGACCGTGGCAGCAAGGGCGGTGACCGCCAGTGGACGGGCAACGCCGGTAAGCAAGGACTTGATCATGGAGCACTCCCAAAGCTGTTGATTTAGTTTTGTCATGGGCAGTACGACCAGCAGCGTCGGGTTGCGCTGTCGCCTGGGGTCTCTGCTGGACTTGAGGGCGTACAGCATTCGGCTGACTGGCGAGATCGATGTTGGACCAAGGGCGGGCGCAGGAAAATTAGGAAATATGTCGGTGGGAGTGATGAAAAAACTGGGTAGTGTGCGCGGGAATGGGGCGGGGTGATTGGGGATGCACAGGGTGGGGGCAAAAAGCTGAAAATGTGCTGAATCGACTACCTTATCGCGAGCAAGCCCGCTCCCACATTGGAACTGTGGGAGCGGGCTTGCTCGCGATAAGGTCCGCAGGACCTTCCTGCTATCTCAGAGCCGACCATACTCCTGCGCGGTGCGATCCACCGCCTTAAGCGTCTTGCCGACCAGCTCGTCGATCTCCTCGCGGCTGGCGATCAGGGCCGGCGCCATGATCATCCGTCCCAGTGTCGAGCGAATGATCACCCCCTCCTCGAACCCGATGGTGCGGCAGCGCCAGGCAATGTCATTCTCGTTGGCGAAGCGCTTGCGGCTGGCTTTGTCTTCGGCCAGTTGCAACGCTGCAACCAGGCCCGTGCCCTGGATATCGCCCACCAGCGGGTGGTTGCCGAACACCTCGCGCAGGCACTGTTGCAGGTAGGGGCCGATGTCGTCCTTGACCCGCGTCACCACGCCTTCGTCGCGCAATGCCTTGAGATTGGCAATGGCCACCGCCGCCGCAACCGGGTGCCCGGAATAGGTCAAGCCGTGAGCGAATACGCCGCCCCGCTCCACCAGTACCTCGGCCATTTTCTTCGACAGGATCAGGCCGCCCATGGGGATGTAGCCGGAGGTCAGGCCCTTGGCGATCGACAGGGTGTCCGGCTCGAACCCGAAGTATTCGTGGGCGAACCATTCGCCGGTACGACCAAAACCACCGATCACTTCATCGGCACAGAGCAGCACGTCGTACTTGCGGCAGATCCGCTGGATTTCCGGCCAGTAGCTTTCTGGCGGGAAGATCATCCCGCCCGCACCCTGGAACGGTTCGGCGATGAAGCCGGCCACCTTGTCCGCGCCCAGTTCCAGGATCTTCGCTTCCAGTTGCTGCGCCGCCCGCAGACCGAACTCGGCGGGCGTGAGGTTGCCTTCGTGAGCGAAGAAGTAAGGTTCATCGATGTGATCGATGTCCGGCAACATGCCACCCATTTCGTGCATGAACTTCATGCCACCAAGCGCCGTCGCGGCCAGGGTGGAGCCGTGGTAACCGTTCCAGCGCCCGATCATGATTTTCTTCTCGGGCTTGCCGAGGATTGTCCAGTAGCGGCGCACGGTGCGGATCAGCACCTCGTTGGCCTCGGAGCCGGAGTTGGTGTAGATCGCGTGGCTGTAGTGCCCCGGCAGCAGGCTGAACAAAAGCTCGGAGAGCTCGATCACCTGCGGGTGGGTGGTGTGGAAAAACATGTTGTAGTACGGCAACTGCTCAAGCTGCCGGGCGGCCGCTGCCGCCAAGTCCTGGCGACCGTAGCCAAGGTTGGTGCACCACAGCCCGGACATGCCATCGAGGTAACGTCGACCATCGTTGTCCCACAGGTGCAGGCGTTCGCCTCGGACCATTACGCGGGGTCCCTCGTCGTTGAGGGCCTTCTGGTCGACGAAGGCGTGGATGTGATGCGCGGCATCGGCAGCCTGGTAATCGCGGGTTTCACGTGGGGTGGTCATCGCCAGTTCTCCGTTCTTGTCAGCGAAGTTGAAACCAGGTGGTCTTCAACTGGGTGTATTTATCGAATGAGTGCAACGACAGGTCACGGCCGAACCCGGACTGTTTGCCGCCACCGAAAGGCACGGTCACGTCCAGGGCATCGACGCAGTTCACCGACACCGTACCTGCGCGCAATTGCCGGGCCACACGGTGTGCGCGATTGAGGTTGTCGGTCCACAACGAGGCGGCAAGGCCATAAACGCTGTCGTTGGCCAATTGCAAGGCGTGTGCCTCGTCATCGAACGGCGTAATGGCCAGCACTGGGCCGAACACCTCCTCTCGAAACAGCGCCATGTCCGGGCTGACGTGGGTAAAGATGGTCGGCTGGATGAAGTTGTCGCAGCCGTTGAACATCGCCTGTCGACCGCCGCACACCCGGGTGGCGCCCTGGCGTTCGGCCTGTTCGATGAACTGCATGATGCGTGCAGTCTGGCGGCTGTCGACGATGGCGCCAGCGCGACTCGACGGATCCAGCGGATCGCCCGGTAACCAGCTCTCGGCCTTGGCCTTGAGGCGTTCCACGAACGCGTCGTGGATCGAGCGCTCTACCAGCAAGCGCGAGTTGGCCGAGCAGACTTCGCCCTGATTGAAGAAGATGCCAAACGCAGCTTTCTCTGCCGCAAGGTCCAGGTCCTGGCAATCGGCGAACACCAGGTTGGCGCTCTTGCCGCCGCATTCGAGCCACACCTGCTTGAGGTTCGACTGCGCGGAATACTGCATGAAATACTTGCCGACCTCGGTGGAGCCGGTGAACACCAGGCAGTCGACGTCAGGGTGCAGACCCAGGGCTTTGCCCGCCTGCTCGCCCAGGCCCGGTAGAACGTTCAATACCCCAGGGGGCAACCCGGCTTCCAGCGCCAGTTCGCCCAGGCGCAGGGCGGAGAACGGTGATTGCTCGGCGGGCTTGAGGATTACGGAGTTTCCAGCAGCCAAGGCCGGGGCGAGTTTCCACGCAGCCATGTCCAGCGGAAAATTCCACGGCACCACGGCGGCGACCACACCCAGCGCTTCGCGGGTGATGGTGGCCAATACGTTCTGCGCACTCGGCGCGACCTGGTCGTAGAGTTTGTCGAGGCTTTCGGCATACCAGCGAAATACACCGGCGGCGCCCGGCACGTCGATGTTGTAGGCGTCCATCACCGGCTTGCCCATGCTCAGCGAGTCCAGCAGTGCCAGCTCTTCGCGATGTTCCAGGATAAGCTCGGCCAAGCGCAGCAGCACTTGCTTGCGTTCAGCCGGCGAGCACGCCGCCCAGGTGCCCGCCTCGAACGCCTGCCGCGCGTTGCTCACTGCAATGTCTGCGTCCTCAAACCCGCACGCCGCCACATCGGCCAAGCGTTGCCCCGTGGCGGGATTGATCGCCGCGAAAGTCTGGCCGGACTGCGCCGCACGCAGTTTGCCGTCGATCAGGGCCTGGTCGGGAAACGCCAGTGTCGCGGCTTTCTTTTGCCAATATGCAAGCTCGAACACGTTCAAATGCTCCATGGGCTTTGATGTGCATCGATAGTCGCTCAGGCCCGAGTCAAGCAAAAATAGTAAAAATGTCTTCCCAGACCATGAAAATACTGGGCAGGTCATCTCCACCCACGTGCACGATGTGGTTATTGTTCAGGCACAACAAATACCGTCGTCAAAACGGATTCAGTCGGCGCAAAAATTGCCTGGATGTTGTGTCCATCCACCCAGAGGTTTGCCGTGGCTGCCTACAACCTGCGTCAACTGAAGTACTTCATCACCACCGTCGAATGCGGCAGCGTTGCCGAGGCCTCGCGCAAGCTGTACATCGCCCAGCCGGCGATATCCACGGCGATCAAGGGCCTGGAAGACAGCTTCGGCGTGCAACTGCTGATCCGTCATCATGCCCAGGGCGTATCCCTCACCCCCAGCGGCGCGCGCTTCTATCGCAAGGCCCAGGAACTGCTGCGCATGGCCAAGGAGTTCGAACAGAACGCACTGGCCGACAACGACGTGGTGGCCGGTCAGATCGATATCGGCTGCTTCGAAACCGTTGCGCCCTTGTACCTGCCGCAGTTGATTGCCGGTTTCTCGGCGCTGTACCCCGGCGTGAAAATCCGCATCCGCGACGGTGAACAACAGGAGCTGGTGCAGGGCCTGACCTCGGGCAGCTTCGACTTGGCGATTCTGTATGAACACGACCTCGACGCCACCATCGAAACCGAGCCGCTGATGCCGGCGCAGCGCCCTTACGCGCTGCTGCCGGCCGATCACCGCTTTGCCCAGCTCAAGCAGGTTTCACTGCGCGACCTGTGCCTGGAGCCGATGATCCTGCTGGACGTGCAACCGAGCCGCACCTACTTTGTCAGCCTGTTCGAAGAGCTGGGCCTGCAACCGCAGATCGCCTTCAGCTCACCGTCGATCGAAATGGTGCGGGGCATGGTGGGGCAAGGGTTCGGTTTCTCGATCCTGGTCACCCGCCCACATTCAGAGTGCACCTATGACGGCAAGAAAGTGGTGTGCGTGGACATCATCGAAGACGTCACCGGCTCCGGACTGGTGGCGGCGTGGCTCAAGCGCGGGCAACTGACCAAGCCGGCGCAGCTGTTCGCCGATTACTGCCGGGAGCAGTTGACGGCAAAAATCGTGCGTTGAGTTCTCTGTAGGAGCGAGCATGCTCGCGATGGAAGCTCAAGCGACGCTGGCTATCTGATGCCCAGCGTTATCGTTGACGACCATCGCGACGGTTCGACGCCTCGACATGCTCGCTCCTACAGGGGAAAGTCCGGCGAGGAGGTTACTTACGCGGCTTGGCCCGCGCCGTCGCCTCCGCCACCAGCGGATCATCCGGCCAGTAGTGACCCGGGTAGCGTCCCTTCAAATCCTTCTTCACTTCGGCATAAGTGCTGCGCCAGAAGTTCGCCAGGTCCTGGGTCACCTGCACCGGTCGGCGCGCCGGGGACAGCAGGTGCAACTTCACCACTTGGCGTCCGCCGGCAATGCGCGGGGTGTCGGCGAGGCCGAACAGTTCCTGCAGGCGCACCGCCAGAATCGGCGGTTGCTCGCTGTAGTCCAGGCGGATCGACGAGCCCGAGGGCACGCTCAAATGATGCGGCGCCAACTCGTCCAGGCGTTGCGGCAGTGGCCACGGCAACAGGTTGCGAACGATGCTGGACAGGTCGAGCTTGGCGAAATGACTGAGCCGCGACACTTTGCCCAGGTACGGCAGCAACCAATGTTCCAGGCCTTTGAGTAACGCTGGGTCGCTGACATCCGGCCACTCGGTTTCGTCCTTGGCGTCGAGGTCCAACTGACGCAGCAACGCGACACGCGCCTGCCACTGACGCAGCTCCGGCGACCACGGCAGCAACTCAAGCCCCTTGCGCCGCACCAGGTTGACCAGCGCCTGGCTGCGCGCAGCCTCGTCCAGCCCGGTCAAGGGTTCACGGCTGAGCACCAGCTCGCCAACCTTGCGCTGACGCTCGGCGCGCAACGCGCCTTCGCGCTCATCCCAGTCAAGTTGATCGACCACCCGCACCTGTTCGGCGAGAACCGATTCGAACAGCGCCGGATCAAAATCCGCCGCCAGATAGATGCGCTCTTCACGCTGGCCCTGGCGACTGCCGAGATCGGCGATCACCAGCCACGCCTGCTTCATCAGGCTGTCCGCTTCGGCGAACAGCGCGGCGCGGCCGTTGGCGAGCCGATACTCCGCGCCCCCCGCCCGCCGTTGCTGAGCCACGCGGTCGGGGTAGGCCAGCGCCAGCAAGGCGCCCAACCAGCGCGGATGGTCTGGATCGCTCACCGGGTCGCACGCCTTGCCGCGCAGGTAACCGCGATACTGCCGAGCCAGTTGTCGGGCGCGCTGCACCCCGCCTTGGGCGCCACGGGCCGCCCGCTCTTCGCCGGACAATAGCGTCAGCCGACTGTGCAGATCGGCACCGGCGCCGCGCAGAATGTCCCGTTCACCCAGCAATGCTGCGACGTCACAGGCCATCTCGGCCAGGCCCAACGCCTGGCCACGCAACAGCAAATGGGCGATACGCGGATGTGCCGGCAGTTCGGCCATGGCCTGGCCGTGGCGACTCAGAGCTTCACCATCCAGTGCGCCAAGGCGTTCGAGCAAGTCCTGCGCCTGTGCATAAGCCGCCGCGGGCGGTACGTCGAGCCACACCAACTGTTCCGGGGTCACCCCCCAGCGCCCCAGTTGCAGCGCGAGACCGGCCAGGTCCGCCGAAACGATTTCAGCACTGGCATAGGCGGCCAGTTGCTCATGTTGATCTTGCGACCATAGGCGATAACACACGCCGGGCTCCAGACGCCCGGCTCGGCCGGCACGCTGCGTGGCACTGGCGCGGGAGATGCGCTGGGTGTCCAGGCGCGTCATGCCGCTGCCCGGATCGAAACGCGGTACCCGCGCCAGCCCGGCGTCGATCACCACACGCACACCGTCGATGGTCAAGCTGGTTTCGGCAATGTTGGTGGCCAGCACCACTTTGCGCTTGCCGGCCGGGGCCGGGTCGATCGCAGTACGTTGCGCGGCCAGGTCCAGTTCGCCGTGTAACGGGCAGAGCAGCACCTTGGAGTCCGTGCCCAATGCGTCGGCCAATTGTTGATGCACACGACGGATCTCCGCCTGCCCGGGCAAGAACACCAGCAGACTGCCGGTTTCATCATTGAGCGCTTCGAGAACGGTCTGCACCACACGCGGCTCGATGAACTCCCCTGGCTGGAACGGCCGCCCCCAGCGCATCGCCACCGGGTACATGCGCCCTTGGCTGCGCAGGATCGGTGCGTCGTCGAGCAACCCTGCCAGTCGCTCGCCCTCGAGGGTGGCAGACATCAGCAGGATTTTCAGCGGCTGGTCGTCCCGAAACAGCGCGCGACCATTGAGGCTCAAGGCCAGCGCCAGATCGGCATCGAGGCTGCGTTCATGGAATTCATCGAAGATCAGCAGGCCCACGCCATCCAGTGCGGGGTCATCCTGCAAGCGCCGGGTCAGGATGCCTTCGGTGACCACTTCGATGCGCGTGCGGGGGCCGACCTTGCTGTCGAGCCGGATCCGATAGCCCACCGTTTCACCGACTTTTTCACCCAGCTCGCTGGCCAGTCTCTCCGCCGCAGCCCGCGCGGCCAAGCGTCTTGGCTCGAGCATCAGGATGGTCTGCCCCGCCAGCCACGCCTCATCGAGCAAGGCCAGCGGAACCCGAGTGGTCTTGCCCGCACCGGGCGGCGCTTCGAGCACAGCTTCGTGGCGTGTCGCCAACGCTTCACGCAGGGCGGGTAAAACTTCATCAATCGGCAAAGAAATCATGCTGGCTCCCAAACAGAGGGCCGAGTATAACGGCGAACTGCTCGGCGTTTATCACGGTCCTAACTCATACCGACGACGCTTTGTTTACCTATGACAGGAGTTTTCCCATGCGTATTCCTTTTCGCCTGATTGGCGGTGTACTGGTGGCCACCCTGCTGACCCAGGTGACGGCCTGCGGTTCGATTTTCTACCCCGACCGCCGTGGCCAGATCGACGGCAAGATCGACCCGGCGATTGCCGCGCTCGATGCCGTGGGGCTGCTGTTCTATATTATTCCCGGGCTCATCGCGTTTGCCGTGGACTTCGCCACCGGCGCGATCTATTACGCGCCAGGCGAAACCGCGCACGTGGCTCCGCAAAAGCTCCAGGAAGCCATCGGCGCCGACGGCAAGGTCGACACCCATAAGTTGCAGACCATTCTGGAAACCGAATTGGGCCGCAGCTTCCCGTTGGACGATCCACGCCTGATCCAGCACAAGGGCAGCACTCAGCAACTGGCCACGCTGGGCCTGCAACCTGCCGCGTGATACTCCCCTGAAAGGACAAGCCACTCTTATGGTTTCCAGTTCCGAACACGCCCGCCTGCTGCGGCTCGCCACTCGCGCCTCGGTGGCAGTGGCGTGCACCCTGGTCGTGACCAAAGCCATCGCGTGGTGGTTGAGCGGTTCGGTGAGCATGCTCGCCGGACTGACCGACTCGGCCCTCGACGGCGTCACGTCGCTACTCAATCTTCTTGCCGTGCATTATGCGTTGCGCCCCGCTGACGACGATCACCGCTACGGGCATGGCAAGGCTGAGTCGCTGGCGGGCATGGCGCAGGCCCTGTTCATTGGGGGCAGTGCGGTGCTGATTGCGTTGCAGGCGTTCGAGCGGATCAAGCATCCAGAACCAGTGGGCGCGCCATGGCTCAGCATCGGCGTCATCGTGCTTTCACTGGTCCTTACGCTGGCGCTGCTGGTGTTGCAACACCGGGTGGTCAAAGCCACCGGCTCCAACGCGGTGCGCGCCGACTCCCTGCATTACCGTTCAGACATGCTGCTCAATGGCAGCATCCTGGTCGCATTGGTGCTGGCCGGCTTTGGCTGGCATCAGGTGGACGCCTGGTTCGGTCTGGGGATCGCCGCGTACATTCTGTGGAGCGCAATCCAGATCGCCCGCGAAAGCTTCACCGTGCTGATGGATCAGGAGCTGCCGCCGGACGTCAGCCAGCACATGCTTGAGCTGGCATGCAGCGTGCCGGGTGTGTTGGGCGCGCATGACCTGCGCACGCGAATCTCCGGCAACCAGTGGTTTGTGCAATTGCACCTGGAGTTGCCGGGGGAGCTGACTCTGTCAGTCGCCCACGGCATCAGCGACCAGGCCGCCGCCGCAATCCACGCCGCCTATCCACGGGCTGAAGTGCTGGTGCACGCCGACCCGACAGAAGTCGTTACCAGCTCCAGGCGCTAAGCGACAAGCGTGCGCAGATTGCTTGCGGCTTACGCTTGTAGCTTTCAGCTACTCGACCCGATAACCGCGACTGCTCAAACAGTCGCCCTGGGCCTGACGGTAGGTTTGCACCACTGAAGGGGCCGGCTGGTAGGTGGCGGTGCGCGGGTCGAACCCGCTCTGCTGCACCGCGTACTGGTAGCACTCGTATCCGTCCCGGTTGACCTGCTCCGGCGACTGGCCGCTAGCCGGATAGGCCACGACGTCATAACCGTTGCCGGCCGGTTGTGGCTGCGGTTGCACGGGGGGCTCGACCACTACGTAGTCCTGGGTGTTTTCCTGATAGGCGTAATACGAACCGGCCGCGAGGAACAGCAACGCACCGCCGACCCACACTTCACGGGCGTAATCGGGCAGGTAGCTGATACGGATCCCGCGAGGCGGCTGCACCACCACATAACGCGGCCCCAGCGGGCGATACCAGTAACCGTTCGAGAAGAAGTAATCCTGACCACGATACGGCACCCGGTAGTCGCGGTCCGGGAACCGGTCGATCACGTGTCCGGGACGGTACTGCGGGCCAGGCCCCCAACCATTGCCGTGACCACTCGGGCGACCGGCCCAGGAATGATCATCGGGGCGGGGGCCGTTGTTCTGCCAGTGCTGGTTGTAATCGTTGCGCCGAGGCACGTCCTGGTAGTAGCCGCGTTGTGGCGGCTGGGTCTGGCGCACGCTGTCGGGCCGGCCCTGGATCGGCAGATCATTGGCCGGTAACTGGGGTGGCGGCGGTGGCGGCCGAACCGGGTTGTTGTAATCGCGCGGCGGATTGTTTTGCCACTGACCACCGTTGTGCGGCTGGCCGTTGTTCTCGAACTGACGACTATTGTCGCCTCGAATGATCTCGTTGTTCTGCGGCCGCGGTGGGTTGTGCTGCGGGTTATTCTGCGGGCGCGGTTGATTGTTGCCGCCATTGCCCTGATTGTTGCCCTGATGCCCCTCGCCGCGCTGCCCATTATCCGGGCCACGGTTCTGCGGCTCATCGGCCAGCGATTGCGCAGTGACACTGATACACAACACACCAACACCGGCCATACGCCAGATGCGCGACTTCATGCTTATCCTCACTGCGGTTAGGGCTTGTACGTAAGACTGGGAAAGCACAGGCCGGTTCTGCAACAGGTTATCAGTCGTGAAACATATTTATTGAGCGCTCCGCCAATAAATCGCGGGCAAAAGAAAAGGGAGACCCGTCGGCCTCCCTTTGAGAACTTCGTCCGTGCTCGACGCTTTTGACGCCGGCTCACCTCACGCCGTCTTCTGGACAGTGTGCAGCTCGGGGGCCGGCACATCCCCGGTGGGGGTGGCGGCCGCGACTGGCCTGATTGGGCGAGTCGCCGTGGACTGTGTGTCCGAGCAGTGATTCTGGTGATAAGGATAGGCCAGCGGCCTCGACAAAAGATTGCGAAGATTGCTCAAACAAACATGACTTGCGCAATTTTTAACCCTGGATAGATAATCTGCCGCAATTGATAGAACAAAGGCCTGATTGATGAGCAAACTCGACCGATACGACCTGAGCATTTTGGCGGAATTGCAGCGCGACGCGCGTATTTCCAACCAGGAGCTGGCCGAACGCATCGGCCTGTCGCCCTCGCCCTGTTCGCGCCGGGTCAAACAACTGGAGGATGACGGCTACATCTCCCGCCAGGTGGCGCTGCTGGACCGCAAGATGCTCGGCCTGAGCCTGACCGCCTACGTGCTGATCGGCATGGACCGGCACACGCCGGAACGTTTCGAGAACTTCGAAGCGGCGATTCGCACCTTGCCACAGGTGCTGGAATGCAGCCTGGTGACCGGTATGGACGCCGACTATCAGCTTAAGGTGGTGGTGCCCGACATGGATCACTATCAGAAACTCTTGCTGGGCCACCTGACCCGCATCGACGGGGTGACCAGCGTGCGCTCCAGTTTCGTGCTCAACCAAGTGCTCAACAGCACCGAATTGCCGCTGACCCATCTGCGCAGCTGACAACACACCCCCTGTAGGAGCGGACTTGTCCGCGATGGTGGCTCAGACACCGCTGGCATTCAGACAGCCAGCGTTATCGTTGACGACCATCGCGGACGAGTCCGCTCCTACAGAAGTTGCGGCGACTGTCTGCGATGGTGGTCCAGACACCGCTGGCATTCAGACAGCCAGCGTTATCGTTGACGACCATCGTCGGAACGCCGCCCGGGACAAGTCCGCTCCTACAGGGATTGCGGCGGTCACGGACGCGCATGCGACACACCGACGCAGGTCCATGCTGCGCCAATCGCGCATGGCGTATACTCGTCCCCGCCTTTTTAGCCTCACCCGCGCTGGAGATGTTTGATGGATCCTGCACTGTTCGAAGAGTGGATGATGACTGGACTTGTCAGCATCCTGATCATTTTCATGGGTTTCATCGTCTGGGATCTGGCGAAAAAATCCAAGGCCGGGCGCTTCGGCTCGTTCATCCTGTTCTTCGTGCTGGGCCTGGGCGTCGCGGCGTTCATCATCAAAAGCGTGGTGATCGGCCTGATCGAATCCGGCGCTTTATAAGCGCGCCGGCACTTCCTTCCACTGGCCCTGATCGAGCCCTTCGATCGACCAATCACCGATCCTGACCCGCACCAGCCGTAGCGTCGGCAAGCCGACGGCCGCCGTCATGCGCCGCACCTGGCGGTTACGACCCTCGCGAATGACCAACTCCAGCCAACTGGTGGGCACGCTTTTGCGAAAACGCACTGGAGGGTCGCGCGGCCATAGCTGCGGGTCATCCAATTGCCGCGCCTCGGCGGGCAGGGTCATGCCGTCGTTCAGTTCCACGCCCTCACGCAGACGCTGCAACTGCTCGGCACTCGGTTCGCCCTCGACTTGCACCCAATAGGTCTTGGCCAGTTTGTGTTTCGGGTCGGCGATCCGCGCCTGCAACTGGCCATCGTTGGTCAACAGCAGCAGCCCTTCACTGTCGCGGTCCAGCCGCCCGGCCGGGTAGATCCCTGGAATGGCGATGAAATCCTTGAGCGTCGCCCGCCCTTCACCGTCGCTGAATTGCGTCAGCACATCGAAAGGTTTGTTGAACAGGACGAGTTTCGGCTCGGCCGGTGGTGCCTTGGCGACGCGACGCGGGCCGGATGACGGGACATTCGCGCCGGGGCGGCGGGACGCAGGACGTTGAGGACGGGACATGAGCAAAGGAACATCTGACGGTCAGGGCTGCCAATGCTAGTGCCCTGACCGACAAATGACCATGACTGTCAGCGGAACGGCGGCTCGTCGAAGCTGCGCAGTTTGCGCGAGTGCAACGAGTTCAGCTCGGTGCGCAGCAGGTCCACCGCCTCGATCCCGATCTGCAAGTGCTGGCTGACCGCACGCTGGTAAAACGCGTTGGCCGAGCCCGGCAGCTTGATTTCGCTGTGCAGCGGCTTGTCCGAGACACAGAGCAACGTGCCGTAAGGCACCCGCAGGCGATACCCCTGGGCGGCGATGGTGCCGCTTTCCATGTCCACCGCCACGGCGCGGGAGAGATTGATCAGCGGCCGTTCCTGGGCCCAGCGCAATTCCCAGTTACGATCGTCGTAGGTCAGGACGGTGCCAGTGCGCAGGCGTTTTTTCAGCTCATCGCCCTTCTCGCCCGTGACATTGGCAGCCGCTTGCTGCAAGGCCAGTTGCACCTCGGCCAGCGCCGGAATCGGAATGTTCGGCGGAACCACCCGGTCCAGAATCCCGTCACGACGCATGTAGGCGTGGGCCAGGACGTAATCACCGATGGTTTGCGACTGACGCAGGCCGCCACAGTGGCCGATCATCAGCCAGCAATGCGGCCGCAATACCGCCAGGTGGTCGGTGATGTTTTTTGCGTTGGACGGGCCGACGCCTATGTTGACCAGGGTCACGCCATGTCCGTCGCTGGCGATCAGGTGATAAGCCGGCATCTGGTAGCGGTGCCAGACCACGCCCGCGGCAATGGCCGAGGCTTCGCCATGATCCATGCTCTTTTCGATGATCACGTTGCCCGGTAATACCATGCGCACGAAGCGCGGGTCGCTGCGCAACTGTTCCAGGCCATGCACGATGAACTGGTCCACATATCGGTGATAGTTGGTCAGCAGAATCCACGGCTGTACATGACGCCAGTCGCTGCCTGTGTAGTGCACCAGGCGGCGCAGGGAGAAGTCCACCCGCGCGGCATCGAACAGTGCCAGCGGCAACGGATCAGTGTTTTCCCAATCGTACAGGCCATCGGCAATGCCGTCGGTGGCGGCCGACAGGTCGGTACTGGGGAATACTCGCGCCAGCACCGCGGCAGTCACGCCGGAACCGGCCAACTCATCGCCCTGCTCAACCACGTACGGATACGGAATGTTCTGCTGGCTGACGCCGACTTCCACGGTCACGGTGAAGTCGTGCATCAACGGCACCAGCTGTTCCAGCAGGTATTTGCGGAAAGCGGCCGGATGGGTAACGGTGACGCTATAGGTGCCCGGTAACTGAACCTTGGCGTAGGCCCGCGTGGTTTGCGGGACCTCGCCCTGGCAGTGGTAGGTCAGACGCAGCTCTGGATAACGAAACATCGCTCGCTGTTCAGCGTCCGGCTCGACACGGTCCTTGAGGTAACGCAACAGCGCCTGGTTCAATGCGGTGGTTGCACGATTGTGCAAGAAGGCAAGCCGATCCACGGCTTGCTCGGCAGTTTGGACGACAACAAAAGCTTCGGTCACGATCAGCATCCTGTGTTCTGACTTGCAGGCTTTCATCTTGCCTGCATCGTGGTCCGACGGAAACAGTGGCGTGTCGGATGTGCCTCATTCCATGAGCCACACAGCCCCCCTGTAGGAGCGAGCTTGCTCGCGATTGCGGTGGATCAGACACACCGCTATCGCGAGCAAGCTCGCTCCTACAGGGGTTATCTGTGCGGCTTAGAGAGGCGGAGTCGCCCGCGCCACGATCGCCTCGACATCCAACCCCCGTGGCAGCGCGCCATACACGCGACCCGCCCCGTCATCCAGGCGACTGGCAATGAACGCATCACTCACCGACGCATTGCCCGCCTCGAGCAACAATTTGGCCTGCAAGCCCAGGGCGATGTCTTCGGTCAATTGGCGTGCGCGGTACTGGATGTCGCTGGTGTCCTTGAACGCCGCGTGCAACTGGCTGATATGCGCGGCCAGGCGCTTGTCGCCGTGGCCGTCACCCAACTCGCTGAACAGCACGTCCAGCACACCCGGCTCCTTGGAAAGCGCCCGCAGCACGTCCAGGCATTGCACGTTACCAGAACCTTCCCACGTCGAATTGACCGGTGCTTCGCGGTAAAGTCGCGGCAGGATGCTGTCTTCGACATAGCCGGCACCGCCCATGCATTCCGCCGCTTCATTGATCATCGCCGGCGCCCGCTTGCAGATCCAGTACTTGCCCACCGCCGTCACCAGACGGGCGAATTTTGCTTCGTGCGTATGGTTCAGGTGATCCAGCGCCTTGCCCATGCGCAGGCTCAACGCCAGGGCCGCCTCGCTTTCAAGGGCAAGATCGGCAAGCACGTTCTGCATCAACGGTTGCTCGTTCAGGGTTTTGCCACCGACCTGACGGTGGGCACAGTGGTGGCTTGCCTGGGTCAATGCCTGTCTCATCAGCGCACTTGAGCCCACCATGCAATCGAAGCGGGTCATGGCGACCATTTCGATGATCGTGGGTACGCCGCGCCCCTCCTCGCCGACCATCCACGCCAACGCCCCACGGAACTCGACTTCGCTGGAAGCGTTGGAGCAATTGCCAAGTTTGTTTTTCAAACGCTGGATGTAGAACTGATTGCGCGAGTCATCCGGACGGTGGCGCGGCAACAGGAAACAGGTCAGCCCCTTTTCGGTCTGGGCCAGGGTCAGGAAGGCGTCACACATCGGTGCCGAGCAAAACCACTTGTGGCCGACCAGTTCGTACGCCTGGCCCGGGCCGCTGGCACCTACCGGATAGGCTTTGGTGGTATTGGCCCGCACGTCGGTGCCCCCCTGCTTCTCGGTCATGGCCATGCCGATGGTGACACCCGCCTTGTGCGCCATGCCGACGTTGCGCGGGTCATATTCGGTGGCGAGGACTTTCGGCAGCCACTGTTCAGCCAAATCGGGTTGCAAGCGCAACGCCGGCACACTGGCGAAGGTCATGGTCAGCGGGCAACCGCTGCCAGCTTCAGCCTGGCTGTGCAGGTAGGTCATGGCGGCGCGGGCGACATGGGCCCCGGACTGCGGGTGCGCCCACGGCAAGGAGGTCAGGCCGTGCTCGATCGCCGTGCGCATCAGCTCATGATAAGCCGGGTGAAACTCCACCAGATCGATACGATGACCAAAACGGTCATGGCTGACGAACACGGGCTTGTTTTGATTGGCCAGGAACCCCGCTTCCATCAGCGGACCGCCGGCCAGCGCACCGTAGGCATCGATTCGTGATTGGGCCCAGTCAGCGCCGAACCGCCGCGACCACTCCTGCAAAGGCAGATCAATGCGATACAGGTTGGTGCCGTCCAGCGACGGCGGCTGGTTGGTCACTTCGTGGGTTTCAGCGAACTGATGCAGGTTCATGAAGGGGCTCCTCGGTCAGCCAGAAGGTTCAGTTAAGCACTGCCCCGAAGCCGAACAAAGTGGCATATCCGCCTAACTGTCGGCGCTTTCACCCTGTTGCGGGCACAGCACGCGCCGGTACATCGCTGCCTGCAGGTCTTCGAATTTCACCGGTTTGCTCAGCGCCTCGATCAAGTCACCCGTCACGCACCGCTCGCGGTCGCCGTTGAGGACCATCATGAACACAGGCACCTGCTCGCAACCGGGCAACGCATGTATCTGGCAGCACAGCGACACACCGTTCATCTGCGGCAACTCACTGTCGAGCAAAACGGCGTCGAACGTTTCGCGCTGAAGGAAATCCAGCGCGGCGACGCCGTCGTCAGCCGTACGCACGCGAAAGCCGAGCTTGAGCAACATGCCGCGCATCAGTAACTGGTTAATATCGTTTTCATCCACCAACAGCACGGTGCAGTCCTGCGGCAAGCGCAAGTGAGGCAGATCCCGAGTCGCTGGCGTCGCAACACACGCCATCACCGGCACCCCGAATTCGACGTCGAGCTGGAAGCGACTGCCGCGCCCCGGTTCGGATCGGTGAGTCAACTGGCCACCGAGCAACTCCACCAGTTGCCGGCAGATCGCCAAGCCGACACCCAGGCCACCATGCTCACGGGTCATTGAGCCGTCGAGCTGGAAGAAGCGCTGGTACAACGTGGCTTCGCCCAGATCCGTAAAGCCGATGCCGGTGTCGATCACTGCAAAAGACAACGCCAGCCGTCCCGACGCCACGGGTTTGCCCGTGACCCTGAGCGCCACGCCGCCGACACGGGTGAACTTGATCGCGTTGTCCAACAGGCATTCCAGGCATTGCGCCAGCTTGCTGCTGTCACCTTGCACCCGGTCCGGCAGGCCCGGCGCGACATCGACCTTGAAGTCCAGCGACTTGCCCGACGCGTTGCCTTCGAACTGCAGGCGCAAGGCATCGATCACGCTGCGCAGGCTGAACGTCGATTCATTGGCCTTGAGCTTGCCCGCCTGGAGTTCGGTCAGGGTGAGAATGCCATTGACCATGCGCATCATGTCCCGCGCCGAACCGGCGGCGGTTTGCTGGTATTGCTCAAGCTCAGGGTCCATGTCGACCGTTTGCATCAACTCCAGCGAACCGATCACACCATTCATCGGCGTACGCAGCTCATGGGTCAGCGTGGCAAGGAACTCGTCCTTGAGCTTGTTGCTGTGCGCCAGCTGCTGGTTGAGCACTTCAAGTTTTTGCCCGGCGTCGAGCAAGGTCTGCGCCTGCTGTTCGCGCATGGCGTTGATGCGGTCCGCCAGCGCCAGGGACAACAGCGCCACTTCGATGGCCGAGCCGATCTGGCTGGAGTACATGGTCAGGAACACGTTGGGCAGATAACCCAGCACCATCAGCGTGTTGACGATGCCGCCCAGCAGGAACGCCGACCAGGCGATGATGAAGTAGCGGGCCACCCGCAGGCCGCGCCACCATGAAAAAATTCCCGCTGCGAAAATCACCACGGTGAAGCTCAGCGCCAACGCGGTGGCCAGGCGCAGGGCCAGGGCGTAACTGGTCATCAGCGACAACCCGACTACCAACGCGCCAAACGCAATCAGCGCCATCAACAAGCGATCCAGCCAGCGGTTGAGGTTGGCGGTTTGCAGGAAGCTGCGTGCGAACTGGCTGCCGAACAGCCCGGAGCAACCGATGAAGAACGGTGTGGCAGCGTTGGCCCACCAGGGATTGTTCGGCCAGAAATACTGGACGGCCGCGCCGTTCACCGACAGCTGATACAGGCCAAACGAAGCGATGTAGAAAATGTAATAGAGGTAACTGGTGTCGCGCACGCTGAGGTAGATGAAGAGGTTGTAGACCAGCATGCCCAACAAGACACCATAGATCAGGCCCAGTACATAGAGACGAACCGGCTGCTCCTCGAGAAACGCGGTGCTCGACCACAAGGTGACTGGCGCCTGGATCGAGCCTTCGCTTTGCAGGCGCAGGTACACGGTTTGTGCCTGATCGGCCTTGAAGCTCAGCTCAAACAGGTAGTTGTTCTGGCGGATTTCACGACTGTCGAAGGGCAAGGCATCGCCCGTCTGACGCACCAGCCGATAGGCACCGCCAGCGTCGGGTGCATACAGGTCAAGACGGTCAAGCGGTGGATAAGCCAGCTCCAGCAACCAGGTGCGCTGGGCACCAGGGTTGGTCGGGCGGTAGTGCAGGTCGATTTTCAGCCAGAACACCGAACGCGAGTATCCGGCGTTCAGGGTAGCCTTGTGGTGGGGCTTGAAATGTCCGTTGGCGGCTTGTGCACGAATATCGTCGATGGTCGCCTGGCCACCCGCATCTTCGAAGACTTGCAGGGTTTGACCCAGGGGCAGGCTCTGAGTGAACTCATCGAATTCGACTGCACTGGCCATAAGGGGCAAGCAGAACAGCAACATCAGCAAATAGCGCATTGAAGCCCCAGCATGGCTTGTCCGGTTAATCTCAAAAAGCCCCTCATTCCCTTTGAGCAGACGTAAAACCGGCGTGACCTGTTATTGATTTGGATCCACTCTAGCATAGCCGTTGATGGCCATTGAACACCATTGAAACATTTCCTGAAAAGGCTCTAGTACGGGCATTCCAGAGCCACGCAGAGAGCCAGAACTGTTTAAACGGTCAACTCGTGTCAGTGCATCGGCTGTCAGGCGCATTCCTGTAGGCTCAGGTGCGGTCGCTACCATGACTCACCGGACGACTGGTGGTAAGCTCGCGCACCATGAATATCTACAGCTCTCGCCCCGTTGTCCTTTGTCTCTCCGGCCATGATCCCAGTGGTGGCGCCGGCTTGCAGGCAGATATCGAAGCCCTGCTCGCACAGGGTTGCCATGCGGCTCCGGCCGTCACCGCCCTGACCGTGCAAGACACGGTCAACGTCACTGACTTCCGCGTCCTCGATCGTGAGTGGGTATTGGCCCAGGCCAATGCCGTACTCAACGACTCCGAAGTCGCGGCGGTCAAGCTGGGCATGCTCGGTTCCCTGGAAATGGTCGACACCGTGGTCGAACTGCTCCAGGCGCACCCGCACCTGCCGATGGTCTGCGACCCGGTGTTGCGTGCCGGCGGCGGCGGGCGACTGGGCAAGGATGAGGTCGGTTACGCCATGCGCGAACGTCTGTTGCCCCTGTCGATCATCGCCACGCCCAACCTGCCCGAAGCGCGCATCCTGGCCGAACTGCCCGAGGGCAGCGCCGACGAGTGCGCGGAAAAACTCCTGCCTTTCGTCAAACACCTGCTGATCACCGGCGGGCATGGCGAAGAGAGCGAAATCCACAACCGCCTGTACAGCCGCGACGGTCACCGCGAAACCTTCATCTGCCAGCGCCTGCCCGGCAGTTATCACGGCTCGGGCTGCACCCTGGCCAGCGCCCTCGCCGGCCGTCTGGCCCAGGGCGAAAACCTCGCCAGCGCCGTGCAGACTGCACTTAACTACACGTGGCGCACCCTGCGCGACGCCGAGCAACTGGGCAAAGGCCAGTTCGTCCCGCGTCGCCTGCCACTGGATTTCTGCTCGTAACACCATGGGGCTTGTCCGATGAAACTACGCGGCCTTTACGCGATTACCGACAGCCAGTTACTGGCCGGCAAATTCCTCTCGTACGTGGAGGCGGCGCTTGAAGGCGGCGTCACCCTGCTGCAATACCGCGACAAGAGCGATGACCAGGCCCGTCGCCTGCGTGAGGCCGAAAAGTTGCGTGATTTGTGCGAGCGCTACAAGACCCAACTCATCATCAACGACGATGCCGAGCTGGCTGCTCGCCTGAATGTCGGCGTGCACCTGGGCCAGACCGACGGTCCTCTGTCTCCGACCCGCGCCCTGCTCGGTTCCAAAGCGATCATCGGCTCGACCTGCCATGCACAGCTCGAACTGGCCGAACAGGCGGCCAGGGAAGGCGCCAGCTATGTCGCCTTTGGTCGCTTCTTCAATTCCACCACCAAACCCGGCGCGCCGAGCTGCAGCCTCGAACTGCTTGACCAGGCCCGACGCCAGCTGCACCTGCCGATCTGTGCGATCGGCGGCATCACTCTGGATAACGCTGCGCCACTGGTGGCGCACGGAGTCGACCTGCTGGCGGTGGTCCACGGCCTGTTTGGCGCGCAGAACACCGCCGAAGTGACTCGCCGCGCCCGCGCCTTCAACGAATTACTGAAAGTCTGATATTGAGAGCCCGATCATGTCTCGTTCCGAAACGTTGTTTGCCAATGCCCAGAAACACATTCCCGGTGGCGTGAACTCGCCTGTCCGTGCCTTCAAGAGCGTGGGCGGCACACCGCTGTTCTTCAAGCATGCAGAAGGTGCGTACGTCACCGACGAAGACGACAAACGCTATGTCGACTACGTCGGTTCCTGGGGCCCGATGATTCTCGGCCACAGCCACCCGGACGTGCTGGACGCGGTACGCAAGCAGTTGGAACACGGCCTGTCCTACGGCGCCCCGACCGCAATGGAAACCGAGATGGCGGATCTGGTCTGCTCGATCGTGCCGTCGATGGAAATGGTGCGCATGGTCAGCTCCGGCACCGAAGCCACCATGAGTGCGATTCGCCTGGCCCGTGGATTCACCGGTCGCGACAGCATCATCAAGTTCGAAGGCTGCTACCACGGGCATTCCGACAGCCTGCTGGTCAAGGCTGGTTCCGGTCTGCTGACCCAGGGTGTACCGAGCTCGGCTGGCGTCCCTGCGGCGTTCGCCAAACACACCCTGACCCTGCCGTTCAACGACATCGACGCCGTGCAAGCAATGCTCGCCGAAGTCGGCCAGGACGTGGCGTGCATCATTGTCGAGCCCGTGGCCGGCAACATGAACTGCGTGCCTCCGGCACCCGGTTTCCTGGAAGGCCTGCGCAGCCTGTGCGACAAGCACGGCGTGGTGCTGATCTTCGACGAAGTGATGACCGGTTTCCGTGTTGCGCTCGGCGGCGCCCAGGCGCACTACGGCGTCACCCCGGACCTGAGCACCTTCGGCAAGATCATCGGTGGCGGCATGCCGGTCGGCTGCTTCGGCGGTAAACGCGAAATCATGTCGCACATCGCGCCACTGGGGCCGGTCTACCAGGCAGGCACCCTGTCGGGTAACCCACTGGCGATGGCTGCCGGCCTGACCACCCTGCGCCTGATCAGCCGCCCGGGCTTCCATGACGAGCTGAGCGACTACACCAGCCGCCTGCTCGACGGCCTCCAACAACGCGCCGATGCTGCCGGCATTCCGTTCGTGACCACCCAGGCCGGTGGCATGTTCGGCCTGTACTTCAGCGGTGCCGACGACATCGTGACATTCGATGACGTGATGGCCAGCGATGCCAACCTGTTCAAGCGCTTCTTCCACCTGATGCTTGACGGTGGCGTGTACCTGGCACCTAGCGCGTTCGAAGCCGGCTTCACTTCGATCGCCCACGGCGAAGCCGAGCTGAAACTGACCCTGGATGCCGCGGAGCGTGCATTTGCCGCGTTGAAATAAGTGCTGCAAGGCTGACGTTGGCGATCGCCAGCGTCAGCTTTCACCTACACGCACGCGTATTTTCCTACCGATCTGTCGATAATCCCCCGTAAACCGGGAGATATATTCCCCGCGCAGCAGAAAAACGAGTAAAGACTTTGTAAGGATGGCCCTGCTTATTTCATAATGCGCGCTTATTGGATCCCCTCGACGGGTCCGCGTGCCCTTCAGAGGTAAGTCGATTCCCATGAACCGCACCGGCCGCATCCTCGCACTGGGCTGCCTGTTGCTCCTTCAACCCCTGCTCGCGCTCGCACAAGCAGGCGGTAACTCGTTGTTGATCCCAGCGATGGGTCGCTGCACCCTCAATACCCAGCCGCAAGATCTGGAACAGGCGCTCGCTGCCTGCCAGAAAGCCTCGGATGAAGGCGATGCGCAGGCGCAATACGAACTGGGCGAGTTTTACTACGCGGGTAAAAACACCCCGCGTGACCTCGACAAAGCCCTGAGCTACTTCGAAAAGGCCTCCCTGCAAGGCCACGCCCAGGCACAGTTCAAACTCGGCACCATGTTCTTCCACGGCGAAGGCGTACAGGCCAACAACATCCAGGCCTACATCGTGCTGAAAATGGCCGCGGTCAATGGCGCCGAAGATGCGCTGGACACCGCTGACGAAGTCGCCGAGAAGATGCCCCGCGAAGAACTGGAAATCGCCACCCAGGTGCTGGGGCAGATTTTCCGCAAATACCTGATGGAACTGCAGAGCGCCGATGGGCGTACGCCTTTTTCGCCGTTGCCCTGATTCAGTACCGACCTTCCCGGCCCCATCGCGGGCAAGCCCGCTCCCACAGGTTTCACCGATCTCACAACGGTGTTGATCCTGTGGGAGCGGGCTTGTCGAGGCGTCGAACCGTCGCGATAGGCGCGACTCGGTCTTAAGCCTACTTTTCAGGCATCGGCATCGGAAACGGCATCACATTGCCAACGCCTGCGCGCGCTTCGCTGATTTTCGGCGTACCCAGGCGCTCGACTTCATCGATGCGCACAATCGAATGCATCGGTACAAAGCTGCGCACGACACCTTCGAACTGTGCCTTGAGTTTCTCTTCGCTCGGGTCGACCACCACCTGCGTGCGCTCGCCAAAGACGAACTCTTCCACTTCCAGGAACCCCCACAGATCACTCTGATAGATCTGCTTGGCGTACATTTCGAACACCTGGCCCTGGTTGAGGAAAATCACCTTGTAGATTGGAGCTTCACGTTTGGTCATGGCGGGCGAGGAACACATCGGGGATAAAATGAGGGCGCAAACTATAGCATAGCCACCGGACGCACAGCGGTAGGAACCTGGGGGCTTGTTCCCTATAATGCGCGGTTCTCTGAATCACGTGATGACTGTATCCATGGCCAAGAAGCTTTACATCGAAACCCACGGTTGCCAGATGAACGAGTACGACAGCTCGCGCATGGTCGATCTGCTGGGTGAACACCAGGCCCTGGAAGTCACCGCTCGCGCCGAAGATGCCGACGTGATTCTGCTTAACACCTGTTCGATCCGCGAACGCGCCCAGGATCGGGTGTATTCCCAGCTCGGCCGCTGGCGCGAACTGAAACTGGCCAATCCAGATATGGTCATCGCTGTCGGCGGTTGCGTGGCCAGCCAGGAAGGCGCCGCGATCCGCGACCGTGCTCCCTACGTAGACGTGGTGTTCGGCCCACAGACCTTGCACCGCCTGCCGGAAATGATCGACGCCGCTCGCATCAGTAAACTGCCGCAAGTCGACGTGTCGTTCCCGGAAATCGAAAAATTCGACCACCTGCCCGAACCACGCATCGATGGCCCGAGTGCCTACGTGTCGGTCATGGAAGGTTGCAGCAAGTACTGTACGTTCTGCGTGGTGCCCTACACCCGTGGCGAGGAAGTCAGCCGGCCGTTCGATGACGTGATCGCCGAAATCATTCACCTGGCCGAAAACGGTGTGCGTGAAGTGACCTTGCTGGGCCAGAACGTCAACGGTTATCGCGGAACCACCCACGACGGGCGTCTGGCGGACCTGGCAGAACTGATTCGCGTGGTGGCCGCTGTCGATGGCATCGACCGCATTCGCTACACCACTTCCCATCCGCTGGAGTTTTCCGACAGCCTGATCCAGGCCCACGCCGAAGTGCCGGAACTGGTGAAGCACCTGCACCTGCCGGTGCAATCGGGCTCGGACCGGATCCTGGCCGCGATGAAACGCAATCACACGGCGCTGGAATACAAGTCCAAGCTGCGCAAGCTGCGCGCCGCCGTGCCGGGCATTTGCATCAGCTCGGACTTCATTGTGGGTTTCCCGGGGGAAACAGAGAAAGACTTCGAACAGACCATGAAACTGATCGAAGACGTCGGTTTCGACTTCTCCTATTCATTCGTCTACAGCCAGCGTCCGGGTACGCCGGCGGCCGATCTGGCAGACGAGACCCCGGAAGAACTGAAAAAGGAACGCCTGAACGCCCTGCAACATCGCCTGAACCAGCAGGGTTTCGAGATCAGCCGACAAATGGTCGGCTCTGTCCAGCGCATCCTGGTGACCGATTACTCGAAAAAAGACCCCGGCGAGCTGCAAGGCCGGACCGAAAATAATCGTATCGTCAACTTTCGCTGCGACAATCCAACCCTGATCGGACAGTTCGCCGACGTGCACATCGATGCCGCACAACCGCACTCATTGCGGGGTTCGCTGATCCAATAACGGCCTGTAGGAGCGGGCTTGCCCGCCATTGCGGGGTGTCAGATGGCAAATCTCTGAATGACACACCGCAATCGCGGGCAAGCCCGCTCCTACAGTGTTAGTGGCGACCTTACTTTTTTGAGCTTTCGCACCCGCGCCGCTGGCGTTATCCTTGATTTCAACTTAATTGCCCCAGGGCGGCTAAATACGACCTTGAACGCACCCATAGAACCACATCGTTTTATTCTCGAGCCCTTTGAGGCTCGCCGCTTCGCCAATCTGTGCGGGCAATTCGACGAGCACCTGCGCTTGATCGAACAGCGCCTGAGCATCGAGATCCGCAACCGCGGCAATCAGTTCGAGCTGATCGGCGACCCCAAGCACACCACCTCCGCGGAAAACCTCCTGCGCCGCCTGTATCGTGAAACCAAGGGGACCGACCTGTCTCCGGACATGGTTCACCTGTTCCTGCAGGAATCGGCCGTCGAACAGCTGGACAACGTGTCTGCATCCGAACCTTCCGTGGCCCTGCGCACCAAGAAAGGCATGATTCGCCCACGCGGCTTGAATCAGCTGCGCTACGTGAAGGAAATCCTCGGCAACGATATCAATTTCGGCATCGGCCCAGCCGGTACCGGCAAGACCTATCTGGCCGTTGCCTGTGCGGTAGACGCGCTGGAACGCGAACAGGTGCGTCGCATCCTGCTGGTTCGTCCGGCGGTTGAAGCCGGTGAGAAGCTGGGCTTCCTGCCGGGCGACCTGTCGCAGAAAATCGACCCGTACCTTCGCCCGCTCTACGATGCACTCTATGAAATGCTCGGTTTCGAATACGTGGCCAAGCTGATCGAGCGCCAGGTGATCGAAGTTGCGCCGCTGGCCTACATGCGCGGCCGTACGCTGAACAACAGCTTCATCATCCTCGACGAAAGCCAGAACACCACCGTCGAGCAGATGAAGATGTTCCTGACCCGGATCGGGTTCGGCTCGACCGCAGTCATCACCGGTGACATCACCCAGGTCGATTTGCCACGCGGCACCAAATCCGGGCTGCACCACGTGATCGAAGTGCTCAAGGACGTGCCGGGCATCAGCTTTACGCACTTCCAGCCCAAGGACGTCGTGCGCCATCCGCTGGTTCAGCGCATTGTCGAAGCCTATGAGCGCTTCGAAACCCGCGCAGCCGAAGATGCAGCCGCCAAGGATAGCCGTCGCGATGCTTGAGCTTGACCTGCAAATCGCGACCCAAGCGTGCGCCCCCGCCGAAGCCGAGTTCCGCCAATGGTGCGAACTGGCCCTGCGCCTGCGGACCGCCGACTCGGAGATGACCATTCGCCTGGTCGATGAACCCGAGGGTCGTGAACTCAATAACACCTGGCGGCAAAAGGACTATGCCACCAACGTCCTGTCGTTTCCTGCCGATGTGCCCGACGAGTTTCTCGATATCCCCTTGCTGGGCGATCTGGTGATCTGCGTGGCAGTGGTTGAGCGTGAAGCCGCCGAACAAGGCAAGGAACTCAAGGCCCATTGGGCACATCTGGTGATCCACGGCTGCTTGCATCTGCTCGGTTATGACCATATAGATGACGACGAAGCCGAAGAAATGGAAGCACTGGAACGTACCTTGCTTGCAGAGTTGGGCTACCCCGATCCGTACGCGGACGACGAAACATCCACTATCGTAACAACCAAGGATTCAGAGTAATCGCTATGAGCGAAGATCGATCGAGCAACGGGCAGAAGTCTTGGCTGGGTAAGCTCACCCAGGCTTTTGCCCACGAGCCGAAAAACCGCCAGGAGCTGCTGGAGCTGCTGCGCGACGCGCACCAAAACAAGTTGCTGGACAGCGAAGCGCTGGCCATCGTCGAAGGCGCCATCCAGGTTGCAGACCTGCAAGTCAGGGACATCATGGTTCCCCGCTCGCAGATGGTCAGCATCAAGGCGACCCAGACACCCCGCGAGTTCCTGCCCGCCGTGGTCGACTCCGCCCACTCGCGCTATCCGGTCATCGGCGAAAGCCACGATGATGTGATGGGCGTGCTGCTGGCCAAGGACTTGCTGCCGTTGATCCTCAAGGAAAACGGCGACAGCTTCAACATCAAGGACCTGCTGCGCCCGGCCACTTTCGTGCCCGAGTCCAAGCGCCTGAACGTACTGCTGCGCGAATTCCGCGCCAACCATAACCACATGGCCATCGTCATCGACGAATACGGCGGTGTGGCGGGTCTGGTGACCATCGAAGACGTGCTGGAACAGATCGTCGGCGACATCGAAGACGAGCATGACGTTGAAGAGGACAGCTACATCAAGCCCCTGCCCAGCGGTGACTTCCTGGTCAAGGCGCTGACGCCGATCGAGAACTTCAACGAGTTCTTCGACAGCGAGTTTTCCAACGATGAATTCGATACCGTCGGTGGCCTGGTGATGAGCGCATTCGGACATTTGCCCAAACGCAATGAAATCACCGAAATCGGTCCTTACCGCTTCCGCATCCTGAACGCCGACAGCCGTCGGATTCATTTGCTACGCCTGACCCCTATCGCTCGCTGAATCCAAGGATTGAAATGCGTCGTATGACCCGCCCCGGCTGGCCCGGTAACCTGCTGGCCGTGGCGGCCGGTGCAATCACCACCCTGGCCCTGGCCCCGTTCGATATCTGGCCACTGGCATTGCTGGCGGTCGGCCTCTTTTACGTGGGCCTGCGTGAATTGAGCCCCCGCCAGGCACTGGGCCGAGGCTGGTGCTTCGGTTTCGGCCTGTTTGGCGCCGGCACCAGTTGGATCTATTACAGCATTCACAACTTCGGCGGTGCCTCGGTGTTGCTGGCCGGGTTCCTGATGCTGCTGTTCACCGCTGCGATTGCCTGGTTCTTCGCCCTGCCTGCGTGGGTCTGGGCACGCTGGCTGCGCCGCAACGAGGCGCCTCTGGCCGATGCCATGGCATTTGCCGCCTTGTGGGTCGGCCAGGAAGCGTTTCGCGGCTGGTTCCTCACCGGTTTCCCATGGCTGTATTCCGGTTACAGCCAACTTGACGGCCCGTTGGCTGGCCTTGCCCCCGTGGGTGGCATGTGGCTGGTGTCTTTCACCCTGGCGCTGACGGCTGCCCTGATCGTGAACGCGCCACGACTGATCAGCAATGGTCGCAAGGGCTTCGTGGTAGCGGGAGCGTTGCTGTTGATCGGTCCTTGGATAGCCGGCATCGCGCTCAAGCACCATGCCTGGACCAGCCCATCGGGGGCGCCGCTGACCGTGGCCGCGATCCAGGGCAATATCGAACAAAGCATGAAATGGGACCCGGCACAGCTCAACTCGCAATTGGCGCTGTACCGCGACATGAGCTTTCGCTCCAAGCCGGTCGACCTGCTGATCTGGCCGGAAACGGCGGTGCCGGTGCTCAAGGAGTCCGCCGAGGGCTACCTGAGCATGATGGGAAATTTCGCCGCCGAGCGTAAGAGCGCGCTGATCACCGGTGTCCCGATTCGCCAGGAAGTCCATCACCAGAAGCGTTTCTTCAACGGCATCACCGTGGTGGGCGAAGGCGATGGCACCTACCTCAAGCAGAAGCTGGTGCCGTTCGGCGAATACGTACCACTACAGGATGTGCTGCGTGGGCTGATCGCATTTTTCGACCTGCCAATGTCGGACTTCGCCCGTGGCCCCGCCGATCAGGCCATGCTCCAGGCCAAGGGCTACCAGATTGCACCGTTCATCTGCTACGAAGTGGTTTATCCAGAGTTCGCCGCCGGCCTGGCCGCCCGCAGTGATCTGTTGCTGACCATCAGCAACGACACCTGGTTCGGCACTTCCATCGGGCCGTTGCAACACTTGCAGATGGCGCAGATGCGCGCGCTCGAGGCGGGCCGCTGGATGATCCGTGCCACCAACAACGGCGTGACCGGACTGATCAACCCGTTCGGCCAGATTACCGAGCAGATCCCGCAGTTCGAACGCGGTGTCCTGTACGGCGAAGTGGTGCCAATGCACAACCTCACGCCCTACCTGCAATGGCGTTCGTGGCCGCTGATCATTGTCTGTGTGCTGCTGTTTGGTTGGGCGCTAGTGGTGAGCCGGATGGCCAAGACGGTCTAGGGCTGCGACGATCGTTCCCCTCGGGGAACGATCCAGCTTCAGCGATAAAACAACGAATACCCGACCTGCCCCACCGCTTCGTTCATCAACTGCCCGCTCTGCCAGATCGACTTGAGCTCCGGCATCCAGCCGCCCAAAGGGCGGGCATTGTCAACGCCCAGAAAACCCACCGGTGCCGGCACCACTTCAAACCCCGCGCGCTCGAAGCTCCAGACCGAGCGCGGCATGTGCCAGGCGTGAGTTACGACCACCACGCGCTTGATTCCCTGTGGCAGCAACACCTCGGCGCTGAACTGCGCGTTTTCCCAGGTGGTGCGGCTGCGCTCTTCCTGCCAGCGCACGGTGACGCCGAAGTCGTCTCGCAGGGAGTCCGCCATCAACCTGGCTTCCGAAGGTGGCGTGCCGTAATGCAACCCACCCGTGGTCAGTACTGGCAAGCCCGAAGCCTTGGCCAGCCTCGCGGCATAACGCTCTCGCTCGAGGCCCACACCGGTTGGCTGGTCAGCCCCCCAGGCGGGGTCGCCACGTTCACGCCCCGACCCCAGCACCACAATGGCGTCGGCATGCTGCCCGAGCGTTGCCCATTCATCGCGAGCCAGCGGCGGGATGCGCTCAAGGGCACCGGCGCTCCATTGCACCACCACCGGCAGGCTCATCAACCACAACCCACCCAGACCGAGCGCGAAGCACGCACCGGCCAAGCGTGGCCTGGAACGACGAAACCACCAGGCGAGCGCAAGCAATAGCAACAAGATGCCGGGGGGCAGCAGAAGTTGTTTGATGAAATATCGAAAAGGCATCGAGCATCTCCATAAGATGCCCGAAGCCTAAGTGGGTTGGCGCAATGCGACAACAGATGCGCAAGGATCAGGCTTTAAAAAAACCTGCGTCATGACTTCAAGTGCCCTCACTTGAACTGCAGAGACCGGACCTTTACCGCGTCCCTGTCAGGTGCCTTGCCCTTGAGCCAGATGATCTTGGCCGAACGTGGTGCGTCGAGTTGCTTCACTGCTTCTGACAGGCATCCGTGTGTTTCACGTTCACTGCGATCCAGATAAGCCTTGACCAATGCAAACTCTGCGGGGCTCAGGCCACGCAGTTCCAGCTCCAGGGGACGCTCATCGCGCAGCCGACCAGCCGTTTTTGCGGCGTCGAGGGCGATTCCCAGACGATCGATCAATTTTTCGTAAAGCTCGGGTTTTGTCGCTTTTTGCTGTAACTCAACCATCCCTCACCTCATTGAAGATAAGACTCACTCCCCATTTAGAGCTTAGCTTCGATGGGCAAACCGGCTGAATGCCGCGACCAACGGACCTCGCAGCGTTTTTTGCAGGACGCGCGGCCGCAATCAGCGTTTCCCTCGGTAGAGTGCGGTCATGTATGCTACGGCGCTTCCTGTAACTCCACTTCCAGCTCGCCTGGACAGCGAAACGCCGATTTGGCGTGATCAGCGTCCAGCGTTGCATTGAAGAGGATTAGGCCACCCCTATTCAGTTCAAAAGTAGCCATGCACGAACAATATCAGCCCCGTGAAATCGAAGCCGCCGCCCAGTCGTTCTGGGACGAGCAAAAGTCCTTTGAAGTCAGTGAACAGCCAGGCAAGGAGACTTACTACTGCCTGTCGATGTTCCCTTACCCCAGCGGCAAGCTGCACATGGGGCACGTGCGCAACTACACCATCGGCGACGTGATCTCCCGCTATCAGCGCATGCAAGGCAAGAACGTCCTGCAACCCATGGGTTGGGACGCTTTTGGCATGCCGGCGGAAAACGCCGCGATGAAGAACAACGTAGCGCCCGCCAAATGGACCTACGAAAACATCGCCTACATGAAATCCCAGCTGCGCAGCCTGGGCCTGGCCGTGGACTGGTCCCGTGAGGTGACCACCTGCAAGCCCGATTACTACCGCTGGGAACAATGGCTGTTCACCCGCCTGTTCGAAAAGGGTGTGATCTATCGCAAGAACGGAACCGTGAACTGGGACCCGATCGACCAGACCGTACTGGCCAACGAGCAGGTGATCGATGGTCGCGGCTGGCGTTCCGGCGCGCTGATCGAAAAGCGCGAAATCCCGATGTACTACTTCAAGATCACTGCCTACGCTGATGAACTGCTGGAGAGCCTCGACGAACTGACCGGCTGGCCTGAACAGGTCAAGACCATGCAGCGCAACTGGATCGGCAAGTCACGCGGCATGGAAGTGCAGTTCCCGTACGACGTCGATTCCATCGGCGAAGCCGGCGCGTTGAAAGTCTTCACCACCCGTCCGGACACGCTGATGGGCGCGACCTATGTGGCCGTGGCCGCCGAGCACCCGCTGGCTGCCCTGGCCGCGCAAAACAACCCTGAGCTGCAAGCGTTCATCGCCGAGTGCAAGGGCGGCAGCGTCGCTGAAGCCGACGTCGCCACGCAGGAGAAAAAAGGCCTGCCGACCTCGCTGTTCGTCGAGCACCCGCTGACCGGTGAAAAACTGCCGGTGTGGGTCGCCAACTACGTGCTGATGCATTACGGCGACGGCGCCGTCATGGCCGTACCGGCTCACGACGAGCGCGATTTCGAATTCGCCACCAAGTACAGCCTGCCGATCAAGTCGGTGGTACGCACCAGTTCCGGCGACACCAACCCGGCACCGTGGCAGGACGCCTACGGCGAACACGGCACGCTGATCAACTCCGGCGAATTCGACGGTCTCGATTTCCCTGGCGCCTTCGACGCCATCGAAGTGGCGCTGATCAAGAAAAACCTCGGTGCCTCGCGCACCCAGTTCCGCCTGCGCGACTGGGGCATCAGCCGCCAGCGCTACTGGGGCTGCCCGATCCCGATCATCCACTGCACCCAGTGCGGCGACGTGCCGGTGCCGGAAGATCAACTGCCGGTCGTACTGCCTGAAGATGTCGTACCCGATGGCGCTGGTTCGCCATTGGCGCGCATGCCCGAGTTCTACGAGTGCAGTTGCCCGAAATGCGGCCAGCCTGCCAAGCGTGAAACCGACACCATGGACACCTTCGTCGAGTCTTCGTGGTACTACGCCCGTTACGCCTCGCCGCACTTCGAGGGTGGCCTGGTGGAAAAATCCGCAGCCGACCACTGGTTGCCGGTGGATCAGTACATCGGCGGCATCGAACACGCCATTCTTCACCTGCTCTATGCGCGCTTCTTCCACAAGCTGATGCGTGACGAAGGCCTGGTGAGCTCCAATGAGCCATTCAAGAACCTGCTGACCCAGGGCATGGTGGTCGCCGAGACTTATTATCGTCGCGAAGCCAACGGTGCCTACACCTGGTTCAACCCGGCGGACGTCGAACTCGAGCGTGACAGTAAAGCCAAGGTCATCAGCGCGAAATTGATCGCCGACGGTCTGCCGGTGGAAATCGGCGGCACCGAAAAGATGGCCAAGTCGAAGAACAACGGCGTCGACCCGCAATCGATGATCGATCAGTTCGGCGCCGACACCTGCCGCCTGTTCATGATGTTCGCCTCGCCACCTGACATGAGCGCCGAGTGGTCCGACTCCGGCGTTGAAGGCTCGCACCGTTTCCTCAAGCGCGTATGGCGCCTGGCGCAGGCCCATGTCACCCAGGGCCTGCCGGGCAAGCTGGATGTCACCCGCCTGAATGACGAGCAGAAAGCCGTTCGCCGCTCGATCCACCTGGCCATCAAGCAGGCCAGCCACGACGTCGGCCAGAACCACAAATTCAACACGGCCATCGCCCAGGTGATGACGCTGATGAACGTGCTGGAAAAAGCCGCACAAGGCACTGAGCAGGATCGCGCCCTGGTCCAGGAAGGCCTGGAAGCCGTGACCCTGCTGCTGGCCCCGATCACCCCGCACATCAGCCACGAGCTGTGGACTCGCCTGGGTCACTCCGGCGCGGTCATCGACGCCCAATGGCCAGTTCAGGATGAAAGCGCCCTGGTTCAGGACAGCCTGCAACTGGTCATTCAGGTCAATGGCAAGCTGCGTGGCCAGATCGAAATGCCGGCCAGCGCAACCCGCGAAGAAGTCGAAGCCGCTGCACGTGCCAATGAAAACGTGCTGCGCTTCGTCGACGGCCTGACTATTCGTAAAGTGATCGTGGTGCCTGGGAAACTGGTCAACATCGTCGCCAGCTAATTGGATCAGGCGCCGGGCAAGCCTGGCGCCGAGTAAAACCTTTCGGGTCGTACAAGCGGCCCACCTGGTTTCAAGGGGAGCAACAAGATGATCAAACGCAATTTGCTGGTGATGGGCCTTGCGGTCCTGTTGAGCGCCTGCGGTTTCCAGCTGCGCGGCACCGGCACCACCGAACTGACGATCAAGGAACTCGACGTCAGCGCGCGCAATGCCTATGGCGAAACCGTCACGCAATTGCGCCAGGTATTGGAAAGCAGCGGCGTCAAGGTATCGACTGGTGCGCCTTACAAGCTGATCCTGACCGATGAGCAGGACTCCCAGCGCATCCTCAGCTACGCGGGCGCCGGTCGTACGGGCGAGTACCAGGTCACCAAAGTGCTCAGCTACGACATCCGTGATCACGGCAACCTGCCGCTGCTGAGCGACAAACTGGAAGTGCAAAAGGTCTTCATCCACGATGGCAACAACCTGGTCGGCTCCGACCAGGAAGCCAACGATGCTCGCCAGGAAATGCGCCGCGAACTGGTACAGCGCATGATGTTGCGCCTGCAACAACTGACACCGACCCAACTGGATCAGCTGCAACAGACCGCCGATGCCAAGGCCAAGGCGGAAGCCGCAGCACTGGAAGCCGCACGCAAGGCTGAAGCGGAAACCCCGCGTCAGTCGCCTCTCGAAATCCCGCAGCAATAAGACTGGCGGGGCGCCCAGGCGCCCCGCTCGCCCCCGCCTATGAAACTCGCCCCCGCTCAACTCGCCAAACACCTGCAAGGCTCGCTCGCGCCTGTCTACATCATCAGCGGCGATGACCCGCTGCTGTGCCAGGAAGCGGCTGACGCCATCCGTGCCGCCGCCCGCCAACAGGGTTTCGACGAGCGCCAGGTATTCGCTGCTGACGCCAATTTCGATTGGGGCACCTTGCTTCTGGCCGGTGCCAGCATGTCGCTGTTCGCGGAAAAACGCCTGCTGGAGTTACGCCTGCCTTCAGGCAAGCCTGGCGACAAAGGGGCGGCGGCACTGATCGAGTATTGCTCGCGTCCGGCCGAAGACACGGTGCTGCTGATCAGCCTGCCAAAGCTGGATGGCAGCGCGCAGAAAACCAAGTGGGGCAAGGCACTGGTCGAAGGCCAGCAGACCCAGTTCGTGCAGATCTGGCCGGTGGATACCAGCCAGTTACCGAGCTGGATCCGTCAGCGCCTGTCCCAGGCCGGGCTCTCCGCCAGCCAGGACGCGGTGGAACTGATCGCGGCGCGAGTCGAAGGCAACCTGCTGGCCGCTGCCCAGGAAATCGAAAAGCTCAAGCTGATGGCCGAAGCCGGGCAGATCACCGTCGAAACCGTTCAGGCAGCGGTGGCCGACAGTGCCCGCTTCGATGTCTTCGGCTTGACCGATGCGATTCTCAACGGCGAAGCGGCCCACGCGCTGCGCATGCTTGAAGGGCTGCGCGGAGAGGGTGTCGAGCCACCGGTGATTCTCTGGGCCCTGGCCCGCGAACTGCGTCTGCTGGCCAACCTGTCCTTGCAATACAGCCAGGGCGTGCCGCTGGACAAGGCATTCAGTTCGGCCCGACCGCCGGTCTGGGACAAGCGCAAACCGCTGATGAGCAAAGCGCTGCAACGCTATTCGGCGCAACGCTGGGCGCAGTTGTTACTCGAGGCACAGCGCATTGACGCGCAGATCAAGGGCCAGGCTGCGGGCTCGCCGTGGATGAGCCTGAGCCGCCTGTCGCTGCTGATGGCTGGCCAACGTCTTCCGCTGCCTGCTGAATAAGCGCCTTTCGTCGCCGAAAATTCCTACGCATTGCAGGGGCTGGACAGCCCCCCCACTTCGGCAGATTATTGCGCGCGTAAAAACCCCTCACTCGAGAGATCCGCTCATGAGCAAAAAGCCATCGCGTAATGGCCATAACAAGGCCAAATCCATCGTCGCCCAGCCCCTGTTCCGCAGCCGTCAGGAACGAGCCGGCAAGGGCAAAGGCAGCTACCGCCGCGAAGCCTTCCAGTCTGACAACTGGGAGGCTTCTTACTTTCTGGCCGCCTGAAAGGCAAGCCACCGCTCAACATGTTAAGGTCTGCACCTGATTCGTATTCCCTGGACCCGTGCATGCCCTTTTGTATTACTCGTCGTTGGCATCTGCGCCAATTGATCGCTGCCTCCAGCCTCATTCTGCTTGTCGCCTGTGCGGAAAAACCCACCGCCGCCGACGCCCAGCCGCTTCAGACCGTTCCCGTCTCGTCAGCTCCCGCGGTGATTGCTCCCGTTGTGCCGACCGGCGAAAACCTCGACATCCAGCCGACCCAGACCTTCGCGCAATGGCAAGCCGGTTTCCGCAAGGATGCCCTGGCCGCCGGTATTCGCGCCGACCTGTTCGACCACGCCTTCGCCAACGTCAGCCTGGACACCAGCGTGATCCGCGCCGACCGCAGCCAGCCGGAGTTTTCCCGCCCGGTGTGGGAATACCTTGACGGTGCTCTGTCGCCGCTGCGTGTGCGCAAGGGCCAGGCGTTGCTCAGCCAGTATTCGGACATCCTGCAAAGCATCGAACAGCGCTACGGCGTCGATCGCCGCGCCCTGGTCGCGGTGTGGGGCATGGAGAGCAACTTCGGCCAGTTCCAGGGCAGCAAATCGGTCATCAACTCCCTGGCGACCCTGGCCTACGAGGGGCGGCGCCCCGGTTTCGCCCATGCCCAATTGATCGCAGCGCTGCAGATCCTGCAACAGGGCGACATCGCGCCGGAAAAAATGCTCGGTTCCTGGGCCGGCGCCATGGGCCAGACCCAGTTCATCCCAACCACCTACAACACCCACGCCGTGGACTTCGATGGCGACGGGCGCCGCGACATCTGGGGCAGCGCCACCGACGCGCTGGCCTCGACCGCGCACTACCTGCAGAGCTCCGGTTGGCAGAAAGGTCAACCGTGGGGTTTTGAAGTCCAGCTCCCGGGCAATTTCGACTACGTGCTGGCCGACGGCTCGATTCGCAAGAGCGTCGCCGAGTGGCAGCAACTGGGCGTCAAACTGCCGAACGGCGGACGGGCTCCAGCGGGCGCGGAACAGTTGTCGGCTGCGCTATTGCTGCCAGCCGGCTATCGCGGCCCGGCGTTTCTGGTGCTCGATAACTTTCGCGCGATCCTCAAATACAACAACTCCTCGTCTTATGCACTGGCCGTCAGCCTGCTGTCCGAGCGCTTTGATGGCGCTGGCCTGATCGCTGGATCCTGGCCCAAGGATGACCTGCCGCTGAGCCGCACCGAGCGGATCGAGCTGCAGAATCTGCTAAGCGCGCAAAAGTACGACGCAGGGGCTGCGGACGGGATCATTGGCGCCAACACCCGCAAGGCGATCCGCAGTGCCCAGCAGTCGTTCGGCTGGCCGGCGGATGGGTATCCGACGCATAAGTTGCTTGAAGGGCTGCGCAACCGCTAAAAGCATCGCGGGCAAGCCCGCTCCCACAGGGTTCCAGGGTGTACGCAAATTTTTGTGTTCACCACAAAACACTGTGGGAGCGGGCTTGCTCGCGAAGACTGACTGACAAGCGCCTAAGATTCAGCGCCCGACCACCACATCCTGCTCCAACACCAACTCCTGCCGCCCCGCATCCAGCCGCACCAGTGCCCCCATTGGCAAGGTCAGGTTCGGATCACAATGCCCGCTGCGCCAGCCACTGAGCACCGGAATCCGCAACGGTTCGAAGGTCTGCTTGAGCAAGCGCTCCAGAGCTGCCGCATCCACCCCCGCGACATCCCCGCAGATCACCCCGCGCAACCGGGCAAGTGTGCCGGCCAGGCGCAGGTGGGTCAGCAGCCGATCGATGCGATACAACGGCTCGTTGATGTCTTCGATGAACAGGATGATGCCCTCGGCATCGATTTCGTAGGGTGTGCCCATCGTTGCGGCGATCATCGAGAGATTACCGCCCAGCAAGCGCCCGTGTGCGACACCTGGCTCAACAGTGGCCAACGGATAATCCTGCGGGTGCGCCAGGGTACTCCCCGCCCTCACCTGCCCCCTGAGCATGTTGAAAAAGGACGCCTCGGTGGGTTGGCGCTTGTCGCCCAGCAGGTCGGCATTGAGCAACGGACCATGAAAGGTGACAAACCCGGCATATCGGTTGATCGCCAGGTGCAACGCCGTGATGTCGCTGTAGCCGATGAACGGTTTGGCGTGGTTTTTCAACAGCTCGAAATCAATGCGATCGAGCAGGCGCGGCGTGCCGTATCCGCCCCGCAGGCAGATAATGGCATCTACCTCGTCGTCGGCGAATGCCGCGTGCAGGTCATTGAGTCGTACGTCATCAGTGCCCGCCAGGTAGCCATCCTGTTCATAGACACCGGGAAAGATGCGCATCGCATAACCGCGAGCGCGCATCCAGGCGAGGGCCTTATCGGTGTCCAGCGTCGCTGGACCTGCCGGCGCGATCACGCCGATCAGCCCGTGCTTCGGCAATGCCGGCACCGGTGTATGAGGAAACAGTGTATGGGTCGGTCGAACGGTCATCCATGAATCTCCCTGCGCAATACATCAACACAGTAGTCAGGAACGGGGATAAACAGAAGAGGAAGACGCGCCAGACAAAAAAATACCCGCGAGACCGGTCAGGCCCCGCGGGTATTTCGACTGGATCAGGACGACATCAGCTCGGCCTTGACCAGCTTCGCCTGCTCATCGGCGTGGTACGAGGAGCGTACCAGCGGGCCGGAGGCGACGTTCTTGAAGCCCATCTTGTAACCTTCTTCGGCGAACCAGGCGAAAGTATCCGGGTGCACGAAGCGTTGCACCGGCAAGTGGCTACGGGACGGTTGCAGGTACTGGCCCAGGGTCAGCATGTCGATATCGTGTTCACGCATGCGCTTCATGACTTCGATGACCTCCTCGTCCGTCTCGCCCAGGCCGAGCATCAGGCCGGACTTGGTCGGAATATGCGGCATCATCTGCTTGAAGCGTTGCAGCAGTGTCAACGACCACTGGTAGTCCGAACCCGGGCGCGCAGCCTTGTACAGGCGCGGCACGGTTTCCAGGTTGTGGTTGAACACATCCGGCGGCTCGGCAGCGGTGATTTCCAGTGCGATGTCCATACGGCCACGGTAGTCCGGAACCAGCGTTTCGAGCTGCACGTTCGGCGACAGCTTGCGGATCTCGCGGATGCAGTCGGCAAAGTGCTGGGCACCGCCGTCACGCAGGTCGTCGCGATCCACCGAGGTGATCACCACGTATTTGAGCTTCAGGTCAGCGATGGCGATGGCCAGGCTTTCCGGCTCGTTGACGTCCAATGGCTTCGGACGACCGTGGCCCACGTCGCAGAATGGGCAACGACGGGTGCAGATGTCGCCCATGATCATGAAGGTCGCGGTACCGCCGGAGAAGCACTCACCCAGGTTAGGGCAGGAGGCTTCTTCGCAGACGCTGTGCAGCTTGTGTTTGCGCAGCAGGGCCTTGATGCGATCGACTTCCGGGGAAACCGGAATCCGCACACGGATCCAGTCGGGTTTCTTTGGCAATTCGGTGGTCGGAATGATCTTCACCGGGATGCGTGCAACCTTCTCGGCGCCGCGCAGCTTGACGCCGGCTTCTACCTTGGCACGCGGGGCCGGACGCTCGGTGACATCTTGCGTCGGGATGATGGTTTGCACTGCATCAGTAGTCATATCAGTCGATTCCGCCCGTTAGGGTCGTCTGCTCAGCATAGTCGAGGTGTTTGACGAGCTGCGCGCGCAGCCGGGCACTTACCTCGGCAAATTCAATCGATCCTGCATGGTCGCTCAGCTGGGTCATCGCCAGCCCGGCGTAGCCGCAGGGATTAATCCGTCGAAACGGCTCCAGGTTCATGTCCACGTTCAGGGCCAGGCCATGAAAAGAGCAACCATGGCGGATTCGCAAACCCAGTGAAGCAATTTTCGCCCCGTTGACATAGACGCCCGGCGCATCCGGCTTGGCCACGGCAGTGACGCCGTAACTGGCCAGCAACTCGATCAGGCAGCGCTCCATGCGAGTGACCAGATCACGCACGCCAAAGCCCAGCTTGCGCACGTCGAGCAACAGATAAGCCACCAATTGGCCAGGACCGTGATAGGTCACCTGGCCACCGCGATCGACCTGCACCACCGGTATGTCACCAGGCAGCAATAGATGCTCGGCCTTGCCGGCCTGCCCCTGAGTGAACACCGGCGGATGCTCCACCAGCCAGATTTCGTCGGCAGCATCGCTGCCACGTTCGTTGGTGAAGCGTTGCATGGCATGCCAGACCGGCTCGTAAGCCATCTGGCCGAGCTCGCGAAAGCCGAGCGTGTCAGACATCACAGCACCATGTGCACGAAGCCGGTGGCCCGCAGTTCGCTGTTGATGTTGTACAGCTGATCCTGATCGGTGGCGACGATGTGCAACTGGATGGTGGTGTACTTGCCATTGCTGCTTTGACGTTCGTCCACACGCTGATCATTGATCTTGGCGTGTTTCTTGACGATGTCGATGATCTTGTCCCTGTTGCCCACACCCGTGTCGCTGATCACTTTAACCGGGTAGTCGACCTGGGGGAATTCGATCTTTGGCGCCTTTACTTCGGTATCGCTCATGGCGTAACGGCCTCGTAAGCCGTGCCAACGAGCATGGCCCCGCTCCGGGTAGGGGCAGGGCCATGCAGGTCAACACTGAATCAGTTGAACAAGCCGTAGAAGAATAGACGGATGCTATCCCACATGCGGCGGAAGATACCACCCTCTTCGACGCCGTCCAGAGCGATCAGGTCGGCGCTGTGCACCACCTTGTCGTCCAGTTTGACTTCGACTTTACCGATCACGTCACCCTTGGCGATGGGGGCAACCAGTTGCGGGTTCATGGTCATGCTGGCGGCAAGCTTTTTCAGCTGGCCTTTAGGCAGGGTCATGGTCAGGTCTTCAGCCAGGCCGGCCTTGACCTGGTTGGTCGCGCCCTTCCAGACAGGAGCCTGAGCCAGCTCAGTGCCTTTCTGGTAGAAAGTCTGGGTTTCGAAGAAACGGAAACCGTAGGTCAACAGCTTCTGGGTCTCGGAAGCACGGGCCACTTCGCTGTTGGTGCCGAACACCACGGCGATCAGGCGCATGCCATCACGTACGGCCGAAGACACCATGCAGTAGCCGGCTTCTTCGGTGTGGCCGGTTTTCAGACCGTCGACGGTCTTGTCGCGCCACAGCAGCAGGTTGCGGTTGGGTTGCTTGATGCCGTTCCAGAAGAACTCTTTCTGCGAGTAGATCGCGTAGTGAGCCGGGTCTTCGTGAATGATCGCGCGAGCCAGCACGGCCATGTCGTGAGCCGACGAGTAGTGCTCAGGATTCGGCAGACCGGTCGGGTTCATGAAGTGGCTGTTGGTCATGCCCAGGTCGGCCACGGTTTTGTTCATCATGTCGGCAAATGCATCTTCGCTGCCGGCGATGTGTTCGGAAAGCGCCACGCTGGCGTCGTTACCCGACTGGATGATGATGCCGTGCAGCAGGTCGCTGACGGTCACTTGCGAACCCACCTTGATGAACATCCGTGAACCACCGGTGCGCCACGCGTTCTCGCTGACGGTTACCGGATCGTTCTCGCCGATCTGGCCACGACGGATTTCCAGGGTGGCGATGTACGCGGTCATCAGCTTGGTCAGGCTGGCAGGTGGCAGGCGCTGGTCACCGTTGTTTTCGACCAGCACGTTACCGCTGCTGGCGTCCATCAGCACATAGGCCTTGGCGGCCAGTTGTGGTGGCGAAGGCATCATCTCGACCGCGAAGGCGGCTGGCGAAAGTAGCAGCGGGACTAGAAGGCACAGGCGTTTGGCAAAGGTGGTGATGTTCATCCGTCTCTCGAAATCGCTAATGGAAACTGCCCTAGGGCAAAACTAATCTGACAACCCTTGGGTCATCGCGTATTCAGTCGTTCACTCAGTAACCCTTGCCGGGCTTTTGTTCTTCAAGAGCCAACAACCTGGTCCACCCCCCGTACAGCAAGTGAACCGTCAATCAAGAACTACGTATTACTCGGCGGTGACCACGCTCGGCGAACCGAGATTGGCCAATCGCACACTGTTCTGCACTTGCTGGATTTCACCCGGCGAACCGATCGGCCCCAGGCGCACCCGATGCAGTGTTTGTTGGTTGCGCACGATCGAGCTGATGAACACCGGAGCGCTCACCATCCCGCTGAGCTTCGACCTCAGCAGTTCTGCAGCGTCCGGGTTGGCGAACGCGCCCACCTGAAGATACTGGCCAGACGCTGGTGCAGAAGCGTTTTTTTGCATCGATCTGCACGGGCACAACGGCCGCGGCGTGTTGCTGCGGCGGCGGTGTCCATTGCTCGACAGTGCCGGCGGACGCGGTAATGGCCGGCGCATTATTTTGCGCGACCTGCGGCTCGTTGAGCATCAACGGTGCCGGGCGACCTCTTTGTGCCCACCAGGTTTGAGGGTCGATGCCTTCGACCTTGACCCGGGCGGTACCGGTTTCGGCGTAACCGAGCTTCTTGGCGGCCGCGTAGGACAAATCGATGATGCGGTCCGAGTAGAACGGGCCACGGTCGTTGACCCGTAGGATCACCGTCTTGTTGTTGTCCAGGTTGGTCACCCGAACGTAGCTGGGCAGTGGCAAGGTCTTGTGGGCGGCACTCATGCCGTACAGGTCATACACCTCGCCATTGGCGGTGTTCTGGCCGTGGAACTTGGTGCCATACCACGACGCCGTGCCCGAGGCGACGTAGGACTTGGATTCCTGGATCGGGAAATAGGTCTTGCCCAGCACTGTGTAGGGATTGGCCTTGTACGGGCCAGTGTGCAGGGTCGGCGTGGCATCCGGGATGCGCGAAACATCGACGTCCCACCACGGCGCGCCATCCTTGTGGGCGCGGTTGATGTCCAGCCCCGGCGCCGAACGCACCGCCGTGGAGGAAGACTTCTGGGACGGTGCGCGGCTGGTCGAGCAACTGGCGAGCAGCACCGCCAGGGCGGCGAATGCCATCAGCTTCAGGGGTTTATTCATAGGCAATGCCTGCATTACTTGACGCCCCGTGCTTGGACCAACTGCTCAGACAGTTGATGTACGGCCATGGCGTACATCACGCTGCGGTTATAACGCGTGATCGCGTAAAAATTCTTCAGGCCCATCCAGTATTCAGGACCTTTGTCACCTTCCAGGCGAAATGCCGTGACCGGCATATCATCGCGCAGCGCATCATGACTTGACCACCCCAGCGCTCGCAACTCCCCGACGGTTTTCGTCGGTTCGATGCCCGTGGTCAGTCCTTCGTCGACCTGCTCGCCCCGCACATCGGCACGGCTGACCACTGGCTCACCGGCTACCCAGCCGTGACGCTTGAAATAACTGGCGACACTACCGATGGCGTCGTCGGGGTTGGTCCAGATATTGATGTGGCCGTCACCGTCGAAATCCACCGCGTAAGCGCGAAAGCTGCTCGGCATGAACTGCGGCAAGCCCATCGCCCCGGCGTAGGAGCCTTTGAGGGTCAACGGGTCGACCTGCTCTTCCCGGGCCAGCAACAGGAACTCACGCAACTCCTTGCGAAAGAATTCGGCACGAGGAGGATAGTCGAAACCCAGTGTCGACAAGGCATCAATTACGCGGAAATTGCCAGTATTGCGACCGAAAAAGGTCTCAACGCCGATGATCGAGACAATAACCTGTGCCGGAACGCCATATTCCTGCTCAGCGCGGGCCAGTACGGCCTCGTGCTGCCGCCAGAAATCCACACCACGGGCAATGCGCGCGTCGGTGATGAACATCGGGCGATATTCACTCCACTGCTTAACACGTTCAGCGGGTTTTGAAATCGCGTCGAGAATCGATTGCTTGCGCTCGGCTTCGCGGAACACGCCCATCAGCTGTTCACCGGCGAAACCGTAGTCGCGGGTCATTTCACCGACGAATTCGGCCACCTGTGGCGTGCCTTCGTAATCGCCGGCGCAGGCGTCCTGCGCGGTGCCGAGCAAGCCCACCAGGCCAAGCCATGGTGCATATCGAGCCGCCCAGCCATGCATTGCATGCATTGAAATCTTCACCTTATTCAAACTTGTGCGATCCACTTGCGATGGGTATGGATCGACATCAAAACCCCAAACGCTGACAGCAGCGTCACCAGCGAAGTTCCTCCGTAGCTAATGAACGGCAACGGCACCCCCACCACCGGCAGCAGGCCACTGACCATACCGATATTGACGAAAACATAAACAAAAAAGGTCATGGTCAAGGCGCCCGCGAGCAACTTGCCGAACAGGGTCTGCGCCTGGGCGGTAATCACCAGTCCGCGGCCGATCAGCAACAGATAGATCAGCAGCAACGCACAGATGCCCACCAGGCCGAACTCCTCACCCAACACCGCGATGATGAAGTCGGTGTGGCTTTCCGGGAGAAAGTCCAGGTGCGACTGGGTGCCCAGCAGCCAACCCTTGCCGAATACACCGCCGGAACCGATGGCCGCCTTCGACTGAATGATGTTCCAGCCGGTGCCCAACGGATCGCTTTCCGGATCGAGGAAGGTCAGCACGCGCTGCTTCTGGTAGTCGTGCATGACGAAAAACCACATGGCGACCGCTACTGGCACCGTCGCCGCGAGTACGCTGAGAATCCAGCGCCAGCGCAGCCCGCCCATGAACAACACGAACGCACCGCCCGCCAGAATCAACAGGGACGTGCCAAGGTCTGGCTGGCGCACGATCAGGATGAACGGCACACCGATCAACATCAGGCTCACCCCCACATGCTTGAGCTGCGGCGGTAAAGTGCGCTTGGACAAGTACCAGGCAATCGTTGCCGGCATCAGGATCTTCATGAATTCGGAAGGCTGGAAGCGGATCACCCCGGGGATGTTGATCCAGCGAGTCGCACCCATGGCGTTGTGCCCCATGATGTCCACCACCAGCAGCAGCAATACGCCGGCGACATAACCCAGCGGCACCCAGCGCGCCATGAAGCGCGGTTCGAACTGGGCGATGATGATCATGGAGGTGAGGCCGATACCGAACGAAGTCGCCTGCTTGGCCAGCAGGTCCCAACTCTTGCCGCTGGCCGAATACAGCACGAACAGGCTGCCGGCAGCCAGGGTCAGCAGCAAAATCAGCAACGGGCCATCGATGTGCATGCGTTGCAACAGCGTCGCACGGCGACGCATCACATCCTCGCTGGAGAGGATGCGGTCGAAATTACTCTTCACGGGCCGTAGCCTCCGCACTGATAGGGCTGGCGTATTCGGCTTTCAACCGACCGTCCTGGTCCAGCAGCCAGGCGTCCATCACTTGACGCACCACGGGAGCGGCGACGCCGGAACCGGACTCGCCGTTCTCGACCATCACCGACACCACGATTTTGGGGTTATCCGCCGGGGCGAAGCCTACGAACAGGGCGTGGTCGCGATGGCGCTCCTGAACCTTGGAACGGTCATATTTTTCGCCCTGTTTGATCGCGACCACCTGGGCCGTACCACTCTTGCCGGCAATCCGGTATTGCGCGCCGATCGAAGCCTTGCGCGCCGTCCCGCGGGCGCCGTGCATCACCTGTTGCATGCCGTGATTGACCTTGGTCCAGTCGGACGGGTCGCGCAGGATGATGTCCGGCATCGGGTTGTCATCCTTGGGCCTTTCACCTTCCACGGTCTTGGCCAGGTGCGGACGGTTCCATACGCCTTTGTTGGCCACCAGCGCCGTGGCCTGCGCCAGTTGCAGCGGTGTGGACTGCATGTAGCCCTGGCCGATTCCGAGAATCAGTGTTTCGCCCGGGAACCAGGCCTGACGACGGGTTGCACGCTTCCACTCGCGGGAAGGCATCAACCCCGGCGACTCTTCAAACATGTCCAGCGAGACTTTCTGGCCGATGCCGAACTTGGTCATGTACGCCGACAGGCGATCGATCCCAAGTTTGTGTGCCAGGTCATAGAAGTAGGTGTCGTTGGACCGCATGATCGCGGTATCCAGGTCGACATAGCCATCACCGGTGCGGTTCCAGTTACGGTATTTGTGGTCGTAATTGGGCAACTGGTAATAACCCGGATCGAAAACCCGGGACGATGCGGTGACCACGCCCGCGTCCAGGCCAGCAATGGCTACCGCCGGTTTGATGGTCGAACCCGGCGGATACAGACCGCGCAGCACCCGGTTGAACAGCGGCCGGTCGATGGAATCGCGCAGCTCGGCGTAGGCCTTGAAGCTGATGCCAGTGACAAACAGGTTGGGGTCGAAACTCGGTTGGCTGACCATCGCCAGCACTTCACCCGTGGCCGGATCCAGCGCCACCACCGCACCACGGCGACCGCCGAGGGCCGCCTCGGCCGCTTCCTGCAATTTGATGTCCAGGCTCAGGACGATGTCTTTGCCAGGAATCGGATCGGTACGCTTGAGCACCCGCAAGACGCGGCCCCGGGCGTTGGTCTCGACTTCCTCGTAACCCACCTGGCCGTGCAGCTCCGGCTCGTAGAAACGCTCGATGCCAGTCTTGCCGATGTGATGGGTACCACTGTAGTTGACCGGATCGAGGGACTTGAGTTCTTTCTCGTTGATCCGCCCCATGTAGCCCACCGAATGCGCAAAGTGTGCGCCCTGCGGGTAATGCCGGACCAGTTGTGCAACCACTTCAACACCCGGCAGGCGGAACTGGTTCACGGCGATGCGGGCAATCTGCTCCTCGGTCAGCTCGAACAGGATCGGCACCGGCTCGAATGGCCGACGCCCCTGGCGCATGCGTTTCTCGAAGATCACCCGGTCCTCGGGTGTCAGCTCCAGCACTTCGACGATCACGTCGAGCACTTGCTGCCAGTCGCCGGAGCGCTCGCGGGTCATGCTCAGGCTGAAGCTGGGCCGGTTATCGGCGACCACCACGCCGTTGCGGTCGAAGATCAACCCACGGGTAGGCGGAATCGGCTGCACATGGACGCGGTTGTTTTCCGACAGGGTCGAGTGGTAGTCGTACTGGATCACCTGAAGAAAATACAGGCGCGCAATCAGCACGCCGATCAGCGCCACCACCGCAATAGCCCCGAACACGACGCGGCCACGCACCAGACGGGCGTCTTTTTCGTGGTCCTTGATGCGGATCGGCTGGGACATGAGGCAGAACTACTTGTGGTAAGGGTGGCCGGACAGGACTGTCCAGGCACGGTACAGCTGTTCGCCAATCAGAATCCGCACCAGCGGGTGCGGCAACGTCAAGGGCGACAAAGACCAACGCTGATCCGCCCGCGCACAGACTTCCGGCGCCAGCCCTTCCGGGCCGCCGACCATGAAATTCACCGTGCGCGAGTCCAGCCGCCAGCGATCGAGTTCGACCGCCAACTGCTCGGTGCTCCAGGGCTTGCCGTGGACTTCGAGGGTGACGATCCGCTCGTTCTGGCCGACCTTGGCCAGCATGGCTTCGCCTTCCTGACGGATGAAGCGCGCCACGTCGGCGTTCTTGCCGCGGGTGTTGAGCGGTATTTCCACCAGTTCCAGCGCCAGTTCGGACGGAAGCCGCTTGGCATATTCATGCCAGCCTTCTTCCACCCATTTGGGCATGCGTGAACCGACGGCGATCAGTCGCAGTCGCACAGCGGGCCCTTACTGCTGGTCTTTGTTGAGCTTGGTGAAGTGCTCGTGCGGATTTTCCGGGCTGTGGTGCGCGCCACTGGCCGAACGGCTCTGCTCGGCACCGGCCCACAGGCGCTCCAGGTCATAGAACTGGCGAGCCGAGGCAGTCATCATGTGTACGATCACGTCGTCCATATCCAGCAACACCCAGTCGCTGTCGCCCTTGCCTTCTTCGCCCAATGGCTTGACGCCCTGAGCCTTGACCGCTTCGCGGACCTTGTCCAGCATCGCGCCGATCTGGCGGTTGGAGGTACCGGTGGCGATGATCATGTAGTCGGTGATGCTCTGCTTGTCGCGAACGTCGATGACCTGGATGTCCTGGGCCTTCACGTCTTCCAGGGCTGCCACGGCAACCTTGACCAGTTCTGCACCGGCCAGCAATTCGCCAGTGTGAGCCTCTACCGGCAACGGAGCGCTTTTGAATGTGCCTTTGCGCTTAACTTTAGCTACGTCTTTGTCAGTCATATAAAACTCGTTTTGCTCGTATGTTCGGGCGTTTCACACGCATTCACGTGCCTTGAAACGCACCCTTTTTCAGTTCGACGCACGGTACAGACCGTGCGCATCGATGTAGGCCAGGACCGCGTCGGGCACCAGGAAACGTACCGACTTACCGCTGGCCAGCAGTTGACGGATCTGGGTGGCGGATACCGCAAGCGGCGTCTGCCAGACGAATGCAATCTGTCCGCTCGGCCCCTTCAGGGCCAGCGGGTCGCTCACCGAACGCGCCGCCAGCAGGTTGCGCAAGGCGTCCGGCGGTTCGCTGTCGGCATCCGGGCGTTGCAACACCAGGATGTGGCAATGCTGGAGCAATTCGTCCCAGCGATGCCAAGTGGGCAGTCCGCAAAAAGCGTCCCAGCCCAGAAGCAGAAAAACCTGGTCCTGCACGGCGAGCTCCGCCCGCATCAGTTCCAGGGTATCAATGGTGTAGGACGGTTTGTCCCGCTGCAATTCGCGGGCGTCCACCACCAGCGGCGCCACACCGGCCACCGCGCACTCGACCATCGCCAGACGGTCTTTCGCCGACACCTGCGGGGTGTCCCGATGAGGCGGCCTGGCACTGGGTGTCAGTCGCAACTCATCGAGCGCCAGCGATTCGGCGACTTCCAGTGCACCACGCAAGTGGCCGATATGCACCGGGTCAAATGTGCCGCCCAGTACGCCGATGCGTCGCGGCGCAGCGGCCGACGGTTTGAGGTTGCTCAAGTCAGGACGACGCCTGGCCGCGCAACTGGCCGTCACCGACCACGACGTACTTCTCGCAGGTCAGGCCTTCAAGACCGACCGGGCCGCGGGCGTGCAGCTTATCAGTAGAAATGCCAATCTCCGCACCCAATCCGTATTCGAAGCCATCGGCGAAGCAGGTCGGGGTGTTGATCATCACCGACGACGAGTCGACTTCAGCCACGAAACGGCGGGTGTCGCCCTGGTGTTCGCTGACAATCGAGTCAGTGTGGTGCGAGCCATAGTGGTTGATGTGCTCGATGGCCTGGTCCAGCCCGTCGACCACGCGGATCGAGAGGATCGGAGCCAGGTATTCGGTGTGCCAGTCTTCCTCGCTGGCCACAGCCGCATCGATGATCGTCCGGGTGCGTTCGCAGCCGCGCAACTCGACGCCTTTTTCGCGGAACTGCGCCGCCATGGCCGGCAAGAAATCCCTGGCAATGGCTTGATCCACCAGCAAGGTTTCCATCGCGCCGCAAATGCCATAGCGATAAGTCTTGGCATTGAAGGCAATGCGCTGGGCTTTCGGCAGGTCGGCGTGGGCACTGACATAGACGTGGCAGATCCCGTCCAGGTGCTTGATCACCGGAACACGGGCATCGCGACTGACGCGCTCGATCAGGCCACGGCCACCACGGGGCACGATGACGTCGACGTATTCAGGCATGCTGATCAGCGCGCCGACGGCGGCGCGGTCGGTGGTTTCGACCACTTGCACGACAGCCGCCGGCAAGTCGGCCTCGGCCAGGCCACGCTGGATGCAGGCGGCGATGGCACGATTGGAGTGAATGGCTTCGGAACCGCCACGCAGGATGGTGGCATTGCCAGATTTCAGGCAAAGGCTGGCGGCGTCGATGGTCACATTGGGCCGCGATTCGTAGATGATGCCAATCACACCCAGCGGCACGCGCATCTTGCCGACCTGGATCCCCGACGGACGGAAGCTCATGTCACGAATGGCTCCGACCGGGTCTGGCAATGCGGCGACCTGGCGCAAACCGACGATCATGCCGTCGATTCGCTCAGGGGTCAGCGCCAGCCGCTCCAGCAACGCAGGCTCAAGACCATTGGCACGCCCTGCCGCGAGATCCAGCTCATTGGCGGCCGCAAGCTCTGCACGGGCAGCGTCCAGCGCATTGGCGGCGGCCTGCAGGGCGCGGTTTTTCTGCGCGGTGCTGGCACGGCCGATGATGCGCGACGCTTCGCGGGCAGCGCGTCCCAGGCGGGTCATGTAGTCGAGAACGGACTCAGTCATGGTCGATGGCAGTCTTGGCAAAGGTCTTGGTAAAGAGAAAGCGGCAGATTATAGCTGTCGCGTCCACTGACTAACAGCGGTGACGGGCGGATGGTCAAAATCGAGGACCATTTGCCGATGTTCAGCCGTGATTAAGCTGCAAATTGTTATCATCGCGGCTCACTCAGCCCTGGCACACACCAAGATCATGTCCAACCTGACTGCTAGTGAGCCCACGGCGCGCCTGCCCATCGGGCTGCCAGACTCATTCTTCGACCGGGACGCGCAGACGCTCGCCCGAGACCTGCTCAGCAAAATCATTCGTCACCGAGTGGGCGATGTGTGGCTCAGCGCCCGCATTATCGAGACCGAGGCGTATTACTTCGAGGAAAAAGGCAGTCATGCCTCCCTCGGCTATACAGAAAAGCGTAAGGCTTTGTTTCTGGATGGCGGGCACATCTATATGTACTACGCCCGCGGCGGCGACTCGCTGAACTTCAGCGCGAAGGGGCCCGGCAACGCGGTACTGATCAAATCAGCCTATCCGTGGGTCGATGAGATAAGCGGCCCGAACAGCCTGGCGCAGATGTTGTTGAACAACCCCGACGCCCAGGGTCGCCCGCGCCCGTCGCAAAAACTCTGCGCCGGTCAAACGCTGCTGTGCAAGGCGCTGGGTTTGAAGGTGCCGGTGTGGGACGCCAAACGCTTTGATCATGAGGTACTGCTGGTGGAGGATGTCGGCCCGCTGTCGGGCCATATTATCCAGACTGCCCGCCTGGGCATCCCCCAAGGCCGCGACGAGCATTTGATGTACCGCTTCGTCGATGCCGCCTATGCGCCGTATTGCACGCGGAACCCGCTGCGACGGGGGCAGGTCGAAGGTCGCGATTATTTTCTGGTTTCTTGAATTGAACAACGCTCCCCTTTAGGAGCGAGCTCGCTCGCGAAGCGCAGTGCCAGTCACTGACCCAATCGCTGACACACCGCCATCGCGAGCAAGCTCGCTCCTACAGGGTGTGCCGATGCATATAAAACAATCGATGGAGTTGTCTTTATGGGCCCATGGCTCGATAGCGTGACCGGATGGCTCGCGGCAAACCCGCAGTGGCTGGCCGCGGCCGTGTTCATTGTGGCTTTTGTGGAATGCCTGGCCATTGCCGGGCTGATCGTTCCCGGCACGGTGTTGCTGTTCGCGGTCGCCGTGCTCGCCGGCAGCGGCGCACTGTCGCTGAGCGAAACCTTGCTGCTGGGGTTCGTCGCCGGGGTGTTGGGCGATGTCGTGTCCTACTTCGTCGGGCGCCACTTTCACCAGAATATCCGGCGCTTGCCTGGCCTGCGTCATCACCCGGAATGGATCGCCGGGGCCGAAACCTATTTCCAGCGTTATGGCATCGCCAGCCTCCTGGTAGGACGCTTCATCGGCCCCTTGCGCCCAATGCTGCCCATGGTCGCCGGCATGTTCGACATGCCCTTCCCGCGCTTTGCCGCCGTCAGCCTGCTGGCGGCGGCTGGCTGGAGCGTGGCCTATTTGCTGCCGGGCTGGGCCACGGGCGCGGCCATTCGCTTGCCGCTGCCGGAAGGCTTCTGGCCTGAAGCGGGGATTGTCGCCGGCAGTATCGCGGTGATGATCGGCTTGAGTGTCACCAGCAGCCTGCGTCGCCACCGCAAGGCGACAATCCTGATCAGCGGTATGAGCCTGCTGATCCTGGCGGGCCTGTTCATCGGCTATCCACACCTGACCGCCCTTGATCAGGGCGTGATGACGCTGGTGCAGGAACACCGCAGCCCTTCACTGGACGAAGTTGCCGTCACCTTCACGCTGATCGGCGAGTTTCGCAACATGCTACTGTTCAGCGCCCTGCTGACCGCTTTGCTGGTGGTCACCCGGCAATGGCGGCAGGCGATCTTTGCCGGCAGCACCCTGTTGATCACCGCATTGGGCAACACCTTCACCAAACAGTTTTTCGCCCGCGTCCGCCCGGAGGTGTTGAGTGATCCGCTGACGAGCTACAGCATGCCCAGCGGCCATGCCTCGGGTTCTTTTGCGTTGTTTCTGACACTGGCGGTGCTGGCCGGTCGCGGCCAACCGCCACGTATGCGCTTGACCTGGTTGCTGCTCGGATGCCTGCCGGCGCTGGCGATCGCCCTGTCCCGAGTCTATCTGGGGGCGCACTGGCCAACGGATGTGCTGGCGGGAGCGATGCTGGCAGCGTGCGTCTGCGCGGCGACCCTGGGATTGATTCAACGGCAAACGCCCCTCGATGCCATGCCTCCCAGGATCTGGTGGCTGGTGCTGCCAGCGATGTTGGCATTATTCGGGTTCTTTGCGTTACGGCACTTGCCGCATGCAATGCTGCGATATGCCTACTGATCAGGCAAACAACTCACCCTGCAATTCGTCCAACAATGCCTGGATCGCATCCAGGCGTTGCTGCGGATCATCCAGTTGCAGCAGGTCGATTTTGTCGACTTCGGCAAATGGCAGTAAATACGCCAATTGATTGGCCAGCGATTGCTGCCCGCTCGCCTCGGTGCCCATGTTCAGCGCTTCGACCATCGGGTGTTCGGCCAACGCCTTGAGTAAGGCGACCAGATCAGCGTCTTCATCCTGCAAGGGTTGTTCGGGCTCGTCCTCCAGCCACTCGACGTCAGCGACGGTCAACTGGTCGCGCTGGACCTCGGTGCGTAATACATGGAAACGCCGTCCCCCCTGCACGCGAATGCCCAGCAGGCCGTTGTCCTGCTGCTTGAAATCGGTGATCAACGCCTCACAGCCGACCAGCGCATAGCCCGCCGGAGCGATGCCGACCTCCTCGCCGTCGAGGATGCATACCACGCCAAAGCCGCCGCCCTGTTTCATGCAGCGGCTGATCATGTCCAGATAACGCGCCTCGAAAATCTGCAAGTCGAGGATGCAACCTGGAAACAGCACCGTGTTCAGCGGAAAAAGCGGCAGGCTCATAGACATTTCCTTACACCACCATCGACACTGCCAGTGGCAGCAGAACCGCCGTGGCCACACCCATCAGACTCATCGCCAGTGCCGCGAAGGCACCGCACTCTTCGTTTTCCTGCATGGCCACTGCCGTGCCTACCGCATGGGCGGTCATGCCCAGCGCCATGCCGCGTGCTTCCGGGCTGTGGACACCGAGTCGGGTCAACAGACTCGGTCCGAAGATGGCGCCGATCACGCCGGTGATCAACACGAACACGGCTGCCAGCGCCGCGACCCCGCCGATCTGTTCCGCCACCAGCATGGCAATCGGCGACGTCACCGACTTGGGTGCCATGGTCATGAGGATCATGTGCTCGGCGCCGAACCACCAGCCCAACAGCACACCCATGCTGGTGGCGACCACTCCGCCTATCACCAGCGTAGTAAATATCGGCCAGAACAACTGGCGAATCCGTCGCAGGTTGAGGTAGAGCGGCACGGCCAGCGCCACAGTGGCGGGACCGAGCAAAATACTGAGGATCTCGGTGCTCTTGCGATATTCGGCGTAGGTCAGGCCGCAGCCCACCAGCACACCGATGACCAGCAGCATCGAGACCAGCACCGGCTGCAGGAAGATCCAGCGAGTTTTCTCGAATGCCGCCAGCACCAATTGGTAGGCGCCCAGGGTGATGCCGATGCCGAACAGTGGATGATGGATCACCGACGCCCACGCGCCTTGCCAGTCAAGAATCATTGCACGTCCTCGCGGTGCGCATGACGCTTGACCATGCGTTGCATCAGCACACCGGCGAACGCCATGGACAACAGCAGCGACAACACCAGCGCGCCGACAATCGCCCAGAAGTCTGCGGCAATGTCACTGGCATAAACCATTACACCCACGGCGGGCGGCACCAGCAGCAACGGCAGGTAACGCAACAGGCTGCTGGCGGCCTGGCTCAGCGGCTCGCCCACCTGTCCCCGTACGATCAGGAACATCAGCAAGAGCAACAGGCCGATGATCGGCCCCGGCAACACCGGCACACACAAATGATTGATGGCTGTGCCCAACAATTGGAACAACACAAGCCACGTCAGGCCGCGTAACAACATCCGTCTTCTCCCCGCAAATTCGTGCCCGGCATTATAAGCATGCCAGCGCTATGGACCGGCATTCGCCAAAAGCATGGTCGGTTGACCGCAGCATTGGCTCATGGTGATCTACAGTGGTATTCCGGGAGGTCAAATCTCCCCCCCGACAAAACTATAAAACCGATGAATACAAGGAGAGTCTCAATGCCCTACGTTCCCGTTGCAGAGCTTAAAGACTATGTCGGCAAGGAACTTGGACGTTCCGAATGGCTCACCATCGACCAGGAGCGCATCAACCTGTTCGCCGAAGCCACTGGAGACTATCAGTTCATCCACGTCGATCCGGTCAAGGCCGCGCAAACGCCCTTTGGCAGCACCATCGCCCACGGTTTCCTGTCGCTGTCGCTGATTCCCAAATTGATGGAAGACATCCTCGTCCTGCCGCAAGGCCTGAAGATGGTGGTCAATTATGGCCTGGACAGCGTGCGCTTCATCCAGCCGGTCAAGGTCGACTCAAAAGTGCGGCTCAAGGTTGACCTGACCGAGGTCACCGAGAAAAAACCCGGCCAATGGCTGCTCAAGGCCACCGCCACCCTGGAGATCGAAGGTTCGGAAAAACCGGCCTACATCGCCGAGCCGCTGTCCCTGTGCTTCGTGTAAAACCTGCGAGATGCGAAGCAGCACATGCTGTTTCGCGACCTCTCTCTATATATGAGACATAGAGCTGCGGCATACTCGGTCGCCTAATTGCCCGGATCCCGCTATGCGCTCACTTGCACTGCTTACCCTGACCCTGATGCTCACCGCTTGCGGCAACGGCGAATCGCTGATGCCTCCCGACGCTCGCCTGCCGGACGGCGGACGCTATCGCGGTGACCTGGTCGACGGGTTGCTGCAAGGCCAGGGGCGTGTCGATTACCCGAACGGCAGCTGGTACGCCGGCAGCTTCGACAAAGGCCAATGGCATGGCCAGGGCGAATGGCACGGCAGCAACGGCGAAGTCTACCGTGGCAATTTCAACCAGGGGTTGTTCGATGGCCAAGGCACGCTGACCACCAGCGCCAGCAGCTACACCGGCGGTTTCAAGGCAGGTCGGCGCGACGGCGAAGGCCACCTCAAAGAAAATGGCATGACCTACCGCGGGGAATTCAAGGCCGATCAATATTCCGGATTAGGGCGCCTCGAACTCGATGACGGCAGTTCCTACCAGGGTCAGTTCGCCCATGGCAAACCCAACGGCGAAGGCCAGCGCGGCGACGGCAGTGGCAATCAGTTCACCGGCCACTTCAAGGATGGCCAACTGGAAGGCAACGGGACCTTCAACAGCGCGGATGGCGACATCTACGTTGGCGGGTTCAAGAACAACCAGTTACACGGCAAGGGCCGCTACGAGAACGCCGACGGCGATGTCTGGCTTGGCCAGTTCAAAGAAGGCGCGCTCAACGGCAAAGGCGAACTCATCGGCGCCGATGGCAGCCACTACATCGGTCAGTTCAGTGACTGGCGCTTCAGCGGCCAGGGTCGACTGAACCTGTCTGATGGCAGCTTCTACATCGGCCAGTTCGAGGGTGACAGCTACAACGGTCGCGGAACGCTGGTATTGACCGACGGCACCGTACAAAGCGGCACGTGGGCCAACGGCCAACGGGTACGCGATGCCGATGGCAAATTGCTGCCCGACAGCCTCGAACTTGGCCTGCTGGCCCAGGGTCGCCTGCTGGAGAATGCGCTGGCCAATGTGCCCGCCTCCACCTCTGCGGTTGAGTTGTATACGCTGACGCTCGGCGGCGACGGCAAGCAGAGCGTGTTCCTGCGCGAATCCGATTATGTCAGCAACATGCTCGCCAGCCGTTTTGGCGCGTTTGGCCAGATCCGCCTGGTCAATCATCGCGACCATCTTGTCGACCGACCGATGGCGACTCGGGAGAACCTGCGCCGCGCCGCCCTGACGCTGGCCGAACGCAGCGGGCCCGAAGACGTGATCTTCATCTACCTGACCAGCCACGGCACCAGCGAGCACGAACTGGTGCTCGATCAGCCGCGCATGGAGCTGGCCGACCTGCCGGCCGACGAACTTGCCGCCGTGCTCGCCCCGCTGAAAAGCCGCGACAAGGTCATTGTCATTTCGTCCTGTTACTCCGGCGGATTCATCCCTGCCCTCAAGGACGAACGCACCCTGATCATGACCGCTTCGCGGGCTGATCGCGTGTCCTTCGGCTGCTCGGAAGAAGCCAACTTCACGTATTTCGGCGATGCGCTTTTCGCCCAGGCCCTGAACCAGACCGACGACCTGGAACAGGCTTTCAAGCTGGCCAAGGCCACCGTGGCCGAACGAGAACTGGCGGACGGCTTCGAAGCGTCCGAACCTCAGATCTGGGCGCCCAAGACCGTACTCTCGCACTGGCAACTGCTGCGCAAACAGCAGGCACGAAAAGCACTACAAAGTGTCTCTATCAGCAGCGAGGATGCAAAGAGCAACTAAGCTGAACAGTATCAAGGGAGACACACTATGTACTTGACGCCTCAGCATGTATTGCTTGCCGGAGCTACCGGGCTGACCGGTGAGCACTTGCTTGATCGCCTGCTCAACGAGCCGACCATCACGCGCGTTTTGGCCCCTTCGCGCCGCCCACTGGCCGAGCACCCTCACCTGGAAAACCCGGTCGGTGACCCGGCGGTATTCCTGCCGCAGCTCAACGGCCGCGTCGACATCGCGTACTGCTGCCTGGGTACCACGATCAAGCAGGCGGGCTCCGAACAGGCGTTCCGCGCGGTCGATCTGGACATGGTGGTGGCCTTTGCCAAACGGGCGCGGGAAATGGGCGCACGCCATTTGATCGTGATCAGCGCCATCGGGGCCGATCCCAATTCATCTGTTTTCTACAACCGGGTCAAAGGAGAAATGGAACAGGCATTGCGCGCCCAGGACTGGCCGCAACTGACCATCTGCCGACCTTCCCTGTTGTTGGGAGAACGTATAGAGCCACGTCTGGCCGAGCAGCTCGCCGGTCCCTTGTCACGTTTGATTCCTGGCAAATACCGCGGCATCGAGGCATGCCAACTGGCTCGCGCGATGTGGCGGCTGGCGCTGGAAGAGCAGGATGGGGTGCGGGTGATCGAGTCGGATGAGTTGCGCAAGTTGGGCAAGTGATTTTCGGTGCCAATGCAATCCAATCGCGGGCAAGTCGTGAACGCTGCAAGGCCCTGTAGGAGCGGGCTTGCCCGCGATGGACGCAACACCGATCCAACGCCAGACGCTACAACCCACCTGTCGCCTGAAAACTCACGCCGATCACCGTCAACACCGACAACGGCAACAACAGCGTATCGAGCAGAGCACTGGCCGGCAGATCGACGCCTGGATAGCTGGGTGCCTCGGCGCCAAAACGGTCCATCGCGCAACAACCACCGTTCAACGCATACACATCCAGGCGCGTCCCGGCATAGACGACAGGCGCCCCCGGCTTGGCGGCGTCCAGCGTACGCGCCGTGGCGCAGCCCGTCAGTTGCAGCGCAAGCAAAATGGCCAGCAGCTTATTCATCGCTGCTCAGATGGTGCTCGCCCCAGCGCGGCAGCATGTCCTGCGGAATGTTCAGCAGGTTGAGAATGCGCGCCACAACGAAGTCGATCAGGTCGTCGATGGTTTGCGGCTGATGATAGAACCCAGGCGAGGCCGGCAGGATCGTCACGCCCATGTTCGACAACTTGAGCATGTGCTCCAGGTGAATGCTCGAATACGGCGCTTCACGGGGCACCAGGATCAACTGGCGACGCTCCTTCAGGGTGACGTCGGCAGCACGCTCGATCAGGTTGTTGCAGGCGCCGGTGGCAATCGCCGACAGGGTTCCGGTCGAACACGGCACCACCACCATTGCCGCCGGGCTACCGGAGCCGGAAGCTACCGGCGACATCCAATCTTCCTTCCCGTACACACGGATCTGCCCGTCGGCGGCACCGGTGTATTCGTTGAGAAAAGCCTGCATCATCTGGGGCTTGGGCGGCAATGTAACGTCGGTCTCGGTGGCCATCACCAGTTGCGCTGCCTTGGAGATCAGGAAATGCACCTCGCGGTCTTCGCGGATCAGGCAGTCCAGCAGGCGCAAACCGTACTGGGCGCCTGAGGCACCGGTCATCGCCAGCGTGATGCGCTCAGGGCCGTTGTTCATTGCAGCGCCTCGGCGAGCTTGCCGTGCAGGCCGCCGAAGCCGCCGTTGCTCATGATCACTACATGCGTGCCCGGCTGAGCCTGGCTCTTCACCCGAGCGATGATGCCTTCCAGCGAATCGCTGACAATCGAAGGAACCGTGCACAAGGCTGCCGTTGCACCCAGATCCCAACCAAGGTTGGCGGGCGCATACCAGATCACTTGATCGGCATCGACCACGCTTTCGGGCAAGCCGTCACGGTGGGCACCGAGTTTCATGGAGTTGGAACGCGGCTCGATGATGGCGATCAACGGTGCATCGCCAATGCGCTTGCGCAGGCCGTCGAGGGTCGTGGCGATGGCCGTCGGATGGTGAGCAAAGTCATCGTAGATAGTGATGCCGTGCACCTCGGCGACTTTTTCCATGCGCCGCTTCACGCTCTTGAATGCGCTCAAGGCTGCAATACCCATGGCCGGCACCACGCCAACATGACGCGCAGCAGCCAGGGTTGCCAAGGCATTGGCGACGTTGTGCTGCCCCGTCAGATCCCACTCGACTGCGCCCTGAACCACGCCATCGAACATCACTTCGAAAGCCGAACCGTCTTCGCTGAGCAGCTTGACCTGCCACAGGCCACCGGCGCCGGTGGTCTGGACCGGGGTCCAGCAGCCCATTTCGATGACACGTTGCAATGCAGGCTCGGTGGTCGGATGAATCACCAGGCCTTCGCTCGGGATAGTGCGCACCAAGTGATGGAACTGCCGCTCGATGGCCGGAAGATCGGGGAAGATGTCGGCGTGATCGAACTCAAGATTGTTCAGGATCGCTGTGCGCGGGCGGTAGTGGACAAACTTTGAGCGTTTGTCGAAAAACGCACTGTCGTACTCATCGGCTTCGATCACGAAAAACGGAGTGCCGCCCAGTCGCGCCGACACAGAGAAGTTTTGCGGCACGCCGCCGATCAGGAAGCCAGGGCTCATGCCGGCGTGTTCCAGCACCCAGGCAAGCATGCTGCTGGTCGTAGTTTTGCCGTGCGTGCCCGCAACGGCCAACACCCAGCGGCCTTGCAGCACGTGGTCCGCCAGCCATTGCGGGCCGGAGACGTAAGGCAGGCCTTTGTTGAGTACGTATTCGACCGCCGGATTGCCGCGGGACATGGCGTTGCCGATCACCACCAGGTCGGGAGCCGGGTCGAGCTGCGCCGGATCGTAGCCTTGGGTCAATTCAATGCCCTGGGCCTCCAGTTGAGTGCTCATCGGTGGATAGACGTTGGCATCGGAGCCGGTCACGTGATGGCCCAGCTCTTTGGCCAGGACCGCCATCGAACCCATGAAAGTGCCACAGATACCCAGAATATGAATGTGCATAGTCGACCTCGTAAAACATGGCCGCAGGTTAGCGTAGGGAGGGGAAAATCGCACCTTTGTTTCGATTGCGACGCACCGCCTCCCTGTAGGAGCGAGCTTGCTCGCGATGGCGTCCTCGAAATCGCCATCGCGAGCAAGCTCGCTCCTACAGGGGGATCTAGCGGGAAATACCGTGCTTGCGCAGTTTGCGGTAGAGGGTATTGCGGCTGATGCCCAACTGTTGCGCGGTATGGCTCATGTGCCAGCGTTGCAGCTCCAGCGCAGCGAGCAACGCCAGCCGCTCGGCGTCCTCCAGCGGCTGCCCTGACGGATCCTGCACCGGCACTGCTGCGGCCGGCCTCGCCTGACGGATCATCGCCGGTAAATCCTCAAGGCCGATGCGCCCGCCGTCACACAGCGCTGCCAGGGTGCGCAACACATTGCGCATCTGCCGCACGTTGCCGGGCCAGGCGAACCCAAGCAGCGCTTGCCGAGCGGGCTCATCGATCAGTACCGTCTCGCCGCCCGCTTCCTGCGCCAGCAAGTAGTCGAGCAATTGCGCGCGATCACTGCGTTCACGCAAGGCCGGCAGACCGATTTCCAGCCCATTGAGCCGGTAATAAAGATCCTCGCGGAAGCTGCCGTCCTGCACCCGCGCCAACAGATCCCGGTGGGTCGCGCTGATGATGCGCACGTTGACCGACTCCGCCGCGCCGCCAATCGGCACCACTTGCCGGTCCTCGAGCACCCGCAGCAAGCGGGTCTGCAACGCCAGCGGCATGTCACCGATCTCATCAAGGAACAGCGTGCCGCCATCGGCCTGCTGCAACTTGCCGCGCATGCCTTCCTTGCGCGCACCGGTAAAGCTACCGCCGCGATAGCCGAACAGCTCGCTTTCGATCAGGCTCTCGGGAATGGCCGCGCAATTGAGCGCGACGAAGGGCTTGTCGCTGCGTTGGCTGGCCTGGTGCACGGCCTTGGCGAACGCCTCTTTGCCGGAACCGGTCTCGCCGTTGATCAGCAGGGGCACGTCCCGCACGAACACACGCAGCGCCTTGCGAAAATCCGCCTGCAACCGTTCATCGCCCAGGCAAATACCCGCAGCGTCCGACGGTTCGGCAACCGCAGGAACCGGCGCCACAGGCACTGCATGACTACGCGGCTGACCCCGCAACAGAGCAAACAGGCTACGACCATCACGGGTGCGCAGTGGCCAACTGGCGCTGGCATTCACACTCGCGCGGACCAGCAACTCGTCCAAGGCGCAATCGAAAAACGCCTCCACCGGCTGCCCCAGCATAGAGCCGCGACCATGCCCCAGCAGGTTGAGCGCACTCTGATTGACGGCGCAGACCCGGCCTTCGCCGTCGAACGCCAACAGCCCTTCGCTGAACAGGCCGACGGATTCCGCCTGCAGGTGAAAACGCAACAGCCATTGATTGTCGAAGTAGCGCAGGAAATAACAGCTCTCGATCATCTTCGCCGACAGATTGACCAGGGCCATGGTATGAAACTGACTTTGCCGCGACACATCGTGCCGCGCCGAGGACACATCGAGCACCGCCAACAGCTCGCCATGAGGATCGAACACGGGGCTCGCCGAGCAGGTCAGGCCGGTATGACGGCCACGAAAGTGTTCGTCCTGGTGAATGGTCAGGGCCTGGCGTTCCACCAGGCAGGTGCCGATGCCGTTGGTGCCTTCGCAGGCTTCGCTCCAGTCGGCCCCAAGCCAGAGGCCGGCGCGCTCGAAAATCCTGCGTTCGGTGGGCGCGGTGACACAGTTAAGGATCACCCCGCGAGCATCGGTGAGCAATACCGCATGGCCGGCACCGGAGAGTTGCTGATGCAGGCTGCTCATTTCATTACCGGCGATGTGCAGGACTTGCTGCAGACGCTCACGGCTTTCCAGCAGGCGACCATGTTCGAGCACGGTAGGCGCCATGGTCAGGCTCGGATCGAGATGATAGTCCTCCAGGCAACGTAGCCAGGAGCGGGCAATCGAAGGATCGCTGCCAGGTCCCTGCAAGTGGGATTTGCCCTGGCTCACAGTCAGTACCTGCTGAGCATGGCGACTCAAATGGTTGTCGTGCATTTCCTTGTGTGCTCCCAGCAGGGTTGGGCCTGGCGCGTGAGCCTGAGCATCCTCCTGACCGTCGCGTAATGCAATGCTGGCTAAGCCGCGCCGCCACAAGCTGCGCCACAAACGATACAAAGTGTCACAGGCCACGTATCGAAAGCGTCACAGCGCGCATCCGCCCGTCCGACAAAAACCGCGCAACGCATTGATTTACCTGAGTGGCAAGGCGCTGGCCCAACCTTTGCTCTACGCTTGATGCACACGCAAAAATCGCGACTTCCTTATAAGTACAAAAAGCCAAGGAGAACCCACCATGCGTTACGCTCACCCCGGTACTGAAGGCGCTATCGTCACGTTCAAGAGCAGATACGGTAATTACATCGGCGGCGAATTCGTCGCGCCTGTCAAAGGTCAATACTTCACCAACACCTCGCCAGTGAATGGCCAACCGATTGCCGAATTCCCCCGCTCCACCGCCGAAGACATCGACAAAGCCCTGGATGCTGCTCATGCTGCCGCCGATGCGTGGGGTGCCACGTCCGTCCAGGCGCGCTCGCTTATCCTGCTGAAAATCGCCGACCGTATCGAACAGAACCTGGAAACCCTGGCACTCACCGAAAGCTGGGACAACGGTAAAGCTGTTCGCGAAACCCTCAACGCCGACATTCCACTGGCGGCCGACCACTTCCGCTACTTCGCCGGCTGCCTGCGCGCCCAGGAAGGCAGCGCCGCCGAAATCGACGGCAACACCGTGGCTTATCACATCCATGAGCCCTTGGGTGTGGTCGGGCAGATCATCCCGTGGAACTTCCCGATCCTGATGGCCGCCTGGAAACTCGCTCCGGCCCTGGCTGCCGGCAACTGCGTGGTGCTCAAGCCTGCCGAGCAAACACCGCTGGGCATCACCGTGCTGGTCGAACTGATCGGTGACCTGCTGCCACCGGGCGTACTGAACGTCGTCCAAGGCTTCGGAAAAGAGGCGGGCGAAGCGCTGGCCACCAGCAAACGCATCGCCAAAATCGCCTTCACCGGCTCGACCCCGGTCGGCTCGCACATCATGAAATGCGCGGCAGAAAACATCATCCCGTCCACCGTGGAACTGGGCGGAAAATCGCCGAACATCTTCTTCGAAGACATCATGCAGGCTGAACCGACCTTCATCGAGAAAGCCGCCGAAGGCCTGGTGCTGGCATTCTTCAACCAGGGCGAAGTCTGCACCTGCCCTTCTCGTGCGCTGGTGCAGGAGTCGATCTACGACGAGTTCATGCAGGTGGTGATGAAGAAAGTCCTGCAGATCAAGCGCGGCGACCCCTTCGATACCGACACTATGGTTGGTGCCCAGGCTTCCGAGCAGCAGTTCGATAAAATCCTTTCGTACCTGGAAATCGCCAAGGGCGAGGGCGCAGAGTTGCTGACCGGTGGCAAGGTGGAAAAACTCGAGGGCAACCTGGCGAGCGGCTATTACATCCAGCCGACCCTGCTCAAGGGCACCAACAAAATGCGCGTGTTCCAGGAAGAGATCTTTGGCCCGGTGGTGAGCGTTACCACCTTCAAGGACGAAGCCGAAGCCCTGGCCATCGCCAACGACACCGAGTTCGGCCTCGGTGCCGGCCTGTGGACCCGCGACATCAACCGCGCCTATCGCATGGGCCGGGCGATCAAGGCCGGTCGTGTGTGGACCAATTGCTATCACCTGTACCCGGCGCATGCCGCGTTCGGCGGTTACAAAAAGTCCGGCGTCGGCCGTGAAACCCACAAAATGATGCTCGATCACTATCAGCAGACCAAAAACCTGCTGGTGAGCTACGACATCAATCCATTGGGGTTCTTCTAAAGACCTCGGGGTGACACTCAGAGATTTGTGTCGCCCCGCCCATAGCCATCGCGGGCAAGCCCGCTCCCACAGGGTTTGGTCGTTCACACATCCACTGTGGGAGCGGGCTTGCCCGCGATGGCGTCAGAGGGCTCTGGCTCAAGCCTTGCATGTTCGCAACACCCTTTCCCGGCAAGACATCAAATCTCAGGAGGACACCGCCCCATGGCCCTGTTCACCCACTCCATCGGCGCCCAGACCTATCGCTTCGAAAGCCTCAAGGAGGTCATGGCCAAGGCCAGCCCCGCGCGGTCGGGGGACTTTCTGGCCGGTGTGGCCGCGCTCAACGATGGTGAACGCGTCGCCGCGCAGATGACCCTGGCGGACATTCCTCTCACCCATTTCCTGCAGGAAGTGTTGATTCCCTACGAGGCGGATGAAATCACCCGGCTGATCATCGACACCCACGACAAACACGCCTTCGCCGTGGTCAGCCACCTGACCGTCGGCGGATTTCGTGATTGGTTGCTCAGTGATGCAGCCGACGAACAGAGCCTGCGCGCCCTTGCCCCCGGCCTGACACCCGAGATGGTCGCGGCGGTGTCAAAGATCATGCGCGTGCAGGACCTGGTGCTGGTCGCGCAGAAAATACGTGTGGTCACCCGGTTTCGCGGCACCATGGGCCTGCGCGGACGCCTGTCTACCCGCCTGCAACCCAACCACCCGACCGATGAACCGGCCGGCATTGCCGCGAGCATTCTCGACGGATTGCTGTACGGCAACGGTGACGCGATGATTGGCATCAACCCGGCCACCGACAGCATCGCCTCGATCTGCGCGATGCTGGAAATGCTCGACGCCATCATCCAGCGTTACGAAATCCCGACACAAGCCTGCGTACTGACCCATGTCACCACGTCCATCGAAGCGATCAATCGTGGCGTTCCGCTGGACCTGGTGTTCCAGTCAATCGCAGGCACGCAAGCCGCCAACGCCAGTTTCGGCATCAATTTGAACCTGTTGCAGGAAGGCTATGACGCCGGTCTCAGCCTCAAGCGCGGCGGGCAAAACCTGATGTATTTCGAAACCGGCCAGGGCAGTGCTCTGTCGGCCAACGCCCATCACGGCGTCGATCAACAAACTTGTGAAACCCGTGCCTACGCCGTCGCACGCCATTTCAAACCGTTCCTGGTGAACACCGTTGTCGGCTTCATCGGCCCGGAGTACCTCTATAACGGCAAGCAGATCATACGCGCCGGCCTTGAAGATCACTTCTGCGGCAAACTGCTGGGCGTGCCCATGGGTTGCGACATCTGCTACACCAACCATGCCGAAGCCGACCAGGACGACATGGACACCCTGCTGACCCTGCTGGGTGTTGCCGGGATCAACTTCATCATGGGCATTCCCGGTTCTGATGACATCATGCTCAACTACCAGACCACCTCGTTCCATGACGCCCTCTACGCCCGGAAGACCCTGGGGCTCAAACCTGGACCGGAGTTCGAACAATGGCTGAAAAACATGGGCATCTTCACCCAGGCGGACGGCAGGATCGAATTCGGCAGCCAGCTGCCACCGGCGTTCCGCCAGGCCATGGCGCAATTGGGATGAGTGTCGATATGGAAAATCCGCCGGTTGATCCGCAAAACCCGTTGCTGCAATTGCGCCGCCTGACGCCCGCCAGGATCGCACTGGGCCGTACCGGCACCAGCCTGCCAACTGGCGCGCAACTGGAATTCCAGTACGCTCATGCCCAGGCCCGGGACGCCGTGCACCTGGCTTTCGATCATGCTGGGCTGCGTGCGCAATTGGCCGACAGTGGAAGTAACACTTTGTTGCTGCACAGCGCGGCACACAATCGCGACCTCTACCTGCAACGCCCTGATTTGGGGCGCAGATTGAGCGACGAGTCCGCGCAGACTCTGCGTGACCACGCCGTGGCACACCCTGGCGGTGTCGATCTGGTCATCGTGATCGCCGATGGCCTGTCGGCGCTGGCCGTTCACCGGCATGCGGTGCCCTTTCTAGCACGAATACAAGAACAGATTGCCGCTGACGGCTGGTCGGTGGCACCCGTGGTGCTGGTCGAGCAGGGACGGGTTGCGGTGGCCGATGAGATCGGCGAATTGCTGGGTGCAAAAATGGTGGTGATTCTGATCGGCGAACGCCCTGGGCTCAGTTCCCCGGACAGCCTGGGTTTGTATTTCACCTATGCCCCCAAGGTCGGCCTGACCGACGCCCATCGCAACTGTATTTCCAATGTCCGGCTGGAGGGCTTGAGTTACGGCATGGCCGCGCACCGCCTCCTGTATTTGATGCGCGAAGCCTGTCGGCGCAAGTTGTCCGGGGTCAATCTCAAGGATGAAGCGCAAGTGCCGACCCTGGCGTCGGACGCGGGAGAGGATATCAAAGGTAATTTCCTGCTGGACACGCCGAAAACCTGAACCGTTTCCGCATTGCGTTTCGGCGTCCGTTTCAGGCAGGATCGATTCGCGGCCGCCAAGGGTTTCCTATCGCCGTCACGATGTAAGACAGCCACTTGAAGACGAGACCTATCGATGCGGATTATCCAAGCGACCCTCGAACACCTGGACCTGTTAACGCCGTTGTTTGTGAAGTATCGTGAGTTCTACGGCGCCCTGCCGTACCCGGATTCATCCCGCGCCTTTCTCGAGAAACGTCTGCGCCGCAAGGAATCGGTGATCTATCTGGCCCTGTCCGATGACGACAAGCTGATGGGCTTCTGCCAGTTGTACCCGAGCTTTTCTTCGCTTTCACTCAAACGCGTGTGGATACTCAACGATATCTACGTCGCCGAAGACGCGCGCCGTCAGTTGGTCGCCGACAACCTGATCCGCACCGCGAAGAAAATGGCCAAGGAAACCAATGCCGTGCGCATGCGTGTGTCCACCAGCAGCGATAACCAGGTGGCCCAGAAGACCTATGAATCCATCGGGTTCAAGGAAGACACCGAGTTCAAGAACTACGTGTTGCCGATCAGCGAAGAGCTTTGATCTTGCTGTGTTCCTGTAGGAGCGAGCTTGCTCGCGATGGCGGTGTTTCAGTCAACGATGATGTCGACTGACACGCCGCCATCGCGAACAAGCTCGCTCCTACAGGGGGATCATCCGACGAAATCCCCCGCTACAAACTCGACACGCTTTTCACCTGTCAGGCCGTATAATGCGGACCTTTCCGGCTTGTAAGAAAAACTACACTCGTGTGTAGCCTTTCGCGAAGTCATCCGCACAGGCCTGCCGAGTCGGGCCGCTTTTACAGGTGCCCCCATGGATTTCAACCCGCTCGACCTTGTCCTGCATCTCGATGTGTATCTCGACTTGCTGGTAAACAACTACGGGCCATGGATCTACGCCATCCTGTTCCTGGTCATTTTCTGCGAGACCGGCCTGGTGGTGATGCCCTTCCTGCCCGGCGACTCCCTGCTGTTCATCGCGGGCGCCGTAGCGGCGGGTGGCGGCATGGACCCGGTGCTGTTGGGGGGCCTGCTGATGCTGGCGGCGATCCTCGGCGATAGCACCAACTATGTCATCGGACGAACGGCCGGCGAGCGACTGTTCAGCAACCCAAACTCGAAAATCTTCCGCCGCGACTACCTGCAGCAAACCCACGACTTCTACGACAAGCACGGCGGTAAAACCGTGACCATGGCGCGCTTCCTGCCCATCGTCCGCACTTTTGCACCGTTCGTCGCCGGCGTGGCGAAAATGCCTTATCCACGTTTCTTCTTTTTCAGCGTGCTGGGCACCCTCCTCTGGGTCGGCGGCCTGGTAACCCTGGGCTATTTCTTCGGCAACGTGCCATTCATCAAGAAAAACCTGTCGTTGCTGGTGGTGGGCATCATCCTGCTGTCGCTGGTGCCGATGATCATCGGTGTGGTCCGCAGCCGTTTCGGCAGTGCTGCATCCAAAGCCGAACCTCGCTGAGCGATGTGGTCGCTCAGCGCCTGGCGTCGTCGGCGCATCCTGGCCAGGCACCCGATTGACGATGATGTGTGGCAGCGGGTTCGCCATCACCTGAGCTTTCTCGACGGTATCACCGCCGAGCAGGACCAGTGGCTGCGCGAAGCCTGCGTGCTGTTCCTCGAAGACAAACACCTGACGGCCCTGCCGGGGGTCGAACTGCATCAGGAACAGCGGCTGCTGCTCGCCGCCCAGGCCCAGTTGCCCTTGCTCAACCTCGGCGAACTGAACTGGTATCAGGGCTTCCACGAAATCGTGCTCTACCCCGACGACTTCCTCAGCCCCCAGCGCCATCGCGATGCCAGCGGCGTCGAGCACGAGTGGGACGGCGAACACAGCGGAGAAGCCTGGCAGCAGGGGCCGGTCATTCTCGCCTGGCCTGGGGTCATGGCCAGCGGCGGGTGGGAAGGCTATAACCTGGTCATCCACGAACTCGCGCACAAACTCGACATGCTCAACGGTGACGCCAATGGCCTGCCCCCCCTGCATCCCGACATGCGGGTCAGTGAGTGGGCCAGGGTCATGCAAACCGCCTTTGATGACCTTGATCAGCAACTTGAACGCAATCCGGACGCCGAAACCGCCATCGACCCCTACGCAGCGGAGAATCCCGCCGAGTTCTTCGCCGTCACCAGTGAATACTTCTTCAGCGCCCCCGACCTGCTGCACGCGGCCTATCCAGAGGTGTATGAACAGTTGCAGCTTTTTTACCGCCAGGACCCGCTGGCCCGGCTGCGGCAACTTCTGGCGCACGACCCTGTCTATCAGGCACGCGACTAAGGTCCAGCCGACTTCTGGCGCATAGCGCCCAGAGCGGAATATGCCTATAATCGCCGCCACTTTTTGGTCAACTAACGGGGGCACAGCCCAATGAGCTACAGCAAGATTCCAGCTGGCAAAGACCTGCCGAACGACATCTACGTCGCGATCGAGATTCCGGCCAACCACGCGCCGATCAAATACGAAATCGACAAAGACAGCGATTGCCTGTTCGTTGACCGTTTCATGGCCACCCCGATGTTCTACCCGGCCAACTACGGTTACATCCCCAACACCCTGGCCGACGACGGTGACCCCCTCGACGTGCTGGTCGTAACCCCTTATCCGGTTGCTCCAGGTTCGGTGATCCGCGCTCGTCCGGTCGGCATCCTGAACATGACCGACGACGGCGGCGGCGATGCCAAGGTCATCGCGGTTCCACACGACAAGCTGTCCCAGCTGTACGTCGATGTTAAGGAATACACCGACCTGCCAGCGCTGCTGATCCAGCAGATCGAGCACTTCTTCGCGAACTACAAAGATCTCGAAAAAGGCAAATGGGTGAAGATCGAAGGCTGGGACGGCGCAGACGCCGCCCGTGCTGCGATCACCAAGTCGGTTGCTGCCTATAAAGGTTAAGAGCAACTGCGAACTCTGAGCTGCAAGCTTCAAGAAGAACCCCGGTTGAGCCGGGGTTTTTTTATGCCTGCAAGGCCACTTTCCACACAGCGTTTAACAATTGGATCGCTCGATTTTCCCTGTTTATTTTCTACAGGATAAGTCTTACATGAGGTCGCAAATTTCTTGCGTAATTTGAACGGGTCGTTTATTCAAAGCCCCGTGCTGCGGGCATAGACTCGTGTTTATGAAAAAGAACAAAACCTGCGGCCTCCGCTTCAAAATGCTCCTGAAAATGGCGGACATCACAACGACCGGCTTCGCCGATGTCCTGAATATCACCAACGCACAAACCGTTCATAACTGGTACTCCCGTGGCGTGCCCGACTACCGGATAGAGGAAGTGGCCAGGAAGCTCTCGGTCAACAGCGAATGGCTGAAAACCGGTGACGGCCCCAAAGACGCCCGACACCTGCGCCTGGTCAGCGATACCGGTGACACCTTCGATGCGCAGGCCTTGCGGGGCGTTTACACCGTTGTCGAACCCATCGATGTCGATCTGCCTTTTTACAAGGAAGCGCCGGCGACTCCAGGCTCCAGCAAAACCCACGTCGTCGTGGACAAGAGCCAGGTCATGCGCCTACCCCGCAGCTACCTCGACTCGCTGGAAATCAATTACGGCGACGCCATTTGCGCCACCATGATTGGCAACAGCATGGCCGAAAAAATTGCCGACGGCTCGACCGTCGCCATTGATCGCGGCCTGACCCAGATCGTCGATGGGGAAGTCTACGCAATCGAGCACGATGGCATGCTGAGGATCAAATACCTGCACCGCCTGCCCGGCAACGGTTTACGACTACGCAGCCACAACAGCGCTGAATACCCGGATGAAATCTTCAGGGCCCCACAGATCGAAGAGCAGAACATCCGGGTGTTGGGCTGGGTGTTCTGGCGTGCCACCCTGAACAAGTCCCGCCCGCCTGTGCCGTTTTTATAAACCCACGCCTACAGGAGTGGGTGAACACCGCGCTGGGAATTTCAAAAAAAAATCAGTATGCTGCGCCCCACATTTGCGCATCGCCCCGCCCTGCGGCGCAGAATCGCACTGACAAAGCAGATGATTTTCTCGCCGAGTCCCACAGCCGGACGCAAGATCCGGGTGTACGTTTTGAAGGCTGGCGAGGTTTACCAAAAATGAACCGAGCCAGTCCCCGAGAAGCCGGCCACAAGCCGGCTTTTTAATGCCTGCAACAGCAGAACCCATCGTCTGAAAAATCGGTTCGAAGATTGTGAACCTCGCCCACGCCTGCTAACGTAAAGACAAACGTCATTACAGGAAGCGCATTGTGGCCTCCATCAATATCCGCATCGACGATGAGTTGAAACAACGTTCCTTCGCCGAACTGGAAAAGCTCGGCGTCACACCCTCAGAACTGCTGCGCCAGACTCTCCAATACGTTGCCGAACGTGGAAAGTTGCCGTTCAAAGCTGCACTGCTTAGTGAGGAAGATGAAGCCCTGATCGCAGTCGTCACAGAACGCCTTGCCGCTCCCCAGCGAGTAAAGGTAAGCCTGGATGACCTATAACCTCGAATTTGATCGGCGCGCGCTGAAGGAGTGGAACAAACTGGGCGACACCCTACGCCAGCAATTCAAAAAGAAACTCGCTGAGGTATTGGAAAACCCTCGTGTCGAAGCCAATCGACTTCGTCAACTACCCGACTGCTACAAACTAAAGTTGCGCAGCGCTGGATATCGGCTGATTTATCAAGTCATTGATCACGAAGTTGTGGTGTTCGTTATCGCCATCGGAAAGCGCGAACGGGAAGCCGCTTACCAGGATGCCCAAGACCGCATTGATGCGACGTAGAGACATGCCGAGCCTTCTCACGGATAACTGAACCCCTTCACCAACGTCAGCTCCCCCACCGCCCGCATCGGCACCAGGAACGTTTCCATCTTCTCATTCGGCGTCCCCTCCTCGGTAATCACTGTTACCTGGGCCGTGGTCAGCGCTTGTACCGCTTCTTCCTGCCCGTCTTCATCCTGGCGATAACCACCGCCGAAGTAATTCACATAGACCAGGTACTGCCCCTTGATCGGTGCAGGCATGGCGAAAATTTCCGGGCCGTAGCCGGTGGTGACGTCGACATCCAGCGCTGCGCCGTTGGGTGCGACGCGGTCGCCGTACCAGATGTGGGCGCCGTCGGGGGTAATGAGGTGCAGGTCCAGGTCGGTGCCGTCGCTGTCCCAGGCCAGCAGCACGCGCAGCTTGGCCGGCGTCGCTCCGCCGCTGGAGTTGAGGAACTGGGTACGGCGGCGTTGCTGGCCATCGGGGCTGCGCACCTCGACGCTGTTGCTGCCATTGGGGAACGAGAACGGACGGTCGAAGCGCCCGGCGGGGTCGACCTTGAGCGGCATGCTCACGCCATTGACGATCAGCCGGCCCGGCTCGCCGGACTTCGGCGTGGCCTTGATCTGGCCGCTGATGCGCGCGGTGTTGGCCTGTCCTGCGGGTGTATTGACCGATGAAGCCGGGTAGTTGACGGTTTGGCGAAAACGTTCGCCTTCACCCTCGGCCGCGCCGGTACGCCAACCGCCCACAGGGGTGTCGAGATCGACAGCAGCGTAGGTCGACGGCAACGCACCCAGTGCGTAAAGGAACAGCAAGACCTGTGGATAACGGAGTTTCATGGACTATTCCAGCAAGAGGTGGCGGGCGAGCCCTTCGATGTAAGTTTCATCCTGGCCGTTGGGATGTGCCTGGAAGGCCAGGTGCAGGTATTCGTGAGTCAGGTCGAGGCGATCTTGCAGCGTCAACACCCCGCGCACGTAGATGCGCTGGCGCTCGCGGTCGACGTAGGGGCGACCGAATGCCAGCCTGCAGACGGCGAAAGTGCTGACATCGGTGTAACCCACTTCACTCTCCAGGCGCTGGCGCCAGCTCCGGCGCTGGCTCTTCAGCCAGTCTTGAGCGGCGGGCAGTGCCTGGCATGAAGCAACAGGGTTGTCCCAGCGGCTGAGGCTGGCACGTGGGTAGGCGTGCAGCAGGATGGTGTCGTAGCGTTGGCCGGCATTGGCCTGCTCGACAGCGTGTTGCCAGGACAGCTTGTCCGGGCCCGGTTGGTCGGAATGATAGGTGACGGTACTACCGGCCAGGACGAGGTCGCTGGTCCAGGCGGCGATGTTGCGTGATTCAGGTGAGGCCGGACGTGGTGCAACACGCTGACGGTTGCTGCTGTCGTCGATGCTCAGGCAGTCACCATTGCGCGAGGCGTTCTGCAGCAGGTAGGTGCGAATGGCGACGGCCAGGGCCTTGGCAGCTTCGACCGGTTGCGCCTTGGCTTCGCGCTGCAGGACGCGGGCGACGTACTCTTCGCGATCCAGGCGGGCGACGAGTTTGTCGTTGAGCAAAAACAATTCGCCATCGCTATGGATATCGAGTTGGTTGCCATTGCTGAACTCGACACGGTAATCACCCTTCATCGGGCCGGACGCCACCACACGCTCTGCGGCCAGCACCCGCTTGATCGGGTATCGGGCGAACAAACCGACTTCAACGCAACGCCCCGCATCCGCCGGCCAGGCCACCGGCAGCACGGACGCCAATGCGGCGCCGTAATCGCGCAAGACCCTTTGACTGGTGCCACGGCCACCGGCCCAGATCGGCGTGCCGTCAAGGGTCCAACCGGCGAACCCACCCTGGCGCGATGCGGGGTCCAGATCACCCAGCCAGCTCCAGGTCTTCACACGCAGCCGACCGCCGAGTTCACCCACCACATTGCCATCCGCCGCGTTGAGCACCACATCCAGCAACACCCGCCGTGCCTGTTCCTGAGCCGGCATGGCGGCCAGCACCTGGAGCAACTCGACGACCGGCACACGCGTAGCAGGCTGCAACGATGGCAACTCCAGCAGCCATGGCGGTGCCCGCCGGGCCTGCCAGTATCGGCTCCAATCGGCGTCGACAATGCCCAGGCGCGCTGGCTCGAAATACAATCCGCAAGACTTCACCAGCGCCTGATCGCGACCTATGTGCTCACCCGTCGCGCAGCAATACACTTCCTCTTTCGACTGCCCGCGACACTCATAAGGCGGTTCCTGGGCGCCTGTGTCCACCAGCCAGGCGTATACGAACAATTTCCACAGGCTGCCCAGGGGTGTCTGCACGTCAGCCGAAAGCGGTTCGCGGGCAATCAGTTGGGTACGACTCAGCGATAACAGCTCACCGTTAAAACCCAGGCGCAGCGGTCCTTCCTGCGCCGTTGCCAGCGCAGGGATCAAACACAACCAAAACCCGAGCCAACGCCAGGGCATGTCAGTGGACCGTGACCTGGCCAAGCGCCGGTTTTTGCTCCTGGGCCTGATGTTGCGGTGCGTAGACCTGAGTGAAGCGTACCGGTGGCAGATTGAACTGCCCCTTTTGTGAGAAACGCACCAGATGCCGCAGGCGCAGCTCGCCGCTCAGGGCATCCACGGGAACCGCATAGGTCATCTGCCCCGGTTCGAACCGCGCCTTCTCCAGCGCCGTCGGTTCGCTACCTGCCTTGCCCAGCAACTTGATACCCCAGGTGGTTCGCTCGACATCGGCACCCGGCGGCAGCGGCACTTCGAGCATGCCGTAGCGCAGCGGTTTGGCGGCTTTGCTGGTGATGATCACTTCGTCCAGATACAGGCTGTCGCTGGACAACGGCTGCGTGCCGACGGCTTCGAGCTTGAAGGTGAAGGCTTCGTCACCCGGCACCAGTCGCGACAGGCGGCGGGTAATGCTCACCGCCATCGGGTCAAGCGCCGGCTGTTGGGTCTGATAGCTCAGCATCGCGCGCAGCGGACGTTCCTGGGTGCCGCTCAGCGACAGCACACTCGGCACGGGCGCAGGGCCCTGCCACGTCCAGAACATCTCGCCGCTGGCACCGTAGCGTTTCTTCCAGCCTTCGCCTGGCGCCAGCGCAATGGTCGGCGACGCCTGCTCGATGCTGCGTTGCAACCAGGTCAGCGCCAGTGCCCGCTCCAGGGTCGACTGCTGCGGCAACAGACGCTGCAACAACGCTTGTGCGCGGCTCTGATCGAAGGCCTGCAACGACAGGTTCAACGCCTCGGCAAATGGCTGCGAGCTGACCGCCAGACGCTGTTGCGCCTCCGTCAGTCGGCGGTTGAATGCGTCCGGCAGATTGACTTTCGCCTGCCTGGCCAACGCGGCGGTCAATGTACGCGCTGCCGCCAGCCCCAAGGCCGAATCCGGGTCGCTCATGACCAGGCTGTCTTCGCCATCCTCCATCAGGCTCGCGGCATGGCCCTCGCCTGCTGCGGCGAGATCGTCCATCAGGCCGCTGAGCAAGGTGTTGACCGGTAATTGCATCTGTTTGGCAAACGACAGAATCAGCGCCCGTTGCAACAACGGCGTGTTCCTGGCCTGTTTGGAGTAGACCTCCAGTACTCTCTGCCAATGCTCCGGCGGCAGGCTCAGCTCCAACGCTTTGCTCGCATGCCAGTCGGCGTAGTAGGCATACGCAGTGAGGAAGGCATCCGGTTCGCCGTCCATGCCCCACCAGGTAAAACTCGCCGATGGCCCGGCCATTTGCACCAACCGCAGACGGCTGTTCTGCATGATCAGGCGCAAGCGATCACGAATCTGCGGGTTCGACGCCAGTGTCGGATAGGCAATGCTCAACGGCAGCAAACGGCTGGCGGTCTGCTCGACGCCGCCGTACGGGTAGCTCAGCAGATCGTCGAGCGCCGAACGGAACAGCGCTTGCGGGCTGTCGTCCAGCCGCAGGCGAATGTCCGTCGCATCGCTCGGCACATTCAACGCAGTATCACCGCTGGTGGCGTCCAGGCTTTGGCTCTGCGTGACCTGCCAGCCGTTACCGCTCAACGCCAGGTTCACGGCCAGGGCATCCACGGTTTTGCCATCCTGGACCAGCTCGGCGCGCCACTCGCCATCGCTCAGGGCAAACGCTGGAAGCGCGACATAGTTGATGCCGTTGCTCAGAGTGACCGGCAAGCGCTGTTCGCTGCCGGCGTAATGGATCAGCAACTCGGCCTTGACCGGTTGCTCGGCCTGGCTGAACGCGAACACACCAAGATCCGGTTTGTCGCCATTACGGAACCGGGTCGGACCGCTCCACTTCAGGTACAGCGGCTTCTCCGAACGCACGAACTGCTTCTTCTGCCCAACCTGCCCGTCATCGGCAATGGCCCGGGCGGTGATGCGCCAGCGGGTCAACGAGTCTGGCATGGTGAAGGTGAAGCGGGTTTTGCCACTGGCGTCGGTGACCAGTTCCGGCTGCCACGCAGCGGTGTCGACGTCTTCGCGACGCGGGCGCTCCAGTACTTTTACACCGCGCTCGCTGCGATTGGCCTTGCCCGGCGCACCAGGGCTACCCGGCAACGCAACGTCGTAGCTGATGAACGACAGACTGGCGCTGGTACGCACGTTGTTACGCCGTGGGTGGTAGAAGAACTGGTCGATGCTGGGCGCGACTTCCGGTTGCAGCGCGTAGACCATTTCATCGACCACACTGACCGTCAGGTGCGCCGCAATCGGCTTGCCGGCGAATGCAGCGGTGAGGTCCACCGACACGGTTTCACCTGGCTGATAGGCCTCTTTGTCGGTCGCGATGGCGACGTCGATCTGCGGCGCGATCACTTTGATGCCGGCGTTCTGGAAGCTGTACTGACCACCCTTGGTGTACAGCACGGAGAAAGTCAGGTTCGGCGCGAAATTATCCTTCACGGGAATACGCGCGCGGTATTGGGTGTCGCTGAGTTTTTCCATCTTCAGCCAGTCGCCGCCCTTGGACATCAGCGCCGTGGCCTCGACCTTGTCACGCTCCAGGGAAAGCAAGGCATCACTGACCGGCTCCGGGAAAGTGATCAGCGCCAGGGCCTCGTCACCTGCGTTGTACTCGGCTTTGTCGAGGACGATTTCCACAGTCCCGGGTACCGCCTTGATGCCGTCACCGGTGACCGAATGGCCGGTAGCGCCGACCACCCGCCCATGCTCGTCTTTCAACGTCAGGTTGTAGGTGCCTGGCCGTTCGAAAGCCAGGGTAAAGCCCTGGTCGCTGGCCGTGAGTTTGCCCTCACCGGTGCTCTGGTCTTCCAGGCGCACCCAGCTGTAAGCGCTCGGCGTCAACGCCTTGCCCTGCTCGCTGCCGCCTTCATTGAGGTAGTTGAAAACCACCTTGTCACCCACCGCACTGAAGCGTTGCGGCGCGCTTAACCGGAAGGTCGCGGCACCACGATCGATGAGGATTTCCTTGGTGGTCTTGACCCGATACGCCGCGCCATCACTGGCGAACACGGTGAGCATGTAGCGGCTCGGTTTGTCGGTCGCCGGCAGGTCGAGGGTCGCAGTGCCCTTGGCGTCCGTGGTCAATTCGGCGCTGGTGAGCTCCACCGGGAATTGCCCGAGGTATTGCAGCTCGTTGTCGACCATCGACAGTTGTTGCGCACGCAGGCTCAGGCTCAACTTGGCGTTGGCCACCGGCTTGCCGTCCGGGTAGAGCAACACCAGGTTGCCCTTCACCGGCTCGCCGGTGCGGTAATCCTGTTTTGCCAGGTTCAGGGCAATTTCGAAGTGCGGCTTGATGTATTCGGCGACACGGAAGGCGCTGCTGTAGGCCTGATCCTTGTAGTTGAAACGCAGCTCATAACCACCGGCCACCGCGTTCTCCGGCAACTGGAAACGGCCCTGGGTGCCCGCCTTCGAATCCAGCTTGAGTGCCAGCGATTGCAGCGCGGTGCCCGTGGCGTCGAGCACGGTCAGGTTGACGTCGGCGGCGCCGGGCGCCACCGAGTCACGGGCGTTTTTGAACTCGCGCCCAACGATCTTCAGCGACACCCAATCCCCCGGCCGATACAGCGGTCGATCGGTAAAGGCATAGAGCTTGGTGTCGTAGATTTCGCTGTCGTAATAGAAGTTCTCGGAGACGAACACCCCGCCCTCTTCGTCCTCGCCGATCACGAACGAACGCTCGGGGCTGACGTGTTTCAAGCGCAGCAGGCCATCGGCGTCGGTCGCGCCGCTGCTCATCACGCCCAGGCCATCTGTCCACAGCACATCCACCTTGGCCACCGAACTGCCTTCGTGTTTGCGCGCCGCCCATACCAGCAGTTCATCACCGGCAATCTTGCTCACCGCCACGGTGTTGGAGACGAACACCATGGTGGTGGCGCGGTACTTGCCGATCAGCGCTTCCACCAGGTACAGGCCCGGTTTGAGGTTGCCCAACGGAATGTAGACGTTACCCGGTGCGACGCTGACGAACTCACTGGACGAGCCGGCCAGGTTGACACCGGGTGGTGGCTGGATCGGCTTGGCTTGCCACAACGGGTATCGGAACTGGCTGACCACCGGCAAGCCCGGTATCAGGGCGAATTGCGGTTGCGCGTCGTAAGGTGTCGGCGCGGCGATCGCGGCGCCCATCTTCAACTCAGGCACCTCTTCGGTGACCTGCTGACGGGATTCGTAGGAAAACGCCCGTTGCATCACCCGACGGGATTTGCGGTACCAGTTGTCCCACAGGTAAGCGAGGGTGTTGGACAGGCCCTCGCCCTTGAACTGACCGTCGCTGACCACCCGATGCAGGTTCTTCTGGCGCTTGAGGAAGTCCAGTGGCTTGTCGATGCGGTAGACACGAATATCGGCGCCGCCGTAGGGCTCCATGCGGAAACGACGATAGTCGCGACCCGGCGCTTCAAGGCGCACCATCGCCTGTTCGTCGCTGGCAAAACTGCTGTCGGCCAGCAGGAAGAAACTTTCACCGGCCACCGGCGTGTAGCCGCTCGGCTCAACGGTGTCTTCGGCGTGGGCCAACGGCACCAGCAGCGCCAACAACAAAGAAATTCGTGAGCAAATGCGCAGCATGCGGGCACCGGTCATTGGGTGAGAAAATTCAGTCGATAGACGCCGATGAAGTTGGGGTTGGCTGCATCGGGTATCCATCGGGTGTCCTTCCATGTCATGAGTTGTTGCAGGCTTGCCGAGCGCATGCCGTTGTCAGTAGGGGTGGTGGTGCCGGTGTGGTAGGCGATGTAGCGGCCCATCCAGATCATCAGGTGCTGGTCGTCACCCTGATCGAAAAACATCAGGTCGCCGGGCCGCGCTTGCGTCACGTCACGGCCCACCAGGTGGCTGTTGAACTGGATCAGTTTGATCGCATTCACATACGGCCCGACCTTGCCGCCGCCCTGTTGCCATTGCTGCGCCAAACCGCGCTGGGCCTCGCTCAATTGCATTTCCGGTGGCAGGTAGCGGTTGGACAGGCCATTGCTGCGCAGCCATTTGTCGTCGTGCACCTTCAGCGCTTCGTTGGCGGCAAAACGGACCAGGCCCGCGCAGTCCTGCTGAAACCAGCGCGGGCTGGGCCCCTGGCTCAATTGTTCCTGGGCGATGCGCACAAACCAGGCGCGGAAGACCTGGGATTGCTGCGGATCGAGTGCGGCCGCCTCATTGGCGAATGCGCGACTGCCCAGCAACAGCGCCAGCAGGCCGAGGCTGCGGATAAGCGAATTCACAGCGCCTTCCACTCCAGTGGCAGCCATTGCCAGTGACCGTCAGGCTCGCTGCCTTCTGGCAGGGTCAGCGCATATTTGCCGTAGCCGCCGAGCTTGCGCAGCTTGGGGATCAAGTAGGTTTGTGCGGCGTTGTAGAACACCGGTTCCATGTCTTGCGGCAGGCTGTCGAGGGTTTCGCGCTGCATCAGTTGCGCCATGGAATCGGGGCCGAAATAGACCGGCATCAGCAGGTCCTTGGGCACCACGTCGGCCATTGGCGGGAAGTGCTTGTCGAGGGTGTCGAGCGCCTTGCCCACCAGCTTGTCGTCGAGGGAAAACAACAGGGTCGAGCCATGGCGCGCCAGGCTGACTTTCATGAACGCCTTGCCCGTGATCGCGTCGGGGTTCTCGGCGTCTTTGGCCTTGTACGGGCCAAAATTGGAGCTGACCTGACGCACCCACTGATGGCTGGCGCCTTCCTGCTTCTCGGCTATCGGGAATACTTTATCTTCGACGTTGCCCTCATAGGCGCCGACCATCGAGCCGAACAGCGTGCCCAACTCGCCGTCGAGACTGGCGTTGTCTTTGTCGTTGAGGCTGGCCACCAGCAGCGGCGTGTACAACCGCGAATCGGCGTACCAGCAGAGCCCGGCGGCGCCCGCCAGCTGTTCGGTCAGCGCCTGGGCGACCTTTTCCTCGGCACCCAACTTCACCAGCAGGGGCCTCTGCTGCTCGGCGGCCAGTGGCAGCGCCACGCAGGCGCTGGCGCCCATCGGCATGGCTTGCCAGATCGGCTTGAAGTCGAAGTCCGGCTGGTTCTCCAGCTCGTCCATGGCCAGGTAGCTGTGCCAGCCCTTGTCGTCCATGTCAAAACGCAATCCGGCGAAGTTGGGGATGAAGCGTTGATACCCCATGGCCAGGACGCTGGCATTGACGGCCAGGCGTTGCTTCACTTCGGGTGCACGAGGGGCGAGGCCAAAGGCTTCAGGGAACAGTTTGTCACCGCTGAGCAAGGCGCCAATGGCTTGCGTCGAGACGTTGCCCGGCTCCTGCTGCTCGCCGGATTGCGCGTCATAGAGTTTCGTCGGGTTGGACAGCACCACCAGTTTGTCGCCATGGGAAGCGAACAACAGCGCCTTGCTGGCGCTATAAGTCAGTTGATAAAGCGCCACATCGTCGGCCCCGACTTTCACGTCGCCGACCTTGCTCAACTGCGTATCGTCCAGCGCCACTTTCGCCAGTGGTTCCAGCACCTTGGCCAGGCCACCGCGATCCATCACCAGCAAGAAGTCCTTCAGGCGGCCATCCGCCCCGCGCCACAGTGCCACGTCTGCCGGTTGGTCGAAGAGTTGTTCGATCAGGCTGTCCTGCAACTTCAGCTCATGCTCATAGATGATCCGCCGCAGACTGCCGATCAGACCGAGGCGATCGGCATGGGTTTGGTAATAGAAGACGAAATCTTCCGTCAGGGTTTCCTTCAGGAAGGGCACCGCCAGCAAGTCCTTGGGCAACTGGCTCAAGGAATGGGTTTCGAGCAAGCCGTCCGGGCGGCTCATGCCCAGTTTGTCACTGGCCAGTTGTGCGGCTGGCAACTTGGGTTTGTGCAGGAACCAACCCAGCCCGCCCGCCACGCCGGCCACCAGGCACAAGCCAATCAGCAACGCCGGCCAGCGGCGGGGAATCTTGCCGGCAGGTGCTTCGGCGGCCGGGGTAACAGTGTTATCGCTCATGTTCACAAAGCCCAATTCATCCGTGGAGCGGGATGCTTAATAGTTGAATGTCTTGACCAGCAGCAGGTCACCGATGGCGCGCAGGGGGACGACGAAGGTCTCGCGTTTTTCGTCGACGGTGTTCTCGTTGAGCACCAGATTGATCTGCGAGGTGATCACCTCGTTCTGGTTGCTGGTCTCATCGAAGTTATAGCCGCCGCTGCCGAAGTTGCCCCAATAGTTCACGTAAACCAGATAGGTGCCGCGCATGGGTGCGGTCATGGTGAACATCTCGGGGCCCGGGCCGTCGACGCCGTCCGGGTCCAGGCCGCCACCATTGGTCAATGCCGTGTGGGCAAAAAACGCATGCTGGCCGTCCGGGGTAATGATATGCAGGTCGAGTTCGGCTTTGGGGTCGTCCCAACCCAGCACCACGCGAATTCGGGCCGGGGTGCGCAGGTTATTGGCTTCATAGAACTGAACACGCCTGAGCGACTGGCCCTCGGCGCTGCGCACTTCGACGCTGTTGGAGCCCGCGCCAAAGGCGTACGGCCGGGCGAAACGGTCCGCGTCGTCGGTGTAAAGGTTCAAAGGGTTGCCATTGACCGCCAGCGTATGCGGCCCGCGCTGGCTGCCGATGGCCTTGAGCTGACCTTCGATCATCGTGCGATTGCGCTGCACGCCCCGGTCAATGGGTGGCGTGGGGTAGGCCACTCGAGGGTTATCACTGCGATCGAGCAAGCCGTTGTAACGCCAGCCGCCCACCGGCTCGGACAACTCGGCCGTCGGCCCGGCCCAGGCTGCCGATGCAGCTACCAAGCCCAGGCCCATCAGCACCAGAATGAATGAACGCATGTGACGCCTCCTGCCATGCACAACGAAACCTTGCACCCGATCCTCGGCGCGTTACAGAGGCAAAACCTGCGTTTCGTCAGAAAGCCCCATGACCGTTGGGTCAGGGAAGGCGCGAAGGTTAGCCATTTGGTGGCTTTTTAACAATTGGTGGCCTTCTTAAATGCGGCCCCGTTCACGTCTGTTGCTGGACGGTGAGCCGAATAAAGCGATTATTGGGCTCATCTCAACCCGGAGCGAAGCGCCATGGCACCGCAATGGATCTGGCAGCAACCGGATTGGCCCAATACCCTGTTGTTGGGCCATCCTTCTCGCGATGTCGGTGTGTCAGTCAACATTGAGCTGCAAGACACTCCGCTATCGCGAGCAAGCTCGCTCCTACAGGGGAAGGGTCGCGATTCACACCCGTCAATTTGCCCATAACCCCCCTATCTGCTAGTGTCCCGCCGGTTTAACGTCAACCGGAATTAGCCGCCATGGCCCGCAAAAAAGCTGCACTGGATTTCGAACAATCCCTCGCCGACCTGCAAACGCTGGTGGAGCGACTGGAGAACGGCGAATTGTCGCTGGAAGACTCGCTGACGGCTTTCGAGCAAGGCATCGGTCTGACCCGTGATTGCCAGGCGGCGCTGGCCCAGGCCGAGCAGAAAGTGCAAGTGCTGCTCGAGCGAGACGGCGAGCTGGCCGAAGAACCTTTCGACGCGGACCAGCCAGAATGATTGCTGCGTACTCCGCGACCAGCCAGGCCCGCGTCGACGCGGCACTGGAAAGACTGTTCACCGCGCCGAGCCCTGAGCTGGCACGGCTTTACGAAGCCATGCGCTACAGCGTGATGAACGGCGGCAAGCGCGTTCGTCCATTGCTGGCCTATGCCGCTTGCGAAGCGCTGGGTGGCGAGGCCGAGCAAGCCAACGGCGCCGCTTGCGCAGTTGAACTGATCCACGCCTATTCCCTGGTGCACGACGACCTGCCGGCTATGGACGACGACGATCTGCGTCGCGGCCAGCCGACCACCCACAAGAAATTCGACGAAGCCTGCGCGATTCTCGCCGGCGACGGCTTGCAGAGCCTGGCCTTCAGCGCTTTGTTGGATCCGGACCTTAGCTCGGTCAATGCCCAAATCCGCCTGCAAATGGTCAGCGCGCTGGCATTGGCCGCAGGTCCCGCGGGCATGGTTGGCGGTCAAGCCATCGACCTCGGTTCGGTGGGTTTGAAACTTGACCAGAAAGCCCTCGAATACATGCACCGGCACAAGACCGGCGCGCTGATCGAGGTCAGCGTCAAACTCGGTGCCCTGGCCAGCGGCCGTGCCGAAAAAGACGAACTGAAATCGCTGAAGACTTATGCACAGGCCATCGGCCTGGCGTTCCAGGTGCAGGACGACATTCTCGACGTCGAAAGCGATACCGAGACCCTGGGCAAACGCCAGGGTGCCGACATCGCCCGCGACAAGCCGACCTACCCGGCCTTGCTGGGGCTCGACGCGGCCAAGGCCTACGCCTTGGAACTGCGCGATCAGGCGCTGCACGCGCTGCGACCGTTTGACGCGGACGCAGAACCATTGCGCGACTTGGCCCGGTATATCGTCGGCCGCCGCAGCTGACGGCGTATCGGCCAAAAAAGACCAACGCGTGGGCAGGGGGCGATGCATCAGGTAAACTGCCGCATCTTTTATACCTATAACGATTCGCCTGATGCCCACGACGTTTCATGAGATTCCCCGCAAGCGCCCGACCACGCCCCTGCTCGACCGCGCCAACACGCCGGACGGCCTGCGCCGGCTAGGTGAAGCCGAGCTGGAAACCCTGGCCGATGAGTTGCGCCTGGAATTGCTCTACACGGTCGGCCAGACCGGTGGGCATTTCGGTGCCGGCCTGGGCGTCATCGAGCTGACCATCGCGCTGCATTACGTCTTCGACACCCCGGACGACCGGCTGGTGTGGGACGTCGGTCATCAGGCCTATCCGCACAAGATCCTCACTGGCCGTCGCGAGCGCATGGGCACGCTTCGCCAGAAGGACGGCGTAGCCGCCTTTCCGCGCCGCTCCGAGAGCGAGTACGACACCTTTGGCGTCGGTCACTCCAGCACCTCGATCAGCGCCGCGCTGGGCATGGCCATTGCCGCTCGCCTGCAAAACAGCGAGCGCAAGGCGATTGCGGTGATCGGCGACGGCGCGTTGACCGCCGGCATGGCCTTCGAGGCGCTGAACCACGCGCCAGAAGTGGACGCCAACATGCTGGTGATCCTCAACGACAACGACATGTCGATTTCGCGCAATGTCGGTGGCCTCTCGAACTACCTGGCGAAAATCCTTTCCAGCCGCACCTACGCCAGCATGCGCGAGGGCAGCAAAAAGGTCCTGTCGCGCCTGCCGGGCGCCTGGGAAATCGCCCGCCGCACCGAAGAATACGCCAAGGGCATGCTGGTCCCCGGCACCCTGTTCGAAGAGTTGGGCTGGAACTACATCGGTCCTATCGACGGCCACGACCTGCCGACGCTGATCGCCACCCTGCGCAACATGCGTGACCTCAAGGGCCCGCAGTTCCTGCACGTGGTCACCAAGAAAGGCAAAGGCTTCGCCCCGGCGGAAGTCGACCCGATCGGTTACCACGCGATCACCAAGCTTGAGCCGGTCGATGCCCCGGCCACCGCGCCGAAAAAGGCCGGCGGGCCAAAGTATTCCGGTGTGTTCGGCGAATGGCTGTGCGACATGGCCGCCGCCGACCCTCGCCTGGTGGGCATTACCCCGGCGATGAAGGAAGGCTCCGACCTGGTGGCGTTCAGCGAACGTTTCCCGCTGCGTTATTTCGATGTGGCGATTGCCGAGCAACACGCCGTGACCCTCGCCGCCGGCATGGCTTGCGAAGGCGCCAAACCGGTGGTGGCGATTTACTCGACGTTCCTGCAACGCGGTTACGACCAGTTGGTGCATGACGTCGCGGTGCAAAACCTCGATGTGCTGTTTGCCATTGACCGCGCCGGCCTGGTAGGCGAAGACGGCCCGACCCACGCAGGCAGTTTTGACCTGTCGTTCCTGCGCTGCATTCCCGGCATGCTGGTGATGACCCCAAGCGACGAAAACGAACTGCGCAAGATGTTGACGACCGGCCATCTGTACAACGGCCCGGCGGCGGTGCGCTATCCGCGCGGCACCGGCCCGAACGCAACCATCGAGAAAGACCTGCAACCGATCGAGATCGGCAAGGGGGTGGTTCGTCGCCGCGGTCAAAAAGTCGCGCTGCTGGTGTTCGGCGTACAACTGGCCGAAGCCCTGAAAGTCGCCGAGACGCTGGACGCGACCGTGGTCGACATGCGTTTCGTCAAACCGCTGGATGAAGCCCTCGTGCGCGAAATCGCCGGCAACCACGATCTGCTGGTGACCATCGAGGAAAACGCGATCATGGGGGGCGCCGGTGGCGCGGTCAGCGAATTCCTAGCCCAGGAAAACATCCTCAAGTCGATCCTGCACCTGGGCCTGCCGGACACGTATGTCGAGCACGCCAAACCGGCGCAGATGCTGGCTGAGTGCGGCCTGGATGAAGCGGGGATCGAGGCGTCGGTGCGCAAGCGCCTCGCATTGTTGAACACTTAAATTTCACACCCAATGCAAAACCTGTGGGAGCGGCGGTGCGACGGTTCGACATTTGTTTTTAGTGCCAAATGGATTACCCATGAACTTCCCCCGCCTCGCCCTGGCGTTGACCCTCCTGCCATCCGCCCCGCTGCTGGCCGACACCTTCGAACGCGACCAGGCCCTCAAGCTGCCAGACGTGTTGATCAGCGCCAATCGCCAGGTCGAGGCACGCAATGACAGCAGCGCCGCCAATACCGTGTTTACCCGCGAAGACATCGACCGCCTGCAACCGAGTAGCGTGACTGATCTGCTGCGACGCGTGCCGGGCGTGCAGGTAGGGCAAACCGGCGGTCGCGGCAGCCTGCCGGGCGTCTACATTCGCGGCACCAAATCGGCACAGAGCCTGGTATTGGTTGATGGCCAACGCATCGGCAACTCGACCTCCGGCGACAGCAACCTGCAACACATCAACATTGAGCAGGTCGAGCGCGTCGAAGTGCTGCGCGGCTCGCGCTCGGTGATCTATGGCAGTGACGCGATTGGCGGGGTGATTCAGATATTCACCCGGCGCGGTGGCGAGCAGGGCCTGCAGCCGCGCCTTCACGTGGGTTGGGGCAGCAACCAGACCTGGGAACGCAGCGTGGGCTTGTCCGGAGGTGACGAGCAAACCCGTTTTAATCTCGGCGCCAGTCTCGATGAAACCGCCGGGATCGATCGCACCCGGGAGTCCTATCCCAACGATGGCGATCATGATGAGTACCGCAACAAATCCATCAGCCTTTCCTTGAGCCATGCGGTCAACGAAGACCTGGAAGTGGGCGCCAACCTCCTGGATAACCGCGGTAAAAGCGCGTTCGACAGCCCCTTTGTCCAGCAGCAACCCTACAACCGCTTCACCGTCAGCAGCCTGAGCAGTTACATCGATGGGCGTGTCAACGAAAGGTGGAAAACCCGAGTCGAATTCGGCCACAGCGAAAACCGTGAAAAAACCTTCGATGAGCTCAGCGACGAACGCAGCGTATTCAACACTTACCGCGATTCGGTGACCTGGCAGAACGATCTCACGCTCGACGCCCGCAACAGCCTGATCCTGGGCGGGGACTGGTACGAGGACCGCATCAATAGCAGTACTGCCTTCGATGAAGACAGTCGCTGGAACCGTGCTGCGTTTGTGCAACATCGCTTCGAGGCCGACAGTTTTTCCACGGAATTGGGACTGCGCCGCGACCAGAACCAGCAGTTCGGTAGCCAGAACAGTTGGAGCGGCACCTTCACCCTGCCGCTGAACGCGGACAATGACCTGCTGCTGACCTACAGCGAGGGCTTCCGCGCCCCGACCTTCAACGACCTGTACTACCCGGATTTCAGCAACCCGGACCTCAAGCCGGAAACCTCGAAAAGCTACGAGCTGCAATGGCGCAGCCAACTGACCGATACCAGCCGGCTCGAAGCCTCGCTGTACCGCACCGACCTCAAGGACGCGATCATCTTCGGCAGTAACAATCGCCCGCAGAACGTCGCCTCGGCGCGGATCAACGGCTTTGAGGCGGGATTAAAGCAAGAACTGTTCGGTTGGCAGAGTAATCTCGGGGTCGCGATCATCGACCCGCGCGACCGCGACAGCGGCCACACCCTGGCCCGGCGTGCGCGACGCACCTTGAGCCTGGACCTGGACCGTCAGTTCGGTCGCCTGGGTCTCGGTGCCAGCTGGCAAGCGGTGAGCAGCAGTTTTGACGATGAGAACAATCGGCAGCCGCTGGGAGGCTACGCGCTGCTGGGACTGCGCAGCAGTTGGGCGCTCAATCGCGAAGTCACGCTGGAGCTGAAGGTGGATAACCTGCTGGACAAGGGTTACAGCCGGGCGCTTTACAGCCATGACGGCGGTGAGTACGGGTATCGTGAGGAAGGTCGAGCGTGGATGTTCGGGGTGACCTGGACGCCCCAGCTCTGATCCGGATTGTTCGGTGTATTGACTGGCCTCATCGCGGGCAAGCCCGCTCCTACAGATTTCAAGAGCGCCACAACCCCCTGTAGGAGCGAGCTTGCTCGCGATAGCCGCACCTCGGTTCAACGGTCAGGCGCAATCACCCGGCACAACCTGGCCGTCGCCTCAACCATCTGCCCACTCGGCCGCTCCAGGCCTTTGTCAGTCACCAGCAGCAACCTGTCACCCGCCACCGCAGCCACCTGCGGCCAGGCCCGCCACGCATTGAGCTGCGCCTGATCACCGGCCAGGATCACCTCGGGATTACGCTGCAACACGGCCTCGACACTGACCTGCGGCGCCGGCAGCGTCAGGTCGGCGAACACGTTGCGTGCCCCGCAAACCTGAAGCGCATCACTGATGATCTGTCCGCCGCCGACGGTATACAGCGGGCGATCCCAGACCTGATAAAACACTCGCAGTGGCTCATCACGCCGATACCGCTGGCGCAGCGATGCCAGGCGTTCGCGCAAGCCGCTGGCCAATGAAGCGCCACGCTCGGGTCGACCCAGTTGCACGGCAATGGATTCGATTTGCGCGGTCATTTGCTCAAGGTCGTGCGGTTCGGCGACGTAGGTGGGGATACCCAGGCGCTTGAGCTGGTCACGTTGGGCCGGACCCACGCTGCCAGGCCAAAGCAGCAGCAAGTCGGGTTGCAGGCTGAGCAGGCGCTCGATGTTCAATTGGCCATAACGACCCACGGACGGCAGCGACCTGATTTCAACCGGGCGCTCTCCAGCATCCAGCACACCGACGAGAAGGTCGGCGGAGCCCAGTTCAATCACGATTTCGGATAATGACGGCGCAAGGCTGACGACACGCTCGGCAGCGCTGGCCAAACCGCTGGCAGCCAGTAACAGAACCGCCAGCCAGGCACACGGCATCAGCTGAGTTGACGCGGGATGCGGTAGAGGTAAAACAGCACGGCAGTCGAAATGGCCAACAGCACCAGGGGCACCGCCTCCAACCCCACGAACACGGCCAGGGCGCCGATCCAGGCGGGCAGGCCAGCCGCGAGAAAGGCCGCGCGACGTCGGGCGGCCAGGATGATCCAGGCAGCGGGCTCTTCAGGCGTATCGAGGGCTTTCCCGGTGGCAATCAATGCATGTTTGTAGCGATTGAAAAACTTCAAGCTGACAAACATCGATGCCATGCCGGCGATGAACATTGGCATCGCCAGCACCGGCAGAAATGGCTCACTGGTGCCAAACACGCCATTGATCACGAACAGTGGCAACAGACCCAGCGCCAGGTATTGCCACCAACTGACGGCCAGTCGCCGTCGCACTTGGCCACGGGTCACGCCCGATCTACCTCGCCCTGGTGCTCGTTCCCCATCATATGGTCGAGCTTTGTCGCCTTGGTCGCCAGATAGAGTTTGTTGTGCGGGTTATGGCCGGTGTGCAGCGGCACACGCTCGGCGACCACGATGCCCATGTCGGTCAGGGCTTTGACCTTGCGCGGGTTGTTGGTCATCAGGCGCAGGGACTTCACCCCCATGTGTTCAAGCATCGGCAGGCACATGGCGTAGTCACGCTGGTCGGCGGCGAAACCCAGGCGCTCGTTGGCTTCCACGGTATCGGCGCCGCCATCCTGCAATTCATAGGCGCGGATCTTGTTCAAAAGACCGATGCCACGGCCTTCCTGGCGCAGATACAGCAATACGCCACGGCCTTCACGGGCGATGGCCCGCAGCGCGGCTTCGAGTTGCGAGCCGCAGTCGCAGCGCTGGCTGAACAGAGCGTCACCGGTCAGGCATTCGGAGTGCAAGCGCCCGAGTACCGGCGTGCCGTCGTCGAACTCACCCAGGCTCAGCACGACGTGCTCTCGCCCACTTTCCTCATCGAGGAAACCATGCATGGTGAATTGCGCAAAGGGCATTGGCAGCTTGCAAGCGGCGACAAAAACGACGGACACCGGGGTGCTCCTGATCTAGGTACTGGAGTTTCACAGAGGCGGCATTGTAACAGCACGTTCCGAGAGACGCTTAGGCTGAATTATGGGGCATAACGATCTAAATGTTTGATCGCTGCTCGCTCATCGCTCCTACAGGGATGGCGGGCTATTCAAAGGGGTATGGCTGCTTCCAGCGCTCGAAGATCGGCTTCAACTGGCCGTTTTTCACCAACAAGTCCATACGTTGGTCGAACAGCGCCATCAATTTTCGCGCTTTGGGGTTGTCGGCAAAGCACAAGTACAGCGGCAGCTCGGCAACGTGCGTACGCCGGAAAAGCGACGGGTCCTTGGCCCGGCGGATCACGTAATCCACCTCTGTCAGCGCGTCGATGTAGTAGTCCACGCGGTTGTGCAGGAGCATCGAAAGAATGCCGGTACGGCGCACGACTTCGTTATAACGAGTCACGTTGGGCAAGCGATCCTGGTAATCGTAGCCACGAACCCAGGCCAGTCGATAATTGCCCAGGGTCTGCGCTGTTGGCACCGGACTGCTCGCCAGGCCCAGGGCATAGATGTGATCGGTATCGAAGTTCCAGCGTGGGTACAGCAGGTCGCTGACTTCCTTATGGTAGGAACCCACGCACGCGTCCACTTCGCCGTGCTGAGCCAGGCCGATGGAGCGGGTGTAGGGTTCGGTGCGGATGTCCAGTTTGACCCCGGCCGGTTCGAACACCTCGCGCAGAACGTCCCAGCCCAGGCCATGGCCGTCGGCGGCGGTGTAGTCCTCCCAGTCTTCGCTGGCCAGATGAATGACCGTGGGCGTCGTCATGTCCTCTCCCGCCTGGGCGAGAGCGCCGAACACCGCAAATACCATCACCGCCAACCAGCGCCGAGCCATCCCAGCCCTCCTTTCTCGCCAATCAGGCGAAGATCCATACCAACCCTTGCATCGCCAGCCATGCAAACACCCCGGCCAGTACGTCGTCGAGCATGATCCCGACGCCGCCATGCACATGCCGGTCGACCCAGTGAATCGGCCACGGTTTGAGGATGTCGAAGAAACGGAACACGACAAAACCCGCGAGCAACCAGTACCAGCCTTCAGGCACCAGCCAAAGGGTGATCCACATACCGACCATTTCGTCCCAGACGATGCCTTCGTGGTCGTGCACTCGTAAATCGTCGGCCACCTTGCCGCACAGCCAGAAGCCGAACAGCATGGTGATGCCCAACATCAGCCAGTAACCCCAGTCTGGCAACATTTGCCACAACGGGATGAAGGGTAGCGCAACTAGCGACCCCCAAGTGCCTGGCGCCTTGGGCAAGGTGCCCGAACCGAAGCCAAACGCGAGAAAATGCCAGGGATTGCGCCAGACCGACGGCGGAACGAACTCTGCCGGCACCTGTTTGGGATGATCTGTCACGTTGTCTCCCGAAAATGTTGATAACCCCGTGTCTGCGGGGTGATGTCTTGTCCATCGGTATCGAGCAGCACGACGCCCTGCCCCGCTACGACTTGCCCGATCACATGGATTGGCCAGCCATCTGCCAACAGGCGCGGCAACTCGACGGACGGCAAGGTGAAGGCCAGCACGTAATCGTCGCCACCGCTCAGTGCCGCCTCTTGCGCACCAGACGCGCCGAGAAAGGCCACCAAGGCTTTCGACAACGGCAATCGGTCCCGTTCAACCTGAATGCCGACCTCCGACGCAAGCGCGATATGCCCGCAGTCGGCGAGTAGGCCATCGGAGATGTCCAGCGCTGAAGTGGCTTTGCCACGCAGTGCCTGCCCCAGCGCCAGTTGCGGACTTGGCGACCAGTAATGTGCCAGCAGGGCATCGGTGACCTCAGCGGGCGCCGTGCGTTGGCCGAGCACCAGTGGCAACGCGCCTGCGGCATTACCCAGATCGCCGCCAACGCACAACAGATCGCCCACCCGGGCGCCGCTGCGGGTCAACGCCTGGCCGGCAGGCACGCGACCGAACACGGTCACGGTCAGGCTCAACGGCCCGCGTGTGGTATCGCCGCCCACCAGCGCCACGCTGCATTGCTGCGCCATCACGTTCAAACCACGGGCATAGGCTTGCAGCCAATCGGCGGTCACCGTCGGCAAGGTCAGGGCAAGGGTAAAGGCAACGGGCGCGGCGCCCATGGCCGCCAGGTCGCTGACGGCCACGGCCAGCGAGCGCTGGCCGAGCAGAAACGGATCGCAAGGATCGGCAAAATGCACACCAGCCACCAGGGTGTCGGTGGAAATCGCCAGTTGTTCCCCGGCGGGAACAGCCAGCAGGGCGCAGTCATCGCCGATCCCGAGGGCAACACCTTCGCCGCCCTGCGCACAAGGCGCGGCGGCGAAGAAGTTGCGAATCAGCTCAAACTCACCCATCGCAGATGCAAGCGCGGATCAGCGCTTGAACGCCTTCACTTCAGCTTCACGCAGGCTTGGGGCCAGCTTGTCGAGTACGCCGTTGACGAATTTGTGGCCGTCGGTGGAACCGAAGACTTTCGCCAGCTCGATACCTTCGTTGATGACAACTCGGTACGGCACGTCGACGCGCTTGAGCAGCTCCCAGGTGGACAGGCGCAGAACGGCCAGCTCAACCGGGTCCAGCTCTTCGATGGTCAGGTCCAGGCAAGGCTTGAGCGCGGTGTCGATTTCAGTCTTGAACTGCGGAACCCCGTAGAGGATTTCGCGGAAATACGCGCCATCGACATCGGTGAAATCGTTATCGACCCGGAACTGAGCTTCGATCTCGTTCAACGACTGCTTGGCCATGTGCCATTGATACAGCGCCTGGGTCGCGAGCTGACGAGCTTCGCGACGCTTGGCGCTTTTCGATGGTTTGCCAGCATCCGCAGGCTTGGGATCGCGCGGGTTGAAACGATCGCTATCGTCGCTAATCACTTGGCCTCCAACTGCGCCAGCAGGCTGACCATTTCCAGAGCGGACAGGGCAGCTTCAGCACCTTTGTTACCGGCCTTGGTGCCGGAACGTTCGATGGCTTGCTCGATGGAATCAACGGTCAGTACGCCGAAAGCGACCGGTACACCGAACTCCATGGACACCTGGGCCAGGCCCTTGGTGCATTCGCCAGCCACATATTCGAAGTGCGGAGTACCGCCACGAATGACCGCACCCAGGGCGATGATTGCCGAGAATTCGCCCTTCTGAGCGACTTTCTGCGCAACCAGCGGAATTTCGAAGGCGCCAGGGGCACGGATGATGGTGATGTCGCTTTCGCTCACGCCATGGCGAACCAGGGCGTCAACGGCACCGCTGACCAGGCTTTCAACGACGAAGCTGTTGAAACGGCCTACTACCAGAGCGTAGCGGCCTTTAGGGGCGATGAACGTACCTTCGATGGTCTTCAGGGTCATTCGATAGATCTCTTAAAGAGCCGGGACGCGTCTAATGCGCGTCCCTCAGTGATATTTGAACCGCGAATACAGGGCCGGGAACAACCGGTCCTTATTCGGAGGGCACGTATTCTACAACTTCCAGGTCGAAACCGGATATCGCATTAAACTTCATCGGCGCACTCATCAGGCGCATTTTGCGCACACCCAGGTCCCGCAGGATCTGAGAACCGGCACCGACGATGCTGTAGGTGGTCGGTTTTTTCACGACGGCCTGATCGGTGCTTTCGCGAATATGCGCCAGCAACACGTCACCATCGAGCGGGTGACCGAGCAGCAGTACCACGCCACTGCCGGCCTCGGCTACCGCGGCCATGGCGGCACGCAGGCTCCAGCGGCCGGGTTGCTTGACCATCAACAGGTCGCGCAGCGGGTCCATGTTGTGCACCCGCACCAGGGTTGGCTCCTCGGCGCAGACATTGCCCAGGGTCAGGGCCATGTGCACGTCGCCTTCCACGGAATCACGATAGGTCACCAGGTTGAATTGGCCCAGTTCGCTGTCCAGCGGCTGCTCGGCAATCCGCTGAACGGTACGTTCATGGATCATCCGGTAGTGAATCAGGTCAGCGATGGTGCCAATCTTGATGTTGTGCTCGGCGGCAAAGGTTTCCAGTTCAGCGCGACGGGACATGGTGCCGTCGTCGTTCATCACTTCGCAGATCACGCCGCTTGGCTCGAAACCGGCCATGCGCGCCAGGTCGCAGGCCGCTTCGGTGTGGCCGGCGCGAGCCAGCGTGCCACCGGCCTGGGCCATCAGCGGGAAGATGTGACCTGGGCTGACAATGTCTTCAGCCTTGGCATCCTTTGCAGCCGCAGCCTGCACGGTGCGCGCGCGGTCGGCGGCGGAGATGCCGGTGGTCACGCCGGTGGCGGCCTCGATCGACACGGTGAACTTGGTGCCAAAACCGGAACCGTTGCGCGGCGCCATCAGCGGCAGCTTGAGCAACTCGCAACGCTCGCGGCTCATCGGCATGCAGATCAGGCCACGGGCGTGCTTGGCCATGAAGTTGATGTGCTCGGGCTGGCAGCACTCGGCGGCCATGATCAGGTCGCCTTCGTTCTCGCGGTCTTCGTCATCCATGAGGATGACCATCTTGCCTTGGCGGATGTCTTCAACCAGTTCTTCGATGCTATTGAGCGCCACGGGGCACCCCCTTCTTTCAGGATTTGAGGTAGCCGTTGGCGGCCAGAAAGCTTTCGGTAATGGTGCTTGAAGCGTTTGGCTCGGCGGCCTTGTCGCCCAGCAGCAGACGCTCCAGGTAACGGGCCAGCAGGTCGACTTCCAGATTCACCCGGCGACCCGGCTGGTAAGACGCCATGATCGTTTCGCTGAGGGTGTGCGGGATGATGGTCAGCAGGAACTCGGCGCCATCGACTGCGTTTACCGTCAGGCTGGTGCCGTCGACGGTGATCGAGCCTTTGTGGGCGATGTATTTGGCCAGTTCTTTCGGTGCGCGGATGCGGAACTCCACGGCGCGCGCGTTCTCGGTGCGGGCAACCACTTCACCCACGCCATCGACGTGACCGCTGACCAGATGCCCGCCGAGGCGAGTGGTGGGTGTCAGGGCTTTTTCCAGATTGACGGGGCTTCCGCTTTTCAGATCGTTCATGGCGGTACAGTCGAGGGTTTCGCGGCTGACGTCTGCTGCAAAACCATTGCCCGGCAGTTCGACTGCGGTCAGGCACACACCGTTTACCGCAATGCTGTCTCCCAGTTTGACGTCGCTCAGATCGAGCTTGCCGGTTTCTACATGTACCCGCACATCTCCGCCTTTTGGGGTCAATGCACGAATACTGCCGATGGATTCGATGATGCCGGTAAACATGGAGTTCTCCTCGAGAACAGGGCCGTCGTGTGGCGCAGCCGGGGATTATACGCTCGCCTTGGGTGCAGGAATGGCAGTGACTCGCCAGTCATCGCCCACCGCGCGAATGTCAGTGATTTTGAGCTCGGGTGCATCCTTCATGTGCGCCAGCGGCCAGTCCAGCAAAGGCCTGGCCGTGGACCCGAGAAACTTGCCGGCAATGAATATCTGGAATTCGTCCACCAGGCCTTGTTGAGCGAAGGCACCGGCCAGGCGCGGGCCGGCCTCGACCAACACTTCGTTGACACTTCGACGGGCCAGTTCGACCAGCAACTGATGCAAGTCGACCAAGCCATCGCCGCCGGCCACGATCAGGCACTCCGGACCGTTGGCGTACTGTTCCTCAACGGCCATGCAGGTGGCGACCAGCGCCGGGCCGGCCTTGAAAAACGGCGCATCCAGCGGCACCCGCAGACGGCCATCGATCAACACCCGCAGCGGCGGGCGACTCATGACCTGCGCGGTTTGCCCGGCATCGAGGCCCAGCTCATCGGCGCGCACGGTCAAGCGGGCGTTATCGGCCAGCACGGTATCGGCGCCAGTCAGGACGACGCTGGCCTGGGCACGCAGGCGTTGCACCGCCGAACGTGCGGCTGCGCCCGTGATCCATTGGCTCTCGCCGTTTTCCATCGCCGTGCGGCCATCCAGGCTCATGGCCAACTTGACCCGCACAAAAGGCAGTCCGTGTTCCATGCGCTTGAGGAAACCTTGATTCAGGTGGCGCGCCTCGCTTTCCAGCACGCCGCTTTCGACAGCGATCCCGGCCTCTGCCAGGCGCTGCAGGCCGCGTCCGGCGACCGACGGGTTCGGGTCCTGCATCGCTGCCACCACGCGGGCGACGCCGGCATTCACCAGCGCATCGGCGCAGGGCGGCGTGCGACCGTGGTGGCTGCACGGCTCAAGGGTCACGTAGGCGGTGGCGCCTTTGGCCTTGTCACCCGCCGCGCGCAGGGCGTGAACCTCGGCATGGGGTTCGCCAGCGCGCTCGTGCCAGCCTTCGCCGACAATCTGCCCATCACGCACCACCACACAGCCGACCCTTGGGTTGGGGTGAGTGGTGTAATGACCCTTGCGCGCCAGTTCGAGGGCGCGAGCCATGTAATGGGCATCGAGGATGGCTTGCTCGGCAGACGCGCTCATTCTTTCTCCGGCTCACTGGCCAGGCGATCGATCTCTTCGCGGAACTCGTTGAGGTCCTGGAAGCGGCGATACACCGAGGCGAAACGGATGTAGGCGACTTCATCGAGCTTTTTCAGCTCGGTCATCACCAGTTCGCCGACTACGAGGGATTTGACCTCGCGCTCGCCGGTGGCGCGCAGTTTGTGCTTGATGTGCACCAATGACGACTCAAGGCGTTCGACACTCACCGGGCGCTTTTCCAGCGCCCGCTGCATGCCCGCACGCAGTTTATCTTCGTCGAATGGCTGACGGCTGCCGTCAGTTTTGATCAGGCGCGGCAACACCAGCTCAGCGGTTTCGAACGTCGTGAAACGCTCGCCGCAGGCCAGGCATTCGCGCCGGCGGCGCACCTGTTCGCCCTCGGCGACCAGACGCGAGTCGATGACCTTGGTGTCGTTGGCACCGCAGAAGGGACAGTGCATGGTGGCAGGCAACAAAAAAAGGGAGGGCCATGGTAGCGCATCCCCGTGGCAAGACAAGCCATAGGGTTTGCGGTATACAGACTGGCAATCGTGTCAATTCATGGATTTCATCTTGCTGGAGCACCTAATGCCCCTAAAACCGCTCGTACTGCTCAGTGTTTTCAGCTTGCTGGTGGCCTGCGGCAGTGACGCCCCCAAGCCCCAGCCGCCCACTCCCGGCCCTGCCCCCCAGGCGGCACAGAAGAAAGCCCGACAGGCAACAGAGCTCGGCCCGCTGCCCGCTTACCAACGCGAACTGAGCGGCACGCTGCAAGGCGTCCCGGAGGGCGCCGAGGTAGAACTGGCCCTGCTGGTGATCGACGAAAAGGACCGTCCGCAACAATTGCTCGCCAGTTCCAGCCTGATCGGCACCAACCAGGTGCTGCCCTTTCACCTGCGCTTCAACCCGGATGCCTTTCCCGTCGGAGCCCGGGTTGAACTGCGCGGTCGCGCCAGCCAATCTGGCCAATTGATTCTGCATCTGCCCTCGCAGCTCATTACCCAGCCGACGACCCAGGCCCTGGGCGAGCTGCAATTTGTCAAAGCACCATGACGGCACCGCAGGACCTGCAACAGGCGTTGAGTGAACTGTTGGGCGATGCCCGACTGGTGGCGTGTGAGTTGCCGGACACCGAGCTCAAGCTTTGGCTGATCGACGGCGACCGCATGGACCGCGCCTTCAGTCCCGAAGAAACGCGACGGATTCTGCATGAACCGCCGTACTGGAGTTTCTGTTGGGCCAGCGGACTGGCGGTGGCCCGTTATCTCGCCGAGTTTCCCCATTGGGTCAAGGGCAAGCGCGTGCTGGATTTCGGCGCAGGCTCCGGGGTCGCGGCGATAGCGGCGGTGAAAGCCGGCGCGCTGGAAGTGGTGGCCTGCGACCTCGACCCGCTGGCACTGGCCGCCTGCCGGGCGAACGCCGAACTCAACAACGTGCAGCTGCAATATTCGGCGGACTTCTTCGCCGAAACCGACCGCTTCGACCTGATCCTGGTGGCCGACGTGCTGTATGACCGGACCAACCTGCCGCTGCTCGATCAATTCCTGAGTCGCGGCAAGGAAGCACTGGTGGCTGATTCGCGCGTCCGGGACTTTCGTCACCCGATGTATCAGCGCATCGAGATGTTGCAGGCATTAACCCTGCCGGACCTGGCCGAACCCGAGGAGTTTCGGCATGTGAGCCTGTATCACGCACGCCGGCGTTAAAATCCCCCTGCAGGAGCGGACTTGTCCGCGATGGATTCAGCACCACCGCTGGGCATCAGGAACCCCGCGTCATCGTTGGCCACCATCGCGGACAAGTCCGCTCCTACAGGGGCGCTTCCGGCCACCCCCCGCCAAGCCGTATAGTGAACCCAATCTAGCTTGCCAAGAGATCCCCCATGAGTCAGGAAACGCCCTACATCTTCGACGCCACGACCGCCGACTTCGAGCAGTCGGTGATCGAGAACTCCTTTCACAAGCCGGTGCTGGTGGACTTCTGGGCCGAGTGGTGTGCACCCTGCAAAGTGCTGATGCCGATGCTGCAGACCATTGCCGAGAGCTATCAGGGCGAGTTGCTGCTGGCCAAGGTGAACTGCGATGTCGAACAGGACATCGTGGCCCGCTTCGGTATTCGCAGCCTGCCGACCGTGGTGCTGTTCAAGGATGGCCAGCCTGTAGACGGTTTTGCCGGTGCTCAACCGGAGTCGGCCGTACGGGCGATGCTCGAGCCGCATGTGCAGATGCCGCCTCCGGCCGCAGCCGACCCGCTCGAACAGGCCCAGGCGCTGTTCGACGAGAGCCGTTTCGCTGATGCCGAAGCCGTGCTCACCGTGCTGCTGGGTGAAGACAATACCAACGCCAGGGCGCTGATTCTCTACGCCCGCTGCCTGACCGAGCGCGGTGAGCTGGGCGAGGCTAAAACCGTGCTCGACGCGGTCAAGACCGATGAGCACAAAGCGGCCCTGGCAGGTGCAAAGGCGCAGATCAAGTTCCTCGGCCAAGCCAGGGATCTGCCGGACGCCGCGGACCTGAAGGCGCGCCTGGCGAAAAATCCGCAGGACGATGAAGCGGTGTATCAACTGGCGATCCAGCAACTGGCGCGCCAGCAGTACGACGCGGCCCTGGATGCGCTGCTCAAGTTGTTCATCCGTAACCGCAGCTACAGCGAGGGCTTGCCACACAAGACCTTGCTGCAAGTGTTCGAACTGCTGGGCAATGATCACCCACTGGTGACCACTTATCGCCGCAAACTGTTCGCTGCCTTGTATTAAGCCTGACCGATCCAGCTATAGAGCGGCGTGTCCCCGCCGCTCGACACTTTCACCTCGGCACAATGGCGCAGGCGCACCAGCAGGCGTTTGCCTGACGCCCCGTTGCCGGTCAGCCCTTGCAACTGATCGAGCAAATCCGGCCCGGTCAATTGCCCTGCCTTGCGCAGCAGATCCTTCGCGATTTGCCATTGCGTGTCGTCCTGGCTTTGCGCTCGGGTCGGCGCCGCACTGGCTTCAGGTTTGTCCACCTGAACCTGTGCTCCTAGCCGCGCCCAGTCGGCGTCGTCCATCTCCAGGGTCAAATCCACCGGCCAGTCGCCGATGGTTCCGCGTATCCGCACCATAAGTCTGCTCCCGCACATTTCTGGCTCACATGCTCCCATGGGACTTGTGCAACGCCAAGCAGACAGTCAAACTCTGCGCACCAACGTTATAAGATTACATAACAAATTATTCATCTCAGGTTCCGGAGACTTCCCCATGCGTCGTTTGCTCCTCGCTTTGCCGTTCGCCCTGTTGCCACTTGCTGTCGCTCAGGCGGCGCAAGAACATGACCACGACCATGAGCACGGCAGCCTCGGTGCCCACGAACATGGCGTCGGCCGCCTGAATGCCGCGCTCGATGGTCAGACCCTGGAGCTGGAACTGGAAAGCCCTGCGATGAACCTGGTGGGGTTCGAACACGCCGCCACGACCGACGCCGACAAGGCCAAGGTCGCTGCTGTCCGCGCACAGCTTGAAAAGCCATTGGCCCTGTTCAGTCTGCCGAAAGCTGCCGGTTGTGTGGTCGCGAGCCAGGCACTGGAAAGCCCGTTGTTCGGTGACAAACCCGAGGCCGACGATGACCACGACGAGGACGAGGACGCCAAGGGCGAGCACCACCACGAGCACAGCGAAATCCACGCTCACTACCAATTCACCTGCGCCACGCCTGGCGCGCTGAACACCCTGGATCTGGCAAACATCTTCAATACCTTTCCAGCCACCCAGAAAATTCAGGTACAACTAATCAGCCCGAGCGGCCAGCAAGGTGTTGAAGTGACGTCCAAGGCAGCGGCGCTGAAGTTCTAACTCCTGACGCTTGAATGCTCCCGATGGAGGTCAACGATAACGCGGGCTGGAATGATGCCCTGCGCAAGTCTTGAGTCCATCGCGAGCAAGCTCGCTCCTACAGGGTAAGTAACGAGTCATTCACCCAATCGGTTTCACATGACCCAAGCACTCATCGAACTGTCAGACCTGGGCTTCAGTTGGCCCGGTCACCCGCCACTGCTGGACATCCCGGCGTTTCGCCTGGAGCCCGGAGAAACCCTGTTCCTCAAGGGCCCCAGTGGCAGTGGCAAGACCACCCTGCTCGGGCTGCTTGGCGGCGTGCAGAAGCCGGATCGCGGCAGCATCCGCCTGCTGGGCCAGGAACTCACTGAACTGGGCGCCGGAGCCCGTGATCGCTTTCGCGTCGACCACACCGGCTACATCTTCCAGCAGTTCAACCTGCTGCCGTTTCTTTCGGTGCGCGAGAACGTCGAGTTGCCCTGCCACTTTTCCAGGCTGCGCGCCGAACGCGCGAAGCAGCGCCACGGCAGCGTCGACCAGGCCGCAGCGACGCTGCTCGCGCATCTGGGCTTGAAAGATGAAAGCATCCTGGGTCGGCGCGCCGACTCGCTGTCCATCGGCCAGCAACAACGGGTGGCTGCCGCTCGCGCGTTGATTGGTCAACCGGAACTGGTGATCGCGGACGAACCCACTTCGGCCCTGGACTACGACGCGCGGGAAAATTTCATCCGCCTGCTGTTTGCCGAGTGCCGTGAAGCGGGATCGAGCCTGCTGTTCGTCAGCCATGACCAGAGCCTCGCGCCGCTGTTCGATCGCAACCTGTCGCTGGCCGAACTCAATCGCGCCGCCACGCCCGCAGAGGTCTGAGATGTATTTGTTTCGTCTAGCGATGGCCAGCCTGGCTAACCGCCGTTTCACCGCGATCCTCACTGCCTTCGCCATCGCCCTGTCGGTCTGCCTGCTACTGGCAGTGGAGCGTGTGCGAACCGAGGCCAAGGCCAGCTTCGCCAGCACCATCAGCGGCACCGACCTGATTGTCGGCGCCCGCTCGGGCTCGGTGAACCTGCTGCTGTATTCGGTGTTCCGCATCGGCAACGCCACCAACAACATTCGCTGGGACAGCTTCGAACACTTCGCCAACAACCCGAAAGTGAAGTGGGCGATCCCGATGTCCCTGGGCGATTCCCACCGCGGCTATCGCGTCATGGGCACCACCGAGGCGTACTTCGAGCATTATCAATATGGGCGCCAGCAGCATCTGGAGCTGGCGGACGGACGCGCCTTCGCCACCGATCCGTTTGAAGTGGTACTGGGCGCCGAAGTGGCCGAGGCACTGCATTACAAACTCGGTGACAAACTGGTGCTGGCCCACGGTGTTGCCGCGATCAGCCTGGTCAAGCACGACGATAAACCCTTCACCGTGGTGGGCGTTCTCAAACGCACCGGCACCCCGGTAGACCGCACGTTGCACATCAGCCTCGGCGGCATGGAGGCGATTCACATCGACTGGCACAACGGTGTCCCGGCACGGGGCAACGGGCGGATCAGCGCCGATCAGGCACGCAACATGGACCTGACACCCCAGGCGATCACAGCGTTCATGCTGGGCCTCAACAGCAAGATTTCCACCTTCGCCCTGCAACGCGAGATCAACGAATTTCGCGGCGAGCCGATGCTGGCGATCCTGCCGGGCGTGGCGCTGCAAGAGCTGTGGAGTTTGATGAACACCGCGGAAAAAGCCTTGTTCGTGGTGTCGTTGTTCGTGGTGCTGACCGGGTTGATCGGCATGCTGACGGCAATTCTCACCAGTCTCAATGAGCGCCGTCGCGAGATGGCGATTTTGCGCTCGGTTGGCGCCCGGCCATGGCACGTCGCGACATTGCTGGTGCTGGAGGCGTTCGCTCTGGCGCTGTCGGGGGTGATTGCCGGCGTGGCATTGCTGTACGTGGGCATCGCCGCTGCACAGGGTTACGTGCAGGCCAATTACGGTTTGTATCTGCCGCTGGCCTGGCCAAGCGAATATGAATGGACGCTGCTCGGTGGCATCCTGATCGCTGCTCTGCTGATGGGCAGCGTGCCGGCCTGGCGCGCGTATCGCCAATCCCTGGCCGATGGCCTGTCGATCCGTTTATGAGGAAGTTGAACATGCCCCGCGCTTTGCTTGCGCTGTTGATGCTGGTCGCCCTGCCGCTCTGGGCCGCCGAGCCGAAAGAACTGACCTGGTCGGAAATGATCCCGCCGGATGCCATGCCCGAAGTGCCGGACATGAGACCCCTGCACGACCTTTCGCAGATGAGCAATGCGCTGTCCGCCGAGTCGGCGCCAGCGGCCAAACAGGCGATGCCCAACGCACCGGTGGTGATGAGTCTGGATGGACAGAACATTCGACTACCGGGCTACATCGTGCCGCTGGAAGTCAGCGAGGAGGGCCGCACCACGGAGTTCCTGCTGGTGCCGTATTTCGGCGCCTGCATCCACGTGCCGCCACCGCCGTCGAACCAGATCGTGCACGTGAAAAGCGAAGTGGGAGTCAAGGTCGACGAGCTGTATCAGCCGTACTGGGTGGAAGGAGCGATGCAGGTGAAAGCGTCCACCAGTGAACTGGCCGATGCTGGGTATCAGATGGAGGCGGACAAGATTTACATGTATGAGTTGCCGGAGTGAATCGAGGCGCCGGTATCCTCTGTAGATGCGGGCTTGTCCGCGATGGGGCCCTCGAAGTTCCGCAAAAATTTCACCCATCACTGTTTCATTGAGCTGAATCAAAAGACCGTATCAGGCGGCTCCGTACCATTGGGACATCAAACATTTAAAACGTCCTTTGGGAGCCTCCATGCACAAGTCTTTGCTCAGCGCTTCGTTGTTCGCCCTCGCACTCGCCGCCCCGATCGCACACGCCCACGAAGCGGGCGACATCCTGATCCGGGCCGGTGCCATCACCGTCAACCCGAAAGCCGACAGTTCCAGCGTCAAGGTCGATCAGGGCCCGCTCAAAGGTGCTGACCTAGGCGGCAAGGCAACCATGGACAGCGACACCCAACTGGGTCTGAACTTCGCTTACATGCTCGACAGCCACTGGGGTATCGAGCTGCTGGCCGCTACCCCGTTCCAGCATGACGTGAAACTCAAGAACACCGCGCTGGACGCAGCCAACGGCAAACTCGGCAGCCTGAAACACCTGCCGCCTACCCTGAGTGTCGTGTACTACCCTCTGGATTCGAAGTCGGCGTTCCAGCCTTATGTCGGCGCCGGCATCAACTACACTTGGATCTTCGATGAAGAGCTGAGCAGCGATGCCAAGTCCAGTGGCTTCAGCAACTTCAAGGCGAAAAACTCCTGGGGCATGGCGTTCCAGGTCGGTGCCGACTACATGATCACCGACAACATCCTGCTCAACGCCCAAGTGCGTTACATCGACATCGATACCCAGGCGACCGTTGAAAACAATGCCGTCGCACCGGGTACTCGGGCGAAGGTCAACGTGGATGTCGACCCGTTCATCTACATGGTCGGCCTGGGCTACAAGTTCTAAAAATCGTTCACGTGGTGGGAACGAGCTGCAAAAAAAAGGCGCCTGTGAGGGCGCCTTTTTCTATTGCCGCGGCATCCGCTCAACGTCCGAGCAGACGCGCCAAACCGACACTCATCGACGTGCGGGCAGGCAAGACAAAACGCGCCTGCAAGCGTTGGTTATTCGCCCGTGAGTGGCGGATATCGCCAGAACGCGCCGGACCGTAATTCACCGGTGGCAGTTCGCCGACCACTTCTTTCAGGGCATCGAGCATCTGCTTGAGACTGGTGGCCTGGTTCCAGCCAACATTGACCGCTCCCGCCTCGGGCTGCGGTTGCTCGATCGCCTGCACCAACACGTTGACAAGGTCAGCGACGTAGACAAAATCCCGCGTCTGCTCACCGTCGCCGAACACGCTGATCGGCAAGCCCTTCTGCGCACGCTCGCTGAAAATGCTGATCACCCCGGAGTACGGCGAGGACGGATCCTGGCGCGGGCCGAAAATGTTGAAGAAGCGGAAAATCACCGGTTCCAGTTTGTGCTCGCGGCGGTAGAAATCGAAGTAATGTTCGCTGGACAGTTTGTCCGAAGCGTAGGGCGTCAACGGCGCCTTGGGCGTGTCCTCGTCAATCGACTCACCTTCACCGTTGTTGCCATAGACCGCCGCGCTGGAGGCAAACAGCACACGCTTGACCCCGGCCTGGCGCATGGCCTCGCAGACGTTGAGCGAGCCAATGAAATTGCTTTGGTGGGTCCTCACCGGATCGTCCACCGAAGCTTGCACCGACGCGACCGCTGCCAGGTGCGCCACCGCGCTGCAACCACTCATCGCCTGCGCAACCAGCGTCGCATCAGCGACATCGCCGACGATCAGTTCGACCCTGGGGTTATCCAGCGGCAGATTGCTGCGCTTGCCCGTGGACAGGTCATCGACAATCCGCACCGAGTAGCCCTTGGCGAGCAAGGCATCGGTCAGGTGCGAGCCGATGAAACCGGCACCACCGGTAATGAGAACGGGGCCGTCAGCCATGGCGATAAAACCTGTCCAGTAAACCCGGGAGTGCCGCACGCCAGGCGCGTGGTTTGATCCCGAAGGTGTGAAGAATTTTCTTGCAGGCCAGCACCGCGTGTTGCGGCTCTTCGGCAGCGTCCGGGCGCGCGGCGTGAGCCTGGGCGGTGGGCTCTTCGATGGCCAGCGGATGCAGCGCGCGGGCTTCGGTGAGAATCGCCTGACCGAGTGCCAGCGGCGTGGTCGCCTCGTGCCCGGCGTAGTGATAGGTGCCCCACAGCGGCGCCGCACAGTCGAGTTGCTTGAGCACCGAAATGATCACCCGGGCCGCATCGTCCACCGGTGTCGGATTGCCCCGACGGTCATCGGCCATCAAGAGCTCTTCGGGGTTTTCGGCACGAGCCAGGAATCGTCCGAGTGTACCTTCGGGGCTGTCATCGAGCAGCCAGCCGAAACGCAGCAACACATGTTGCGGGCACGTGGCACGCACGCTCTGCTCGATTCGCCATAACGCCTGGCCGCGCAGGCCAAGCGGTACGGGTTCGTCTTTTTCGCTGTAGGCGGTGGCGCGAGAGCCGTCGAATACGCGATAGCTCGACGGTTGCAGCAGGACGATGTCGTGATGCTGGCACAATTCGGCCAGGCGCTCGACGGCCCGCTCCTGCCCGGCCAGACGCAGCTCGCTGACGGCCTCCGCCTGAAACCAGTCGAAGTAGTAGGCAAGGTTGATCACCGCATCCGGGCGGGTATCGTCAAGCAGTTGCGTCAGGCTCGCGGCATCCCAGCCGTCTTGCGGAGGGCGGGGGGCGAGGAAGCCGATGTCTTCCTCCGCACCGAGGCGAATCAGCGCCTGCCCAAGGGCATTTCCGCCGCCCAGTAACATAAGGCGCATTCGCATAGAGTCAGCAGGCCCAGTCTTGGTGGAAAAAAATGAAAGTTGTCGGAATCGTTGCATTTTGCGGGTTTAGTGCGCAACCGTCATCCGTAAAGTGTCGATGTCCGGGTCTTGCATCTTCCCGCCCACACCCGCATAACTGCCCCATGAACCTGCCCATCCCCGCAGACAGTGCCCTGAACGGCTTCCACCCTGCCGTCAGCGCCTGGTTCAGCAGCACCTTCCCAACGGTCACAGCCGCCCAGGCCCGGGCGTGGCCGCTGATCCGCCAGCACCGTTCGACCTTGATCGCCGCGCCCACCGGTTCGGGCAAGACGCTGACCGCGTTTCTCGCCGTGCTCGATGACCTGGTCCATCGCGGGCTGGAGAGCGGCGAAGGGTTGCCCGACGAAACGCTGGTGGTCTACGTGTCGCCGCTCAAGGCCCTGTCCAACGACATCCAGATCAACCTGCAAACCCCGCTGGCCGGCATCACCGCGCAACTGCGCGCCATGGGTTTGCCCGAGCTGCGCATCAACACCGCCGTACGTACCGGTGACACGCCGCAAAAAGAGCGCTCGGCCATGCGCAAGACCGCGCCGCACATTCTGGTGACCACCCCGGAATCGCTATACGTGCTGCTCGGCTCCGATTCCGGCCGGCACATGCTCAAATCCACGCGCACGGTCATCGTCGACGAAATCCATGCGATCGCCGCCAGCAAACGCGGCAGTCACCTGGCCCTGAGCCTGGAACGTCTGCAGGCGTTGAGTTCGACCCCGTTGATGCGCATCGGTCTGTCGGCCACGCAAAAACCCATCGAGGCGGTGTCACGCTTCCTGGTCGGACGCGACCGCCCCTGCGAGATCATCGACATCGGCCACGCCCGTCCCCGAGACCTGGCCATCGAAGTGCCGCCGGTGCCGTTGTCGGCAGTGATGGCCAATGACGTGTGGGAGCTGGTCTACGACCGCCTCGCCACGCTCGCCCGGGAGCACCGCACCACGCTGATATTCGTCAACACCCGGCGCTTGGCCGAACGCCTGAGCCGGCATCTGAGCGAGCGTCTGGGCAAACAGGCCGTCGCGGCCCACCACGGCAGCCTGGCCAAGGAGTTTCGCCTGGACGCCGAACAACGGCTCAAGCGCGGCGAACTGCAAGTGCTGATCGCCACCGCTTCGCTGGAATTGGGTATCGACATTGGCGACGTTGACCTGGTGTGCCAGATTGCCTCGCCACGGTCGATTGCAGGCTTTCTGCAACGGGTCGGCCGTTCCGGCCACCAGGTGGGTGGCACGCCCAAGGGCCGCTTGTTCGCCACCACCCGCGACGACCTGATCGAATGCACCGCCCTGCTCGACTGCGTGCGGCGTGGCGAGCTCGACATCCTGCACATTCCACTCGCGCCGCTGGATGTGCTGGCCCAGCAGATCATCGCCGAGGTCAGTTGCCAGGAATGGCACGAACAGGCGTTGCTGGACATGTTCCGGCAGGCTTCGCCCTACGCCGGACTCGATGACAAGCACTATCAGGCGCTACTGCAAATGCTCGCCGAGGGCTACAACGGGCGCCAGGGTATCCGCAGCGCGTTCCTGCACCGCGACGCCGTGACCCGTACACTGCGCGCCCGTCGCGGCAGTCGGCTGACCGCCGTGACCAGCGGCGGCACGATCCCCGACAATGCCGACTACAGCGTGCTGCTCGAACCCCAGGGCCTGAACATTGGCAGCGTCAATGAAGATTTCGCCGTGGAAAGCATTGCTGGCGACGTCTTCCAGCTGGGCAACACCTCGTACCGCATCCTGCGGGTCGAGACGGGCAAGGTCAGGGTCGAGGACGCACAGGGTCAGCCACCGACCATTCCGTTCTGGCTCGGTGAAGCGCCGGGACGCAGTAGCGAGTTGTCGTTCGCCGTGGCGCGCCTGCAAGGGCACATCGATGAGTTGCTGAGCGCCACCCCCGGCAACTTGCAACCCACCGTCGACTGGCTGACCGGCACCCTCGGCCTGGACCTCGCCAGTGCCGAGCAATTGGTCGACTACCTGGCCCGGGCGCGCCTGACACTGGGTGCCCTGCCGTCGCAGGATACGCTCGTGATGGAGCGTTTTTTCGACGAGTCCGGTGGGACTCAATTGATCATCCACACGCCCTTCGGCAGCCGCGTCAACCGCGCGTGGGGCCTGGCCTTGCGCAAGCGCTTCTGCCGCACCTTCAACTTCGAACTGCAGGCCGCCGCCAGTGAAGATGCCATCGTGCTGTCACTGTCCACCAGCCACAGTTTTGAACTGGACGAAGTCTGGCGCTATCTGCACAGCAACAGCGCCCAACACCTGCTGATTCAAGCCGTGCTCGAGGCGCCACTGTTTGGTGTGCGTTGGCGTTGGAACGCCGGGGTCGCACTGGCGCTGCCGCGTTTTACCGGCGGGCGCAAGGTTGCGCCACAGATCCAGCGGATGAAAAGCGAAGACCTGATCGCCAGCGTATTTCCCGACCAGATCGCCTGCGTTGAAAACCTCGCTGGCGAGCGCGAGGTGCCCGAGCATCCTTTGGTGGAGCAGACTCTCGACGACTGTCTGCACGAAGCCATGGACTGCGAAGGCTGGCTCACGCTGTTGCGGCGCATGGAACGCGGCGAGATTCGACTGATCAGCCGCGATCTGCCGGCGCCCTCGCCACTGGCGGCAGAAATCCTCAGTGCACGGCCTTACACCTTTCTCGACGACGCACCGCTGGAAGAGCGGCGCACTCAAGCGGTGATCAACCGCCGCTGGACCGATGCGCAATCCACCGACGACCTCGGGGTCCTGGATGCCGAGGCGATTCAAGCGGTGTGCGACGAAGCCTGGCCGACACCGGCCAGTGTCGATGAAATGCACGAAACGCTGATGAGCCTGGCCTGCATCAGCGCAGTGGAGGCGCAGGCCAATCTCCAATGGCACGACTGGCTGGCCACCCTCGCGGAACGTGGTCGCGCCAGCCTTTTGCAATTGGATGACGGGCAATCGTTGTGGCTACCCGTGGAGCGGCTGACGTGCCTGCAAGCGATTTATCCACAGGCGATTCTACGACCGCCGCTACAGGCGCTGCCGGGGTTCGATGAAGCCTGGGACGCAGACGACGCAGTGGTGGAAGTCATCCGCGCGCGGCTCGGTGCTTTTGGTCCGTTGCCGTTGCAGGCGAGTGCCGATCCTCTGCAATTGCCATCGGCGCAAGTCGCCCAGGCATTGGCGCAACTGGAGCGCGAAGGTTATGTGCTGCGCGGATTTTTCACTCCGGGCGCGGACCAGGAACAATGGTGCGAGCGGCATCTGCTTGCCCGAATTCATCGTTACACGGTCAAGCGTCTGCGCCGTGAAATCGAACCGGTGGCGTTGCAGGACTTCATGCGTTTTCTGTTCGACTGGCAGCATGCGTCCGCGAGCGCTCAAGGCAAGGGCAGCGCGGTCTTGCCGGCGATTATCGGCCAGTTCGAAGGCTACCCCGCCGCTGCTTCAGCCTGGGACAGCGACATCCTGCCGGCGCGCATCAAAGACTATTCGCCTAGCTGGCTGGATGAGCTGTGCCGCAGCGGCAAACTGGTGTGGACGCGCCTGACCGCGCACAGCGCCAGCAGCGCCTTGCGCAGCACTCCGATTGTGCTGCTGCCGCGCAGCCAGGTCGGGTTGTGGAGCGGCCTGACGGAACAAACGCCGGTGAGTGAACTGTCGCCCAAAGCGCAGAAGGTCTACGATGCTTTCAACCAGCACGGCGCACTGTTTTTCGATGAGCTGATGCATGAGGCCCATCTGCTGCGTACCGAGCTGGAAATCGCCTTGCAGGAACTGGTGGGTGCCGGGTTGGTGAGTGCTGACAGTTTTGCCGGATTGCGCGCCTTGATCACACCCGCCAGCAAACGCCAAACCCGCAGCAGTCGACGCGGACGGGGGGCATTCATCGGCGGCATGGACGATGCCGGGCGCTGGGCTTTACTGCGACGCAGGCCGACAGCCGGCGCGCGGGATAAAAACCAGCCCATCCCCAGTGACACTCTCGAACATATCGCCATGACCTTGCTTCGGCGTTACGGCGTGGTGTTTTGGCGTCTGCTGGAGCGCGAGGCGGATTGGCTGCCGAGTTGGCGTGAGTTGCTACGCACCTTTCATCGCCTGGAAGCCAGGGGCGAGATTCGCGGCGGACGGTTTGTCAGTGGCCTGGCCGGTGAGCAGTTCGCCTTGCCCGAGGCGATTCCCTTACTACGCGAAGTCCGCCGGCGTGAACATGACGGCAGTCTGACCGTGGTGTGCGGCGTTGACCCGCTGAACCTGGCTGGCACATTGCTGCCGGGGGCGAAAGTGCCGGCATTGGCAAGTAATCGGTTGGTGTACCGCGATGGGTTGCCGGTCGCGGCGGTGATTGCCGGCAAGCCCGTTTATTGGGTGGAGGCAGATGTGGCGTTGCAGGACAAGCTGATCCGACCTTTTTGAGGGCCATGCCCGCTCCTACACAAGCCCCCTGTAGGAGCGAGTTTACTCGCGATGGTCGTCAATGATGACGCTGGCTGTCTGGAGCCCCGCGGTGTCCGGACCTTCATCGCGAGCGTGCTCGCTCCTACAGAGGGCGTTCGTACACTAAAAAACCCTGCCTAAGTCCTCGAAGGATCCGGCAACACCACCCCCGCACTCTCCTCCTGCACATTTTCCTGCGCCGCCTGCCGCTTCGGCATGAAAACCTGCTGTGGATAAGTCTGCGCGAAATGCACCGATGGGTTGTTATCCACAAGCTTTTTCAAGCGCTGGTTGAACGCCCGGCTCACCGCATATTGCCCGCCGGACACCGTGCGAAATTGCGCCGTCAGCACTACGCCGTTGAGGTCCATCTTGTCGACACCGAATACATCCAGCGGGCCTTGCAGGTTGTACTTGAGAAACGCGTCCTCGCGAATCGAATCCCCGGCCTCTCGGATAAGCGCGATGGCCTGGTCGACATCGGTGTCATAGGTGAACTGCACGGAGAAAAACGCAAAGGCGAATTGCCGCGACTGGTTGGTAACGGCCTTGATCTGGCCAAACGGCACGGAGTGGACAAAACCCTTGCCGTCACGCAGGCGCAAGGTACGGATGGTCAGGCCTTCGACCGTACCGGCGTGACCGGAATCGAGCACCACCCAATCACCCACCGACAGCGTGTCCTCGATGATGATAAACAGACCAGTGATCACGTCCTGCACCAGTTGTTGCGAACCAAAACCGATGGCCAGGCCGACCACACCGGCACCCGCCAGCAGCGGCGCGACATTGATGCCCAGATTGGCCATGGTGGTAATCGCGCAGATCACCACCAGAATGATTTTGATCGCGTTGCGCAGCAGCGGCAGGATGGTCTTGACCCGCGTGCTCGGCTGTCGCGCCGAGCGCTTGTTGACCGGTGGTTTCAAGGCTTCCTGGATCGCCGTGTCGAGCACCACCCACAGCAGCCAGGTCACGAGCAGGATCAGGCCGATGCTGCTCAGCGAATCACTGATCGCCCGTCCCACTGAGTTGCGCTCGGCGAATTCAAACAGCGAGACACCCCAGATGCGTCCGAGAATTTCGATGAACGCCACGGCCATGACGATCCGCAACAAGGCATGCAGCAAACTGAGAAAACGTTCCTTGTAGGCGCTGCTGCGCTGGATCGCTTCGGCTTTGCGGGATTTGAACAGGTGCTGGAACACCGTGCTGAGGAACACGGTGGCGATTAGCAAGATGGTCGTGAACAGCGCGCAGCGCAGGGCTTTTTGATTGTCTTCGCCAACACCGATCAGGTTGATCACCGAGACCAGCACCATCAGCAGGATCGGCAGATACCAGAGTCCGGAAAATATTCGCAGTGACTCCTGCAATGAGGGCTGTTTCAAGCGCTGCGCCAGCGAGCGGTTACGAATCAGGTGCGCCACCGGCCGGCGCAGGCGAATCACCAGCAGGCCGAAGACGACCGAGGCGAACAGGCCGGTGAATACCGCAATACTGCTGGTGAGATTGCCACCGATTTGCCGGGCGATTTGCGGGCTGGTCAAGGCATCGCTGAGGGCAGCGAGGAAGCCGATGAGGAACAGCGGTCTGGGGCAGTAATCACGGATAATCTGCACTGCCGGGCGCTTGTGGCCAGTCTTGAACAACACCACCACGCACAAGAACATCGACGTAGAGAAAATGCCGCTGCTGGTGGCGTAGGCAAAACACAGCGCCAGCGCCCTGCCTACCGAGACGGGCATGAAATGACTGGCATAGAGGGTCAACGGCAGGCAGACCAGCGCGGGTAACGTGTACGGCAACACGTAGCCAAGCAGATCCTGCGCACGATGACGCTCGCGCAGCCAACGTCCCTGACTCAAGCGCCGCGCCAGCAAGCCGCCGAGCACCGTGAGCAAGGCGAACACGCCGAGCCAAACACCGGACAAGAGCATGAAGTCGCCCGCCACGCTCATGGGTGATCGCGACGACGGCTGGTTCACCAGCTTACCGACCTCGTCCGCCGCCCGGTCCGCGCGCAGGCGCCAGGCGTCGACCAGGTTTTCGTTGAGGTCGAGTTTGTCCTGCACGTCATCGATGCTGGAACTGATGGCGCCCAGCAGGCCACCCTGGACCAGCGGCTCGGGTTTCGCCGGTTCCTCGGCAGCCGCGGGAACGCCCGGCAGCGCAGCGGCTTGCAACCCGTTGCTGCCCAAACACAGCAACGCCCCCAGTAACATCATGATCCTGAACTTGAGCAAAACGGAGAGCTCCTCGACAAGGGTCTGTTAGGAACTGATCAGCATTTGCCCGGCAAGTTCGGTTTTTGCTAAGCAGCCTGTAGGAGCGAGCATGCTCGCGATGGTCTTGAACGATGACGCTGGCGGCCTGATGCCCCGCGGTGATCTTGCGTCCATCGCGAGCATGCTCGCTCCTACAGGTCATGCGTCACTCGCTCGAAACTTTCGCCGCCCTCGCGCAGTCAGCCTGTAAATGGGGCACTCGGACAGGAGGCGACATGGCGGCGATTCACATCGGAATTTCAGGCTGGCGTTATACGCCCTGGCGGGGGGATTTCTACCCAAAGGGGCTTACCCAGAAGCGTGAATTGCAGTTCGCCTCACGGGCCGTCAACAGTATCGAGATCAATGGATCGTTTTACGCCCTGCAACGCCCGGAGCGTTATGCCCAGTGGTATGACGAAACTCCGCGAGGCTTCATCTTCAGCGTCAAGGCCCCACGTTTCATCACGCACATCAAGCGTCTGCGTGACATCCACCTGCCCTTGGCCAACTTCTTCGCCTCCGGGGTACTGGAGCTCAAGGAAAAACTCGGCCCGTTCCTTTGGCAGTTCCCGCCCAACTTCAAGTTCGACCCCGAACTGTTTGAGCATTTTCTTGAACAACTGCCCCGCGACACCTCCGAGGCTGCGGCCCTCGCCCGCCAGCATGACGAGCACCTGCACGGCCAGGCCAGCACCCGGGCGTACAGGAAGAAGCCCCTACGCCATGCCGTGGAGATCCGCAACGACAGCTTCATCGACCCACAGTTCGTACGCTTGCTCAAGCGCTACAACGTCGCCCTGGTGGTCGCCGACACGGCCGGCAAATGGCCTTACCGTGAAGACATTACCAGCGACTTCGTCTATGTGCGCCTGCACGGAGCCGAGGAGCTCTATGCCAGTGGCTACACGCCAGAGGCCCTAAAACGCTGGGGCGATCGGATCGAGGCCTGGCACCACGGCCAGCAACCCTCGGACCCGCACCTGATCGCGCCCCGACAGAAACCAAAACCGCGCAAATCTCGCGACGTGTTCTGCTTTTTCGACAACGACGTCAAAGTGCATGCGCCTTACGACGCCCGCCATTTGCTCAAGCGGTTCGGCCTGGACAAGAACCTTGAGACCACGCCGGGCGAACCGGTGGCCGATGGGGTGCTTTCATGAGTGAATCCTTGCCGTTGAGCCCCCCGTACAGGGAACGCCAACCCCGCCGCCGGTGCATCGTTTCACGGTGCTGACCGTGAACACGCACAAGGGCTTCACGGCGCTCAATCGGCGTTTCATTCTGCCTGAGCTGCGTGAGGCCGTGCGCAGCGTGTCGGCCGACGTGGTGTTCCTGCAGGAGGTCCACGGCGCCCACGAACATCACCCCCAGCGCTACAGCAATTGGCCGGCGATGCCGCAATACGAGTTCCTCGCCGACACGCTCTGGCCGCAGTTTGCCTACGGGCGCAATGCGGTGTACCCGGCAGGCGATCACGGCAATGCGCTGCTGTCGAAATTCCAGATCATCCAGCATGACAACCTCGACGTGTCCATCAGCGGCCACGAGAACCGCGGCCTGCTGCATTGCGTGTTGCGCCTGCCGGGCGATGGTCCGCAGGTGCATGCGATCTGCGTTCACCTGGGACTGCGCGAAACCCATCGCAACGAACAGCTGAAACTGCTGGCCCGACTTCTCGACAAATTGCCCGCCGATGCTCCGGTGATCGTCGCCGGTGACTTCAATGACTGGCGCCAGCGTGCCGACGCATTACTCAAGCCGTGCGGCCTGCGCGAAGTATTCGCCGAGCACCACGGCAAACCGGCACGCAGTTTCCCGGCGCGCTTGCCTGCTTTGCGCCTGGACCGCATCTATGTGCGCAACCTCAAGGCCAGCCGCCCGCAAGTATTGTCAACGCGCCCCTGGTCGCACCTTTCCGACCACGCCCCCCTTTCGGTGGAGATCGAGTTATGAGCAGCGCCCCGTTGGAAGAGACCCGCGTGGAGCATGTGGCCATGGAGCCGGGCGTCCGAGCCCCCGGCGTGGTCGATGTCGAGTACGGTTGGCAAGGCAACAACCTGGTGAGGCTGCTGGAAAATGGCGAAGACTATTTTCCCCGGGTGTTCGAGGCGATGCGTGAAGCCAAGACCGAAATCCTCCTGGAAACCTTCATCGTGTTCGAGGACAAGGTCGGACACGAACTGCAGCAAGTGCTGATCGAGGCGGCGCAACGCGGCGTGCGCGTCACCGCAAACTTCGATGGTTTCGGCTGCGGAGAGTTGACCACCGGCTACCTGACCGCGTTGAGCCAGGCCGGCGTACACATCCAGATGTTCGACCCCGCACCCAAGCACCTGGGCTTTCGCACCAACTGGTTCCGCCGCCTGCATCGCAAGATCGTGGTAGTGGACGGCACGATTGCATTCATCGGCGGCATCAACTTTTCCGCTGACCACCTCGCTGATTTCGGGCCGGAGGCCAAGCAGGATTACTCCGTCGAAATCCAGGGACCGGCCGTGGCGGATATTCATCATTTCGCCCTGTTGCAAAGCGGCCGGCCGGCGCGCGCCAAATACTGGTGGCAACGGCGCCGGCAGCGGCGCTCAGAGTTGGCGATCAGCGACCACGATGGCCAGGTACGCCTCGTCTATCGCGATAACGGCGATCACAACACCGACATCGAAGAGGTTTACCGGCAGGTGTTGCGCACGGCCCAGCGCCGGGTGGTGATTGCCAACGCGTACTTTTTCCCCGGATACCGTTTGCTGCGCGAAATCCGCAACGCCGCCCGACGGGGCGTTGAGGTACGCCTGATCCTGCAAGGCCAGCCGGACATGCTGGTGGCCAAACTGGCGGCGCGCATGACCTATGACTACCTGCTCAAGGCCGGTGTGCAGATCCACGAATACTGTGAGCGCCCGCTGCACGGCAAAGTCGCGCTGGTCGACGAGGATTGGGCCACCGTCGGTTCGAGCAACCTCGACCCGCTGAGCCTGTCGATGAACCTGGAAGCCAACGTGCTGATCCGTGATCGGGTGTTCAACCAGGAATTGTTCGATCGCCTGGAAATCCTCAGTGAAAACCATTGCAAAGCCATGGATCCGGACAAGGCGCCGCGCGGACGAATCTGGCACATGACCGTGGGTTTCCTCGTGTTTCACTTCCTTCGCCATTTCCCGTCCTGGGCGGGGTGGCTGCCGGCGCACAAGCCACGTTTGAAACTGTTCACTCACGCCACCGGGGGCGATCGCCATGGAACGCACTGATACTCAATCGCCCACGCGCACTGACGGCCAACATTCATCACGCTGGACCAAGTGGAAAAAACCGCTGACGATGTTGTTCTTCCTGGCGCTGATCGTCCTGTTGACGATGCTGGCCCAGCGCATCGAATGGAACGAGGTGTTCGATACCCTCGCCGATTTCAAGGTGCGTACCCTGATCATCGCTGCCGGCCTGACGCTGCTGAGTTTCCTGACCTACGCCAGCTATGACCTGATCGGCCGCACCTACATCCGACAGGACCTGACCTGGAAGCAGATCCTGCCAGTGGGCATCATCAGCTACGCCTTCAACCTCAACCTCAGTGCCTGGGTCGGCGGCATCGCTATGCGTTTTCGCCTGTACTCGCGGCTTGGCGTGAGCAAGGGCAACATCGCGAAGATCCTCGGGCTTAGCCTGACGACAAACTGGTTCGGCTACATGCTCATCGCCGGTGCGGTGTTCAGCAGCGGCTTGGTACGCATGCCGCCAGGCTGGAAACTCAGCAGCGATGCATTGCAGGGTGTGGGCTTTTTACTGTTGCTGGTGAGCGCGGGATATCTGGCCGCATGCCGGTTTTCCAAGCGGCGCGAGTGGTCGATACGCGGCGTGGAGATCAACCTGCCATCGGTGCGCATGGCGATTCTGCAATTGGCGTTGGGAGCGCTCAACTGGTCGCTGATGGCGGCGGTGATCTTTACTCTGCTGCCGAGCAAACTGGATTACCCATTGGTGCTCGGGGTGTTGTTGATCAGTGCAATCGCCGGGGTCATTACGCACATTCCGGCGGGGCTTGGGGTGCTGGAGGCGGTTTTTGTCGCGCTGCTGCAACACGAAGCCTCGCGTGGCAGTCTGGTAGCGGGTTTGCTGGCGTATCGGGCGATTTACTTCATCCTGCCGTTGTTGATTACGTTGGTGATGTATCTGGTGGTGGAGGCCAAGGCGAAGTCGTTGCGCATTGCCAAGAAGCCTCAGTAATGGGTGTGACGGCAAGGACGCCTTCGCGGGCTTGCCCGCGAAGGCGCCAGTAAGGCCACCCCATCACTTCGACTGAATGATGCTCAACCGCTCCCCCACCACCATCTCGGTAATCCAGTCCACCAGGATCGAGGTGTAGGCCTGCTGCGAAACCGGTTCGCTCAACGCATGGTCGGCGCCGTCGATAATCCGGTGGGTCAACGAATGCGTCTGCTGGCATGCCGCGCGGTAACTCATGATTGTCGCGTGAGGCACGAAATCGTCGGTTTCGGATTCAACCAGCAAAACGTCCCCGGTGAACTGCGAACAGGCGTGCAATGCGCGGTTGCTGTCGGCGCGGACCAGGGTGCTGCGGTAATCACGCAGATCCTGTTTGTCCAGTTCACGCTTGGGCGTATGCCACTGCTCGTCGCGGTACAGCGCCGGCACCCGCAGCGCCAACCAGCGCACCGGACGCAATGACGTCAGGATCGACGCCAGATAACCGCCGTAACTGGTACCGACCACGGCAATCGCTGAAGTGTCCAGCGCCGGGTGCGCGAGCAATCGATCATACGCCGCCAGAAGATCGCGCAAATTATCCTCACGGGTGACGCGCGTCAGTGGAATGCCGGTGCCGCCGGTGTGCCCGCGCAAATCGAAGGTCAGGCACACACAGCCCAGGCCGGCAATGCCCTTGGCCCGTTCAAGATCACGCTCCTGGCTGCCGCCCCAACCGTGCACGAACAACACGCCGGGTACCTTGGACTTGGGACTCAGAAACGTCCCGCTCATCTGTTCGTCATCGATGTCGATTTGAATGCTTTCGCTTCTAGCCGTCATAGGATTGGACCGTTACATATTTGAGTAGGAACTCACTGTTCTGGGCCGGCCCGCGGTACACCTCGATGGCGTCCGCCGGCAGCGCGGTGTCGGTGTAGGTTTCCACCGAGGACACACGGATCGCACGCATTTGCGGGTCATTGATGAAACTCTGCAACGCCGCCACTTCCGCGCTGCTGGCACCGCCCATGCGCCAGGATTGTTCGAGCACACCACTGCGGCGCCTGCCGTTGGCGTCCAGGCCCTGGGCGATGTCGTAATTGCGTCGCGAAGCATAGAACGCGGGATACGCTTGATCCGCAGCACAGTCGAACACCTGGGCCTGATGGATGGCCAGCCGCACGTCGTCGGGCAGCTTCAGTTCCAGTAAATCATCGTAATCACCGCGCACCAAGATCAGGTTCGAACCGCCGTAGACCTCTTCGCCTTGAGCATCGCGGGTCAGGTATTGATCGCCGCAGTAGCTCAGCACGATGTCACCGAAAAAACTCTGCCCGACGCTATGAGTGACCACCTCAGACAGATCCTGCTCCAGCACCACGCCTTCAGTGAATAACGCCCGGGCCTCGGACCGAGCGAGGACCGCGTCGAACTCGTCCAGGCTCTTGATCACCTCTTGGCCACGTCCGGCGCAGGCATGAATGGGCTTCAGGCGAATCGGGCCGGCGTAGAGCAAGTGCTCCGCCGCTGATCGTGCATCGTCGAACGAAAACACGCTGAGCCCGTCGAGCACCACGCCGCGCACCCGCTCGGAAAACAACGGCGACCAACCCGGCGGGGCCAAGGCGTTCTTGTCGCGCAGGCCGTGGCTGATGGCCTTGGTGCAGATGAAATCATGTTCGACATAACCACCCCAGAGATCCTGGGGTCCCATGACCCCCAGTTGTCGGGCAATTGCAGCGCCCACCAGAGTCTGGGTCGGCAACAGGTAGAGGTCTCGCCCCTGATGGCGCTCGGGGTCGTAACTGCCGCCGTACTTGTAACCGAGGATCTGCGCCAGCCATCGAGCCAGTGCACGATTGGTCTCGACTTCGTGCTGTGGAGCATCGGGTCGCACGGAATGGGCGACTACCAGTTTCTTGCGGTTTGTTGGGGTCATGCGTCCCCCTTCAATCGGCGCTGGATGAATGTCATTGAAGGGGTGCAGAGATCAGGCCAATTGACCTTGTGAGGAAACGCCGTTGTAAATCAGGAGCTTTCGGGCGTGCTCCAGGACAGGCGCCGTTTTATTCTGCACGACGCCCCGTGCAAATTGCACGATTCTTGCCAGGTGCCATGCCCCCTGCAGGAGCGAGCTTGCTCGCGATTGCGTCGTGTCAGTCGGAAGATTTGCAGCTGACACACTGCTATCGCGAGCAAGCTCGCTCCTACAGTTCATCGGTTATCGACTGCCAAACCTCGACCGGTAATCACTCGGCGCCAAACCGGTGATTTTCCTGAATGTGGCACGAAATGCACTGGGGTCCTGATAGCCCACGGTCCAGGCAATGTGGTCGATGGTGCCGTTGGTGAACTCAAGCATCTCCCGGGCCTTGCCGACCCGCAGGTGTTGGCAGTATTCGGTGGGTTTGAGGCCGGTGGCCGCACGGAAACGACGCAGGAACGTGCGCTCTTCCAACCCCGCCCGCTCGGCCATCGCCGTCAGCGAGACATCAGTGGCACCGGTGCTCTGCAACCAATGCTGAACCTTCAGAATCGAGGCATCGCCATGGCTGAGGATCGGTGCAAAGTTACTGCCGCACTCACTGGCACTGTCGCTGTGCTCCACCACCAGGAAACGCGCGGTAGCGGTGGCAATGCTTGGCCCCATCAGACGGTCGACCAGGCGCAGCCCCAACTCGGACCACGCCATCAAGCCAGCAGTAGTAATCAGGTCGCCATCGTCGACAATGGGTGTATCGGCTTTGAGTTTGATGTCGGGGTAACGCTCGGCGAAGGACTTGGCGGAAGTCCAATGAGTGGTGGCACTACGCCCGTCGAGCAAGCCGCTTTCGGCCAACAGAATCGAGCCCACACACACGCCGCCGATGGTCGCGCCCCGGGCGTGTTGCTGACAAATCCAGTCCAGTAACGCCTGGGACGCCTGACCTTCGGAAAATCCGGCAATCGACGGCGGAATGAGCAATGCCACCAAACCGTCATCTGCCGCTGGATGGCTGTCGTAGCCCCGCCGAGGCGCCTGGTGCTCGTCAACCTGCCAATGGCTGACCCTCAATAGCGGTAGCTGCGCCGCCTGTTGGTCGGCGGCAATCCGGTTGGCGACGCCAAACAGGTCCGTCAACCCATGCACCGCCGCCATCTGCGCGCCAGGGTAAATCAGCACACCGAGTTCGGCGACTGGCCTTTGTGCGTCCATTGTCAGTTTTCCCCTTTCTATTGTCGGTGCCGCCAATCCTCGGATGGTCGGCCCGAGCCGATACTTCATTCCACACCCAATCCGCACTTAGAGGAAACAGCCATGGCCAAGCAAGCACTCATCGTAGTCGATATCCAAAACGACTACTTCCCACAAGGCAAGTGGCCGCTGGCCGGAGCAGACGCGGCGGCAGACAACGCAGCACGATTGATCGAGACGTTTCGCAGTGTTGGCGATTCGGTGGTACACATCCGCCACGAATTCACGTCCCATGAGGCCCCCTTCTTCACCCCCGGCTCCGAAGGCGCCCAGTTGCACCCCAAAGTCCTCAATCGCACCGACGAACCCGTCGTGCTCAAGCACTTCGTCAACTCGTTCCGCGAAACTGAACTCAAATCGATCCTCGACGAGCAGGGCATCAAGGAGCTGGTAGTGGTCGGCAGCATGAGCCACATGTGCATCGACGGCATCACCCGCGCCGCCGCCGACATGGGTTATGCAGTTACCGTGATTCACGATGCCTGCGCCTCCCGGGACCTGGAGTTCAACGGTGTGACGGTACCCGCCTCGCACGTGCACGCCGCCTTCATGGCTGCGCTGGGTTTTGCCTATGCCAAGGTCGTGTCTACAGACGAGTTCATCGCGGCCTGAACCCACCGCCCATAAAAAAACCCGCACCCTCTGTCCAGGTGCGGGTTTTTGATTCAGCTTGCCGCTTGAAGCTTGCGGCTTATAGCTGCCTCAGAACGGAATATCATCATCGAAGCTGTCGAAATCCGGAGCCGGTTGCGGGGCGGCCTGCTGAGGCGCAGGGCGCTGCTGCGGTGCCGACTGCTGCGGACGCGGAGCCTGCTGGCGTGGGGCCGATTGCTGGTAGTTGTTGCCACCGCCTTGTTGGTCGCCCTGTTGTGGACGGCCGCCCAGCAGTTGCATGGTGCCTTGCATGTCGACCACAATTTCGGTGGTGTAACGCTTGATGCCGTCTTTTTCCCACTCGCGGGTTTGCAGCTTGCCTTCGATGTAGACCTGCGAACCTTTGCGCAGGTATTCGCCGGCGATTTCAGCCACCTTGCCGAACATCGAAACACGGTGCCATTCAGTCTTTTCGACTTTCTGGCCGGTTTGCTTGTCGGTCCACTGTTCGCTGGTCGCCAGACTCAGGTTGGTCACGGCGTTACCGTTAGGCAGGTAGCGAACTTCGGGATCCTGGCCGCAAGTGCCGACCAATATGACTTTGTTAACCCCACGGGCCATAACGTTCTCCTAGGCTTCGCACGCTGTCGCGGCCGGGTTGTTCACCAGACGCTCGAGGGTAGTGCGATCCAATAGTTCGGTGTCCAATTTGATGTAAATCGCCGCCTCATCTGCAACGATCACTGCATCTGTTACCCCTACAACGGCCATCAGGCGCTCGACCAGACCCGCTTCGCGGATCGCCTCGGGCGACAACGGCAAGCGCAGGCTCGTCACGTAGGGAGGTTCGCGCATGGTAACAGCAAAGGCCAGCCAGATGGCAGCCAGGGCGGCGCATCCAAGGAACACAACCGACAGACCGCCGTGCTGGAACATCCAGCCGCCGAGTATCCCGCCCAGTGCCGATCCGAGGAACTGACTGGTGGAATAAACGCCCATCGCCGTACCCTTGCCACCCGCTGGTGAAACCTTGCTGATCAGCGATGGCAGCGAAGCTTCCAGCAAATTGAACGCGGTAAAGAACACCACCGTCCCGATCACAAGGGCCCGCAGGCTATCGCCGAACTGCCAGAAGAATAGCTCAGTGAGCATCAGCGTCAGCACCGCGCCCAACAAAACTCGTTTCATTTTGCGTTTCTTCTCGCCATAGATGATGAACGGGATCATGGCGAAGAATGAAATCAACAGCGCAGTCAGGTAGACCCACCAGTGCTGCTCCTTGGGCAGCCCGGCTTTTTCGACCAGGGCCAGGGGCAATGCGACGAAGCTCGACATCAACATCGCGTGCAACACAAAGATGCCCAGGTCCAGTCGCAGCAGGTCCGGGTGCTTGAGCGTCGGTATCAAGGCCTGGCGCGCGACGCCGGACTCCCGGTGCTGCAACGGCCCGCTGGCGCGCGGCACCATGAACGCGACGATCAGAATGCCCACCAGGGCCATGCCGCCGGTGGCGAGAAAAAGTCCGGACAAGCCGAATGCGCGGGTCAGCAACGGACCGACCACCATCGCGACGGCGAACGACAGGCCGATCGTCATCCCGATCATGGCCATGGCCTTGGTACGATGCTGTTCTCGGGTCAGGTCGGACAGCAGCGCCATCACGGCAGCGGAAATCGCCCCGGCACCCTGCAGGATGCGACCGGCGATCACGCCCCAGATCGAGTCGGCACTGGCGGCTAGCACGCTGCCCAGGGCAAAGACGATCAGGCCCAGGTAAATCACCGGGCGGCGACCGATGCGGTCGGATATGACCCCGAAAGGAATCTGAAAAATCGCCTGGGTCAGGCCGTAAGCGCCAATCGCCAGCCCGATAAGGGCCGGGGTCGCTCCCGCCAGATCCATGCCATAGGTCGCCAATACCGGCAACACCATGAACATGCCAAGCATACGGAAGGCGAACACGAGGGCCAGACCGCTTGCCGCGCGGGTCTCACTGCCACTCATGCGTTCGCTGTGGGGATCGTGCATGGAAAAACCTCGTGTGAACCGGCCGCGATTCTACCAGTCCCATCGAATGACAGGGTAAATCGCGACGCTTTGACGCGTTCCGCTGACAGACTCTTCATGAACGCGCATTATCCACTCGCTCCATAGTGTTTATCCATCCAGTATTTGCCCGTATACTCCACGTTTTCGACGCCCGCCGAGCGAGGCCACTTTGGACAAGATCCTGATTCGTGGGGCCCGAACCCACAACCTGAAGAACATCGACCTGACCCTGCCACGGGACAAACTGATCGTCATCACCGGCCTGTCCGGGTCCGGCAAGTCTTCCCTGGCATTCGACACGCTGTATGCCGAAGGCCAGCGCCGCTACGTCGAGTCGCTGTCGGCCTATGCCCGGCAGTTTTTGTCGATGATGGAAAAACCCGACGTCGACACCATCGAAGGCCTGTCGCCGGCCATCTCCATCGAACAGAAGTCGACCTCGCACAACCCGCGCTCGACCGTCGGCACCATCACCGAAATTTACGACTACCTGCGCCTGCTCTATGCACGGGTGGGCATTCCGCGTTGCCCGGACCACGATATTCCGCTCGAAGCGCAAACCGTCAGCCAAATGGTCGACCTGGTGCTCGCCCAGCCGGAAGGTAGCAAGCTGATGCTGCTGGCCCCGGTGATTCGCGAGCGTAAGGGCGAACACCTGTCGGTCTTCGAAGAGCTGCGCGCCCAGGGTTTCGTGCGTGCCCGGATCAACGGCAAGCTCTACGAGCTGGACGAAGCGCCCAAGCTCGACAAGCAGAAAAAACACACCATCGACGTGGTGGTCGACCGCTTCAAGGTCCGCGCCGACCTGCAGCAACGCCTGGCCGAATCCTTCGAGACGGCGCTGAAACTGGCGGATGGCATCGCACTGGTGGCACCGATGGATGACGAACCGGGCGAGGAGATCATCTTCTCCGCACGTTTCGCCTGCCCGATCTGCGGCCATGCCATCAGCGAGCTGGAACCCAAGCTGTTCTCCTTCAACAACCCGGCCGGCGCCTGCCCGACATGCGATGGTCTGGGGGTGAAGCAATTCTTCGACATCAAGCGACTGGTCAATGGTGATTTGACCCTGGCTGAAGGCGCTATTCGCGGCTGGGACAGGCGTAACGTCTACTATTTCCAGATGCTCGGATCGCTGGCTTCACACTACAAGTTCAGCCTGGAAGTGCCGTTCAACGAACTGCCGGCCGAGCAACAGAAAGTCATCCTCCACGGCAGCGGCTCGCAAAGCGTCGACTTCAAGTACCTGAACGACCGTGGCGACATCGTCAAACGCTCGCACCCGTTCGAAGGCATCGTTCCCAACCTGGAACGTCGCTATCGAGAAACCGAGTCGGCTTCCGTGCGCGAGGAACTGGCGAAGTTCCTCAGCACCCAGCCTTGCCCGGATTGCCGTGGCACCCGCCTGCGTCGCGAGGCGCGGCATGTATGGGTTGGCGAGAAGAACCTGCCGGCGGTCACCAATCTGCCAATCGGTGATGCCTGCGACTACTTCGGCGTACTGAAGCTCAGCGGGCGCCGTGGCGAGATTGCCGACAAGATCCTCAAGGAAATCCGCGAGCGCCTGCAATTCCTGGTCAACGTCGGCTTGGACTACCTGTCCCTGGACCGCAGCGCGGACACCCTGTCGGGCGGTGAAGCCCAGCGCATTCGCCTGGCGAGCCAGATAGGCGCCGGGCTTGTGGGTGTGTTGTACATCCTCGATGAACCATCGATCGGCCTGCATCAGCGCGACAACGACCGTTTGCTCGGTACGCTCAAGCACCTGCGCGACATCGGCAACACGGTGATAGTGGTCGAGCACGATGAAGATGCCATCCGCCTGGCGGACTATGTCGTGGATATCGGCCCGGGCGCTGGCGTACATGGCGGCAACATCGTTGCCGAAGGTACACCGAAGGAAGTGATGGCCCACCCGGATTCGCTGACGGGCAAGTACCTCTCGGGCCGCGTGAAAATCGAAGTACCGGCCAAGCGCACGCCGCGCAACAAGAAGCTGTCGCTTTCTCTGAAAGGGGCTCGCGGCAACAACTTGCGTAACGTCGACCTGGATATCCCGATTGGCCTGCTGACCTGCGTTACCGGGGTTTCCGGCTCCGGCAAGTCAACGTTGATCAACAACACGTTGTTCCCGTTGAGCGCCACCGCCCTTAACGGCGCCACCACGCTTGAAGCGGCCGCGCACGACAGCATCAAAGGACTGGAGCACCTGGACAAGGTCGTCGACATTGACCAAAGCCCAATCGGCCGCACGCCGCGCTCCAACCCGGCGACCTACACCGGGCTGTTCACACCGATTCGCGAGCTGTTCGCCGGGGTTCCGGAGTCCCGTTCGCGTGGTTACGGCCCGGGGCGCTTCTCCTTCAATGTCAAGGGGGGGCGCTGCGAAGCTTGTCAGGGAGATGGCCTGATCAAGGTTGAGATGCACTTCCTGCCGGACATCTACGTTCCGTGTGATGTCTGCAAGAGCAAGCGTTACAACCGCGAAACGCTGGAGATCAAATACAAGGGCAAGAGCATTCACGAAACCCTCGAGATGACCATCGAGGAAGCGCGGGAGTTCTTCGATGCCGTCCCAGCCCTGGCGCGCAAGCTCCAGACGCTGATGGACGTCGGCCTGTCGTACATCAAGCTGGGGCAGTCAGCGACCACGCTGTCCGGTGGTGAAGCGCAGCGAGTGAAGCTGTCCCGCGAGCTGTCCAAGCGCGATACCGGCAAGACCCTGTACATCCTCGACGAGCCGACCACCGGTTTGCACTTCGCGGATATTCAGCAACTGCTGGACGTGCTGCACCGTTTGCGCGACCACGGCAACACCGTGGTGGTAATCGAGCACAATCTGGACGTGATCAAGACCGCCGACTGGCTGGTGGACCTCGGGCCGGAAGGTGGTTCCAAAGGGGGGCAGATCATTGCCGTGGGTACCCCGGAAGAGGTTGCCGAGATGAAGCAGTCGCACACCGGCTTCTACCTCAAGCCGCTGTTGGAACGCGACAGGGCTTAGTCCTGCGCATGAAAAAGCCCCTGTCACGTTATCGGTGACAGGGGCTTTTTTGTAGCCGCTGCAAATCAGGCGTGGGATTGCAGGTAGTTCTCGATACCGATGAGTTTGATCAGGCCCAACTGCTTTTCCAGCCAGTAGGTGTGATCTTCTTCGGTATCGTTCAATTGAACGCGCAGGATCTCGCGGCTGACATAGTCCTGGTGCTTTTCGCACAACTCGATGCCTTTGCAGAGTGCAGCGCGGACTTTGTATTCCAGTTGCAGGTCCGCAGCAAGCATGTCGGACACCGTCACTCCAACGATTACATCATCCGGACGCATACGTGGCGTGCCTTCGAGCATCAGAATGCGGCGCATCAGGGCGTCAGCGTGGCCGGCTTCCTCTTCCATCTCATGGTTGATTCGCTCGTAGAGCTTGGTGAAACCCCAGTCTTCATACATGCGCGAATGAACGAAATATTGGTCACGCGCTGCCAGTTCTCCGGTCAGCAACGTGTTGAGGTAATCGATTACGTCTGGGTGGCCTTGCATCGCCCTACATCTCCCTGCTTGAAAGTCTGTAGTTTGAACCAACCTGACCGGAAGGTCACTCACTTGACGCAACAAAAGCGAAGATATTCTGAGAAAAGCAGCCGAAATAACGCAAAAACCGCCCGAATGAGGGCGGTTCTGCTTCTCGTTTAGACTTCGTTAAGCTGTACACCCAACGCCTTCGCGATTGCTTCTCCATACGCCGGGTCGGCTTTGTAGAAATGCTGCAATTGGCGGTCTACCACATCCCCGGACACACCACCCATGGCGCCGGCGATGTTGTTGACCAGCAGGGATTTCTGCTCATCACTCATCAGGCGGAACAGCGCACCGGCGTGGCTGTAGTAGTCGGTGTCTTCGCGGTGATCGTAGCGATCAGCCACGCCACTCAATTTTAGTGCTGGTTCGGCATAACGAGGCGCTTGCTTCGGCGATTCTACGTAGCTGTTCGGCTCGTAGTTCGGTGCGGCGCCGCCATTGCTGCCAAACGCCATCGAACCATCACGTTGATAGCTGTTGACCGGGCTACGCGGTGCATTCACTGGCAACTGCTGGTGATTGGTACCGACACGGTAGCGGTGCGCATCCGCATAGGCGAATACCCGACCTTGCAACATGCGATCCGGCGACAAGCCTACACCCGGCACCATGTTGCTCGGCCCGAACGCCGCCTGTTCAACCTCGGCGAAGTAGTTCAGCGGGTTGCGGTTAAGCTCCAGTTCGCCCACTTCAATCAGCGGAAACTCTTTCTGCGACCAGGTCTTGGTCACGTCGAACGGGTTTTCGTAGTGCCCTTCAGCCTGGGCTTCGGTCATGACCTGGATGCAGACACTCCATTTAGGAAAGTCGCCACGCTCGATCGCTTCGAACAGATCACGCTGTGCGTAATCTGGATCGGTACCGGCCAGCCGAGCAGCCTCTGCCGGCGCCAGGTTCTTGATCCCCTGCTTGGTCTTGTAGTGCCACTTCACCCACCGGCGCTCGCCGCTGGCATTGATCAGGCTATAAGTGTGACTCCCGAAGCCGTGCATGTGACGGTAGCCGTCAGGGATGCCGCGATCCGAAAAAAGAATAGTGACCTGGTGCAGCGCCTCAGGAGAGTGCGACCAAAAATCCCACATGGCCTGAGCACTTTTCAGATTGCTCTGCGGCAGACGTTTCTGGGTGTGGATAAAGTCCGGAAATTTGAGTGGGTCACGGATGAAGAACACGGGCGTATTGTTGCCCACGATGTCCCAGTTACCTTCCTCAGTGTAGAACTTCAACGCGAAGCCCCGTGGATCTCGCTCGGTATCAGCCGAGCCGCGCTCGCCGCCAACGGTAGAAAAACGCAGGAAGGTTGGAGTTTGCTTACCCACCGATTCAAACAGCTTGGCGCTGGTGTATTCGGTGATGTCGCGCGTCACCGTGAACGTACCGTAGGCGCCCGAACCCTTTGCGTGCACACGGCGCTCAGGAATGTTTTCCCGGTTGAAGTGGGCTAGTTTTTCCAGCAAGTGGAAGTCGTCGAGAAGCAGCGGACCGCGAGGGCCGGCGGAGCGAGAATTCTGGTTATCAGCGACAGGAGCGCCACTGGCGGTGGTGAGTATTTTATTTTGGCTCATGCGATCTCTTCCTCTTCGGTCTGCCGGCTAATCGGCTTGGTGGAGAGTATTGACCACAAATGTTACACGTACAAATTCATTAACTTTTGACATTCGATAGAAATATCTAATCCATCACTTCAGACGCAAAACTTTTTGAGCGCCCACAAAAAACCGGGCACAAGGCCCGGTTTTTCGTTTCAGACTGACGTCTTACTCAGCGGATACAGCTTCACCGCCGACAGCACGATCAACCAACTCGACGTACGCCATAGGCGCATTGTCGCCAGCGCGGAAACCGCACTTGAGGATGCGCAGGTAGCCACCCTCACGGGTAGCGTAACGCTTGCCCAGGTCGTTGAAGAGCTTACCAACGATAGCTTTCGAACGAGTACGGTCGAAAGCCAGACGACGGTTAGCAACGCTGTCTGTCTTGGCCAGAGTGATCAGCGGCTCGGCAACACGGCGCAGTTCTTTGGCTTTTGGCAGAGTAGTTTTGATCAGCTCGTGCTCGAACAGCGACACCGCCATGTTTTGGAACATGGCCTTGCGGTGCGAGCTGGTGCGGCTCAGGTGACGACCACTTTTACGATGACGCATGGTTCATTCCTTACCAAACACAACGTTCGGTGATTACGACGATCAGGCAGTCGCCTTGTCGTCCTTCTTAAGACTTGCAGGCGGCCAGTTGTCGAGGCGCATGCCGAGGGACAGACCGCGGGAGGCCAGAACGTCCTTGATTTCAGTCAAGGATTTCTTGCCCAGGTTCGGAGTCTTCAACAGCTCTACTTCGGTGCGCTGAATCAGGTCGCCGATGTAGTAGATGTTTTCCGCCTTAAGGCAGTTAGCCGAACGTACAGTCAGTTCCAGATCGTCAACCGGGCGAAGCAGGATCGGATCGATCTCGTCTTCCTGCTCGATAACCACTGGTTCACTGTCACCTTTGAGGTCGACGAACGCAGCCAACTGCTGTTGCAGGATGGTTGCAGCACGGCGGATAGCCTCTTCAGGATCCAGGGTACCGTTGGTTTCCAGATCAATAACCAGCTTGTCCAGGTTAGTACGCTGTTCGACACGGGCGTTTTCCACCACGTATGCGATACGGCGAACCGGGCTGAACGAAGAGTCGAGCTGCAAGCGACCAATGCTGCGGCTTTCGTCTTCATCGCTCTGACGCGAGTCTGCCGGTTCATAACCACGACCACGAGCTACGGTGAGCTTCATGTTCAGGGCGCCGTTAGACGCCAGGTTAGCGATTACGTGATCGGGGTTAACGATCTCGACATCATGATCCAGCTGAATATCGGCAGCGGTAACCACCCCCGAACCCTTCTTCGACAAGGTCAGCGTAACTTCGTCACGACCGTGCAGCTTGATAGCCAGACCTTTAAGGTTCAACAGGATTTCAATTACGTCTTCCTGTACGCCTTCGATGGCGCTGTACTCGTGGAGTACACCGTCAATCTCGGCCTCGACTACTGCACAGCCGGGCATTGAGGACAACAGGATGCGGCGCAGCGCGTTGCCCAGGGTGTGGCCGAAACCACGCTCGAGAGGCTCGAGCGTGATCTTGGCGCGGGTTGGACTGACAACCTGCACATCAATATGGCGTGGTGTCAGGAACTCATTTACCGAAATCTGCATGGATGCACCTATTTTCTAGCCCTTACTTGGAGTAGAGCTCGACAATCAGGCTTTCGTTGATGTCGGCGGACAGATCACTGCGAGCTGGAACGTTCTTGAAAACGCCCGACTTCTTCTCAGTGTCTACTTCTACCCATTCTACGCGGCCACGTTGGGCACACAGATCGAGAGCTTGGACAATGCGAAGTTGGTTTTTTGCTTTCTCGCGAACAGCAACCACGTCACCAGCACGAACCTGGTAGGACGGAACGTTAACGGTTTTGCCGTTTACGCTGATCGACTTGTGCGATACCAGCTGACGGGATTCGGCACGAGTCGAACCAAAGCCCATACGGTATACAACGTTGTCCAAACGGCATTCGAGCAGTTGCAGCAGGTTTTCGCCTGTTGCACCTTTCTTGCCAGCAGCTTCTTTGTAGTAGCCGCTGAATTGACGCTCGAGAACGCCGTAGATACGACGGACCTTCTGCTTTTCACGCAGTTGGGTGCCGTAGTCGGACTGGCGACCGCGGCGTTGGCCGTGGATACCAGGTGCTGCTTCAATGTTGCACTTCGATTCGATCGCGCGCACGCCGCTCTTCAGGAAGAGATCGGTGCCTTCGCGACGAGCGAGTTTGCATTTTGGACCAATGTAACGAGCCATTCTTCACAATCTCCTGGATTACACGCGGCGCTTCTTCGGCGGACGGCACCCGTTGTGCGGGATTGGCGTCACGTCGGTGATGCTGGCGATCTTGTAGCCACAGCCGTTCAAAGCACGGACTGCAGATTCACGACCTGGGCCTGGACCTTTGACGTTAACGTCGAGGTTTTTCAGACCGTATTCCAGCGCAGCTTGACCAGCACGCTCAGCAGCTACTTGAGCAGCGAACGGGGTGGACTTACGGGAACCGCGGAAACCCGAACCACCGGAGGTAGCCCAGGAAAGAGCGTTACCTTGACGGTCGGTGATGGTCACGATGGTGTTGTTAAAAGAAGCATGGATGTGGGCGATGCCATCAACCACTGTCTTTTTAACTTTTTTACGAGGACGAGCAGCAGGTTTTGCCATGATTAAATTCCTGTCGATTCGCTGGGGCGATTACTTGCGGATCGGCTTACGCGGACCTTTACGGGTACGCGCGTTGGTCTTGGTACGCTGACCGCGTACTGGAAGACCGCGACGATGACGCAGACCGCGATAGCAACCGAGGTCCATCAAGCGCTTGATTTTCATGTTGATTTCGCGACGCAGGTCACCTTCAGTGGTGAACTTCGCCACTTCGCCACGCAGCTGTTCAATTTGCTCGTCGCTCAGATCCTTGATCTTAGCGGCTGGGTTTACCCCAGTCTCTGCACAGATTTTCTGCGCAGTTGTGCGACCAACACCATAGATGTAGGTCAGCGAGATAACAGTATGCTTGTTATCTGGAATGTTAACGCCTGCAATACGGGCCATTCAGTGGGACTCCAATTGACAGCTACCTACGCCCCGGAAGCCAAGAAATAGGGCGCGAGATAATATCGCTGTAATAACAAATAATCAACCCGGTAGCACACTAGCTACCGGGTTTGAAGCACAATCACACTCAGCCTTGGCGCTGTTTGTGACGCGGTTCCGCGCTGCAAATTACTCGAACAACACCTTCGCGGCGAATAATCTTGCAGTTACGGCACAGCTTTTTCACCGATGCACGAACTTTCATCACCAACTCCTCGAACCTTATGGGTACTCAGCGCAACATGCCGCTGCCGTAACCCTTCAGGTTGGCTTTCTTCATCAGGGATTCGTACTGGTGCGAAACGAGGTGCGATTGTACTTGGGACATGAAGTCCATCACAACCACGACGACGATCAGCAACGAGGTCCCGCCAAGGTAGAACGGAACGTTTGCCGCAACCACCAGGAACTGGGGCAACAGGCACACGGCCGTCATGTATAGAGCACCGAACATGGTCAAGCGAGTCAGAACGCCATCAATGTAGCGCGCAGACTGCTCACCTGGACGGATGCCCGGAATAAAGGCACCGGACTTCTTCAGGTTTTCCGCTACGTCTTTCGGATTGAACATCAACGCCGTATAGAAGAAGCAGAAGAAAATAATCCCTGCACTAAACAGCAGAATATTCAACGGCTGACCAGGAGCGATCGACTGCGAGATGTCCTGCAACCAGCCCATACCCTCAGACTGACCAAACCAGGCACCCAGCGAAGCCGGGAACAGCAGAATGCTGCTCGCGAAAATGGCCGGAATAACACCGGCCATGTTCACCTTCAGCGGCAGGTGGCTGGTCTGCGCAGCAAAAACCTTGCGGCCCTGCTGACGCTTGGCGTAGTGAACAGCAATACGACGCTGACCACGCTCAATGAACACCACGAAACCGATAATCGCTACTGCCAGCAAACCGATGGCAACCAGGGCGAAGATATTGATATCACCCTGACGCGCAGACTCGAAAGACTGCCCGATTGCTCTCGGAAGACCGGCGACGATACCCGAAAAAATCAACATCGAGATACCGTTGCCAACACCACGCTCAGTAATCTGCTCACCCAGCCACATCATGAACATCGCACCAGCCACAAAAGTGGATACCGCGACGAAATGGAAGCCAAAGTCACCAGTGAACGCAACGCCCTGCCCTGCCAGACCAATGGACATGCCAATTGCCTGAACGAGAGCGAGGACGACAGTGCCGTAGCGGGTGTACTGGCTGATCTTGCGACGGCCAGCTTCACCTTCCTTCTTCAACTGCTCCAGCTGCGGGCTGACGGCGGTCATCAATTGCATGATGATCGATGCCGAAATGTACGGCATGATCCCCAGTGCAAAAATGCTCATCCGCTCCAGCGCGCCGCCGGAAAACATGTTGAACAAGCTAAGAATGGTCCCCTCATTCTGTCGAAACAGGTCCGCGAGTCGGTCCGGGTTGATACCTGGAACCGGGATGTGTGCGCCTATTCGGTAGACGATAATCGCCAGGAACAGAAAACGCAGACGAGCCCAGAGTTCAGACATACCGCCTTTGCCGAGCGCAGAGAGAGCACCTTGCTTAGCCATTTATTCCTCGAACTTGCCGCCAGCTGCTTCGATAGCCGCACGCGCACCTTTGGTGGCGCCGATTCCCTTCCCGATGGTTACAGCGCGAGTCACTTCACCGGACAGCATGATTTTCACACGCTGTACGTTGACGTTGATCACGTTGGCATCTTTCAAGGACTGCACGGTGACGATGTCGCCTTCCACTTTGGCCAGCTCGGACAGACGCACTTCTGCGCGGTCCATGGCTTTCAGGGAAACGAAACCGAACTTCGGCAGGCGACGATGCAGCGGCTGTTGACCGCCTTCAAAGCCTGGAGCAATGGTGCCACCGGAGCGGGAGGTCTGACCTTTGTGGCCACGGCCACCGGTCTTGCCCAAACCACTACCGATACCACGGCCCGGACGATGCTTTTCGCGACGGGAACCCGGCGCTGGACTCAGATCATTGAGTTTCATCGATTAACCCTCGACACGCAGCATGTAGTAAGCCTTGTTGATCATCCCGCGATTCTCGGGAGTATCCTGGACTTCTACAGTGTGACCGATGCGACGCAGACCCAGACCCTTAACGCACAGTTTGTGGTTAGGGATGCGGCCGGTCATGCTTTTGATCAGCGTTACTTTAACGGTAGCCATGATCAGAAGATCTCCTTGACGCTTTTGCCACGCTTGGCGGCAATGGATTCAGGAGATTGCATGGCTTTCAGACCCTTGAAAGTGGCGTGAACCACGTTTACCGGGTTAGTCGAGCCGTAGCACTTGGCCAGAACGTTCTGAACGCCAGCAACTTCGAGAACGGCACGCATAGCGCCGCCAGCGATGATACCGGTACCTTCAGAAGCAGGCTGCATGTATACCTTCGAAGCGCCATGGGCGGACTTCGTTGCGTACTGCAGGGTGGTGCCGTTCAGATCAACCTGGATCATGTTGCGGCGAGCAGCTTCCATTGCCTTCTGGATCGCAGCAGGCACTTCACGCGACTTGCCACGGCCGAAGCCAACACGCCCTTTACCATCACCTACCACGGTCAACGCGGTGAAGGTGAAGATACGGCCGCCTTTAACGGTTTTGGCTACGCGGTTAACTTGAACCAGCTTCTCGATGTAGCCTTCGTCGCGCTTTTGGTCGTTATTTGACATAACTTAGAACTCCAGCCCAGCTTCACGAGCAGCATCAGCCAGCGCCTTGACGCGACCGTGGTACTTGAAGCCAGAGCGGTCGAAAGCCACCTGCGAGACGCCAGCGGCTTTAGCACGCGTAGCGACCAGCTGGCCAACCTTAGTGGCCGCGTCGATGTTGCCGGTAGCACCATCACGCAGTTCTTTATCCAAAGTCGAAGCACTTGCCAGGACTTTGTTGCCGTCGGCCGAAATGACCTGGGCGTAGATGTGCTGCGACGAGCGGAACACGCAGAGACGCACGACTTCGAGTTCGTGCATTTTCAGGCGTGCTTTGCGAGCGCGACGCAGTCGAGTAACTTTTTTGTCGGTCATTTGCTATGCCCTACTTCTTCTTGGCTTCTTTACGACGGACGACTTCGTCCGCGTAGCGCACACCTTTGCCTTTGTACGGCTCTGGTGGACGGAAGTCGCGGATCTCGGCGGCCACTTGACCTACCAGCTGCTTGTCGATGCCCTTGATCAGGATATCGGTCTGGCTAGGAGTCTCAGCGGTGATGCCTTCCGGCAGTTCATAATCCACTGGGTGCGAGAAGCCAAGAGCCAGGTTCAGCACTGTGCCTTTTGCTTGCGCTTTGTAACCAACACCGACCAGCTGGAGCTTGCGCTCGAAGCCTTGGCTTACGCCTTGGACCATGTTGTTTACCAACGCACGAGTGGTACCGGCCATTGCGCGAGTCTGTTGATCGCCATTGCGAGCAGCAAAACGCAGCTCACCAGCTTCTTCAACAATCTCAACGGACGAATGGACGTTCAGTTCGAGAGTGCCCTTGGCACCCTTCACCGAAAGCTGTTGGCCTGCGAATTTGACTTCGACACCGGCTGGCAGCTTAACGGGGTTCTTAGCGACGCGAGACATGCTTATCCCCCCTTAGAACACAGTGCAAAGAACTTCGCCGCCGACACCGGCAGCGCGCGCAGCACGATCCGTCATCACACCTTTGTTGGTGGAGACGATAGACACACCGAGACCGCCACGAACTTTTGGCAGATCCTCGACGGACTTGTACTGACGCAGGCCTGGGCGGCTGACGCGCTTCACTTCCTCGATGACCGGACGGCCTTCGAAGTACTTCAGCTCGATGGACAGCAGTGGCTTGATTTCGCTGCTGATCTGATAACCCGCAATGTAACCCTCGTCCTTCAGGACTTTGGCAACAGCTACCTTCAAAGTAGAAGATGGCATGCTTACGACGGACTTTTCAGCCATCTGGGCATTACGGATTCGAGTTAGCATGTCCGCTAACGGGTCCTGCATACTCATGGGCTAGACGCTCCTAATACACAAAAAATTAGCCTTTCGGCTACTACGTGTCGCCGAATACATCCGTGCAAAAAAGCACGGGCTCAGGCGAGCCGGGTATTCTAGACACACCCCAGAAATGAATCAAGCCCCAATAGGGGCTTGATTCAAGTACAAGGTCACCGGCGGTCAGGTTCTTGCAACCCTGAACGCCGAGACTTTGACATTGCTTACCAGCTGGCTTTAACCAGACCTGGAACGTCACCACGCATTGCCGCTTCACGCAGTTTGTTACGGCCCAGGCCGAACTTGCGGTAAACGCCGTGCGGACGACCAGTCAGGCGGCAACGGTTACGCATGCGCGAAGCGCTTGCGTCACGTGGTTGCTTCTGCAGAGCTACGGTAGCTTCCCAACGTGCTTCTGGACTTGCGTTCAGATCCACGATGATCGCTTTGAGCGCTGCACGCTTGGTGGCGTACTTGGCAACGGTGAGCTGACGCTTCAGCTCACGGTTTTTCATGCTCTTCTTGGCCATTTTCCTACTCCAATCAGTTGCGGAACGGGAATTTGAAAGCACGCAGCAGAGCGCGGCCTTCATCATCGTTCTTGGCAGTGGTGGTCAGGGTAATGTCCAGACCGCGGAGAGCATCGATCTTGTCGTAGTCGATTTCCGGGAAAATGATCTGCTCTTTAACGCCCATGCTGTAGTTACCACGACCATCGAAGGACTTGGCATTCAGGCCGCGGAAGTCGCGGACCCGAGGCAGGGAGATCGACAGCAGACGATCCAGGAACTCGTACATACGCTCACGGCGCAGGGTCACTTTGACGCCGATCGGCCATCCTTCGCGGACTTTGAAGCCAGCGATGGATTTACGAGCGTAGGTCACAACGACTTTCTGGCCGGTGATCTTTTCCAGGTCAGCAACAGCGTGCTCGATGACTTTTTTGTCGCCGATCGCTTCGCCCAGACCCATGTTCAGGGTGATCTTGGTAACGCGCGGAACTTCCATCACGTTCGAAAGCTTAAGTTCTTCCTTAAGTTTCGGAGCGATTTCCTTCCGGTAAATCTCTTTTAGTCGTGCCATGGTCTTCTACCTAGCAGTGTTCAAGCATCAACCGCTTTTTGGGTCGACTTGAAGACACGAATTTTCTTACCGTCTTCTACTTTGAAACCAACGCGGTCAGCCTTGTTGGTTTCGCCGTTGAAGATGGCGACGTTGGAAGCGTGCAGTGGCGCTTCTTTCTCGACGATACCGCCCTGTACGCCCGACATCGGGTTAGGCTTGGTATGGCGCTTGACCAGGTTCAGACCACCAACAACCAGACGGTTGTCAGCAAGAACCTTCAGCACCTTACCGCGCTTACCTTTGTCTTTGCCGGCGATCACGATGATCTCGTCGTCACGACGAATCTTTTGCATGTCGGATCTCCTTACAGCACTTCTGGGGCGAGCGAGACGATCTTCATGAACTTCTCAGTACGAAGTTCACGGGTCACTGGCCCAAAGATACGGGTGCCGATCGGCTCTTGCTTGTTGTTCAGAAGAACAGCAGCGTTGCCATCAAAGCGGATAATGGAGCCATCAGCACGACGTACGCCGTGACGAGTGCGGACTACAACAGCAGTCATCACTTGGCCTTTTTTCACTTTACCGCGAGGAATTGCTTCCTTGACGGTAACTTTGATGATGTCACCGATACCAGCGTAACGACGATGGGAGCCACCCAGCACCTTGATGCACATAACACGGCGAGCGCCGCTGTTATCGGCCACATCGAGCATGGATTGAGTCTGAATCATATAATTTCTCCGACCCCTAGTCCTTAGACTTCCACAGCGCGTTCGAGAACATCAACCAGCGCCCAAGACTTGGTCTTGGCCAAAGGACGAGTTTCACGAATAGTGACTTTGTCGCCAATGTGGCACTGATTGGTTTCGTCGTGCGCGTGCAGCTTAGTCGAACGCTTAACGTATTTACCGTAGATCGGGTGCTTAACGCGACGCTCGATCAGTACGGTGATGGTTTTGTCCATCTTGTCGCTGACAACACGGCCAGTCAGCGTACGGACAGTCTTTTCGGCTTCAGCCATGATCACTTACCTGCCTGCTGGTTGAGCACAGTCTTCACGCGAGCGATGTCGCGCTTAACTTGCGAGAGCAGATGCGACTGCCCCAACTGGCCAGTTGCTTTCTGCATGCGCAGATTGAACTGGTCGCGCAGCAAGCCGAGCAGTTGCTCGTTCAGCTGCTGTGCGGATTTTTCACGAAGTTCATTCGCTTTCATCACATCACCGTCCGTTTAACAAAGGAGGTGGCGAGCGGCAGCTTTGCAGCAGCCAGGGCGAAAGCCTCACGCGCCAGCTCTTCAGAAACACCCTCGATTTCATACAGGACTTTGCCTGGCTGAATCTGGGCAACCCAGTATTCGACGTTACCCTTACCTTTACCCATCCGAACTTCGAGTGGCTTCTTGGAAATAGGCTTGTCCGGGAATACACGGATCCAGATCTTGCCGCCACGTTTTACGTGACGGGTCAGAGCACGACGCGCTGACTCGATCTGACGAGCGGTGAGACGACCACGAGCAACAGACTTCAGCGCGAACTCGCCGAAGCTGACTTTGCTACCGCGCAGTGCCAGACCACGGTTGTGGCCGGTCATCTGCTTGCGGAACTTCGTACGCTTAGGTTGCAACATTTGGCGTACCCCTTACTTAGCAGCTTTTTTACGAGGCGCTGGTGCTTGTGGCTTCAGCTCTTCTTGGCGACCACCAATTACTTCGCCTTTGAAGATCCAAACCTTTACACCGATCACACCGTAGGTGGTGTGAGCTTCGTAGTTGGCATAGTCGATGTCGGCACGCAGGGTGTGCAATGGCACACGACCTTCGCGATACCATTCAGTACGTGCGATTTCAGCACCGCCGAGACGACCGCTCACTTGGATTTTGATGCCTTTGGCACCAATGCGCATGGCGTTCTGTACTGCGCGCTTCATAGCGCGACGGAACATTACGCGACGCTCCAGCTGCTGAGCTACGCTCTGCGCAACCAGCATACCGTCGAGCTCCGGCTTGCGGATCTCTTCGATATTGATGTGCACAGGCACACCCATTTGCTTGGTCAGGTCCTGACGCAGTTTCTCAACATCTTCACCTTTCTTCCCGATAACGATACCTGGACGAGCGGTGTGGATGGTGATGCGTGCAGTTTGGGCCGGACGATGGATATCGATACGGCTTACGGACGCGCTTTTTAGTTTGTCTTGGAGGTACTCACGCACATTCAGATCTGCGAGCAAATAGTCCGCATAAGTCCGACCGTCTGCGTACCAGACGGAGGTGTGCTCCTTGACGATTCCCAGGCGAATGCCAATGGGATGTACTTTCTGACCCATCTCTTCGACTCCGTTACTTGTCAGCAACCTTGACAGTGATATGGCAAGACCGCTTGACGATGCGATCAGCACGGCCTTTGGCACGTGGCATGATGCGCTTCAGCGAACGCCCTTCGTTGACGAAAACGGTGCTGACCTTCAGGTCATCAACGTCTGCGCCTTCGTTATGCTCGGCGTTGGCTACGGCCGACTCCAGCACTTTCTTCATGATCTCGGCGGCTTTCTTACTGCTGAAAGCCAACAGGTTGAGCGCTTCGCCCACCTTCTTCCCGCGGATCTGGTCGGCGACCAAGCGGGCTTTCTGGGCGGAGATTCGAGCGCCCGACAACTTAGCGGCTACTTCCATTTCCTAACCCCTTAACGCTTGGCTTTCTTGTCAGCCACGTGCCCGCGATAGTTACGGGTACCGGCGAACTCGCCCAGTTTGTGGCCGACCATGTCTTCGTTCACGAGAACTGGGACGTGCTGACGACCGTTGTGTACTGCGATGGTCAGACCGACCATTTGTGGCAGGATCATCGAACGACGCGACCAGGTTTTCACCGGTTTGCGATCATTCTTTTCCGCCGCCACTTCGATCTTCTTCAGTAGGTGAAGATCGATAAAAGGACCTTTTTTCAGAGAACGTGGCACTGTCGTATCCCTCTATTTACTTGCGACGACGGACGATCATTTTGTCGGTACGCTTATTACCACGAGTCTTCGCGCCCTTAGTCGGGAAGCCCCATGGCGATACCGGATGACGACCACCAGAGGTACGACCTTCACCACCACCATGTGGGTGGTCAACCGGGTTCATGGCAACACCACGAACGGTTGGGCGAACGCCACGCCAGCGTTTGGCACCAGCTTTACCCAACGAACGCAGGCTGTGCTCGGAGTTCGAGACTTCGCCCAGGGTCGCACGGCATTCAGCCAGCACTTTACGCATCTCACCAGAACGCAGACGCAGGGTCACGTAGACACCTTCACGAGCGATCAGCTGAGCCGAAGCACCAGCGGAACGAGCGATTTGCGCGCCTTTACCTGGCTTCAATTCGATGCCGTGTACGGTGCTACCAACTGGAATGTTGCGCAGTTGCAGAGCGTTGCCCGGCTTGATCGGCGCCAAGGCACCTGCGATCAGCTGGTCGCCAGCGCTCACGCCTTTAGGGGCGATGATGTAGCGACGCTCGCCATCTGCGTACAGCAGCAGAGCGATGTGAGCAGTACGGTTTGGATCGTATTCGATACGCTCGACAGTGGCAGCGATGCCATCTTTGTCGTTGCGACGGAAGTCGACCAGACGGTAATGCTGCTTATGACCACCACCAACGTGACGCGTGGTAATACGGCCATTGTTGTTACGACCACCAGACTTCGATTTTTTCTCGAGCAGCGGTGCGTGAGGAGCGCCTTTATGCAGCTCCTGGTTGACCACCTTGACCACAAAACGGCGGCCAGGGGAAGTCGGTTTGCATTTAACGATTGCCATGATGCACCCCTTCCTTACTCAGCACTGCTGCTGAAATCGAGATCTTGGCCTGGCTGAAGGGAGATAACTGCCTTCTTCCAGTCATTACGCTTGCCCAGACCGCGAGCAGTGCGCTTGCTCTTACCCAGAACGTTCAGGGTAGTAACACGCTCTACTTTCACGCTGAACAGGCTTTCGACGGCCTTCTTGATTTCCAGCTTGGTTGCGTCAGTAGCAACCTTGAAAACGAACTGGCCTTTTTTGTCAGCCAGAACCGTAGCCTTTTCGGAAACGTGCGGGCCAAGCAGAACTTTAAATACGCGTTCCTGGTTCATCCCAGCAGCTCCTCGAATTTCTTCACGGCCGACACGGTGATCAACACCTTGTCGTATGCGATCAGACTAACTGGATCGGAACCTTGCACATCACGTACATCGACGTGTGGCAGGTTGCGAGCAGCCAGGTACAGGTTCTGGTCAACAGCGTCCGACACGATCAGAACGTCGGTCAGGCTCATGTTGGTCAGTTTGCCCAGCAGGTCTTTGGTTTTCGGGGTTTCAACAGCGAAATCCTGAACCACAACCAGACGATCAGTACGCACCAGCTCAGCAAGGATGGAACGCATTGCTGCGCGATACATCTTCTTGTTCAGCTTTTGGGAGTGATCCTGAGGACGAGCTGCGAAAGTGGTACCGCCGCCACGCCAGATTGGGCTGCGAATGGTACCGGCACGAGCACGGCCAGTACCTTTCTGACGCCATGGGCGCTTGCCGCCACCGGAAACGTCGGAACGGGTCTTTTGCTGCTTGCTACCTTGACGGCCGCCGGCCATGTAGGCCACGACTGCTTGGTGAACCAGCGTCTCGTTGAATTCGCCGCCAAATGTCAGTTCGGAAACTTCGATCGCTTGAGCGTCATTTACATTTAATTGCATGTCAGCTTCCCCTTAACCGCGAGCCTTGGCTGCTGGACGTACAACCACGTTGCCGCCAGTAGCGCCAGGAACAGCACCCTTGACCAACAACAGATTGCGTTCAGCGTCCACGCGCACTACTTCGAGGGACTGCACGGTCACGCGCTCAGCGCCCATATGACCGGACATTTTTTTGCCCTTGAATACACGACCAGGAGTCTGGCACTGGCCGATAGAGCCTGGAACGCGGTGGGATACGGAGTTACCGTGGGTGTTATCTTGCCCGCGGAAGTTCCAACGCTTGATCGTACCCTGGAAGCCTTTACCCTTGGACTGACCGGTTACATCAACCAGTTGACCAGCGGCGAAGAGTTCAGCGTTGATCAGATCGCCGGCCTGGTACTCGCCTTCTTCAAGGCGGAATTCCATTACGGTACGACCAGCGGCTACGTTCGCCTTGGCGAAGTGGCCAGCCTGAGCTGCTGTTACACGCGAAGCGCGACGCTCGCCGACAGTGACTTGCACTGCACGATAGCCATCGGTTTCTTCAGTTTTGAACTGGGTGACGCGATTCGGCTCGATCTCAATGACCGTGACCGGAATGGAGACACCTTCTTCGGTGAAAATACGGGTCATACCGCATTTACGACCGACTACACCAATAGTCATGTTGTAAACCTCATGAGTGTACGGGGCTTTCACCCGCTATGGCCGCCCATTTCAGAGCGTTACACGACCAAGACCGAGTCTTAGCCGAGGCTGATCTGCACTTCCACACCGGCCGCAAGATCAAGCTTCATAAGAGCATCAACGGTTTTATCCGTTGGCTGGACGATGTCCAGAACGCGCTTATGAGTACGGATCTCGTACTGGTCACGCGCGTCTTTGTTGACGTGCGGGGAGACCAGAACGGTGAACCGCTCTTTACGGGTAGGCAGTGGAATTGGACCACGCACTTGAGCACCAGTACGTTTCGCGGTTTCCACGATTTCCTGGGTTGATTGGTCGATCAGGCGATGGTCAAAAGCCTTCAACCTGATACGGATTTGCTGATTTTGCATTGGATTTCAGACTCCGGCTGCTATTCCCACCGGGCGCAATACGCCCGTTAAAAGGAGGCGCAATTCTATAGACGCCCCAGATAGGTGTCAACCCAATAAAAAAGCCCCCGCTGAGCGGGGGCTTTTTCAAAGCATCGAAGCTATCTCAAAAAGAGATTACTCGATGATTTTAGCTACGACGCCAGCGCCGACGGTACGACCGCCTTCACGGATAGCGAAACGCAGACCGTCTTCCATCGCGATGGTTTTGATCAGGGTAACTTCCATCTGGATGTTATCACCTGGCATTACCATTTCAACGCCTTCTGGCAGCTGGCAGTTACCAGTCACGTCAGTAGTACGGAAGTAGAACTGTGGACGGTAGCCTTTGAAGAACGGAGTGTGACGACCGCCTTCTTCCTTGCTCAGAACGTAAACTTCTGCGGTGAACTTGGTGTGCGGCTTAACCGAACCTGGCTTAACCAGAACCTGGCCACGCTCAACGTCGTCACGCTTGGTACCACGCAGCAGAACGCCGCAGTTCTCGCCAGCACGACCTTCGTCGAGCAGTTTGCGGAACATTTCAACACCGGTGCAGGTGGTGGTAGTGGTGTCACGCAGACCAACGATTTCCAGTGCATCTTGAACGCGAACGATACCGCGCTCGATACGACCGGTTACCACAGTACCGCGACCGGAGATCGAGAATACGTCTTCGATTGGCATCAGGAACGGCTTGTCGATCATACGAACTGGTTCTGGGATGTAGCTGTCCAGAGTCTCTACCAGCTTCTTGACAGCGGTAGTGCCCATTTCGTTGTCGTCTTTGCCTTCCAGCGCCATACGAGCAGAACCGATGATGATTGGAGTGTCATCACCTGGGAAGTCGTAAGTGCTCAGCAGGTCGCGCACTTCCATCTCAACCAGTTCCAGCAGCTCAGCGTCGTCTACCAGGTCAGCCTTGTTCAGGAAAACCACGATGTACGGAACGCCTACCTGGCGGGACAGCAGGATGTGCTCACGGGTTTGTGGCATCGGACCATCAGCGGCCGAGCAAACCAGAATCGCGCCGTCCATCTGGGCAGCACCGGTGATCATGTTCTTCACGTAGTCAGCGTGACCTGGGCAGTCAACGTGAGCGTAGTGACGGATCAGCGAGTTGTATTCAACGTGCGCGGTGTTGATGGTGATACCACGAGCCTTTTCTTCTGGCGCGCTGTCGATCTTGTCGAATTCAACTACGGCCGAACCGAAAACTTCGGAGCAGACGCGAGTCAGAGCTGCGGTCAGAGTGGTTTTACCGTGGTCAACGTGACCGATGGTGCCAACGTTGACGTGCGGAAGGGAACGATCAAATTTTTCTTTAGCCACGACAATTAACTCCTAGCCTAAAGGGGCTGAATCAGCCTTGTTTTTTGGTTACAGTTTCGACGATGTGCGACGGAGCTGTATCGTATTTTTTGAATTCCATAGAGTAGCTTGCGCGACCCTGGGACATGGAACGAACGTCGGTCGCATAACCGAACATCTCACCCAGCGGAACTTCGGCGCGGATAACTTTGCCGGAGACCGTGTCTTCCATACCCTGAATCATGCCACGGCGACGGTTAAGGTCGCCCATCACATCACCCATATAGTCTTCAGGCGTAACAACCTCTACCGCCATGATCGGCTCGAGCAACTCACCACCGCCCTTCTGGGCCAGTTGCTTGGTCGCCATGGAAGCAGCCACCTTGAACGCCATCTCGTTGGAGTCGACGTCGTGGTAGGAACCATCGAACACAGTAGCCTTCAGGCCGATCAGCGGATAACCGGCAACTACGCCGTTTTTCATCTGCTCTTCGATACCTTTCTGGATAGCCGGGATGTATTCCTTAGGAACCACACCACCCACTACTTCGTTCACGAATTGCAGACCTTCCTGACCTTCGTCAGCAGGGGCAAAACGAATCCAGCAGTGACCAAACTGGCCACGACCACCGGATTGACGAACGAACTTGCCTTCGATTTCGCAGTTCTTCGTGATGCGCTCACGATACGAAACTTGAGGCTTACCGATGTTGGCTTCAACGTTGAACTCACGGCGCATCCGGTCAACCAGGATGTCCAGGTGCAACTCACCCATACCAGAGATGATCGTCTGACCAGTCTCTTCATCAGTCTTGACGCGGAAAGACGGGTCTTCCTGAGCGAGCTTGCCCAGAGCGATACCCATTTTTTCCTGGTCATCCTTGGTCTTAGGCTCAACGGCAACCGAAATAACCGGCTCCGGGAAGTCCATGCGAACCAGGATGATTGGCTTGTCAGCGCTGCACAAAGTCTCACCAGTGGTGACGTCCTTCATGCCGATCAAGGCCGCGATGTCACCAGCGCGTACTTCCTTGATTTCTTCACGGGCGTTTGCGTGCATTTGCACCATACGGCCCACCCGCTCTTTCTTGCCTTTGACCGAGTTGATCACGCCGTCACCGGAGTTCAACACGCCCGAATAAACACGGACGAAGGTCAGAGTACCCACGAACGGGTCGGTAGCGATCTTGAACGCCAGTGCTGCGAACGGCTCTTCGTCGTTTGCATGACGCTCCATTTCCTCTTCCTCGTTATCAGGGTTGGAACCCTTGATAGCAGGAATGTCGGTTGGAGCAGGCAGGAAGTCGATAACGGCGTCGAGAACCAGGGGAACACCCTTGTTCTTGAAGGAAGAACCGCAAACAGCCAGAACGATTTCGCCGGCGATAGTACGCTGACGCAAAGCAGCCTTGATCTCTTCGATCGACAGCTCTTCGCCTTCCAGGTACTTGTTCATCAGCTCTTCGTTGGCTTCGGCAGCGGCTTCAACCATGTTGTTGCGCCACTCTTCAGCCAGCTCTTGCAGCTCGGCAGGGATGTCCTTGCGAACAGGGACCATACCCTTGTCGGAGTCGTTCCAGTAGACAGCTTGCATGTTGATCAGATCGATCTGACCCTGGAAGTTGTCTTCGGAACCGATAGCCAACTGAATCGGCACCGGAGTGTGACCCAGACGCTGCTTGATCTGACCGATCACGCGCAGGAAGTTAGCGCCGGCACGGTCCATCTTGTTTACGTAAACAAGACGTGGAACACCGTATTTGTTGGCTTGGCGCCATACGGTTTCGGACTGCGGCTCAACGCCCGAAGTACCGCAGAACACAACGACAGCGCCGTCGAGTACGCGCAGGGAGCGCTCTACTTCAATGGTGAAGTCTACGTGGCCCGGGGTATCGATAACGTTGAAGCGATGCTCGTGCGAGTACTGCTTCTCGGAACCTTTCCAGAAGGCGGTGATGGCAGCAGAAGTAATGGTAATACCACGCTCCTGCTCCTGCACCATCCAGTCTGTGGTCGCGGCGCCATCATGCACCTCGCCCATTTTGTGACTTTTGCCGGTGTAAAAAAGGACGCGCTCGGTGGTGGTGGTTTTACCAGCATCCACGTGAGCGACGATACCGATGTTACGGTAGCGGCTAATCGGAGTAGTACGAGCCATAAAGCCCTCGCAAAATTAGTGAAGCTTAAATTAGAAGCGGTAGTGCGAGAAAGCCTTGTTGGCTTCGGCCATACGGTGCACGTCTTCACGCTTCTTAACTGCAGCACCTTTGCCTTCAGCAGCATCCAGCAGTTCGCCAGCCAAACGCAGAGCCATGGACTTCTCGCCGCGCTTGCGGGCGAAGTCTACCAACCAGCGCATTGCCAGAGCGTTACGACGGGAAGGACGAACCTCGACCGGAACCTGGTAAGTAGCACCACCAACGCGGCGCGACTTCACTTCGACCAGCGGAGCGATGGCGTCGAGTGCTTTTTCGAAGAGTTCCAGGGGATCGGTGCCAGCCTTACGAGCCGCAACGGTTTCCAGGGCACCATAAACGATACGCTCGGCAACGGCTTTCTTGCCGCTTTCCATAACGTGGTTCATGAATTTGGCGAGGATTTGGCTTCCGTATTTCGGATCGTCCAGAATCTCACGCTTTGCTGCTACGCGACGTCTTGGCATTGATAAGCCCTCAAACGGTCTTCAGGTTAGTTCGGAACAGATCTCGAGAGATACGTGCCCGACCTTACTCTTATCGACTCAATAAATTAGAAAACTGCAAAGCGGCCAATTACTTCGGACGCTTGGTACCGTACTTCGAACGACCCTGGTTACGACCTTTGACACCGGAAGTATCCAACGAACCGCGAACGGTGTGATAACGAACACCTGGCAAGTCTTTTACACGACCGCCGCGGATCAGTACCACGCTGTGCTCTTGCAGGTTGTGACCTTCACCACCGATGTACGAGGAAACCTCGAAACCGTTGGTCAGGCGCACACGGCATACTTTACGCAGTGCCGAGTTAGGTTTTTTCGGCGTGGTGGTGTACACACGGGTGCACACGCCACGACGTTGCGGGCAGTTCTGCAGCGCAGGCACGTCGGATTTCTCGACGATACGCTTACGCGGCTGACGTACCAGCTGGTTGATAGTTGCCATCTACTAGCTCCACTGTTGTCTTGCGACGCTATTGTCTTGCAAGAAAAGCAAAATGGCAGGAACGAGTTCCCGCCAAATTTAGGGGTACAAGAGTCTAAAGAGGATCTTGGCCCCAGTCAAGGCAAGGCCCCGACCTCCCCGCTCATCCAACCTCGACAATTTGTCTCGATTCGATGAACGGAATGGCCAGGGCCTTACGCTCGTTTATCGCAGAACTCAGTTACCGCTCGAGTTCAGCGCTTCGGTCAGCGCAGCTTCTACTTCACTGGCGCTTACGCGCAACGGCTTGTCGGCTTCACGGCGACGCTTACGCTCGCTGTGATAGGCCAGGCCGGTACCCGCCGGGATCAGACGACCCACGACCACGTTTTCTTTCAGGCCGCGCAGGTAATCGCGCTTGCCGGTTACCGCCGCTTCGGTCAGTACACGGGTGGTTTCCTGGAAGGAAGCCGCCGAGATGAACGATTCGGTGGACAACGACGCCTTGGTGATACCCAGTAGTACGCGAGTGAACTTGGAGACAAACTTGTCTTCCGCGGCCAGACGCTCGTTCTCTACCAGTACGTGAGTCAGTTCCATCTGGTCGCCCTTGATGAAACTGGAATCGCCGGATTCAGCGATTTCAACTTTACGCAGCATCTGACGCAGGATGGTCTCGATGTGCTTGTCGTTGATCTTCACGCCTTGCAGGCGATAAACGTCCTGGATCTCGTTCACGATGTACTTGGCCAGCGCACTCACACCCAGCAGACGCAGGATGTCGTGTGGATCGCTCGGGCCGTCGGAGATAACTTCGCCACGGTTTACCTGTTCGCCTTCGAAGACGTTCAGGTGACGCCACTTCGGAATCAGCTCTTCGTACGGATCGCTACCGTCGTTCGGAGTAATGACCAGACGGCGCTTGCCCTTGGTTTCTTTACCGAACGCGATGGTGCCGCTGACTTCAGCCAGAATCGACGCTTCTTTCGGACGACGGGCTTCGAACAAGTCGGCAACACGCGGCAGACCACCGGTGATGTCACGAGTCTTCGAGGTCTCTTGCGGGATACGAGCGATAACATCACCGATCGCGATCTTCGCACCATCCGCTACACCGACCAGGGCGTTGGCTGGCAGGAAGTACTGAGCGATAACGTCAGTGCCTGGCAGCAACAGATCCTTGCCGTTGTCGTCGACCATCTTCACGGCTGGACGAATGTCCTTGCCGGCAGCTGGACGATCTTTGGCGTCGAGTACTTCAATGTTGGTCATACCGGTCAATTCGTCAGTCTGACGCTTGATCGTGATGCCTTCTTCCATGCCCACGTAGGTCACGGTACCTTTCATTTCGGTAACGATTGGGTGAGTGTGCGGATCCCACTTGGCAACGATTGCGCCAGCGTCGACCTTGTCACCTTCTTTAACCGAAATCACAGCACCGTACGGCAGCTTGTAACGCTCGCGCTCACGACCGAAGTCATCAGCGATAGCCAGCTCACCGGAACGGGAGACAGCAACGAGGTGACCATCCACCCGCTCAACGTGCTTCAGGTTGTGCAGACGGACGGTACCGCCGTTCTTAACCTGAACGCTGTCGGCTGCGGAGGTCCGGCTTGCCGCACCACCGATGTGGAACGTCCGCATCGTCAGCTGGGTACCCGGCTCACCGATGGACTGTGCAGCGATAACGCCGACCGATTCACCGATGTTCACCTGGTGACCACGAGCCAGATCACGGCCGTAGCACTTGGCGCAAATGCCATAGCGGGTTTCGCAGCTGATCGGCGAACGCACGATCACTTCGTCGATGCTGTTCAGCTCGATGAACTCGACCCACTTCTCGTCTACCAGGGTGCCAGCAGGAACGATGACGTCCTCGGTACCCGGCTTGAATACGTCACGGGCGATGACACGACCCAATACGCGCTCACCCAACGGCTCGACAACGTCACCGCCTTCAATGTGCGGCGTCATCAGCAAGCCTTGCTCGGTCCCGCAATCGATCTCGGTCACGACCAGATCCTGCGCCACGTCTACCAGACGACGAGTCAGGTAACCGGAGTTCGCAGTTTTCAACGCGGTATCCGCCAGACCTTTACGAGCACCGTGAGTGGAAATGAAGTACTGGAGTACGCTCAAACCTTCACGGAAGTTCGCAGTAATCGGCGTTTCGATGATGGAACCGTCCGGCTTGGCCATCAGGCCACGCATACCGGCGAGCTGACGGATCTGCGCAGCAGAACCCCGTGCGCCCGAGTCGGCCATCATGTACATCGAGTTGAAGGATTCCTGGTCGACTTCGTCGCCATGACGGTCGATGACTTTCTCTTTCGAGAGGTTGGCCATCATCGCCTTGGAAACTTCGTCGTTCGCCTTGGACCAGAGGTCGATCACCTTGTTGTACTTCTCGCCCTGGGTTACCAGGCCGGAGGCGTACTGGCTTTCGATCTCTTTCACTTCGTCGGTAGCGGTACCGATGATTCGAGCTTTTTCATCCGGGATAACGAAGTCGTTAACACCGATGGAAACGCCGGAGATGGTCGAATAGGCAAAACCGGTGTACATCAACTGGTCAGCGAAGATCACGGTCTCTTTCAGACCGACCACGCGGTAGCACTGGTTGATCAGCTTGGAGATCGCCTTTTTCTTCATCGGCAGGTTGACGACGTCGAAGGACAGACCTTTTGGCACAACCTGGAACAGCAGCGCACGGCCGACAGTGGTGTCGACGATACGGGTACCGGTCACGCTACCACCGTCACGATCGTTGACGGTTTCGTTGATCCGCACTTTGACTTTCGCGTGCAGTGCCGCTTCGCCGGCACGGAACACACGGTCAACTTCCTGCAGATCCGCGAACACACGACCTTCGCCCTTGGCGTTGATCGCTTCACGAGTCATGTAGTACAGACCCAGTACAACGTCCTGCGACGGAACGATGATTGGCTCACCGTTGGCTGGCGACAGAATGTTGTTGGTCGACATCATCAACGCACGCGCTTCCAGCTGGGCTTCCAGCGTCAGCGGTACGTGCACGGCCATTTGGTCGCCGTCGAAGTCGGCGTTGTACGCAGCACAAACCAACGGGTGCAGCTGAATAGCCTTACCTTCGATCAGTACTGGTTCAAACGCCTGGATACCCAGACGGTGAAGGGTCGGTGCACGGTTGAGGAGTACCGGGTGTTCGCGAATGACTTCAGCGAGAACGTCCCATACTTCCGGCAGCTCGCGCTCGACCATCTTTTTGGCGGCCTTGATGGTGGTCGCCAGACCACGCATTTCCAGCTTGCCGAAAATGAACGGCTTGAACAGCTCGAGCGCCATTTTCTTCGGCAGACCGCACTGATGCAGACGCAGGGTCGGACCTACGGTAATTACCGAACGACCAGAGTAGTCAACACGCTTACCGAGCAAGTTCTGACGGAAACGACCTTGCTTACCCTTGATCATGTCAGCCAGGGATTTCAGAGGACGCTTGTTCGAACCGGTAATGGCGCGGCCACGACGGCCGTTGTCGAGCAGTGCATCGACAGCTTCCTGCAACATACGCTTTTCGTTGCGCACGATGATGTCCGGAGCGGACAGATCGAGCAAGCGCTTCAAGCGGTTGTTACGGTTGATCACTCGACGATACAAATCGTTGAGGTCGGAAGTCGCGAAGCGACCGCCATCCAGCGGGACCAGTGGACGCAGATCTGGCGGCAGAACCGGCAGAACGGTCAGCACCATCCATTCTGGCAAGTTGCCGGAACCCTGGAAGGCTTCCATCAACTTCAGACGCTTGGACAGCTTCTTGATTTTGGTCTCGGAGTTGGTTTGCGGAATTTCTTCGCGCAGACGACCAATCTCGTGCTCCAGGTCGATAGCGTGCAGCAGTTCGCGGACAGCTTCGGCACCCATGCGGGCATCGAAATCGTCACCGAATTCTTCCAGCGCTTCGAAGTACTGCTCGTCGTTGAGCAACTGACCTTTTTCAAGGGTGGTCATGCCTGGATCGATAACGACATAGCTCTCGAAGTAGAGAACGCGCTCGATATCACGCAGGGTCATGTCCATCAGCAAGCCGATACGCGACGGCAGCGATTTCAGGAACCAGATGTGAGCAACCGGCGAAGCCAGTTCGATGTGCGCCATGCGCTCACGACGAACCTTGGCCAGTGCGACTTCAACGCCGCACTTCTCGCAGATCACACCACGGTGCTTCAAGCGCTTGTACTTACCGCACAGGCACTCGTAATCCTTCACCGGGCCAAAGATCTTGGCGCAGAACAGGCCGTCACGCTCAGGTTTGAACGTACGGTAGTTGATGGTTTCCGGCTTTTTAACTTCACCGAACGACCACGAACGGATCATCTCAGGCGATGCCAACCCGATACGGATGGCGTCGAACTCTTCGACTTGACCCTGGTTTTTCAGCAAATTCAGTAGGTCTTTCAAGGCCTTTCCTCCTGGCGGAGCAGAGAGCGGGCAATCCTGCCCCGCTCTCGATTCGCGTCACGTGTTATTCGGTTTCCAGATCGATATCGATGCCGAGGGAACGAATTTCCTTGATCAACACGTTGAAGGACTCGGGCATGCCCGGCTCCATACGGTGATCGCCGTCCACGATGTTTTTGTACATCTTGGTCCGACCGTTCACATCGTCCGACTTCACTGTGAGCATTTCTTGCAGAGTGTATGCAGCACCGTATGCTTCCAGTGCCCAGACCTCCATCTCCCCGAAACGCTGACCACCGAACTGCGCCTTACCACCCAGCGGCTGCTGGGTAACCAGGCTGTACGAACCGGTAGAACGAGCGTGCATCTTGTCGTCTACCAAGTGGTTCAGCTTCAGCATGTACATGTAGCCAACGGTAACCGGGCGCTCGAACTTGTTGCCGGTACGGCCGTCAGTCAGTTGCATCTGGCCGCTTTCCGGCAGGTCTGCCAGTTTCAGCATGGCCTTGATTTCAACTTCCTTGGCACCGTCGAATACCGGAGTGGCCATTGGAACGCCGCCACGCAGGTTGTTCGCAAGATCCAGGATTTCCTGGTCGGAGAAGTCATCGAGGCTTTCCTGACGACCACCGATCTCGTTGTAGATCTCGTGCAGGAACTTACGCAGCTCGGCAACCTTACGCTGCTCTTCAACCATGCGGTTGATCTTCTCGCCCAGACCTTTGGCCGCGAGGCCCAGGTGGGTTTCGAGGATCTGACCAACGTTCATACGCGAAGGTACGCCCAGTGGGTTGAGTACGACGTCGACCGGCGTGCCATTGGCATCGTGCGGCATGTCTTCAACCGGCATGATCACGGAGACCACACCCTTGTTACCGTGACGACCGGCCATCTTGTCGCCCGGCTGGATGCGACGACGGATTGCCAGGTAGACCTTGACGATTTTCAGCACGCCTGGAGCCAGGTCATCGCCCTGCTGCAGTTTGCGCTTCTTGTCTTCGAACTTGTCGTCCAGCAGACGGCGGCGATCGACGATGTAAGCCTGAGCCTTCTCGAGCTGCTCGTTCAGAGCATCTTCAGCCATGCGCAGCTTGAACCACTGACCATGCTCAAGACCGTCGAGCACTTCATCGGTGATGTCCTGGCCTTTCTTCAGACCAGCGCCGCCTTCGGCTTTGTGGCCAACCAGAGCGGAGCGCAGACGTTCGAAGGTAGCGCCTTCAACGATACGGAACTCTTCATTCAGATCCTTGCGGATCTCGTCGAGCTGGCTCTTCTCGATGGACAGGGCACGACTGTCGCGCTCAACGCCATCACGGGTGAAGACCTGAACGTCGATGACAGTACCTTTGGTACCGGTTGGTACGCGCAGGGAAGTGTCCTTAACGTCGCTAGCCTTCTCACCGAAGATCGCGCGCAGCAGTTTTTCTTCTGGCGTCAGTTGGGTCTCGCCTTTCGGAGTGACCTTGCCGACCAGAATGTCGCCCGGGCCAACTTCGGCGCCGACGTAAACGATACCGGCTTCGTCCAGCTTGTTCAGCGCAGCTTCACCCACGTTCGGGATGTCCGCAGTGATTTCCTCTGGGCCAAGCTTGGTGTCACGAGCCACGCAGGTCAGTTCCTGAATGTGGATCGTGGTGAAGCGATCTTCCTGAACCACACGCTCGGACAGGCAAATGGAGTCTTCGAAGTTGAAGCCGTTCCATGCCATGAACGCGATACGCATGTTCTGACCCAAAGCCAGTTCACCCATATCGGTGGACGGACCGTCAGCCATGATGTCGCTACGCTGAACCCGATCACCCTTACGCACCAGCGGACGCTGGTTGATGCAGGTGTTCTGGTTGGAGCGGGTGTATTTGGTCAGGTTGTAGATGTCGACACCGGCTTCGCCAGTTTCAACTTCATCATCTGCAACACGAACCACGATACGGCTGGCGTCGACGGAATCGATAACGCCGCCACGACGAGCCACGACGCAAACGCCGGAGTCACGAGCTACGTTACGCTCCATGCCGGTACCGACCAGCGGCTTGTCAGCGCGCAGCGTTGGTACAGCTTGACGCTGCATGTTCGAACCCATCAACGCACGGTTGGCGTCGTCGTGCTCGAGGAACGGGATCAGCGACGCTGCGACCGAAACTACCTGCTTCGGCGACACGTCCATCAAGGTGACGTCTTCCGGCGCCTTGACGGTGAACTCGTTCAGGTGACGAACAGCTACCAGCTCGTCGATCAGGACTTTCTTGTCGCTCATCGTGGCGGAAGCCTGGGCGATCACGTGATCAGCTTCTTCGATGGCGGACAGGAATACGATCTCGTCAGTGACCAGAGCGTCTTTCACCACACGGTACGGGCTCTCGAGGAAACCGTACTGGTTGGTGCGCGCATACGCAGCCAGGGAGTTGATCAGACCGATGTTCGGACCTTCCGGCGTTTCAATCGGGCATACACGACCGTAGTGAGTCGGGTGTACGTCACGAACTTCGAAGCCTGCACGCTCACGAGTCAAACCACCTGGGCCGAGTGCGGAAACACGACGCTTGTGGGTGATCTCGGACAGCGGGTTGTTCTGGTCCATGAACTGGGACAGCTGGCTCGAACCGAAGAACTCTTTCACCGCCGCAGCCACTGGCTTGGCGTTGATGAGGTCTTGCGGCATCAGGCCTTCGCTTTCAGCCATCGACAGACGCTCTTTGACCGCGCGCTCAACACGCACCAAGCCAACGCGGAACTGGTTTTCGGCCATCTCGCCTACACAGCGAACACGACGGTTACCCAGGTGGTCGATGTCATCGACGATGCCTTTGCCGTTACGGATGTCGACCAGGGTCTTCAGTACCGCAACGATGTCTTCCTTGGACAACACGCCCGAACCTTCGATTTCGGTACGACCGATACGACGGTTGAACTTCATCCGGCCGACCGCAGACAGGTCATAGCGCTCAGGGCTGAAGAACAGGTTGTTGAACAGGGTCTCGGCAGCATCCTTGGTTGGCGGCTCGCCTGGACGCATCATGCGATAGATTTCGACCAGCGCTTCCAATTGGTTGCTGGTGGAATCGATCTTCAGGGTGTCGGAGACGAACGGACCACAGTCGATATCGTTGGTGTACAACGTCTCGATGCGAACGACCTGAGCCTTGGCAATTTTTGCCAGCACTTCTGTCGTCAGCTCGGTGTTGCATTCAGCCAGGATTTCACCGGTAGCCGGGTGCACGATGACCTTGGCGGTGGTGCGACCCAGGACGTAGTCCAGAGGCACTTCCAGCTCTTTGATCCCGGCTTTTTCCAGCTGGTTGATGTGGCGAGCAGTGATACGGCGACCTTGCTCGACAATAACCTTGCCTTTGTCATCCTGGATATCCAGGACCGCAATTTCACCGCGCAGACGCTGAGGCACCAGTTCCAGGCTCAGGTTTTCGCCTTTCACATGGAATACGTTGGTGGTGTAGAACGCGTCCAGCACTTCTTCAGTGGTGTAACCGAGCGCGCGCAGCAATACCGATGCTGGCAGCTTGCGGCGACGGTCGATACGCACGAACACGCAGTCTTTCGGGTCGAACTCGAAGTCCAACCACGAACCGCGGTAAGGGATGATCCGCGCCGAGTACAGCAGCTTGCCGGAGCTGTGCGTCTTGCCACGATCGTGGTCGAAGAACACGCCAGGGGAGCGGTGCAGCTGGGAAACGATTACACGCTCAGTACCGTTGATTACGAAGGTACCGTTTTCAGTCATCAGGGGAATTTCACCCATGTAGACTTCTTGCTCTTTGATGTCCTTGATCGCTTTGTTCGACGATTCTTTGTCGAAAATGATCAGGCGCACTTTTACCCGCAAAGGTACGGCGTAAGTCACACCGCGCAATACGCATTCTTTGACATCAAATGCCGGTTCGCCCAGGCGATAACCGACGTACTCCAAGGCAGCATTGCCGGAGTAGCTGATGATCGGGAAAACGGATTTGAAGGCCGCATGCAGGCCCACGTCGCGGAACTGATCTTTAGTCGCTCCCGCTTGCAAGAATTCACGATACGAATCCAGCTGGATGGCCAGGAGGTAAGGCACATCCATGACGTCCGGCAACTTGCTAAAGTCCTTGCGGATACGTTTTTTCTCAGTATATGAGTAAGCCATCAGCGTTCCCCAGCTTGGTCACCTGCTTGTTTGGCCCCTCCCGACGGGAGCAGCCAGAAAATCGTGCAAACCCCATGGTTTGCGCCACCATATCGGGTGGTTACAGCTCGTTATCAGCACCGACCCAGTCGGCTGCCAATAACGGAAAAAGGCCGGTGGCAAGAGCCACCAGCCATCAGCCTGTCGCTTAACGCTCGGGCTGGAGGAGCAAAGTCGATGCTTACTTCAGCTCGACTTTAGCGCCTGCTTCTTCCAGCTTCTTCTTAGCGTCTTCAGCAGCTTCTTTCGAAACGCCTTCAGCTACAACCTGAGGAGCGCCGTCGACTTTCTCTTTGGCTTCTTTCAGGCCCAGACCAGTCAGTTCACGAACTGCCTTGATCACGTTTACTTTCTTCTCGCCGGCTTCAAGCAGAACAACGTTGAATTCGGTTTGCTCTTCAACAACAGCGGCAGCAGCAGCTGGACCAGCAGCAGCAACAGCAGCGGTCACGCCGAAGGTTTCTTCCATTGCTTTGATCAGCTCAACAACTTCCAGAACGGTTTTCTGGCCGATTGCTTCGATGATTTGTTCGTTAGTCAGAGACATGACTTGAATCCTGTATTGGGGTGACAGCTTACGCAGCCATCAAATTAAACATATGATTTGGAAAGATTCGACTGAGCCTTAGGCTGCAGCAGCTTCTTTCTGGTCGCGAACGGCTGCCAGAGTACGAGCCAGCTTGCTGGTAGCGCCTTGAATCACGCTCATCAGTTTCGCAATAGCTTCGTCGCGGGTCGGCAGGGTAGCCAACACGTCGATCTGGTTAGCGGCAAGAAACTTGCCATCAAACGCAGCTGCCTTGATCTCGAACTTGTCCTGACCCTTGGCGAACTCTTTGAAAATCCGGGCAGCAGCGCCTGGATGTTCCTTGGAGAATGCAATCAGGGTAGGGCCGGTGAACACGTCGTTGAGGACACTGAATTCAGTGTCAGCAACAGCGCGCTTGAGCAGGGTATTACGTACAACACGTACGTAAACGCCAGCTTCACGAGCCTCTTTACGGAGTCCGGTCATTGCGCCTACTGTTACGCCACGGGCATCAGCCACGACAGCGGACAGAGCGACTTTGGCAGCCTCGTTGACTTCAGCGACGATGGCCTTCTTGTCTTCGAGTTTAATTGCCACGGGTTTAACTCCTGCTTGTTACCGTTTCATCCAGTCGGAACCGGATGTCGTTTTGGTGTCTGATTCGGTAAGGAACCGGGAGCACCATCTGCGTAGGCTTGTGGTTTAAGACTTGCGTCGCCTACGGTCTTGGATAGCCCCCGCCAGGCAGGGACCCCAATTTTTCAATTGGCGCAATCGCTTGCGCCAATTTATGTCTTACGCGTCGAGCGAGCTTTGGTCGATGACCAGACCTGGGCCCATAGTGGTGCTCAGGGTAACGCGCTTGACGTAAATGCCTTTCGAAGAAGCTGGCTTGATACGCTTCAGATCAGCGATCAGGGCTTCAACGTTTTCCTTCAGCTTGACGGCATCGAAGCCGATCTTGCCAACGGAAGTGTGGATGATGCCGTTTTTGTCGGTGCGATAACGAACCTGACCAGCCTTCGCGTTCTTGACTGCGGTAGCTACGTCTGGAGTAACGGTGCCGACTTTAGGGTTAGGCATCAGACCACGTGGACCGAGGATCTGACCCAACTGACCTACAACGCGCATGGCATCCGGGGATGCGATAACTACGTCATAGTTCAGGTCGCCGCCTTTCATTTCGGCAGCCAGTTCGTCCATACCTACACGGTCAGCGCCGGCAGCCAGAGCGGCCTCGGCAGCTGGACCCTGGGTGAACACAGCAACGCGTACGGTCTTGCCAGTGCCGTGTGGCAGCACGGTAGCGCTACGAACGACCTGGTCGGATTTACGCGGGTCAACGCCCAGGTTTACAGCAACGTCGAACGACTCGCTGAACTTGACAGTCGACAGCTCAGAAAGCAGAGCAGCAGCGTCTACAAAGTTGTAGGCCTTGCCTGCTTCGATTTTGCCGGCGATAGCCTTTTGACGCTTGGTCAGCTTAGCCATTACACACCCTCCACGTTAAGGCCCATGCTACGAGCAGAACCGGCGATGGTACGCACGGCTGCATCCATATCAGCTGCAGTCAGATCCGCGTTTTTGGTTTTCGCGATTTCTTCCAGCTGAGCACGAGTCACAGTGCCAACCTTAACGGTGTTCGGACGAGCGGAACCGCTGGTCAGACCGGCCGCCTTCTTCAGCAGAACCGAAGCAGGGGTGGATTTGGTTTCGAAAGTGAAGCTACGGTCGCTGTAGACAGTGATGATCACTGGAGTCGGCAGACCTGGCTCAAGACCCTGAGTACGGGCGTTGAAAGCCTTGCAGAATTCCATGATGTTCACGCCGTGCTGACCCAGTGCAGGACCAACAGGTGGACTTGGGTTAGCCTGAGCGGCCTTCACTTGCAGCTTGATGTAAGCGGTAATCTTCTTGGCCATGAGGCACTCCAATTACGGGTTCGAACGCCTCGAAAGGCTCCCCGGTTACTTGCGCGTTTATCCCAGTGACGACAAAACCCCACAGCCTGGGGCTGCGGGGTTGGGATGCTTGTACAGCTAGACCTTTTCGACCTGGCTGAACTCCAACTCTACCGGAGTAGAGCGACCGAAAATGAGCACCGCCACTTGGATCCGGCTCTTTTCGTAGTTAACTTCTTCAACGGTGCCGGTAAAGTCGGCAAACGGACCATCATTGACACGCACCGACTCACCCGGCTCGAACAACGTCTTCGGCTTAGGCTTGTCGCTACCATCAGCAACGCGACGCAGAATCGCTTCCGCTTCTTTATCCGTGATAGGTGCAGGCTTGTCGGCGGTACCGCCAATGAAGCCCATCACACGAGGAGTATCCTTGACCAAGTGCCAAGTACCCTCGTTCATATCCATCTGAACCAGCACATAACCTGGGAAGAACTTACGCTCGCTTTTGCGTTTCTGGCCATTACGCATTTCAACCACTTCTTCAGTGGGAACCAGAATTTCGCCGAAGCCATCTTCCATGCCAGCCAGCTTTACGCGCTCAATCAGCGAGCGCATGACATGCTTCTCGTAACCGGAGTAAGCATGCACAACATACCAACGCTTAGCCACGGGACACCCTTAGCCGACAATCAAGGAGACAAGCCAACCGAGCAGGGAATCAAGACCCCACAACAGCAGCGCCATAACCAGCACCACAGCCACAACGATCAGCGTGGTCTGCGTGGTCTCTTGGCGCGTTGGCCATACGACTTTACGAATCTCGGTGCGAGCTTCCTTAACCAGTACAAAGAAAGACTTGCCCTTGACGGTCTGCAGGCCTACAAAGGCAGCTACAGCAGCAATGACGAGCAACGCTAGTACGCGGTACAGGATCGGCGAAGCAGAGTAATACTGATTACCAACAACGCCAACAACCACCAAAGCGACTACTACTAGCCACTTGAGCAGATCGAAGCGAGAGCCTTGAGCTTCAGCTTTAGGAGTCATCTATGAAGATCCTGTGAAAAGAAAGCCAGATACACCGAGTGAATCTGGCAGGTCAGGAGGGAATCGAACCCCCAACCTACGGTTTTGGAGACCGTCGCTCTGCCAATTGAGCTACTGACCTAAAACAAAATCAGGCCGACCATTATGCCGGCCCGAAAAAGACATTACAACAACTTACTCGAAAACCCAGCCCTCAACACCGGCGGGATGACTACCCTCCTGAGCAAAAACCTTCCCAGGAAAGGAGCCGAACAAACCAAGCAAGCCATTAAAACAAAGGCAGATATTTTCATATCTGCCTTGTTATATGGAGCTCTTGAGCGGATTTGAACCGCTGACCTCACCCTTACCAAGGGTGTGCTCTACCAACTGAGCTACAAGAGCGTAACACCTTGCAAAACCTGCAAGTTTGGAGCGGGTAGCGGGAATCGAACCCGCATCATCAGCTTGGAAGGCTGAGGTTCTACCACTAAACTATACCCGCGGAGCTTGCAGCTCTCGCTAAAAATGGTGGAGGGGGAAGGATTCGAACCTTCGAAGTCGTAGACGTCAGATTTACAGTCTGATCCCTTTGGCCGCTCGGGAACCCCTCCTAAGCGAGCCGGCATTCTACATCATGCCAGCCTTCTGTCAAGCATTTTTCTCATTAAAAACCTGAGCTTAGCTGCGTTGACCTCACTTCACACCGTAGCCCTTTAAAGGTCTTCACTGCGAAGCGGGCGCCATTCTATGCAAACTACTCGGCGGACGCAACCCCCTCGCAGGGCATTATTTTATGTTTTAAGTCATTGAATTCTCTGGAAAGGTTTTGGAGCTGCACATCGTCAAGCCAGCGTCGGCTTTCAGGGGCCACCTGCACCCAGAAACCCGCGAGTTCCGGGTTGCTCCTCGAGAGAGGCTGATATTTGATCTCCATACCTTTTAAGCGCGCTTCCACCGCCTGGAGCGACTCCTGTCGCGCGAAACCACCCAGGTAAAGACATTCATTGTCCGACTGCACAGGCTTTCCCTTGGCCCGAGACGCATCAGTCGCCTCGCTCAGCAAGCGAATATCCTGCTGATTTCCTTTGTAGAGACTCAAAGGGGTGACGTCTTTCGCGCGCAGGGGAGCCTCTTGTTGATGCCATATGTAATAGAACACATTGAGAACGAGCAGCAGCAGGAACAACCAACGCATAAGAACCTCAGGACAAAGGACATGCCATAGCCAAACCCACGAATACCAGATCAGGAACCACCCTGGCTTCAGGCACGACCCCGGACACCAACTCCGCGTCCCCTCCTGTCAGGAACAACGAAAAATCTGCCCCCCAATAGGTACGCGCAAGTTCCAGTTGAGTCAGAACGAACCCCCGCAACATCAGGGAGCAACCACGCTCTACCGCCTCGACAGTCGTCCGCCCCGGCACAAGGCTCTCCAGGGCGCGCTCGGCAGCCAAGTCTCCATAGCGAATTTTACGAGTATGGGTGCGCAGTTGATTTCGCATAAGCGGCATTCCAGGGCAAATGAAGCCCCCAAGATGCTGACCATCAGCGGCAATAAAATCCGCCGTGACGGCGGTCCCGAAATCCAGCACCAGGCATGCACCGGCAGCCAAATGATATCCGCCAAGCATCGCCAGCCAGCGATCCAGACCGAGGCGCTCGAATTCCTCATAGCCGTTGCGGACCCCCGACATTTCGCGCGCAGGGGCCGCACACGCCACCGAAACGCCAAAGGCGCCGGTCAACAGGGCGACCAGCGCAGCAGTCTCTTCATCCGTCCTCACACTGACCAACCGGCAGAACTTGAGTTCCAGCCCGGAGAGCGCTCCCAGACTTTCTAGCAGGGCGAGATTCGAATCGACGACACCTTCACCTATCGTGCGGCACTTGTCAGCAGCAAGCACCCGCCACTTGATGAAACTGTTTCCGCAGTCGAGCTCAAGAATCATCGCGCAACCTCAAACTGAGCTCACCGCCACTAAAGATTTTTTCCACACCATCCACCTTCAAGCGCAGCGCACCCTGACTATCAATACCAAGCACTTCGCCATCGACCTGGTTGACTCCAGCGATCAACGACACCGCCCGCCCCTGCCACAGATGACTCTGCTCCCACTCCGCCTGGATCGCGGCAAATCCGCCGTTACGATGGCGATTCAAGTAAACCTGAAGCATTTGCCCCAACTGCGCGACCAGGCGATTGCGATCGACTGCGACTCCCGACTCAAGCCGCATGGATGTCCATTGCTGATCAACCTCATCGGTCACCTGCATGTTCACATTGATTCCCACACCGAGAACGACGTGACAGACATCAGCGGGATCGCCGACCAATTCAAGCAGGATCCCGGCGATTTTCTTGCGTCCGACCAGAACATCATTAGGCCACTTCAAACCAGCACCCGACACACCCAGGCCTCGCAAGGTTTGCATGACTGCAAGCCCGACAACAAGACTCAACCCTTCCAGCTGTCGCATGCCGCCGTCAATACGCAACACCAGGCTGTAGTAGATGTTCTCCGCGAACGGGCTCGCCCACCGGCGCCCTCGACGCCCGCGCCCTGAGGTCTGCCGTTCGGCGAGCACCAGGAATGGTGCGGCCACGCCCCGCTCTACCGCGCGCAGCGCTTCGGCATTGGTCGAGTCAATTGAGTCAAATACCAGGATGGGCCAATTACAACCAGGCGAGTGCTCCGTGATCGCGTCCGAATCCAGCAAGGTCAACGGCGCAGCCAGTTGATAGCCACGACCTCGCACCTTATGGATAGACAGACCCAGTTCAGCCTCTAAAAGCTGAAGCTGTTTCCATACGGCACTGCGACTGACACCCAACGCAGCACCCAGCGCCTGCCCCGAATGAAATCGGCCATCCTTAAGAAGCTCTAACAACGTCAGCATGCAGGTCTCGCCTCACAATGAGGCACGCATGATAGCCACGCCTTGACCCCTTGCATAGAAAGCGTGTCAGGCAGATTTGCGAGCGACAAAAACAAAACCCCAACTGCTTTCGCAATTGGGGTTTCGGAATTTAATCTTGACGATGACCTACTCTCACATGGGGAAACCCCACACTACCATCGGCGATGCATCGTTTCACTGCTGAGTTCGGGATGGGATCAGGTGGTTCCAATGCTCTATGGTCGTCAAGAAATTCTTGAGCTGACGTGTCTTTCGACATTCCAGCGAATCGGGTATGTGATGTCTTTCGGCTTTGTGAGTCGCAAACTTTCGGTTCGTTTCGTCTTCACAACACCGCAATCTGGCCTTTCGACTCAAATTGCTTGGGTGTTATATGGTCAAGCCTCACGGGCAATTAGTATTGGTTAGCTCAACGCCTCACAGCGCTTACACACCCAACCTATCAACGTCGTAGTCTTCGACGGCCCTTCAGGGAACTCAAGGTTCCAGTGAGATCTCATCTTGAGGCAAGTTTCCCGCTTAGATGCTTTCAGCGGTTATCTTTCCCGAACATAGCTACCCGGCAATGCCACTGGCGTGACAACCGGAACACCAGAGGTTCGTCCACTCCGGTCCTCTCGTACTAGGAGCAGCCCCTCTCAAATCTCAAACGTCCACGGCAGATAGGGACCGAACTGTCTCACGACGTTCTAAACCCAGCTCGCGTACCACTTTAAATGGCGAACAGCCATACCCTTGGGACCGGCTTCAGCCCCAGGATGTGATGAGCCGACATCGAGGTGCCAAACACCGCCGTCGATATGAACTCTTGGGCGGTATCAGCCTGTTATCCCCGGAGTACCTTTTATCCGTTGAGCGATGGCCCTTCCATACAGAACCACCG
>NZ_CP162766.1:4805000-6025000 GCF_054668405.1 Pseudomonas sp. S2_C03 | reverse complement strand
TACGCGCAAATGCCTTCTTGCCTGCCTGGCAAACGTGAGTGGCACCCAGTGCATATATAAAGGTGCGATCGACAACCTCACCATCCACACGCACACCACCGGAATTGAGCAGGTCACGCGCAACAGCCGAGTTCTTCACCAGGCCTGCTTTATTAAGCACAGCAGCGATCGGCATATCCTCAGCAGCAGACAGTTCGATTTCCGGCAGATCATCCGGCAGCTCGCCATCCTTCATACGGTTGCCAGCACCGCGATGCGCATTCGCCGCAGCCTCTTCACCATGGAAGCGCGCAACGATTTCTTCGGCCAACTTGATCTTGATGTCACGCGGGTTGGCACCCGCCTCGACTTCGGCACGAAACGCATTGATCTCGTCCATGGACCGAAAGCTGAGCAGCTCGAAGTAACGCCACATCAGTGCATCCGGAATGGAAACCAGCTTGCTGTACATCACGCCCGGCGCTTCCTGAATACCGACGTAGTTGCCCAAGGACTTGGACATCTTTTTCACGCCATCCAGACCTTCGAGCAGCGGCATGGTCAGAATGCACTGGGGCTCCTGACCATAACCACGCTGCAATTCGCGCCCCATCAGCAAATTGAATTTCTGGTCGGTGCCACCCAGTTCGACATCCGCGCGCAGGGCAACCGAGTCATAACCCTGGACAAGCGGATAAAGGAACTCATGGATGGCGATGGGCTGATTGGTCGTATAGCGCTTGTCGAAGTCGTCACGCTCAAGCATGCGAGCGACGGTGTATTGCGAGGTCAGCCGTATGAAGTCCGCTGGCCCCATCTGATCCATCCAGGTGGAGTTGAAGGCTACTTCGGTTTTAGCCGGATCGAGAATCTTGAACACTTGAGTCTTATAGGTCTCGGCGTTCTCGAGAACCTGCTCGCGAGTCAGCGGAGGACGCGTGGCACTTTTGCCACTCGGATCACCGATCATCCCGGTGAAGTCACCAATAAGGAAGATCACCTGATGCCCCAGCTCCTGGAACTGGCGCAGCTTATTAATAAGCACGGTGTGTCCCAGGTGCAAATCCGGCGCAGTCGGATCGAAGCCAGCCTTAATACGGAGTGGCTGGCCGCGCTTGAGCTTTTCTACCAGCTCGGACTCGACCAACAATTCTTCTGCACCACGTTTGATCAGCGCTAGCTGCTCTTCAACCGACTTCATAACAGACCCGCAAGGCTCGAATTCAAAGGGAACCAACCATACAAGATCACGCGTCAAATACAAAATTTGGCCAGCGCAATGACGCCAATCCACCGGCAGAACGTCCGCGGACTTGCTTCACAGATGATTTGGTTATATTTTATACAGTTATTTCATCTTCATCATGTCATTCATCTTTTCCAATTCATCTTTTTCAAAGTCAAAACTACTTATGACCAACGAATCGTCTAAAGCGCCGCCGCTTTACCCGAAGACCCATCTGCTCGCAGCAAGCGGCATCGCTGCCCTCTTGAGCCTGGCGCTTCTGGTATTCCCTTCCAGTGATGTAGAAGCCAAAAAGACAACCTTGAGTCTTGAACTGGAAAGCCCTGCTGAACAACTGACACAAGATCAAGACGCTGCCGATGCAGCTCAAGCCACAAATGAGGCGGTAACTTCTCCTTTCGCCCAGATCGATAACGGCACCGAAGAGGTTCAGGAAACAGCTCAGGCCGCACCTGCAACTGAAGAGATCAAAAGCCCGAACCATCGGGAAGTGATCGTTGCAAAAGGCGACACGCTTTCGACACTGTTCGAAAAGGTCGGCCTCCCTGCCACCGCAGTGCATGAAGTGCTCGCCAGCGACAAACAGGCCAAGCAGTTCAGCCAGCTCAAGCACGGCCAGAAGCTCGAATTCGAACTCAACCCGCAAGGCCAACTGACCAACCTGCACAGCAAGGTCAGCGACCTCGAAAGCATTACCCTGACCAAAAATGACAAGGGCTATGTCTTCAACCGCATCACTACCAAGCCAACTGTGCGCTCGACCTACGCTCATGGCGTGATCAACAGCTCGCTGTCGCAATCGGCTGCACGGGCTGGTTTGTCGCACAGCCTGACCATGGACATGGCCAGCGTCTTCGGCTACGACATCGACTTCGCCCAGGATATTCGCCAGGGCGATGAGTTCGACGTGATCTACGAACAGAAAGTCGTCAATGGCAAGTCGATTGGCAACGGGCCCATCCTCTCCGCGCGCTTCACAAACCGCGGCAAGACTTACACCGCCGTTCGCTACACCAATAAACAAGGCAACAGCAGCTACTACACAGCTGACGGCAACAGCATGCGCAAGGCGTTCATCCGCACGCCGGTAGACTTCGCCCGCATCAGTTCGAAATTCTCCATGGGACGCAAGCATCCGATCCTGAACAAGATCCGCGCCCACAAAGGCGTTGACTATGCTGCACCGCGCGGCACGCCAATCAAGGCAGCGGGAGACGGCAAGGTATTGCTGGCCGGCCGTCGTGGCGGTTACGGCAACACCGTGATCATTCAGCATGGCAACACCTACCGCACGCTATACGGACACATGCAGGGTTTCGCCAAAGGCGTACAGACCGGCAGCTCCGTCAAGCAGGGTCAGGTCATTGGCTACATCGGCACCACCGGTCTTTCCACCGGTCCACATTTGCATTACGAGTTCCAGGTCAACGGCGTACACGTAGACCCGCTGAGCCAGAAACTCGCGATGGCCGACCCCATCTCCAAGGGCGAGCGCTCGCGCTTCCTCGCCCAAAGCCAGCCACTGATGGCGCGCATGGATCAAGAGAAAGCCACCATGCTGGCTTCGAAGCGCTAAGCAATGCCGCTCTATATAGGTGTGATGTCCGGGACCAGCCTCGATGGCCTGGACATTGCGCTGATCGAACTGAATGGGGCGATCAAGCTGATCGCCACGCATTACACTCCGATGCCTGAATCCCTGCGCGCCGAGTTGCTGGGTTTGTGCGCCACCGGGCCTGACGAGATTGCCCGCTCAGCCATTGCCCAACAGCACTGGGTGAAGCTCGCGGCAGATGGCATTCATGCCCTTCTGAATCAACACAACCTGAAAGCCCAGGACATCCTGGCGATTGGCAGCCATGGCCAGACCATCCGCCACGAGCCGGCACGCGGCTTCACCGTCCAGATTGGCAACCCTGCCCTGCTGACAGAACTGACCGGCATTACGGTCGTAAGCGACTTTCGCAGTCGAGACGTAGCGGCCGGCGGCCAAGGCGCACCTCTGGTTCCTGCATTTCACGAAGCACTCTTTGAAGAACAGGCAGGCAATCGTGCTGTGCTCAACATCGGCGGGTTCAGCAACCTCAGCCTGATCGAGCCCGGCAAACCGGTGGCCGGCTTCGACTGCGGCCCTGGAAATGTGCTGCTCGATGCCTGGATTCACCAGCAACGAGGGGAAAACTTCGACCGCAACGGCCAATGGGCCGCCAGCGGCAAAGTGGAACCTGTGCTGCTCAAAGCACTGCTCAGTGACGCGTTCTTCGTGACCAAAGGCCCTAAGAGTACCGGCCGCGAAGTGTTCAACCTGCCATGGCTGACACAGCATCTTTCCGGTCTGCCACCGTTTGCCGCTGAAGATGTGCAGGCGACGCTGCTGGAGCTGACCGCGCTGACCATCATTGAATCGCTGCAAAGCGCCCAAGCGGATACCCGGGAGTTGCTGGTGTGCGGAGGTGGCGCGCACAACGCTAAGCTTATGGCGCGCCTGGCCAGCCTGCTGCCGAACGCAACGGTCAGCAGCACCGCTACGCACGGGGTTGACCCGGACTGGGTCGAGGCCATGGCTTTCGCCTGGCTGGCCCATTGCTGCCTGGAAGGCATCGCGGCCAATCGCCCGAGCGTCACCGGTGCTCGCGGCCTGCGGGTACTCGGCGCCATCTACCCGGCCTGAAGCCAGACAGCAAAACGCCGCAGGACCCGGAAGTCTTGCGGCGCTGGATACTGCCTTGAAATGCGATCAGATCGAGAACGAAGAACCGCAACCACAAGTGGTGGTGGCATTCGGGTTCTTGATGACGAAACGCGAACCCTCCAAACCTTCCTGGTAATCCACCTCGGCACCTGCCAGGTACTGGAAGCTCATCGGGTCAACGACCAGGCTCACGCCCTCGCGCTCGACGATGGTGTCATCATCGGCCACTTCCTCATCGAAGGTGAAGCCGTACTGGAAACCTGAACAACCACCGCCCGTAACGAATACGCGCAGCTTCAAGCGATCATTCCCCTCTTCATCGACCAGACTCTTCACCCTGTGCGCGGCACCGTGGGTGAATTGCAAAGCCGTGGGGGTGAAGGATTCGACGCTCATGCTAACTATCTCCCGGCGTTACGCCGCCATAATGCGTGATGACGCGCATTATCCGCTTCTCCGAGAAAATTGGTCAACTATTTGGGGAGCAGCGGCAAGCTTTGAGCTGCAAGCTTCAAGCTGCTCGCCGACAACTTGCAGCTTGCAGCTTGGCGCTTGGCGCTTGGCGCTTGAGGCTGATGTCAAGGCAACATACCTGCATGGGACAAGCCCAGACGCTCATCCAGACCGAACAGGATGTTCAGGTTTTGCACCGCCTGACCGGACGCGCCCTTGACCAGGTTGTCGATCACCGACAACACCACCACCAGGTCACCGTCCTGCGGACGATGCACAGCGATACGGCAAACGTTGGCGCCTCGCACGCTGCGGGTTTCCGGGTGGCTGCCCGCCGGCATCACATCAACGAAAGGTTCATTGGCATAACGTTTTTCAAACAACGCCTGCAAATCCACCGAGCGGTCAACCACTGTCGCGTAAAGCGTCGAGTGAATGCCACGGATCATCGGAGTCAGGTGAGGCACGAAGGTCAGACCGACGTCCTTACCCGCTGCACGCCGCAGGCCCTGGCGAATCTCGGGCAGGTGACGGTGACCTTTGACGGCGTACGCCTTCATGCTTTCCGACGTTTCGGAATACAGCGAACCTACCGAAGCACCACGACCGGCACCACTGACGCCGGATTTGCAGTCCGCGATCAAGCGCGTGGTATCGACCAGGCCAGCTTCAAGCAATGGCAGGAAACCCAATTGGGTGGCGGTTGGATAGCAACCCGGCACGGCGATCAAACGAGCCTGCTTGATCTGCTGGCGATTGACTTCCGGCAAGCCATAGACGGCTTCTTCCAGCAGTTGCGGGGCGCCATGCGGCTGGCCGTACCACTTGGCCCACTCGTCAGCGTCCTGCAGACGGAAGTCCGCCGACAGGTCGATAACCTTGGTCCCGGCCGCCAAAAGCTCGCCGGCCAGTGCATGGGCCACCCCATGAGGCGTGGCGAAAAACACCACATCGCAGGCGCCCAACGTCTTCACGTCCGGAACGCTGAATGCCAGGCCGTCGTAATGACCGCGCAGATTGGGATACATATCGGCCACGGCCAGGCCGGCCTCGGATCGGGAAGTGATGACGACCACTTCAGCTTGCGGATGCTGTGCCAACAGACGCAGCAGTTCGACACCGGTGTAACCCGTGCCGCCGACGATACCGACCTTGACCATAAAACTGCCCTCAACGAACCCACTGGAAAGCCGTCGATGATAGGGGCGGCGAGCGCCTGCGACAACCGTCAAGGTGACGTGCGGGCGCTCAAGCCTCTACTATTCGGGCTACCGTGAACCTGGGAATAATCAAAAATGCTTTATCTGTGGCTCAAAGCGCTTCATATCGTCAGCATAGTCTGCTGGTTTGCCGGCCTGTTTTACCTGCCGCGCCTGTTCGTCTATCACGCGCAAAGCGCAGACGCCATTAGCCAGGAACGCTTCAGCGTCATGGAGCGCAAGCTGTACCGCGGCATCATGGGGCCGGCGATGATTGCCACGCTGATCTTCGGCATCGCGCTGATTGGCCTGAACCCGAGCATCTTCAGTCAAGGCGGCTGGATTCACGCCAAGTTGACGCTGGTGGTGATCCTTATTGGCTACCATCACATGTGCGGCGCGCAGGTGAAACGCTTTGCCCGTGGCGAGAACACCCGCAGCCATGTCTTTTATCGCTGGTTCAATGAAGTGCCGGTTCTGCTATTGCTGGCTATCGTAATTCTGGTCGTCGTTCGACCGTTCTAACTTTAATCAGCCACCCCGGGGTACTGCCAATGTCGCTGCCTGCCTTGCTCGAACAACGCCTGCGCCTGCCCGTCGTGGCGGCGCCGATGTTTCTGATTTCCAATCCTCAATTGGTACTCGCCTGCTGTCGCAACGGCGTTGTCGGCAGCTTTCCTGCGCTGAACCAGCGCGAGAGCAGCGGCTTCAAGGCCTGGCTGGAAGAAATCGAAGCAGGCCTGGCGACATTGGAGAATCCCGCACCCTATGCGGTGAACCTGATCGTCCACAACAGCAATCCACGACTGCAAGCGGACCTGCAAATCTGCATCGAGCACAAAGTGCCGATTGTGATCACCAGCCTTGGCGCGGTGAAAGAGCTGGTCGATGCGGTTCACAGCTATGGCGGACTGGTTTTCCATGACGTAACGACGCGTCGGCATGCCGAGAAAGCCGCCGAGGCCGGCGTCGACGGTTTGATCGCTGTCGCGGCGGGCGCTGGGGGCCATGCCGGCACCTGGAGCCCGTTTTCGCTGGTCGCCGAAATCCGTCAGTTCTTCGACAAAACACTATTGCTCGCCGGCTGCTTGAACCATGGATACGAGATTCTCGCCGCGCAATTGCTCGGCGCGGATCTGGCCTACTTTGGTACGCGCTTTATCGGCACTACTGAAAGTCATGCACCTGACGCCTATAAAGACATGCTTCTGGCGTCTCGCGCCGCGGACATCATTCATACCCCTGCGGTGTCGGGTGTCCCTGCAAGCTTCATGCGGCAAAGCCTGGAAGCCGCCGGTTTCGACATGACGGCGCTGCAAAACAAGGGAGACGTCAATTTCGGTTCCAAGCTCAAACCCATAAGCGACGAGGCCAAGGCCTGGAAAACTGTCTGGTCCGCCGGACAGGGAGTTGGCGGGATCAACGACGTGCCTGGCGTAGATCAACTGGTCGCACGGCTGGACGCGGAGTACCGCAAGACCCTCGAGCTTTCGACACAGCTTGCGACACGCTGGCCACGCTAAGCGGAAAACTTGGCCAGTCATCCCCGGCTGGCCTTAAACTTGCGACGCATACCCCCCACTATTCAAAACCTCGCGACAAGGATGCCTCGCAATGAGTGACAACCGTTTCAAGATCGTTTTCAACGGCGCGCTACGACCGGGTGTCGAGATCACCACGGCCAAACTCAACCTGGCGGCGCTGTACAAAAGTGATGTTGCGGCAGTGGAACGGCTATTCACCGGGCAGGCGGTGACCCTCAAACAGGGCCTGTCACAGGAGCAAGCGCAAACCTACCTTGAGGCGCTGGCCAAAACCGGGATCGATGCCCGGATTGAAGCCGAACCTGCGATTGAGTTGAGCCTGGCCGACATTCAACATGCGCCTGCCAGCAAGGCGCCCGCATTCGCCGACCCCGAGTCGCCCTATGCCCCGCCCCGCGCCAGCGTTGGCGATAAGCTCCCAGAGTTTGCCGAGCTCAAACCCTTCAGCTTCGCGGGACGCATCGGCCGCCTGCGGTACCTGGCCTGGACCATGGTCCTGATCCTCGTGGTCATCGGCGCCGGCACGACCGCGGCTGTTTTCGCCATCGGGCTGATCAGCAGCGACTCATCTGCCGGGTTGATTCTTGGCGGGCTACTGGCGTTCTTCCTGTGCCTGGCCATTGGGCTCGTCAGCATCCAGATCTGCGTTCAGCGCCTGCACGACATCGGCTGGTCCGGCTGGCTCTGGTTGTTGCACCTCGTTCCAATCGTAGGCAGCGTCTTTCCGTTCGTGATCATGTGCGTGCCGGGCAACCAGGCAGTCAACCGCTACGGCCCTCCGCCTCCGCCCAACAGCACCGCCGTCAAAGTCCTCTCATCGTTGTGGCTCGTACTGATTGCCGTCGTCTTCATTGGTGCACTGGCCGGCGGCTTCAGTACGCTGCAGCAACAATACGAAAGTGCCGCCGAAGCCAGCTACGACAGCAGTGTGATCGACGAAGTGGAAGTCGAGCCGGCCCAGGCCATCGAAATGCCGGATACCGCAGACGAAGAAACCGAACAAGTCCCGGCCCCTGTAGAATCTGCCAAAGAATGAACGGCGCTCCCCGCTCGTGACACCTGCGTCGCGGCGCGCAGCTGCTGCGATGGAGAACTGAATGACCCGTTACGCACTGATCACCGGCGCTTCCAGTGGCATCGGCCTGGCGATGGCCGAGGCGCTGGCTCGCCGTGGCCGCAGCTTGATTCTGGTGGCACGACAACGTGATCAGCTGGAAAGCATCGCCATTGAACTGACGCAGCGATTTGGCGTGGAAGTGTTGTTCCGAGCCTGCGACCTGGGCGAGCCGCTGAGGCTGTCCGGGTTCCTGCTGGAGCTGGAAGAAAGCGATCGGCAAATCGACTTGCTGGTCAACTGCGCCGGCATCGGCACCTGTGGCCCATTCCTCGCGCAAGACTGGATGACCGAGCAGGACCTGATCGAAGTGAACATTCTCGCCCTCACCCGCCTTTGCCACGCCATCGGCAACAGCATGGCGCTGCATGGGGGCGGACAGATCCTCAACGTCGCATCGCTCGCAGCTTTCCATCCCGGTCCCTGGATGAGCACCTATTACGCCAGCAAGGCCTACGTGCTGCATTTCTCCGAAGGGCTGCGCGTCGAGCTGAAGAAGTGCGCAGTCAAGGTTTCGGTGCTCTGTCCGGGCCCCACCCGCACCGCGTTCTACCGCACAGCACAGATGGACACCGACAAATTGGCCAACAGCAATCTGCTGATGAGCCCCGAGGAGGTCGCTCTCTACACCGTGCGCGCCCTGGAAAAAAACCGCGCCATCATTATTCCCGGTCGCCGCAACCGCTGGGTCGCCTGTCTGTCGCGGCTCGGGACGCGCTGGTTGAATCGGACAATCACTGGCATGGTCAACAAGGCTTACTGCCCACGCTGACGGCCGCAAGGCAAAAGGCTGGGCTCGAACAATCCCCATGGGTACACTCAGGCCAGCCCAAACAACGGAGAAAACAGCTGTGGATACTCTGTTCACCAAGATCATCAACCGGGAAATCCCGGCGAAGATTATCTACGAGGACGACCAGGTACTGGCCTTCCACGATATCGCCCCACAAGCGCCGGTACATTTTCTGGTGATCCCGAAGAAACCCGTGCGCACCCTCAACGACCTCACCGAGGACGACAAGGCACTGGCCGGGCATATTCTGTTCACTGCCCAGCGCCTGGCGCTGGAGCTGGGCTGTGAAGAGGGTTTCCGCGTAGTGATGAACTGCAACGAATTGGGTGGGCAGACCGTCTACCACATTCACATGCACGTCCTGGGTCAACGCCAGATGAACTGGCCGCCGGGCTGATTGCTCCTCGCCTGTCTGTAGGAGCCAGCTTGCTGGCGATGGTCGTGAACGATATTCGGGATGCCAGACAGCCCGCGTCGCCTGAACCACCATCGCCAGCAAGCTGGCTCCTACAGATACAGACGAAACCGTCGTGCAATGACCCAGCGCAAACCTTCCCCGGCCGATTGGGTTAAACTGGCGGCCGAGATTCTTCCCGGAGGTCAGCATGACTACCCAACGTCACTACTCGCCCATTGATCGTCTACTGCTGCAAGCCGATGCCGCCATGCGTACCCTGCTGCCTTTCAGCGGCCAGCCGTACCGTCCGTCGCCCGCCATCGTGCAGCCGGAAGCGCAAATGAGCGACGAAGACACCCGGCATGTCGCCGGCCTGATGCGTATCAACCATACCGGCGAAGTGTGCGCACAGGCGCTATACCAGGGGCAAGCGCTGACGGCCAAGCTGCCGCAGGTTCGCGCTGCCATGGAGCATGCTGCCGAGGAAGAAATCGACCATCTGGTGTGGTGCGAACAACGCATTCATCAGTTGGGCAGCCATACCAGTATTCTCAATCCACTGTTCTATGGCATGTCGTTCGGGATTGGTGCGGTGGCCGGGCTGATCAGCGACAAAGTCAGCCTGGGTTTCGTTGCCGCCACCGAACATCAGGTATGCAAGCATTTGAACGAGCACCTGGAACAGTTGCCGGCAGAAGATGAGAAGTCCCGGGCGATTCTCAAGCAGATGCGTATCGATGAGGAGCATCATGCCGAGAGTGCTCTGGAAGCGGGTGGTTTCCGTTTTCCGGCGCCGGTGAAGTTCGGGATGAGTTTGTTGGCCAAGGTGATGACCAAGAGTACTTATCGGATTTGAGGTTTAGGTTGACTGGGCGGGCCTTATCGCGACGGTTCGACGCTTCGACAAGCTCGCTCCTACAGGAGCGAGCCGTGACCCAGGCATGAAAAAGGCGACTGCCGTGAGGGAGTCGCCTTTTTTGTGTTCGAAGTTCTTAGTTCGGCATGTTGCGCGCGTAGAAGATTTCGAGCATTTCGTGCTTCACACGTTCGGTCACCTGGGCGCGCTGCTCAGGGGACAGGCTACCGGTGGCGTCGCCGAACAGGTAGTTATCCAGTTCGAAGTTCTTCAGCAGCATTTTGGTGTGGAACAGGTTTTCCTGATACACGTTCACGTCGGTCATCTGATACGCGTCGCGCGTGTCGTCGGACAGGTAGTTCTGGATCGAGTTGATCTCGTGATCGATGAAGTGCTTCTTGCCTTCGACATCACGGGTGAAACCGCGTACGCGATAATCCACGGTCACGATGTCCGAATCGAACTGGTGAATCAGGAAGTTGAGCGCCTTGAGCGGTGAAATGACGCCACAGGTCGACACGTCGATATCGACACGGAAGGTAGCGATACCGTCATCCGGATGGATTTCCGGGTAGGTGTGCACCGTGATGTGGCTCTTGTCGAGGTGGGCCAGGATGATTTCCGGCAACGGGCCCGGGGACTCTTCGATCTGGCTCTCGGTCGGGGTCACCGGTTCTTCAGAGATCAGGATCGTAACGCTGGCGCCCTGCGGTTCGTAGTCCTGACTGGCGATGTTCAGGATGTTGGCACCAATGATATCGACAACTTCCGTGAGGATCTGCGTCAGACGTTTCGCGTTGTACTCTTCATTGATGTACTCGACGTAGGCCTGCTGGTCTTGCGGGGTTTCCGCGTAGCAGATGTCATAGATGTTGAAGCTCAAGGTCTTTGTCAGGTTATTGAACCCGTGGAGCTTGAGTTTGCTTTTCACCGTTAAAAACTCTCTATGTATTGCGGCCCGGCCGCGTGATCAAGCATGCCCGTCAGATGCGAACGACGCACCTGCGTAGGACGGTTAACACCTCTTCGCGATGGCGATTTTGGTTGTCTGATCGGGTAAGCGGCCTGTCGGCTGACGGGCCACCACCCTGAAAAAAGTGGCGCATTATGCAGACGTCAGCCATGGATCGCCAGAGTCTGCACTGCTTTTATGATAGTTGAATGTCGATTCAACCCAACTCGACGATTTCGTAGTCGTGGGTAATCGCAACGCCGGCGGCGCCGAGCATGATGGACGCCGAGCAATACTTCTCGGCAGACAGCTCAATGGCGCGTTTGACCTGGGCTTCTTTCAGCCCGCGGCCCTTGACCACAAAGTGCATGTGAATCTTGGTGAAGACCTTTGGATCCTCGCTCGCACGCTCGGCCTCGAGGAAGGCTTCGCAGCTTTCAACGGCCTGGCGGGACTTCTTGAGGATGCTGACCACATCGAAATTGCTGCACCCACCTACACCCAGCAGGAGCATTTCCATCGGCCGCACGCCCAGGTTACGACCACCGGCATCGGGCGGACCGTCCATGACCACGACATGACCGCTACCGGACTCGCCGAGGAACATGGCTTCGCCAGCCCATTGAATGCGTGCCTTCATCGCCAAGACTCCACTGTCTAAAAAAGGGTCGCCAGCTTAGCACAGGGCCCAGGATTGACAGCGCCCGCCTTCCTAGGACATAACCGGTCGCTTTGTAGGTAAATTCTCGAATATAGCAGGGAGTGTCTGTTAAGCTGACGCCAAATAGCTGGCGCTTAGCCAGCTCTGCAGCAACCTCAGCGCCTCATAAAAAAACCAAACACACCGTGCAGTCTTTTCGAGATACAACCATGGTTGCTATTGCCCCAACCCCCAAAATCAAGAACCTCGACAAGTTGTTGATGCATTGCCAGCGTCGGCGTCATGCCGCCAAGAGCAATATCATTTGTGCAGGCGACCGCTCAGAAACGCTGTTCTACATCATTAGGGGCTCGGTCACCATCCTGATCGAGGATGACGACGGCCGCGAAATGATCATCGCCTACCTCAACACCGGGGACTTTTTTGGTGAGTTGGGCCTGTTTGAGCAAGCCGGCCAGGAACAGGAACGCAGTGCCTGGGTTCGCGCGAAAGTCGAGTGCGAGGTCGCGGAAATCAGCTACACGAAATTTCGCGAGCTCTCCCATCAAGACCCCGACATTCTTTACGCGCTTAGCGGACAAATCGCACAACGCCTGCGTAACACCACACGCAAGGTCGGCGACCTGGCCTTCTTCGACGTGACCGGCCGTGTTGCCCGCTGCCTGTTGGAACTGTGCAAACAGCCCGACGCCATGACTCACCCCGATGGCATGCAGATCAAGGTTACGCGTCAGGAGATCGGGCGGATTGTCGGGTGCTCTCGGGAAATGGTCGGGCGTGTGCTCAAGGATCTGGAAGAGCGCAACCTGGTGAACGTCAAAGGCAAGACCATGGTGGTGTTCGGGACTCGATAAGCCCAAAACTCAACCGCCGAACATCTCTCCCAGCAGTTGCCGATAGAGTTCGTCCAGACGTGTCAGCGCATCCGGCGCCGTGAATTTCTCGTGCAGAGCGATGTGGCTCTGCGCACGGACGCGTTGCTCCAGGCCACAGGCCTCGTTGAAGCGATTGACGGCCGTGACCATCGATTCACGCTCGTCATCCAGCAGCATCGCCCCGTGCACCAGCCCCACCGGACGCTGTCCACCCTGACTCTGGCGCCAGCGCTGGGCGGTGCCGACCATCTTGCGTCCGTCCAGGTTGACGTTGAAGCGGCCGTCGCAAAATGCACCGTCGATTTCCCCAAGTGACGACGCGCCACCCAGTTCGTCGAGCAATTCACAGATCGGATTACACAGGCGCAGGTAGCCGGACTCGATTCGGTTCAAATCCCCTTCGCTGCGCGGTGGTGCGTAGACGAGGGCGATATTGAGGGTGGACGCCGATTGGGGAACCGGCTCACCACCGGTTTCGCGCAGCAGCACAGGCCAGCCGGCAGCGGCACTGACTTCGCAGGCATGATCGAAATCGGGCAGACGATTCAGGCGGCGCGGCATGACCAATGCCCGGTCGCTGGGTTGCCAGAACAGCAGGCCGAACTCTGAAGCGCCGGCGCAGACCGAGGCGAGCAGGTCCTGTTCGGCTTGCAGGCCGGCTTCGATGGTCAGGGACAGGGCTCGCGACATGGGTGGCTCCGGCAGGCTTCAGTTCTTTGGGGGATTTGAAGGCCTCATCGCGGGCAAGCCCGCGATGGGGTCGACTCGATCAGTCGAGCGTGGAACCACTCACCGGAACACCACGTTCCGGGAAGAACAGGCGCTGCAACTCCATGCCCGGTTGCTCGGCGCGCATGAACGCTTCGCCCACCAGAAAGGCGTATACGTCGCTGATTTCCATCAGCTCCACATCCGCCCGATTGAGAATGCCGCTTTCAGTGATCACCAGGCGATCGCGCGGGATTCGCGGCAACAGGTCCAGTGTGGTTTCCAGGCTGACCTCGAAGGTGTGCAGATTACGGTTGTTCACACCCACCAACGGCGTGTCGAGGGTGTTCAATGCCCGCTCCAGTTCGTCGCCATCATGAACTTCCACCAGCACATCGAGGCCAACGCTCTTGGCCACCGCTGCCAGTTCGGCCATTTTCACGTCATCCAGCGCGGAGACGATCAACAGCACACAGTCAGCGCCTAATGCCCGCGCCTCGACGATCTGGTAGGGATCGATCATGAAGTCCTTGCGGATTACTGGCAGCTTGCAGGCGGCACGTGCCTGTTGCAGGTAAACATCGGCGCCCTGGAAGTAGTCGACGTCAGTGAGCACGGAAAGGCAGGTCGCGCCGCCCTTCTCATAGCTCCTGGCGATTTCCTCAGGCACAAAGTGCTCGCGGATCACGCCTTTACTTGGCGACGCTTTCTTGATTTCGGCAATCACCGCCGGCTGTTTCGACTTGGCCTGTGCGATCAATGCCTGGGCAAAGCCTCGCGGGGCGTCGGCCGCCTTGGCCAGCGTTTCCAGCTCCGCGAGGCTCACACGAGCATTACGCTCAGCGACTTCCTCGACCTTGCGCGCCAGAATTTTTTCCAGAACCGTGGGTACACTCATCCCTCATTCTCCACTTTGAATACCGCCGTAAACGCACCCAACTCCTCCAGTTTTTCTCGAGCGAGACCGGTGTGCAGCGCGTCATGCGCCAGGGCAACGCCCTCTTTCAGACTGCTGGCGTGATCGGCGGCGTACAGCGCAGCACCCGCATTGAGCATGATCATTTCGGCAGCTTTCTGACCGTTTTCAGTTTTGCGCTTGCCCAGGGCATCGCGAATCAGCTCGTAGGAGGCTGCCGGGCTTTCCACCGCCAACCCATGCAGGCTCTGGCTCTTCATGCCCAGGTCTTCGGGCTCGACCCAATACTCGGTGATCTGGTCGTTTTTCAGTTCAGCCACAAATGTCGGCGCGGCCAGGCTGAATTCATCCAGACCGTCCTTGGAGTGCACCACCAGCACGTGTTTGCTGCCCAGGCGCTGCAATACTTCGGCCAGAGGCCGGCACAAGGCCTGGGTGAAAACACCTACCACCTGATGCTTGACGCCGGCCGGATTCGTAAGCGGGCCGAGCATGTTGAACAGGGTACGCAGGCCCAACTCCTTGCGCGGGCCGGCAGCATGCTTCATCGCGCTGTGGTGCGTCTGCGCAAACATGAAGCCGATGCCGACGTTATCGATGCAGCGCGCCACTTGCACCGGAGTCAGGTTCAAGTAGATACCGGCCGCCTCCAGCAAGTCGGCACTGCCGCTCTTGCCCGACACCGCGCGATTGCCATGCTTGGCCACGGCGCAGCCGGCGGCCGACACCACGAACGCAGATGCGGTCGACACGTTGAAAATATTGGCGCCGTCACCACCGGTGCCCACCACATCGACTACGCCATCAAGGGTGTTGAGTTCGACTTTGTCCGCCAGCTCGCGCATGACCGACACGGCACCCACGATTTCGTCGATGCTTTCACTCTTCATGCGCATGGCCATCATGAACGCGCCGATCTGCGCATCCGTGCATTGCCCGGTCATGATTTCGCGCATTACATCGCGCATCTCTTCGGTGCTGAGGTCGAGGTGATCGACGATACGGCTCAGGGCAGTCTTGATGTTCATTGAAAGTCCTTAGCGCGTGCCGCCGGTTTGTTTAAGAAAGTTGGCAAACAGTTCGTGCCCTTGTTCGGTCAGGATCGACTCAGGGTGAAACTGCACGCCCTCGATGTTCAGTGTCTTGTGACGCAGGCCCATGATCTCGTCGATCGAACCATCTTCCAGCTGGGTCCAGGCGGTCAACTCCAAACAGTCAGGCAGAGTTTCGCGCTTGACGATCAAGGAGTGGTAGCGAGTAACTGTCAGAGGATGATTCAACCCTTCGAACACGCCCTTGTCTTCGTGGAACACCGGGCTGGTCTTGCCGTGCATCACCTGACGGGCGCGGACCACGTCACCACCGAATGCCTGGCCGATGGATTGGTGGCCCAGGCAGACGCCAAGAATCGGCAATTTACCGCCAAAATGCTTGATCACGTCGATAGAAACGCCCGCTTCCGTCGGCGTGCAGGGACCAGGGGAAACCACGATCCGCTCAGGTTTCAGGGCTTCGATTTCGGCGATGGTGAGCTCATCGTTGCGCACGACCTTGACCTCGGCACCGAGCTCGCCGAGGTATTGCACAACGTTGTAAGTAAAAGAGTCGTAGTTATCGATCATCAGCAACATGGCTGGAAAACCTCTTGAATTCACTGACTTTAAAGGCTGCCTTCGAAGGAGTGACCCGCAGCGTCCAGCACTCCGTCAACCAGAGCGGCATGGCATGCGGGTCGCGCTCATCGGTCAGCTTTGCGGGGTTTGCTCAGCCAGGGCGACTGCACGGAACATCGCCCGACGCTTGTTCAGGGTTTCTTCCCACTCCAGCACCGGCACCGAGTCGGCGACGATGCCGCCCCCGGCCTGCACGTGCAGTTCGCCGTCCTTGATCACCGCGGTCCGAATGGCGATCGCGGTGTCCATGTTGCCGTTCCAGGCGAAATAGCCGACCGCGCCGCCGTAGACGCCCCGTTTGACCGGCTCCAGCTCGTCGATGATCTCCATTGCGCGAATCTTCGGTGCACCGGACAAGGTGCCCGCCGGCAGGATGGCGCGCAATGCGTCCATCGCCGTCAACCCGGCCTTCAACTGGCCAGTGACGTTGGAAACGATGTGCATGACGTTTGAGTAACGTTCGATGACCATCTTTTCCGTGAGTTTTACCGAGCCGACTTCCGACACGCGACCGGTGTCATTGCGCCCCAGATCGATCAGCATCAGGTGTTCGGCGATTTCCTTGTCGTCGGACAGCAGGTCCTTTTCCAGGGCCAGATCCGCCTCTTCAGTGGCGCCGCGCGGCCGAGTACCGGCGATCGGGCGCACCGTGATCAGGTTGTCCTCGACCCGCACCAGCACTTCCGGCGAGCTGCCGACGACGTGGAAGTCGCCGAAGTTGAAGAAGTACATATAAGGCGTCGGGTTGAAGCAACGCAGCGCCCGGTACAGATCGATAGGCGCAGCCTTGAAGTCGATCGACATGCGCTGGGACGGCACGACCTGCATGCAGTCACCGGCGAGGATGTATTCCTTGATGGTGTCGACGGCTTTTTCGTAATCGTGCTGGGTGAAACTGGAGCGGAATACAGGATCAGCGGCTTGCTGCTGACTGAAATCCAGGCCCCGGCGCGGGGTGATCGGCTGACGCAGTTTTTCCAGCAACGCTTCCAGGCGCACGCGCCCTTGCTCGAAGGCGTCTTCCTGCGCCGGATCGGCCAGGACGATTGCGTGCATCTTGCCGGCGAGGTTGTCGAACACCACCACGGCATCGGAGACCATCAGCAGAATATCCGGCACGCCCAGCGGGTCCGGGTTGGGGCATTTTCCGAGACGTTTTTCCACGTAACGCACGCAGTCGTAACCGAAGTAGCCCACCAGTCCGCCATTGAAGCGCGGCAGCCCCGGAATGGTCGGGACGTTGTAACGGGCCTTGAAGGTTTCGACGAACGCCAGCGGGTCTTCCACGTCATGGCTTTCGATCTCGACACCGTCATGGGTCACGCTGACGTGATGATCGTGTACCCGCAACACGGTACGGCATGGCAGGCCGATGATCGAGTATCGGCCCCACTTCTCACCGCCTTGCACCGATTCGAGCAGGTAGGAATTAGGTTCGTCGGCCAGTTTCAAGTAGATCGACAGCGGCGTGTCGAAGTCGGCCAGGGTTTCGCAGGCAAGCGGAATGCGGTTGTAGCCGGCAGCGGCCAAGCGCAGGAATTCTTCGCGGATCATGGTGTAGCCTCGTGGCTTGAGGTGCGAACAGTCAGGTATGCAAACGCGCCGGACATACCGGCCAGGAAAAAGTCAGGCGCGCCAACGCCAGCGGGCCAGGGCCTTGATAACTTTCATCCAGAGTTTGCGAGTGACCACCACGATGGCGTTTCCAGAAGGGGATTGAACAGCGTCGCCCAACGTTATCTCAGCAGCCGGATCCAGGCAACCGGGAATTAACGTGCGCAGATCGTCAATGACCAGTGCTGGCGACTCTTCGGCAATCGGGCGACCGTGGTTGTAGCCATAGCTCAAGGCCACGCACTTGACCCCCGCCGCCTTCGCCGCCAGCACATCGCTGCGCGAATCGCCGACAAACAACGATTGCGACGCCGGGACGTTGGCCATTTTCATCACGAAAAACAGCGCAGCCGGGTCGGGTTTCTTCTGCGGCAGGGTATCGCCACCGATGATCCACTTGAAATAACGGCCGATTTTCATCTGATCCAGCAGCGGCGCGACGAAGCGCTCCGGCTTGTTGGTGATCAGGGCCATTTCCACGCCTTGCTTGCTCAACCACTTGAGGGTGTCACGCACACCGGGGTAAACCACTGTCAGCTCGTGGCCATCCTCATAGAAACCGTTGAATAACTGCAGGGCATGCTCGGCCTCGACCTCATCGACACCCTCGGCATCGATGTGATTGGCCAGGGCGCGACGCACCAGCATGTGTACGCCATTGCCAACCCACTGGCGCACCGCATCGATACCGGCCGGTGGGCGCCCGAGCTTGAGCAGCATGTTGTCCACCGCCGCCGCGAGGTCAGGGACGGAATCGATCAGAGTGCCATCCAGATCGAACATCACCAGACGCGGCAGGCGGCCGGGGAACAGCTGCTCGAAGCCACTCATGGGCGAGTCAGCGCCAGTTCGGCGCGCATCTTCTCGATCACTTCCTGATAGTTCGGCGCATTAAAGATCGCCGAGCCCGCCACGAAGGTGTCGGCGCCAGCGGCGGCGATTTCACGGATGTTGTTGACGTTCACGCCGCCATCGATTTCCAGGCGGATATCGCGACCGGACGCATCGATCAGCGCGCGGGCTTCACGCAGCTTGTCGAGGGTGCCCGGGATGAATTTCTGCCCGCCAAAGCCCGGGTTTACGCTCATCAGCAGAATCATGTCGACCTTGTCCATCACGTACTTGAGCACGTCCAGCGGAGTCGCCGGGTTGAACACCAGGCCCGACTTGCAGCCGCCTTCGCGGATCAGTTGCAGGGAACGGTCGATGTGCTGAGTGGCTTCGGGGTGGAAGGTGATGTACGTCGCGCCCGCTTCGATAAAGTCACCGACGATGCGGTCCACCGGGCTGACCATCAGGTGCGCGTCGATCGGCGCGGTCACGCCATACTTGCGCAGCGCAGCGCAGACCATCGGGCCGATGGTCAGGTTCGGTACGTAATGGTTGTCCATGACATCGAAGTGTACGAAGTCGGCGCCGGCGGCCAGGACATTGTCCACTTCCTCGCCCAGACGGGCGAAGTCGGCGGAGAGAATCGACGGAGCAATTACGAAGGGCTGCATGACGCACCTTTTCTGAGCTAAATCACGATGGCGCGCATTGTATACCTCATGCTTTGGCGTGCGCACCGTGAGCGCGATGATCAGTAGGCCGAGCGATAGATCTTCTCGATATCAATGGCGCTCAACTTGCGCGGATTGTTGCGCATCAAGCGCTCGATACCTGCGGCTTCCGCCGCCATGGCGGGAATGGCATCCTCTGGGACCCCGAAACTGCGCAAACCTGGCGGAATTTCCACTGCCGCGCATAACTCGGTCATCGCCTCGACGGCTTTGTCGGCCGCTTCGTGGGCACTCAGGTGAGCGGTTTTCACCCCCATGGCTTCGGCAATATCCTGCATGCGCTCGACACAGGCCATCTTGTTCCAGGTCATGACATAGGGCAGCAACAAGGCGTTGCTGACACCGTGGGCGATGTTGAAACGCCCACCCAGCGGATACGCCAACGCATGCACCGCCCCAACACCGGCATTGCCGAAGGCCATGCCGGCCATCAAGCTGGCGGTGGCCATGTCTTCGCGCGCTTGCAGGTTGGATGGGTTGGCATAGGCCTTGGGCAGCGCCTTGGCGATCAGCTTGATCGCACCGATGGCCAGCGCATCGGTAATCGCCGAGGCGTTGATCGACAGATAGGCCTCGATGGCGTGCACCAGCGCATCAACGCCACTGGCGGCGGTCACGCTGCGCGGGCAGGTCAGGGTCATTTGCGGGCTGACCAGCGCCACGTCGGGCAACAGATAGTCACTGACGATGCCTTTTTTCAGCTGCGCGGCCTTGTCGGAGAGGATCGCCACGTTGGTCACTTCAGAGCCGGTGCCGGCGGTGGTTGGGATCGCGATCAGCGGTGGCCCCTTGCGCGGCACCTGGTCGATGCCGAACAGATCTTCCAATGCGCCGTGATAACCGGCGTACGCCGCGACACATTTGGCGATGTCGATGGCACTGCCACCCCCGAGGCCGATCAGGCCGTCATGTCCGCCTTCGCGGTAAACCCGCATGCAGTCTTCGACGATGGCGATTTCCGGATCGGGCAGCACACGGTCAAAAATCTCGTAAGTACGATCACCCAGCTGTGCCAGCGCCAGGGCAACCGTGCCGGACTTGACCAACGCCGCATCCGTGACGATCAGCGGGTTGTCGATGTCCAGACGGTTGAGTTCGGCGGACAACTGCTCGATGGCAGCGGCGCCCGTGATCAGTTTGTGAGCGATTTTGAACGAGGAAAGACTCATCGTGCGCAGCCTCTTATAGCTAGGGGAGCTGGGCACAATAGTAGCTGGGGAATTGGGGTTGTCTCCCATTCAGGTTGTGAATGGGAGACAGGGGACGGCATTTACACCTGCGCGGTCCGCAGTTTCTCGCTACGGCCACGCAGCCATTCCAGGGTCAGCAGCAGGATCACCGAGAAAGCGATCAGCAGCGTTGCGGCGGCGGCGATGGTCGGGCTGAGGTTTTCGCGAATGCCGCTGAACATCTGCCGTGGCAGGGTCGCTTGCTCAGGACCGGCGAGGAAAAGCGTCACCACCACTTCATCGAACGAGGTAGCGAAGGCAAACAGCGCCCCCGAGATCACGCCCGGCGCAATCAGCGGCAACGTCACCCGGCGGAACGTCGTCAGCGGCGAAGCCCCGAGGCTGGCAGCGGCGCGCACCAGGTTGTGGTTGAAGCCCTGCAAGGTCGCTGACACGGTAATGATCACGAACGGTACTCCCAGCACCGCATGCACCACGATCAGCGAGAAGAAGCTGTTGCCCAGGCCCAGTGGCGCGAAAAACAGATAACTCGCTACACCGATGATGACCACCGGCACCACCATCGGCGAAATCACCAGCGCCATTACCAGGGATTTGCCCGGGAAGTCCCCGCGCGTCAGACCAATCGCCGCCAGCGTGCCGAAAACCATCGCCAGTGCCGTAGCCGCCGGGGCGACGATGATGCTGTTCTTCAGCGCGCGCATCCATTCCGCCGAGGCGAAGAAATCGTGGTACCACTGCAACGAGAAGCCCTGCAGCGGATACACCAGGAAGCTGCCGGAGTTGAACGACAACGGGATGATCACCAGCACCGGCAGCACCAGGAACAACAGGATCAGGCCGCACAGAATCCGCAAACTGTAGAACCACACCCGCTCGATGGGCGACATATAAGGACTCAGCATTTCAATCTCCCCTTAGCTCAGACGCAGGCGACTGGCGCCCACCAGCCAGCTGTAAATCAGATAAAGCACGACGGTTGCCAACAGCAGCAGCCCACCGAGTGCGGTCGCCATACCCCAGTTGATGCTGGTGTTGGTGTAGAAGGCGACGAAGTAGCTGACCATCTGATCGTTCGGGCTGCCCAGCAGTGCCGGGGTGATGTAGTAGCCAATGGCAAGGATGAATACCAGCAGGCAACCAGCCCCGACACCGGCATAGGTTTGCGGGAAGTACACCCGCCAGAAACTCGCGAACGGATGGCAGCCGAGGGAAATCGCTGCGCGCATGTAAGTCGGCGAAATGCCCTTCATCACGCTGTAGATGGGCAGAATCATGAATGGCAGGAGGATGTGCACCATGGAGATGTAGACCCCGGTGCGGTTGAATACCAGCTCCAGCGGTTTATCAATGATGCCCATGGCCATCAGCGCGCTGTTGATCAGGCCGCCCGACTGCAGCAAAACGATCCAGGCGGCAACCCGCACCAGGATCGACGTCCAGAACGGCAACAGCACCAGAATCATCAACAGGTTGCTCTGGCGCGCTGGCAGGTTTGCCAGCAGATAGGCCAATGGATACGCCAGCACCAGGCAGAGCGCAGTGATGATCAGGCCCATCCAGAACGTACGGGCGAAAATATCGAGATAGATCGCTTGATCGGGGGTCGCCGGTGCCACCTCTCCAAGGTCATCGATGCGATGATCGACCGCAGCCAGCAGGTAGTATGGCGTGATGCTGCTGGTGTTGCGGCGCACCGCTTGCCAATAGGCCGGATCGCCCCAGCGCTCATCGAGGCCTTCCAGCGCATCTTTATAAGAAGCCGGCACATCGGCGAATGGCAAGGCACGGGCGGTTTTGGTCAGCAGGCTGCGATAGCCGGCCAATTCCATGTTCAGGCGCTTGGACAAGTCACCCAGGGTCTGATTCTTGCGGGCTTCGGCGAGGTCTTCGGCGGCCGCTTTGTACACAGGTTCTGCGGGCAGGCCGCGGCCGTCCCAACTGGCAATGGCCTCGACCGTGCGCGGCATGCCGCCGACCACTTCAGGGTTGCCAACGCTTTTGTAGAGCAGCGCCACGATCGGCACCAGGAACACCAGCAACAGAAACAGCACCAGCGGCGCAATCAACGCCTGGGCTTTCCAGCGGTTGACACGCTCGGCGTGCTTGAGCCGCTGCTTCAAAGTGGGGTCAGTGCCCGCGTTCGCGGGAACGGCGATAGCCATGGCGTACTCCGGAAATCTATTGTTCTAATTCAAACGAACGGTAGGAGCGGGCTTGCCCGCGATTGTGTCGGCGAATTCAACAGCAATGGCGACTGGCAGACCGCTATCGCGAGCAAGCTCGCTCCTACAGGGGTGAGTGGTTAGCCCACCCCGGCAAGGTGTTGCTTATTTGGCAGCCCAGGCGTTGAAGCGCTGTTCCAGTTGCTCGCCGTTGTCAGCCCAGAAGCTGACATCGATCTGCACCTGGTTGGCGATGTTTTCCGGGGTGGTCGGCATGTCTTTCAGGACATCCTTGTTCAACAGCGGCACAGCCTGGGTGTTGGCCGGGCCGTAGGCGATGTTTTCCGAGTAGGTCTTCTGCTGTTGCGGCTGCACCGAGAAGGCGATGAATTTCTTCGCCGCTTCGGCACGCGCCTTGTCCAGCCCACGTGGAATGGCCCATGCGTCAAAGTCATAGATGCCGCCGTTCCACACGACCTTCAGGTTGCTTTCTTTCTGCACCGCAGCGATACGACCGTTGTAGGCCGAGCTCATGACCACGTCACCAGAGGCCAGGTATTGCGGCGGTTGTGCGCCCGCTTCCCACCACTGGATGTTTGGCTTGAGTTCATCGAGCTTTTTGAATGCGCGGTCCTGGCCATCTTTGCCGGCCAGCACTTTGTAGACGTCTTTTGGCGCAACGCCGTCGGCCATCAGGGCGAATTCCAGGGTGTACTTGGCGCCTTTACGCAGGCCGCGCTTGCCCGGGAATTGCTTGGTGTCCCAGAAGTCCGCCCAACTGGTTGGTGCGGTTTTCAGTTTGTCGGCGTTGTAGGCCAACACGGTGGACCACACGAAGAAGCCCACGCCGCAAGGCTGGATGGCGCCCTTGACGTAGTCTTCGGTCTTGCCGAATAGCGCAGGGTCGAGCTGCTCGAACATGTCTTCGTCGCAACCACGGGACAGCTCCGGCGATTCAACTTCCACCAGGTCCCAGGACACGCTCTTGGTGTCGACCATGGCCTTGACCTTGGCCATTTCACCGTTGTACTCGCCCGCTACGATCTTGCCGTTACCCGCCGCTTCCCACGGCGCGTAGAAGGCTTTGACTTGCGCCGCCTTGTTCGCCCCGCCAAAGGAGACGACGGTCAGGTCCGGGCCCGCCGCCATCGCGTGTGCCGCACCGATCATGCCCATGACCAGGGCGGTGAATTTCAGGGATCTCAACATTTATTGTTTTCTCCATGTGCAGGGTTGGTTGAAGCAGGGGGGCGATTAATTCGCCTCTAAAAGAGGGTCGAGCGCGCGAACGTGTTCGACCTGCCAGCCAAGCGGTACCACGTCACCGACGGCGAGCTGCGGATCGAGCTCGGCAATCGGTTGTTTCACGAAGAAGTCAGTCTTGCCGCAGACTTCCAGGCGAACTCGGACGTGGTCGCCCAGATAGATGAATTCCGCCACCCTCCCTGAGAAGCGGTTGACGCAGGACTCGCTCGAACCATTGAGGCTCACGCGCTCCGGACGAATCGACAGCGTGACGGGTTCGCCGGTCTTGCCGACATTGACCGCCAGGGCTTCAACCTTTTCACCACGACCTAACTCGACGACGCAGCGGTCGCCGGTCTGGCTGTGCAAACGGCCATTGAGACGGTTGTTCTCGCCGATAAAGTTAGCGACGAAGGTGTTTTTCGGTTCTTCATAAAGGTGGCGCGGTGGGGCGATCTGCTGGATTTCGCCCTGGTGGAACACCGCCACGCGGTCGGACATGGTCAGGGCTTCGCCCTGGTCGTGGGTCACGTAGACCACGGTTACGCCGAGGCGCTCGTGCAGGTGCTTGATCTCCATCTGCATGTGTTCACGCAGTTGCTTGTCCAATGCGCCGAGCGGTTCGTCCATCAGCACCAGTTGCGGTTCGAATACCAAGGCGCGAGCCAGGGCTACACGCTGTTGCTGTCCACCGGACAGTTGCGCCGGGTAGCGTTGGGCGAAGGTATCCAATTGCACCATGCTCAGGACACGTTTGACCCGTTCGCTGACATCACTTTTGTTCAGGCCACGCACGGTCAACGGGAACGCGAGGTTCTCCGACACGGTCATGTGCGGGAACAGCGCGTAGTTCTGGAACACCATACCGATGTCACGTTTGTGCGGCGGCACGTTGTTGATAGAGCGCCCCGCCAGAAGGATTTCACCGGCGGTCGGGGTTTCGAAACCGGCGAGCATCATCAGGCTGGTGGTCTTGCCCGAGCCCGAGGGCCCGAGCAAGGTGAGGAACTCGCCTTTGCGAATGTCCAGGTTGAGGTCTTTGACGATCAGGTTCTCGCCGTCGTAGCTCTTCTGCACTCCACGAAAGCTGACCAGAATGTCACTGGCCCCTGCGCTTGAATCAACCTGGCTCATACCCGCACCTTTGTTATTGATGACTGCTGTGGACTAAGCCTAGTGGACGCTTTGGAGCACGCAAATCGGGGCGCAGGAGAGAATCGCCTCAGCAGGACGGAAGGTCGAGGGTAGGGATTGCCCTACAAGGATGGCGCGCATTGGCATCCGCAGTTGTGAGCTTCAAGCGGCAAACCGCAAGCAAGGGCAAAAGCGGTGCGCGGGCGTGTCGCAAATGGATATGAACACCGCATATACCCTGTAGGAGCGAGCTTGCTCGCGATTGCGTAGCGCGGGCTTGCACATTGAGATCTGACACACCGCATCGCGAGCATGCTCGCTCCTACAGGGCGGGATGCGTAGGCCTTAGAGGAGCTTATGCTCCATCGCGTACTTCACCAATTCGGCCAGGGAGGTGATGTTGAGTTTTTGCATCAGCCGCGCCTTGTGGGTGCTGATGGTCTTGTTGCTCAGGGCCAGTTGCTGGGCGATGTCATTGACGTTGGCGCCCTGGGCCAAGCGTTCGAACACCGAGAACTCACGCTCCGAGAGCAGCGAATGCAAAGGCCGCGAATCGGTCAGACCGACTTCGAAGACCATGCGGTCGGCCAGTTCCGGGTCGATGTAGCGCCCGCCGGAGGCAACTTTACGGATCGCCGTCAGCAATAGCGCCGGGTCGCTGTCCTTGGTGGCATAACCCGCCGCGCCAACTTTCAAGGCCCGTGCCGCCATTTGCGCTTCGTCGTGCATCGACAACACCAGGATAGCCGGCGGATTGTTCAGCGCGCGGATCCGCGGAATCGCCTCCAGGCCATTGACCCCGGGCATGGAGATGTCCAGCAGCACCACTTCACACGGGACATGGCGCAAGGTCTCGAGCAATTGCTCGCCATTGCTCGCCTCCCCCACCACCTGCAGATCCTTGGCCAGGCCAATCAACTGTTTAATGCCTTCGCGAACGATGGTGTGGTCTTCGGCTACCAGTACACGGATCACTTTCTTCTCCAGATCAGGCTTTATCCACCGGTACGCGCACACTTAACGTCGTGCCCTCCCCCGGCTCACTCTCCAGCAACAACTGCCCGCCCATGATCAGCACCCGCTCGCGCATGCCGACCAAACCAAAGGATGTTGGCCGACCAGTGGCGGCGATAAATCCTACGCCATCATCGCTGATCGTAAGACACAACTCGTCGCCTTCCAGAGTCAGTGTCAATTCGACAGTATGCGCCTGAGCGTGTCGCATGACATTGGTCAGTGCCTCCTGAAGGATTCGGAACAGGCCGATAGCCTTGGCATCACTGAGCACTGGCAGACTCTCCGGCACTTGCACCAGGCACGGGATCTGTGTGCGCGCCTCGAAGCGCCGCGCCTGCCATTCGATGGCCGAGGCAATCCCTGCATCGAGAATCGGTGGACGCAGCGCCGTCGCGACATCACGCACCAATTGGAACAACTGGGCAATCAGGCGCTTCATGCTATTGAGGCGTTCGTTCAGACCCGGGTCCAACTGGGCGTAGGCCAGTTCGCACATGGACGTTTCGAGCTTCAATACCGTCAACATCTGGCCCAATTCATCATGAACTTCGCGAGCGATCCGCGCCTTTTCCTCTTCCCTCACACTTTCCAGATGCGCGGACAACTCGCGCAGTTGTTCGCGTGAACTGGCCAGCTCCAGTTCGATACGCTTGCTCTCGCTGATATCCCAGACAATACCGTCCCACACCGAGCTGCCATCCTCGAGTCGACGGGTAATGGCCTTGATCTCGGCCCAGCGCAACTCACCCAGACGCGTGAGAATCCGTCCCTGCCACGACCAGTCGCTGTCAGTGTCCAGCGCCTGATCCTGGGTCTGGTGGTAACTGGCCTTGTCCTCCGGGTAAACCAGGCTGCGCAAGCCCTTGTCGCGATGGGCCAGGGTTGCCGGCGAGTAACCCACCAAGCTTTCACTGCCCTCACTGATGTAGGCAAAGTCGATCTGCCCGGTGACCGGTGCACGCTCCAGGCGAAAGACCAGTCCCGGTACGTTGGCGGCGATCCCTTGCAGGCGAGCCTCGCTTTCCTGCAAGGCAGCCAGTGCGCGACGGCGCTCGGTCACATCGTTGAGGTAAACCACCAGGTATTCGCCACCACGAAAACGCAGGAAGCTCAGGGAAACATCGGTTGGGAGTATGCTGCCATCGGCCCGCAAGCAATTGGTTTCGAAGCTGAGCGGTCCTTCCTCACTGGCCCGCGCACGTTTCCACAGGTTCAACCAGCGGTCCATGTGCAGTCCGGGTTCGAAGTCGATCAGCGGCCGGTCGATGATGCCTCCCACGGGATAGCCGAGCATGGCTTCGGCCGCGCGGTTGGCATAGCGCACGTGGCTGTCCCAGTTCACCCAGAGGATACCGACAGTACTCTGGTCAATGGAAAACTGAGTCAGGCGCAGCGCTTCTTCACTGGCGACGCGCAGGGCAATGTCCTCCCGGGCGGCGAGCAGGCGCTGCTCCAGGCTGTGTTGCTGCCGACGCTGCCAGAACACGATGGCCATGCTGCTCAACATCAACACGGCCAACAGCAGGCTGAGGTTCTGCCAAAACCCCCGAGATTCGGTCAGGCGTGGATACTTGGGTTGCAGCCATTGATTGTGCAACTGCTCCAGGTCCTTGGCAGGAATCACCCGCAGTGCGCTTTCAACAATGCCGGCGAGTTCCGGCCAGTCGCGCCGCGTGGCCACGCGCAGCAGTTGGGGCAAACCGATGTCGCCGACCACCACCAAGCCCGCAAAATCCGGCTCAACCGACAGCCGCCCCAGCTGCGCTTCGTCTATCACCGCGTAGCTGGCCTGCTGGCTGACGAGCAACTGCAAGGCCTGGCGCTCGAGGGGAACGCCCTGAAGATTCAAATGCGGGTAATTGCTGCGCAGGTAGTCGGCGGTGGCGCTGGGCATGCGCACGGCAACGCGCACCTGGCTGTCGAGTTTTTCCAGCTCCACCAACCCCGTGGCTTTCTGGTCACTGACCACCAGTTGCGGCACCCGCATGTACGGGTCGGAAAATTGCCACAGGCGCAGGCCGGCGGGGGTTTGCGCCAGCCCAGGGGCGATGTCGATTTCGCCTTCGCGGAGGGCGGCCTCCAGTTGCGCCAGATCGGGAAAGTTGCGCCAACTCAGCTCGACCTTGAGCGACTTCGCTAACCACTTCATCAGCTCGATGTTCACACCGGACAGACGCTGCAAACGGCGATCGTACTGCGCAAAGGGAGCCTGCAAGACTACGCCGACGCGGAGTTCATTGTGCTGCGCCAGCCATTGTTGCTGGCTGGCAGACAGTGGCGCGACCTGCACAGGTGGCGCAGGCGTGGCCCAGCTCATCAAGGGAAACCACAAACAGCCGATAACCCACAGGCAGCGAAAACGCTTCATCGAAATCTCACACACTGACAAATACTGACCAACCCATTAGGCTGCCGGAATAACTTCTGGCCTGGAATATCCGATGCCCCCTGTCTTTCGCCTGGCACTGCCAGCATTGTGCCTGTCGCTGATCCTGCCTTGTGCCTTTTCCGTCGAGGCCGCTGACCCGACACCCGCTGCTGCGCAACAACCCGCCGACGAGAAGCCGGTGGAACGTCAGCCGCTCCTTGAGCGTAGCCAGGAAGAATCGACAGCACTTGAACGAAAAATCCCAGCGCAGGAACAGCAACAACTGCAGGCCGGCAGCGATACGTTTCTGGCCTTGTGGAAACCGGCCAATACTGCCGAACCCAAGGGTGCAGTCATTATCATCCCGGGCGCCGGTGAAACCGTTGACTGGCCGCAAGCAATCAGTCCACTGCGCCAAAAACTTCCGGACGCGCAGTGGAGCAGCCTGAGTATCACTCTGCCCGATCAACAAAGCGATGTCATCGCGCCCCGGGTTATCGAAGTCCCTTCCACGGTAAAAGCGCCTGATGTCGGCAGCAAGGACTCGACCACTGCCGCCCCCATCGAGCAGGCGGCCGGCGGTGAAACCGATATGGTTGACAAGGCGGTTGCCGAAACCAGCGACGAACAAGCCAAAGCCGATGCCGAGCGGATCTTCGCACGCATCGATGCCGCCATGGCCTACGCCGAACAACAAAGCGCTCGCAGCATCGTGCTGCTCGGCCATGGCACGGGCGCCTATTGGGCGGCGCGTTATCTGAGCGAGAAACAGCCCTCGCAGGTGGAAAAGTTCGTGATGGTTGCGGCCCAGGCACCCACGGCGGTGAAGCCTGAGCTGGTGGAGTTGACGCCAACCCTGAAACTGCCAACGGCCGACATCTTCTACATGGACAAGCGGCTGGATCGCAACGCAGCGCTGGAACGCTTGCAGGCCAGCAAGCGCCTGAAGGCGTCGGCATACAGCCAGGTGTCGCTCAAGACGATACCGGGCAACGATAAAGACCAGCAGGAACAATTGGTGCGTCGGGTGCGAGGGTGGTTGAATCCTCAGTCCCAAACGGATTGATAGACCGAGTCGCCTCCATCGCGAGCAGGCTCGCGATGGGTGCACCAACAATCTCCCTGCTAAAAATCCCGTTTCTGACGAATCAACGTGTAGGCACTATGTAATTCACGCGTCATATCAGTGGCCTTTCGCACCTGGGCTGCCGTGGCGCCGCTGCCGGCGACCTTGTCGGGATGATGCCGACTGAGCATGCGTCGATAGGCGCGCTTGATCTGCGCCGGTTCTGTGTCAGCGGCCACCCCCAGTAACTGCATGGCGTCCTTGTAAACCTGGGTACTGTTGGGCATTGAGCGTCTGGCGGGCTCGTAATCCGCCGCCAGTGCCTGCACCTGATATGACTTCCAGCCGAGCCACTTGCCCCATTGTGCGATCAGCTTGCGCTCGGCAGTACCGGCGCGACCGTCAGCCCAGACCATTCGCCAGCAGGCGCGCAATACGCCTTCGGCCGCATGAGGCTGAACACTCAGTCGGCGCAGGTAGCGGCGTAATGGGTCATGACCTGACTTTCCCCGGTTGAATGCCGCGATGGCCCGCTGCCTGGCCGCCTCAGTCATCTCCAGCGACTCCATTTCCCGTCTCGCCTGCTGGATATGGCCGTCCATCACCCTTCCGTTACTCTTGGCCAACCGCCCCAGCAGCACGAATAACAATTCATCGTTACGCAGGGCCGACCGACCACCGAGCATTTCGCGCAACTGCGCCCAACTGCGCAATTGCAAGCGTCGATCCAGTGCCTGGCCCAGTAAAGCGCCAAGCAAGGCCCCCGGAATGCTGGCGACAAAAAAGCCTGCTCCGGCTCCAATCAGAGTCCCTGGCCACAACATGTCAGCGACCCGCTCCGATCAAGGTTTCGACTTGCGCAAGTCGCTCGAGCGTGCCGACATCCACCCAACGACCACACAACCGCTCCCCAGTCACTTGCCCTTCAGCCATCGCCTTGCGCAACAGCGGCGCCAGCTTGAACGCTCCGGCCGAACAGCCATCGAACAATTGCGGATGCAGCACAGCGATACCGCTGTAGGTCAGGTTCGACCCTTTCGGTTGACCGTCCTGTACTTCACCATCGACCAGCAGGAAATCACCGCCCGGGTGATGAAGCGGGTTATCCACAAGCACCAAATGAGCCAGGCCGGTGATTGGCTGGTGCAACACGCTGAAATCGTAATCGGTCCAGATATCGCCATTAACCACCACAAACGCTTCATCGCCGAGCAACGGCAACGCACGGAAGATTCCGCCGCCAGTTTCCAGCGGCTCACCTTCCGGCGAGTACTCAATGCTCACGCCATACCGTGAGCCGTCACCCAGATAGTCTTCAATCTGCTGACCCAGCCACGCATGGTTGATCACGATGTCGGTGAATCCTGCACCAGCCAGTGCGTGCAGGTGATACTCGATCAACGGAACGCCGTTGGCTCGCACCAGTGGCTTGGGTGTCGTCAAGGTCAGGGGGCGCATGCGTTCCCCCTTGCCAGCCGCGAGAATCATTGCCTTCATGCATTGGCTCCGGCACGCAGACTGAGAAGTAGCACATCCAGTTCGGCCAGTTCTGGCCGGCGGGCGATCACCGACTCTATATAAGCAAAGAATCGCGGCACGTCAGCCAGGTAACGTGGTTTGCCGTCACGGTGGCAGATGCGGGCGAAAATGCCGATGACCTTCAGATGACGCTGAACGCCCATCAGGTCGCTGGCCCGCAGGAAGTCCTCGACGTCCGGCTGTACCGGAATGCCCAGGGTAGCGGCCTGCTTCCAGTAATTTTCCAACCAGCCGAGCACCCGCTCTTCCGGCCAACTGAGGAAAGCATCCTTGAACAGGCAAGTGACGTCATAGGTCACGGGGCCGTAGACCGCGTCCTGGAAATCCAGCACGCCGGGGTTGGGTTCACTGAGCATCAGATTGCGCGGCATGTAGTCGCGATGAACCAGCACTTTGGGCTGGGCCAGGGCACTGTCGATCAACAACTGCGTCAAGTTATCCCAGAGCACTTGTTGAGCCGGGTCGAACTCGATACCCAACTCGTGCTTCACATACCACTCGGGGAACAACTCCAATTCGCGACGCAGCAGCGCTACGTCATAACTGGGAAGCGGCGCAACCATCGGCAGCTGCTGAAAAGCGAGCAAGGCTTGCAACGCATCGCTGAACAAACCGTCTGCATTTTCATTGTCAATGACGTCCAGATACGTCTTGTTGCCCAGGTCATTGAGCAAAAGAAACCCGCGTTCGAGGTCTTCGGCATAAATTTTCGGCACATTTATTCCGGATTTCGCCAATAAAAAAGCGATATCCACGAAGGGTTTGCAGTTTTCCTGGGGTGGAGGAGCGTCCATGACGATGAAACTTCTTCCCGCTCCCTCCCACCGGAAATAGCGTCGAAAACTCGCGTCACTACTGGCCGCAGTCAACGTGGCCGGGGGTACGGCGCCCCAACCCTGCTCTGCAAAGAGGACCGCCAATTGCTCATCGAGCCAAACTTTCAGGTGTTGCAAACGTACATCTTGGTCAGGCATTACAAGGGTCTCCGACGGCCCTAGCCGTCAAGCGGGTCATGCTTTATTATCCAGCATCTTTTTCAGACCATCGAGAGGCGTGCGGCCCACACCGCGGGCAGATGGCACGCAGGAAGCCCGGACTAATAAGATGGCATTGAAATCCCCCGCGTTTCGTAAAAAATTTCCGTTGTTGGTTACCGGCAGTCTGCTGGCCCTGCAACCTTTAGCCACTTCGTACGTGGTCGCTGCGGAACAGTATGACTGCTCCGTCTCTGCTTCGGGTGCCTGGGACTGTGCGCCCAAGACGCCGGCGGCGGCATTGCCACCGCGTCCCGTCCATGACGGCAGCGCAGTCAGCTCCAGTGGCGACGCTCCGGCGCAGACCGGCTCAAGCGAAGAAACAGGCACCAAGCCTGTGCTGGTTACCGAATCAAAAGGTCGCGGCCTCAAGTCCCGTAGCGAAGACTACAGCCACCTTGACTGGGTTCCGCGCGAGAAGCTCACCGCAGCGCAATTGGCCGAAACCGGTCCTTACTGCTCTGGTTCCTATATCGAACCGATTCGTCCTGGCATGAATGACAAGACGAATAAAAGTGACGCCCCGACCTTCGTCGGCGCCAAGGCATCGCGTTACAAGCAGGATGAGCAGATTGCTACCCTCGCCGGCGACGTGGTCCTTCGCCAGGGCAGCATGCAGGCGGAAGCCGACGAAGCGAACCTCTACCAGGCTGAAAGCCGTGGTGAACTGGACGGCAACGTGCGCATTCGCGACAACGGCGCGCTGATCGTCGGTGACCACGCCGAAGTGCAACTCGACACCGGCGAAGCCAAGGTCGACAACGCCGAATACGTGATGCACAAGTCGCGTATTCGCGGTAACGCGCTGTACGCCAAGCGTGCCGAGAACGCGATCATCCGCCTCAAGGATGGTACATACACCACGTGCGAACCGAACAGTAACGCCTGGCAGCTCAAGGGCAACAACATCACCTTGAACCCGGCCACCGGTTTCGGTACCGCGACCAACGTGACACTGCGGGTCAAGGACATTCCAGTCCTGTACACGCCGTACATCTACTTCCCGATCGACGACCGTCGCCAGTCCGGCTTCCTGCCGCCGACCATCGGCAGCGGCAGCGATACCGGCTTCCTGCTGGTCACTCCGTACTACTTCAACCTGGCACCGAACTACGACGCCACGTTGTACCCGCGCTACATGAGCAAGCGCGGCCTGTTGATGGAAGGCGAGTTCCGCTACCTGACCAAATCCAGCGAAGGTCAGTTCGGCGCCGCGTACCTCAACGACGAGGATACCGATCGCAGCAAGCAGACCGACTACGAAAAAACCCGCTACATGTACAACTGGCAGCACCAGGGTGGTCTGGACTCTCGCGTCTACACCCAGGTTGACTACACCAAGATCAGCGATCCGTATTACTTCCAGGATCTGCAGACTGACCAGATTGGCGTGAAAAGTGAGGACTACGTCAACCAGCAGGGCTCGGTCAGCTACCGTGGCGACAGTTATACCGCTCGCATAAATGCACAGGCCTATCAACTGGCGACCGTTTCGAATATCACTCCGTATGATCGTCTGCCGCAGATCACCTTCGTTGGTCAGTTGCCGATGCACCCTAACGGCCTGAATTTCGACTACGAGACCGAGCTCGTACGGTTTGATCGTGACTTGAAGACCGGTCAGTTCTCCGATGAAAATGGCACACTGTCGCCTCGCCTGGACACCAACGTGTTCGGCCTGGCTCGTGCCAACGGTGACCGCCTGAACCTCAAGCCGGGTGTCAGCCTGCCAATGAACTGGACCTATGGCTTCGTGAAGCCATCGCTCAAGTATCAATACACCCAGTACCAACTGGATCTCGACGCACAGGGCAAAGCCGACATCGCCGGCCAGGACGCCGAAGGCAATCGCCTCAACGGCACCTTCAGCAGCAACCAGAACCGTGGCGTGCCGATTGCCAGCATTGACAGCGGCCTGTACTTCGATCGCAACACCAACTGGTTCGGCAAAGACTATCGCCAGACCCTCGAACCTCGTCTGTTCTACCTCTATGTTCCGGAGAAAGACCAGAGCGATATCCCTGTGTTCGACACCGGCGAGTACACCTTCAACTACTCGTCGCTGTTCCGCGACAACCGCTTCTCAGGATCTGACCGCGTCGGTGACGAGAACAAACTGTCGTTGGGTGTGACCAACCGCTGGATCGAAGACAATGGCTTCGAACGTCAGCGCATCAGCGTGGGCCAGGCCTACTACTTCAAAGACCGCAAAGTACAGTTGCCGGGTATCGATGCACGAACCCGCAAAGACTCGCAGTCGGACGTTTCGCCCTACGCGCTGGAATACGAATACCGCTGGAACCGTGATTGGCGCACCACTGCCGATTACAACTGGGACCCGGACAGCCGCAGCCCTCGCTCCGGCAGCGCGATGTTCCATTACCAGCCAGAAGACAACCCGAACAAGGTCATCAACGCCGGCTATCGCTATCGTAATGACCAGGTCCGTTACGACCAGAACACCGGTAAATGGTCGGTGGGTGGTGGTGACTACGGCACACCGGGCCAACCTGGCTACGTGAAGGACTACTACAAGATCCAGCAGCACGACTTCTCGGTGATCTGGCCGATCGTGCCGCAGTGGAACGCCATCAGCCGCTGGCAGTATGACTACAACCGCAACCGTACCCTGGAAGCCTTTGGTGGTTTTGAGTACGACAATTGCTGCTGGAAACTGCGCCTGATCAACCGTTACTGGGTTTCCTACGACGAATTCAGTCAGGAAGCGCCACAAAACGAAAAAGGCGACCACGGCGTCTTCCTACAAATCGTTCTGAAAGGTCTCGGCGGCCTCACCGGCGCCAAAGTAGAGAGCTTCCTCGACAAAGGCATCCAAGGTTATCGTGAACGTGAAGACCAAGCTTTCTGATTGTCTGCGCCCGCTCGTACTGGGCGCGCTGTTCCTGGGTACTGCGGCGAATGCCGCAGTACAGTCCATCGATAAAGTGGTGGCCATTGTCGATAACGATGTGGTCATGCAGAGCCAACTGGACCAGCGTGTTCACGAAGTTCAGCAAACCATCGCCAAGCGCGGCTCTGCCATACCGCCGGCCGGCGTGCTGGACCAGCAGGTGCTGGAGCGCCTGATCGTCGAGAACCTGCAACTGCAGATCGGCGAACGTTCCGGCATTCGCATCACTGACGAAGAACTGAACCAGGCGGTTGGCACCATTGCCCAGCGCAATAACATGTCGCTTGAACAGTTCCGCGCCGCACTGTCGCGTGATGGCCTGTCCTACGAGGACGCTCGCGAGCAGATTCGTCGCGAGATGATCATCAGCCGTGTGCGCCAGCGTCGTGTGGCCGAGCGCATTCAGGTTTCCGAGCAAGAAGTGAAGAACTTCCTCGCCTCTGACCTGGGTAAAATGCAGCTGTCCGAAGAGTTCCGCCTGGCCAACATCCTGATCCCTACGCCGGAAAGCGCCAACTCCGACGCGATTCAGAATGCAGCCAAACAGGCAGACGCGGTTTACCAGCAACTGCAGCAAGGCGCTGACTTTGGTCAAATGGCAATTGCCAAATCCGCCAGCGAAACCGCACTGGAAGGCGGCGACATGGGCTATCGCAAAGCTGCCCAGTTGCCACCTCCGTTCGATCGTATGCTGAGCACCATGAAAGTCGGTGATATCACTCCACCGATGCGCACCCCGGGCGGTTTCATCATCCTGAAGATCCTCGACAAGCGTGGCGGCGAAACCCAGACTCGTGACGAAGTTCACGTGCGTCATATTCTGGTCAAGCCAAGCCCGATCCGCGACGAGGCAAAAACCAAGGCGCTGGTTGAGTCGCTCTACAGCCGCATCGAAGCGGGTGAAGATTTCGGTGAGCTGGCCAAAAGCTATTCGGAAGATCCGGGTTCCGCCCTCAACGGTGGTGACTTGAACTGGATCGATCCAAATGCACTGGTACCCGAATTCCGCGAAGTGATGGCCAAGACCCCACAAGGTCAGTTGTCCAAGCCGTTCCAGACCCAATACGGCTGGCACGTACTGGAAGTCCTTGGCCGTCGCGCGACCGATAGCACCAACCAGGCGCGGGAGCAGCAAGCCATGACCGTGCTGCGTAACCGCAAATACGACGAAGAGCTGCAAACCTGGCTGCGTCAGATCCGTGACGAAGCCTATGTCGAAATCAAACTTCCTGGCGCAGACCAGGCAGCGCAGTGAAACCCAAACGTTTCGCGCTGACACCCGGCGAACCAGCGGGCATCGGTCCAGACCTGTGCCTGTTGCTCGCCTCGCAACCCCAGCCACACCCCCTGATTGCCATTACCAGCCGCGACCTGCTTGTTGAGCGGGCCGCGCAGCTGGGCGTAGCCGTCGATTTGCTATCGGTGACGCCGGACAACTGGCCGAATGTACCCGCGCCAGCCAACAGCCTGTACGTCTGGGACACACCGCTCGCGGCGCCCGTGACGGCAGGCCAGCTCGACACGGCCAATGCCCCATTCGTTCTGCAAACCCTGACCCGCGCAGGCCAGGGCTGCCTGGACGGGCATTTCGCCGGCATGATCACCGCGCCGGTGCACAAGGGCGTGATCAACGAGTCGGGGATCGCCTTTTCCGGCCACACCGAGTTTCTTGCCGACCTGACGCATACCGCACAGGTGGTGATGATGCTCGCCACTCGCGGCTTGCGCGTGGCACTGGTCACCACCCACCTGCCCCTGCGCGACATTGCCGATGCAATCACGCCGGAGCGCCTGGAGCGGGTCACGCGAATCCTGCACACCGACCTGCAGCAAAAATTCGGCATCGCCCGGCCACGTATCCTGGTCTGCGGGCTCAACCCCCATGCCGGTGAAGGCGGTCACCTGGGCCATGAAGAAATCGACATCATCGAACCCACCCTTGAGCGCCTGCGCGGCGACGGCATGGACCTGCGAGGCCCCCTGCCAGCCGACACGCTGTTTACCCCAAAATATCTGGAGCACTGCGACGCGGTGCTGGCGATGTACCACGATCAGGGGCTGCCCGTACTGAAATACAAAGGTTTCGGCGCGGCAGTCAATGTGACTCTGGGCCTGCCGATCATCCGCACCTCAGTCGACCACGGCACCGCCCTGGACCTGGCCGGCAGCGGCAAGATCGACACCGGCAGCCTGCAAGTCGCCCTGGAAACCGCCTACCAGATGGCCGAGACCCGTTTATGACCGAGCACTACCAACACAAGGCGCGCAAACGCTTTGGCCAAAACTTCCTGCACGATGCCGGCGTTATCGACCGCATCCTGCGCGCCATTCATGCCAAACCCGATGACCGACTGCTGGAAATCGGTCCAGGTCAGGGTGCCCTCACCCAGGGTTTGCTGGGCAGCGGAGCCCAGTTGGACGTGGTGGAGCTGGACAAGGACCTGATCCCGATCCTCAACCAGCAGTTCGCCGGCAAGAGCAATTTCAACCTGCATCAGGGCGACGCGTTGAAGTTCGACTTCAACAGCCTGAACGCCGCGCCGAACAGCCTGCGAGTCGTCGGCAATCTGCCGTACAACATCTCCACGCCACTGATTTTCCACCTGCTCAACAACGCAGGGATCATCCGTGACATGCACTTCATGCTGCAAAAGGAAGTGGTCGAGCGCCTCGCTGCGGGTCCTGGCGGCGGCGACTGGGGTCGCTTGTCGATCATGGTTCAGTATCACTGCCGTGTAGAGCACCTGTTCAATGTCGGGCCGGGTGCATTCAACCCGCCACCGAAAGTCGATTCGGCCATCGTTCGCCTGGTGCCGCATGCCGTCCTGCCGCATCCGGCCAAGGATCATCGCCTGCTGGCGCGTGTCGTGCGCGAAGCCTTCAACCAGCGCCGCAAGACCCTGCGCAACACCCTCAAATTACTGCTGAGCAGCGACGACATTACTGCCGCTGGCGTCGACGGCAGCTTGCGTCCGGAACAGCTCGACCTGGCCGCCTTCGTGCGCCTGGCCGACAAACTCAGCGAACAATCCCCGCAAAAGCCCGCCGCCGACTGACAGGCTTCGAACGCCATCGGGTAGGACACCAGCCATCATGTCTGGTTTACTACCCGATACTTGGCCTAGACTGAGTATCATCAGCTACGCCCCGCGTCCCGCTTCGTTTTTAAGGCCTTTTGAATGTCCGATCCTCGTTATCAGGTCGACGTCAGCGTCGTCACCCGCTATCTGGCAGAACAATCGCAACCCGAGCACAACCGCTTTGCCTTCGCCTACACCATTACCGTGCACAACAATGGCGAATTACCCGCCAAATTGCTGTCTCGGCACTGGGTGATCACTGATGGTGACGGTCATGTCGAGGAAGTGCGTGGCGCCGGGGTCGTGGGTCTGCAACCGTTGATTGCGGCCGGTGATAACCATACCTACAGCAGTGGCACGGTGATGACGACCAAGGTCGGCACCATGCAAGGCACCTATCAGATGATTGCCGACGATGGGAAACACTTCGACGCCATCATCGCCCCCTTCCGGCTGGCCGTGCCGGGAGCACTGCACTGATGGCAACGTACGCCGTCGGAGACTTGCAAGGGTGCCTCGAACCGCTCAAGTGCTTGCTTGAGCAGGTCGCCTTCGACCCGACCCGTGACAAGTTGTGGCTCGTGGGCGATCTGGTCAACCGCGGCCCACAGTCCCTGGAAACCTTGCGCTTCCTTTATGGCATTCGCCAGTCCCTCGTGTGCGTGCTCGGCAACCACGACCTGCACTTGCTGGCGGCCGGGCACAACATCGAGCGCCTGAAGAAATCCGATACCCTGCGCGAAATCATTCAGGCTCCTGACAGTGCAGACTTGCTTGAGTGGCTGCGCCAACTGAAACTCATGCATTACGACGAGCAGCGCAACATTGCCCTGGTACACGCAGGCATCCCGCCACAGTGGTCCTTGCGCAAGGCCCTCAAGTACGCGGCAGAAGTCGAGGAAGTGCTGCGTGACGACAACCGCCTGACGCCTTACCTCGACGGCATGTACGGCAACGAACCGCTGAAATGGGACAACAACCTCAAAGGCGTGTCTCGCCTGCGAGTGATCACCAACTATTTCACCCGCATGCGCTTCTGCACCAGCGAGGGCAAGCTGGATCTCAAGAGCAAGGAAGGCGTTGATACCGCCCTGCCCGGCTACGCCCCCTGGTTCAGCCACAAAGAGCGCAAGACCAAGGACGTGAAGATCGTCTTCGGCCACTGGGCAGCGCTTGAAGGCCGGTGTAGCGAGCCTGGAATCTTTGCCCTCGATACCGGTTGCGTCTGGGGTGGATCGATGACCCTGATGAACGTCGACACCCTCGAGCGCCTTCAATGCAAATGTGACGATCACGGCCATGCCCTGCCGCCAGTCGTCCCATCCACTTCCGTATCTACGCCAGCCAGCGCCCAGCGCTAGACTGCGCGTTCAGCCGAGCCACAGGAACCCGCCATGAGCGAATTCAAACGCATCCCCCCAGAACAGGCCCAGGCCCTGCGCGAAAAAGGCGCGGTGGTCGTCGATGTCCGAGACTCTGCGACATTCGCCGCCCTGCACATCAGTGGCTCGAAGCATCTGGACAATCATTCCCTCCACGCTTTCGTCCAGGGTGCTGACCTGGACGCGCCGACGGTGGTGGTCTGCTATCACGGCAACTCCAGCCAGGGAGCGGCCGCCTATCTGGTCGGCCAGGGCTTCTCGGATGTCTACAGCCTGGATGGCGGTTTTGAGCTGTGGCGTACGACCTACCCGACAGAAACATCCCAAGACCCTGGCGAATAATTTTTTTGTAACACGCAAGCCCCGGCTCCCGCGGGCTTGCGCGACACCAGACGAACGGTCTGCCACAACTAATTACGTATCCGCCCTTTACCTCCCGAATTCCCAACTATCCTTAAGCGCAGGCCATCCAAAACAGGGGAGAGCCGGTACACCGGCGCGCGGATCATCGGGAGTAGCCTTCGCAATTGTCAGTAGCGAGGGGTTTCTGGGGGGTAAACAGCAACTGCCTGTTCGGTTGCTGCCAGCATCGACTGAGTGATCCGGCGTCGGCTCCACGTATCGAGCGAGGTGACGTCATGAGTATCTTTAGCCACTTCCAACAACGCTTCGAGTCCACACGCCAGGAAGAACTCTCGCTGCAAGAGTACCTGGAGCTGTGCAAAACGGACCGCAGTGCCTACGTTTCCGCCGCCGAGCGACTTTTGCTGGCCATCGGAGAACCGGAGCTGCTGGATACTTCCACCAACTCGCGGCTTTCGCGAATTTTCTCCAACAAGGTGATCCGGCGTTATCCGGCCTTTGAAGACTTCCACGGGATGGAAGAATGCATTGACCAGATCGTGTCGTATTTCCGCCATGCCGCTCAGGGCCTGGAGGAGAAGAAACAGATTCTCTATCTGCTTGGCCCTGTCGGCGGCGGTAAATCGTCCCTGGCCGAGAAACTCAAACAACTGATCGAAAAGGTGCCCTTCTACGCCATCAAGGGCTCGCCGGTTTTCGAATCGCCCCTGGGTCTGTTCAACGCCACCGAAGATGGCGCGATCCTTGAGGAAGACTTCGGCATTCCACGGCGCTACCTCAATACCATCATGTCGCCTTGGGCGACCAAGCGTCTGGCCGAGTTCGGTGGAGACATCAGCCAGTTCCGCGTGGTGAAACTCTATCCTTCGATCCTCAACCAGATCGCCGTGGCCAAGACCGAGCCGGGAGATGAAAATAACCAGGACATCTCGGCACTGGTGGGTAAGGTCGATATCCGCAAACTGGAGGAATTCCCGCAGAACGATGCCGACGCCTACAGCTACTCGGGTGCCTTGTGCCGGGCCAACCAGGGCTTGATGGAATTTGTCGAAATGTTCAAGGCGCCGATCAAGGTGCTGCACCCATTACTGACGGCCACTCAGGAAGGTAACTACAACAGTACCGAAGGCCTGGGCGCCATTCCGTTTACCGGCATCCTGCTCGCCCACTCCAACGAGTCGGAATGGCACACCTTCCGCAACAACAAGAACAACGAAGCCTTCATTGACCGGATCTACATCGTCAAAGTGCCGTACTGCCTGCGCGTCAGCGACGAAGTGAAGATCTACGACAAGCTGCTGTTCAACAGCTCGCTGGCCAAGGCGCACTGCGCGCCCGACACCTTGAAGATGCTCGCCCAGTTCACTGTGCTTTCTCGCCTGAAAGAGCCGGAAAACTCGAACATCTATTCGAAGATGCGTGTGTACGACGGCGAAAACCTCAAGGACACCGACCCGAAGGCCAAGTCGATCCAGGAATACCGCGACAACGCCGGTGTCGATGAAGGCATGAACGGCCTGTCGACGCGCTTCGCGTTCAAGATCCTGTCCAAGGTGTTCAACTTCGACCCACACGAAATCGCCGCCAACCCGGTCCACTTGCTGTATGTGCTGGAACAGCAGATCGAACAGGAACAATTCCAGGCTGAAACCCGCGAGCGCTACCTGCGCTACCTCAAGGAATACCTGGCTCCTCGATACATCGAGTTCATCGGCAAGGAAATCCAGACGGCCTACCTCGAGTCCTACAGCGAGTACGGCCAGAACATCTTCGATCGCTACGTGCTCTACGCCGACTTCTGGATCCAGGACCAGGAATACCGCGACCCGGAAACCGGCGAAATCCTCAATCGCGTAGCATTGAACGAAGAACTGGAAAAAATCGAGAAACCGGCCGGCATCAGCAATCCGAAGGACTTCCGCAACGAAATCGTCAACTTCGTGCTGCGCGCCCGAGCCAACAACAACGGCAAGAACCCGACCTGGCTCAGCTACGAAAAACTGCGGGTGGTCATCGAGAAGAAAATGTTCTCCAACACCGAAGACCTCCTGCCGGTCATCAGCTTCAACGCCAAGGCCAGCAAAGAGGATCAGCAGAAACACAACGACTTCGTCACACGAATGGTCGAGCGCGGTTACACCGACAAACAGGTACGGCTGCTGTCCGAATGGTACCTGCGAGTCAGGAAATCTCAGTGAAGCAGCTGCAAGCTACAAGTTACAAGCTGCAAGGAAAAAGCGGTTGAGTCCCGGTTTCGGGAGTTGAAGGCGCTTCCACTTGCAGCTTGAAGCTTACAACTTGAAGCTCCCCGGAGGGGCCTATGAGCTATGTGATCGACCGACGTCTCAATGGCAAGAACAAGAGCACGGTAAACCGCCAGCGGTTTCTGCGGCGCTATCGTGATCACATCAAAAAGGCTGTCGAAGAGGCAGTCAGCCGCCGTTCCATCACTGACATGGAACACGGCGAACAGATCAGTATTCCCGGCCGCGACATCGACGAGCCGGTGCTTCATCATGGTCGCGGGGGCAAGCAAACCGTCGTACACCCCGGCAACAAGGAGTTCACCACCGGCGAACACATCGCCCGTCCGCCAGGAGGTGGTGGCGGCAGAGGGCCCGGCAAAGCAGGCAACTCCGGCGAAGGCATGGACGAATTCGTCTTCCAGATCACCCAGGAAGAATTCCTCGAATTCATGTTCGAGGACCTCGAGCTACCGAACCTGGTCAAACGTAACCTGACAGGCACGGACACGTTCAAGACCGTTCGCGCAGGGATCAGCAACGAAGGCAATCCCTCACGAATCAACATCATCCGCACCTTGCGATCAGCCCATGCGCGGCGCATAGCCTTGTCTGGCAGCAGCCGGGCGAAACTGCGCGACGCTAAAGAAGAACTTCTGCGACTCAAGCGCGATGAACCCGACAACCTCGGCGATATTCTGGAAATTGAAGCGGAAATTGAAAAACTCAGCGCGCGCATTCACCGCGTTCCGTTTCTCGACACTTTCGACCTCAAGTACAACCTGCTGATCAAGCAGCCCAATCCCAGCTCAAAGGCCGTCATGTTCTGCCTGATGGACGTATCCGGCTCCATGACACAAGCGACCAAGGACATCGCCAAGCGCTTCTTCATTCTTCTTTATCTGTTCCTCAAGCGTAACTACGACAAGATTGACGTGGTATTCATTCGCCACCACACCAGCGCCCGGGAAGTCGACGAGGAGGAGTTTTTCTACTCTCGCGAGACGGGCGGCACCATCGTCTCCAGCGCGTTGAAGCTGATGCAAGAGATCATGGCCGAGCGCTATCCGGCCAACGAATGGAACATCTACGCGGCCCAGGCTTCCGACGGGGATAACTGGAACGATGACTCGCCGATTTGCCGCGACATCCTGATCAACCAGATCATGCCGTTTGTGCAGTACTACACTTACGTTGAGATCACCCCCCGCGAACACCAGGCACTGTGGTTCGAGTACGAGCGCATCGCCGAAGCCTTTTCCGACACTTTTGCCCAGCAACAACTGGTCTCGGCCGGGGATATCTATCCGGTCTTCCGTGAACTCTTCCAGCGCAGGTTAGTGACATGACCGCCAAAGAGCAGAAGCGCCAACCCATTTCCACCGGTTCCGAGTGGACGTTTGAGCTGATCCAGGCCTACGACCGGGAAATCAGTCGTATTGCGGCTCGTTACGCGCTCGATACCTACCCCAACCAGATCGAAGTGATCACCGCCGAGCAGATGATGGATGCCTATGCCTCGGTCGGCATGCCGCTGGGCTACCACCACTGGTCCTACGGCAAACACTTCCTGAGCACTGAAAAATCCTATTCGCGAGGCCAAATGGGACTGGCCTACGAGATCGTGATCAACTCGGACCCTTGCATCGCCTACCTGATGGAGGAAAACACCATCTGCATGCAGGCTTTGGTAGTGGCGCATGCCTGCTATGGACACAACAGCTTCTTCAAGGGCAATTACCTGTTCCGCACCTGGACAGACGCCAGCTCGATCATCGATTACCTGGTATTTGCCAAGCAGTACATCATGCAATGCGAGGAGCGCCACGGCATAGACGCAGTCGAGGACCTGCTCGACTCCTGCCATGCGCTGATGAACTACGGGGTCGACCGTTACAAACGCCCCTACCCGATTTCTGCCGAGGAGGAACGCCGCCGGCAAAAGGATCGGGAAGAGCATATGCAGAAACAGATCAACGACCTGTGGCGAACCATTCCCAAAGGCGCCGACAAGTTCAGCGACAAGGACAACGCACGCTTCCCCGCAGAGCCGCAGGAAAACATCCTGTACTTCATCGAAAAACATGCGCCGCTGCTGGAACCCTGGCAGCGGGAGATCGTACGAATCGTGCGCAAGATCGCCCAATACTTCTACCCGCAACGCCAGACCCAGGTGATGAACGAAGGCTGGGCCACCTTCTGGCACTACACCCTGATGAACGACCTGTACGACGAAGGCCTGGTCACCGACGGCTTCATGATGGAATTCCTCACCTCGCACACCAGCGTGGTCTTCCAGCCCGGCTTCGACAGCCCGTACTACAGCGGCATCAACCCCTATACCCTGGGCTTCGCCATGTACCGGGACATCCGACGCATGTGCGAAAACCCTACCGAGGAGGATCATCGCTGGTTCCCGGACATCGCCGGCTCCGACTGGCTGTCCACCATCAAGTTCGCCATGAGCAGTTTCAAGGATGAGAGTTTCATCCTGCAGTACCTGTCACCTACGGTGATCCGCGACCTGAAGCTGTTCAGCATTCTCGATGACGATCAGAAGGACGATTTGCTGGTACCCGCGATTCATGATGAAGAAGGCTACCGCACCATCCGCGAAATCCTGGCCGCGCAGTACAACCTGGGCAATCGCGAACCCAACGTGCAGATCTACAGCATCGACCGCCGGGGTGACCGATCCCTGACCCTTCGGCACCAGCAACATGACCGTAAACCTTTGGGCGCGTCCACCGAGGAAGTACTCAAGCACCTGCATCGCCTGTGGGGCTTCGACATTCACCTGGAAACCCTGCAAGGGGATCAGGTGATGAAAACCCACCATGTTCCACCGCGAAACGAGCAAAGCGAGGGCGACTACGGCCGACTGGACCTGGCCGTCATTCATCTTTGAACCTGTTTTCGCCTCCGAAAGCCCGGCACAACGGTTATCCTGTCGGGCTAACGGAGGTTTTTTATGCAGATCTATAAGGTCGGTGGAGCGGTTCGTGATCGCCTGCTGGGCAAACCGGTTACCGATATTGATTGGGTGGTGGTCGGTGCCACCACTGAAGAAATGCTCGCCAAGGGATTTCGTCCGGTAGGGTCTGACTTTCCCGTTTTCCTGCACCCCAAAACCGGCGAGGAGTACGCTCTGGCCCGCACCGAGCGCAAGAGTGGCCGTGGTTATGGCGGGTTCACCTTTCACGCCAGCCCTGAGGTCACCCTTGAAGAAGACCTGATCCGCCGCGACCTGACCATCAATGCCATGGCCGAAGATGATCAGCAGAACTTGACCGACCCTTACCATGGACAACGCGACCTTGAAGCTCGCCTGCTTCGGCACGTTTCGCCTGCTTTCGCCGAAGATCCGCTCCGCGTCCTGCGCGTTGCCCGATTTGCGGCGCGTTACGCCTGCCTGGGCTTTACCGTCGCACCTGAAACGCTGGAACTGATGCGCGAGCTAAGCGGGTCGGGAGAACTGGAGGCACTGACCGCAGAGCGCAGCTGGAAGGAGATTTCCCGGGCGCTGATGGAAGATCAACCTCAGGTTTTCATCCAGGTATTGCGCGACTGCGCTGCCTTGAAGGTACTGATGCCGGAAGTCGACGCGCTGTTTGGCGTCCCGCAACCGGAGGCTCACCACCCGGAGATCGATACAGGCGTTCACACCCTGAGCGTGCTGGAACAGGCCGCCCGGCACCGCCAACCGCTGACCGTGCGTTGGGCCTGCCTGCTGCATGACTTGGGTAAGGGCCTCACGCCTGAAGACCAATGGCCCAGGCACATTGCCCACGAACACACGGGCCTGAAGCTGATCAAGGCAGTCAACGAGCGCTTCAAGGCGCCAAAGGATTGCCAGGAATTGGCGCTACTGGTGGGTCAGTACCACACCCATGGCCACCGGGCCCTGGATTTGAAGCCATCGACGCTACTGGAGTTGTTGCAGAGTTTTGATGTTTACCGTCGGCCGCAACGATTCGAAGAGTTCATTGCGGCGTGCGAGATGGACGCGCGGGGCCGCAAAGGTTTCGAAGAGCGAAGTTATCCACAGGCCGACTACCTGCGCGGCGCGGCTGACGCGGCTCGCGGGGTCGCGGTTCAGCCGCTGCTGGAGAAGGGATTCAAGGGGCCCGAGCTGGGCGAGGCGATAAAGTGCGAGCGGCTCAAGGCGTTGAAAGCCTACAAGCAGGCGGCGCCCAACTGAAAATCTCGCGAGCAGGCTCGCTCCCACAGAAGGGCCGGATAACCACCGGCCACTGTGGGAGCGAGCCTGCTCGGGATTGTTGTCAGCCGCCCAGTAAATTTGAAGGCGTCAACTGCCCCCCACGCCACTCAAACGCCACTGGCGCCAGCACTTGGTCAATCTGCGCCTCTTCCCACAATTGGGCAAAGGTTTTGCCAACCCCCGGATGCACACGATCCGGCGCAATCAGCGACAAAGGCCACAGGACGAAAGCGTTCTTGAGAATCTCCGCCCGCGGCAGGACAAGGCCGTCGAAGTTGCCCACCAGATCGCCAAACAGCAGGACATCGATATCCAGCGGCAGCCCTTTGCGGTCCGGTGCATAGCGACCATTGTCCGCTTCGATGAACTTGAGCCGGCGATCAAGCTCCATCAGTGGCAGATCGGTGTAGGCCGAGACCACAAAATTGAAAAAAGGGCCGCTCTTGATGCCCACCGGCTGGCTTTCGAATACGGCCGAACAGCGTATATCCGAGAGAAAACCCGCCAGGGCTTCCAGGCCAGCCTGCAAATGGGTTTCGCGCTCGATATTGCTACCGAGGCCGAGGTACACCTGGGTCAGAGGCATCCGCGCTCGATCTCCACGCCCACACCACCGGTAGCCGCCGGGACGGCACCTGGCTTGGTCAGCTTGAGGCGGACCCAGGAGATATTGAACTCACTCATCAACACCGCCACCAGACGCTCGGCAAAGGTCTCGACCAACTGGAATTGCGCCTGCTCGGCAAACGCCTGGATGCGCGTTGAAACGCTTGCGTAATCGAGGGCCAGGGTCAGGTCATCACCTGCAGCGGCCGGTCGATTATCCCATGCGAAGCTCAGATCAAGACGCAGACACTGTCGGATGCCTCGCTCCCAGTCGTAGGCACCGATTACGGTGTCAACTTCCAGGCCCTCGATAAACACTCTGTCCAAGCACTTTTCTCCGCTGCACGACAAGGGCGCAATGCGCCGTTAGAATCAGGGCGTCCCCGCCCGGAATAGTTAGCATGTTTTGGTTACTGGCGACTCTCGCCTACCTGCTCGGCTCGCTGTCCTTCGCCATTTTGCTCAGCCGCCTGACCGGAAATCCCGACCCGCGAATGAGTGGCTCGGGCAATGCCGGCGCCACCAACATGTTGCGCCTGGCCGGCAAAAAGCTCGCCATCCTCACCTTGCTCGGCGACCTCTGCAAAGGCCTGCTGCCGGTATTGATCGCTGGGCTTGCGGGCCTGTCGTTGCAAGAACAGGCCTGGATCGGCGTCTGCGCCGTCATCGGTCACCTGTTCCCTGTGTACTTTCGCTTTCGTGGTGGAAAGGGTGTCGCCACCGCCGCCGGCATGCTGCTGGGCCTTTATCCGCCGGCAGCCCTGCTGGCGGTATGCGCATGGCTGCTGACGTTTTATCTGACCCGCACCAGCTCACTGGCTGCCCTTATCGCCACCCCGCTTACCCTGCCGCTGCTGGCCTGGCAGGAACCGGCGGCCCTGCTGCCCATGAGCGCGCTCACGGGGCTGATCGTCTGGCGCCATCGCGGCAATCTACGCGACCTGCTCGCCGGGCGCGAACGGCATTTCTAGATGCCGCAGGTGAGCGCCGCTCATCATAGCCCCGACAACTGCTCCATCGGCCAACGCGCCTGCACGCTGATTGCGAGGCTTTCGTGCTGGCCGGCCTGCAAACGCTGGCAACCAGCAAACGCTATCATCGCGCCATTATCGGTACAGAACTCGGGGCGAGCGTAGAACACATCACCCTTCAGATCCCCGAGCATTTTCTCAAGCGATAAGCGCAGTGCCTTGTTTGCGCTGACGCCGCCGGCAATCACCAGGCGCTTCATACCCGCTTGTTTAAGGGCACGCTTGCACTTGATGGTCAAAGTCTCTACCACGGCCTCCTGGAACGCCAGCGCGATGTCGCAACGGGCTTGCTCGCTGTCGTCCCCGGCGCTGACGCTCTGCTGCCAGGTGTTGAGGGCAAAGGTTTTCAGGCCACTGAAGCTGAATGCCAGGCCTGGACGGTCGCACATCGGACGCGGGAAGGTGAAACGTCCTGCAACCCCACGCGCCGCCAGGCGTGCGATTTCCGGACCGCCCGGATAATTCAGACCCATCATCTTCGCCGTCTTGTCGAACGCTTCGCCAGCCGCATCGTCGAGGCTCTCGCCCATGAGCGTGTACTGGCCGATTCCGTCGACCTGAACCAGCTGCGTATGCCCCCCGGACACCAACAAAGCGACGAACGGAAATTCCGGCGGATGAGACTCCAGCATCGGGGCCAACAGGTGGCCTTCCATGTGATGCACGCCCAGCGCCGGAATGCCCCACGCGAAGGCCAGCGCCTGGGCGCATGAAGCCCCCACCAGCAGCGCACCGACCAGCCCGGGTCCCGCGGTGTAGGCGATCGCGTCGATTTCCGTTGGCACGCAGTCAGCTTCGGCCAGCACCTGACGAATCAAGGGCAGCATCCGTTTGACGTGATCACGCGAGGCCAGCTCCGGCACCACACCACCATAGGCTCGATGCAGGTCGATCTGGCTGAACAGCGCGTCGGCCAGCAGGCCCCGTTCACTGTCGTATAATGCGACTCCAGTTTCGTCGCAGGAAGTTTCCATTCCCAGTACTAGCATGGGTTTGCGCCTTGTTTAGGCCGAATTCGAAGGCGCGCATAATAGTCGCCGCGTGATGCGCCGACCAGCGGTTTTCGATCAGAGGCTTTGCATTCCGAGCGATGAGGGGTTAACATCCGCAACCCTTAAAAACCGACGTCTTCAAGTGCTCTTTTGCCGCGAGGATGTTGACCCCGGTAATGAATGAAGGTAGCTCTGGATGCCAGCCGTCAAAGTAAAAGAGAACGAACCCTTCGACGTAGCTCTGCGTCGTTTCAAGCGCTCCTGCGAAAAAGCCGGTGTACTGGCTGAAGTTCGTAGCCGCGAATTTTACGAGAAGCCAACTTCTGAGCGTAAGCGCAAGGCAGCTGCTGCTGTTAAGCGTCACGCCAAGAAAGTTCAGCGCGAACAGCGCCGCGCCGTTCGTCTGTACTAATACACAGACGATCGTAGCAAGCTTCTGCCAAGCCCGGCCCTCAGCCGGGCTAATGGCATTTGCGGAAAACGCTTGATGCTTCAACGTCGAAGCCGCACACGCGACCGAGACAAACTGCTTCACCGCGTCAGACCTGGCTCTTTTGCCAGCGGTGCACGTCTTTTCTGACGAGCCTTTCAAGGCTACTGACGAGCACACCCACTGATTCCTCTCACGACGATCAGCCCAAGGCGCCGCTTGCGTGCCGCATGATGAGCTATCCGAGACCGATGACTGGTCGCAGCCGGATTCAGCGAAACACTTTCAAATAGTCGAATACTGATTGGAATTAACGTCAGTGGATTTTCGGCAGATACACTTCCCGACAGCGATTACGCAGACGACACCGATCGAGCCGCACACCTTGTGCGCTTCATACCCGCGTTCGGCCGCCCACCGCTACGGTACCCTTTCATCGCAGACGACGAGAACGCCATGGCCGGGCTGATCCCCCAGAGCTTCATTGACGACCTTCTGAACCGCACCGACATCGTCGACGTGGTCAGCTCGCGCCTGCAACTGAAAAAAGCCGGCAAGAACCACACCGCCTGCTGCCCGTTTCATAAGGAAAAAACCCCGTCGTTCAGCGTCAGCCCCGACAAACAGTTCTATTACTGTTTTGGCTGCGGCGCCGGCGGCAACGCCCTCGGTTTCATCATGGACCACGACAACCTGGACTTTCCCCAGGCTGTCGAGGAACTGGCCAAAGCCGCCGGCATGGAAATCCCCCGCGAGGAAAGTGGCAGGGCGCGCAAACCGCGGCAGCCGACCGATTCGCCGCTGTATCCGCTGCTCACAGCCGCCGCCGACTTTTACCGCCAAGCACTCAAAAGCCACCCATCGCGCAAAGCCGCGGTGGATTACCTGAAGGGTCGTGGACTGACAGGGGAAATCGCCCGGGACTTCGGCCTCGGCTTCGCCCCACCCGGTTGGGACAACCTGTTCAAGCACTTGAGCAGCGACACCCTGCAACAGAAAGCCATGATCGATGCTGGCCTGCTGATCGAGAACGCCGAAACCGGCAAACGCTATGATCGTTTCCGCGATCGCGTCATGTTCCCGATTCGCGACAGCCGGGGTCGCATCATCGCCTTCGGCGGGCGGGTACTGGGCGATGACAAGCCCAAATACCTGAACTCACCGGAGACCCCGGTTTTTCACAAGGGCCAGGAGCTTTACGGCCTTTATGAAGCGCGCAAGAACAACCGCAACCTCGACGAAATCATCGTCGTCGAAGGCTACATGGACGTCATTGCGCTCGCCCAGCAAGGCCTGCGCAATGCCGTCGCCACGCTGGGTACGGCCACCAGCGAAGAGCACTTGAAGCGGCTGTTCCGCGTCGTACCGAACGTATTGTTCTGCTTCGACGGCGACCAGGCAGGCCGCAATGCTGCGTGGCGAGCCCTCGAAGCGACGCTATCGAGCTTGCAGGATGGACGCCGCGCACGCTTCCTGTTCCTGCCCGAGGGCGAAGACCCGGACACCCTGGTTCGCTCTGAAGGCACCGATGCTTTCCGCGCACGGATCAATCAGCACGCACAGCCCCTGGCGGATTACTTCTTCCAGCAACTGACTGAAGAAGCCGATCCACGCTCGCTCGAGGGCAAGGCGCACATGGCCACGCTTGCCGCGCCGCTGATCGATAAGGTTCCGGGTGCCAACCTGCGCACCCTGATGCGCCAGCGCCTGCTGGAAATCACCGGGCTGAGCGGTGAAGCCGTCAGCCAGCTGGTACACAGCGCACCACAGGACGCGCCGCCCGTCTATGACCCCGGCATGGACTACGACGCCATGCCCGATTACTCCGACTTCCATCAACCTCAGGAGGCCTATGCCCCCCAGCAGGAATGGACGCCGAAAAAATCCGCTACCGGCGGCAAAAAAAAATGGGACAAGAAACCGTGGAGCAAGGACGGCAAGCGTGGCGATCGCGAGGAGTACGCCCCGCGCACGCCCGTGGCAGTGGAAGCCCCGACGCTTATTGCCCTGCGAACGCTTATTCACCACCCCCAATTGGCCGGCAAGGTTGAAAGCGCCGATCATTTTGCCAACGAGAGCAACGTTTACGCCCAGGTGCTGATCGCCCTGATCGAAGCAGTGCAGAAAAATCCTCAGCTAAACTCTATTCAGTTGATGGCGCGCTGGCATGGCACCGAACAGGGGCGTTTGTTGAAGGCCCTTGCAGAAAAGGAGTGGTTGATTGATGGCGATAACCTTGAACAGCAATTTTTAGACACCATTAACAGGTTATCTGCGGGTCAACATACGCAGACCCTCGACGAACTTATCAAGAAAGCCAGGCAGCCGGGTTTATCGGCTGACGAGCAAATCCAGATAGCAAAACAGATGCGCGACCTCTTAAAACAGAACGTTTGCGCATCAAACCCGACCTCAACTGGCGCGTGAGGTCATAGCTCAGGTATAATCCTCGGCTTGTTTTTTGCCCGCCAAGACCTTCAGTGGATAGGGTGTTATGTCCGGAAAAGCGCAACAGCAGTCTCGTATTATTGAGTTGATCAAACTGGGTCGTGAGCAGAAGTATCTGACTTACGCCGAGGTCAACGACCACCTGCCCGAGGATATTTCAGATCCAGAGCAGGTGGAAGACATCATCCGCATGATTAATGACATGGGGATCCCCGTACACGAGAGTGCTCCGGATGCGGACGCCCTTATGCTGGCCGACGCCGATACCGACGAAGCCGCCGCCGAAGAGGCAGCAGCAGCGTTGGCAGCGGTCGAGACCGACATTGGTCGCACCACCGACCCTGTGCGCATGTATATGCGTGAAATGGGTACGGTAGAGCTCCTCACTCGTGAAGGCGAAATTGAAATCGCCAAGCGTATCGAGGAAGGCATCCGTGAAGTGATGGGCGCTATCGCGCACTTCCCTGGCACGGTCGACCATATTCTCTCCGAATACACTCGCGTCACCACCGAAGGTGGACGCCTGTCCGACGTTCTGAGTGGCTACATCGACCCGGATGACGGTATTACGCCGCCTGCCGCGGAAGTGCCGCCACCGGTCGACGCGAAAGCTGAAAAAGCCGACGACGACAGCGATGACGAAGAGGGCGAATCTTCGGACGACGAAGAAGAAGCCGAAAGCGGTCCGGATCCGATCGTCGCAGCCCAGCGTTTTGGTGCTGTTTCCGATCAGATGGAAATCACTCGCAAGGCGCTGAAAAAGCACGGTCGCGACAACAAGCAGGCAATTGCCGAGCTGTTGGCCCTGGCTGAGCTCTTCATGCCGATCAAGCTGGTACCCAAGCAATTCGAAGGCTTGGTCGAGCGTGTTCGCAGTGCCCTGGATCGTCTGCGTCAGCAAGAGCGTGCGATCATGCAATTGTGCGTTCGTGATGCCCGCATGCCGCGTGCCGATTTCCTGCGCCAGTTCCCGGGCAACGAAATCGACGAAAGCTGGACCGACGCGCTGGCCAAAGGCAAAAGCAAGTACGCCGAAGCCATTGCTCGCCTGCAACCGGACATCGTTCGTTGCCAGCAGAAGCTGTCCGCGCTTGAAGCCGAAACCGGCTTGACCATCGCCGAGATCAAGGACATCAACCGTCGCATGTCGATCGGTGAGGCCAAAGCCCGCCGCGCGAAGAAAGAGATGGTCGAAGCGAACTTGCGTCTGGTGATTTCCATCGCCAAGAAGTACACCAACCGTGGCCTGCAATTCCTCGACCTGATCCAGGAAGGCAACATTGGCCTGATGAAAGCGGTAGACAAGTTCGAATACCGTCGCGGCTACAAGTTCTCGACTTATGCCACCTGGTGGATCCGTCAGGCGATCACTCGCTCGATCGCCGACCAGGCACGCACCATCCGTATTCCGGTGCACATGATCGAGACGATCAACAAGCTCAACCGTATTTCCCGCCAGATGTTGCAGGAAATGGGTCGTGAACCGACTCCGGAAGAGCTGGGCGAACGCATGGAAATGCCTGAGGACAAGATCCGCAAGGTATTGAAGATCGCAAAAGAACCGATTTCCATGGAAACCCCGATCGGTGATGATGAAGACTCCCATCTGGGCGACTTCATCGAAGACTCGACCATGCAGTCGCCTATCGATGTCGCCACCGTTGAGAGCCTCAAGGAAGCGACTCGCGAAGTACTGTCCGGCCTCACGGCACGTGAAGCCAAGGTCCTGCGCATGCGCTTCGGCATCGACATGAACACCGACCACACGCTCGAAGAGGTTGGTAAGCAGTTCGACGTCACCCGCGAGCGGATTCGTCAGATCGAAGCCAAGGCGTTGCGCAAGCTGCGCCACCCGACGAGAAGCGAGCATCTGCGCTCCTTCCTCGACGAGTAGTCCAGAACCCCCGGCCCAGGCCGGGGGTTTTGCTTTTTGCAGATAAAATCCCCCGCACTTCGCTCCCGCCGTATAGCCCGTCTACACTCGAAACATTCCCCGAGCCATAACGAGACCGTTATGACCAGACTGCCGACCGTGCTTTTTTTGCTGTCGCTGATGACCTGGACTGCAACGGCTGGCGCGCTGACTCTGACCGACGAAGAACGTAGCTGGCTGACCGCCCACCCGGACTTGCGCCTGGGGGTCGATGCCTCATGGCCACCTTTTGAGTTTCGTGACGACCAAGGCCGTTATCAGGGGCTTGCAGCGGACTATATCGACCTGATCCGACAACGACTGGCCATCAACCTCACGCCCATCGAGCCCGTCAGCTGGACGGTCGTACTGGAGCAGGCCAGACAGGCCAAACTCGACCTGTTGCCTGGCATCATGTCGACCCCGGAACGCCAGACCTATCTATCGTTTACGCGACCCTATCTCGACTTCCCGATTGTCATCCTAGCCCACGTGGGGGGTGCTCAGCCGCGCAAAATCGAAGACCTGTACGGCCTGAAAATCGCTGTAGTGGAGGACTACGCCCCCCATGAACTGCTGCGCACCCATCATCCAGACCTGAACCTTGTGGGCATGCCCAACGTTGCCTCGGCGCTACAGGCATTGGCAACCGATGAAGTGGACGCCGTGGTGGGTGACCTGGCATCCAGCGTCTGGAGCCTGCGCCAGCTCAAGCTCGACGGCTTGTACGTCAGCGGTGAAACGCCTTATCGCTATCAGTTGGCGATGGGCGTTCCCCGCGAAAACAAGACTCTGGTGGGCATTCTGGACAAGGTGCTGGCCGATATGGCCCCGGAAGAAATCAGTTCGATCCAGGAACGCTGGATCGGCAACGTGCTGGACCATCGCACGTTTTGGTCCGACCTGCTGGTTTACGGCCTCCCCGGGCTGCTGCTACTGGTCACCATATTGGCCGTGGTCATCCGCATCAACCGCCGCCTGAGTTCAGAAATTGCTCGTCGTGTCGACCTTGAACAGGAGCTGCGCAGCAGCGAATACCATTACCGTGGGCTTGTGGAGAGTCTTTCGGCCATTGCCTGGGAAGCTCGGATTACCGATTTTACTTACAGCTACGTGTCACCCCATGCCGAAGAGCTGCTCGGCTACCCACTGGCCCATTGGCTCATTCCAGGCTTCTGGCGCAACATCATCCACCCCGCCGACCTGACCCGTGCCCAGACCTTCTGCGATCACGAAGTGCTGGCCGGTCGCGATCACAGCCTCGATTACCGGGTCATCACCGCCGACGGCCGCTGCATTTGGGTGCGCGACATTGTCAGCTTGATCGAGCATGGGCATGAACCCGTAATGCGCGGGCTGATGATCGACATCAGCGAGGCCAAACGCACCGAGGAGGCCTTGCGCCTGTCCGAGCAGAAGTTTGCCTCGGTATTCCAGCAGTGCCCGGACATCCTGGTCATCGCACGACTCTGCGACGGCTGCCTGCTGGAGGTCAACGAAGCCTTCGAAGAACAGATCGGCCTCAAGGCTGAAGATGTCATTGGCCAGACCGCCTCCGACCTGAACATCTGGGGCATTCCCGGGGTGGGGCCGGGGCTGTTGCAACGCTTGCAGGCCGGCAGTATCCGCAATCTGGAGATGCTTTTCAGGCGCAACAATGGTCAGGTGTTTACCGGCCTGATCTCGGCCGAACCGTTCGACCTCGATACCACGCCGGCGCTGGTGGTGGTCGTGCGTGACATCCACCAACTCAAGGAAACCCAGCAACAGCTGCAAACTTCTGAAGAAAAATTTGCCAAGGCCTTCCACGCCTCGCCCGACGGTCTGCTACTGTCGCGACAGAGCGACGGCCTGCTACTGGAGGTCAACGAAGGCTTCAGCCGCATCACCGGTTTTAACAGTGCCATGTCGGTGGACCGCTCATCGCTGGAACTGGGCATCTGGGTCAATCTCAATGAGCGCAAGCAGATGCTTGACCTGCTGCACCGCGACGGTTTCGTTCGTGACTTCAGCTGCCACATTCGCCGCAGCGACGGTCAGATCCGGCTTTGCGAAGTGTCGAGCCGGCCACTGCCCATCGGCGATGAAGACTGCATGCTCACCATCGCCCGGGACATCACCGAACGACACCTGATGCAGGAAAAACTGCAACAGGCCGCGACCGTGTTCGAAAGCACCGCCGAGGGCGTATTGATCACCGACACCCAGCAACACATCAGCGCGGTCAATCGCGCCTTCACTGAAATCACCGGCTACAGCGAAAGTGAAGCATTGGGCCACACCCCTCGCCTGCTCGCCTCCGGCCTGCACGACAGTGCGTTCTATGCAGCCATGTGGCATCAACTGACTGCCGAGGGACACTGGCAGGGGGAAATTTCCAACCGGCGCAAAAATGGCGAGCTGTACCCCAGCTGGCTGACCATCAGCGCGGTGCGCAACCGCGACAAATTCATCACCCACTTCGTTGCCGTGTTCGCGGATATTTCCAGCCTCAAGCACGCCCAGGCCAAGCTCGATTACCAGGCCCACCACGACCCATTGACCGGCTTGCCGAATCGCACGCTGTTCGAAAGCCGGCTGCAAACAGCACTGAACAACCAACGTGAAAACGGGGGCCAGGGCGCGGTGCTATTTCTCGATCTGGACCGATTCAAACACATCAATGACAGCCTGGGTCACCCGGTCGGCGACCTGCTCCTCAAAGGTATCGCGGTGCGCCTCAAGGAGCAGTTGCGCGACATCGACACCGTGGCGCGCCTGGGCGGCGATGAGTTCATCATCCTGCTGCCCGGCCTGCAACAGTGCAGCGACGCCGACAACATCGCGATCAAACTCCTCAACTGTTTCTGCGCCCCCTTCCAGGCTGGCGAGCATGAGTTCTTTATCAGCGCCAGCATCGGGACCAGCCTGTATCCAAAAGACGGCTGTGACGTGGCCACCCTGGTCAAGAACGCCGACGCGGCGATGTACCGCTCCAAGGCCAAGGGTCGCAATCGAGTCGAGAGCTACACTCGCGACTTGACCGCCCAGGCCAGCGAGCGCATCGCTCTGGAGTATGAACTGCGCCGCGCCATCGAGCGTAATGAGCTGTTGCTGCACTATCAGCCAAAAATCAGCCTTGAGGACAATCGCCTGGTCGGCGCCGAGGCTCTCATTCGCTGGCACCACCCGACCTTTGGCGAAGTACCGCCAGAACACTTCATTTCGTTGGCCGAAGAAAACGGCATGATCCTGCAAATCGGCGACTGGGTACTCGAAACCGCCTGCCGACAGATGTACGAATGGAGCCTGACGTATGAAAGCCTCGGGCCATTGTCGGTCAATCTTGCGGGCGCCCAATTGCGCCAGCCCAACCTGCTCGGACGGATCGACCAACTGCTCAAGGACAACGGACTTAAGCCCGGATTACTGCAACTGGAAATTACCGAAAACTTCATCATGAGCCAGGCCGAGGAAGCGCTGGCGGTGTTGCATCAACTCAAGCACCTGGGCGTGCAACTGGCCATCGATGATTTCGGCACCGGTTATTCGTCCCTCAGCTACCTCAAGCGACTGCCGCTGGACATCCTCAAGATCGACCAATCATTCGTTCGCGGCCTGCCGGATGACCCCCACGACGTGGCAATCGTGCGCGCCATCATCGCCCTGGGGCGCAGCATGCAGTTCACCGTCATCGCCGAAGGTGTCGAGACCTTGGCACAACAGCAATTCCTGGCCCAGGAAAGCTGTGAACAAATCCAGGGTTACATCGTCAGCCCCCCCATGCCCGCCGACGAATTCGCCGCGACGTTTCTTCGCATAGCCATATCGGATTTTTCGGATAGCACAGCCGAGAAACCGTCGTTATAATCCGCGACCTACTGAGGGCCTATAGCTCAGTTGGTTAGAGCAGAGGACTCATAATCCTTTGGTCCACGGTTCAAGTCCGTGTGGGCCCACCAAACAAGAAAGCCGCGCACTGCGCGGCTTTTGCGTTTTTATGAATAGGCCGATCTACATGAGAACGCGCTAGCCGAAACTTTGTATAAAGGGTCCGGCGCATCGCCGGATCGCTCCTGTCACATTCGGCGCCCGCTCACTCCGCTCGAGTGATCGATTCAGTACCCCCCTCCAGCGCTGATTACGGATCCCGCCTACCTGAAAAAATTGATCACCGCACACTCACGCGGTCGAAATTCTGCGTTAAAAAAACCCTTTTACCTTACAGGATAAGGACCTATAAAAATCTCAATCCGCAGGTGAAAAAAAGATGTTTCGGACTGCTACAATTCCCCCGAACGCCTGCAGTGTTATTTTCAATGGGCAGCAAAAAAATGGCGCCAGTAGTAGGACGCGCCCGGCAGGAAATACCACTTAGCCGTCAAGGATTCCTGTGAGGGGAATATGATCAACGAGCCATACATCCTGTTCACAAGAATCCCGATCAAAAAGGATGATCATGGCAACCTGTTCGCCGACCCTCTTTGGGCCAAAGATATAGAGTTGCATCTGGACTACATCCAGAGCTTTGGAATTTGCTGCCCTGTTGAAAAAAGCAATAAAGTCGACGGCTTGAAAAACATCACCAGCTTGAACATACAATGGCTCTACGGACTAAAAAACGACTACGGGCTAGTGTCCGTTGTTAAAAATCTTGTTCCAAACTTTATAACCGTCATAAAAGCCTGTAGAACCGCCCGAATTGTTCATTCCGATGGGGCAGGCTGGGCATTCCCGTTGTCTTTTTATCTTCTGCCACTCAAGCCGCTCATGCGCTTCCAATGGATCATTGTCATTGAGTCTTCATTCTGGATGCTCAGTCAGGGGGAGCCCAGGACCTTTAGAAAGGCCATTGAACACTACGCGCACAAGATTCTGTTGAAACGCTGTTTGAAGCGGGCAAACGCAAGGATATTTACCCAGTCATTTTATCGGGAATATTTTCTGGGCGACGATGACAGCCGAGCTTTGATAAACCATGCCACTTGGGTGGACAAACAACACGTCACCAATCAAGAGGCGGTCGAAAACAAATTCAGAGACCGGCTCGATGGCGCACTCAATATCTTTTACCCATCGCGTCTGGCGGAGGATAAAGGTGTACTCGTTGTACTCGATGCCATAAAAAAATTGAAACATGACAACTTGAACATTAATGTAACCGTCATGGGTTCAGGCGATCTTAAAGAGCATTGCCAGCGATTTGCCGAAGAAGATCACGGGGGCGTAAAAGTCCGGTTTCAGGACGCTGTCAATTATGGGGAGGACTTTTTCAACGTCATTTCCCAATATGACTGGTTGCTCGTCCCGACCCTGAAACAGGAGCAGCCCCGGATCATTTTTGACGCCTTCAGCCAGGGCGTGCCGGTCATCGCCTCCGACACCTCGGGAATTCTGGACATCACCAATGAGGACAACGCCCTGATCTTTGAAACGGGCAATTCGTCCAGCCTGGCAGACAGCATTCGGCATATCGCCCGGCATCCCGAACTGGCATTGAAAATGGGGCTGGCCGGTCTGGAATACGCGACTGGCAAAACCCACCTACAGATGCACCAGGACCGGGAAAAATTCCTCAAGAACAGTCTGGAACCCTACGCCAGCCTCCCAACCTGAGTGCCGCGCTCACACGCGCAACAATGGAATGGCCTGAACTATCGGCAATCTTTCCAGCGAGTCTCGGCCGAACACCACCTCGTAGGTATCCGCCGCCCTCCCCCACTGTTCGACGATCGCCATGCCGCCAACCAGCAAGCTTCCCAGTTCGATGATCGTGTCGGCCTGGTCCTCGACGACGGTTTGAGTTCGAACCCAGATCCCATCCGTCAGGGTCTTCAGCTCGGTCGCGATGCGCTCGGGCGACCCTGGATCCGTTTCGGGATAGCAGATGTTGCGCAGCAAATGCTGTAGTTCTTTGACCTTCGCGTAATCCTGTTCCGCTCCCAACGCACCTTTGAGAATGGCGATTGCCTTCGTTTTGTCGACCCCAGCCGGAGAAAGTGTCTGCGCCATGACGCCGGCAAAGAGCACCATCATCCGCGCTTCCAGGTGCGCTTTCATGACCGCCATCGACGCAATTGGCTTCGCCAGGGTGATGGTGGCACCTCCGTGATGCCTCAAGTCCATGGTCACGGCCAGGGTCACACCGCCGGTTGCAAACCCCAGGGTGCGCGCCACGACATAGTGGCCCATTTCGTGATGAGCGATCTGCAAAGCATGTTCGCGTACCGCGCTGGGCATGATCCTGGACATTTCTGCGCCTCGCTTCCTTCGATTCTGCATTCCACTATGGGCAATACATGACTGTCCAGACCCGATATCAAGCATTTACTGCCGCCAGCGTCTGCGGTGCCTGTAACATGTTCAATCCTGGATCTGTACCGCTGGAGCCCACCCATTGCACGACATCCGTCCGCCCGTTCTTGACGAAATCGACCGCCAACTGATCGCAGCCCTGCAGATCAATGCCCGCGAGAGCGTGGCCATGCTTGCCCGGCAACTGGGTATCGCGCGCACCACCGTCACGTCCCGGCTGGCGCGCCTGGAAAAGGCCAAGGTGATTACCGGATACGGTGTGCGCCTGGGTCAGCGGGTGGTGGACGGCGGCTTGCAGGCCTATGTCGGCATTACCGTGCAACCACGCTCCGGCAAGGAAGTACTGCGTCGTCTCAGCGCCATGGCGCAGGTGCAACAGTTGTGCGCGGTCAGTGGCGAATTTGATTATGTGGCGTGGCTGCGCACGGACTCGCCGGAGCAACTGGATCAATTGCTGGACCAGATTGGCTCGGTCGACGGGGTAGAGAAGACCACCACCTCGATCATCCTGAGCAGCAAAATTGATCGGGGCCAGCCGGTTTGAAGGGTTCGTAAAGCAACAACTATGATGTCGTCATTCGTCATATTGACTCAATAACAACCAGAATGACGACACTTTGCGCCTTATTAACGTGTTCTGCGCTCTCTAGAATGGCTGGCATCTTTTCCTATACTCAGACGCGCATCCCGTGTCCGGTCGCCAGTAAGGTCAGCCATGAACAAGAACAATCGCCACCCTGCAGACGGTAAGAAACCAGTCACCATTTTCGGCCCGGATTTCCCATTCGCCTTCGACGACTGGATCGAACACCCGGCGGGCCTGGGCAGCATTCCTGCACACCATCACGGCGCCGAAGTGGCGATCGTCGGCGCGGGCATCGCTGGTCTGGTGGCGGCCTACGAGCTGATGAAGCTGGGGCTTAAACCGGTCGTCTACGAAGCCTCGAAATTGGGTGGGCGCCTGCGCTCGCAAGCGTTCAACGGCACCGACGGGATCGTCGCCGAGTTAGGCGGCATGCGGTTTCCAGTGTCCTCCACCGCGTTCTACCACTATGTGGACAAACTGGGTCTTCAGACCAAGCCTTTCCCCAACCCCCTGACGCCTGCCTCCGGCAGCACCGTCATCGACCTGGAAGGCACCACTCACTACGCACAGAAACTGGCTGACCTTCCCGCACTGTTCCAGGAAGTGGCTGACGCCTGGGCTGACGCGCTGGAGGCTGGATCGCAATTCTCCGACATCCAGCAAGCGATCCGCGACCGCGACGTACCGCGCCTCAAAGAGCTGTGGAACACCCTTGTCCCATTATGGGACGACCGCACCTTCTACGACTTCGTTGCGACTTCCGAAGCGTTCGCCAAGCTATCTTTCCACCATCGGGAAGTGTTCGGCCAGGTTGGATTCGGCACGGGCGGCTGGGACTCGGACTTCCCGAACTCGATGCTGGAAATTTTCCGCGTGGTCATGACCAACTGCGACGATCACCAACACCTGGTGGTCGGCGGCGTGGAGCAAGTCCCACAGGGTATCTGGCGGCATGCTCCAGAGCGTTGCGTACACTGGCCGCAAGGCACCAGCCTCAAGTCACTGCACCGTGGAGCACCGCGCTCCGGGGTGAAAAAAATAGCTCACGCCGCCGATGGCCGATTTGCCGTCACCGATAACAACGGCGATACCCGCGAATACGCGGCGGTGCTGACCACTTGCCAAAGCTGGCTGTTGACGACCCAGATCGAATGCGACGAAACCCTGTTCTCGCAAAAAATGTGGATGGCCCTGGACCGTACCCGTTACATGCAATCCTCGAAGACCTTCGTGATGGTCGACCGCCCGTTCTGGAAGGACAAGGACCCGGAAACCGGCCGCGACCTGATGAGCATGACCCTCACCGACCGCCTGACCCGTGGCACGTACCTGTTCGACAACGGCGACGACAAACCCGGGGTCATCTGCCTGTCGTACTCGTGGATGAGCGACGCGCTGAAAATGCTCCCACACCCGGTGGAGAAACGCGTGAAGCTGGCGCTCGACGCCCTCAAGAAGATCTATCCGAAAGTCGACATTGCCGCACGGATCATCGGCGACCCGATCACCGTCTCCTGGGAGGCCGACCCGCACTTCCTCGGGGCCTTCAAAGGTGCGCTGCCCGGTCACTATCGCTACAACCAACGCATGTACGCGCACTTCATGCAGGACGAAATGCCGGCAGAACAGCGCGGGATTTTCATTGCGGGCGACGATGTATCGTGGACGCCAGCATGGGTCGAAGGCGCGGTGCAGACCTCACTCAATGCGGTCTGGGGCATCATGAAACACTTCGGCGGTGAAACTCACGCCGAGAACCCGGGTCCAGGAGATGTGTTCAAAGAGATCGGTCCGATCGCCCTGCCCGAGTAAGAGGAATCCCAAATGCGCGTAGCTCTTTACCAATGCCCACCGCTGCCCCTGGATGTCGCCGGTAACCTGCAACGCCTGCATCAGCTGGCGCTGGAGGCCAAGGGCGCCGACCTGCTGGTGGTGCCGGAGATGTTCCTGACCGGCTACAACATCGGCGTCGATGCGGTCAGCGTGCTGGCCGAGGTGTACAACGGTGAGTCGGCCCAGCAAATCGCGCGCATCGCCAAAGCCGCCGGGATTGCCATTTTGTATGGTTATCCCGAGCGCACCGAGGATGGGCAGATCTACAACGCGGTACAGTTGATCGACGCTAACGGCGAGCGCCTGTGCAACTACCGCAAGACTCACCTGTACGGCGACCTCGACCGCTCGATGTTCAGCGCCGGTCGCGACGATTTCCCAATCGTGGAGATTAACGGCTGGAAGCTCGGTTTCCTGATCTGCTACGACCTGGAGTTTCCAGAGAACGCGCGGCGCCTGGCCCTGGCGGGTGCCGAGCTGATTCTGGTGCCAACGGCGAACATGATTCCCTACGACTTTGTCGCCGACGTGACCGTGCGCTCTCGGGCCTTCGAAAACCAGTGCTACGTGGCTTACGCCAACTATTGCGGCAGCGAAGGCGACATTCAGTATTGCGGACAGAGCAGCATCGCCGCGCCGGATGGAAGCCGCGTCGCCCAGGCTGGCCTGGATGAAGCACTGATCGTCGGGGAGCTTGATCGCCCGTTGCTGAACGACTCCCGCGCAGCCAATCGCTACTTGCTCGATCGTCGCCCGGAGCTATACGGCGAGCTGAACAAGCGCTGATCCATCGTTATCCGCTAGCATGGGCGCTTCTCTGTCCTGGAAGTGCTCATGCCTGCGCCGATTCCCTCTCGCCCCCACACGGAAACCCTGGCCAACGGCTTGCGGGTGACGCTACGTCATGCCCCTGACTTAAAGCGCTGCGCGGCGGCATTAAGGGTCGCGGCAGGCAGTCATGATGTGCCGCTGGCCTGGCCGGGCCTGGCGCATTTCCTTGAGCACCTGCTGTTTCTCGGCACAGACCGCTTCCCTGGAAATCAAGGGTTGATGGCCTACGTTCAATGTCACGGCGGGCAGGTCAATGCGCGAACCAGTGAGCGCACGACCGACTTCTTTTTCGAGCTGCCCCCCAAGCATTTCAGCGCAGGGCTTGAACGACTGTCAGACATGCTCGCTCATCCGCGAATGAGTCCGGACGATCAACAGCGTGAACGCGAGGTGTTGCACGCTGAATTTGTCGCCTGGTCGCAGGATGCGCGGGCGCAACAGCAGCTGGCGCTGTTCGATGGGCTGTCGGCGGGTCATCCATTACGAGGGTTTCACGCTGGTAATCGCGACACGTTGCCGGTGCCGGAAGCGGACTTTCAACTGGCACTGAAGGATTTCCATCAGCGTTTCTACCAGACCGGACAGATGACCTTGAGCCTGGCGGGGCCACAGAGTATCGAAGATCTGCGGCAACTGGCGCTGGGTTTCGGTGCAGTGATTACAACCGGAGAAAACATCCCACAGACAAAACCGTTGGCGCTGATGGCGTCCTCAGACAGCACGTATCAACAGGTGAGCGAGCGCCGGCTCGATCTACTCTTCACGTTTGAATCGCTGCCTCCTTTCTCGGGTGAGGCGCTGGCGTTCCTGTGTCACTGGCTGAACCTCGGAAGACACGGAGGGTTGCTGTCACAGTTGCGTGCCAGTGACTTGGCGGAGCGTTTGAAGGCGCAGGTGCTGTATCGGTTTGCCGAACAAGCCGTGCTGCATATCGAGGTCGCCACAACAGCCCCGCCGAACGTAGTCCGCGAGAACCTCCTCGACTGGCTGGGCTTCTTTGCCAAGCAGGATTGGTCGGCTCTGCGTGACGAATACACGGTATTGCAGGCGCGTCAGCAACAGATGAGCAGCGCCCTGCAATTGGCCCGCCTGGACAGTGAACAGCTCGAAATCGGTTTATCCAATCAAGGTGTCGTCGCGCTTGAACACATTCTGAAGACTATGGGCGCTGTGGATAACTTCAGCGGTGAATGGCAGTTGCCCGCACCCAATCCGTTCCTGCACCTCGAAGCTCCCGCCCAGAATGCTGGCCTTATTCGCGGTCAAACCAGCAAACACCGTGGCCTGAGAACCTTTGCCCAGGATCGCTCGCGCAACCGTCGTGAAACTTCGCCGATGCAATTCAGCCAGGCCCTGCCAGACAACACGGCACAAGGGGCAATCTACCTGCGCTGGCGACTGCAGGCCTCGCCTCAGCCACGTCTGCAACAACATCTTGAGGACCGACTGCAACCGCTGTGCGAAGAAGCCCGCCAAGCCGGCGTCGAGATATCATTCAGCGCGTCGGGCAATGAATGGCTGCTGAGAGTGACGGGGCTGCAGGAGTCGATGCCGAGTATTTTGGAACACGCGCTGAAAGAACTGACGACGCCCGTCAGTGGCTGCTCACTTGAGGTGTCGAAAAATCCTGCGCCGATCCCAATCAAGCAGTTGCTCAAAGTCTTGCCCGATCATTGCCTTGAGCCGACGGCGCTCTGCGATGATGCGCAGCAGCTGTGGTCCACCGCACGGTGGGAAGGCCTGGCCGTCGGTCTCTCAGCGCAGACGCAGGCCGCATTGGGGTTAGCCCTGAGCCGCACACCCGGTATTGCCGATGGCCAAGTGGCAACCGCACGCTCGATCAACGGGCAGCGTCTGTGGACAACGTTGGATACCGGCTCCAGCGAACACGCGATTCTGCTGTTCTGTCCGACAGCTACGCGGGAAATCTCCGACGAGGCTGCCTGGCGCCTCTTAGGGTTGGTCTGTCAGACGCCGATCTATCAGCGTCTGCGTGTTGAACTGCAATTGGGTTATGCCGTCTTCAGCTCTCTGCGCCAGATCCATGGGCGGACCGGACTGCTGATAGGCGTACAGTCGCCAAGTACCCCACCCCTGCAATTGCTGGAACACATTGAACGCTTCTTCGGCGAGCTACCCGCCATGATCGAGGCGATCGATGCCGCCACATTCATCTCCCAGCGCCAGTCGCTCGCCGAGCAATTCGATCCAGCCCTATTGCCGCTGGCCCAGGCCGCCGAACAGCTCTGGCAGGGTAAACAGGCAGGCCACTCGTCGGATTACCTGGCTCAGTTGCCATTGGCGATTCAGGCCCTCCAACACAGCGATTTGATCGCCGCCGCCCACCGACTGAACGATACCGAAGGTGGCTGGCGATGCCTGGCCACCCATTCTGAACCGCCGCCTCCCTGGCGCTTGACGCGAGGATTTTTACCGCTGGTGCAATGAGCTTTTTCCGAGATTGCCGGCCATTCATTTGTAAATTTGAGTAACATAGCCACCTAACTATCTGAACATCTCCGGTTGGAGGTGGACTATATGTATAGCTATCAACCGTCCCATCACCACAAGGAGCGCTCCCATGTCCTGGTCCAAGCCTGCTTACACCGACCTGCGTATCGGCTTTGAAGTCACCATGTACTTCGCCAGCCGCTAAGGTTGTAGACTCAAAGCGATGTGCAACGCCTCGGTTTACCGGGGCGTTTTTATTTTCAGAGTTGAATGACGGAGCGCCCATGTTTGTCCAGATCCTAGGTTCCGCTGCCGGCGGCGGTTTCCCCCAGTGGAACTGCAACTGCGTGAACTGCGCAGGTTTTCGCGACGGCAGCCTGAATGCCAAGGCCCGAACCCAGTCATCCATTGCGATTTCCGATGACGGTATCAACTGGGTCCTGTGCAACGCCTCGCCGGACATCCGTGCCCAGCTCCAGAGCTTCGCCCCAATGCAACCGGGCCGGGCCCTTCGCGACACCGGCATCAGCGCCATTGTGTTGATGGACAGCCAGATCGATCACACCACCGGCCTGCTCAGTCTGCGTGAGGGATGCCCGCACAACGTCTGGTGCACCGACATGGTCCATGAAGACCTGAGCACCGGTTTCCCGCTGTTCACCATGCTTACCCACTGGAACGGCGGGCTAAGCTGGAACCGCATCGAGTTGGACCGCAGCTTCACCATTCCCGCTTGCCCGAACCTGCGTTTCATCCCACTGCCACTGCGCAGTGCGGCGCCACCGTATTCACCGCATCGCTTCGACCCGCATCCTGGCGACAACATCGGGCTCATCGTTGAGGACCTGAACACCGGCGGCAAGCTGTTCTACGCCCCCGGCCTGGGCAAGGTGGACGCGCCGCTGATGCAGATCATGGCAGGCAGCGACTGCCTGCTGGTGGATGGCACGTTATGGGATGACGACGAAATGCAACGCCGCGGCGTCGGCACCCGCACCGGCCGTGAAATGGGACACTTGGCACAGAACGGCGCCGGCGGCATGCTCGAGGTGCTGGATCAGTTGCCCAAGCAGCGCAAGGTGCTTATCCACATCAACAACACCAACCCGATTCTCGATGAAGACTCGCCGGAGCGCGCGGAGCTGGTTCGGCGTGACGTCGAAGTGGCGTATGACGGGATGAGTATTGTTTTGTAAGAGGCCAAGACCGCTTCGCGGCCTATCGCGAGCAGGCTCGCTCCCATACGATGACGGGCTGCCTGCATTTACAGCAAAGCTCGCGATGAGGCCCTACCCGACACCGCTGGAGCCCCGAAATGACTGACACCCCGCTCTCCCCCGCCGAATTCGAAGCCGCCCTGAAGGCCAAGGGCGCCTATTACCACATCCATCACCCCTACCACGTGGCGATGTACGAAGGCCGGGCGACCCGGGAGCAAATCCAGGGCTGGGTCGCCAACCGTTTCTACTATCAGGTGAACATCCCCCTGAAGGACGCGGCCATCCTGGCCAACTGCCCGGACCGCGAAATCCGCCGCGAGTGGATTCAGCGCCTGCTCGATCACGATGGCGCCCCTGGCGAAGACGGCGGAATTGAAGCCTGGTTGCGCCTGGGCCAGGCTGTCGGCCTCGACCCTGACCAATTGCGTTCCCAGGAACTGGTCCTGCCCGGTGTGCGTTTTGCCGTGGACGCCTACGTCAACTTCGCCCGCCGTGCGAGCTGGCAGGAAGCCGCCAGCAGCTCGCTGACCGAACTGTTCGCGCCACAGATACACCAGTCGCGCCTGGACAGCTGGCCCCAGCATTACCCGTGGATCGACCCGGCCGGCTACGAATACTTTCGCACTCGCCTGGGCCAGGCGCGGCGCGATGTCGAGCATGGACTGGCGATCACCCTGCGACACTACACGACACGGGAAGGCCAGGAGCGCATGCTGGAAATTCTCCAGTTCAAACTGGACATTCTTTGGAGCATGCTCGACGCCATGAGCATGGCCTACGAATTGAAACGCCCGCCGTATCACAGCGTGACCGAACAACGGGTCTGGCATAAAGGAATCAACCTATGAGTTTCGACCGCAGCAAAACCCCGACCTGGCGTCCCGGCTACCGTTTCCAGTACGAACCGGCGCAAAAAGGTCACGTGCTGCTGTACCCCGAAGGCATGATCAAACTCAATGACAGTGCCGCGCTGATCGGTGGTTTGATCGACGGCCAGCGCGACGTCGCGGCGATCATCACCGAGCTCGACAAGCAGTTCCCCGGGGTACCGGAACTGGGTGACGACATCGAGCAATTCATGGAGGTTGCCCGTGCTCAGCACTGGATCGAACTTGCCTGACGACGTGTCGGATAAGTTACCGCCCAAGCCGGACGTCGGCCTGCCGCTGTGGCTGCTGGCCGAGCTGACCTATCGTTGCCCATTGCAATGCCCCTACTGCTCCAACCCGCTGGACTTCGCCGAGCAAGGCAAAGAGCTGAGCACCGAGCAGTGGATCAAGGTGTTTCGTGAAGCGCGGGAAATGGGCGCGGCGCAACTGGGCTTTTCCGGTGGCGAACCGCTCGTGCGCCAGGACCTTGCGCAGTTGATTGGCGAGGCGCGCAAGCTCGGTTTCTATACCAACCTGATCACTTCGGGCATTGGTCTGACCGAGCAGAAAATCAGTGACTTCAAAAAGGCCGGCCTGGACCATATCCAGATCAGTTTCCAGGCCAGCGACGAGCAAGTGAACAACCTGCTGGCCGGTTCAAAAAAAGCGTTCGCGCAGAAACTGGAGATGGCCCGTGCAGTAAAGGCCCATGGCTATCCAATGGTGCTGAACTTCGTTACCCATCGGCACAACATCGATAAAATCGACCGCATCATCGAGCTGTGCATTGCCCTCGAAGCCGACTTCGTTGAACTCGCCACCTGCCAGTTCTACGGTTGGGCACAACTCAATCGGGTGGGCCTGCTGCCGACCCAGGAACAACTGACGCGCGCTGAACGCATCACCAACCAATATCGCGCCAAACTGGAAGCAGAAGGACACCCCTGCAAACTGATTTTCGTCACTCCGGACTATTACGAAGAACGCCCGAAGGCCTGCATGAACGGCTGGGGCAGTATTTTTCTGACAGTGACACCCGACGGTACAGCCCTTCCCTGTCACGGTGCCCGACAGATGCCGGTGCAATTTCCCAATGTGCGCGATCACAGCATGCAACACATCTGGTACGACTCCTTTGGCTTCAACCGTTTTCGCGGCTACGACTGGATGCCCGAGCCTTGTCGCTCCTGCGACGAAAAAGAAAAGGACTTTGGCGGCTGTCGCTGTCAGGCGTTCATGCTCACCGGTGACGCCAGCAACGCCGACCCGGTGTGCAGCAAATCGCAGCATCACGGCATGATTCTCAAGGCCCGCGAAGAGGCCGAGCACGCCACCGAAACCATCGAACAACTGGCCTTTCGCAATGAACGAAACTCACACCTCATCGCCAAAAGCTGAACCGCTGAGCGCCGCCAATGCCGTGGCCGCTGGCGTCGACTTTGCCGAACTGCTGGTCGGGCAGCATGGCCTGTTCTGGAATGAATACCGCCCCGAAGACGCCGCATGCCGCATCTGGCATTGGCGTGACGACCAGGCACATTGCCTGACGCCCGACGGTTTCAGCGTACGCAGTCGCGTGTACGAATATGGCGGTGGAGCGTTTTGCCTGACAGACGATGGAATCGTGTTCGTCAACGAAGCAGACCAACAGTTGTATCGCCAATCGCTGCAGGGCGAAACACCCGTGCCGCTGACGTCCGGTGAATGCCGGTATGGCGATCTGAAGTTCGCCGAGGGTCAGGTTCTGGCCGTGGAAGAACAGCGCAATCACCACCGTCTGGTGGCCATTGATCTGGCGAGCGGGAACCGCCATCTGTTGGCCGAGGGTGCTGATTTCTATGCCGCGCCGACGCTGAGCCCCGACGGACAGCGCCTGGCCTGGATCGAATGGAGCCGTCCGGATCAGCCCTGGACCGCTACGCGCCTGATGGTCGCCGAGCGCACAAACGGCGGCGTTTTTCCCCCTGCTCGCTGCGTGGCCGGCGAAGAAACTCAGGAATCGGTACAACAGCCCCGTTTCGATGAGCATGGTCGTCTTTATTGCCTGACGGATCGCACCGGGTACTGGCAGCCTTGGGGGGAGTCACCGGACGGTTTGCGAGCGTTGCCCAGCGTTGCGGCCGACCACGGCCCCGCGCCTTGGCAACTGGGTGGCTGCACCTGGCTGCCACTCGCAGATAACGCTTTTCTGGCCAGTTGGACCGAAGACGGTTTCGGCCGACTCGCCATCTGCACGGAAACCGTTGAAGACTTCACCGGCGACTACAGCCGTTTCCGACATTTGGCCATGGATGAAGATTTCATCTACTGCATCGCTGCCTCCCCCGTCAGACCATCCGCGATCATCGCCATCGAGCGCACTACCGGACAAGCGAAAGTGCTGGCGGGCGGCGTGGCACCATTGCCGGCAGAACGGATCAGCGTCCCGCAAACCCTGCGTTACCCGAGCGGCTCGGGCGAGGCACACGGATTCTTTTATCCCGCGATGTCCGGCGAGGCGAAACCGCCGCTGGTGGTATTCATCCACGGCGGCCCGACGTCAGCGTGCTACCCGATACTGGATCCGCGCATTCAGTATTGGGCGCAACGCGGTTTCGCCGTGGCCGACCTCAATTACCGTGGCAGCAGCGGCTATGGGCGGGCGTACCGCCAAGCGCTGTATTTGAGCTGGGGGGAAGTGGATGTAGAGGATGCTTGCGCGGTGGTGACACATCTCGCCAACCGTGGCTTGATCGATGGCGATAGAGCGTTCATCCGCGGTGGCAGTGCCGGTGGCTACACCACGTTGTGCGCGCTGGCGTTCAACACGGTGTTTCGCGCCGGTGCGAGTCTCTACGGGGTCAGCGATCCCGTGGCGCTGGGCCGGATCACCCACAAGTTCGAGGGTGATTACCTGGATTGGCTGATCGGCGATCCCGACAGGGACGCCGAACGCTACGCCGCCCGTACGCCTCTGCTTCATGCAGGAAACATCCGCGTACCGATGATCTTCTTCCAGGGTGAACTCGACGCCGTCGTGGTGCCTCAACAGACCCGCGACATGGTCGAGGCTCTACAGGAAAACGGCATCCTGGTTGAAGCCCATTACTATCCCGACGAACGCCATGGTTTCCGCAAGGCGGGGAACCAAGCCCATGCACTGGAGCACGAGTGGTTGTTTTACAAGCGGGTGATGAAATCATCCACTTGAGATAGCGTCGTTCCAATTGCTGGCAAGCCAGCTCTACAAGATACGCAATCCCCTGTAGGAGCTGGCTTGCCAGCGAAAACTACCTATCGGTCGCAGCGACTCTCAGCGCTTGGCGATGATGTAGACCGCGTGCACGATCCCCGGAATGTAACCGCACAACGTCAGCAGAATATTCAGCCAGAACGCCCCACCGAAGCCGACCTGAAGAAACACACCCAGTGGCGGTAGAAGAATAGCGATGATGATGCGAATGAAATCCATGGGGCAGCTCCTGATTTGAAGTGGGCGCGTGCGCCCTACAGCTAATCGACCTGCGCCGTTCGTCAGGGTTCAGTTCGCGAATTCAGGCCAGTATTTCCAGCCCGTGTTTCTGCACGATGCTCAGCAGTTTGAGCGCCATGCCACTGGGATGTTTGGCGCCGGCTTCCCATTGCTTTACCGTCGATGCACTGGTGTTCAGATAACGTGCGAACACCGGCTGGCTGACATTGTTGCGCTCGCGCAGCGCCTTGATCTGCTCCGCCGGGATCGCATCGGGAACGGTTGCAAGGCAGGACTCATCGAACTCGCGCATGGTTGCCTTGCTGATTGCGCCGATGGCGTACAGGGCGCTGGCGGATTCGTGTACCGATTCCAATGCCTCACTTTTGAACTTTCTACTCATGAAAAACCTCCAAAAACTCCTTTGTATCCAGCAGGGACTGGAGTTGCAGTTCTGTCAGCATCTCGTAGGTCTTCGCCACTTTCCGAAAGCCGATCAAATCCGCTTGACTGATATTGCTTTGATCTTTTTTGGCGTACAGGAATTGATACACCCAGTAACGCTCACCCTTGGCCACAACAATCGAGCGATGTCGATTGGCATTCAAGCGTTTCTTCCAAACCCCACCGCCGAGGCTTTCGGCCTGGCCCCTTAGCATTTGCGCAAAAGCGTCGCGAAGCTCGTCATCGCCAATCCATGCCTTGCCAGCCTGCACGGCAAAACGCTTGGTCTTGAACAACCGGGGTCTCATCGGCATCCCTTCCTAAAAAAACATACCACTTAGTGGTATATAAATCAAAGCCTGCTGAATGACTCTGTCACTCTGCGGGCATCGGCACTCCTTGCCGACGTGCACTAAAAAACCACCGATCGCGCCATCGCTCAAGCACCGATTGGCATCTGGAAAAATGCAGAGACAAAAAAACGCCCCACGTCAAAAGAATCAAACGTGGGGCGACGCGTTATACCGCGAGACGGTTCGGAAATTCGTGCAGGACGTTGCTGTCAGACGGCAATCCCTTTGCGGCATTGCAGTTGTGCCGTCCGCACGCGGGAGAAGGCACGGGCCAGGCGCAGGAGCATTTCGTCGATGTTGGCGTTGCTGACCGTGAGCGCCGGGGTGAAACGCAAGCAATCGGGTTGCGGGGCGTCGAGCAGCAGGCCTTCGGACATGGCGGCCTTGACCACTGCCCCAGCCGAAGCGTCGGACAGGGTCAGGCCCCAAAGCAGCCCCTGGCCTCGCAATTGGCCATGGCCATAGCGATGCGCCAGTCGCGCCAGGCCTTCGCGCAAATGCTCGCCAGTCTCCCCGACATGCTTGAGAAACCCCTTGTCCTGCACGCTGCCGAGTACGGCAAGCGCGGCCGCCGTCATCAAAGCATTGCCGTGATGAGTACCCGTCAGCTCGCCCACATCGAAACAGCAGGCTTTGCCCCGGGCCAGGAGTGCCGCAACCGGTACTCCGCCACCCAGCCCTTTACCGAGCACGACGATATCTGCCCGCACGCCGTAGGATTGCTCCGCGAGCAAGGTGCCGAGACGACCGACGCCGGTTTGCACTTCATCCAGGATCAACAGAATGCCCAGCTCACGGCACAGGCGCTCAACGCCCTTGAGGTAATGCTCGGTGGCGGGAATAACCCCGGCTTCGCTCTGGACCGGTTCAAGCATGATCGCGACGGTTTGTGCGTCGACGGCGGCATGCAACGCGGCCAGATCGTTGAACGGCACATGGCTGAAGCCCGGCAGCTGTGGCTCGAAACGGTTGGCCAGGTTGACACTGTCTGACGCCGGAATAGTCCCGAGACTGCGGCCGTGGCACCCATTGTTGGCGACGATGATCCCCGAAGCGCCTCCGCGGTGCAGTTGGCCCCACTTGCGTGCCAGCTTGATCGCCGCCTCACACGCCTCGCTGCCAGTGTTGAGCAGGTACGCCTGATCGCTGCCGGCACTGGCGCAAAGACGTTCAGCGAGATTGAGCATGCCGCGGTTATGCAGACCAAAGCCTGGATTGATCAGCGACTGAGCCTGAGCAGAAATGGCGTTGACCAACACTGATGGGCTGTGCCCAAGACTATTGGCGCCGTTACCCTGAGAGAAATCGAGGTAAGCGCGATCATCGCTGTCCCACAACCATGAACCCTGCCCTCGCACAAAGACCTGCTTGGGCCGCTCGACGCTGGGCATCAGGTATTCGCTGGACGAGGCGTCGTCCGTGGACGGCATGAACGCCTCCTCACTCAGGTCTTCGAGGCTGGGGGTACTGCGCCGCAAACTGAACAAATTCATACAAAAAAACCTTCATTGAGGTTTTTTGCCTTACCTATGCAAACACCCTTTCGGTGAATGGTATTCATCGCGCTCTCTGGCCCTGTAAGCCTAGTGAATGCGGTTAGACTAGGCCTATGCCGGTCCCTGGACCATTTCGTTTTTCCAGTATTTTCAATAAGTAAAACTTATGGATTTCAAACAACTGCGTTATTTCGTCGCGGTCTACGAAGAGGGCCATGTCGGACGGGCCGCCGAGCGTCTGTCGATCTCTCAACCAGCGCTGTCCCAACAGATTCGCCAGCTTGAGCAGAACCTCGATCTCAGCTTGTTCGAGCGCAGCAGCAAACGCCTGCTGCCGACCCTGGCTGCCCACACGCTGTACAACCACGCCCTCCCCTTGCTCGACGGCTTGCAACGGGCCCGTGAAGCGATGGGCAACTTCAAGGGTCAGGCCCTGCGAACACTGGCCATCGGCGTGCTGCAAACGGTGCACAGCAGCCTAGTGCCGCAGCTGCTCGAGCGTGTGCGCAAGGCGCAGCCGCATCTGGTGGTGCAGATCTATGAGCTCTCGGGTCTGGAGATTGAGCGACGCCTGCTCAGTGGTACCCTGGACATCGGCATCAGCTACCTGCCACCACGCCAACCGGGATTGCATGGCGTGATGCTGTACGAAGACGAACTGACTCTCGTCATCCCGGCTGATCATCCGTTGCGCGAATTCAAGAAGGTTTCCATGGGGCAGGCAGCCGAACTGCCGATGTTGCTGCTGGGCGAGGAGTTTCAGGTGCGGCAGATCTGGCAGACGCAACTGGCCAGCCTGGGGCGGCGACCGCAAGTGCAGGCGGAGTTGAATAACATGGCGGGGATTCTCGACAGCCTGCCCCACACCCGCTTGGCAACCGTGCTGCCGGGGCGATCACAAAAAGTACTGGGCAGCCATGAGCTGCTGTGGAAGCCTCTGACCGAACCGCGAGTACCGCTGAAAGTCGGGCTGGTATGTCGTGACGTACAACGTCAACAGGCATCAATGACGTTGTTACGCAATTTGCTGGAAGAAGTGATGAGTGCCACGGATGATCGCTCGATAAACCCTGACGGGCTGAGCGGATAACTTTTCTGCGGGCATAAGAAAACCCCGCCGAAGCGGGGCTTTGCAGACTGTTTCCCTGACATCCATTTCACTCCGCCGTCCTGGCAGAATCCTACGTGTCCGTGTTGTAACTTGCGCTTTCCTGCGCGACGTCCATGTGAAGTAGATTAGCCGTGGATCCAATCTGCATCTATGGGAGATGAGCAGCACGTCGTGTAAGAGAATGCTTACACGACGTTCCACAGTCAGAACTGTGCGGCATCCAGCAGGAACAGCGACTCGCTGCCTGCCCGCACCGATGCGCTGAGCGAGTGAATTCGTGGCAGCAAGCGTGCGAAATAGAAGCGCGCTGTACCCACTTTGCTCGCATAGAAATCGTCCTGTGTTTCCTTGCCCAGCGCCGCCTTGGCCATCAATGCCCACATGTAGGCGTAGGCAACATAACCGAAGGTTTGCAGGTACTCGACCGAAGCCGCGCCGATTTCATTCGGGTTGTTCTTAGCCCGGTCCAGCAGCCAGGCGGTCAGTTCATCCAACGTGGTCAACGCGTCATTCAGCGGTTGGGTGAACTCGCCCAGATCGGCACTGGCCGTTGTGGTGAAGTGCCGAATCTCATCGGCGAACAGCTTGTAGAAAGCTCCGCCGCTGCCAACGACCTTGCGCCCCACAAGGTCCAGCGCCTGAATGCCGTTGGTGCCTTCGTAGATCTGGGTGATGCGCACGTCACGCACCAACTGCTCCTGGCCCCACTCACGGATGTAACCGTGGCCGCCGAACACCTGCTGGCCGTGAACGGTGGTTTCCAGGCCGAGGTCGGTCAGGAATGCCTTGGCTACCGGAGTCAGCAGCGCCACCAGGTCTTCTGCACGCTTGCGGGTGGCGGCGTCTTCGCTGAACTTGGCGGTGTCCAACTGCATGGCCACGTAAGTGGAGAACGCGCGGCCGCCTTCGTTCGCAGCTTTCATGGTCAGCAGCATGCGGCGCACGTCCGGATGCACGATGATCGGGTCTGCAACCTTGTCTTTGTTCTGCGCACCCGTCGGTGAACGGCTTTGCAGGCGATCGCGGGCATACTCGACGGCGTTCTGGTAGGAACGCTCACCCGTCGCGAGCCCCTGGATGCCTACGCCCAGGCGCTCGTAGTTCATCATGGTGAACATTGCCGCGAGGCCCTTGTTCGGCTCGCCGACCAGATAACCCACGGCTTCATCGAAGTTCATCACGCAGGTGGCGGACGCCTGGATACCCATTTTGTGTTCGATCGAGCCGCAATTTGCAGGGTTGCGCTCACCCAGGCTGCCGTCGGCGTTGACCAGGAACTTGGGCACCAGAAATAGCGAAATACCCTTGGGCCCTGCCGGTGCGTCCGGCAGTTTCGCCAGCACCAGGTGGATGATGTTCTCGGTCAGGTCATGTTCACCGCCAGTGATGAAGATCTTGGTGCCGCTGACCTTGTAGGAACCGTCCGCTTGAGGCTCGGCCTTGGTACGAATGATCCCCAGATCCGTGCCGGCATGCGGCTCGGTCAGGCACATGGAACCTGCCCAGATACCGGCGTACATGTTCGGCAGGTAAGCCGCCTTCAGCTCGTCGCTGGCGTGGGCGTTGATCGACAGGCAAGCGCCCGCCGTCAGCATCGGGTACAGACCGAACGCCAGGCTCGAGGAGTTGACCATTTCCTCGACCTGGGCCGAGACCGCCTTGGGCATGCCCATGCCGCCGTAAGCCGGGTGACCGCCCACACCGACCCAGCCGCCTTCGGCATACGTCTGGTAAGCCTGTGGGAAACCTGCTGGCGTGGTAACAGCGCCATCCGCCCAATGGCAACCTTCTTCGTCGGCCCCACGGCTCAGCGGCGCGATGCTTTTACTGGTGACCTTGCCGGCTTCTTCAAGAATGGCCTCGACCGTTTCCGCGTCGACGGTCTCGGCCAGTGCAGGCAACTCGGCCCACAATTTGGCAACCTCGAACACTTCATTGAGGACGAAGCGCATATCACGCAGGGGCGCTTTGTAGTCAGCCATGGCAAACCTCGCAAGATCTTTTACAGGTGATGTGTAGGAAGAGTGTCTCGTTGGGCCCGAGTGTACCCCAACAACTTTTGCGACACATAGGGTCAACTAGTGACCCTTTTGTAATTTTTGGTCACCAGTATTTCATGAGCCCTGCAGCGAGCTTGTGAGCCTGCCGGATTAGCGAAGGCTCACGAAGCGTTCACCGCCAGTCGTCAGAGCGCAAATGATTCCGCCGACAGCGACATCAGGCAATCGCTGCCCGCTTCGATGGCGGCGCGGTGAGAAGCGGTACGCGGCAACAAACGCTTGAAGTAAAACTCGTTGGTCGCCAGCTTGCCTCGATGGAACTCCGCCTCGCCCTCGCCCGATTCCAGGCGTGCCTGCGCCACAAGGGCCATGCGCAGCCACAGGTAGCCCAGCACGATGTAGCCGCTGTACATCAAGTAGTCCACGGATGCAGCGCCGACCTCATCCGGGTTTTTCATTGCCGCCATGCCCACCCGAGTCGTCACCTCGCCCCACTGCTGGTTGAGTTCATTGAGCTGCGCCACGTAACTGCCCAGTTGCGGATGCCCGGCGTTCGCCGTACAGAACTTGTGGACGATCCTGGTGAAGCCACGCAACAGCTTGCCCTGGCTACCGAGCACTTTTCGCCCCAGCAGATCCAATGCCTGAATACCGTTGGTGCCTTCATAGATAGGTGCAATCCGGCAATCGCGAACCAGTTGCTCCATGCCCCATTCTCGAATGAAACCGTGGCCGCCGAACACCTGCATGCCGAGGTTGGTCACTTCCAGCCCGGTGTCGGTCATGAAGGCCTTGCAGATCGGCGTCAGGAAGGCCAGCAAGTCTTCGGCGTTCTGACGTGCCGTTTCGTCCGCACTCAAATGCGCGACGTCCAGTAACTGGGCGGTGAAGTAGGTGAGCGCGCGGTTGCCTTCGTTGAAGGCCTTCATGGTGAGCAACATCCGTCGTACGTCAGGATGAACGATGATCGGGTCGGCGGCTTTTTCCGGTGCTTTAGCGCCGGTCAGCGCGCGCATTTGCAAGCGATCATTGGCGTACTTGATCGCTCCCTGGAAGCTCGCTTCACCAAGACACAGGCCCTGCATCCCGGTGCCCAGCCGCGCATGGTTCATCATGGTGAACATGCAGTTCAGGCCCTTGTTCGGCTCACCGATGAGAAAGCCCCTCGCGTCATCGAAGTTCAGCACGCAGGTGGCAGACGCCTTGATACCCATCTTGTGTTCGATGGAGCCACAGGAAACACCGTTGCGCTCGCCGGCCTCACCGTGTGCATCGGGCAGGAATTTGGGAACGATGAACAACGAAATGCCCTTGGTGCCCGGCGGAGCATCCGGCAGTTTCGCCAACACGAGGTGAACGATGTTTTCGCTCATGTCGTGTTCTCCGGCGGAGATGAAGATCTTGCTGCCGGAAATCGCATAGCTGCCGTCCGCAGTGGGTACGGCGCGTGTCTTGATGATGCCCAGGTCGGTGCCGCAATGGGCTTCGGTCAGGCACATGGTGCCCGTCCATTGGCCGGCGGTCAGTTTGCTCAGGTAGGTGTTTTTCTGCGCCTGCGTGCCATGCGCGTGAATTGCCGACATCGCCCCGTGCGTCAAGCCCGGGTACATGCCCCACGAGGTGTTGCTGGACCCGACCATCTCGCTGATGACCAGTCCCAACGAAGTGGGTAGTCCCTGGCCACCGTACCCAGGGTCGGCGGCCAGGCCATGCCAGCCACCTTCGACATACTGGGCGAAAGCCTGCTTGAAACCGGCCGGCGTCGTCACTACACCATTGTCGAAATGACAGCCTTCCTCATCACCGCTTCTATTGAGTGGGGCGAGCACGTTCTCGCAGAACCTCGCCCCCTCTTCGAGGATCGCATCGACCATGTCCGGGCTGGCCTCCGTGGCGCCCAGCGCAGCGTAATTGCTGTGAAAATCGAACACGTGATTGATCAGAAAGCGCATGTCGCGCAAGGGCGCCTTGTACTCGGGCATGGTGACTTCTCCGGTAGCAGATGCCCTAAACCTACTGCCACCGAACCCACACCGACAATCACAGTCCAGACGCTGAATGCGCCGTCATCACTCAACCGGCAGCCGCCTCCGTGCGCACCGCACCGCGCCGATTCTGCCCATAGGCGACCACGCAGTTGCGTCCGGCGCCCTTGGCGGCATAAAGCGCCTCGTCAGCGGACTTGAGCACTTTTTCCGGGTTACGTTGGTCTACGCGCTCGGCGACGCCGATGCTGACAGTGACCGATACCGTGGAGGCTGCGGAGCCGGAGCGGCGCTGGCGCCCCTGCTGGTCGTCCTGGGGACGGTTGTCCTGGTTGCGCAAATGGATGCTGTAAGTCTCGATCGATTCGCGAATGACCTCCAGGTGCGGCATGCATTCCTCAAGCGTCTTGCCGGCGAACACCAGGGCAAATTCCTCACCGCCGTAGCGATACGCCCTACCGCCGCCACCGATCTTCGACAACTTGCTGGCCACCAGCCGCAGCACCTGATCGCCGACGTCGTGACCGTGGGTATCGTTGAATTTCTTGAAGTGATCGACGTCGCTCATGGCCAGCACGTAGTTGCGCCCCAATCGCTGCATGCGCTCGTTCAAGGCACGGCGACCCGGCAAGCCGGTAAGCTCATCACGGAACGCCATTTGATAGGCTTCGTGGGCGACGGCGGCAGCGATCATCAACATCACCTGGCTGCACATGATGTTGAGGGTGAAGGGCAGGATGAAGGTCTTCGGCAACGCCCAGAACAACCCCAGCAGCCCCACCAGTTGAGCCGCGTGCAAAGGGCGCGGGTTGCGCCAGTATTGCCAGCCCAGCAGCACGAACACGCTGAAGAATACCGGATAGGACAATTGGATGAGGCTCATCCAGGCGCCATGCAAGGCCGGCCAGCGGATTTCCGACAACCACATCAGCAAGGGCTGCGGATAACTCTGCTCCAGGCCCAACGCCACGCTGCCGACAGCCAGCAGCACCGCAAACCGCGCCACCATGTCCTGGAACAGATGGGTTCGCTCCTGCCACGCTGCGAACAGGCCGAACATCAGGGGCAGCAGCAGGCAACACAGGTGGAAAACCACCGCAGCGTCTTCACGCACGCGGCCATTGTCACGGTAATAATCGGTCTGGGTATCGAGCAGAAAGTAGGCGATGTACACCGTGACCATCAGAAACAGCTCACGCTGGCGTCGGTAAACCCCGCAGTAGGCACCGCCGAGCAACAGCACCAACGTGGGCAGCACGTTGAACAGTGAGGTGAAGAAGACGTTCAGATCCTTGACGTACGCCGCCGCCAGTCCCGAGAACAACAGCAGAAGTGACGGCAGAAAATGACTGAAACGTACTGCGGAAGAACGCGGCAAGGGTAAAGCTCCGACCCGTCTGATCAATAGATGGCAATGTGCCCACATACTGTAACGGCAGTCCCCCTGACTTTCTGAGTTATTTAGTCAGGTTTTTTTGTTGCGGCTATGTAACGGGATGCAACTGCGCAGCCCGTCACTCGCATCGAAGTCTTAAAGGTCGTTGTCAAACGTCCGCAATGGCCCCTCCGAAACACCACGCCCCTCCGCCCCCACCGGCTTGAGCGTCAGCAACGCATCGGCTGCCTGGCGAGTGGTGATCTTCGGGCTGACCGGTTTCGGAGTCACAGCGTTCTCATCTCCCACGTGCCCCAAGGGGATGACCAGCGACGGGTGATCGAAAGGCGCCTGCTCCCAGGCCACGCGAGGATCGGTCAGGCCGACCTCCATGAACTTGACCAATGCATCGATCTCATCGGGGCTCAGGTTCAATGATGTCATGTCCGGATCGAGGTTTGAGGTGTTGTGCTGATTGACACTGGCATGATCGAAGCCGCTGGTGTTGTTGGCATCCGAACCCCGCCGATCGCCACCGCGATTGTAAAACTCCATGACCTGCTTGAGTGTCGACCGGCTGCCGTTGTGGAAGTAAGGCCCGGTGAGTGCGATGTTGCGCAGCGTCGGCGTCTTGAAGGCGCCATCGACTGCGTCGCGGAATCCGACAGTGGGCTTGAGCGTCGCGTCGCAGGGGATCGCCGCGCTCAACGGCGCTTCGAATGTGCACACATCGACATCCAGCGGATCTGGCACCCTGGCACCCTGAATCTGGCTGTTGTACTCGCGAGTGAAGGCCAGCGGATTGCCCCAGGCGTCGGTGCCGCCGAGCGCCAGGTCTTCGGAAGTCGGGCGCACCCCGGTGTTATAAAAGCCGTTGTCGTACAGCGTGGTCAGGTTGTCCGCCATGACCATACGCTCGATTCGCTCACGCGGATGGAACAGCAGCCGGCTGCCAGCGTTGGTCAGCTCCGCACCTCCATGACAACTGACGCATTTGCCCTTGCCGAGGAACAGGTTCATCCCTTCGACCTGCTGCGCATTCAATGCTTGATGATCACCTTGCAGATAGGCGTCGAGCGGCGCCTGGTCGGAAATCAGCGTGGATTCGTACATCTGGATCGCCAGTCCGAAGAACAAGGGAAAGTTCGCCTCCATCTGGGTGTACGAGGCACCGCCCAGCGAAACCGGTTGTGTGGCATTCCAAAGCCGCGGGTGGAAAGCGGCCTTGATCAGCTCGCGGTACGTTGGCCGGCGTGCGCCGGACACCGGGCCAAGCACCGAGTCTGTGGAGGAAATACGCTGCTGCTTGAGCATCAGCGTGTCGAGCATCCGTCGGCCAATGTCGGCGAAGGTGCGCCCGCCGCAGGACATTTCCACCGCGCTCCCCGGCGGTCCTACGGCTTGCGAGGCGGCAGACGCATCATTGAGCGCCAGGCGCACTTTGGTCGCCACGCCACTGCGATCGCTGGTGACAAAAATTCCGGCATCGGGATCGCGATTACCAAAAGGCGAAAAGCCGTTGAACACGTTGTTGGCCCGGCCATCCCAGAAGTTGCGCACGTTGAACGCGGCGTTGATCACCGACGGCGCGTTGCGCCCGGTCGCACGACGGACGTTGATCCCGCCAACTTGGAAAATACCATCCGGCTGCTGCGTGCACTTATCGAAACGCGGCTGGTTGGGCTTGACGAAATTGGCGTCGAACACGCCTTGCGAGCCGATCACATCGTCGGTTGAATAAGCGATGGGCGAGTCACGGTCCAACGGGTTGACCAGCAGATGGGTGGGGAAATCGGTTTTCTTCAGCGTGTAGTTCGGGCCGCCCTTGCCACCGGACAGCGTCGCGTAGGACGCCACGTCACCGGGGATGTCGGATGCGGTGAACGGTTTGTTGAATATCGAGGCCACGTTGGCGTTGGTGTGCGCCTGGCCAGGGTTGACCTGATTGGTGATCCGATGATCAACCCCGGCGTGAAAGTGGCAGGACGCGCACGCCGTGGCGCTATCGCTGCCGACTTCCATGTCCCAGAACAACGCCTTGCCCAACAGGATTGCAGCACCGCGATTGAGGACGTAATCGGTCATCAGGTCGACTTTGCGTCCGCCCTCGGTGCCTGATGGGTCGGGCGGCTGCATGCCACGCAACGATTGCAGGCTGGGGACCTCCGGCACGGGCGGATCCACTTCGGCGACAGTGGCCGCCATGACGCCGTGGGCGGACAGTGCGATGGGTAACCAGAAGGTCAAACGAACGAGGCGACTGATGTTCATGAGCTTCACCCTGACTGTTGTTGTTAAGTGGCCGGGCGTGAGGCTTCTTCGAGCGAGACAGTTCTTTGCAGCACCGGTTGATGGGTGCGGTGCAATTAATTTGCCACTCCATGTCGAAACATTTTGAATCAATTAACTCAGCGTTCTCGGAAGCCGAGCGTTGGGCATGCTGGGGAAAAGCACCCGACTTCGGGGGAAAACGAGCAAAAAAAAACCGCTACCCCCAAAGGAGCAGCGGTTTTCTGCGAGGCCGCGTAAAGGCTTAGTAGCCCAGAGCGAAGTCTTCTTCTTTCATGTCCATCAGATTGTTGGCACCCGACAGCATGGTTGCCACGTGAGTGCGTGTACGCGGCAGGATGCGCTGGAAGTAGAAGCGCGCAGTCTGCAGCTTGGCGGTGTAGAACGCCGTGTCGCTGGTGCCGGCTGCCAGCTTCTCGGCTGCCAGACGCGCCATGTCAGCCCAGAAGTAGGCCAGGCAGGCGTAACCGGAGTACATCAGGTAGTCCACCGAGGCCGCGCCGACTTCCTCACGGTCTTTCATGGCAGCCATACCGACCTTCATAGTCAGTTCGCCCCATTCCTTGTTCAGTGCAGCCAACGGTGCGACGAATTCCTGAACGGCTTCGTTGCCTTCGTTGTTCTGGCAGAACTTGTGGACAATCTTGGTGAAGCCTTTGAGCGCTTCACCTTGGGTCATCAGCACTTTACGACCCAGCAGGTCGAGTGCCTGGATGCCGGTGGTGCCTTCGTACAGCATCGAGATGCGGCTGTCGCGAACGTTCTGCTCCATGCCCCACTCGGCGATAAAGCCATGGCCGCCGTAGATCTGCACGCCGTGGTTGGCCGATTCGAAACCGACTTCGGTCATGAAGGCCTTGGCGATTGGCGTCATGAACGCCAACAGCGCATCAGCCTTTTTCTTCTCTTCTTCGTCCACACCGTATTTGACGATGTCGACCTGCTTGGCCGTGAAGTAAACCATCGCGCGGTTGCCTTCGGCGAACGCCTTCATGGTCAACAGCATGCGACGCACATCCGGGTGCACGATGATCGGGTCAGCGGCTTTGTCCGGTGCTTTCGGGCCAGTCAGCGAGCGCATTTGCAGGCGATCGCGAGCGTATTTCAGGCCGCCCTGGAAGCCGATTTCGGCGTGGGCCAGGCCTTGCAGCGCGGTGCCCAGGCGAGCAGTGTTCATGAAGGTGAACATGCAGTTCAGGCCTTTGTTCGCCGGGCCGATCAGGAAACCGGTGGCCGCGTCGAAGTTCATCACGCAAGTGGCGTTGCCGTGGATACCCATCTTGTGTTCCAGGGAACCGCAGGACACGGCGTTACGCGCGCCGATCGAGCCGTCTGCGTTCGGCAGGAACTTGGGCACGATGAACAGCGAAATACCTTTGGTGCCAGCCGGTGCATCCGGCAAGCGCGCCAACACGATGTGGACGATGTTGTCGGCCATGTCGTGTTCACCGGCCGAGATGAAGATCTTGGTGCCGGAAACTTTATAAGAACCGTCGGCCTGAGGTTCGGCCTTGGTACGCAGCATGCCCAGGTCGGTGCCGCAGTGCGGTTCGGTCAGGCACATGGTGCCGGTCCACTCGCCGGAAACCAGCTTGGTGAGGTACGCCTCTTGCTGCTCAGGGGTGCCGTGCTCGGAGATGGTGTTCATCGCACCATGGGACAGGCCTGGGTACATGCCCCACGACCAGTTGGCTTCGCCGACCATTTCGCTGACCGCCAGGCCCAGCGACTCAGGCAGACCCTGACCGCCGTGCTCGACGTCGTGGGCCAGGCTCGGCCAACCGCCATCGACAAATTGCTTATAGGCTTCTTTGAAGCCGGTCGGGGTTTTCACACCGGACTCGCTCCAGGTGCAGCCTTCAAGGTCGCCCACGCGGTTCAGCGGTGCCAGCACCTGCTCACAAAACTTGGCGCCCTCTTCGAGAATGGCGTCAACCATGTCCGGCGTGGCGTCTGCGCAGGCCGGAAGGCTCTGATAGTGCGCTTCGTAGCCGAGCAGTTCGTCACGAACGAAGCGAATATCACGCAAGGGGGCCTTGTAGTCAGGCATAGCGATAAACCTCTGCTGATGTAACCGGGGATGGACGACCGCTGGAATTGTTGTAACGGTCAAACAGTTGTTTGAAACATACGTTTACGCCTAAATCTTGTCAAGCATCGATCTTTTGCCGTTCGTCATCGCTGCATGCAAATGCCGGACACACGAAGATGCGACACGGCGACACAGGCGGGCCGTCGTGCGGAAAAGTTTAGTTGGCAGAGAAAGACTTACAGACAAAAACGCCGCGAAAGGTCGCGGCGATGACGGTGCGGAGTCAGCAGAAAATCAGGCGAAGGTATCGATCAGCGTACCGAGCATTTCGTCGGAAGCCTTGGCCACCTTGACGCCCGCCTCGACCTGGAACTTGCCTTGGGCCATTTCGATCGCGTTGCTGGCGAGATCCGACTGCTGGCTGCGATCGACCCCACGCAGGCGATCGACCTGAACTTCGGAGGACTGGCTGGTAACCGAACGCTCGATCGTATTGTTGGCGATCTGGCCCGCAGCCTGATCGACGCGGTTCTGCCCTGTCTGAATAGTACTCAGACCGGCGTAGAAAGCGGTATTTCCTGAGATTTCCATGGGAGAACTCGTCCTGAAAAAGGATCAACAGCGCCTATTGAAGCAGAGATGACCCTATTACGCCCGACAAAAACACTAATGGCACAGTGCCTTGTCATAGCAAAAACCAAACGTCAGTCGAGCAGGTCCAACTGAAGATGTTCGGCAACCGCCTCAGCCGTCACCAGCTTGAGTTTGGGCACTCGGCCCAGGCAGGGTGCGGGAATGCGCTCGGCGAGAGTCGCCAGGTTTTCCTCCAGGCGCGACGTTTTCGGATCGATGACATTGGCCACCCAGCCCGCCAGCTGCAAACCGTCATGGGCAATTGCTTCGGCCGTCAGCAACGCGTGGCTGATACACCCCAACCGAACGCCGACCACCAGGATCACCGGCAGGTCCAGCGCCATGGCCAGGTCCGACAGGTTGTCCTGGTCCGCCAACGGCACACGCCAGCCACCCGCGCCTTCGATCAGGGTGAAATCCGCCTCCATCTGCAGAATCTCACGCATCGGCGCAAGCAGCGACTGCACCGTCAACGCCACGCCCGCCTCACGCGCCGCCAGATGCGGAGCGATGGCCGGCTCGAACGCGACCGGATTGACCTGGGCATAGGTCAGCGGCAACGAACACTCGGCCTGCAGTGCCAGTGCATCGGCGTTGCGCAACCCCTTGGGCGTCACGTCGCAACCCGAGGCCACCGGTTTGCCCGCCGCCGTACTCAGCCCCGCCAACCGAGCAGCATGCAAAAGGCCCGCGGCGACGGTGGTCTTGCCGACATCGGTATCGGTACCGGTGATGAAATACGCTGCGCTCATAAGGGTTTCTCCAAAACGGCGTACACCACTTGATAAGTCGCCGGCAGGCCACTGGCCTGACGAAACTGCTCATAAGCCTCGACCAGGCCGAGAATCCGCGCCCGCCCGGTCAATCCTCCCGGTCGCCCGGGGTTGAGGTTGTGCGCACCCAGCGCCTTGAGTTCGTGTGTCAGGGTGCGTACATCCGGGTAGTGCAACACATGGGGTCGGGTTTGCAGCCCTACAACCCGCAGACCGCTGCCCCCGCACAGCTGTTGATATCCGGCGAACTCGCGAAAACGATTGACGTGGACCATGCGATCCACTTGACGCCAGCTTTCGCGCAGCTCTGACAGCGTGCCCACGCACAGACTAGCAAACGCAAAAATACCACCAGGTTTGAGTACGCGCCGGGCTTCACTGAGTACCGCAGCGAAGTCGTCACACCACTGCACTGCCAGGCTGGAGAAAATCAGGTCACAGGTCGAATCCTGCAACGGCAGGCGCTCGGCATCACCCGCGATGAAGTGCGTGGCGCCACCCAACGGACGGGCGTGATTGAGCATGCCTTCGGCGATGTCCAACGCAACGCCTTTCGTCTCAGGAAAACGCTCATCCAACGCCCGGCTGAAATACCCGGTGCCGCACCCCAGGTCGAGCCAGCGGTCCGGTACGAAGTCGCCTGGTAATCGGCTCAGCAACTGGTTGCCCACATCACGCTGCAATTGGGCGACGCTGTCGTAACTGGCCGCTGCGCGGGAGAAGGATGCCGCCACCTGGCGCTTGTCCGGCAAGGCACCGGGCAGGTTGGGAATGGATAAATCAGTCATCACCGCTCTCATGCAAAAAGGCCTGGATCGCCCCCGCCACTCCGTGCGGGTCCTCCAGGAGAAACGCGTGGCTGGCCTGTTCGATCAGACCGATTTCGACATCCGGCAACAACGCCAGCAACTCGCCGGCCGTTTCGGCGGGCACCAGTCCATCGAGTCCGGCGAACAAATGCAGTTGCGGACCGCGAAACCCTTGCAACGCCTGACGGGTATCCAGTTGCGCCAGCAACTCCAGGCCACTCATCAACACCGATGTTGCCGTGTTTGGCGCGCCACCGAGCAGCAGCCGTGACAGGCCGCGCGGGTCTTCGGCACCTTGGGCACAGAGCAGCGAAAAGCGCTTGAGCGTCAATCGTGGATCGGTGTTGCAGCCCGCCAGAAAAGCGTCAAAGGTCTCACCGGGCATCGCGCTCGGCCACAGCTCATGGGCAACGAAAGAAGGATTGCTCGCCAGAGTCAGCAAGCCACAGCAGCGATCACCGCGCCGCGACGCGAGTTCAGAAGCGAGCATACCCCCCAGCGACCAGCCGCCGAGCCAGGCATCCTGGGGCACGCTGGAGTCGAGTTCGTCGAGCCAGTCTTCCAGATCACTGGAGTCCAGTTCCGGCAGCGGTTCGATCTCCACGCGCAGGTGTTCATCCAGCCCTTGCAGCGCAGCGGCCAAGGGTTCCAGCGGTGAAATGCCGAGGCCCCAGCCAGGCAACAGAATCAGGCGATCACGCATGGCTTGGCTCCGCTCCCAGTTTTTCAAAACAATCGGCCAGTCCTTCTAACAATAGCTGCACCTGCGCCTCGCTGTGAGCCGCGGTCAGGGTCACGCGCAAGCGCGCGCTGCCGGCGGGGACGGTGGGTGGGCGGATCGCAGTCACCATCAAGCCGCGCTCGCGCAGCACCTGCGACAGGCGCACCGCACGCCCGGCATCGCCAATCATGATCGGCTGGATCGGGGTGAAGCTTTCCATCAATTCCAGGCCGATTTGCTCGGCGCCGTGGCGGAACTGGCGAATCAGCCGGTCCAGATGCTCGCGTCGCCAATGCTCGGTGCGCAGCAGATCGAGGCTTTTGAGGGTCGCACATGCCAGCGCCGGCGGTTGGCTGGTGGTGTAAATGTAGGGGCGGGCGAACTGGATCAGGCTTTCGACCAACTCTTCGCTACCGGCGACGAAGGCACCCGCCGTACCGAATGCCTTGCCGAGGGTGCCGACCAGCACGGGCACATCGTCCTGGCTGAGGCCGAAATGCTCGACGATCCCACCGCCATTGGCCCCCAACGGACCAAAACCGTGGGCGTCATCGACCATCAGCCACGCGCCTTTGGCTTTGGCCGCACGGGCCAGCGCCGGCAGGTCGGCGATATCGCCGTCCATGCTGAACACGCCATCGGTGACCACCAGCGTGTTGCCAGTGGCCTTTTCCAGACGACTGGCCAGGCTTGCAGCGTCGTTATGCAGGTAGCGACTGAAACGCGCACCGGACAACAGGCCGGCATCGAGCAATGAGGCGTGATTGAGGCGGTCTTCCAGCACCGTATCACCCTGCCCCACCAACGCCGTCACCGCGCCGAGGTTAGCCATGTAACCCGTGGAGAACAACAGGACACGTTGGCGGCCGGTCAGGTCCGCCAAGGCTTCTTCCAACGCATGGTGAGGACCGCTGTGGCCAATCACCAGATGCGAAGCGCCGCCACCGACGCCCCACTTTGCGGCACCCGCGCGCCAGGCCTCGATCACCTGGGGGTGATTGGCCAGGCCCAGGTAATCGTTGTTGCAAAACGCCAGCAACGGCTGGCCATCGACAACCACCTCAGGGCCTTGCGGGCTTTCGAGCAGGGGGCGTTGCCGGTAAAGATTTTCGGCACGGCGGGTAGCCAGGCGTGCAGCGAGATCGAAAGACATGCAGGCCTCAGACAGCAATCAATGTAAAACCGGACATGTGGGAGCGGGCTTGCCCGCGATAGCAATCAGTCTGTCGACATCTGTGTTGAATGTGACAAAGCCATCGCGGGCAAGCCCGCTCCCACAAGGTGTGGGGTTGTACTCAACCAGCGAGATCAAACAGCCGCGTTGTAAAACATCTCGCTGCTCTTCTGCTCCACCAGTGCCTGCTCGATCGCCGCCTGATGCACCTCGTCGGCATGTTCTTCCCGCGCTTCGGGCTGAATGCCCAGTCGCGAGAACAGTTGCATGTCCTTGTCGGCCTGCGGGTTGGCGGTGGTCAGCAGCTTTTCACCGTAGAAAATCGAGTTGGCGCCCGCGAAGAACGCCAGGGCCTGCATCTGCTCGTTCATGGCCTCGCGGCCGGCGGACAGGCGCACGTGTGATTGCGGCATCAGGATGCGTGCCACGGCGAGCATGCGGATGAAGTCGAACGGGTCGACGTCTTCGGCGTTTTCCAGCGGCGTGCCGGCGACTTTCACCAGCATGTTGATCGGCACCGATTCCGGATGCTCTGGCAGGTTGGCCAGCTGGATCAGCAGGTTGGCGCGGTCGTCCAGGGATTCGCCCATGCCGAGAATGCCGCCGGAACAGATCTTCATCCCCGAATCACGCACGTAGGCCAGGGTTTGCAGGCGCTCGCTGTAGGTGCGGGTGGTGATGATGCTGCCGTAGAACTCCGGCGAGGTGTCGAGGTTGTGGTTGTAGTAATCGAGGCCGGCCTTGGCCAGCGCTTCGGTCTGCTCCTGGTCGAGGCGACCCAGGGTCATGCAGGTTTCCAGGCCCATGGCTTTCACGCCTTCGACCATTTTCAACACGTAGGGCATGTCCTTGGCCGACGGGTGTTTCCACGCCGCGCCCATGCAGAAACGGGTCGAGCCGATGGCCTTGGCGCGAGCGGCCTCTTCGAGGACCTTCTGCACTTCCATCAGTTTTTCTTTTTCCAGGCCGGTGTTGTAGTGACCGGACTGCGGACAGTATTTGCAATCTTCCGGGCAAGCGCCGGTTTTGATCGACAGCAGCGTGGACACTTGCACGCGGTTGGCGTCGAAATGCGCGCGGTGCACGGTCTGCGCCTGAAACAACAGGTCATTGAATGGCTGTACGAAGAGTGCTTTGACTTCGGCCAAAGACCAGTCATGACGCAAAGTGGCAGAGGTGCTGGCGCTCATGGGCGTTACCTTTATTCTGAACGGGGCAAGGCTGGCGACTGCGGCAGGGAATAACCACAGGCGCTACACGGATGTTTGGCATATTTAAGGAAGAGCGATGCGCTGTCAACCGCACTACGATGGACCGGTTTACATCTGGTTAAAAAACAAACAAATATGTTTGCTTTGCAGCGAGCCAGCCGATGAAGCCACGCCCATCTGCACCGATTGCGAAACCGAATTGCCGTGGCTTGGCGATCATTGCCAAACCTGCGCCCTGCCCCTGCCGGCTCCGGGGCTGACCTGTGGCCAGTGCCTGCACGAGCCGCCGCCGTTCCAGCGGGTGATCGCACCGTGGCTGTACGACTTTCCGCTGGACAGCCTGATCACCCGCTTCAAACACAGCGCAAAGTGGCCCTACGGTCGCCTGCTCGGCGAACTTCTCGCCCAGTTCCTGCAGCACCGCTTTGACGAAGGGCTGGCATGCCCCGACGCCCTGGTGCCGGTGCCGCTCGCGGTCAAGCGATTGCGTCAGCGCGGGTTCAACCAGGCGGCGATGCTGGCCCGCTGGTTGGGCGACAGCCTGGGAATCGCCAGCGACGAACACCTGCTCAAGCGCGTGCAAGACACCAGTGCCCAACAGGAACTCAAGGCCGAGGCGCGCAAGAAGAACCTGCGCCATGCCTTTGCCTTGATGCCTGGTGCGCAGGTGGTGGGCCGCCACCTGGCACTGGTGGATGACGTGCTCACTACCGGCGCCACCACCCAGGCGTTGGCGCACCTGTTGATGGAGGCCGGTGCGGCGCGGGTCGATGTGTATTGCCTGGCGCGAACACCAAAACCGGCCTGATCGGTGTTCCTGTGGGAGCGAGCTTGCTCGCGATGGTCGCCAACGATAACGTTGACTCCCTGACACTGCGCGGCGTTTCAGAGATCATCGCGACGGTTCGACAAGCTCGCTCCTGCAGTCACTCAATCATTCACCCACCGAAGCAACCCGCCATGCCTCTGTCCACCCTGTTGTCCCAACACATCATTCGCCGCCCGCAGCGCATCGCGTTGCTGCAACACATTGCCGAACAGGGCTCGATCACCCGTGCCGCAAAAAGTGCGGGGCTGAGCTACAAGGCGGCGTGGGACGCCATCGATGAGTTGAACAATTTGGCGCAAAAGCCGCTGGTGGAGCGCAGTGTCGGTGGCAAGGGCGGTGGTGGTGCCAAGCTGTCGAGCGAGGGTGAGCGCGTGTTGCGCCTGTATCAGAAGCTGCAAACATTGCAGGCACAGGTGCTGGAAGCAGCCGAAGAAGCCAGCGACCTCGACCTGCTCGGGCGGCTCATGCTCAGGACCAGCGCGCGCAATCAGTTGCACGGCAAAGTCAGGACGATCGAAGCACAGGGCCGCAATGACCTGATTCGCCTGGAGCTGGCCGCAGGGCTGGCGCTCGATGCACAGATCACCCATGACAGCACCGTGCGCCTGGCACTGGAGCCCGGCAGCGAAGTGGTTGCGCTGATCAAGGCAGGCTGGCTCGACTTACTGGCGGTCCAAGCCCCGGCAACACCGGGACACAATGACCTGACCGGCATCATCGAAGAGATCCTCGACGCACAGGACGGCCCCAGTGAAGTGCGCATTGGCCTGCCCAATGGCCAGACATTGTGCGCTCTGGCCGAACCCCAGGACCTGCGCGCCCGTGGCCTGAGCGTCGACAAACCGGTGCGAGTGCAGTTTGCCGCGTCACACGTGCTGCTCGGTACACAGCTCTGAAACACAAGCGTCATTTAAGCGCTTTAAGGTGACTGCAAAAACCGCAGGGAGCCTGACGTGAGCCTATTAGAAGAGAACCAATCCACCGACCTCGAGAAGATGGTCGGCCTAAGCCGCCGTGGTTTCATCAGCGCCGGTGCCTTGTGCGGTGCCGCGATGTTCCTCGGCGGCAACCTGCTGAGTCGCAGCGTAATGGCCGCCAGCGTCAGCGCCGGCAACAGCCAACTGCTGGGCTTTGCCAGCATCCCTGCTGCTACCAGCGACGCTATCACCCTGCCTCCGGGCTACAAGTCCTCGGTGCTGATCAGTTGGGGCCAGCCCTTGCAAAAGGACGGCCCGGCGTTCGATCCGAGCGGCAACGGCACCGCTGCCCAGCAGGAAGTGCAGTTTGGCGACAACAACGACGGCATGAGCCTGTTCGAGTTCCCCGGCGAGAAAGACCGTGCGCTCATGGCGATCAACAACGAATACACCAACTACCGCTACCTCTACCCCCACGGCGGTATGCCGCAGTCGGCGGAAGAAGTGCGCAAGGCATTGGCCTGCGAAGGCGTGACGGTGATCGAAGTACAGCGCAAGAATGACCAATGGAAGTTCGTCCAGGGTTCGCGCTACAACCGGCGCATCCACGGCAATGCGCCGATCACACTCAGCGGCCCCGCTGCCGGCCATGACCTGCTCAAGACCACCGCAGACCCGCAAGGCAAGAACGTCCTCGGTACGTTCCAGAATTGCGCCAACGGCAAGACGCCGTGGGGCACGTACCTGACCTGCGAAGAGAACTTCACCGACTGCTTTGGCAGCAGCAATGCCGAGCAAAAATTCGATGCCGCGCAGAAACGCTACGGGGTGGTGGCCGCCAGCAAGGAGATCAACTGGCACCCTCACGACGAACGTTTTGACCTGGCGAAAAACCCCAACGAACTCAACCGTCACGGTTGGGTGGTGGAAATCGATCCGTTCGATCCGAAGTCGACGCCGGTCAAGCGCACGGCCCTGGGCCGTTTCAAACATGAAAACGCCGCCCTGGCCGAGACCCGCGACGGTCACGCCGTGGTGTACATGGGCGACGACGAACGTGGCGAGTTCATCTACAAGTTCGTCAGCCGCGACAAGATCAACCACAAAAACCCCAAGGCCAACCGCGACCTGCTGGACCACGGCACCCTGTACGTGGCGATTTTCGATGCCGGCGATGGCAACACGGATCACCCGAAAGGCAAAGGCCGATGGGTCGAGCTGACCCACGGCAAGAACGGCATTGACGCCAGTAGCGGCTTCGCCAGTCAGGCCGAAGTGCTGATCAACGCACGCCTGGCGGCCTCTGTGGTGAAAGCCACGCGCATGGACCGCCCGGAGTGGATTGTCGTCAGCCCCAAGGATGGCCAGGTCTATTGCACCCTGACCAACAATGCCAAGCGCGGCGAAGACGGTCAGCCTGTGGGCGGGCCAAACCCGCGTGAAAAGAACGTCTACGGACAGATTTTGCGCTGGCGCACCGACCTCGACGATCACGCCTCGAACACCTTCGGCTGGGACCTGTTCGTGGTGGCCGGCAACCCTGGCGTCCACGCGGGCACGCCCAAGGGAGGCTCGTCCAACATCACCCCACAGAACATGTTCAACAGCCCCGACGGCCTGGGTTTCGACAAGGCCGGCCGGTTGTGGATCCTCACTGACGGCGACTCGAGCAACACCGGTGACTTCGCCGGCATGGGCAATAACCAGATGCTCTGCGCCGACCCGGTGAGCGGCGAGATCCGCCGCTTCATGGTCGGACCGATTGGTTGCGAGGTCACGGGGATCAGCTTCTCGCCGGATCAGAAGACCTTGTTCGTGGGGATTCAGCATCCGGGGGAAAACGGCGGATCGACCTTCCCCGAGCATTTGCCGAACGGCAAGCCACGCTCCTCGGTGATGGCGATCACCCGTGAGGATGGCGGGATCGTCGGCGCCTGACAGGGCCTCATCGCGGGCAAGCCCGCTCCTACAGGACCATCAAAAACCCTGTGGGAGCGAGCCTGCTCGCGATGGCTTCAGCACAGCCACAACCCTTGCAAGGCAGTCTGCGCTACCATGCCTGGCCGGACGCAGCAGCCTGCTGCGCGCAGGAGTCAGCATGGCCCACCCGTTTGCAACCCTTACCCCAGACCTCGTGCTCGATGCCGTCGAAAGCATCGGTTTTCTCAGCGACGCGCGCATTCTGGCGCTCAACAGTTACGAGAACCGCGTCTATCAGGTCGGCATCGAAGACTCGGAACCGCTGATCGCCAAGTTCTATCGCCCGCAGCGCTGGACCCACGAAGCGATCCTGGAAGAACACCAGTTCACCTTCGAACTCGCCGAATGCGAGGTGCCGGTGGTGGCACCGTTGATCCACAACGGCACCAGCCTGCACGAACACAACGGGTTTCGTTTCACCCTGTTTCCACGCCGTGGCGGACGCGCGCCCGAGCCCGGCAATCTCGATCAACTGTATCGCTTGGGCCAGTTGCTCGGACGCTTGCACGCCGTTGGCTCGACCAAGCCGTTCGAACACCGCGAAGCATTGGCGCCGCAGAACTTCGGTCATGATTCGCTGAACACATTGCTCGAAGGCCATTTCATCCCCAAAAGCCTGTTGCCGGCCTACGAGTCGGTGGCGCGCGACCTGCTCAAGCGCGTGGAGGAGGTTTACCAGGCCACACCGCACCAGAACATCCGCATGCATGGCGATTGTCACCCCGGCAACATGATGTGTCGCGACGAAGTCTTCCACATCGTCGACCTTGACGATTGCCGCATGGGTCCGGCGGTACAGGACATCTGGATGATGCTTGCCGGTGATCGTCAGGCCTGCCTGGGGCAGTTGTCAGAACTGATGGACGGCTACAACGAGTTTCACGACTTCGACCCGCGGGAGCTCGCGCTCATCGAACCTTTACGTGCGTTGCGCCTGATGCACTACAGCGCGTGGCTGGCCCGCCGCTGGGACGATCCGGCATTCCCGCACAGTTTTCCGTGGTTCGGCACCGAGCGGTATTGGGGCGATCAGGTGCTGGCGTTGCGCGAGCAGTTGGCGGCGTTGAACGAAGAGCCATTAAAACTCTTCTAATCATCGCCACACCCCCTGTAGGAGCGAACTTGCTCGCGATTGCGGTGTATCAGTCGGCATCAATGTCGGCTGGCCCACCGCAATCGCGAGCATGCTCGCTCCGACAGTTAATGTGCCTACCTTTGTATATGGGACATTTGTAGACAAACTTCCTTACAATCACTCTTTTGTTAGCTGCCTAAGCAAGGATTCTGCATGCAAGCTGCCAACCCGCGTCGCGGGTACATTCTGGGCCTGACTGCCTACATCATCTGGGGCTTGTTCCCGATCTACTTCAAAGCCATCGCCAGCGTGCCCGCCGTCGAGATCATCATCCACCGGGCGATCTGGTCAGCACTGTTCGGCAGCCTGTTGCTGCTGGTCTGGAAGCACCCGGGCTGGTGGCGCGAGTTGCGCGACAACCCCAAACGCCTGGCCATACTTGCCCTGAGCGGCACGCTGATCGCTGCCAACTGGCTGACGTATGTGTGGTCAGTGAACAACGGTCGCATGCTCGAAGCCAGTCTCGGCTACTACATCAACCCGCTGGTGAACGTGCTGCTGGGGATGCTGATCCTCGGCGAACGCTTGCGTCGCATGCAGTGGATCGCGGTGGGGTTGGCCGCAGTCGGCGTGGCGCAGCAGGTGTGGCAGGTCGGCAGCTTGCCGTGGGTCTCGCTGGTACTGGCGTTGACGTTCGGCTTCTACGGCCTGATCCGCAAGCAGGCACCGGTCAAGGCCTTGCCTGGCCTGGTGGTGGAAACCTGGATGCTGGTACCGCTGGCCATGGCGTGGCTGTTGTTCAATCAGACAGCCATGACCGCTCAACCCGAGTTCTGGACAACCACCGAAGCCTGGTGGCTGATCGCCGCTGGGCCGGTCACCCTGGTGCCGCTGGTGTGTTTCAACGCTGCCGCACGGCACCTGCCCTACACCACCCTGGGGTTCCTGCAGTACCTGGCGCCGACATTGGTGCTGCTGCAAGCCGTGCTGCTGTTTGGCGAACACCTTTCGTCCACCACGCTGGTCGCCTTCCTGTTCATCTGGGCGGGCCTGGCGGTTTACAGCGTCGATGCGTGGATAAGTCTGCGTCGCCGCAGTTGATCAAAAATCGTACAGAACGCTACAGGCCACATTCCGCGTGGCCTGCATCCATCCTTCCCAAGGTTATCCACAACCTGATCCCCGATGTTTGTGCGCAAGTCACTGAATGTTGGCGGTTTTTTGAGCAATACTGGCCAACCCCCGTATTACGTGGCCTGGCGGGCAGTCTCTACAGGTTATCCACAGGCAGGTGCACGTTAAAACTGGATAAGCCGTTTAGGCTTCGCTGCGCAAAACCAGTTCCACCATCAAGTCATCCGCCAGGGTTTCCAGGCGCGATTGCAGCACATCCAGTGACAAGGTCAGCGGCACGGCGAGAATCGCCTCGGCGTGGAACAGCGGCTCACTGCTCATGGGCGCCGGACGCACTTCGGTAACCAGTCGTTCCAGGCTCACCCCTTGTTCACTCAACAAGCGCGTGATGTCGCGCACGATCCCGGGGCGATCATTGCCCACCAACTCCATCGCAATCGGCTTCCAGGTGCAGGACTGTTCGATCGAGCTTTCGGCAATCAACACGCGAATGCCCTGGCCCGACAACCCTTGCAGGGCATCGACCAAGGCGTCGTAGGCTTCTGCCGGTACGCCCACCCGAAGAATCCCGGCGAACTGCCCGGCCATGCGCGACATGCGGCTCTCCAGCCAGTTACCACCCTGCTCGGCGATGCACTGAGCAATGCGCTCGACCTGGCCGGGCTTGTCTGGAGCAAAAACAGTCAGTACGAGGTGGTCCATGGCGCAGCCCTCTCTGGTCATGATTTTTGTCGTTGAGAGGGAAGTATAGGCAAGAGGGGGTTGTGTGTTGTCTGGGCGGGCCTCATCGCGGGCAAGCCCGCTCCTACAGGGATCGGGACACCCCAAAGCAAGGGTGAACAACAAATCGTGTACAACTCAGATATTTAACTGGAACAATCCATAAGTTTTTTGAGAACATCCCGTACCCCGCCGTGACTGCAATGCGTCACGAGGTCGCAGAACGACGTAATTAGTCTAATTTTCACAAGCGCAATTGATCATGTAGTATGCCGCAGCGCGCACTACATAACGTTGGATCGATGTCTGCCGCAGGCACGTTCGCAACCCCCAAAGCCCTGTCAGCAAGGCCTCAAAGCCGTTGATCGGTTCCATCCCAGCCGCCTGAAATGGCATGTACTGGGGGAAGGGGTTTGTGGTTTAAATAGCCGAGGCTTCATTGTCATTTGAAGAATAAAAGCGAAATAGCTGAGCAGAGTGAGGCAAGCAATGACTGAACACGTTCAAGTCGGTGGCCTGCAGGTCGCCAAAGTCCTGTTCGACTTCGTGAACAACGAAGCCATTCCCGGAACCGGCCTGACTGCCGAAGCGTTCTGGGCCGGTGCCGACAAGGTCATTCATGACCTGGCGCCGAAGAACAAAGCCCTACTCGCCAAACGCGATGATTTCCAGGCTCGTATCGACGCCTGGCACCAGGAGCGTGCAGGCCAGGCGCACGACGCCGTGGCCTACAAGGCGTTCCTGCAAGACATCGGTTATCTGCTGCCAGAAGCGGCCGATTTCCAGGTCTCGACGCAAAACGTCGATGAAGAAATCGCCCACATGGCCGGCCCGCAGCTCGTGGTGCCGGTGATGAATGCCCGTTTCGCGCTCAATGCCTCGAACGCCCGTTGGGGTTCGCTGTACGACGCGCTCTACGGCACCGACGCCATCAGCGAAGCTGACGGCGCGGAAAAAGGCAAAGGCTACAACAAGGTTCGCGGCGACAAGGTCATCGCCTTCGCCCGTGCCTTCCTCGACGAGGCCGCACCGCTCGCCGCCGGCTCCCACGTCGATGCCACCCGTTACAGCATCGCGGACGGCAAACTGCTGGTCGCCCTCAAAGGTGGCAGCAACAGCGGCCTGCGCAACGATGCCCAGTTGATCGGTTTCCAGGGCGATGCCTCGGCACCCATCGCAATCCTGCTGAAAAACAACGGCCTGCATTTCGAAATCCAGGTCGATGCCAGCACCCCCGTCGGCCAGACCGACGCTGCCGGCGTCAAAGACATCCTGATGGAAGCCGCGCTGACCACCATCATGGACTGCGAAGACTCCGTCGCTGCCGTAGATGCCGATGACAAGGTGGTGATCTACCGCAACTGGCTCGGCCTGATGACGGGCGACCTGTCGGAAGAAGTCGCCAAGGGCGGCAAGACCTTCACCCGCACCATGAACGCCGACCGGACCTACACCGCCGTCGACGGCAGCCCGTTGAGCCTGCACGGTCGTTCGCTGCTGTTCGTGCGTAACGTCGGCCACCTGATGACCATCGATGCGATTCTCGACAGCCAAGGCAACGAAGTGCCGGAAGGCATCCTCGACGGCTTGGTGACGTGCCTGGCCGCCATGCACAACCTCAATGGCAACACTTCGCGCAAAAACACGCGCACCGGCTCGGTCTACATCGTCAAACCGAAAATGCACGGTCCGGAAGAAGCAGCGTTCACCAACGAGCTGTTCGGTCGCGTCGAAGACGTACTGGGCCTGCCGCGCAATACCCTCAAAGTCGGAATCATGGACGAGGAGCGCCGTACCACGGTCAACCTCAAGGCCTGCATCAAGGCGGCCAGCGAGCGCGTCGTGTTCATCAACACCGGTTTCCTCGACCGCACGGGCGATGAAATCCACACCTCCATGGAAGCCGGCCCGATGGTGCGCAAGGCGGACATGAAGGCGGAAAAATGGATCGGCGCCTACGAGAACTCCAACGTCGACATCGGTTTGAGCACCGGCCTGCAAGGTCGTGCGCAGATCGGTAAAGGCATGTGGGCCATGCCTGACCTGATGGCAGCGATGCTCGAACAGAAAATCGCTCACCCAATGGCCGGCGCCAACACCGCCTGGGTTCCATCGCCAACTGCCGCCGCGCTGCACGCGCTGCACTACCACAAGGTCGACGTGTTCGCGCGCCAGGCCGAACTGGCCAAGCGTGCGCCGGCGTCGGTGGACGACATCCTGACCATCCCGCTGGCGGTCAACCCGCAGTGGAGCGCCGAACAGATCAAGAACGAACTGGACAACAACGCCCAGGGCATTCTCGGTTACGTGGTGCGTTGGATCGATCAGGGCGTGGGTTGCTCGAAGGTGCCGGACATCAATGACGTCGGCCTGATGGAAGACCGTGCCACCCTGCGCATTTCCAGTCAGCACATCGCCAACTGGCTGCGTCACGGCATCGTCACCCAGGAACAAGTACTGGAAAGCCTCAAGCGCATGGCGCCGGTGGTTGACCGTCAGAATGCCAACGACCCGCTGTACCGGCCTCTGGCACCGAACTTCGACAGCAACATCGCCTTCCAGGCGGCGGTCGAATTGGTGATCGAAGGCACCCAGCAGCCGAACGGCTACACCGAGCCGGTCCTGCACCGTCGCCGCCGCGAGTTCAAGGCGGCCAATGGCCTGTAACTGAAGCCCATGAAAAAGCCCTGATCTGTCGATCAGGGCTTTTTTGTATGTGCTGTCTTGATTTCTGTAGGAGCGAGCATGTCGAAACGTCGAACCGTCGCGATGGACGTGAACGATAACGCTGGCAAACTGATGCCCAACGGTGCCTTGAAGACCATCGCGAGCATGCTCGCTCCTACAGAAATGTGTGTACCGAATCGGTCAGGGCTCCATCCCCAACTCATGCTTGACCAGCGCCAGCAACTTGCCGGTGTCGATGGGTTTGAGCAGGAAGTCCACCACGCTCAAATGCATCGCGGCGATCGCGTCCTTCACGTCGGCATCGCCGGAAACAATAATGAACGGCATCGCCGCCCGTACCGATTCGCGAACCTGGCGGATCAAATCCAACCCATTGACGTGCCCCATCCGCAGATCGGTGATCACCAGACCGATCGAAGGTTTTTCGCTCAGCATCTTCAGCGCCGTTTCGCCGCTGGCGGCGGTCATGCAGCGAATGCCATCCAAACCCAATATTTCCGACAACAGCTCGCGAGCGTCCTTGTCGTCATCGACGATCAGCACCCGTTGCGGGGGCAAATCGGGCTCCAGCATGACGGCACTCAGCGCTTCGCGTTCGGCGTCACTCAAAATATCGTGGTCGGACATGGCTTTCTCTAAGTGATCGAGTTCTTTCCCTGGCACAGTGGTGAGACATCGCCGAGCAGACCTTCTAATGTGCACTTCGTCGGATTTGTTGCCTATAAGGGAAAGGATAGGTTCTCCCTCGATTTTCGTAAGGGTTTTCCCAAATCTCACCTCACAAAGCCATCCTAGACTTACGTCCAATGGGCACTGCGCGTTCAGAAGCTGACCATGGCCGAGTCATCCGACAACAACAATTTCAAAAAAGACTGCGGTAATGGTTATGAGTAAAGCGGACGCCTTCACCCAGGCAGGGAAAACCGCGGTGTTGCAGAACATCCAGGGAACCCTGCAATTCCTCCAGCGCTTCCCCCCTTTCAATCAGATGGAACACGCTCACCTGGCGTACCTGGTTGAACAATGTCAGCTACGTTTCTATGCGCCCGGCGAGAGCATCATCAAGCCCGCCGATGGCCCGGTCGAGCATTTCTACATCGTCAAGCAGGGCCGCGTGGTGGGTGAGCGTCCCCACAGCGCCAAGGGCGGCACCGAAACCACCTTCGAAATCACCGGCGGCGAATGCTTTCCCCTCGCCGCCCTGTTGGGTGAACGTGCGACCCGTACCGAACACCTCGCGGCCGAAGACACCTTTTGCCTGCAACTGAACAAGCTCGCCTTCATCAAGCTGTTTGCCCTGTCCACCACCTTTCGCGACTTTGCCCTGCGTGGCGTCAGCAGCCTGCTGGACCAAGTCAACCAGCAAGTGCAGCAAAAAGCCGTGGAAACCCTCGGCACCCAGTACTCTCTCAACACTCGCCTGGGCGAACTGGCCATGCGTCACCCGGTGACGTGCGGCCCCGACACACCCCTGCGCGAAGCCGTGACGTTGATGCACGAGCAGCAGGTCGGCAGCATCGTGGTGGTCAACGAACACAAGGCGCCCCAGGGGATTTTTACCCTGCGTGACCTGCGCCAGGTGGTGGCAGGCGGCACCAACGATTTCAACGAGTCCATCGAGCGACACATGACCCGCGCGCCGTTCTTCCTGAGCCCGGATCACAGCGCGTTCGATGCAGCGATTGCCATGACCGAGCGGCACATCGCCCACGTCTGCCTGGTCAAGGATCAGCGCCTGTGTGGTGTGGTGTCGGAGCGTGATCTGTTCTCCCTGCAACGGGTCGATCTGGTGCACCTGGCTCGCACCATCCGCAGTGCCCTGCGCGTGGAAAACCTGGTGGTGCTGCGCGGCGAGATCGGCCAGCTGGTGGAGCGCATGCTCGCCCATGGCGCGTCGTCGACCCAGATCACCCACATCATCACCCTGCTCAACGATCACACCGTGTGCCGGGTCATCGAACTGACGCTCGCCGAAAAAGGCGACCCCGGCGTGCCGTTCAGTTGGTTGTGCTTCGGCAGCGAAGGCCGTCGCGAGCAGACGCTGCACACCGACCAGGACAACGGCATCCTCTTCGAAGCCCGTGATGCGGCGCACGCCGCCGAGATTCGCGGCAAGCTGCTGCCCATCGCACAACACATCAACCAGAGCCTGGCGTTGTGCGGCTTCACCCTGTGCAAGGGTAACATCATGGCCGGAAACCCCGAGCTGTGCCTGTCTCGCGCCGAATGGGCGCGCCGCTTTTCGGCGTTCATCCGTGAAGCGACGCCGGAGAACCTGCTGGGCTCCAGCATCTATTTCGACCTGCGGGTGGTCTGGGGCGACGAGCAAAGCTGCGATCAATTGCGTCGGGGAGTTCTCGACCAGGTCGCCGACAATCGTCTGTTCCAGCGCATGATGGCCGAAAACGCCCTGCGCAATCGCCCGCCCGTAGGACGGTTCCGCGAGTTCGTGCTGGCGCGCAAGAATGGCGAGAAAGCCACGCTGGACCTGAAGGTCCAAGGGCTGGGGCCGTTCGTCGAGGGCGCTCGATTGCTCGCATTGGCCCACGGCATCGAGGCAAACAATACCCTGGAGCGTTTTCGCCAATTGGTGGAAAAGCAGGTGATCGATCAGCTCGATGGCGCGGCCTACGAAGAGGCGTACCACTTCATTCAGCAAACCCGCATGCAGCAACATCAGCGACAGACGCGGGAGAACCTGCCCTACTCCAACCGGGTCGATCCCGACAGCCTCAACCACCTGGACCGCCGGATCCTGCGTGAGTCCCTGCGCCAGGCACAACGCCTGCAAAGCAGCCTGACCCTGCGGTATCAACTATGAGTCTGTTTTCCTGGCTGCGCCCGGCAGGTCCGATGTTATCCGGCCAACTGCAGCAACGCCTCAAGGACTTGCCGGTGGAGGCCGCGCTGGGTGAGTGCAGCCTGCGCGAACAGCGCTGGGTGGTGGTGGACCTGGAAACCACCGGGCTGAACCTGAACAAGGACCGTGTGCTGTCCATCGGCGCCGTGGTGATCGAAGACGGCGCCATCGATTTCAGCCAACAGTTCGAACGCACCCTGCAATGCGCCGACATGAAAGTGGCGCCCAGTGTGCTGATTCACGGCCTGGGGCCCAGCGCGATAGCCGCCGGCACGGATCCGGCGCAGGCACTGATCGAGTTCATGGAGTTTGTCGGCGACAGTCCGCTGCTGGCGTTCCATGCGCCCTTTGACCAGCACATGCTCGGGCGCGCGCTGAAAGATCATCTGGGGTACAAGTTGCAGCATCCGTTTCTGGACGTGGCCGACATCGCGCCGCTGCTGTGCCCGCAGGCGAACATTCGCGAGGCCGGCCTGGATGAGTGGATCAATTGGTTCAAGCTCGAAGTGATCGAACGCCACAACGCCAGTGCCGATGCGCTGGCCACCGCAGAATTGGCTCTGATCCTGTTCAGCCGGGCACGGCAGCAGCAGATTCATAGCCCGTTGAACCTGCAACAGCGGTTGAGCCAGTGGAAGCGGCGGCAGAATTCGCCGTCGTTTTGATTTGCGGCGCCTGATCGGGCGCCATCGCGGGCAAGCCCGCTCCTACAGGATGGTCGGCGCTCAGAGATCTCTGTAGGAGCGGGCTTGCCCGCGATGAACGATAACGCGGTCCATCGCCTTGTCCACCAGCCGACCAGCGGCCAATTGCTTCCCTCCCGCGCCTCTGCCACAATCGCGAACAATTCTCGTTAGTTAACACTTCTTAATCGGTGATGCGTCGTGGCGTCAGTCCCCAGCCCTCAAAGTGAACTCGTCGGTGCGTTGTATCGTGACCATCGCAGTTGGCTATTGGCCTGGCTTCGGCGCAACGTCGCCTGCCCGCAGCGGGCCGAGGACCTGAGCCAGGACACCTTCGTACGCTTGCTGGGCCGCGAGGAACTGACAGCGCCGCGCGAACCCCGGGCGTTCCTGGTGGCGATCGCCAAGGGCCTGCTGTTCGACTACTTCCGACGGGCCGCGCTGGAACAGGCCTACCTCACCGAATTGATGCTGATTCCCGAAGAAGAACACCCTTCGGCGGAAGAACAGCAAATGATCCTCGAAGACCTGAAAAACATCGACCGCCTGCTCGGCAAGCTGTCGAGCAAGGCGCGAGCGGCGTTTCTCTACAACCGTCTCGACGGCTTGAGCCACGCAGAAATCGCCCAGCGCCTCGGCGTTTCGGTGCCACGGGTGCGCCAATACCTGGCCCAAGGCATTCGCCAGTGCTACATCGCCTTATACGGGGAGCCCGTATGACCCCGGCCAGCTCCAGACCCGTCTCGGCACAGGTGCTGGACGCGGCGATTGCCTGGCAATTGTCGCTGGACTCTGACAACCCGGTGGAGCGCGAAGAGTTCGCCAAGTGGCACGCCGCCCACGAGGAACACGCCCGCGCCTGGCGCCAGCTGGGCATGCTCGATCAGCGTTTCAGCGTGGTCAGCGGGCCGGCGCGCACCGCGTTGCTGCAATCACGCGAAGGCATTCGACGGCGGGTGCGCAAGCTGGGCAATGGCCTGGCAACCGTCGTAGCGGTGATCGGCCTGGCGCTGTTCGCCGGTGAGCGCTACCTGCCAGTCGATTACTGGCTGGCCGATCAACGTACCGCCACCGGCGAGCAACGCACCTTGCGCCTGAGCGACGGCACCGTGATCAACCTCAACACCCACAGCGCGGTGGATGTGCGCTTCGACGAGAAGCAACGGCGGGTAATACTTCAGGACGGCGAAATCCTCGTCGAGACGGGTCACGGCGACGCCCGGCCGTTCATCGTCGAAACCCGTGAAGGCAGCATGCGTGCACTGGGGACGCGCTTCCTGGTCAAGCGCGAAGAGGAAGGCACGCGCCTGAGCGTGTTGAAGTCCGCCGTGGCGGCGCATCCCGAGTCCAGCCCCGACGAACAGATTCTGCAGGAAGGCCAGCAAGTGCTGATGCGCAGCAACGGCCTGGGGCCGATCGCCGCGCTGGACCTCGGCGCCGACGCCTGGACCCGGGGCATGCTGGTGGTGGACAACGCACGCCTGGAGGACCTGGTACATGAACTGGGTCGCTACCGTCGTGGGCACCTTGGGGTCGCGCCAGAAGTGGCAGATTGGCGGATTACCGGCAGCTTTCCGTTGAACGACACCGACCTGGCGTTGAGCGCCCTGCTGCCGACGTTGCCGGTGCAGATCGAGCAGCGCACGGCTTGGTGGGTGACGGTGGCGAAGGCCGATGCGAAGCCTTGAGAGCGTTGGCGTCTGAAAGTGCGGCGCCATCGGGGGCAAGCCCCCTGTAGGAGCGGGCTTGCCCCCGATGGCGGCCTATCAGCCCCACCGAACCCCCTGAATAAAAATTATTTTCATCCACCCCTATCACTTTGCACATCTCGTTCGGCACACAGGCAATTGAGAAGTATTCCCTTTCAGGAGCCATCCCATGTCCCGTTCGCTCGACACCTTGTTGCGCCCCAGTTTGCTGGCGGTAGCCATTGCCCTCTGTACCCCGCTGGCCAGCAGCCCACTGATCGCCGCTGAGCAAGCGTCCAACGTTCGCGCCTATAACCTGCCGGCTGCGCCTTTGGCCAGCACCCTGAACCAGATCGCCAGCCAGTCGGGCCTTGCCCTTTCGTTGAACCCATCCCTGGCGGCGGGAAAGACATCGGCTCCGGTCAGCGGCCAGTACGACGCCGTTGGCGCCTTGCGCGCTGCCCTGCGTGGCACCGGCTTGCAACTGGAACAGAGCGGCACCGGCACCTACAGCCTTGTGGCCGCACCAGAGGGCGTGATGGCGCTGCCGGAAACGGCGATCATCGGTGTCGAGAACACCGAAAGCGCTTGGGGGCCGGTGGAGGGATATGTGGCTACCCGCACGGCTGCCGGCACAAAAACCGATACGCCCATTGTCGAAGCACCACGCTCGATGTCGGTGATCACCCGCGCGCAGATGGAAGATCGTGGCGTGCAGAATCTCGATGACGCCGTGCGTTACATGCCAGGCGTGATCGCCAGTAGCTACGGCAGCGACTCGCGGGCCGACTGGCTGCGCGTACGTGGCTTCGAACCGACCCAGTTCCTTGATGGCCTGCCGCTGCCAAAAGGTTCCTACGCCAACCCCAAGGCCGAAACCTGGGACCTGGAACGCATCACGCTCCTGCGCGGGCCTGCCTCTTCGGTATACGGCCAGACTCCACCGGGCGGCATGCTCGATATGGTCAGCCGCCGTCCAGATGCCATTGCCAGCCACGAAGTACGCGCTGAAGTGGGCAGCAATAACCGCAAGCAGATGAGCTTCGACAGCACCGGCAAGATCGATGACGAAGGTCAGTTTCTCTACCGCGTCGACGGCGTGGTGCGTGACAGCGGTATGCCGGTCGACCACACCGATGACAAGCGCTATAACTTGGCACCGAGCCTGACCTGGAATGTCGACGATGACACGCACCTGACATTCCTCTCGCAGTTCACTCGCGACGATACCGGGGTCAGCGGTCAATTCCTGCCATTGCAAGGCACCAAGCTGGCCTCGCCGGCCGGGGCGAAAATTTCCCACCACAAGAACCTGGGTGATCCGGACTCCGATCACTATGATCGCACCTACTACGCCCTGGGCTACGCCTTCGACCATCGCCTGAACGATGTCTGGCAGTTCAAACAGAACCTGCGCTATACCAAAAGCGATCTGTCCTTCCAGCAAGCCTACGCGTCCTTCGGTGACGTCGTAGCGCCGGACGGCACCCTGAGCCGCTTGGTCGACAAGGTCGACGAGGACATCAGCCAGTTCGCCGTCGACAACAACTTTCAGGCTGACTTCCAGACCGGTGCGCTAAGCCACGTCGTCCTGCTGGGCCTGGATCACCAGCGCACAAACACCAACTACAAATGGCTGGAAGGCACTGCGCCAACCAGCAACGTGATTCACCCGATTCGTGGTGCGGACTTCTCAAATGTTTCCTACGCCACGTTCTACGACTACAACCAGAAGACCAACCAGACCGGCCTCTATGCTCAGGACCAGATTTCCTTGGACAAATGGCGCCTGACCTTGGGTGGCCGTGAGGACTGGATTCACAGCGCGACGACATTCAACAACCAGAACGATGCGACCAACACCCAGCGCGACAAGGCCTTCAGCGGTAATGCCGGCCTGAGCTATGTCTTTGACTCCGGTATCACCCCCTACATTTCCTACACGGAGTCGTTCCAGCCGTCGATGGGTGCCGACGCCCGTGCGACCGAGGGATTCAAGCCCACTGAAGGCAAGCAGACCGAGATCGGCGTGAAGTACCAGCCGCCGGGCAGCCGCACCCTGCTCACCGCTGCCGCGTTCGACCTGCGCCAGGAAAACGTATCGGTTTCGCAGAACAACGTCACCAGCCAGATCGGCGAGCTGAAAGTGCGCGGTATTGAGCTTGAAGCCACGTCCGACGTGACCGACAACCTGAAACTGGTGGGTTCCTACACCTACACCGATACCGAGATCCTCAAGGGCGACGATAAGGGCAACCGGATGAAACTGGTCCCGCGTAACCAGGCCTCGTTGTGGTCCGACTACACGTGGCACGCGGGCGTGCTCGACGGGTTCGGCGTAGGGGCTGGCGTGCGTTATGTCGGCGACACTTACGGCAACACCGCTAACACCGCCAACGGTCATGTAGGTTCCTACACCGTTTACGACGCCGCCGTGCATTACGACTTGAGCCGCCTGAACCCGGCGCTGGCAGGGATCTCGGTGGATGTCACCGCGAAGAACCTGTTCAACAAGGATTATCTGTCGACCTGTGACGGCACGTGGTGCTACTACGGCGACGAACGTAACGTCATCGCGGGCGTGAACTACAAGTGGTAAGCCACTGAGCGGTGCGCAACCACCCAGGGGTCACGGTCAGCCGTGACCTTTTGGCATTTGGATGGGTTATGAAAAGCAAAACAATCCGCCGCTGGTCCTTCGTCCACACCTGGACCAGCTTGATCTGCACGGTATTCCTGCTGATGCTGGCACTCACCGGCCTGCCGCTGATCTTCCATCACGAGATCGATCATCTGCTGGGTGATGCACCGGAGTTGAAGGTCATGCCGGCCGATACCCCGCAGCTTAATTTGCAGCAACTGGTGCAGGCAGCAGAAAAACATCGTCCCGGCGAAGTCATGCAGTATTTCGGCTTCGACGAAGACGAACCCAATGGCGCCATTGCGATCATGGCAGCCACCGCTGGCACCGAGCCCAACTCGTCGCACACGTTCATGCTCGACGCCCGCACCGGGCAAGCGCTGGAAATGCCGTCGGCCAACGGCGGTTTCATGATGTTCATGCTGCGCCTGCACGTGGACATGTTTGCCGACTTGCCGGGCAAGCTGTTGCTGGCGTTCATGGGCATCCTGTTCGTGGTGGCGATTGTCTCCGGGACGGTGTTGTACCTGCCGTTCATGCGACGGCTGAAATTCGCCACCGTGCGCCAGGACAAATCCACCCGCCTGCGTTGGCTCGACCTGCACAACCTGATAGGCGTGGTCACCCTGACCTGGGCGCTGGTGGTGGGCGTTACCGGCGTGATCAGCGCCTGCGCCGACTTGCTCATCGCCCAATGGCGCAACGACACGCTCAGCACGATGATCGCGCCGTACCGCGATGCGCCGCCGCTGACCCAACTGGCCCCGGCCACCCGCCTGCTCGACATCGCCCGCGATGCTGCACCTGGCATGCGTCCGGATTTCATCGCCTTCCCCGGTACGCGTTTTTCCAGCGAGCACCATTACGCGGTGTTCATGAAAGGCAGCACGCACCTGACCTCGCACCTGTTGACGCCGATCCTGATCGACGCCAGCAATCTTGAGGTCACCGCCGTGGTCGAGCGCCCCTGGTACATGGACGCCATGGGCATGTCGCAGCCCCTGCACTTCGGTGATTACGGCGGCATGCCGATGAAAATCCTCTGGGCCACCCTCGACGTGCTGACCATCATCGTGCTCGGCAGCGGTGTTTACCTGTGGGTAGTGCGGCGCAAGGCCGCCAAACCCGTCTTGGAAAAAGCCGAGGCCAGCGCATGAGGCCCCGGCAATCGAACTTCTGGAAAGTCTTCGCCACGCCCACGGTGATCGCCTTGCTGACCGCCGCAGGGTTGTTTGCCGCGTTGCTCGGCGACGGCGCCTGGGATGCGCTGAGCTGGCTCGGCTTGGGCATTCCCGCCGCCCTGGCCCTGCGCGGCCTTCTGCGTCGACACTAACCGCCCCCTGTAGGAGCGAGCTTGCTCGCGATGCGGTGTATCAGTTGATAGCAATGCTGGCTGACACACCGCCATCGCGAGCAATCGAGCGTCGACCGGCTGCTCCTACAGGGGGAATGGAGTATTCAAGCCCCTGCCCCAACACGCTATGCTGCCCACCTCCGCCACCGCCCGAGACGCAGCCATGTCCACCCCGAGCATGACCCTGTACCACAACCCCCTCTCGCCCTTCGTTCGCAAAGTCATGGTGCTGCTGCACGAAACCGGCCAGCAGGACCGCGTCGCGCTGCAAAACTGCGTACTCACCCCGGTCGACCCGGACCAGGCGCTGATCGACGACAACCCGCTGAGCAAAATCCCGGCCCTGCGCCTCGCCGACGGCAGCGTCATCCACGACAGCCGGGTGATCCTCGACTACCTCGACCACCAGCACGTCGGCAACCCGCTGATCCCCCGCGAGGGCTCGGCCCGCTGGCGCCGCCTGACCCTGGCCTCGATGGCCGACGGCATCATGGACGCCGCCGTGCTGGTCCGCTACGAAGTCGCCCTGCGTGCCCCGCAAAAACACTGGGCCGAGTGGCTCGATGGCCAGCGCGACAAAATCCGCCGCGCCCTGGCCCTGCTGGAAAAAGACGCGATCGCCGAACTGACCAGCCACTTCGACGTGGCCGCCATCAGCGTCGCGTGTGCCCTGGGCTACATCGATCTGCGCCACCCGGACCTGGCCTGGCGCGAGGCCAACCCGCAACTGGCCGCCTGGTTTTTCGAAGTCAGCCAACGGCCGTCGATGCTGGCGACGATGCCCAAGGTTTAGGTTTTCGCTGACCGGGTTGGCCTCATCGCGAGCAAGTCGAATCGTCGCCCCCACAGTTGATCGCGTTGTTGCTCACGGCTCGATCTAAGGAGGGAGCGACGGGGCGACGATTCGATCTGCTCGCGATGCCATCCCACCGGCTCCGACGCAAACAACTCACAGACCAATACCACCAGCCTCTCCCCTTCTCGCTGATCCTCCCGCAACCCCACCCACCGGCTCATTTCACCTCTCCCAGATCAAACGCCACCGGCTTGCCCACCTTCTGCCCCACCCCATACCAATCCAGCTTCCGGGTCAGCACCATGAACACCCCCAACACCCCAAACAACAACCCCGAGCCCATCAACAACGCGTAGTCCTCGGCGCTCAGCAACCCGTAAAGCAGGCCATACAACGCCGCCAGTCCCGCCGAAAAACTCAGGCCGTGGCGCACGCTGTGCAGCACGTGGCAGACGTAGAAGCCGATCAACACCACACAGGCACTGGCCGACGCGAGATAGGCCAGGGCGAAGCCGATGTGTTCGGACAACGACAGCAACAGCAGGTAGAAGAACGCCAGGGCCACCCCCACCAACGCGTACTGCACTGGGTGCACCGCGAGGCTTTTCAGCACTTCGAAGAGGAAGAAGCCAGCGAAGGTCAGGACGATGAACAGCAGCGCGTACTTGATCGCCCGGTCGCTTTTCAAATACTGGTCCACCGGGTCGATGAAGCTCACCCCGAAGCTGCGGCCGTTGAACGCTTCGCAGCTGCGGCGCAGCACGCAATCGTTCAGGGCTTCTTGCAGGTTGGTGGAGAAAAACGTTGTTTGCCATTCGGCGGAGAAGCCTTGCTCGGTGATGTCACGCTTGGCCGGCAGGTAGTTGCCGATGAAGCTGGGGTGCGGCCAGTTGGCGGTCAGCGAGACGCTGCTGGTTTTGCCCACCGGCACCACCTGCAACTGCCCGGTGCCTTGCAGTTTCAGGTCGAACGCGAATGCCAGCTCGGTGTTTTGTTTGGCATCCAGCGCCGGCAACATCACGTGAACACCCTCGCCCAGCCACCCCACCTGGCTGCCGGGCACGAAGTCCAGGCGCTGGCCGTTGAGTTCGAGTTTCAGGGCGTTCTCGATGCCGCGAATGTCGCTGATGCCCACCGCCAGGAACGGCTGGTCGAACTGGTAATCGGCGAAGTCCTCCTTGATGCCCAGTTGCGCCGGCAGGGAAAAATGCCCGTTGATGCGATTGTCGGCATGGAACAGTCGCGCCTGATAAATACCCCGGGCGCGCAGTTCGGTGGCTACCTCGCCGTCGAGTTCGAAGCGCTCCGGCAGGAAGTACAAACGACCGCGCTCCTCGCCGACTTCCTGATACCGCTTGTTGGTCTTTTCGTTGAGTTTCCAGGTACGTACCACCTTGCGATACGGCACCACCATCAGCGGCCCGCTCAATTGCTGGCTGTAGCTGGAGCTGCGGGCGATGTCTTCCAGCACACCGTCACGCAGTTGCTGGCGCTCCTGGATGACGCCGTTGATCATCAACAGCGGGATCAGCAGCAGCAAAATCAGCAGGGCAATGGCCCCGAGTTTCAAGGTCAGATTGCGGTTCATGGGACTCTCCCTGTTTGGATAGGGAGAGTCTGGGCCCGGTATGTGGGCGCTTTATGTGGGGTTTATGGAGATTGTGTGGAGACAGGGTGGGCCCGATCCTACAAGAACCGCGCTCACCTGTAGGAGCGAGCTTGTCGAAGCGTCGAACCGTCGCGATGGCGGCAACTCGGTCTCAAGGCAAGCACAAGGTGACTTCCACCCCACCCTCAACATTGCCGATCCTCAACACTCCACCATGCAACTTGGCCACTTCCTCGACAAAATTAAGCCCCAACCCGGTGCTCTTGCGCCCACTGTCCGGACGCGGCAGCGAATAGAAACGCTCACTTAAACGCGGCAATGCATAGTCGGGAATCGCTTCAGCCTGGTTGAACAGTTTGAATTCGACCTGCCCGCCAACTCGTGCGGCACTGAAACGCAACAGCCCCTGAACCGGCGTGAAATCCAGGGCATTTTCCAGCAGATTCGCCAGCGCCTGGCGCAGCAGGAACGGCTCACCGTTCACCAGCAGATCATCAGGAATAGCCCGTTCCACGCGCAACTGCTTGCCTTCGATACGCCCGGCCTGAGCACCCAGCAACTCATCCACCAGACCCGCCAGCGGTACCGCCACGCGCTCTTCCAGCCCCTGACGTTGTTCCACCAGCGCCAGATTCAACAACCGCTCGATCAACTGCTGCATCCGCACGCTTTCATTGTCGATGTTGCTGACAAAGCGCTGGCGTTGCGTCAACGGCATCTCGCCCTGCAACAGCTCCGCCGCACCGCGAATCGCCGCCAGCGGGCTTTTCAATTCATGGGTAAGGGTGTGCACGTAACGCTCCACGTAAGCCTTGCCCTCGAGCTGCGTACGCATCTGTTCCACCGCGCTCGCCAGTTGCTCCAGCTCGCCGCCTCGGTAGTGCGGCACCTCAACCCGTCGCCCCTCGCTCACCGCCTGCGCATATGCGGTCAGGCGTCGCAATGCTGCACTCAGCCACCACGACAACAACGCGCCGAACAACAGGCCCAAGCCGATCAACCCGGCGCCATAGGCCAACAACCGACGCTCGGTGCGATCCACATAGGGCTGCAGCGAACTATTGGGCTTCGCCACCGTGACCACGCCTATGATCTGGCCGTTGTCGCGAATCGCCGCGCCCACGTGCATCACCGAAGAGCTGGCATCGTTCGGATCGCTGCGAGTCGAACGCGCACCGTACTCGCCGCGCAGGGTCAGGTACACATCGTTCCAGCGCGAGTAATTCTGGCCGACAGCCGTGCCGCTGGAATCCAGCACCACGATGCCCTTGGCGTCGGTGACGTAGATGCGATGGTTGACCTGATTTTTCGGCAAACCCCAGATGCTCGCCTTCGGCTGCCGTTCGCCGTAGGCCTTGAGCAACTGCGGCCAGCGGTTCTGGTTGAGGGTGCCGGCCTTGAAGTCGTCGCGCAGGATCTCCGCCATCAGGTTGGCCGTGTCCACCAGGGTTTCCTCCGTGGACTGGCGCACGCCGGGGCGGATTTCCTCCATCACCGTACTCAGCACGAAATAACCGGTCAGGCCAACGAACAGCACATACACCAGGAAAATCCGGATGCCCAGCGACATCAGCTGTTACCCGGGCTGTAGCTGTAACCGAGCCCGCGATGGGTCTGGATCGGCTCGGCGTCGGCCTTCACCCCGCGCAACTTGGCGCGCACGCTCTTGATGTGGCTGTCGATGCTGCGTTCGTAACCGGCGTCAGGAGCCACGCCAAGCGCATCGAGCAACTGCTCGCGGCTGAACACCCGCTCGGGTTGCTCGAGCAGGCATTGCAGCAGGCGGAATTCGTGACGGGTCAGGGTCAGCGGCTGGCTGCGATAACTGATCTGCACCCGCTCAGGGTCGATGCGAAACAGTGTGGAATCAGTTTCAGCGGCCGTTCTCGGCGCCACGCGCTTGAGGATCGCCCGAACCCGGGCCGTCACCTCGCGGGGGCTGAACGGCTTGACCACGTAATCGTCAGCGCCAATCTCCAGGCCCACCACCCGATCGATCTCCGCGTCCCGCGCCGTGAGAAAAATCACCGGGACCTCGGAGAAACGCCGCAATTGCTTGCAGGTTTCAAAACCTGTGATGTCAGGCAGGCCGACGTCAAGAATGATCAGGTCCGCCGGCGTCTGTTGCTGATGCTCCAGCGCCGCCGCTCCAAGGGTCAGCCACGTGGTGCTGAAACCCTCGCCCTGCAAGGCAAAAATCAGCGTATCGGCAATCGCCGCTTCGTCTTCGACAATCAGGATATGAGGCATGGCGTCCGAGCCCGGTCAGTGGAGTGGGCGAACGGTGAACCAAGGGGCGGTGGACGTCAATCCACTAGAGTGAGTCAGCGTGACTATCAGTTCTGCTAGTGGCCAAAAAATAGAAATACGTCAATGCTGCGTGCTCCAGTCAACACGCATTGCAAGAGAAAATCGCCATGTCGGGCTCATCTGTTCAAAGACTTCTGTGCCTTTACAGCTACGACCCATTGGACCGTCAGACCGGATTTTCATACCCGGGTGGCTCACCGTTGCAGCGCTTTTACCGCAAAAACCAAATTTGTACGGAGCTCCAAGGCAACCTGCAAACCAGTTTTTTTCAAAACGCTAAACAACCTTTGGCTGAACTTTGCCAAGAAAATGGCAAGACAACTACGGCCTTGCTGGCAGCCGACCAACAATTCTCAATACTAAAAGCAATGGATGTGACTCAGTTACAGGCCATTGCTTATTCACCCTACGGTTTTCATCCTGCCTGTAGAGGTCAGTTAAGCCTACTTAATTATAACGGCGAACGACCAGACACTATTACCGGACACTACCCTTTAGGTAACGGCTACCGCGCGTTCAATCCAGTATTAATGAGATTCAATAGCCCGGACAGGTGGAGCCCTTTTGGCCGCGGGGGCATTAATGCATATGTTTATTGCGCGGGTGATCCTATCAACCGACGTGATCCAAATGGTCGGTTCTGGTTTAGCAAAGGGTCGTGGTTTAATTCACTGCTCAAGGGTCTCAATAAAAATTTATCGAAGAGATCCACCACTACGCACCCTTCTAGAAAGCTCACTGACACGACGGTACGCCTGCTTAATGAATCCCTCGAAAGGCTCGGAGGAGAAAAAGCAGTCGCCAAACTCGCAAAAAAAGCAAAGCTCACTCCAAAGCAATATTTTACAAAAAAATCTTCTTTGACCAATCAACTTAAATCGAACCCACATGAGATTTTTTCAGACTCCCCGCACGAACTGGTGGATGAAAATATTAAATTATTGATTGCACGGGAAGTGGCATTAACAGACCTGCAGGCAGCATTTGGTGCTAAAAATAATTTTAACCATGATTACTACAGTGGGCTTATTGAGCAGACAAGAGACTACATCGAATTGAACCGTGACCTGCGAAATACCTGGTCAGGCGGATTGCCCTCTTCCAGGCTTTTGGAAGATCCTTCAGCAGGTGATTTTTTTCACAGGCCACCGCCACCCTCATACGAAGATGCGCTGAAAAATCAGTGAGGGACCGGATGCCCCACAGAGAGGGGGAAACGAGTATCCCCCTCTCAACAATCCGGCTTATCCGCAGTGTATCGCCGAGCCGGGTTCACCGCCGCGCCAAACTCGCGCAACGCCTTGGCGCCGATCAGCAATGGATAGTTAAAGCTGCTGCGGTCGGTGAGGTTGACCTCGACAGTGCGCTTGACGTTGCCCAGGCACAGTTCCAGGTCGACCACCGGGCGCTTGGTCGGTGACGCCACTTCTTCGTCGTCATCCTCTTCGGAGCGGGTCTTGATCTTGCTGATGCGCGCGATCTTGTGCTCGTACACCTTGTTGCTCGCGCCCTTGGTGGCCAGGCGGAACCGCACCCAGTCTTCGCCGTCGCGGGTGAAGGTTTCGATGTCCTTGGCCGACAGGGAGGCGGTCAGGGCGCCGGTGTCCATTTTCGCCTTGAGCACTTCACCGCCGATTTCCGGCAGGGCGATGTATTCGTAGCGGCCGTACAGGGTGGGTTCGGCGGCCATGACTGGCAGGGCGACGAGGGACAAAATTGCGAGTAAAGATTTCACGTGATCGGTGTCCTTTAGAAAGGGGCAGCGGGATTTTAGACCGTCAGCGAGGGATTGGTTCGCGCTGAAACCGCTATCGCGAGCAAGCCCGCTCCCACAGGTATCGAGTCGCCCCTGTGGGAGCGGGCTTGCTCGCGAAGGGGCCGACATGTCAGGCCAAATTTCTTTGAGCTTACCGATTGCCAGGTGAAACATTCGTCACCACGAATTTGGCCTCCCACCCGAACCTGCTTATCATGGCCCGCTCAACCGCTTTCAAGAGTCGCCCATGCGCCGCCTGCTCACTGGCTGTTTCGTCGCCCTGCTGCTGTTGCTCAACACCCTGATCCTGATCGGGCCGTTGATGGTGTTTGCCCTGCTCAAGCTGGTCCTGCCCGGCCGCTTTCGCGACTACGCGTCCGGGGCGGTGATGTGGATCGCCGAGACCTGGTCGGAGATCGACAAACTGATCTTTCACCTGTGCATCCCGACCCAATGGGACATTCGCGGCGACGATGGGCTGCAGCGCGACACTTCGTACCTGGTGATCAGCAACCATCAATCCTGGGTCGATATCCCGGCGCTGATCCAGACACTCAACCGACGCACACCGTTCTTCAAGTTCTTCCTCAAGAAAGAACTGATCTGGGTGCCGTTCCTGGGGCTGGCGTGGTGGGCGCTGGATTACCCGTTCATGAAGCGCTACACCAAGGCGTTTATCGCGAAAAATCCGGAACTGGCAGGCAAGGACCTGGAAATCACCAAAGCCGCCTGTGAGCTGTTCAAGCGCCAGCCGGTGACCGTGGTGAATTACCTGGAAGGCACCCGTTACACCCCGGCAAAAAGCACCCAGCAGCAATCACCGTTCAGCCACCTGCTCAAGCCCAAGGCGGGCGGCGTGGCGTTCGTACTGGCGGCGATGGGTGAACAGCTGGACGCGATTCTCGATGTGACGGTGGTTTACCCGCAGGCGAAGATCCCGGGGTTCTGGGACCTGATCAGCGGCAACGTGCCAAGGGTGATCATCGACATCCGGACCCGCGAACTCGACCCGGTGCTGTGGCAGGGCGATTACGAAAATGACCCGGTGTTTCGCGAATCGGTGCAGAACTGGGTCAACCAGCTCTGGACCGAGAAAGACCAGCGTATCGCCACCCTGCGCAGCGAAAGCCGCTGAATCAGCTGCCGGTGCCCCAGATACCGCCCAGGCTTTGCAGCAGTGAGCCGCCAACGCCCTGCTGACCCAGGTATTGCAAAATCACCGGGGCAAACTGGCCGATCATGCCGCTGTCCATGCCCAGCGCGCTGAAAGCATTGTTCAGGTCGTTGGCATCCTTGACATTGCCCAAGGCGTTGTCGAGGCCGGCGGCCTTGCCATTGGGACCGAGCAGGCTGGCCAGCGCGCCCAGCTCGCCGCCGCCCGACAACTTGTCGATGCCCGGCACACTCTTGGCCAGTTCGGCGTAGTCGGTGGTGCTCAATTGATTTTTGGCCAGACCGAGCATCGCCCCGGCGCCGCCGACGGCTTGTTGCGGGGTCACGTCCAACTGGCTGAGCGCGCCGAGCAGATCAGCCGTCTCGGAGGTCGGCGCGGCCTGCGTGGCAGCGTTTTCGCCCTTCATGCCGGCAATGGCATTGGCCGCATCGCCCAGGCTGAACTGCGCGAACACCGGCCCGGCGGCCAGGGTCATGAGCGATGCCAGTACCAAACCGCGTGAAACCTTCATTCAGACATCCTCAACGAAAAACCGCCCGGGAATGGGCGGTTGAAACAGTTTGTTGGACTGGGATCGGCAGGTATTGTTCCCTGTGGGAGCGGGCTTGCCCGCGAAGACGGCAGCCAGTACACCGAAGCTGTCAGAGCTTTCCCGATAACCCTCTGGAAATAATCACCCAAAGGCAAAAGCCGTCAGAAATCCTCCCTGTTTATCGGTGATGTTTAAAACCACCTCCAGTTACTTCCTGAAAGCCACAAAACCTTGCGTCGTTCCCTACGCCCCACCCAGAATCCGCCGGCTAGTGCAGCCAGGCCATGGGCTCTATCGTTGACTCGCCACTGAACCTCAGTGGTCGGGCTTAGCGGCCGACGATCCCCCAGCTTGCACATGCGTCCACCAAACAGGCATCTCCCCATGCCTGCGGTTTCATGGTGGCTGCACGCAGGGCGCCTTCGGGCGCACCGGCTGAGGGATCCCGGTCCGCTAACCTGCGTGCAGCTGCCACCCCACTTCGCTTAGCGGCACACAGGGGAAGGCATCCAACAGAGGTCCCTCCGATGCGCAAGGCCAAACCTGATTCACCCAACACCGACGAAACCCCAGCCTCCGCCGCCGACATCAAAGCCAAACCCCGCAAACCGTGTTCGATGTACAGCGTCAATCCCAACGTCCACGTCCAGGACCTGCTCGGCAGTATCAGCGAATCACTGGCCTCGGCCAACGTCATCACCCTGGACCTCGCCGACCGCGAAACCGGCGCCGGCCGCAACACCCTGCTGGGCATCGCCCAAATCGTCATGCTGGCGGAAATCTCGGTGAACCGCGTGCTGGATCAACTCGACCCAATTGCCTGAAACAAAAAAACCTGTAGGAGCGAGCTTGCTCGCGATGGCCGTCAACGATAACGCTGGGTACCTGACACCCCGTGGCGTTTTCGAGTCCATCGCGAGCATGCTCGCTCCTACAGGGGCGGGGGCGGGCCAATAGAAAAGGGCGACATTGCGTCGCCCTTTTCCTTGCGCGTATTACTTACGCCGCACTAAACATCTTGTGCGGGTCGATCACAAACTTCTTCGGCACGCCGGCATCGAACTCGCCGTAGCCTTCTGGTGCCTGGTCCAGGCTGATGACCTGTACGCCCACCACTTCAGCGATGTTGATGCGGTCCCACATGATGGCTTGCATCAGCGCACGGTTGTACTTCATCACCGGAGTCTGGCCGGTGTGGAAGCTGTGGGATTTGGCCCAGCCCAGGCCGAAGCGGATGCTCAGGCTGCCCATTTTGGCGGCAGCGTCGACAGCGCCCGGGTCTTCGGTGACGTAGAGGCCGGGGATGCCGATCTTGCCGGCAACGCGTACCACGCCCATCAGGGAGTTGAGCACGGTAGCCGGGGCTTCGTGTTTCACGCCGTCATGGCCGTGGCCACGGGCTTCGAAGCCCACGCAGTCGACGGCGCAATCCACTTCCGGCTCGCCCAGCAGCGCGGCGATCTGCTCGTGCAGCGGCGCGTCCTTGGACAGGTCGACGATTTCAAAACCCTGGGCCTTGGCGTGGGCCAGGCGGATGGTGTTGACGTCGCCGATGATCACCACCGCCGCACCCAGCAGGCGCGCCGAAGCGGCAGCGGCCAGGCCGACCGGGCCCGCACCGGCGATGTACACGGTGCTGCCTGGGCCGACACCGGCGGTGACGGCACCGTGGTAGCCGGTGGGCAGGATGTCGGAGAGGCAGGTCAGGTCACGGATTTTTTCCATGGCCTTGTCGCGGTCCGGCAGTTTCAGCAGGTTGAAGTCAGCGTACGGCACCAGCACGTATTCGGCCTGGCCGCCGGTCCAGTCGCCCATGTCGACGTAGCCGTAAGCGCCACCAGCACGGGCCGGGTTGACGGTCAGGCACACGCCGGTGTGTTGCTCCTTGCAGGAACGGCAGCGCCCGCAAGCCACGTTGAACGGTACGGACACCAGGTCGCCGATTTTCAGGTTCTCGACGTCGCTGCCTTTCTCGATCACTTCACCGGTGATTTCGTGACCCAGGACCAGACCGGTTTGAGCGGTGGTACGGCCACGCACCATGTGCTGGTCGGAACCACAAATGTTGGTGGACACCACACGCAGGATGACACCGTGCTCGATCTTCCTGCCGCGCGGGTCCTGCATTTTCGGATAGTCGATTTTCTGTACTTCGACCTTGCCAGCGCCGAGATACACCACACCACGATTGCCAGACATGCCATCACCTCTGTAATTGTTGTTGGATAGAGCGTGGTTGAGCTTCCAGCGGCAAGCTACAAGCCGCAAGAAGTGTACACACCGCGTTTTCTTGCGGCTTGGAGCTAAAGGCTTGCAGCTATAAAACGACTGTCCTGTTCGCGTTGAGGAACACTCTTCTTTCGATGTGATACCCCACCGCCCGCGCCAACGTCAGGCCTTCGATATCCCGCCCCTTGGCGATCAAGTCTTCCGGGTAATGGCTGTGATCCACCACCTCCACGCCCTGGGCGATGATCGGGCCTTCGTCCAGGTCGTTGTTGATGTAATGCGCCGTCGCGCCGACCAGTTTCACGCCCTTGTTGTAAGCCTGGTGGTAAGGCTTGGCGCCCTTGAAACCGGGCAGTAGGGAGTGATGGATGTTGATCGCCTTGCCATCGAGCTTGCGGCACAGTTCCGGCGACAACACCTGCATGTAGCGCGCAAGGATCACCAGTTCGGCACCGGCCTCTTCGATCACCTGCAATACCTGGCGCTCCTGCGACGGCTTGTCGTTCGGGTCCAGGGGGAAATGGTAGTACGGAATCTGGTGCCAGTCGGCCAGCGGCTTGAGATCCGGATGGTTGGACACCACCGCCGCCACGTCCATCGACAACTGGCCGATGCGCTGGCGATAAAGCAGGTCGTTGAGGCAGTGATCGGCCTTGGAGACCATGATCACCACTTTCGGCCGGTAATGCGGCGGCGTCAGTTCGAAGACCATGCCGAACGTCTCGCCACGCTCTTGCAGGCCGGCGCGGAAAGACTGTTCGTCGAAGCCGTCGGGCTGACGGAATTCCACTCGAATGAAAAAGCGGCCCGAGAGCCGGTCATCGAACGAATGGTGCTCGGTGACGTAGCAGCCCTGCTCGAACAGAAAGCGGGTCACCGCGTCCACGGTGCCGAGTACGCTGGGGCAGTCGGCGGTCAGGATCCATGTGTCTGGGGCGCGGCTCATAGCGGGTGACTCCAGAAGCGAAGGTGGCCTGTAGGAGCGAGCATGCTCGCGATGGTGGCGCAGACACCGCTGGTATTCAGAAAGCCAACGTCATCGTTGACGACCATCGCGAGCATGCTCGCTCCTACAGGAAGAGCAGTCATCAGGGCTGCACGGCCAGGCCGTACTCGGCCGAGGCATCTTGCAGCCACAGCCACCAGTAGTCCGAGAAGCTGCGGCGGATCAGCAGTTCCCAGGTGTCTTCGGCGGTGTGGCGGATCACCAGTTGCGACTTGGCGAACACGGTGCCAACGGCCTTGCCCACTGGGAAACTGTTGGGGTGTACGTCGTAGCTGGTGGACTTCATCAGCACCTGGCGCACGTTGGGGCCACTCAGTTCGAGGATCTGCTGGCCGCCGCTGACGTTGACGATCTGGATGTGCAGATCGCCCAGGGCTTCACGCAGCTTTTTCTCGGCCTCGAATTCTTCACCGCTCGGCACGATCAGCAGCCATTCGTCCGGGCCCATCCATTGCAGACTGGTCTCGCCCTTGACGATGACGGTCAGCGCACCCGGCAGCTCGATGCCCAGGGCCTTGTGCACGCCGGTGGCGAACGCGGCGTCATGAGCATCGCCACGAATGGTCAGGTGGCCCAGAAGTTTTTTCTCGCGCACGGTCACGCCGGCGCTCTTGCGACCCTTGCCCACCAGGCTGGCGAGGTCGGCATGATGCAGCGACGACTCGGCTTTAGCCCCGGTGGTTGGGCGTTGTTGGTAAACGTTGGCTGCGGTCATAAGGCACCCTTTCTGAATTCTGTGTTCTCTGTGGGAGCTGGCTTGCCAGCGATAGCGGTATGTCAGTCACAGTTGTTTTGTCTGGCCTGACGCTATCGCGGCGATGCGGCGGGCCGACAAGCCCGCTCCCACAGGGACTGTGGTGTTAAACGTTCTGGCGCTCACCCTTCGGATCAAAGAACACCGAAGAAACAATCTCTGCCTCGATCACGCTGCCGTCGGCCAGCGGTGCGAACACGCGCTCACCCAGGCGCTTCAGCCCACCCTTGACCACGCCCATGGCAAACGAATAGCCCAGGGAGTTGTGCAGGTAGCTGGAGGTGACGTGGCCGACCATGGTCATCGGGATCGACTGCTTGGTGTTGAACACCAGTTGCGCACCTTCCGGCAGCCATTTGGTCGGGTCGACCGGCTTGAGGCCCACCAGTTGCTTGCGCTGGTCACGTACGCAGTCTTCACGGTTCATGCCGCGCTGGCCGATCCACGAGAACGGTTTGGTGCGACCCACGCACCAGCCCATGTTCAGGTCGTCGGGGGTCATCGAGCCGTCGGTGTCCTGGCCGACGATGATGAAGCCCTTCTCGGCCCGCAGGATGTGCATGGTTTCGGTACCGTACGGCGTCAGGTTGTACTTTTTGCCAGCCTCGACGATTTTCTCGAGCACGCCCATCGCGTAATCGGCCTGCACGTTGACTTCGTACGACAGCTCACCGGTAAACGAAATCCGGAACACACGCGCCGGCACGCCACCCACCAGGCCTTCTTTCCAGGTCATGAACGGGAACGCTTCGTTGCTCAAATCAACGTCGGTGACTTCGCTGAGCAGCTTGCGGCTGTTCGGCCCGGACAGGGTCATGGTCGCCCAGTGATCCGTCACGGAGGTGAAGTACACCTTCAGGTCAGGCCATTCGGTCTGCTGGTAGATTTCCAGCCATTGCAGCACACGTGCCGCGCCGCCGGTGGTGGTGGTCATGACGAAATGGTTGTCGGCGAGACAGGCGGTTACGCCGTCGTCGAACACCATGCCGTCTTCCTTGCACATCAGGCCGTAACGCGCCTTGCCCACGTCCAGCTTGGTCCAGGCGTTGGTGTAGATGCGGTTGAGGAACTCACGCGCGTCCGGCCCCTGGATGTCGATCTTGCCCAGGGTCGAGGCGTCCAGCAGGCCGACGCTGTCGCGCACGGCTTTGCATTCGCGTTTGACCGCCGCGTGGATGTCTTCACCGTTTTTCGGGAAGTACCACGGACGCTTCCACTGACCGACGTCTTCAAACTCGGCGCCGTTCTTCACGTGCCAGTGATGCAGCGCGGTGAAACGCACTGGCTCGAAGATGTGCCCACAGTGACGACCGGCCACGGCGCCGAAGGTCACCGGCGTGTAGTTCGGACGGAACATGGTGGTGCCCATCTGCGGGATGGTCACGTTCAGCGAACGGGCGGCGATGGCCAGGCCGTTGACGTTGCCGAGCTTGCCCTGGTCGGTGCCGAAGCCCAGCGCGGTGTAGCGTTTGACGTGTTCGACCGACTCGAAGCCCTCGCGGGTCGCCAGTTCGATACCCCCCGCCGTCACATCGTTTTGCAGGTCGACGAATTGCTTCGGTGCACGCGCCGAGTTCTTCTCGTGCGGCACCTGGAATAGCGCCAGGGTCGGTTCTTCGAGACGGCTCAGGGCTTTGGGCAAGGTGCCTTCGACCACGGCGAAACCGGCTTCGCTGGCCGCACGAGCGCCTCCTTCAAAACCGTCGGCCAGGGAATCACCCAGCGCGTAGACACCATTGATGCCACCGACGCACACGCGCTTCTGCGGTGCTTCGCCCGGTACGAAACCGAGGATGTCTTCACGCCAGATCGGCTTGCCACCCAAGTGCGAGGCCAGGTGAACCACCGGGCTGTAACCACCGGAGCTGGCAATCAAGTCGCAATCGAGCCATTCGCCCGGGCTGGTCACCGCATGGGCTTTTACATCGATCGCGGCCACGCGGGCAGCGGTCACGCGTTTGGTGCCACGGGTCTCGATCACGGCGCTGCCGGTCAGGATGCGAATGCCTTTGGCGCGCGCTTCTTCCACCAACGCACCGCGCGGGTTGCTGCGGGCGTCGGCGATGGCCACCACTTGCAGGCTGGCATCGAGCCAATCCAGGGCCACGCGGTAGGCGTGGTCATTGTTGGTCGAGAGCACCAGTTTCTTGCCCGGTGCCACGCCGTAACGACGGACGTAAGTCGACACCGCGCCGGCCAGCATGTTGCCCGGCACGTCGTTGTTGCCGTAAACCAATGGACGCTCGTGAGCACCGGTCGCCAGGACCACGCGCTTGGCGCGAACCCGGTGGATGCGCTGGCGAACCTGGCCAATCGGGGCGCGATCGCCCAGGTGATCGGTCAGGCGCTCGTGAATGGTCAGGAAGTTATGGTCGTGGTAGCCGTTGACGGTGGCGCGCGGCAACAGCAGCACGTCCGGGGTGTTCGTGAGTTCCGAAATGACGCTGGCGACCCATTCCATGGCCGGCTTGCCGTCCAGGCTTTCGCGGGAGTCGAGCAGGCTGCCGCCGAACTCTTCCTGTTCATCGGCGATGATCACCCGGGCGCCGCTGCGCGCAGCCGCCAGTGCAGCGGCCAGGCCTGCGGGGCCGGCGCCGACGATCAGCACGTCGCAGTGCTGGTTCATGTAGTCGTAGGTGTCCGGATCGTTCTCGGTCGGCGAACGGCCGAGGCCCGCCGCCTTGCGGATGTACTTTTCGTAAGTCATCCAGAACGATTGCGGGTACATGAAGGTTTTGTAGTAGAAGCCCGGAGGCATCAGCTTGCCGCCGACCTTGCCGAGAATCCCCATCATGTCGTTGTTCACGCTTGGCCAGCCGTTGGTGCTGGTGGCGACCAGGCCTTGGTACAGCGCTTGTTGAGTGGCGCGCACGTTCGGGATTTGCGTGGCTTCGGTGGCGCCGATCTGCAGCACCGCGTTCGGCTCTTCGGCACCGGCAGCGAAAATGCCGCGTGGGCGCGAATATTTGAAGCTGCGACCGATGATGTCAACGCCGTTGGCCAGCAGCGCTGCGGCCAGCGAGTCGCCTTCAAAACCTTTGTAGCTCTGGCCGTTGAAGGTGAAGCTCAGGACTTTGTTGCGGTCGATCCGTCCTCCGTTGGACAGGCGATTGGTCTGGCTCATACCTTCTCTCCCAGAGCCGTGGCGGCCGCTTTCGGGCTCTCGGTCTTGTCGGTGAATTGGGGCTTGGTGCCGATCTTGTAGGTTTCCAGAATCTCGTAGGTCACGGTGTCGCGGGTGGCGTTGAAGTACTGACGGCAACCGGCGGCGTGGATCCACAGTTCATGGTGCAGGCCGCGAGGGTTGTCGCGGAAGAACATGTAGTCGCCCCACTCCTCGTCGGTGCAGCTGTTGGGGTCCAGTGGACGCGGGATGTGCGCCTGGCCGGATGCGTGGAATTCCTCTTCGGAGCGCAGTTCGCCGCAGTGAGGACAGAAGATATGCAACATGGGGATTTCTCCTGTTAGTGGGCAACCGCAGCAGCGCCGTGTTCATCGATCAACGCACCGTTGTGGAAACGGTCGATAGAGAAAGGGGCGGCCAACGGGTGCATTTCACCCTTGGCCAGGCTCGCGGCAAATACGTTGCCCGAGCCAGGTGTCGCCTTGAAGCCACCGGTGCCCCAACCGCAGTTGAAGAACATGTTCGGGACCGGGGTTTTGGAAATGATCGGGCAGGCATCCGGAGTGGTGTCGACGATGCCGCCCCACTGACGGTTCATGCGCACCCGCGACAGCACCGGGAACATCTCGACGATGGCCTGGATGGTGTGCTCGATCACCGGGTACGAACCGCGCTGGCCGTAGCCGTTGTAGCCGTCGATACCGGCGCCGATCACCAGGTCGCCCTTGTCGGACTGGCTGATGTAACCGTGCACGGCGTTGGACATGATCACGCTGTCGATAATCGGCTTGATCGGCTCGGACACCAGCGCTTGCAGCGGGTGCGATTCGATCGGCAGGCGGAAACCGGCCAGCTTGGCCATGTGCCCGGAGTTACCGGCGGTCACCACGCCGACGCGCTTGGCGCCAATGAAACCCTTGTTGGTTTCGACACCGATGCACACGCCGTTTTCCTTGCGGAAACCGATCACTTCGGTCTGCTGGATCAGGTCCACGCCCAGGGCGTCGGCAGCCCGGGCAAAGCCCCAGGCCACCGCATCGTGACGGGCCACGCCGCCGCGACGCTGGACGGTGGCGCCCATCACCGGGTAGCGGGTGTTTTTCGAGCAGTCCAGGTACGGAATTTCGTCGGCGACCTGCTTGGCATCGAGCAGCTCACCATCCACGCCATTGAGGCGGTTGGCGCTGACCCGGCGCTCGGAATCGCGAATGTCCTGCAGCGTGTGGCACAGGTTGTAGACGCCGCGCTGGGAGAACATCACGTTGTAGTTGAGGTCCTGGGACAGGCCTTCCCACAGTTTCATCGCGTGTTCGTACAGGTGCGCCGACTCGTCCCACAGGTAGTTGGAGCGAACGATGGTGGTGTTGCGCGCGGTGTTACCGCCGCCCAGCCAGCCCTTTTCGACCACGGCCACATTGGTGATGCCGTGTTCCTTGGCCAGGTAGTAGGCAGTCGCCAGGCCATGCCCGCCACCACCGACGATGACCACGTCGTAGACCTTCTTGGGTGTGGGCGTGCGCCACATGCGCTGCCAGTTTTCGTGATGGCTCAGAGAGTGCTTGAAGAGGCCGAAGCCTGAGTAGCGTTGCATAGTCATTTACTCCAAAACTGCACTCAGCGATAAACCGGGAAGTCTGCGCACAGGGCCGATACCTGCTCGGCGACGTTGGCCTCGACATCGGCATCGCCGAGGTTGTCGAGGATGTCGCAGATCCAGCCGGCCAGCGTGACGCACTGGGTCACCTTGAAACCGCGCGTGGTTACCGCCGGGGTGCCGATACGCAGGCCGGAGGTGACGAACGGCGACTGCGGGTCGTTCGGCACGGCGTTCTTGTTCACGGTGATGTGGGCGCGACCGAGGGCGGCGTCTGCGTCCTTGCCGGTGAGGCCCTGACGGATCAGGCTGACCAGGAACAGGTGGTTATCGGTGCCGCCGGACACTACATCGTAGCCGCGTTTGATAAACACGCCGGCCATGGCCTGGGCGTTCTCGATCACTTGTTGCTGATAGGCCTTGAAGCCTGGTTCCAAAGCTTCCTTGAAGCACACGGCCTTGCCCGCAATCACGTGCATCAGCGGGCCGCCCTGGGCGCCGGGGAATACGGCGGCGTTGAGCTTCTTCTCGATTTCTTCGTTGGACTTGGCCAGGATCAGGCCGCCACGTGGACCGCGCAGGGTCTTGTGGGTGGTGGTGGTGACCACGTCAGCGAACGGAATCGGGTTCGGATACAGGCCAGCAGCGACCAGGCCGGCCACGTGGGCCATGTCGACGAACAGCAACGCCCCCACCTTGTCGGCGATCTGGCGGAAGCGTGGGAAATCCAGGGTTTTGGAGTAGGCCGAGAACCCGGCAACGATCATCTTCGGCTTGCATTCAACGGCCAGACGCTCGACTTCGTCGTAATCGATCAGGCCGGTATCGGTGTTGATGCCGTATTGAACGGCGTTGTACAGCTTGCCCGAGGACGAGACTTTGGCGCCGTGGGTCAGGTGACCACCGTGGGCCAGGCTCATGCCCAGGATGGTATCGCCGGCTTGCAGCAGGGCCAGGTACACGGCGCTGTTGGCCGAGGAACCGGAGTGCGGCTGCACGTTGGCGTAATCGGCGCCGAACAGTTGTTTGGCGCGTTCGATGGCCAGGGCTTCGACCTTGTCCACGTGCTCGCAGCCACCGTAGTAGCGTTTGCCCGGGTAGCCTTCGGCGTATTTGTTGGTCAGGCCGCTGCCTTGGGCTTGCATGACGCGTTTGCTGGTGTAGTTCTCCGACGCGATCAGCTCGATGTGATCTTCCTGACGTTGCTCCTCGGCATTCATCGCCGCCAGCAGTGCATCGTCGTAACCCTGGATCTGGTCTTGCTTGCTGAACATCGCGTCTCTCCCAGCGGCATCTGTGCGCCATTCGTCTCGGTGAGGCACCGGTTTTTCGGCAGTGCCCTTTGAATGCGATGGTATGGCCGGCGTCGAGAGGCCAAATGCCTACGGACGCCACGCAAAGGCGCGTTTACGACATGGCGTAAACAGCCGAGACAGAACGTGACACCGGGAACAACTCAAAACCTTGTGGGAGCGGGCTTGCCCGCGATTGCGGCGGGTCAGCTGCATCTATGTTGGCTGATACACCGCTATCGCGAGCAAGCCCGCTCCCACAAAGGCTCGTACTGCATAGAGAACCAGGAAATGCCCCGGATAAAGCGCATACGCCCACCGGCGCATCGGCGGTGGTTTTACGCCCTGTGCATGTCGCAACAGGAACAGTCCCAGCCATGGCGCAATCAGACACGTGATAACGGCCGCCATCGCGACGGGGCTGCCCAGGCGGATCGAGTGATACAGCACCGACCACTGGTTGGCCGCCAGGCACACCAGCCCCGGCAACAGGGCGAAATACCAGGGTTTGCGATACACCAGCAGCGTCGCCAGCGGCAACAGCACGCCAAACACGCCGAACATCAAATGCCCCGAAAACAGCAGCGCCAGCACCATGGCCGACACCCCCAATACCCTTGCCTGTAAACCCGGCGCCTGCCAGCCCCGCGCCACCAACAGCCCCAGTGACAGGGTGGGGAGTACGTTCAAGGTGTCGGCATCGGCGATGAACAGCCGATAGGGGATCTCGCTCACCGCACTGAACAGCACCAGCCAGCCCAGGTAGCGCCATTGCCCGGTGACGACGGCCGGCCCGCGCGCCAAATTGGTTGCCATCGCCAGGCAGAACCATGGGAACGCCAATCGCCCCGGCACGTACAGCCAATCGGCGGAGAACCCGACATATCGCAGGTGATCGAGCACCATGCTCAGCAGCGCCAGCCACTTGAGCAAATCCAGTGCCCCATCCCTGTGCGTCATGTGCATAATTGGCCGTCGTCCTTGAGTTTGTTTGTCTGACGCATCCCGTGTGCTCCCCGGATGATCTTCGGTAGAGTGCGCACCATCAATGACCTTGAGCCGCTTCACCATAGGCGTCTCGACCACGGAAAGCAGGGCCATGACCGATAAGAGCCAACAATTCGCCAGCGATAACTATTCCGGTATCTGCCCTGAAGCCTGGGCGGCGATGGAGCAGGCCAACCATGGCCATCAGCGCGCCTACGGCGACGATGAATGGACCGCCCGCGCGTCTGATCAATTCCGCAAATTGTTCGAAACCGACTGCGAAGTATTTTTCGCCTTCAACGGCACCGCTGCCAACTCCCTGGCCCTGTCGTCGCTGTGCCAGAGTTACCACAGCGTGATCTGCTCGGAAACCGCCCACGTCGAAACCGATGAATGCGGTGCGCCGGAGTTTTTCTCCAACGGCTCCAAACTGCTGATCGCCGGCACCGAAAACGGCAAGCTGACCCCGGAATCGATCCGAGAGGTCGCCCTCAAGCGCCAGGACATTCACTACCCCAAACCGCGGGTGGTGACCCTGACCCAGGCCACCGAAGTCGGCAGCGTCTACACCCCGGAAGAAATCCGCGCCATCAGCGCCACCTGCAAGGAACTGGGCCTGAACCTGCACATGGACGGTGCCCGTTTCTCCAACGCTTGCGCGTACCTGGGCTGCACGCCCGCCGACCTGACCTGGAAGGCCGGCGTCGACGTGCTGTGTTTTGGCGGTACGAAAAACGGCATGGCGGTGGGCGAGGCCATTCTGTTCTTCAACCACAAACTGGCGGAAGACTTCGACTACCGCTGCAAACAGGCCGGGCAACTGGCCTCGAAAATGCGCTTCCTCTCGGCGCCCTGGGTCGGCATCCTTGAAAACGACGCCTGGCTCAAATATGCCCGCCACGCCAATCGCTGCGCGCAATTGCTCGCCGAACTGGTCAGCGACATTCCAGGGGTAGAACTGATGTTCCCGGTGCAGGCCAACGGCGTGTTCCTGCAACTCTCGGAACCGGCCATCGCTGCCCTGACTGCCAAGGGCTGGCGTTTCTACACCTTCATCGGCAAGGGCGGCGCTCGCTTCATGTGCTCCTGGGACACCGAGGAAGACCGTGTCCGCGAACTGGCCGCCGATATCCGCGAAGTGATGACTCGCTGAGCACTAACTGAGAAATCACTCATCCCTGTGGGAGCGGCGGTGCGACTGAAGACTTCGTCTACATTGTTTCTCGAGCCTTTGCTCGAATAACAATAATCAGGAGCACGCGCATGTCCTTGCAAGGCAAAACCCTGTTCATTACCGGCGCCAGCCGTGGGATTGGTCGTGAGATTGCCCTGCGCGCTGCGCGCGATGGCGCCAACATCGTGATTGCCGCCAAGAGTGCCGAGCCGCACGCCAAGTTGCCCGGGACGATTTACAGCGTGGCCGAGGAAGTCGAGGCCGCCGGCGGCAGGGCGCTGGCCCTGCAAGTGGATGTGCGTGACGAGGTCGCCGTGCATCAGGCCCTGGCGCAGGCCAATGAACATTTCGGCGGTATCGATGCGCTGGTCAACAACGCAGGCGCCATCAAGCTGACTGGCGTTGCGCACCTGGAGCTCAAGCGCTTCGACCTGATGCATCAGATCAACACTCGCGCGGTATTGCTATGCAGCCAGGCTGCCCTGCCCTACCTGAAGAAATCCGCCGGGCACATCCTCAACCTGTCCCCGCCGCTGAACCTGGATACCCAATGGTTCGCCCAATACAGCCCATACACCGTGACCAAATACGGCATGAGCATGCTGACCCTCGGGATGAGCGAGGAATTTCGTCACGTCGGGATCAGCGTCAATTCGCTGTGGCCGCAAACCATGATCGCCACCGCGGCCATCGAGTTCCAACTGGGCTCGCGCGAATCGTTCAAGCACGCCAGGACCCCGGCGATCATGGCCGATGCCGCCCACGTGATTCTCGGCAGCTCTGGCCGAACACTGACCGGGCGTTTGTTGATCGATGAGCAGGTATTGCGCGACAGCGGCGTAACCGAGTTCGAACACTACCGATTCGAACCGGGCAGCAGCGCCCCGTTGATGCCGGATTTATTCATCGACTGAACACCCCGAACCCTGTTGGAGCGAGCTTGCTCGCGATGGAAGCCCAGGCACCGCTGGCATTCAGACAGCCAGCGTCATCGTTGACGACCATCGCGACGGTTCGACGCCTCGACATGCTCGCTCCTACAGAAAGCAGGGGACTATCAGAATTCGATCCGCACATCGCCTTTGGGCACGCTGCAGCACGACAGGATATACCCCTCAGCTTCGTCTTCCTCGGTGATCCCGCCGTTGTGCTCCATCTCGACTTCGCCGCCCAGCTTCAGCACTTTGCAGGTGCCGCAGATGCCCATGCCGCAGGCCTTTGGGATCAGCAGGCCAACCTTGGCCGCCGCCGCATGCACGGTTTCGCCCGGCGCCACACGAATGCTCTTGCCCGAGGAAATGAATTCCACCTGATGCAGGTCCGCGGCATCGACTTCCGGCGCATCCGCCGCCTGCTCGGCCTGTTCCACCGCGTCGGCCCGGGCCTCTTCCGGCGTCGCGCCGAAGGATTCCTCGTGATAACGCTTCATGTCGAAGCCAGCGGACTCGAGCATGCGCTTGACCGCGTTCATGTAGGGCGTCGGGCCGCAGCAGAACACTTCGCGCTCCATGAAGTCCGGGGTCATCAGTTCGAGCATCTTGTGGTTCAGGTAACCGCGATAACCGGCCCAGGGTTCACCCAGACCATGCTTTTCGCAGATCAGGTGCAGGCTGAAGTTATCGATGCGCGACGCCATGTGTTCCAGCTCGCGGTGGTAAATGATGTCTTTGGGCGAGCGGGCGCTGTGGATAAACACCATGTCCACGTTGCCGTTGGTGTCATAGAACCAGCGGGCCATGGACATGCACGGCGTGATGCCGACACCGCCGCTGAGGTACAGCACTTTCGGCGCCGGGAAGTCGATGGCATTGAACAGCCCGACCGGCCCGTGCACCGCCAGCTCCTGTCCTTCATGCAGGGTGTCGTGCAACCAGTTCGATACCTTGCCGCCCGGTACGCGCTTGATGGTCACCGAGAAGCTGTAAGGCACCGATGGCGAACTTGAAATGGTGTACGACCGCATGATCGGCTGGCCTTCGATTTCCAGTTCCAGGGTGACGAACTGCCCCGGCTTGAAGAAGAACATGATCGGCTGGTCGGCCATGAAGCAGAAGGTGCGCACGTCCCAGGTTTCCTGGATGACTTTGACGCAACGCACGATATGACGGCCGTTGGCCCAGGTCTGGGTGGTTACCGTGTTCAGGAAGTTATTGGACATGCTGTTCTCCGTAGCCGATGGTCGGCCGTATGGTGGCGATTCTGCGTATAGCGCAAACCGCCCATTTACCTACCAGCGACATTCACATACTTATCGCGACCAGCCCATAACCACCGGGGGTTGCGCGTCGGGAACAGATTGGGCCATGTCGCCCATGGATAAGGTTGCGAGCAACGCCGGCCCCACACTCGCCCCATACCAAGACAGACATTCAAACCCTTGCGTAGCAACCCTGATTAGCCACTTTCGCTGGCCACACAGAATGGCCTTGAGGATCACAATGATGGACGTCACCACTACCCTGAGCCTGGGCGATCCGCTGGAACCCGCACGCAAGGCCACCGCCCAGATGCTGCAAGAGCGTGAGCGCACCTTCTCGCTGCCCCAGCCGTTCTACTCCGACGAGCGCCTGTTCGATATCGACATGCAGGAGATCTTCCAGAAAGAGTGGCTGATCGCCGGCATGACCTGCGAAATCCCGGCCAAGGGCAACTACCTGACCCTGCAGGTCGGCAAGAACCCGATCATCGTCATCCGTGGCGCTGAAGGCGTGGTTCATGCCTTCCACAACGTCTGCCGCCACCGTGGATCGCGCCTGTGTACCAGCGACAAGGGCAAGGTCGCCAAACTGGTTTGCCACTACCACCAGTGGACCTACGAACTCGACGGTCGCCTGTTGTTCGCCGGCACCGAAATGGGTGCCGACTTCGACATGAAGCAATACGGCCTCAAGCCTGTGAACGTGAAAACCGCCGGCGGCTATATCTTCATCAGCCTGGCGGAAAACCCGCCGGCCATCGACGAGTTCCTGTCGACACTCAACCACTACATGGAACCGTACGACATGGAAAACACCAAGGTGGCGGTGCAAACCACCTTGATGGAGAAGGCCAACTGGAAATTGGTGCTGGAAAACAACCGCGAGTGCTACCACTGCAACGCATCGCACCCGGAACTGCTCAAAACCCTGCTGGAATGGGACGACGTTACCGACCCACGTGCCGACCAGGCGTTCAAGGACCACGTTGCCGCCTCCGCGGCCGCCTGGGAAGCGGAAAAGATCCCTTACGCCCACGCCAGCTTCGGCCTGCGTAACCGCATCGTGCGCATGCCGCTGCTCAAAGGCACCGTGTCGATGACCATGGACGGCAAACAGGGCTGCGCCAAGCTGATGGGCCGCATCAAGAACCCGGACCTGGGCTCGATGCGCATCCTGCACCTGCCGCACTCGTGGAACCACTGCATGGGCGACCACATCATCGTGTTCACCGTCTGGCCGATCAGCGCCCAGGAAACCATGGTCACCACCAAGTGGCTGGTGCACAAGGACGCGGTCGAAGGGGTGGACTATGACGTGGAGCGCATGCGCCAGGTCTGGGACGCCACCAATGACCAAGACCGTCGTCTGGCCGAAGAGAACCAGCGCGGTATCAACTCGTCGGCCTACCAGCCAGGCCCCTACTCCAAGACCTATGAGTTCGGTGTGGTGAACTTCATCGACTGGTACAGCGGCCGCATGCTCAACAACCTCGGGGCTGAGCCTGCGCCTTACCTCAAGGGTGTCGCAGTCAGCGGTTAACAACAGCAAAAGCTTCGCGGGCAAGCCCGCTCCCACAGGTTCTGCGAAAATCCCCCTGTAGGAGCGGGCTTGCCCGCGATGGCATCTTTCCAATCACCAAACATCTCAAGGGATAGAACTGTACGAAATTTAACCTATTCCATTCAGCACTAAGCCCGCCGCACCTCCCAGCCTTCCGCAAACAAGTTATCCACACCTCCACCCACAGCAACTGGGGACAACTGTGGATACCTGACCATTTCCATTCACAGAAACTGAAGAAAATCCGTGACTTATCCAAAAGCATGTCTTTGGATAACCAATGGCTACTTTTTGATCAAACCTCTGTAGCCCTCTATATACAAGGCCTGTAGAGGATGGCGAACACGTTATCCACAGAAGCACCAACAGACTTTGGGGGCAACTTTAGCGCCGCTGTGGAAAAGTGCCACGGACATTGAAAAACAAAGGTTTTCAGTGTGTTCGGAGAGTAAATAAGCCACTTTGGCTATTTTTTGATCAACTTCGTGAAAGACCCGTTTTTAGAGGCTTTGGGGCGATAGCAAACATCTTATCCACAGATGCGCCAACAGCGTTTGTGAGTAATCCATGTCGAGCAGTCGTAGCCCCGACGAATAGCTGCCTAAACTGGAGTTCTATGGCCGATACATCAAGTACGCCTCACCGGTCACCCGAATCATCGGATGCGGCGTGATCTGGCAGGTATCGACGATGCGAAAGCCGTGGCGCTCGTAGAAACGCCGGGCCCCGGTGTTGGCGGCGTAGTCGATCAGGCTCAGGCCGTTGAGGCCGAGCTGGTTGGCGCGGTCGTAGGCGTAGGCGAGGAACTCCTTGCCCAGGCCCTGGCCGCGCCAGCCCTCATGCAGCGCCAGGCTGGAGATGTAGAGGGTGTCGGGTATTTCCATGGTGGCATAGGGCGCGAGCACCGGATCGGTGGTGGGTTCTGCCAGGGGGTCATGGCGCATGACATAGCTGTGCATCATGCCGATCACTTCGCCGTTCGCTTCGGCAATCAGGCAGTTCTGGTACGAGAAGTCCACGTCGTCGCGGGCGTAGCGAACGGCGCCCACGTCAAGCAGGTCCTGGCCGGGTTCGGCGAGCTGGCTCCAGATGTAATCGGAGGCACCTTCAGAGGAAATCTGAAACAGACGGGCAATCTCCCGCGCGTCGCTGCGCAGGGCTGGACGGAATTCGACGGTCATTGGGTGTTTCCAAGTGGGAGACTTTATGGGGATCCCTGTGGGAGCGGGCTTGCCCGCGATTGCGGTGTGCCTGTCCAAGGCTGTGTACCTGATACGCCGCCATCGCGGGCAAGCCCGCTCCCACATTGGATATTCAACGTCAAAGCAATCAGCGCACCACACCTTCCTCGATCAACAACTTGAGAATCGCCTCGGCACCGGCCTGCGCACTCACGCCCTTGAGCACCTGCCCGCCTCCGCCGCTGGCCTTGGCCGTGGCGGCTTTCATGCGGTCGGCGCCGCTCTTGGCCTTAATCACCTTGAGGCGTTTGGGTCGCGGCTTGGCCGGTTGCAGGGTCGCCACCGCCAGCAGCTCATCGTCGACCACTTCTACGTCATCGGCCTGCAACACACCGCGCCGCGCCGGACCATAGGCGCTCTGGCGTGGCTTGGGCGCCGCGTTATCCACAGTGGCCAGGAATGGCAGGCGCACCTTCAGGCGACGACGTTGACCGCGTGGCAACGCCTGGAGCACCAGGGCCGAACTGCCGTCGATGGATTCCACCTGCGCCAGCCCCACCACCAGCGGCCAACCAAGGCCCTCCGCCAGCAAAAACGGCAGCATGCCCGAGCCTTCGCCGGTTTCCGCCTGGCTGCCGGTCAGCACCACCTGGGCGCCTGCTTCACGCAGGTAAGCGGTCAGCGCCGGCAGCGCGTCGGCACCCGCCGGTTGCTCGAGCACATGCATCTGCTCCAGCCCCATGCCCAGGTAGGCCCGTAACGCAGGTTCTGCGACGTCCCCGGCATGCAGCACCTGCAAGTTATCCCCAGCCAGTTGCAGGCCCAGTTCCACTGCCCGCGCATCCTGCTCCGCACGGCGTGGACGGCCGGAGGTCGGGTGGGCGCCGATGGACACCAGGCTGACGATTTTCGTGCTCATAACCCTTTCCTTCCCTTAAGCCGCATCGCGCTTGGCGTCGTTGCGATAAGCCGCTATTGCATCGATCAAGGCTTGAAGAAGCTCGGCGCTTTCGCCGATCACCGACAGGTCGGCCCGTTTGATCATGTCGCAGCCCGGGTCGAGGTTGATCGCCACCACCTTGTCGCAGGCGCCAATGCCCTGCAGGTGCTGGATCGCCCCGGAAATCCCCACCGCCACGTAGACCCGTGCCGTGACCCAGGTGCCGGACGCACCGACCTGACGGTCGCGCGCCATGAAGCCATCGTCCACCGCGACTCGCGACGCGCCCTCGGTGGCGCCAAGTGCCTGAGCCGTCCTGTGGAAAAGCTCCCAGTCCTTGACCCCGTTGCCGCCGGAGAAAATGAATTCGGCTTCGGCCATCGGAATCGCCGCCGGATCCACCGCCACCGAGCCCAGATCCTCGATACGCGACAAGCTGCGCGCCACGGCTGTGGATAACTCCACCGGCAACACTTCGTGACGAGTTTCACTGACCGGCTCAGCGCATTCGACCGCACCCAGAATCAGACGCGCGAGCGGACGCGCAAGGTCCTGCAAGCCCGCACCGGCGCGGCCGACGCATTGCTCATCCTTGACCTGCCAGACCCGTGTCGCCGGGCGCTCGCCCAAGGCAGCAGCGAAGCGACGGCCGAGTTCGCCGCCACCCGTGCGGCTGTCCGGCAGCAGCCAGTGCCGGGGGTTGAACTGGTTATCCACAGCCCGAAGACCCTGGATGCGTTGCTCGGGTGCATAACCGCTGAACTCGTCACCTTCAAGTACCAGCAGGCGATCGACGCCAGCGCTGGCAAACGCATTTTCCTTGTGCTCGCCAAATACCACCGCCAACACCGCACCCTCCTTGCCCGCCAACTGATGGGCAAGGCCGAGCAAGTCGCGGTCGTGGCTGCTCAGGCGACCACCGACCATGTCCGGCACCACGCTGATATAGAACGCCGGTTGTGGAACCTGATGCAGCGGCAGTTGCACCGCTACGGCGGCCGAACGCTTGGCCGAGCCACCCTGTTGCGCGCCGCTGCGATCGATGCGTTTGATGCCGTTGGGGCCGATGAAACCCATGCCATGGGGATTCTTGCGGATAACGCCATTGGGCCCCATCCAGCTGTGCTGCGCCGGTTGCATGGCCGCGTGCAGCGGGTGCAGGCGGTTACGGGCAATCCATTCGGCGCGGGGGTCGCGGCGGATAATGTCGCTCATCAGTGCACCTCCGCAGGTTCGCGTTTGGCCGGCGCGGCGGATTTCGGCGCGTCTTCTTCAAGCAGCGCATCAGCCACCAGTTCGGCAATGTCCTTGATCAACGGCCGGGGCTCGACCACGCCTTCGAGCATCGCAGTGCACTGCGGACAGCCCACGGCGACCAGTTCGGCGCCAGTTTCGCGGATGTCCTCCATGCGCATGTCGGGGATTCGTTGCTTGCCCGGAATGTCGGTGATTGGCGCACCGCCACCACCACCGCAGCACCGGGAGCGGAAACCGGAACGTTGCATCTCTTTCACTTCGATCCCAAGGGCACGCAGCACTTCGCGCGGCGCCTCGTATTCACCGTTGTAGCGACCGAGGTAACACGGGTCGTGATAGGTCACGCTGTCACCTTTGTGCTGGCCGAGGTTCAGTGCGCCGGTTTTGATGATTTCCGCCATATAGGTGCTGTGGTGCTGCACCCGGTAGTTGCCATCGAAAGCCCCGTACTCGTTTTTCAGCACGTGGAAGCTGTGCGGATCACAGGTGACGATGCGGTTGAAGCTGTACTTGGCCAGGGTCTGGATGTTGCGTTTCGCCAGCGACTGGAAGGTCGCTTCATCGCCCAGGCGACGGGCCACGTCGCCGCTGTCGCGCTCTTCGAGGCCGAGTACCGCGAAGTCGATTTTGGCCGCTTTCAACACTTTGACGAAGGCGCGCAGTGTGCGCTGGTTGCGCATGTCGAAGGCGCCATCACCCACCCAGAACAGCACGTCAGTGGATTTCTTCTCGCTGAGCAGGTTGAGATTGAGGTCCGCCGCCCAGTTCATCCGCCCACCCGGGGCGAAACCGCCGGGGTTGTCGGTGGCGATCAGGTTTTCCAGCACCTCGGCGCCCTTGTTCGGGGTCGCGCCCTTTTCCAGCGTCAGATGGCGGCGCATGTCGACGATGGCGTCGACATGCTCGATCATCATCGGGCATTCCTCGACGCAGGCCCGGCAAGTGGTGCACGACCACAGGGTTTCCGCGTCGACCAGACCGTTGACGATCGGTTGATGTGGATTGCCCGAGTGTTCGCCAACCGGTTTGCCCGGATAGGGGCTGCCGGCAAACTTCGCGTCAGTACCGCCCGCGAGGCCGACGACCATGTCCTGAATCAGTTTTTTCGGGTTCAGCGGCTGGCCGGCGGCGAAGGCCGGGCACGCCGCTTCGCACTTGCCGCACTGCACGCAGGCATCGAAGCCGAGCAACTGGTTCCAGGTGAAATCCTTGGGTTTTTCCACGCCCAACGGTGCGGTCGGGTCGCCCAGGTCCAACGGCTTCAAACCGGTGGAGCGGCCGCCGCCAAAACGTTCGGCGCGACGGTGCCAGGCCAGGTGCAAGGCACCGGCGAAGGCGTGCTTCATCGGCCCGCCCCAGGTCATGCCGAAAAACAGCTCCGACACGCCCCATAACACGCCGATACCGAGGATCACCGTCACCAGCCAGCCACCGAAGTTTTCCGGCAGGATGCCGGCCACCGGCAAGGTCACCAGGAAAAACGAGGCCGAGAAGGCCAGCAGGCTTTTCGGCAAGCGCATCCACGGGCCTTTCGACAGCCGCGACGGCGGGTTGCGCCGACGCAGGTACATGAAGATCGCCCCGACGAACATCACCGCTGACATCAACAGCAGTGCATAGCCGAGCCAGCGGTTATGCAGGCCAAAGCCGTGCACCAGGATCGCCAGGACGATGGACGCCACCGCGCCACCGGCCGTGGCCACGTGGGTGTTGGCAATGTATTTGTCCCGCGCCACCACATGGTGCAAATCGACCATGTAGCGCTTGGGCATGGCGAACAGGCCGCCGATCAGGTCGACCTTGGAGGCTCGACCCCGACGCCACATGGCCACCCGCCGCAGCGCACCCAGGGCCGCAAGGCCCAGGGCGGCGAACAACAGGATTGGAAGAAGGGTGTTTAACATCAGAGTCACCTCTGGCGAGGTGCAAGCTGCAAGCTGCAAGCTGCAAGAAAGAGCCGCGATGAGGCTGTGCTTTTACTTGTCGCTTGTAGCTTGCGGCTTGCAGCTACGCCGTCAAAAATCCTTACAGAGCCGGAGTGCGTCATAGATGGCAGCGTGCACGTTACGCTGTGCCACGCAGTCGCCGATGCGGAACAGCAGGTAGCCGTCGCCGCTCTGCTCGAGGCATGGTTGCGGCTTGATAGCGAACAGCGCCTCGACGTCGATCTGGCCCTTGTTGCGCGCACCTTCCTTCAACGCGTAGTAGATTTCCTCGTCCGGACGCACGCCGTTTTCGACGACAACCTGGTCCACTACCCGCTCCTCCTTGGCGCCGGTGTATTCGTTTTCCAGGACCGCCACCAACTTGTCGCCTTCGCGGTAGACCTTCTCCAGCATCATGTCGCCGGTCATGATCACTTCTTTGGGGTACATGCTGCGGTAGTAGGTCGGGAACGACGTACCGCCAATTGCCACACCCGGCTTGATGTCATCGGTGACGATCTCGACCTGGCTGCCCTTGTCCGCCAGGAAGTCGGCGGTGGACATGCCGGTGAACTCGCAGATGGTGTCGTACACCAGTACGTTCTTGCCCGGTGCAACCTTGCCGTCAAGCACGTCCCAGCTGCTGACCACCAGGCCTTCAGCCGCGCCCCAGTGCTCGTTCTGTTCGAGGAACGGATGACCGCCGACCGCCAGCACCACCACATCCGGACGCAGGTCCATGATGGTCGGCGCATCCGCCGCCGTGCCCAGGCGCAGGTCGACTTTCAGACGAGCCAGCTCCAGTTGATACCAACGGGTAATACCCGCGATCTGATCCCGTTGCGGGGCTTTCGCCGCCGTTGTGATCTGCCCGCCGATGAATTCCTTCTTCTCGAACAGGGTCACGTCATGGCCACGCTCGGCGGCCACACGCGCCGCCTCCATCCCCGCAGGCCCGGCGCCGACCACCACCACCTTGCGTTTTACGCCGGTGGTTTTTTCGATGATGTGCGGCACACCCATGTATTCACGGGAGGTCGCGGCGTTCTGGATGCACAACACATCCAGGCCTTGGTACTGACGGTCGATGCAGTAGTTGGCACCGACGCATTGCTTGATCTGGTCGATCTGGCCCATCTTGATCTTGGCGATCAGGTGCGGATCGGCGATGTGCGCACGGGTCATGCCGACCATGTCGACGTAACCGCCCTCCAGGATCCGCGTCGCCTGGTTCGGGTCCTTGATGTTCTGCGCGTGCAGCACCGGAACCTTGACCACTTCCTTGATACCGGCCGCCAGGTGCAGGAACGGCTCCGGCGGATAACTCATGTTCGGGATCACGTTGGCCAGGGTGTTGTGGGTGTCGCAACCCGAACCCACGACACCGATGAAATCGAGCATGCCGGTGTCGTCGTAATACTTGGCGATCTGTTTCATGTCTTCATGGGACAGGCCGTCCGGGTGGAACTCGTCACCGCACAGGCGCATACCCACGCAGAAGTCGTCGCCAACTTCGGCGCGCACAGCCTTGAGCACTTCCAGGCCGAACTTCATGCGGCCCTCGAAACTGCCGCCCCATTCGTCGGTGCGCTTGTTGACCCGTGGGCTCCAGAACTGGTCGATCATGTGCTGGTGCACGGCCGACAGTTCGACGCCATCGAGGCCACCGGCCTTGGCGCGGCGGGCCGCTTGTGCGTAGTTGCCGATCACCCGCCAGATTTCTTCCGGCTCGATGGTCTTGCAGGTAGCGCGGTGCACCGGTTCACGGATGCCGGACGGCGACATCAGTGTCGGCCAGTTAAAGCCGTCCCAGCGCGAGCGTCGCCCCATGTGGGTAATCTGGATCATGATCTTGGCGCCGTGCTTGTGCATGGCGTCGGCCAGGTTCTGGAAGTGCGGAATGATCCGGTCGGTGGACAGGTTCACCGAACTCCACCATTCCTGCGGGCTGTCGATGGCCACCACCGACGAACCGCCGCAGATTGCCAGGCCGATCCCGCCCTTGGCTTTCTCTTCGTAGTACTTGACGTACCGGTCGGTGGTCATGCCGCCGTCGGTCGCGTAGACCTCGGCGTGGGCGGTGCTGATCACGCGGTTGCGGATGGTCAATTTACCGATCTGGATCGGCTGGAACATAGCTTCGAAAGCCATGGCGGTCTCCTCAAATCGTTAAAAAACTACTGCGCTCGACCATGCTGCGTTGAAATCAGACTCGAAATGCTCATTGACTAAAGTCAACTGTGCTTTCTCGCCTGACTTCGCCTTGCCTGGCCTTCGCTCGCTACGTTTTTTCAACGATTTGCTTATTGTTTAGGTTTGACGGTGAACAAACCGTCGTCGTGGCCTTCTTCGGAGCCACCGTAGACCTGCTCGGCCACGGTGCGGATCTTGCTGCCGCGTGCGGCGAGGATCTGGTCCATGGCACCGGCGAACCAGCCAGTGAACATGTAATCGACCTTGCGCCCGACCTTGCCGTAGACGTAGACGAATGCGGAGTGTTCGAGCTTGACGCTGGCGGTGCCTTTGTCGAGGTCGATGTCCTGGATCTTGAACAGGCCCCAGCCGCGTTGCGACAGGCGCTTCATGTAGTGCTCGAACACCGCGACGCCTTCCAGGCCGTGGCATTCGGCTTCTTTTTCACACCAGTGCCAGGCGGACTTGTAGCCGGCCTTGTAGAGGATCTCGGCATAGGCGTCGGCGCCCAGCACTTCCTCGATGCCCATGTGGTTATTCACGAAGAAATGACGTGGCACGTACAGCATCGGCAGGGCGTCGGACGTCCAGACACCGGTCTCGCTGTCGACTTCGATAGGCAATTGCGGGGCGATCTTGGCCATGGAAACTTAACTCCAGAAGAATTTTGGTGTTGCCCCCGGCGCGGACGGCCGGGGGAAAAGGATTCAGCGCGCGGCGGTTTATTCGCCCCAAACGTCTTTTAAGACGTTCACCCAGTTTTCGCCCATGATCTTGCGCACCACCCGTTCGGAGTGGCCGCGCTTGAGCAGGGTTTCGGTCAGGTTCGGGAACTCGCCGACGGTGCGGATGCCCAGCGGGTTGATGATCTTGCCGAAGCTGGTCAGACGGCGGGCATAGCCCTTGTCATGGGTCAGGTATTCGAAGAAGTCCTGGCCATGGCCCTGGGTAAAGTCGGTGCCGATGCCGATGGCGTCTTCGCCGACGATGTTCATGGTGTATTCGATCGCTTCGGCGTAGTCGTCGATGGTCGAATCGATGCCCTTGGCCAGGAACGGCGCGAACATGGTCACACCGACGAAACCGCCGTGATCGGCGATGAACTTCAGTTCTTCATCGGATTTGTTGCGCGGGTGAACCTTCAGGCCAGATGGCAGGCAGTGCGAGTAGCACACCGGTTTCTTGGATTCGAGGATGACCTCTTCGGAGGTTTTCGAGCCAACGTGGGACAGATCGCACATGACGCCGACGCGGTTCATCTCGGCAACGATTTCACGACCGAAGCCCGACAGGCCACCATCACGCTCGTAGCAACCGGTGCCCACCAGGTTCTGGGTGTTGTAGCACATCTGCACGATGCCGACGCCGAGCTGCTTGAAAATCTCGACATAGCTGATCTGGTCTTCGAATGCGTGAGCGTTCTGGAAACCGAAGAGGATGCCGGTCTTGCCCTGCTCCTTGGCCTTGCGGATGTCAGCCGTCGTGCGGACCGGAATCACCAGGTCGCTGTTCTCGCGGATCAGTTTCTGGCTGGCGGCGATGTTATTGACAGTGGCCTGGAAGCCCTCCCACACCGACACGGTGCAGTTGGCCGCGGTCAGACCGCCCTTGCGCATGTCTTCGAACAGCTCACGGTTCCATTTGGCAATAATCAGCCCGTCGATAACGATGCTGTCGGCGTGCAGTTCGGCTGGGCTCATCAGGCTGTCCCCTATTGTCGATTCATGCGCCGAATCGTGTGCCGGCGCTTTGGGGCCAGCATATGCCTCGGTGCCTTGGCAGCCGGGTGCAAAAACGACAGGGGAATTGCCGAAAGCGTCAATCCGCGACAAAGGGTCGTCGCAAGCCGACACAGGCCACCTGTTCAAGGGCCTGCGCATGGGCCAGAATTCGCGCCATTACGGAATTTTGGGGTGATGCGATGAAATCTGTTTTGCTGGCCTTGCTACTGATAACGACCGGCGCACACGCGGCGCAGGAGTCCGACACCAACCCTTGCGATACCGTCGAAAACGACGTGCAGACCCTGGAATGCTCGGTGTACGGCCGCACCACCGCCGAAGACCTGCTCAAGGACAACCTCCAGAGCCTGACGGAGCGGCTGCAAGGCCTGTACGGCAAAAACCCGACGCAACTGGCCGACATCACCGCCAAACTCAAGAACGTCCAGCAACAATGGCTGAAAACCCGCGACGCCGACTGCGCCGTCGAGGCCTTTCCGGCGACCAGCGGCAGCAAGGCGTTCACCATCGCGCAAAACGATTGCGTGGCGCGCATGAGCGACGAGCGGTCGGAGTTTTTGGAGTCGATTGGACAGGAGTGAAATGACGCTTTTACAGAGAGCTGGCACTCTTGCCAGCTCTCTCCTACACACCTTGCAGAGCCTGCCTACAGACCCCGCATCACCCCGTGTCGGACCCTCTCCTTGGGCAACACCCCGACATGTTTTGTTGATTGGCCCGCAGAGAAATATAAGTAAATATTGGAAATCTTATAAAAGACTTATATTCTCTCATAAACAGTATCCACTGGACTCGAAAGGCCGTTAAGCAACTCCTGAAATTGCATTCCTCTCATCAGAGCCAGGTTCGCGATGCCGTGACGTCGCTAGCTGACATGCCCGATACGGGCAACGTCAAAGCACTCGTCGGCCATCTGTATGCCTATCGACTTCGAGTAGGCCATTACAGAGTTATGTTCGATTGGGATGGAGCAATCAAAGTGGTCAGTATTCAAGAGGTCAAAAAACGTGATGAACGCACCTACTGACGTTCAAATCATCAACGACGCAGACGGAAATCCTGCCTTCGTGGTCATTCCCTACGCACAATATGTGGCACAGAAGGTCGAACCCGATCTGATTCCCCACGAAGTGGTCAGTCGTATCGTCGACGGGGCGACACCGATTCGCGCCTGGCGCGAACACTTGAACCTTACCCAGGATGAAGTGGCCCAACGCATGGGTATCTCGCAACCGGCCTTTGCCCAGCAGGAAACCGTCGCGAAGCCGCGTCGGGCCACCCGCGAGAAAATTGCGGCGGCGTTTGGCATCACGGCCAATCAGCTTGAGCTTTGAGCTGCACTCCAACCATTGTGAAAAGGATCGACATGAAAATCTGCGGCATCGAAATCAAAGGCAGCGAAGCGATCATTGCCGTGGCGGCGCTCGACGGTCAGGCGCTGCGCCATGTCGCGCTCAACACCAAGAAGATCGCCCTTGAAGATGACGACGAAGCGGCGAACGTCAAAGTCTTTGCCGCTCAGGTTGCGTCGTTTGTACGTGAAAACTCCATCGACCGGATCGCGATCAAGAAGCGCAGCAAGAAAGGCGAATTCGCCGGTGGACCGACAACGTTCAAGATCGAGGGCGTCTTCCAGTTGCTGGAGAGTTGCGAGGTGTCGCTGCTGTCGCCGCAGACGATTAATGCGCAGGCCAGGAAGCACGGCTTTGAACTGCCAGCGACACTGAACAAGTATCAGCATGAGGCTTATAAAGCGGCCTGTTCGGCGTTGATGAAGAAGTAACCTCGTCACGCACCTGTTACTTGTGACAGTAGCCAGCAGGGGAAAATCGGTGCATAGGTTGGCAACTTTCATCAGAGCCGCCGATGATGACCGCCAACCTGCACCACAATACGCCCACCCTGGCGGTTTACGACCCGCGCAGCCAGGCGATTCGCAGTGTGGCTTACCACCGCGCCCAGCCGGGTGAAACGCCGCAATCGCGCATTACTCGCCAGGCCTACGACGCCAACGGGCACTGGGTGGCGGGCTGGGACCCGCGTCAGTGGGTTACGGAGGGCGATCCTTCGTCGACAAATGTGCATGCCCTCTCTGGGGGATCTTTGCTGAGCAGCAGTGCTGACGCAGGCTGGAAAGCGGGGATGTTGGGCACTGCCAACGAACTGCGCTTCGAATGGGATGGCCGGCAGCTTCTTCGACAAGTCGACTACGACGATCAGCTACGTCCGACGACCATTACCGAGCAGGTCGACGACGCCCCGCCTGTTGTCAGCGAACGAATGGTCTATGGCGAAGACGGCGTTGAATTCGCCTCACGCAATCAATGCGGGCGCCTGATTCGCCACGACGATCCGGCCGGTAGCCTGCATGCCGACGCCTACGACCTCCGAGGTTCAAGAGTCAGCGAGTCCAGGCACTTCACAAATGACCTCTCGCAGCCCGATTGGCCAGTCAGTCTAAATGAGCGTGATCAAAAACTGGTCGCTGATGGCGAAACCACGATCTGGCAATTCGACGCCTTGGGCGCTCTTCTGTCCCTGGCCGATGCACGGGAAAACCGACGCCTGTTCGCCTACGACATGGCAGGCCAGTTGCTACGGATAAATCTCAAGCGCGACGGTTTGCCCGATGCCCCTTTGCTCAGTGACAGGCGCTATAGCGCAACGGGCCAGATAGAACATGAAACCGCCGGCAATGGCGTCGAAACGACCCGTCGTCATGACGCTCAGGACGGTCGCCTGTTGCAACTCACGTCCGCTCGCTCGGGCCGCACCTTCCAGGACCTTGTCTACGACTACGACCCCGGGGGCAACATCAGCCGGATCCACGACTTTGTCCCGGCCACGCGTTACTTCAAAAACCAACGCACTGACGCCATCAACCACTACCGCTATGACTCGCTGTCACAACTGGTTCAAGCCAGCGGACGAGAATGTATCGCCAGCGCGGACGCGATGACGGCGTATACACAGACCTTTTCATATGACCAGGCGGGGAATTTGCTGAGGCTTGTCCATGAAGGCGTTCAGGGTTACACCCGTGACATGGTCATCGCGCCCTCAAGCAACCGAAGCCTGCTGAAACCGCAGGCGGGCGAAGCGGATTTCATCAACAGTTTTGACGAAAACGGCAACTTGCGGGTTTTGGCACCTGGTGCGCAGGCGATGCTCTGGGATTGTCGCAACCAACTGAGCAAAGTCATTCAAGTCATCAGGAATGATGAACAGAACGACGATGAACTCTATCGCTACGACGCTGGCGGCCAGCGGCTGCGCAAGGTGCTCCAGCGCAAGACTAAAACGGCAACTGCAACCCGCGAAGTGCGTTACTTGCCAGGGCTGGAGATCCATGACACCGGCAATAACGAAGTGCACTATGTGATCAGTGTCGACACCGGCAACTGCATCGTCCGGGCTGTGCATTGGCATCAGCCACCCCCGGAAAATATCGCCAACGATCAGATCCGCTATAGCCTGGGGGACCACCTTGGCTCCTGCACTTTGGAACTGGACGAAAATGCAGCGCTGATCAGCCAGGAGTGGTACTACGCCTTCGGCGAAACGGCCTGTTGGTCGGCGCGAAGTGAAGTGGAGGGAAGCTACAAGACCCTTCGGTATTGCGCGAAGGAACGGGATGCCACCGGGCTTTACTACTATGGGTTTCGTTATTACGCGCCTTGGTTACAGCGGTGGATCAACCCGGATCCGGCGGGTGATATCGATGGCTTCAATCGCTATCGGATGGTTCGCAATAACCCGCTGCGATTAAAGGACAGTGAGGGTTTGAATCCGATGGATGAACTGAAACCCGTTGATGAGATCGAAACAACATTTGTCGGCTGGGGGCAGAAGATACTGCATCGCCGGGCCAGCGCTTTGCCTGACGAAAAGAGAAACGAATTCAAACACGATTTATTGAACATGATCCGCTTCACCACTGCTGCGCTTACGGATTTGCGCCAAAGCCCTCTATCGGCGGAAACTCTGCAAAAATTGAAATACATTTATGGAGAGCAAGCGAGCCCGCAATACTTGGAAATGGCTGCAATGGCAGCTAAAGAAAAACTGAAATGGATACTTTCCGGAGCCTTACAGGATTACGAAAGCGGTGAGCGTTTTGTATTTGTCGAGATACTTCCTGATGGACCTTTCGAGCGTGGATTTACCTATGCTCAAACTTCGGATAGGAACAAGTTCGTTTACCTCACCCCTCATTATCATCAGGAGTCGGCGACATTGCGACCGGGAATAATCTTTCATGAGCTCTCCCATGTTCACGGCGACGCTTATGACTACTGGTCGGTGTTTTCTTTAACCTCACGTGATGCTACATCAGAGACATCTGATTCAATCGTGCAGTCAAACATTGAAAATTCCTTGGGGACTCACTTAACTCCCAATACTTCAGACTTGGGCCAGAGGGAACGTGATTCCATACAACGGCATATTGACCAAGCGAAACGAATGTACCCGGACTTAGAACGCCAAAGGTGGGCTTCAAGCATCGCAATCACAACTCACAACGCTGATAGCTTGACTGCTTTGATGCTTCAGTTCAGGCATCGGTAGATTCACTGAACCATGGGCGGCTTGAAGACGGTCGCCAATGCGATGGTTGCGACTTGTCGCCCTTCACCGTTGCGCCGATCCTCCCGCGGGCAGCGCTCGAACTTCGCCCGATAACTGCGGGTGAAATACGACGGCGATTCAAACCCGCAGGCAATGCTCACCTCCAGCACGCTCATGTCGGTCTGGCGCAACAACTTGCGGGCCTTTTCCAGCCGCAACCTCAGGTAGAAATTGCTCGGTGTGTCGTTCAGGTGCAGGCGAAACAGCCGCTCCAGTTGCCGGCGTGTCACCTTGATCGATTCGGCCAGTTGCAGGGTGGTCAGAGGCGGTTCGCTGTGTTGCTCCATTTCGCCAATGACTTGCACCAGTTTTTTGTTGCTGATGCCATACCGCGTGGCGACTTCCATGCGCTGGTGGTCCTTGCGCGGACGGATGCGGCCGAGCACGAATTGTTCGCTGACCTGGATCGCCAGTTCCGGGCCGTGGGCCTGGGCGATGAGGTCGAGCATCAGGTCGATGGAAGCGGTGCCGCCCGCCGAGGTGATGCGCCGACGGTCGATCTCGAACAGCTCCTGGGTGACGCTCAGTTGTGGATAAGACTCCTTGAACGCGTCGATGGCTTCCCAGTGCAAGGTCAGGCGATGACCGTCGAGCAAGCCCGCTTCGGCGAGAACGAAACTGCCGGTGTCGATGGCACCGAGGGTCACGCCTTCCTTGTCGAGCCGGCGCAGCCAGTGTTCCAGCGCGGGCGTGGCGAACTTCAGCGGTTCGAAGCCAGCGACCACCAACAGCGTCGCGCCTTTCTTCAAAGGCTCCAGCGCGGCATCGGCGTTGACCGACATGCCATTGCTGGCCAGGACCGCGCCGCCATCGGCGCTCAGGACATGCCAGCGGTACAGCTCGCCGCGAAAGCGATTGGCCACCCGCAGCGGCTCGATGGCCGAGATGAAACCGATGGCCGAAAAACCCGGCATCAACAAAAAGTAGAAATCCTGGGACATGGCGCACTCGATCTGCCGGTAGCGTGTCGACGTTGATACGCCACTTGCACACGGCATTCAAGAGCACAGGTCGCTGCAGTGCAAGAGCTGGTCGCCGCAGTGCGTTTTCAGGGGGCCAAGGCTGCGTAACGTTGGCATCACCGGCGCACAGACACCGGGCCCCACAATAACGATCTGCCGAGGAAACCTGTGATGAAACGACTGATCAGCAGCTGTGTTCTTGCACTCAGTGGTACCGCTTTGCTGAACGCCAGCGTCATGGCGGCCGAACCTGCGTCGTGCCAGAACGTGCGCATGGGCGTGGTGAACTGGACCGACGTAATCGCCACCAGTGCCATGACCCAGGCCCTGCTCGACGGCCTCGGCTACAAGACCAAACAGACCAGCGCCTCCCAGCAGATCATCTTCGCCGGGATCCGCGACCAACGCCTGGACCTGTTCCTGGGCTACTGGAACCCGCTGATGACCCAGACCATCACCCCGTTCGTCGAGGCCAATCAGGTCATGGTATTGAAAGAACCAAGCCTGAAAGATGCACGCGCCACGCTGGCGGTGCCCACCTACCTGGCGGACAAGGGCCTGAAAACCTTCGCCGACATCGCCAGGTTCGAAAAAGAACTGGGCGGCAAGATCTACGGCATCGAGCCGGGTTCGGGCGCCAACACCCAGATCAAGGCAATGATCGCCAAGAATCAGTTTGGCCTCGGCAAGTTTCAGTTGGTGGAATCCAGTGAGGCCGGCATGCTCGCCGCCGTCGATCGCGCCGTGCGCCGCAAGGAAGCCGTGGTGTTCTTCGGCTGGGCGCCGCACCCGATGAACGTCAATGTGCAAATGACTTACCTGACCGGCAGCGACGATGCCCTGGGCCCGAACGAAGGCATGGCCACCGTGTGGACCGTGACTGCGCCAACCTATGCCGAGCAGTGCCCGAACATCGGGCGCCTGCTGACCAACCTGACTTTCACCGCCGAAGACGAGAGCCGGATGATGCAGCCGCTGCTGGATCACAAGGACGCCCTCGAATCGGCCCGCCAATGGCTCAAGGATCACCCGCAGGACAAGGAGCGCTGGCTTGAAGGCGTCACCACCTTCGATGGCAAGCCGGCAGCTGAGAACCTGCAACTGACCAGCAAATAACCCCACAACCGAACCACCGATTCGCAGTCCCGAGGACTGCGAACGGCGCCCATACGCCACCTGAAAAGTACTCGCCTGTAAGGAACCGCCCAATGAACCATGACGTCATCATCACCTGCGCACTCACCGGTGCTGGCGACACGACCGCCAAGAGCCCACACGTGCCGGTCACCCCCAAGCAAATTGCCGCCGCAGCCGTAGAGGCCGCCAAGGCTGGCGCCACCGTGGTCCACTGCCACGTACGTAACCCCGAGACGGGCAAGTTCAGCCGCGACGTGGCGCTGTACCGCGAAGTCATGGAGCGCATTCGCGAGGCCGACGTCGACATCATCGTTAACCTCACTGCGGGCATGGGCGGCGACCTGGAAATCGGCGCCGGTGAGAATCCCATGGAATTCGGCCCCAACACCGACCTGGTCGGCCCGTTGACCCGCCTGGCCCACGTAGAGGAACTGCTGCCGGAAATCTGCACACTGGACTGCGGCACCCTCAACTTCGGCGATGGCGACACCATTTACGTCTCGACCCCGGCGCAACTGCGCGCGGGCGCCAAGCGCATCCAGGAGCTGGGTGTTAAGGCCGAACTGGAAATCTTCGACACCGGACACCTGTGGTTCGCCAAGCAGATGATCAAGGAAGGGTTGCTCGACGATCCATTGTTCCAACTGTGCCTGGGCATCCCGTGGGGCGCGCCGGCGGACACCACCACCATGAAGGCCATGGTCGACAACCTGCCGGCAGACGCCGTCTGGGCCGGCTTCGGCATCGGGCGCATGCAGATGCCGATGGCGGCGCAAGCGGTGCTGCTGGGCGGGAACGTGAGGGTCGGCCTTGAAGACAACATCTGGCTGGACAAGGGTGTCCTGGCCACCAACGGCCAACTGGTGGAACGCGCCAGCGAAATCCTCAGCCGCCTGGGCGCCCGCGTCCTGACCCCAGCCGAGGGCCGCAAGAAGATGGGGCTGAAACAGCGCGGCTGACCACTTTTCACCTTCCCCCTGTAGGAGCGAGCTTGCTCGCGATGACGTCAGCACATTCAGCATTGATGTCGACTGGCCCGCCGCTATCGCGAGCAAGTCGAAGCGTCGAACCGTCGCTCCTACAGTTTTTTTGAGCCAAATTCAGGATGCAATCATGAGCTTCATCACAAAAATCAAAACCTTCGCCGCCCTCGGCAGCGGTGTCATCGGCAGCGGCTGGGTGTCTCGCGCCCTCGCCCATGGCCTGGACGTTATCGCCTGGGACCCGGCACCCGGCGCCGAAGCGGCGTTGCGCAAACGCGTGGCCAATGCCTGGGGCGCTCTGGAGAAACAAGGCCTGGCGCCCGGTGCGTCGCAAGATCGCCTGCGCTTTGTTGCCACGATCGAAGAATGCGTGCGAGACGCCGACTTCATCCAGGAAAGCGCCCCGGAACGCCTTGAGCTCAAACTCCACCTGCACAGCAAGATCAGTGCGGCGGCCAAGCCCAATGCCCTGATCGGCTCCAGCACTTCGGGCCTGCTGCCCAGCGAGTTCTACGAGAGCGCCACTCACCCGGAACGCTGCGTGGTCGGTCACCCGTTCAACCCGGTGTACCTGCTGCCCTTGGTGGAAGTGGTCGGAGGCAAGAACACCGCCCCGCAAGCCGTGCAGGCCGCCATGCAAGTCTACGAATCCCTGGGGATGCGCCCGCTGCATGTGCGCAAGGAAGTGCCGGGCTTCATTGCTGACCGCTTGCTCGAAGCGCTGTGGCGCGAGGCACTGCACCTGGTCAACGACGGCGTGGCGACCACCGGCGAAATCGACGACGCCATCCGTTTTGGCGCAGGTCTGCGCTGGTCATTCATGGGTACGTTCCTCACCTACACCCTGGCCGGGGGCGACGCGGGCATGCGCCATTTCATGGCGCAGTTCGGCCCGGCGTTGCAGTTGCCGTGGACCTACCTTCCTGCGCCGGAGCTGACCGACAAGCTGATCGACGATGTGGTCGATGGCACCAGCGATCAACTGGGATCACACAGCATTTCGGCGCTGGAGCGCTATCGTGATGATTGCCTGATGGCGGTGCTGGAGGCGGTGAAGGCGACCAAGGCCAAGCATGGCATGAGTTTCAGCGAATAGCAGGTCTGGCCTCATCGCGGGCAAGCCCGCTCCCACAGGTTTTGCGGTGCTCACGAATCCTGTGGGAGCGGGCTTGCTCGCGATGACGGCCTCTGAATCCCCCCACACTTCGGATCAATCACCATGCCCACCCTCACCACCTACCAGACCCGCATCATCCCCGACTGGGTCGATTACAACGGCCACCTGCGCGATGCGTTCTACCTGCTGATCTTCAGCTACGCCACCGATGCCCTGATGGATCGCCTGGGGCTCGACAGCGACAACCGAGAAGCCAGCGGCCATTCGCTGTTCACCCTGGAACTGCACCTCAACTACCTGCACGAAGTGAAACTCGACGCTGACGTTGAAGTGCGCACGCAGATCATCGGCTACGACAGCAAGCGCCTGCATCTCTATCACAGCTTGCATTTGGCGGGTGATGACAAGGAGCTGTCGGGGAACGAACAAATGTTGCTGCACGTCGACCTCGCCGGCCCGCACTCCGCGCCGTTCAGCGAATTGACCCTGGGCAAACTGCAAGCCATCGTCGCCGATCAGGCCGATCTTCCGGCCCCCGCGTACATCGGCCGAGTGATCGCCTTACCTGCAAAAAAATAACAAGGACACGCCATGAACACCGCTGCCGCTTTAGCCGATTTTCGTACGTATCCGTTGATCAGCGCGCTCGGTAGCGTGCGAACCCTGACGGATCGTATCGTGGTGACCTGGGCCGACCAGCGAGTCAGCCCCTTCCATCATCCATGGCTGCGGGACAATTGCCCGTGCACCCAATGCGTTTACAGCGTCACCCGCGAGCAGGTACTGGAGATTGTCGATGTCGCCCAGGACCTGGCGGTGACCAACGTATGCATCGACGAGCACGGTTGCCTGAATATCGACTGGCAGGACGGCCATCAGAGCCGCTTCGATCCAGGCTGGTTACGCGCCCATGCCTATGACGATGAATCACGAGCCGAACGCCTGTCGACCAAGCCCAGGGCGAAGCTCTGGCACAGCGATCTGAAACTGCCGGTGTTCGACTATCAAAAGCTGATGAACGACAACGACGCCCTGTTGCAATGGCTGTTGGCCGTGCGTGATATCGGCCTGACCCAGGTCCGAGGGGTGCCCGTCGAACCCGGCTCGCTGAAGCTGATCGCGCAACGCATTTCCTTCATCCGCGAGAGCAACTTCGGCGTGTTGTTCAACGTGCAATCCAAAGCCGACGCCGACAGCAATGCCTATACCGCTTTCAACTTGCCGTTGCACAGCGATTTGCCGACCCGCGAGTTGCAACCGGGGCTGCAATTTCTGCATTGCCTGGTCAACGATGCCGAGGGGGGCGAAAGCATTTTCGTCGATGGTTTTGCCATCGCCGAGGCACTGCGCCAGGAATACCCTGAGTCGTTCCAGACGCTGTGTGACATTCCCGTGGAGTTTCGCAACAAGGACCGCCACAGCGACTATCGCTGCCTGGCGCCGATCATCGCGTTGAACGCTCTGGGGCAGGTTTCGGAAATCCGCATGGCCAACTTTCTGCGTGGGCCGTTCGATGCCTCGGTGGAGCAGATGCCCAGGCTGTATCGGGCCTATCGCCAATTTATCGCCATGACCCGCGAAAACCGGTTTCGCCTGATGCAAAGGCTCCAGCCCGGTGAGCTGTGGTGCTTTGACAACCGGCGCACGTTGCATGCGCGCAATGCGTTCGACCCGGCCACCGGCGCGCGGCATTTCCAGGGATGCTATGTGGATCGGGATGAGTTGCTGTCGCGCATCCTGGTGTTGCAACGCTAGACCGCATCGACTTCATCGTCGGAACGCCGCCCGGACCAAGCCCGCTCCTATAGGAGATTTGTGCCAGCCACTGATCCACTGCAGGAGCGAGCTTGCTCGCGATGAGGCCCTCCCAGACAACACAAAACCCAAGAATTCACAGACAAAAAAAGCCCCGATACAAGCCGTGACTGAATCGGGGAAGAGGGTACTGTTGAGGAGCCGCCATGCGAGGGTGACCAGACCTTCGTGAAGCAAGCTGGGTCCAGTGTGCCGGCTCCCGGGCAAGGCAAGTTAGCCGAAAACGACATGTTCATAGTCAATGCGGCCATAACGACAAATCGCCCTTGCCGAGCCCCCTCACCCCTACCAGAATCGAGCCACGACATCGTTCCCGGAAGAAGGACTTACGCCATGATGCATGCCGATTTGATCGATCAGGAAGACCTGTTGGGGCAACTCAAATCACTGGGTTTCCAGGTCCCTAACGGCTCCACCGCCGAACAAGCCTGCGAGTGCGCCGTACGCGGTTTGAACGACGAACGTGCGATGACCCTGCGGACCATGGTCAAGCAGATGTACACCAGCAGCGCCACCATTCTCCCGGCCGTACGCCAGGCGATTGATCGGCAACTGCTGCCGGCGTTGGCGGCGTATCAGCAAGGTCGTGCGGTGTAAAAACTCGCCCCCCTGTAGGAGCGAGTTTACTCGCGATGGTAGCCCAGACACCGCGGGCATCCAGACACCCCGTGTCATCGTTAACGACAGTCGCGAGCAAGCTCGCTCCTACAGAAGAGGATGAGGTTTTTACAGCCTCACACTGGCAAACGTCGACTCGTTGCGCGCCTGGCTCAACGCCGATAGCGGTCCGGAAAGTGGCGACAGCACCAGCGCTTGTGGCAGCGGCATCAGTGCCACTTGCTGGGTGGTATTGGAGCCGACGCGTTCGTCACGCGGCGGGATGCCGAAGTACTCACGGTAGCACTTGGAGAAGTGCGGTGTAGACACAAAACCGCAGACCGACGCCACTTCGATGATCGACATCGGCGTTTGCTTGAGCAACTGCCGGGCGCGGATCAGACGAAGCTTCAGGTAGTAACGCGATGGCGAGCAATGCAGGTATTTCTGGAACAGCCGTTCGAGCTGGCGACGGGATACGGCGACGTACACCGCCAGTTCGTCGAGGTCGATCGGCTCTTCAAGGTTGGCTTCCATCAGCGCGACGATTTCCTGCAGCTTCGGCTGGTTGGTGCCCAGCATGTGCTTGAGCGGTACGCGCTGGTGATCCTGTTCGTTACGGATACGCTCGTAGACGAACATCTCCGAAATTGCTGCCGACAACTCACGACCGTGGTCGCGGCTGATCAGGTGCAGCATCATGTCCAGCGGCGCGGTGCCACCGGAGCTGGTGAAGCGGTTACGGTCCAGGGTGAAGAGGCGAGTGCTCATGGCCACACGCGGGAAGGCTTCCTGCATCGAGGCCAGGCATTCCCAGTGCACGCTGCAATCGAAGCCGTCCAGCAAACCGGCGCAGGCCAAGGCCCAACTGCCGGTGCAGACCGCGCCAAGGCGCTTGGACTGACGCGCCTGGCTTTGCAGCCACGACACGTGCTCACGGGTTACGGTGCGTTGAATTCCGATACCGCCGCAGACAATGATGGTGTCCATGGGCGGTGCTTTGTGCATGGAGGCGTCGGGGGTGATCTGCAGGCCGTCACTGGCCCAGACCTGGCCGCCATCGACGGTGAGCGTGGTCCAGCGATACAACTCGCGACCGGACAATTGGTTGGCCATGCGCAGGGGTTCTACGGCAGAGGCCAGGGAAATCAGCGTGAAATTGTCCAGCAGCAGAAAGCCGATGGATTGAGGCGCACGGTTCTGGGGTTGAGCCCCGGAGTTGAACGACGTCATCGCGGTATCTCCTCACACAAAGCAGGTGATGGCCTCAGGCAGAGGCTCTTGTTATGGCCATCGTTCTCGCTCGGGAGACGGGCTTTGTAATGACAGAGCAAATGCCATGCCTAAACTTGAATACGCGTTCAATAAATCCTGAAAACGACCTATGGGCGTGTCTATATAAGCCGCGTCATGAAGAGGGTAATAAGTGCCATAAGGGGCGCAAAGCGCAGTATGGCGAGCGGCGTGAGCAGTTCGGTAGCACTTGTGGGAAGGGGCTGCGGGCGATCTGAGGGGAGTGTCACCCCTGGCACGGGATGACGGGTGGCCTGAGCGGCAAACATACCTCACCGTAAGTGGGGGCATTTATCTGTGAGCGACGCGCTAAAAGGTGGCGTGATAGGCCGAGGGTGTTCGATTTGCGCGCAGTTTTGACTGGTCTACCACTATCGCGGGCAAGCCCGCGATGCAGGTGACTTAGTCCTAAAGACTCAACACTCCACCGCACTCACCGCCAAGCCACCGCGCGATGTTTCTTTATATTTGTCATGCATGTCCGCCCCGGTGTCACGCATGGTGCGGATCACCCGATCCAGGGAAATGAAATGCTGGCCATCACCACGCAGCGCCATTTGCGCCGCGTTGATCGCTTTCACTGCGGCAATCGCATTGCGTTCGATGCACGGAACCTGAACCAGGCCGCCCACCGGGTCGCACGTCAGCCCAAGGTTGTGCTCCAGGCCGATTTCCGCCGCGTTGCACAATTGCTCCGGCGTGGCGCCCAGAATCTCCGCCAGGCCTGCTGCCGCCATGGCGCAGGCCGAACCGACTTCGCCCTGACAACCGACTTCGGCACCGGAAATCGATGCGTTTTTCTTGCACAGGATGCCCACCGCTGCCGCACCCAGGAAATAATCGACCACGTTGGCATCCGTGACCGCTTCGCTGAACTTCATGAAGTAGTGCAACACCGCCGGAATGATCCCCGCAGCGCCGTTGGTCGGCGCCGTCACCATGCGCCCCCCGGCGGCGTTTTCTTCGTTGACCGCGAGGGCAAACAGGTTAACCCACTCCATGGCGCTCAAGGTGGAGCCGATGACATTGGGCTTGTTCAACTCCTGCAGGCTGCGGTGCAACTTGGCCGCGCGCCGACGCACATTCAAGCCGCCGGGCAGGATGCCTTCGTGCTTGAGGCCGTGCTCAACGCAGTCCTGCATGGCCCGCCAGAGCTTCATCAGGCCGGCGCGGATTTCTTCCTCGCTGCGCCAGACGAGTTCGTTGGCCATCATCAGTTCGGCAACCCGCAGGTTGTGACGCTTGCAGAGTTCGAGCAGCTCCACGGCGCTGGAAAAATCGTAAGGCAGCTCGGTGCGGTCCAGATCGACCACGCCGCTGCTGGCCTGCGCCTCATCGACGACAAAACCGCCACCGACGGAATAATAAGTGTCGCGATGCAGCTCGCCGTCATCGCCTTCGGCGACCAGGGTCATGGCGTTGGGATGGAACGGCAGGTTTTCATCGATCAAGCGCATGTCCCGTGTCCAGATGAACGGCACGGGTAGGCGACTGTCGAGCAGCAGGGTGTCGGTTTCGCGCAGGGTGGCGATGCGAATGCCTATTTGCGAAGGATCGATCGCGTCCGGCCACTCGCCCATCAGGCCCATGATCACCGCGTTGTCGCTGCCGTGGCCAATGCCGGTGGCCGACAACGAGCCATACAGCTGGACTTCGACACGCCGCACCTGCTCCAGCACCCCTTGTTCACGCAAACCCTGCACGAACAGCGCTGCGGCGCGCATGGGTCCCACAGTGTGCGAACTGGACGGTCCGATGCCGATTTTGAACAGGTCGAAAACGCTGATAGCCATTGCTGCCGAACTCCTGGATATGCCGATTCCAGGCGCACAGGCGCCCGGTGACGGAGCTGCTACGCTCAAGCTGCAATCCGCCGAGATGGCCGCATCATCGGGCTTTTACGGTGTCGTGCGACGTCTCGAACCGACGCACTCATGTCCACAAACGCCGCTGGCGTTTTACGCCATGTTTCGCCGGTTTTTTGCAGCTCAGCGCGGCAAAAGGACCTGAAAAAATCTGTAAACGACGTCACCAACACTGGATGCGACCATCCCTGTACTGGATACGACGCCCCCTGTAGGCGTCAGATTTTCACTGGTACATGATCTTAATCGACTCGATTGCAGGCGCTGCGGTAAGAGCTGTCTCAAGAACGCCACCCAACCGCAACCCATAAGTGCGGTGGTCCCAGTCGGAACACTGCCAAAAAAAAACACCAAGGAGTCCATTCATGAAAGGTTCCCCGTCGTTGTTGTTGGCCGCCATGCTTAGCCTGCCGCTTCTGGCACAGGCCGCTGAACCCGCACAATGCAATACCGTGAACTTCTCCGATGTCGGCTGGACCGACATCACCGCAACAACCGCCACCACCAGCGTCGTGCTCAACGCACTGGGCTATAAAACCAAGACCACCATGATTTCCGTCCCGGTGACCTACAAGTCCCTGGCCGATGGCAAGAACATGGACGTTTTCCTCGGCAACTGGATGCCGACCATGGAAAACGACATCAAGGCCTATCGCGACGCGGGCACCGTCGAAACCGTGCGCACCAACCTCAAGGGCGCCAAGTACACCCTGGCCGTGCCTCAAGCCCTGTACGACAAGGGCCTGCATGACTTCGCCGACATCGCCAAATTCAAGAAAGAGCTGGACGGCAAGATCTACGGTATCGAGCCGGGCAATGACGGCAACCGCCTGATCCAGAGCATGATCGACAAGAACGCCTTCGGCCTGAAGGACGCCGGCTTCAAGGTCGTCGAATCCAGCGAAGCGGGGATGCTGTCGCAGGTCGACCGCGCGCAGAAACGCGACACCGCCGTCGTCTTCCTCGGCTGGGCGCCACACCCGATGAACAAGCGTTTCAAGATCCAGTACCTCACCGGTGGTGACGATTTCTTTGGCCCCGATTTCGGCGCCGCCACCGTGGCAACCAACACCCGCAAGGGTTACGCCGAGGAATGCAGCAACGTGGGCCAACTGCTGAAAAACCTGGAGTTCACGGTCGACATGGAAAGCGAACTCATGGGCAACATCCTGGACGACAAGATGAAGCCTGACGCGGCCGCCAAGGCGTGGCTGAAAAAGAACCCACAGGTGCTCGATACCTGGCTCGCTGGCGTGACCACCACTGACGGTAAACCTGGCCTGGAGGCCGTGAAAGCCAAGCTTGCGCAGCCTTGATGTAAGAGGCATCGCTTATGCCGGACGGCCTCGGCCGTCCAGGCTGTTTATTTCCTTGCATGCGGACGTTCACTACCATGCTGATTGATCAGAAAATACCTCTAGGCCAGTACATTGCAGGCTTCGTTGAATGGTTGACGCAACACGGCGCCAACACCTTCGACGCCATCGCCGTGTCACTGGAAACGATGATCCACGGCGTGACGTTCGCGCTCACCTGGTTCAACCCGCTGGTCTTGATCGGACTTATCGCCCTACTGGCGCACTTCATCCAACGCAAATGGGGCTTGACCGCCTTCGTCGTTGCCTCCTTTCTGCTGATCCTCAACCTGGGGTACTGGCAGGAAACCATGGAAACACTCGCCCAGGTGATGTTCGCCACCCTGGTCTGCGTACTCATCGGCGTGCCGCTGGGCATCGTCGCCGCGCACAAACCGATGTTCTACACTCTAATGCGACCGGTACTGGATCTGATGCAGACCGTACCGACATTCGTATACCTCATTCCTACCCTGACCCTCTTCGGGCTGGGTGTGGTCCCGGGCCTGATTTCGACGGTGGTGTTCGCGATTGCCGCTCCCATCCGCCTGACTTACCTGGGTATCCGCGATGTTCCACAGGAACTGATGGACGCTGGCAAGGCCTTCGGCTGCTCGCGACGTCAACTGCTGACCAGGATCGAACTGCCCCACGCCATGCCGAGCATCGCGGCCGGCATCACCCAGTGCATCATGCTGTCGTTGTCGATGGTGGTGATCGCGGCACTGGTGGGCGCCGACGGACTCGGCAAACCGGTGGTCAACGCACTGAACACTGCTGATATCGCCCTGGGCTTCGAAGCGGGCCTGGCGATCGTACTGCTGGCGATCATGCTCGACCGTATCTGCAAACAACCCGACGCCAAAGTAGGGGGTGACGCATGAGCATAATTCGCTTCGAAGACGTCGACGTAATCTTCACCAAGGATCCGCGCGAGGCACTCAAGCTGCTGGATCAGGGCATGACCCGTAACGAAATCCTGAAAAAAACCGGGCAGATCGTTGGCGTTGAAAAGGCCAGCCTGGATATCGAGAAAGGCGAAATCTGCGTGTTGATGGGCTTGTCCGGTTCCGGCAAGTCCAGTCTGCTGCGTTGCATCAACGGCCTCAACACCGTCAGTCGGGGCAAGCTGTTCGTCGAGCACGAAGGCCGGCAGATCGACATTGCCTCCTGCTCCGCCGCGGAACTTAAAATGATGCGCACCAAGCGCATCGCGATGGTGTTCCAGAAATTCGCCCTGATGCCTTGGCTGACAGTGCGCGAGAACATCAGCTTCGGCCTGGAAATGCAGGGTCGCCCGGAGAAGGACCGCAGGAAACTGGTCGATGAAAAACTCGAACTGGTGGGCCTGACCCAATGGCGCAACAAGAAACCCGATGAGCTGTCCGGCGGCATGCAGCAGCGTGTGGGCCTGGCACGCGCCCTGGCGATGGACGCCGACATCCTGCTGATGGACGAACCGTTCTCCGCTCTCGACCCGCTGATCCGGCAGGGCCTGCAGGATGAACTGCTGGAGCTGCAACGCAAGCTGAGCAAAACCATCGTGTTCGTGAGTCACGACCTCGACGAAGCGCTGAAGCTGGGCAGCCGAATCGCGATCATGAAAGACGGACGGATCATCCAGTACAGCAAGCCTGAAGAGATTGTACTGAACCCGGCGGACGACTATGTGCGTACCTTCGTCGCCCACACCAACCCGCTGAACGTGTTGTGCGGCCGCAGCCTGATGCGCACCCTGGACAACTGCAAGCGTATCAACGGCTCGGTATGCCTGGATCCGGGCGGTGATTCCTGGCTGGACCTGGCGGAAGGCAACACCATCAAGGGCGCCCGCCAGAATGGCTCAAGCCTGGACCTGCAAAACTGGGCGCCAGGGCAAGCCGTGGAAGAGTTGGGCCGCCGACCTACGCTGGTGGACTCGAACATCGGCATGCGCGATGCGCTGCAAATCCGCTACCAGACCGGCAACAAACTGGTGCTGCACGACAACAACAAGGTGGTGGGGATTCTGGGCGACAGTGAGCTGTATCACGCACTGCTGGGCAAGAACCTGGGCTGAGGCCACAGAAACGAAAGCGCCGCGAGAGATCGCGGCGTTTTTATTTTGGGGTCGTCGGTTACTCACCTTTGAGGCTCATGTCCCCTCCGCGGGCAAGCCCGCTCCCACAGTTCTGGTGGTTGCTCCCAAATATTGTGGCCACCGCCAATCTACTGTGGGAGCGGGCTTGCTCGCGATGAAGGCGGCGCGGTGCTGCGAAAGAACAAATACCCGACCAGCGGGTGTTATAAAGACATCCCGAAAAAGCCCAAAACCCTGCAAGCGCTTGCGCACGCAGGTTTGGAGCTTTTGGGGATGTCGGATTGTCACCACCTGCAAAGTGGAAAAGCCGGCAAGGAGCGACGTTTCGTCGTAGAGCTCACTTTTTGTTGATTGAACGTTCAATCAAAACAAAATAGACTGGCCGCAAGCCGGTAGTCGTTTGACGTCTACCGAAAAGGCCCAAGGAGATGCGCAAGATGCCCAAGGTCGGTATGCAACCCATCCGTCGCCAGCAATTGATCGAAGCCACGTTGCTGGCGGTCGATCAGGTCGGAATGGGGGACGCCAGCATTGCGCTGATCGCCCGTTTGGCCGGTGTCTCGAATGGCATCATCAGTCACTACTTTCAGGACAAGAACGGCCTGATCGCTGCCACCGCGCAGTACCTGATGACGGTCCTGGCCGAGAACGTCACCGCACGTCGTCAGGCGCTGACAGATGACAGCCCGCGGGCGCATCTGCAGGTGATCATCGAAGGCAACTTCGACGCCAGCCAGGTCAATGGCCCGGCAATGAAAACCTGGCTGGCCTTCTGGGCCACCAGCATGCACCACCCGTCCTTGCACAGGTTGCAGCGGATCAACGATCACCGCCTGTATTCCAACCTGTGCTGCCAGTTCCGCCGCGAATTGCCGCTCGATGATGCGCGCAGTGCAGCCCGGGGCCTGGCGGCACTCATTGACGGTTTGTGGTTGCGCGGCGCGCTGTCGGGAGATGCTTTCGACACCGAACAGGCGCACCGGATCGCTTACGAATACATGGATTTCCAACTGGCCAAGCGGGTGAGTTAGAGCACACCTAGAACGCTCAATACCCCCGATCGAGCCAATCACTGATGCACTTGCGAGGACTTTATGGCCCGTTTCGAACTGCAAAAACTCTACATCGATGGCGGTTACAGTGACGCTGGCAGCGATGCCACCTTCGAAACCATCAACCCGGCTAACGGTGAAGTCCTCGCAAAAGTACAACGCGCCACCAGGGACGACGTCGAGCGCGCCGTGGTCAGCGCCGAAAAGGGCCAGAAAATCTGGGCCGCCATGACCGCCATGGAGCGTTCGCGCATCCTGCGTCGCGCCGTGGAAATCCTGCGTGAGCGCAATGACGAACTGGCCGCGCTGGAAACCCTGGACACCGGCAAGGCCTACTCCGAGACCCGCTACGTCGACATCGTGACCGGCGCTGACGTGCTGGAATACTACGCGGGCCTGGTGCCTGCCATCGAAGGCGAGCAAATCCCGCTGCGCACCACATCGTTCGTCTACACCCGTCGCGAGCCACTGGGCGTCGTGGCTGGTATCGGTGCGTGGAACTACCCGATCCAGATCGCCCTGTGGAAATCCGCACCGGCCCTGGCCGCGGGCAACGCGATGATCTTCAAGCCGAGCGAGGTGACCTCGCTGACCACCCTGAAACTGGCCGAGATCTACACCGAAGCCGGCGTTCCGGCCGGTGTGTTCAACGTGTTGACTGGCAGCGGTCGTGAAGTCGGTACCTGGCTGACCGAGCACCCGCGCATCGAAAAAGTGTCGTTCACCGGCGGCACCGACACCGGCAAGAAAGTCATGGCCAGCGCCTCCAGCTCTTCGCTCAAGGATGTGACCATGGAACTGGGCGGCAAATCGCCGCTGATCATCTGCGATGACGCCGACCTGGATCGCGCCGCCGACACCGCGATGATGGCCAACTTCTACAGCTCCGGCCAGGTCTGCACCAACGGCACTCGCGTGTTCGTGCCCAGCCACCTCAAAGCCGCGTTCGAAGCCAAAATCGCCGAGCGTGTGGCGCGCATTCGCATCGGCAACCCGGAAGACGAAAACACCAACTTCGGCCCGCTGGTCAGCTTCGCTCACATGGAAAGCGTGTTGGGTTACATCGCCAAAGGCAAGGAAGAAGGCGCTCGCGTGCTCTGCGGTGGCCACCGTCTGAGCGAAGGCGAATTCGCCAAGGGCGCGTTCGTGGCGCCAACCGTGTTCACCGACTGCACGGATGACATGACGATCGTGCGTGAAGAAATCTTCGGCCCGGTGATGGCGATCCTGACCTACGACACCGAAGAAGAAGTGATCCGCCGCGCCAACGACACCGACTTCGGCCTGGCCGCCGGCGTGGTGACCAAGGACCTGAACCGCGCCCACCGCATCATCCATCAACTGGAAGCGGGCATCTGCTGGATCAACGCCTGGGGCGAATCCGACGCCAAGATGCCGGTCGGTGGCTACAAGCAGTCGGGTGTGGGCCGGGAGAACGGCATCAGCTCGCTGAACAACTTCACGCGTATCAAATCGGTACAGGTCGAGCTGGGCGATTACGCATCAGTGTTCTGATGAGCCCCGAGCGGCAAGCTTCAAGCTGCCAGTAAAAGCAGTTTGGCTTGCCGCATCTCTTCGATACGCCGCTCGCTGCTTTTTCTTGCAGCTTGAAGCTTAGAGCTCGCAGCTCTCAAGGAGCCCCCATGACTCAAGAATATGACTACATCATTGTTGGCGCAGGATCGGCAGGCAACACCTTAGCCACCCGCCTCACCGAAGACGCTGGCGTTACCGTGCTGCTGCTCGAAGCAGGCGGCCCGGATTACCGCCTCGATTTCCGTACACAAATGCCGGCCGCCCTGGCCTTCCCGTTGCAAGGTCGCCGCTACAACTGGGCGTACGAAACCGATCCTGAGCCGCACATGGACGGGCGCCGCATGGAGTGTGGTCGCGGCAAGGGCCTGGGTGGCTCTTCGTTGATCAATGGCATGTGCTACATCCGTGGCAACGCCATGGACTACGACGGCTGGGCCAAACTGCCTGGCCTGGACGACTGGTCCTACCTCGATTGCCTGCCGTATTTTCGCAAGGCGGAAAGCCGTGACATCGGTCCCAATGACTACCACGGTGGCGATGGCCCGGTCAGCGTGACCACGCCCAAAGCTGGCAACAATCCGTTGTTCCACGCCATGGTTGAAGCCGGCGTGCAGGCCGGCTACCCGCGTACGGAGGACCTCAACGGGTTCCAGCAGGAAGGTTTCGGCCCCATGGACCGCACCGTGACACCGAAGGGCCGCCGCGCTTCCACTGCCCGCGGTTACCTGGACGTGGCGAAGAAGCGTTCGACCCTGACTATCGTCACCCACGCCTTGACCGACAAGATCATTTTCGAAGGCAAGCGCGCCGTCGGCGTGCGCTACCTGGTGGGTGCTGCCGAAGAGCGCGTCGAAGCCCGCGCGCGCAAGGAAGTGCTGGTGTGCAGCGGTGCAATCGCCTCGCCGCAGCTGTTGCAACGCTCCGGTGTTGGCCCGGCCAAACTGCTGCAAAGCCTGGACATCCCAGTGGTCCACGACCTGCCGGGTGTCGGTGAAAACCTGCAGGATCACCTCGAACTGTACCTGCAATATGCCTGCACCCAACCGGTCTCGCTGTACCCCTCGCTGCTCTGGTACAACCAGCCGGCCATTGGTGCCGAGTGGCTGTTCAACGGTACCGGCATCGGCGCCAGCAACCAGTTCGAAGCCGGCGGTTTTATCCGCAGCCGCCCGGAATTCGAGTGGCCGAACATCCAGTACCACTTCCTTCCGGTGGCGATTAACTACAACGGCAGCAACGGTGTGAAGGAACACGGTTTCCAGGCGCACATGGGTTCGATGCGTTCGCCGAGTCGCGGGCGCATCCAGGTCAAGTCCAAGGACCCGCGCCAGCACCCGAGCATTCTGTTCAACTACATGGCCACCGAGCAGGACTGGCAGGAATTTCGCGATGGCATCCGTCTGACTCGGGAAATCATGCAGCAGCCAGCACTGGATGCGTATCGTGGTCGTGAGATCAGCCCGGGCATCGAAGTGCAAACCGACGAGCAGCTCGATAAATTCATCCGCGAGCACGCCGAAACCGCGTTCCACCCGTCCTGCTCGTGCAAGATGGGCACCGACGACATGGCAGTGGTCGATGGCCAGGGTCGTGTACACGGCATGCAGGGCCTTCGTGTGATCGATGCCTCGATCATGCCCATCATCACCACGGGCAACCTGAACGCGCCGACGATCATGATCGCCGAAAAAATTGCCGACAAAATCCGTGGTCGCCAGCCATTGCCGCGCAGCACGGCGGATTACTATGTGGCCGGCGATGCGCCAGTGAAGGGCAAGGCGGTGCGGGAAGTCAGCCAGCCAGCTTAAGACCGCGTCGCCCCAATCGCGGGCAAGCCCGCTCCCACAGGTTTTCGGTCGGAACACAAATTTGTGATTCAGCCGAGAGACTGTGGGTGCGGGCTTGCCCGCGAATAGGCCCTCACAGGCACCAAACATGATCGTTCTGGCAGTGCACCAACCTTGATCCCTCCCCCCTGGCAGGCCTACTCTAGCGCCACGCGACCGTTTCACCCTCCCCCCGCAACGCCGCTCCACCATCACTCCATCGCCAGGAGGTTCAGGCATGTTCGATTTCCACCCCCAGCTCAAGCAGCGCTTCGCTGCCTTGCGCACGGGCGCTGACTTCTTTTCATTGCGTTATGTACGCGAGTCCGGCCAGTACTTGTCGGTGCGCAAGAACGTCGCCGAACCGCCGAGCCTGCGGCGTGACGAAGGTGCGATGCTGACCGTGCGCGTGAACGGCGTCGAAGCCTACGCCGCCACCAACGACTTGTCGCAAACCGGCCTGCAGGCCGCACTGGAAAAAGCCGAACAGCAAGCGCGCCAGCTCAAGCCCCATGCCTTGCTCGACCTGCGCGAGCAGCGCGTGTCCAGTGACCGCGCCGATTACTTTTCGCCAAACCTCGACCAGCCCTTCCCTTCCTTGAGCGAATGCTACGAGTTGCTGGGCGCCGAATCCGCCGCAGTGCCCAAGGACGAGCGACTGGTGAACTGGCAGGTGAGCATCGGCATCACCCACGTCGAGCAGATCTACTTGAGCAGCGCGGGCGCCGAACTGCGCCAGGCCCAACGTTTCGTCTACCCGGGCCTGGACGTCACCGCCTACGACGGCAATGACAGCCAGACCCGCAGCCTGGGGCGCGAGAACTTCGGTCAGCAGGGCGGCGCGGACGTGATCAACCGATGCGGCTTGATCGGTGCTGGCCCGAAAGTCGCCGACCAGGCGCTGCAATTGTTGTTGGCGCCAAACACTCCACAGGGCCCTCGGGACCTGTTGCTGATGCCCGATCAGATGATGCTGCAGATCCACGAGTCCATTGGCCACCCGCTCGAGCTGGACCGCATCCTCGGCGACGAGCGCAATTACGCCGGCACCAGCTTCGTCAAGGCGCAGGACTTCGGCCATCTGCAGTACGGCTCGAAGCTGCTCAACGTGACCTTCGACCCCGACATTCCCGAGCAATTGGCCAGCTACGGTCATGACGACGACGGCGTTGCTGCGACCAAGCAGTTTTTGATCAAGCAAGGATTGCTCCTGCGACCACTGGGCGGAGCGCTGTCGCAATTTCGCGCCGGCATGGACGGCGTCGCCAACAGCCGCGCATGCAGCTGGAACCGTCCGCCCATCGACCGCATGGCCAACCTCAACATCGAACCCGGCGATCAGCCGCTGGCGCAACTGATCGGCAACATCGAGCACGGCATCCTGATGTCCACCAATCGCTCGTGGTCAATTGACGATGCGCGCAACAAATTCCAGTTCGGCTGCGAGTGGGGTCAATTGATCGAGAATGGCGAACTCAAGGGTGTGGTGAAAAACCCGAATTACCGGGGCGTTTCCGCGCAGTTCTGGAAGAGCCTGAGCGCCGTTGGCGATGCAGACACCTTCCAGGTATTGGGCACTCCGAACTGCGGCAAGGGCGAGCCCAACCAGGTCATCCGCGTCGGCCACGCGTCGCCGGCCTGTGTGTTCAGCCATATTGATGTATTCGGGGGAGAAGCCTGATGCCGCTATCCAATCCAGCCAACAGTCAGGCAGAGTCGTTCAAGGCGCTGGTCAAAGGCCTGCGCGAAGCGATTCGTGAGCCTGAACAATTCACCCTCAGCTATGGTGCCGAATCGTCAGCCTTCGTGCGTTTCAACCATGGAAAAGTGCGCCAGGCCGGCCAGGTGCAGCAGGCGAGCATCGGATTGAAGCTGATCAGCGAAGGCCGGCATGCCGACCTCGATATCACGCTGACAGGTGAGGCGCAGGTGGATCAACAGCGCTTGGCCGAGGGCCTTCAACAACTGCGCGAGACCCTGCCGTTGCTACCGCAGGACCCTTATTTGCTGCTCAATCACAACAGCTGGCAAAGCAACAACGTGCAGGCGCATCCGCTACCGGACACCGAACACGTCGTTGGCCTGATTACCCGAGCCGCCGTAGGCCTGGATCTGGTGGGTTTCTATGCGGCAGGCCCGATCAGCCGAGGCTTCGCCAGTTCGGCGGGCGCGTTCGGCTGGCATCAGGCGAACAGCTTCAACTTCGACTTCAGCCTGTTCCATGAAAATGGCCAGGCAGTGAAAGCCAGCTATGCCGGGCACGACTGGAGCGCTGACAGCTTCACCCGACGTTTCTCCCAGGCGCGCGAGCAACTCGAACTGCTGGGTCGGCCCCTGCGCACCCTGGCACCCGGACAATACCGCGCCTACCTGGCGCCCGCCGCGCTGGAAGAAATCATGGGTTTGTTGAGCTGGGGTGGTTTCTCGGCGCAGTCGATCGCCAGCAAAAGCAGCCCGTTGCAGAAACTCTATGCCGGCGACCAGTCGTTCAGCCCGCTGGTGTCCATCGATGAGCGGGTCAGCGGTTCGTTGAGCCCGGCATTCTCTGGCGAAGGTTATCCGCGCAGCGATCTGAAACTGATCACCCAAGGTCGGGCCGACGCGCAACTGGTGAGTTCACGCAGCGCCGCCGAATACGGCCTGACAGCCAACGGCGCCAGCGGCTACGAAGCACCGAGTGCCTTGAACATGGCCGCCGGAACGCTGCCTGACGCAGACGTTCTCAAACAACTGGGCACGGGCCTGTACATCAGCAACCTGTGGTACCTCAACTACTCGGATCAACCGGGTGCCCGCATGACCGGCATGACCCGCTTTGCGACATTCTGGGTGGAGAATGGCAAGATCCAGGCGCCCGTCAGCACCATGCGTTTCGATGACAGCGCCTTCAGTCTGCTCGGCTCACAACTGGAAGCGCTGACCCAGGAGCGGGAACTACTGCTGTCAGCGAGCACCTATAGTCAGCGGGCAACGGATTCGGCGTTGTTGCCGGGGGCGTTGGTGAGCAAACTGACCTTGACCTTGTAAACACAGAAACTGTGGGAGCGGGCTTGCCCGCTCCCACAGTTTCTGGTTACCCGACCATTCAAAAGAGGCCCCATGCCCAACCGCCCCGCTCTCGATGCTGTCACTGCCCGCTGGTTGCCGTGGGTGGTGGCGATTGCATTCTTCATGCAGTCCCTGGACGGGACCATTCTCAACACCGCCCTGCCGGCCATGGCCCGCGACCTGGCGGAAGACCCCTTGCGCATGCAGGGCGTGATCATCGCCTACATGCTCACGGTCGCCTTGCTGATCCCCGCTTCGGGCTGGATTGCCGACCGCTTTGGCACCAAGAAAATCTTCTTTGGCGCCATCCTGCTGTTCAGCATCGGCTCACTGCTCTGCGCCCTGTCGAGCAGTCTGAGCATGCTGATTGGCGCCCGGGTGATCCAGGGCCTGGGAGGCGCACTGATGCTGCCGGTTGGGCGGCTGGTGGTACTGCGCGCTTACCCGCGCTCGGAACTGGTGCGGATCATGGGCTTCATCACCATCCCGGGCCTGCTCGGCCCCTTGATCGGCCCGACCATGGGTGGCTGGATGGTCGAGTACTTGACCTGGCACTGGATCTTCCTCATCAACCTGCCGGTCGGCGCCATCGGTTGCTACGCCGTGTGGAAATTCATCCCCGACCTGCGCGGCAGTGAACGTACCCGCTTCGACGGCCTCGGTTTTCTGCTGTTCGGTGCGGCGATGATTCTGATCACCATCGCCATGGAAGGTTTGGGCGAGCTGCACCTGCCGCACTTGCGAGTGATGTTGCTGCTGTTTGGCGGCATGGCGTGCCTGGCGGCTTACTGGCTGCGAGCCGGGCACATTGATAATCCTTTGTTCTCGCCGTCGCTGTTCAAGACCCGAACGTTCGCCGTCGGCATTCTCGGCAATCTGTTTGCCCGCCTGGGCAGCGGGGCCCTACCGTTCCTGGTGCCGTTGCTGCTGCAAGTGGCGCTCGGGTACTCGCCGTCCCAGGCCGGGATGAGCATGCTGCCGCTGGCTGCCGCAGCGATGGTCGCCAAGTCGGTCGCACGGCCGATGATCGAGCGCCTGGGCTATCGCATCGTTCTGACCGGCAACACCCTGGCGCTGGGCCTGATGCTGGCGAGCATGGGCCTGGTCAGCGAGCAGACGCCCTACTGGCTGCTGCTGGGCATGCTTGCGGTGTTGGGGGCGATCAACTCGTTGCAGTTCACTGCAATGAACACCGTGACCCTGATCGACCTCGATGATGCCAGCGCCAGCAGCGGCAACAGCCTGCTGTCGGTGGTTGCGCAATTGTCCCTGAGCCTGGGCGTGGCCTGCGCGGGCGCATTGCTGGGCGGGTTTACAGCGCAAGTCGGCAATGACGGTGTGGACACGGTGCTGGGCGCATTCCAACTGACATTCGTCACGGTTGGCATCATGGCAATGCTCGCGGCGACGATCTTTTCCCAGCTATCGCCCAACGACGGGCGCCGGGTGGTCAATCGCGAGCACGATATCGACCACTGAGCGAGCATGGCGGCCAAAGGCTATTCGTCCAGAATTTGCAGGTAGTGTGGGCGGGACTGGTACACTGCGCGACATTTTGTTTTGCAGGCCCGTCCCGTGACCACCATTGCCACCGAATTTAATACTCTGCCGCTGTCTGCCGCCATGCTGGCTAACCTCGAATCCCTCGGTTATGCCCAGATGACGCCGATCCAGGCGCAGAGCTTGCCGGTGATCCTCAAGGGGATGGACCTGATCGCCCAGGCCAAGACCGGCAGCGGCAAGACCGCTGCCTTCGGCATCGGCCTGCTCAACCCGATCAACCCACGCTACTTCGGTTGCCAGGCACTGATCCTGTGCCCGACCCGCGAGCTGGCCGACCAGGTCGCCAAGGAAATCCGTCGCCTGGCCCGCGCCGAAGACAACATCAAGGTCCTGACCCTGTGCGGCGGCGTGTCCCTGGGTCCGCAGATTGCCTCCCTGGAGCACGGCGCGCACATCATCGTGGGCACGCCGGGCCGCATCCAGCAGCACCTGCGCAAGGGTTCGCTGGTGCTGCATGGCCTGAACACGCTGATCCTCGACGAAGCCGATCGCATGCTCGACATGGGTTTCTACGACTCCATCGAAGAAATCATCATGCAAGCCCCGGAGCGTCGCCAGACCCTGTTGTTCTCCGCCACCTACCCGGTCGGCATCAAGCAACTGGCAGCGAAGTTCATGCGCAACCCGCAGCAGGTCAAGGCCGAGGCGTTCCATGACGACTCGCAGATCGAGCAGCGCTTCTACGAGATTTCTCCAGAAGAGCGCATGAGCGCGGTGACCAAGGTGCTTGGCTACTTCCGCCCGGCATCCTGCGTAGCGTTCTGCTTCACCAAGCAGCAGGTACAGGAAACCGTCGACCACCTGACCGCCAAGGGCATCTCCGCGGTCGGCCTGCATGGCGACCTGGAACAACGTGACCGCGACCAGGTGCTGGCAATGTTCGCCAACCGAAGCACCTCGGTGCTGGTGGCCACTGACGTCGCTGCCCGCGGCCTGGACATCGATTCGTTGGACATGGTGATCAACGTCGAGCTGGCCCGCGATTCGGAAATCCACATCCACCGCGTGGGCCGTACCGGCCGTGCCGGTGAGAAGGGGCTGGCTATCAGTCTGGTGGCACCTGCCGAAGCACAGCGCGCGCAGGCCATCGAAGCACTGCAGAAGTCGCCATTGACCTGGGACCAGGTGGACAACCTGACCGCCAAGGGCGGCGGCCCCCTGCTGCCACAGATGAGCACCTTGTGCATCGCCGCCGGGCGCAAGGACAAGGTGCGTCCGGGCGACATCCTGGGTGCACTGACCGGTGACGCCGGCATTCCCGGCGCACAGGTCGGCAAAATCGCGATCTTCGATTTCCAGGCCTACGTCGCGGTGGAACGCGGCGTCGCCAAACAGGCCTTGCAGCGCCTGAATGACGGCAAGATCAAGGGCCGTTCGTTGCGGGTGCGGATCCTTTAAGACCTGACCGCATTCCCTGTGGGAGCGGGCTTGCCCGCGATGACGGCCTGACAGACAGCTACTTTGCGGGATGTGCCGACCTCATCGCGGGCAAGCCCGCTCCCACAGTTTGTTTTGTGTGTACGTGTTGTTTTGTGGTGAATGAAGAGGACACCGTTTTGCGCTCTACCGAAGTCGTGATCATTGGCGCAGGCGCCGCAGGGTTGATGTGTGCACTGACCGCCGCCGGACGTGGGCGTCAGGTGCTGTTGCTCGACCATGCGAACAAGGCCGGCAAGAAAATCCTGATGTCGGGCGGTGGCCGCTGCAACTTCACCAACATGTACACCGAACCTGGCAATTTCCTCTCGCAGAACGCACATTTCTGCAAGTCCGCCCTGGCCCGCTATACCCAGTGGGACTTCATCGGGATGGTTGCCAAGCATGGCGTGCCCTACCACGAGAAAAAACTCGGGCAGTTGTTCTGCGATAACAAATCCAGCGACATCCTCGAAATGCTGCTCAGCGAGTGCGACCAGGCCGGCGTCAGCCTGCACCTGGATACTTCGATCCAGAGCATCGAGAAGCTGGAGCGCGGCTACCTGCTGGACACCACCCTCGGCCAGGTGACGTGCCAATCACTGGTGATCGCCACCGGCGGCCTGTCGATTCCGACCCTGGGCGCCACGGGTTTCGGTTATCAGGTGGCCAAACAATTCGGTCACGAATTGCTCCCCACCCGCGCCGGCCTGGTGCCGTTCACCATCACCGACCAGCTCAAGGCGTTGTGCAGCGAGCTGTCCGGGACCTCGGTGGATTGCCTGGTGAGCTGCAACGATCAGAGCTTTCGCGAAAACATACTGTTCACCCATCGCGGCCTCAGCGGTCCGGCGATTCTGCAGATTTCCTCGTTCTGGCAGCCAGGCGACACGGTTGAAATCAATCTGTTGCCTGACCACGACGTGCCGGGCTGGCTGCAACAACAGCAAGCCGAACGCCCGAACAGCGAGCTGAAGACCCTGCTCGGTGAGATTTTCACCAAGAAGATGGCCAATCTGCTGGCGGACAACTGGTTCGCATCCAAGCCGATGAAGCAGTACACCCACGCCGAAATGGCCGACATTGCGCAGAAACTGGCGAGCTGGAAAGTCGTGCCGGCGGGCACCGAAGGCTATCGCACGGCCGAGGTGACCCTGGGCGGCGTGAACACCAACGAGGTGTCGTCCAAGACCATGGAGTCGCTTAAAAGCCCAGGCCTGTATTTCATCGGCGAGGTCCTGGATGTCACCGGGCACCTGGGTGGCTTCAACTTCCAGTGGGCCTGGGCCTCGGGCTATGCGGCTGCGCAGTACGTCTGATTGAGCGCATCCCCCCTGTAGGAGCGAGCATGCTCGCGATGGAAAAAGAACACCGCTGGGCGTCAGACAGCCAGCGTTATCGTTGACGACCATCGCGACGGTTCGACGCCTCGACATGCTCGCTCCTACAGTGGGGGGTGACGCGATGCAGGGATAAGGAACAGATTTTGCTGTCACATGTGATCGGCGCCATTGCGCCGACGTCATTAGTGGCTCAATTTAGCGGCATTGCCTCGGAAGGCCTTCGCACTTCATGTCATCGACCCCTCTTCGTCAGTCTCTGCGTCGTATCTGGGCGCTGGATAAATTCAGCTACAGCGTGCGGGTATTCATCGCCCTGACCGGCAGCATGGCGCTGTGCTGGTATCAGGATGAAATGGGCCTGCTGATTCCGTTGTTCCTCGGCATCATCGCCTGCGCCCTGGCCGAGACCGATGATAGCTGGCAAGGCCGCCTCAACTCGCTGGCGGTGACGCTGGTGTGTTTCACCATCGCCGCGCTGTCGGTCGAATTGCTGTTCCCCTACCCGATCATTTTTGTCGTTGCCCTGGCCCTCGCCGGTTTCGGCCTGACCATGCTGGGCGCGCTGGGCGAGCGTTACGGAGCGATCGCTTCCGGCACGTTGATTCTGTCGGTCTACACCATGATCGGCGTGGACCAGCGCGGTGGTGCGGTCACCGATTTCTGGCATGAACCGATGCTGCTGGTCGCGGGGGCGGCGTGGTATGGCCTGCTCTCGGTGTTGTGGCAGGCGCTGTTTTCCAACCAGCCCGTCCAGCAAAGCCTGGCGCGTCTGTTCCGGGAGCTGGGCTTTTACCTCAAGCTCAAATCGTCGCTGCTCGAACCGGTCCGGGGGATGGACGTGGAAGCGCGCCGGCTGGAACTCGCCCAGCAAAATGGCCGGGTGGTCGCCGCGCTGAACGCCGCCAAGGAAATCATCCTGCACCGGGTCGGCAACGGCCGGCCAGGCTCGAAAGTCAGCCGTTACCTGAAACTCTATTTCCTCGCCCAGGACATTCACGAACGCGCCAGTTCCTCGCACTATCCGTATAACGCCCTGGCCGAAGCATTTTTCCACAGCGACGTGCTGTTCCGCTGCCAGCGCCTGCTGCGCCAGCAAGGCAAGGCCTGCCGCGCCTTGGCCGAGTCGATCCAGATGCGCCAGCCGTTCATCTACGACGCCAGTTTCGCCGAGGCCTTGGGCGACCTGCACGCTTCACTCGAACACCTGCGCATCCAGAGCAACCCGGCCTGGCGTGGATTGCTGCGATCCTTGCGCGCGCTGGCCGCCAACCTTGGCACCATGGATCGCCTGCTCAGCGACGCCAGCAACCCCGACGCCCTCGCCGACGCCAGCGACAGCAGCCTGCTCGACCGTTCGCCGCGTAACCTCAAGGACGTGTGGGTTCGCCTGCGCACGCAATTGACACCCACGTCGCTGCTGTTTCGCCACGCCCTGCGGTTGCCCCTGGCCTTGAGCATCGGCTACGGCATGGTGCACTTGATACACCCTTCCCAGGGTTACTGGATCATCCTCACCACCCTCTTCGTCTGCCAGCCGAACTACGGTGCCACGCGACGCAAGCTCGGGCAGCGGATCATCGGCACCGCCATCGGCCTGACCGTGGCCTGGGCGCTGTTCGACCTGTTCCCCAACCCGCTGGTGCAGTCGTGCATCGCCATCGTTGCCGGGGTGGTGTTCTTTATCAGCCGCACCACCCATTACACCCTCGCCACCGCCGCTATCACCCTGATGGTGCTGTTCTGCTTCAATCAGGTGGGCGACGGCTACGGACTTTTCCTGCCTCGCCTGTTCGATACCCTGCTGGGCAGCCTGATCGCCGGCCTCGCGGTGTTCCTGTTCCTGCCAGACTGGCAGGGCCGACGCCTGAACAAGGTGCTGGCCAACACGCTGACCTGCAACAGCATCTACCTGCGCCAGATCATGCAGCAATACGCCGCCGGCAAAAGCGACGACCTCGCCTATCGCCTGGCCCGACGCAACGCCCACAACGCCGATGCGGCGCTGTCGACGACGCTGGCCAACATGCTGATGGAGCCTGGGCATTTCCGTAAGGAGGCCGATATAGGATTCCGCTTTCTGGTGTTGTCGCACACCTTGCTCAGCTATCTCTCAGGGCTGGGCGCCCACCGGGAAACCCAATTGCCAGCGGAAGTGCGTGAGCACCTGATCGAAGGTGCAGGAGTGAAACTGGCGAGCAGCATCGATGAAATCGCACAAGGACTGACCAGCAAAATGCCCATCGCGATTCAGAGCGATGAAGAAGAAGCCATGGCCAACGAACTGGAACAGATGCCGGATGAGATCGACGAAGGCCAGCGGCTGGTACAAACCCAACTGGCGCTGATCTGCCGACAACTGGGGCCGCTACGCACGTTGGCAGCACACCTGATCAAAGACACCAGCGAAACCCCATGACTTGAAGCTCGAAACTTGCAGCTTGCAGCTTGCAGCTTGAAGCTAATGCCTACATCCCATGCTGCTTCAACAACCGCGCATAACTGCCATCGGCCTTCATCCCGGCAATTGCGCGATCGAACCCGGCAACAATCTGCTCATGCTGGGGGTTTTTCAGGCTGACCAGAATGTGCAGGCTGTTTTCGCTCAGGGGCTTGGGCAGGAATTCCACGGCGTTGCGCACCTTGGCTGATTCGCGAGCCAGGTAGTAACGCGCAACGTATTCGTCCTCCAGAGTCAGCTTGACCCGGTCGGCGGCGACCATGCGCACCGCCATGGCAAAGCTGTGCACAGGGACTTTTTGCAGCGACGGATCGTTCTCGAACGCCGGCGAATAGGCATAACCGCGCACCACGGCAATCGGGTACATGTGCAGTTGTTGAAGGTTATCGAATTCGATCGGGGCATCCTTGCGCTTCAGGAAGCGCACGCGATTGATCAGGTATTCGGCGGAGAACTGCCCCAGCTTGGTGCGTTCCTCGGCGTACCAGGCATTCACCAGCACGTCGTAGCGCCCCTCTCCAATCCCCATCAGCGCACGCGCCCAGGGCACCTGCTCAAACTCGCTGGCGAAGCCGGCGCGGGCCAGCGCGGTGGCGACTATATCGGTGGCCAGTCCGCCGTTGACCAGCGTAGCGTCGGTAAAGGGTGGCCAGGTGTCGGCGACCAGTCGCAGCTTCTCAGCGGCCGCGTTTTGGGTCAGCAACAACCAAGCCATCAAGGCCCACGCTCGATTCAATCGCGGCATGCTCGAAAATCCTTAGCGGGCAGGTTGCCCACGTGTTTTCAACCAAAACTCGACGGTCCCTTACCGGCACACCAGGTACTAACCTTAGCTCATCGAAATCGCTGCACAGCTTCAATCCCAGATTACACAAAGAAGACAACTGCGCGCGAAATGAATGATGGCATTTTGGACTTTGTCACAGATTTCTCCGCCATACAGACATCCCTCTTCCAGACGCTTAGTATCGCAAGCACTGAGTGAAGGAAAACGCAAAGATGACAATCGATTGGGTCTGCAAACATCACAGCGATCTGGGCAAGGAGCAGCTGTACGCCATTTTGCAATTGCGCGCTGACGTGTTCGTGGTGGAACAGAAATGCCTGTATCAGGACATCGACGGCCAGGACCTGGAAGGGGACACCTTCCACCTGATGGCTTGGGACACAGATCGGCTGGCGGCCTACCTGCGCTTGCTCGACCCGCAACTACAGGGCGGCGATGTGGTCATCGGGCGGGTGATCACGGCGCCTGATTATCGCGGCCAGGGGCTGGGTCATGAGCTGATCGCCCAGGCCTTGAAACAGGCACAAAAGCACTGGCCGGATATGCCGATCTACCTGTCGGCCCAGGCGCATTTGCAGGGGTATTACGGGCGCTACGGGTTTGAGGTGGCGGGCGAGCAGTACCTGGAGGACGGGATTCCACACATAGGCATGCGGCGGTCCTGAGTAACATCTCGCGAGCAGGCTCCCACAAAGTACACGTCGCCCCTGTGGGAGCGGGCTTGCCCGCGATGGGGCCAGACCAGGCCCCACAACCATCACGGGTATTCCAACACCGCCTTGATCTGCCGCAGATTGCGCTCGATCCACCCCCGATCAATCGCCCCCCAATCGCGAATACGGTAGCGTCCGGCGTGGTTACGCGCGCCCTCTTCCTGCTCGAACTCGCACACAATGTCCAGGTCCGCCAACGCGGCGATGGTGTCCTGGGCCGTGCGCCGGGGCATGCCAGTCACGTCGGTCAGGGCCGGCACACTGCTGGCCAAACCGCTGTCGATCAGATACGCCACATACAGACGGCGATAGAAGCTGCTCTTGGTCTTGCTCACGTCCATCCCCACACCCCTTGGTTACTGCATTTCCCGCCACGTCAGGTACACCCGCAAGTCGAACTCGACCTGGTGGTACCCCGGCAACATGTGCTCGCACAACTTGTAGAACGCCTTGTTGTGATCCGACTCCTTGAAGTGCGCCAGCTCATGCACCACGATCATTTTGAGAAACTCGGCGGGCGCTTCCTTGAACAGTGAGGCGACGCGAATTTCCTTCTTGGCCTTGAGCTTGCCCCCCTGCACCCGGGAGATCGTGGTGTGCAGGCCCAACGCGCGGTGCGTCAGATCCAGGCGATTGTCGAACAGCACCTTGTCGATGGCCGGGGCATTACGCAGGTGGGCCTGCTTCAGGTCCAGGGCATAGGTGTACAGCGCCTTGTCGCTCTGCACATCATGCTTTTGCGGGTAACGCCGGCTCAGGTAGTCGCCCAGGCGATCCTCCGTGATCAGCTGGCGCACCTGCTCCTGCAACGCAGCAGGATAGGCCTGTAGGTACTTCAAGGGAGTCATCGCAGCGCAGGGTATCAATTACGGACAGGCCGCCAGTGTAGCGAATTCAGTCCGTCAGCGCGCTCCAGTCGAAGGGTTGCGCAAAGCCTGCGGCGTCCTCGGCGACCATCGGATGTGCCACCAGGAAACCTTGCACGTACTCGCAGCCATTGGCGCGCAGCCACTCATACTGCTCGACGGTTTCCACGCCTTCGGCGATCACCAGAATCCCGTATTCCCTGCACAGGCCGATCACATTGTGTACCAGTGCCGCATCTCGAGGTGAGCCAGGCAAGCGGGCGATCACGTGGCGGTCGAGCTTGAGTGTGTCCAGCTCCAGATCGCGCAGATGCGACAGCGAGCAAGGCCCGGAACCGAAGTCATCCAAAGCCACGCGCACCCCCAGGTTTCGCAGCAACCGCAGCTGCTTGCGCGTCTCCTCCGGGTTTTGCATCAGCGCCTCTTCAGTGACCTCGACCTCCAGATGGCGCGCCTGCAAATCATGACGCTCCAACACCAGGCGCAGCTCGGTCACCAGGTTGGGCATGCCGAACTGCGTGCTGCTCAAGCTGACGCCCAACACCAAATCCTCGCCGAACAGGGTTTCCCAGGCCTTACGTTGCCCGGCGCTACGCTCATAGATCCAGGTGCTCAGGCGGCTGATCAAACGTGCCTCCTCCAGCAAGGGCATGAACAGCCCAGGAGGTACGTCACCGACACTCGGGTGCTGCCAGCGCAGCAGCGCCTCGAAACCACGAATCCGTCCGCCCCCGATGGCCACCTGCGGCTGATACACCAGGTTGAAATCCCGGTTTTCGATGGCCGTGCGCACGCTTTCTTCGAGCATCAACCGTGAGCGCGCCCGGCCGTTCATGTCGTGGTCATAGAACCGATATTGCTGGCGACCTGCACGCTTGGCCTCGTACATGGCGATGTCGGCCGCTCGCAGCAAACCATCGAGGTTGGACCCGCAGTCCGGGAACGTGGCAATGCCAATACTGGCGCCCAGTGCGATGTCCAGGCCGTCGATCTGCTGACAGACGGACACACGCTCGATGATTTTCTCGGCAATCTTCGCCGCTTGCTCGGGAAACTCCAGGTCCAGCAGCGCCGTGAATTCGTCACCGCCCATGCGCGCAAGAATGTCGACAGGCCGCAAGCAGGTCTTCAGTTGCTCGGAAACCCAGCGCAGCGCCCGGTCGCCGGCGTCATGACCGAGGCAATCGTTGACCCGCTTGAAGCCATCGAGATCCAGGTACAACAAAACCCACGCACGCTCGGAGCGCTCGCCGCGCACCAGCAGGTTTTCCACCGTCTGGTAGAAACCCCGGCGATTGAGCAGGCCAGTCAACGGGTCGGTGACGGCCTGGAATTCCAGTTGCTGGTGCAGATGGCGCACCACCGACATGTCCAGCACCGTTACCACCATCGCGCGCTGTTCGGCCGGTAGCGGCGCACAAGACAACGCCACGGGCACCTGTTGCCCAGCGGCGGTACGCAGAGAGGCATCATGCAGGCGGAAGGTTTCGCCACGCTTATAACCGCAGAACAACTCGGAATCGGCCCAGACTGGAATGTGCGGTTTTTGCAGGTAATCAAGAAACTCCTTGCCTTGCAAATCCTGCTGCGTCGCATTGAGCAGCCGCGACATGGCCGGGTTGGCAAAGCGGATCATCCCGTCCTCATCAACCACCACAATGCCCTCGGCCGCGTTGTCCAGCACCGATGCATTGAACGCCCGCGCCGCTTCCAGATCATGGCTCAGGCGTTGCAACGCCCGGCGATTGCGCTGGTGCTCCAGCAAGGCCTGCACCTTGGGTTTGAGTATCTGGGGGTCGAAGGGTTTGAACAGGTAATCCACCGCACCGCTGGCGTAGCCCTTGATCACCGCATCCTTGGATTGCTCGTTGGCAGTGAGGAAAATGATCGGCGTCAGACGGGTTCGCTGGCTGCCGCGCATCAGGCGGGCGACCTCGAAACCATCCATACCCGGCATCTGCACATCCAGCAGCACCAGGTCGATATCGTGTTCAAGTAACAGACTGAGGGCTTCGAAACCGGAGGCAGCCGTAATGACCTGCCAATCCTGACGCTGCAACAACGCACGCATACTGACCAGGTTTTCCGGGTAATCATCGACGATCAAAAGGGTTGAGCTGCCTTCAACTGGCGTAGTTTGCGCGCATTCCATGCTGCTTCTCTTGTAGGGACGTCAGGCCGGTTTCTCGTGAAAATCGGACAGTACAATGCGTTCACTCTAGACCGGGAACCGCGAAAGCAGAAGCTGTCAGTACGCCATCATTTACCCACTGCATTCATTTACCGACTAACGGTAGCCTCTACAGCCCGCTAAATACGGGAAAGATGGCGTTTTAACAGGATTTTGACGCCATCCATTTGTCAGGCCAGCATTAACAAAAGAGTTCACTACTATTATAAAGGCCGCGCTCAAACGCCCGTGCTAGAGCTTCTGGCACGTGCGTACCGAAACCAGACACCGTGGAAGCTTCGCTATGATTGACCTTGCATCCTGGAATCTCAGTGTTCCTGTCGGCAGCCCGCCGTACACAGTTGAAACCCGAAAACTGGTGACAGGCTACAAGAATCAATACTTCCATTCCGACACGGGCACCCTCTTTTTCTGGTCGCCCGTCACGGGGACCCGGACGGAGAACGCCAAATTCCCGCGCACCGAACTGCGCGAAACCTACAGCAACGGCACCCTGAAAAACTGGTACTACCCCGATGCCGACAACTCCCTGCGTGCCACGCTGGCGGTCAACCAGGTGCCCAGTTCGGGGAAGATCGTCATCGGCCAGATTCATGCTTATCAAAGCCAAAAACCCATGGTCAAAGTCGAGTACCAATACAAGGACGCCACCAAGGCCGGCAACATCGTCGCCAAGGTACGCATGCGCCCCGATGATAGTGAAGGCAGGGTGATCACCATCGCCACCGGGGTGAAACTGGATCAGGAGTTTTCCTACCTCATTCACCTGAGCCCCGGCGGCGCCCTCGGCATCAGCGCGGCGGGCTACCAGTGGGATACCAAAATCAGCGCGACCTGGCGGGTAAAACCGCTGTACTTCAAGGCAGGCGTCTATGTGCAGGACAACACCGGCTACACGAGCGAAGGTGGCAAGGTGACTTTCAGCAAGCTGGACATCGATCACGACAAGTAAATTTGAGGCATAAAAAACCCGCATTTCTGCGGGTTTTTCATGAGCAGTCGCTGAAGGCTTAGTTGACCTTGGCGTTCAACTCACCTTTCAGATAACGCTGGTACATCGCTTCCAGCGAGATCGGCTTGATCTTCGAGGCATTGCCGGCGGTGCCGAACGCTTCGTAACGTGCGATGCACACGTCGCGCATGGCGGTCACGGTGGCGCCGAAGAACTTACGCGGATCGAACTCGCTCGGGTTGGTGGCCATCAGGCGACGCATCGCACCGGTGGACGCCAGGCGCAGGTCAGTGTCGATGTTGACCTTGCGCACGCCGTACTTGATGCCTTCGACGATTTCTTCAACCGGCACGCCGTAGGTCTCTTTGATGTCGCCGCCGTACTGGTTGATGATCGCCAGCCACTCTTGCGGAACCGAAGACGAACCGTGCATCACCAGGTGAGTGTTCGGAATGCGCTTGTGGATTTCCTTGATGCGGTCGATCGCCAGCACGTCACCGGTAGGCGGCTTGGTGAACTTGTAGGCGCCGTGGCTGGTGCCGATGGCGATGGCCAGGGCGTCGACCTGGGTGCGCTTGACGAAGTCGGCCGCTTCTTCCGGGTCGGTCAGCATCTGGCTGTGATCCAGAACACCTTCGGCACCGATGCCGTCTTCTTCACCGGCCATGCCGGTTTCCAGGGAACCCAGGCAACCCAGTTCGCCTTCTACCGAAACGCCGCAGGCATGGGCCATGGCAACGGTTTGCTGGGTAACACGTACGTTGTAGTCGTAATCGGTCGGGGTCTTGCCGTCTTCGCCCAGGGAACCGTCCATCATCACCGAGCTGAAGCCCAACTGAATGGAGCGCTGGCAGACGTCAGGGCTGGTGCCGTGGTCCTGGTGCATGCACACCGGGATGTGCGGGAATTCTTCGATTGCCGCCAGGATCAGGTGACGCAGAAACGGCGCACCGGCGTATTTGCGAGCACCGGCCGAAGCCTGGACGATCACCGGAGAGTCAGTCTTGTCAGCGGCTTCCATGATGGCGCGCATCTGCTCAAGGTTGTTGACGTTGAAGGCTGGAACGCCGTAGCCGAACTCGGCTGCGTGGTCCAGCATCTGGCGCATGCTGATAAGTGCCATTGTGTCTCTCTCTCCCGGTTTGGGTCGTTAATCGTGCCAGCCTGCCGGAGCGGCGGCGGCTATTCAAGTTTTTGCAGATCGGGGGTTGGCCGGTCTGGTGCAACGCAAATTCAATGAAACCCTGTAGGAGCGAGCATGCTCGCGATGGAAGACCTGTCACCGCGGGGTGTCAGGCAGCCAACGTTATCGTTGACGACCATCGCGAGCATGCTCGCTCCTACAGGTATGGCGCAGGGCCTTATTGCGCCTTGCAACCACGGCCAATCAAATCATTGGTGGCGACCCAGTAAACCAGGCCTTCCTCACCTTTCATGTGAAACGCCAGCATGTCGTTGCTGTACAGTACACCCGACGCACCCGGCTCTTCCTTCAGGCGATACACCTGATCGGCACCGCCGAGGCGCACATCGACGGCCTTGCGGCTGTCGTCAGTGAAACGCCAGAGCACCTGGGCCTGGCTGTCACAGGTCCAGGTGGTCCAGTTGCCCGCAGGTTCGGCGCTCTTGAACAGGTCAAAATTCGAGCAGCCCGCCAGCAGTGCCAGCGCCGTAATGGCGATAAAACCTTTCATCCGTGTTCCTCGACCAACGGCACACGCCGCCAGCCCCGAGTAAGGAATCAGACCCGTCAAGGGCAACCACGTTCCTTGGCGGGGGTCTGAGTTTCGTATTTGTCCAGGCCATCAGGCCCGGAACGCTTGTTGAGCACCGGGTTGGTTTCCGCCTGCCAGTCAGCCTGGTAGCAGCCCTTGTCCACCGCTTGCGGTGCGGGTTCGGGCGCAGCCTTGGGGTTACTCCCGCACGCCGCCAGCGAACCTGCAACCATCAACAGCGCAAGCAACCTGACCATGTGAACACTCCCTTGCCTGGTCAACTCAATGACCTCAGGCCTTGGCACGGCTTTCCAGGACTTCGACCGCCGGCAGCACTTTGCCTTCGACGAACTCGAGGAACGCACCACCACCGGTGGAAATGTAGGAAATCTGCTGGGCAACGCCATACTTGTCGATGGCCGCCAGTGTGTCACCGCCACCCGCGATGGAGAATGCCGCGCTGTCCGCGATGGCCTGGGCCAGCACCTTGGTACCGTTGCCGAACTGGTCGAACTCGAACACGCCAACCGGACCGTTCCACAAAATGGTCCTGGACGATTTCAGCAGCTCAGCGAAATTTGCCGCCGTCTGCGGACCGATATCCAGGATCATGTCATCGGCCGCCACGTCGGCGATCAGCTTGACGGTGGCCGTAGCGCTTTCAGCGAATTCCTTGGCAACCACGACATCCACCGGCAACGGCACACTGACCTTGGCCGCGATGGCGCGGGCAGTGTCCAGCAGGTCCGGCTCGTACAGGGACTTGCCGACCGGGTGACCGGCAGCCGCCAGGAACGTGTTGGCGATGCCGCCACCGACGATCAACTGGTCGCAAATCTGGCTCAAGCTGTTGAGTACGTCGAGCTTGGTCGAGACCTTGGAGCCGGCAACGATCGCGGCCATTGGCTTGGCGGGAGCGCCCAGCGCCTTGCCCAGGGCATCCAGCTCAGCGGCCAGCAACGGACCTGCAGCGGCAACCTTGGCGAACTTGGCCACGCCGTGGGTCGAGCCCTCGGCACGGTGAGCGGTGCCGAAGGCGTCCATCACAAAAACGTCGCACAGGGCAGCGTATTGCTGGGCAAGCTCGTCGGCGTTCTTTTTCTCGCCCTTGTTGAAGCGCACGTTTTCGAACAGCACGATGTCGCCGGCCTTGACGTCCACGCCGCCCAGGTAATCGGCCACCAGCGGCACGTCACGACCCAGCGCGCGGCTCAGGTAGTCAGCGACAGGCTTGAGGCTGTTTTCGGCCGAGAACTCGCCTTCGGTCGGACGGCCAAGGTGCGAGCAGACCATCACCGCCGCGCCTTTTTCCAGGGCCAGCTTGATGGTCGGCAGCGAAGCCAGGATTCGCGCATCGCTGGTGACTACACCGTCCTTGACTGGGACGTTGAGGTCTTCGCGGATCAGTACGCGCTTACCTTGCAGATCGAGGTCGGTCATCTTCAACACGGTCATGGGTCGCATTTCCTACTGGTTTGCAGAGCAGTGTTTTGGAGCGCCGGCTGTCTGCAGATAATGCTCTGCAACATCCAGCATTCGGTTGGCAAAACCCCATTCGTTGTCGAACCAGGCCAGGATGTTCACCAGCCGTGGGCCGGAAACGCGGGTCTGACTGGCATCGACGATCGCCGAATGTGGGTCATGGTTAAAATCACAACTGGCGTGAGGCAACTCGGTGTAGGCCAGGAGGCCCTTGAGGGGGCCGCTGGTGGCGGCCTCGCGCAGTATCCGGTTGACCTCGTCGGCGTCGGTGTCGCTGACGGTCTGCATCGTGATATCCAGGCACGATACATTCACCGTCGGTACGCGTACGGCTTTGGCCTGAATTCGCCCGGCAAGTTCCGGCAGCAGGCGCTCAATGCCTCGTGCCAGACCAGTGGACACCGGGATCACCGACTGGAACGCCGAGCGGGTGCGACGCAGGTCTTCGTGGTGATAGGCGTCGATGACGGGTTGATCGTTCATCGCCGAGTGAATGGTGGTGATCGACACGTACTCCAGACCAATGGCCTGGTCCAGCAACCGCAACAGCGGCACGCCGCAATTGGTGGTGCAGGATGCGTTGGATACCAGCAGCTCTTGCCCGGTCAGGCAATCCTGGTTCACCCCGTAGACGATGGTGGCGTCGACATCCGTCTCACTGGCCATCGGTTGGGAAAACAGCACACGAGGCGCGCCGGCGTCCAGGAAACGCTGGCCATCCTCGCGGGAGTTGTAAGCGCCGGAGCACTCCAGCACCAGATCGACGCCCAACGACGCCCAATCGATCCCTTCGGGGGTGGCACTGCGCAGGACCTTCACGCAGTCGCCATTGATATGCAGACAATCGCCATCGACCTTCACCTCGCCGGGAAAACGCCCGTGAGTGGAATCGAAGCGTGTCAGGTATTCGATGCTGGCCATGTCGGCCAGATCGTTGATCGCGACAATCTCGAACCCAGCCTTCTCGCCTCGTTCGAACAACGCACGCAAGACGCAACGACCAATCCGGCCGTAGCCGTTGAGTGCAACTTTGTAGGGACGCGGTTGAGGCATGGGGTTCTCGATTACCGTGGTGAATCCGTCAGTACTGTGGTGCCTGACCGATCGCTATCGCGGGCAAGCCCGCTCCTACAGGTCCTGTGTAATCCCCTGTAGGAGCGGGCTTGCCCGCGACGGCGCCAGTTCAGGCACCACACTTTCTGGATCAGTCTTCCAGCAGCTCTTCAGCCTGACCCAGGATGTTGTCCAGGGTGAAACCGAACTCTTCGAACAACGCCGAAGCAGGAGCCGACTCGCCGTAGGTGGTCATGCCGATGACGCGACCTTCCAGGCCCACGTACTTGTACCAGAAGTCCGCGTGAGCAGCTTCGATGGCGATACGGGCACCCACCTGCAACGGCAGGACTGCTTGCTTGTAGCTGGCGTCCTGGGCATCGAACACGCTGGTGCAAGGCATGGAAACCACACGCACCTTGCGGCCTTGCTCAGTCAGTTTGTCACAGGCCTGAACGGCCAGGCCGACTTCGGAACCGGTGGCGATCAGGATCAGCTCCGGCTCGCCGGCGCAGTCCTTGAGCACATAACCACCACGGGCGATATCGGCGATCTGGCCGGCATCACGGGGTTGGTGTTGCAGGTTCTGACGCGAGAAGATCAGCGCCGACGGGCCATCCTTGCGCTCCAGCGCAGACTTCCAGCTCACCGCCGATTCAACGGCGTCGGCTGGACGCCAGGTGTCCAGGTTAGGCGTGCTGCGCAGGCTCGTCAGTTGCTCGATCGGCTGGTGCGTCGGGCCGTCTTCGCCCAGGCCGATGGAGTCGTGGGTGTAGACGTGGATCACACGCTGCTTCATCAGCGCCGACATGCGCACCGCGTTACGGGCGTATTCCATGAACATCAGGAAAGTCGCGCCGTAAGGCACCAGGCCACCGTGAAGGGCAACGCCGTTCATGATCGCGGTCATGCCGAACTCACGAACGCCGTAATACATGTAGTTGCCGCTCGCGTCTTCTGCGGTGACACCTTTGCAACCTTTCCACAGGGTCAGGTTGGAACCGGCCAGGTCGGCCGAGCCGCCCAGGAATTCAGGCAGCAGCGGGCCGAAGGCGTTCAGGGTGTTCTGGCTGGCCTTGCGGCTGGCGATGGTTTCGCCCTTGGCGGCCACTTCCGCGATGTAGGCATCGGCCTTGTCGCTGAAATCAGCCGGCAGCTCGCCGCTCAGGCGACGAATCAGCTCATTGGCTTCGGTCGGGAAAGCAGCGGAATAGGCAGCAAAACGCTGATCCCACTCGGCTTCGGCAGCGCGGCCGGCTTCCTTGGCGTCCCACTCGGCATAGATGTCGGCCGGGATTTCGAAAGGACCGTGATTCCACTTCAGCGCCGCACGGGTCAAGGCGATTTCCGCGTCACCCAGCGGAGCACCGTGGCAGTCTTCCTTGCCTTGCTTGTTCGGCGAACCGAAACCGATGGTGGTCTTGCAGCAGATCAGCGTTGGCTGTGCACTTTTACGCGCCGTCTCGATGGCAGTCTTGATCTCTTCAGGATCGTGACCGTCGACATTGCGGATCACCTGCCAGTTGTAGGCCTCAAAGCGCTTGGGTGTGTCGTCGGTGAACCAGCCTTCGACTTCGCCGTCGATGGAAATACCGTTGTCATCGTAGAAGGCAATCAGCTTGCCGAGGCCCAGTGTGCCGGCCAGCGATCCAACTTCATGGGAAATGCCTTCCATCATGCAGCCATCACCCAGGAACACGTAGGTATGGTGATCGACAATGTTATGGCCGGGACGGTTGAACTGCGCCGCCAACACTTTTTCCGCCAGGGCAAAACCCACTGCGTTGGCCAGACCCTGACCCAGTGGACCGGTGGTGGTCTCGACGCCTGGGGTGTAGCCCAGCTCGGGGTGACCCGGAGTGCGGCTGTGCAATTGACGGAAGTTTTTCAGGTCTTCGATCGACAGGTCATAGCCAGTCAGGTGCAGCAGCGAGTAGATCAGCATCGAACCGTGACCGTTGGACAGCACGAAGCGGTCACGGTCGGCGAACGATGGATTGCTCGGGTTGTGCTTCAGGTAGTCACGCCACAGTACTTCGGCGATATCCGCCATACCCATCGGGGCACCGGGATGGCCGCTGTTGGCTTTTTGCACGGCATCCATGCTGAGGGCACGAATGGCGTTGGCACGCTCACGACGGCTGGGCATCGCTGATCTCCTAGGGTTTGAATAAAACGAAACGGAAAAAAGGCGAGCATTTTCCCTCACCGACCCGCTTGGGGCAATGACAGATAAGCATCCGGGCGTGTTTTTCCACCGGATAAATTCTCATTCGCCTGGTGAAACCTTTCCGCTGACCATTTGTAGAGTGAGGGCCAGCCGGAGAAGTGCCATCTATCGAGCAATATCAAAACTTTTTGATATTGCTCTTGCGACACTTACTTACCGTCACTAGACTGCTGGCCCTATGAACTTGCGCGTGCCTTCCATTCAACATGACGATTGCGACGAACTGGCCGCCCTGTGCAAGGCCGGCGGCGATCCGCTGCGTTTGAATGTACTGCGCGCGCTCGCCAACGATTCGTTTGGCGTACTGGAGTTGGCACAGATCTTCGGCATCGGCCAGTCGGGCATGAGCCATCACCTCAAGGTGTTGGCCCAGGCTGGTCTGGTGGCAACTCGCCGCGAGGGCAACGCGATCTTCTATCGCCGCGCCCTGCCGCATACCGAGCAATTGGGCGGCAAGCTGCACGCCGCGCTGCTCGACGAAGTGGATATCCTGACCCTGCCTGCCGACGTGCAGTCACGGATCGGTCAGGTCCATGGCCAGCGAGCAGCGGCCAGTCAGGATTTTTTCGCTCGGGTGGCGGAGAAGTTTCGCGCCCAGCAGGATTTGATTGCCGGCTTGCCACAGTACCGCGAAAGCGTTGTGGCCCTGCTCGACAAGCTGAGCTTCAACGAAGGCGCCACCGCCATCGAAGTCGGTCCCGGCGACGGCGCTTTCCTGCCGGAACTGGCGCGCCGCTTCAATCATGTGACGGCTTTGGACAACAGCCCGGCCATGCTCGAGCTGGCACGCCAGGTGTGTGAACGTGAAACGCTGGCTAACGTCAGCTTGCAACTGGCCGATGCACTGACAGGCGTCAGCCTGCAGGCCGATTGCGTGGTACTGAACATGGTGCTGCACCACTTTGCCGCACCGGCCGATGCGCTCAAGCACATGGCTGGCCTGCTGCAACCCGGTGGTAGCCTGCTCGTGACAGAGTTATGCAGCCACAACCAGAGTTGGGCCAGGGAGGCCTGCGGTGATCTTTGGTTGGGGTTTGAACAGGACGACTTGGCCCGTTGGGCCACCGCTGCGGGACTCGTTCCCGGGGAAAGCCTCTATGTAGGCTTACGTAATGGTTTCCAGATTCAGGTCCGCCATTTTCAGCGGCCAACTGGCGACACTCACCATCGGTAAATTCAGGAAAACATCGAGATGAGCGAATACTCCCTCTTCACCTCCGAGTCCGTGTCCGAAGGGCATCCGGATAAAATCGCCGACCAGATTTCCGATGCTGTGCTGGACGCCATCATTGCTGAAGACAAGTTCGCCCGCGTAGCGTGCGAGACGCTGGTAAAAACCGGCGTGGCGATCATCGCAGGCGAAGTCACCACCTCGGCCTGGGTCGACCTGGAACAGATCGTTCGCGATGTGATTTGCGATATCGGCTACACCAGCTCCGACGTCGGCTTCGACGGCGCCACTTGCGGCGTGATGAACATCATCGGCAAGCAGTCCCCAGACATCAACCAGGGTGTAGACCGCGCCAAGCCTGAAGATCAGGGCGCCGGTGACCAGGGTCTGATGTTCGGCTATGCCAGCAACGAAACCGACGTGCTGATGCCAGCACCGATCACCTTCTCGCACCAACTGGTGCAGCGTCAGGCCGAAGCCCGTAAATCCGGCCTGCTGCCTTGGCTGCGCCCGGACGCCAAGTCGCAAGTGACTTGCCGTTACGAAGGCGGCAAGGTTGTCGGTATCGACGCCGTGGTTCTGTCGACCCAGCACAACCCTGAAGTGTCGTACAAGGACCTGCGCGAAGGCGTGATGGAACTGATCGTCAAGCACGTGCTGCCTGCCGAGCTGCTGACCAAGGACACCCAGTTCCACATCAACCCGACTGGCCAGTTCATCATCGGTGGCCCGGTGGGCGACTGCGGCCTGACCGGTCGCAAGATCATCGTCGACAGCTACGGCGGCATGGCCCGTCACGGCGGTGGCGCGTTCTCCGGCAAGGACCCATCGAAGGTTGACCGTTCGGCAGCCTACGCGGGTCGTTACGTGGCGAAAAACATCGTGGCAGCCGGCCTGGCCGAGCGTTGCGAGATCCAGGTTTCCTACGCGATCGGTGTGGCTCAGCCAACCTCGATCTCGCTGAACACCTTCGGCACCGGCAAAATCAGCGATGACAAAATCATCAAGCTGGTTCGTGAAGTGTTCGACCTGCGCCCTTACGCAATCACCACCATGCTCGACCTGCTGCACCCGATGTACCAGGACACCGCGGCATACGGCCACTTCGGCCGCACCCCGGCGACCAAGACCGTGGGCGAAGACACCTTCACCACCTTCACCTGGGAAAAAACCGACCGCGCCGACGACCTGCGTTCGGCTGCCGGCCTGTAAGACCTTCCCGGCGATATCAAAAGCCCCGCACGGTTCGCCGTGCGGGGCTTTTTCATTCCAGAACTGCAGGAGCGAGCAGTGCCGGCGAATGAAACACCAGGCAAAACACCCACCGTCCCCTGCCAAATTTCCTGACTAACCTTCAAGCATCCCCATCGAGCAAGGATGCTCAAGATGCTTCTACGACTGCTCCGCGCCTTCATCCTGCCGCTGCTTTGCACAACGACCCACGCGGCCGATTGCCCGGACCGGCCAATCGCTCGGGGCCTCAGCGAAATCACCGCCCTGCAAAAACAGATCGACACGTGGGACGCCAGCTACCACCGCGACGGCCATTCGATGGTGGCCGACGAACTCTACGATCAAGCCCGCTCGCGCCTGACCGAATGGCGTGAGTGTTTTGCCGCCGGCCCCGCACCACAACCGTTACGCACCGCCGGCGGCAAGCTCGCCCACCCGATCGCCCATACCGGCCTGGAAAAACTCCACGATGCTCGAGAGGTCGAGGATTGGCTGCGCGACCGCAAGGACATCTGGATACAACCCAAGGTGGATGGAGTGGCTGTGACCCTGATCTACCGAAAAGGCGCACTGCATCAGGTAATCAGTCGTGGCGACGGCCAGAGCGGGCAGGACTGGACGCTTGCGGCACGAAAAATCCCCGCCATCCCCAGCCAACTGACACAGCCGCTGGATGTGCTGGTGCAAGGCGAGCTCTATTGGCGCCTGACCAACCATGTCCAAGCCAGTGCAGGCAGCCTCTTTGCCCGCAGTACCGTGGCGGGCCTGATGGCCCGCAAGGCCCTCGCACCTGGACAAGCCACCAATATCGGGCTGTTTGTGTGGGACTGGCCCAAAGGCCCCGTCGACTTGCCCTCGCGCATCGACGCAATCGATCGACTGGGTTTCCCTGGCACGGCATCTTACAGCCAGCCCGTCCGGTCATTCGCCGATGCCGAGCACTGGCGCGATCACTGGTATCGCTCGCCTCTGCCCTTTGCCAGTGACGGTGTGGTTTTACGCCAGAGCCGTCGTCCCTCGGCCGAGCGCTGGCAAGCGACACCGCCTTACTGGGCCGTCGCGTGGAAGTACCCCTTCGCCCAGGCGCTGGCCGAAGTGCGAAAAGTCGAGTTCAAGGTCGGCCGTACCGGGAAAATCACGCCGGTGCTGGTAATCAAACCGGTGATGCTCGATGACCGGCAGATCAAGCGGGTGAGCGTCAGCTCCCTGCGACGCTGGCAAGAACTGGATATCCGTCCCGGGGACCGGGTGTCCATCAGCCTGGCCGGGCTCACCATCCCAAGGCTGGACGGCGTGGTACTGCGTGCGGTCGAGCGCATGGTGTTGGACGTACCGCTGAGCGCCGATTTTCATCCGCTGAGTTGCTGGCAACCGGCGCCAGGGTGCGAGAGCCAGTTTCTCGCTCGGCTGGCCTGGCTCAGTGGCAAGCAGGGACTGGACTTGCCCCATGTCGGCCCCGGCACCTGGGAGAAACTTTTCGAAACGGGTCAACTCGGCGGCCTGCTGGATTGGTTGACCCTCGACCCTCAGGAGCTTGCTACCATTGATGGCTTCGGCGAGCGCCAAACGGCTCGTCTTTTAAACAGTTTCAAGAGTGCCCGCCAGCGTCCTTTTTTGCGCTGGCTCAAAGCCCTGGGATTACCGCCGACCGGCCAGGCACGACTTGCTGATTCATGGCAGGCGTTGGCTCAACGAAACACCGCACAATGGCAGGCCGAGGCCGGTATAGGCCCGGGACGCGCGGCGCAGTTAAACGCCTTTTTTCGCGACCCGCAGGTGCTGGCCTTGAGCGAGACATTGCGCGCGGCAGGGATCGACGGTTTCCATTGACCGCGATAGCTCGCCCCTACCGGGAACCCAACGTTACCGGTGGGCTCAAAGGCCCATCGCCGCATCGACTGATTGCATATTGCACATGGAGCTTTTATGAAATTTCTTTCACCGCTCGCCTTGTTGACCCTTTGTGGCGTGATGGCGGCTCCACTGATGGCCGCCGAACAAGCACCGGACCTGACCGGTTGCGCCGCCAAGAAACAGAACATCGTCAACCAGCTCGAACTGGCGAAAAGCCAGGGCAATACCGATCAACAGGCGGGCCTCGAAAAGGCCCTGAGTGAAGTCACCACCCATTGCACCGATACCTCCCTGAAAAAAGAACGGGAGAACAAGGTGCTGGACGCACGGCACGAAGTCAGCAAGCGTCAGGCGGACCTCGAAAAAGCCATGAAGAAGGGTGATCCCGAGAAGATCAACAAGCGCAAGGACAAGCTGGCAGAGTCCCGCAAGGAACTGCAGGACGCACTGGATGAACTGGACAAATGAGATGGCGAGTGACGGCATTCGTCGCAGGTGTCACTCGCATCGCATGTCAATGATCGCGGAATTCCTTATGGCACGCACTGCAGGCATCTTCGACTTTCTGCACCGCCGGGCCAAGGTTACTGGCCTTGTAAGGCTGGACTTTACTGGCAACCACCAATTCACCGGTGGCCGTCTCAAGGGTGCGGGCCATTTCCTGGAAGCGTGCCTGTTTCTGCCAGACATCATCCTTGGCGCTGGTGTGATCTTCTTCGCGCACCTGCGGGAAATGCTTCCACGGCTCGTGGGACAACGCATCGAGCTTCACGGCGCCTTCGGCGAACTTGGCGCCGTCGAATGCAATACGCCCGCGCAACATGCCGCCCAGGTCTTCAACGGTCTTGAGCATCTGTTTGAAGATCGCCTTACGCTGACCCAGCGGCGAATTCGGGTCGACGCCTCCGCACGCGGACAACGTCAGGCAGGCCAGCAATACAACGCAAATTTTTTTAAAAGTCATGGTGGCTTCAGGTCGCTGAAAACGGCGGCCAGTATCCTCGCGTCACCGTCAAACACCAATACCCCTATTAACAATAAGGGTTGCCTGAGCGTGCGAAGCGCCCGGGCAACTGCTTCAGGAATGATTTCATGAACAGCCGTTTCAAGGCATGGCGAGCCCACCTCGCGTGGACACTGCCGATGGTCGCCGTACTCGCGGGCTGCACCGGCGGGGATAACAAACAGCCGAAGACCCACGCCCTGGCCACATACGCCAGCGCCTCTTGGGAAGCCCTGCCCGCCGTCACCGATGACGATCTGATCGCGGGTTTCGGTTCATGGCGCAGCGCCTGCACCCGACTCAAGGCCGATGCGGTCTGGGGCTCGACCTGCGCCGCTGCCGCCAACGTGCCACAAACCGCCAACGATATTCGCGGCTTTCTCAAGCAACACCTCGACGTCTACGGCCTGCGCGCCGCCAATGACAATCCCAACGGCCTGATCACCGGCTACTACGAACCGGTCTACCCCGGCAGCCTGACCCAGACGTCGGCGGCGAACATCCCGGTGTACGGCGTGCCCGAGGACATGATCATCGTCGCGCTCGACAGCCTGTATCCGGAGCTCAAGGGCAAACGCCTGCGCGGCAGACTCGAAGGCCGCGTGCTCAAGCCATACGATGATGCGGCCACGATTGAAAGCAAAGGGGTCAAGGCGCCAGTGGTGGCGTGGCTGACCGATCCGATGAACCTGCAATTCCTGCAAATCCAGGGTTCAGGCCGCGTCCAGCTTGACGACGGTCGCCAGCTCCGAATTGCCTATGCCGATCAGAATGGTCATCCCTATCGACCGATCGGCCGCTGGCTGGTGGAACAGGGCGAACTGAAAAAAGAAGACGTGACCATGGGCGCGATCAGCGCCTGGGCAAAGGCCAATCCACAACGCATTCCCGAACTGCTCGGCAGCAACCCCAGCTACGTATTCTTCACTCGCAACCCGGACAGCAACGAGGGCCCTCGCGGCTCGCTGAACGTTCCGCTCACCGCAGGCTACAGCGCAGCCGTTGACCGCAAAGTGATTCCACTGGGTAGCCTGATGTGGTTATCCACCACCAAACCCGACGGCACCTCGCTGGTTCGCCCAGTGGCGGCACAGGACACCGGTGGTGCAATTACCGGCGAGGTCCGGGCAGACCTGTTCTGGGGCACCGGTGAGGCAGCCGGACAACTGGCGGGCGACATGAAACAACAAGGGCAGATCTGGATGCTTTGGCCCAAAGGCGCGGCATTGCCCCAGGTGCCGCAGGTGGCGGACGAGGTCAAGGCCAAGCCTTGAATCTTCGCGGGCTAGCCCCATACGGGTACTGGATCCACCGGACCCGTGTGGGAGCGAGCCTGCTCGCGAGAGGTTCCGCGCAACAGCAAAGATTCAGGCAGACACCACAAAGAAACTGACAATCAAACCCATACCCACAAACCATACCAACGATCGCAGGATCGCCCAGTCCGCCAGGTAGCAAATGATGTAGAGCAAGCGACTGGTGATGAACAGAACCGACAAGACATTGAGCGTTACCAGTTCGGCGTTACCCACCAGGTGCGCAACGACCACAGCCGCCGCAAACGCCGGGGCGATCTCAAAACTGTTCAACTGCGCCGCATGCGCACGCCGGGCGAAACCCTCGAGCGATTCGAGAAAATCCCTGGGATCGTGATTGTCACTCAGCCGGTATCCCCCGCTGACCTTGGCCACCAGCGTGCACAGATACGGCAATAAAAACGCAATCAAGACGCACCACAGCGCTACATTCATAAACGTCATCCCTTGTTGGCTTCCAGGTATGGAGGCAATAATTTGGCGGGTCAGAGCTTCATGACCATCATGCCGATCAATACCAGCCCACAGGCTAAGAGCCGCGGTCGACCGAAAGGTTCTTTCAGGTAGCGCATACCAAACAGCACCACCAGAATCACACTGATCTCGCGCAAGGCCGCAGCTTCGGCAATCGACCCCAACTGCATCGCCCACAGCACCAGAGCGTAGCTGAACAACACGCAAAACCCGACCGCCAGGCCCAATCGCCACTGCTCACGCCAGAACAGCATGAAGGCCGGACGCTTGCGCACCAGTGCCAGTAATGGAAACGGCCAGGCGCTGAGCAGGTTGACCCAGGCCAGGTAGTCCAGCGGGTACGACCAGCGCCGCAAGGCCTGGCCATCGATAAAGGTGTAGCAGCCGATGCACAGGCCAATCAGCGCCACCACAGGCAACATCGACCATGGCAACCGCGCCCCGCCCCCGCCCTGCCACAGCAGACAGAGCATGCCGAAGGGAATCAGCAGGATGCCGAAGATCTGCTGATGGGTCAGCACTTCCCCGGCGAAAATCAGCGTCAGTGCCAGCACCACCAGAGGCGACAGGCCGCGCATCAATGGATAGACCAGCCCCAGGTCGCCGACCCGATAGGCCTGGACGAGCAAATAGCGATAGAGCAATTCGAACGCCGCCGACGCCAGGATCCATGGCCAGATTTGCAGCGGCGGCAACGCCACGAAAGGCAGCATCAGCGCGACGAACAATAGCGCCACGCTGTCCATGCAGGCCACCACCAGCAATCGTTCAGCGCTGAACTTGATCAGCGTATTCCACGCTGCATGTAACAGCGCCGCTACCAACACCAAAGCCGTTGCAAGCACGGCAGACTCCTTTTTGCTCGCCCCCACCCCTTCCCTGTAGGAACAACGAGACGGGAGAATTGATTCGCCATATTTCAGCAGCTGTTTATACTGCAAGCGACCACGCCGCACTCAGTTACGCACAGACCAATTCCAATAATTCCTGCCTCGGTCCGTTTTCTCAAGCTAACGGCCCCGGGCATGCGCCTGCCTGATCGTAGCGTCAAGACTATAGAAAAGAGACCTTGCGCATGCCCCTCGCCTTGCTTGCCCTCGCTGTCGCCGCGTTCGGCATCGGCACTACTGAGTTTGTCATCATGGGCCTGCTGCCCGATGTCGCCCGCGACCTCGCAGTCAGCATTCCCCACGCCGGATTGCTGATTACCGGCTACGCCCTGGGCGTGGTGTTCGGTGCACCGATCCTCGCCGTCGGCACCGCCAACATGCCACGCAAAGCCACTTTGCTGGGTATGACACTGATGTTCATCCTCGGCAACATGCTCTGCGCACTGGCACCCAACTACGCCACGCTGATGGCGGCTCGTGTGGTGACCGCGCTGTGCCATGGCGCATTTTTCGGCATTGGGTCGGTGGTAGCCGCCGGGCTGGTGGCACCGAACAAACGAGCCCAGGCCATCGCCATGATGTTCACCGGCCTGACCCTGGCCAACGTGCTCGGCGTGCCCCTGGGCACCGCACTGGGACAATACGCCGGCTGGCGCTCGACGTTCTGGGCGGTGTCAGTGATCGGTGTGATTGCCGCCATTGCGCAATGGGCCTGGTTGCCGAAGCACATCGCCATGGACAAGGCCAACCTGGCCAGCGAGTTCAAGGTGCTGGGCAAGGCCAACGTACTGCTCGCCCTGGGTATGAGCGTATTGGCCTCGACCAGCCTGTTCAGCGTGTTCACCTACATCGCGCCGATCCTGCAGGACATCACCGGCGTCAGCCCCCACGGGGTGACGATCATGTTGCTGTTGTTCGGCGTCGGCCTGACCGCCGGCAGCATGCTTGGTGGTCGCTTGGCCGACAGTCGCCTGCTGCCTTCGCTGGTGGGCATGGCCCTGGCGGTGGTATTGGTCCTGGCCGCTTTCACCCAGACCAGCCATTCGGTGATCCCGGCAGCGATCACCCTGGTGTTGTGGGGGATTTTTGCCTTCGCCCTGTGCCCGATCCTGCAACTGTTGATCATCGATCAGGCCCATGAGGCGCCGAATCTCGGTTCAACCCTGAACCAGAGCGCCTTCAACCTCGGCAATGCGGCGGGTGCCTGGGTCGGTGGCCTGGTGGTTGCCAGCGGCGCCGACCTGGCTGACCTGCCCTGGACCGGCGCGCTGGTCAGCGGCCTCACGGTGCTGACTGCGTTGTATTTCATTTATCGACAACGTCGCACCGCAGCGGCGTTCGATGTCACCGGTTGAGCGAGCAAACCATCCGACAGCCAGTCAGAAACGCGCTGCTCAACTTCAAGGCAATCTGGACGCAAGCTGTATGACCTGTCCTAAGGCGTCTGCCTCTGCCTGCTAAACCACTGCTGAAAGGCCCAGGCCAGAGCCTTTCAGCGCTTTTTCAGCGACGTCATGAACCGGCATGCGGGCATATGTAGCAACTCATTGCTCCATGCGCTCACCCCCTCTCAACTCGTCTAGAGTGCCGCCTCTACCAGCACACTCAACGGACGAGACACCATGCCCCGCCTCACCCTCTCCCCCGCCATTCCCCCAATTTCTCTGCCGCAAACACCGGTTCAGCGCCCATCGACAGGCACCACGAACACCGACTGGAGTGACTTCATCAAGGGGACGGCACACGTCGGTCAGGGCCGATCTGAAACCCTGGTGCACTCATTGACCGATCGCAACCTGTCGATTCGCCGTTTTGAAAACGGTGTGATCGAAATGGACCTCAAGCGTCCACCCATCGATCGCCTGGTGCTCAGCGGCGGCGGCGCCAAAGGCGTGGCAATCTCCGGAATGGTCAAGGCACTGGAGGAAAGCCAGACCATAGGCACCCTGCGCATCCTCTCGGGATCATCCGCCGGGGCAATTTCCGCGGCGTTTCTGGCCAGCGGCATGACTTACGCGGACTTCGACAAGATGTCGGACGAAACCAACCTCGTGTCACTGCTCGACAGTCAAAGCAAAGTACTGGGACCGATACAGCACGCCAGCTCTACGGTTGGCCGAGGCATCGTGAAGATTCCGGGCAAGGTCGGCAGTATCGGGCGGCTGTTGTGCGACCTGATGCCCCGCCTGCAATCCAAGGCCTCGCCGCTGGAGGCTCTGATTCACGAAAAAATGGTCGAGTCGGTCCTGTCGCGTGCCAATCAGGCGCTCAACGACCGACAGCCACTTTCGCAGGCAAGTCGCACTTGCCTGGAGAACATGAAAACCAACGGCTACGTAACTTTTGGCGACCTGGCGACGCTGAGCAAGGACCTGCCCGAAATCAAGCAATTGCACATCACCGGCACCGCCATGTTCGACGGGCGTCCGCAAATGGTGGTATTCAACGCCAGCCTGACCCCAGACATGGACGTGGCTCGCGCAGCCCATATTTCAGGCTCGCTGCCGGTTGTCTTTGCCAAGCCGTCTGAGCAACAGCTGCCATTTCAGGTGGATGGAGAGCACACGTCGTTTCAGGACGGCGGCATCATGCTCAACACGCCGATCATGGATTTGTACGAACCACAATTCGCGATGAGTGCGATTCCCGATAGTGAACAGTTGATACTCAAGTTCCAGAGTGGGGGCGCCGGCAAGAAGAAAGATCACGGCACACTGCTCTCGGCAGTGGCCGACAAATTTATCGGCGCGCCCTATTCCGCCCGGCACGCACACCAAACCGATGCCATCAAAGGGTTTGCCGACAGTATCGTCACCGTTCGACTGAAGACCGAACGGGGCAACTTCACGGGTACGTTACAAGGCACCGTCAATTTCAACATGGCGACAGAGCTGAAAAATCATTTGCAGGAAGAACTGCACATCGATGTGCAACGGTACCTGGAGCGCCATGAGGACAGCGAAACCTACCGCTTCAGCTCCATAGGCGGAGCACTGCTGGCACTGGACGATTCGATGTTCGCAGCAGCCGCCGACGAACTGCTAGATGATCCGGAATCAGCGGCAGTCATCGAGTTCCGGCAGCACGCTCAACAGGCGCTGGAAAACTTGAAGCAAGCCCTGACCGATGCCACCGCCACAACGAAGGAGGGTTCCCTGGCACTCGACGCACCTACACGCGATGCCATGCGCACACTGGATCAGCTCGGTGACGCCCCCGGGAAAATCGATTGGCTGGCCAGAAAGCTCAACCACGGCAACGATCCGGCGTATATGTTGCTGCTTCAAACCATCAAGCGCCTGGATGCCGGAGCAACCGGGCCGAAGTCGATGGTGTTGAGCGCGGCGATCAAGGAAATGGGCGTGCGCGATATCGTCACCAAAAGCGAGAATTTCATTCGCGAGGTGATCTACCCCTCGCTGTATCGACTCGACCAGCCGAATTCGAACGTCAAGCTGCTGAATGGCGCCATTGCCGATTTGCGTGAAGCCCAGGACAGCCATGGTTTTAATGCCGTGTTGCGCCGGATCGCCGATCAATATGTTTCGCGCACTTTCCCGTCCTCATCGCTGCCGTTCAACTCGACAACGGTCGATCAGGCTCGCGCGTGGCTGATTCCCGGGGTGTAACCGCCCCCCCCGAAAGCGTGAACCAACATCGACGCCTCGCTCCGGCTCATCACCGGTCGTCGTCCTCATCGACCGGAGCGCTCGCGACGCTCTGGTCTTTGGGCGTGCCGGACTCGCTGCGAATCTGCGCGTGACTGATCAACGCGAAGATGAAGCTGCCACCAATGATGTTCCCCGCCAGCGTGGGACCGGCGAACACCAGCCAGAAATCCTTCCAGGGCAGTTCTCCGGCGAACACCAGGTAAGAAACCTCCAGCGACCCGACCACGATGTGGGTGAAGTCGCCCAGTGCCATGAAGTAAGTGATAAGCACGATGATCCACACTTTCGCGCTTTCCATGGACGGGATCATCCAGACCATGGTTGCGATCATCCAGCCGGAAATGATGCCCTTGGAGAACATCTGGCTGGGATCGCCTTCCATGACCTTGCGCCCGATGTCGAGGAAGGCAATGTCGGTCTTGCTGTCAAAAATCGGCAATTCCAGCATCACATACGCCACCAGAAGGGTGCCGCATAGGTTACCTACCAACACCACCGACCACAGCCGCAGCAATCGGGCGAAGTTGCCAAGCGTGGGGTTGCTCATGATCGGCAGCACGGCAGTCAGGGTGTTTTCGGTGAACAGTTGCTGGCGGGCGAGGATCACCGCAAGGAAGCCCGCGCAGTAACCGAAACTGGCGATCACCTTGAAGCCGTCGCCCTCCGGCAGACGTGAGTTCAGCAATCCCATGGCCATCAGCGACAGGCCCATGGTCAAGCCGGCGGCGAGAGCCGACCACCAGAGTGCAGCGATGCTGCGCTCCAGTTCCTGATCGCCTTGGGTGCGAATGATTTCATGCAGCACCGCTGCGCGCGGCGGCTGGTTTTTCTCGACCTCATGCTGTTCCTTGGGCGTGAGATCGGGGGTCGTACCGTTTGTTGGCGTAGTCATGGCCTAAACATCAGTGATGGATGATTTAGCTACGACCTCTGCCACCGTCAATACGTTCTGTACCCCCTGAACCTGAACCTGTGGGAGCGGGCTTGCCCGCGATGGTCGTCAACGATAACGCGGGAAATCTGGCTCCCCGCGGTGCCTGAGCCACCATCGCGACGGTGAGACAATTCGACTTGCTCGATCCTGAAGAATGAGGGGGAAAAGTCACTCGTCCTTGAACTGATCCTTGACGTACTTGATCTCGGTCCGGCCATGGGGCGCGGGCAGGCCGTCTTCGCCGAGGTTGACGAAGACCATCTTCTCCACCGTCAGGATGCTTTTGCGGGTGATCTTGTTGCGCACTTCGCAGGTGAGGGTGATCGACGTACGGCCGAATTCGGTGGCGGTGATGCCCAACTCGATGATGTCGCCCTGACGTGAGGCGCTGACGAAGTTGATTTCGGAAATGTACTTGGTGACCACGCGCTGATTGCCCAGCTGGACGATCGCGTAGATCGCCGCTTCTTCATCGATCCAGCGCAATAGGCTGCCGCCGAACAGCGTGCCGTTGGGGTTGAGGTCTTCGGGTTTGACCCATTTGCGGGTGTGGAAATTCATGGGGGCTCCGGGCATGGGTTGTGGGGGCGATAGGGGTTTGGCCCCCAGCTTCAAGTTTTAAGCGGCAAGCTGCAAGCCACAAGTCAAAAGTCGATCCGCATTTACTTGCCGCTTGTAGCTTGTCGCTTGCCACCAGGCGGATAAAGAAAGCTATAATCACCGCCGATTTCAAAACGGCTCCTACCGTTTTCCCGCCACCTGTCCGAGGGGCGCTGCAGCAGGTTCGACCTGTCAGGCTCGGATGGGGCGTTGTCAGGCTTATGCCCGACGCCAAACGCACAACGGCGCCCATTCGCATACATTACGAATGGAGGCTCTCATGAGCGCTGTAATCACGTCCGCAGATTTTACCGACTACAAAGTCGCCGACATGTCCCTGGCCGCCTGGGGCCGCCGTGAAACCATCATCGCCGAGTCGGAAATGCCTGCCCTGATGGGTCTGCGCCGCAAGTACGCCGAAGAGCAACCGCTCAAAGGCGCTAAAATCCTCGGCTGCATCCACATGACCATTCAGACTGCCGTGCTGATCGAAACCCTGGTTGCCCTGGGTGCCGAAGTGCGCTGGTCGTCCTGCAACATTTTTTCGACCCAGGACCAGGCCGCTGCCTCCATCGCCGCAGCCGGCATCCCTGTTTTTGCCTGGAAAGGCGAAACCGAGCAAGAGTACGAGTGGTGCCTGGAGCAAACCATCCTCAAGGACGGCGCCCCTTGGGATGCCAACATGATCCTCGACGACGGCGGTGACCTGACCGAGCTGCTGCACAAAAAATACCCGCAGGTGCTGGAGCGCGTTCACGGCGTGACCGAAGAAACCACCACCGGCGTACACCGTCTGCTGGACATGCTGGCCAAGGGCGAACTGAAGATCCCGGCCATCAACGTCAATGACTCGGTGACCAAGAGCAAGAACGACAACAAATACGGCTGCCGTCACAGCCTGAACGATGCCATCAAGCGCGGCACCGACCACCTGCTGTCCGGCAAGCAAGCGCTGGTTATCGGTTACGGTGACGTGGGCAAAGGCTCCGCTCAATCCCTGCGTCAGGAAGGCATGATCGTCAAGGTTTCCGAAGTTGACCCGATCTGCGCCATGCAAGCCTGCATGGACGGTTTTGAACTGGTCTCGCCTTTCATCGACGGTATCAACGATGGCACCGAAGCCAGCATCGACAAGGCCCTGCTGGGCAAGATCGACCTGATCGTGACCACCACCGGTAACGTCAATGTTTGCGACTCAAACATGCTCAAGGCCCTGAAGAAGCGCGCTGTTGTCTGCAACATCGGCCACTTCGACAACGAAATCGACACGGCTTTCATGCGCAAGAACTGGGCATGGGAAGAAGTGAAGCCACAGGTACACAAGATCCACCGTACCGGTGCTGGTGCATTCGACGCCCAGAACGACGACTACCTGATCCTGCTGGCCGAAGGCCGCCTGGTGAACCTGGGCAACGCCACCGGTCACCCAAGCCGCATCATGGACGGTTCGTTCGCCAACCAGGTACTGGCGCAGATTTTCCTGTTCGGCCAGAAGTACGCCGACCTGTCGCCAGCCCAGAAAGCCGAGCGCCTGACCGTTGAAGTACTGCCCAAGAAACTCGACGAAGAAGTGGCCCTGGAAATGGTCCGCGGTTTCGGCGGTGTCGTGACTCAACTGACCAAGACCCAGGCCGACTACATCGGCGTGGCCGTCGAAGGTCCGTTCAAGCCGCACGCGTACCGGTACTAAAAGCAGCTACGAGCTTTGAGCTTCAAGCGGCAAGCAAGGTCAAAAGCCGGCCTCGCTGCACGAAGTTCAGCGCTCTGCACCCATTTGCGAATACAGCCTCATGTTGCAAACCCCAGGCACGAGAGACGAGCGCACCTGCGCTTCTCTTACAGCTTGTGGCTTGCAGCTTGAAGCTGGAGGCCCCCTCCATGTCCCAAGACCGTCGCTACAGCTTCGAATTCTTCCCTACGAAGACCGACGCTGGGCATGAAAAGCTGATCGCCACTGCCCGTCAGTTGGCTACCTACAACCCCGATTTCTTCTCCTGCACCTATGGCGCTGGCGGCTCGACCCGTGATCGAACCCTCAACACCGTTTTGCAGCTGGAAAGCGAAGTCAAAATCCCGGCCGCCCCGCACCTTTCGTGCGTCGGCGACAGCAAGGACGACCTGCGCGGCCTGCTGAACGAGTACAAGGCTGCCGGCATCAAGCGCATCGTTGCCCTGCGCGGTGACCTGCCGTCCGGCATGGGTATGACCAGCGGCGAGCTGCGTCACGCCAATGAGCTGGTTGAATTCATCCGTGAAGAAACCGGCAATCATTTCCACATCGAAGTCGCCGCCTACCCGGAAATGCATCCGCAAGCGCGCAACTTCGAAGATGATCTCGCCAACTTCGTGCGCAAGGCCAAGGCCGGCGCCGACAGCGCGATCACCCAGTATTTCTTCAACGCCGACAGCTACTTCTATTTTGTCGACCGTTTGCAGGCGCTGGGCGTGGATATTCCAGTGGTACCGGGGATCATGCCGATCACCAACTACAGCAAGCTCGCGCGCTTCTCCGACGCCTGCGGTGCGGAAATCCCGCGCTGGATCCGCAAGCAGCTGGAAGCCTACGGCGATGACACCCAAAGCATTCAGCGCTTCGGCGAGCAAGTCGTCACCGAGATGTGCGAACGCCTGTTGCAGGGTGGCGCACCAGGGCTGCACTTCTATTCCATGAACCAGGCCGAACCTAGCCTGGCCATCTGGAATAACCTGAAGTTGCCGCGTTAAGCGACAAACCAGGCATCGATCAAAAAATCGCCGTTTTTGACGGTTTCTGCGAGTGCCACACTCCATAGCAGAGACCGCCGAAGACGGCGATTTTTTTGCTTCTCATGCACATTTTTTGTGCAGCAATGCACGGAGCCAGAGCTTCTGGCGAGGGTTTCTGGCGATTTACGGTTTCTCGTCGTAATCTCAAGCCATGCCTTTGATCACCCAACTTCTCTCCCTGGTGCTTTTCACTTGCCTGAGCTTCGCCGCCCGGGGCGAGAAATTGCGCATTGTCACTGAGCCCTGGGCACCTTACGTCTTTGAGGAAGATGGCAAAGCGCTGGGCCTGGATTACGAAACCACGGCCATTGTCTTCAAGCGATTGGGGATCGAAGTCGAGTGGCAATTCCTGCCGTGGAAGCGCTGCCTGTCCATGCTCGAAACCGGGCAGGCCGATGGCGCGCTGGATATTTTTCACAGCGAGGAGCGCGATGCCACCTTGCTCTACCCCAGCGAGCCGCTCTCGCAGGTCCAGTTCGTGATGTTCTACGCCAACGAGCGCCCTCACCCGTTTCGCACCCTGGAAGATCTCAAGGGCCTGACCATCGGCACCTCACCTGGCTACCTGTACAACCCGGAATTCCGGGAGTCGCCTCTGTTCATCCGTGAGCCGGCGCCCACTCATGAGGCCAACTTCGGCAAGCTGCTGCGCGGGAGGATCGACCTGCTGATCACCGACCGCCGCGTGGGCCAGCATTTGCTCGACGAGCTGAACATCCGCGACAAGATCAGCGAAAACCCGACTGTGATCAGCCAGCAGAGCCAGTTCCTGGCGGTTCGGCGCAATGCCGGCATGGACCTGCTGGTCCAACGGTTTGGTGCCGAGCTCAAACGTTTCAAACGCGAGCCGGCCTACGCCGAGCTCAGTGCCCGTTACGGCGCGGCGCCCAAAGTCAGCGAGTCCACGGCTGTCCTGGATAAAACCGTTGAGCAGCAGGAAAGCAGCGCACAGTGATTGCTCTGTTATACTCCGGCGTTCCCGCCAGGCTCACGCCCGGACGCTCGAACCTGTTCAAGGCATCTCGACCCGCTACAGCGCAGCTTTTCAGCCCGCGCGAGTGCTCCAGATGTGCTTCCAGGGCTCAGCAGGACCGGACGGGATTGCGTTGCTCTTGAACGCCATTCGCGCCAGGCAAGACTCCCATTTGGGCCCAGCTCTAACTCACAACAGGATTACTCATGTCCTTTGCTTCCCTCGGTCTCTCCGAGGCTTTGGTCCGCGCTATCGAAGACGCGGGCTATACCGAGCCTACTCCGGTGCAACAGCGGGCCATTCCCGCCGTGTTGCAAGGTCGCGACCTGATGGTTGCGGCTCAGACAGGTACTGGTAAAACCGGCGGTTTCGCCCTTCCGATTCTGGAGCGGTTGTTCCCCAACGGTCACCCGGACAAATCCCAGCGTCACGGCCCGCGCCAACCGCGCGTGCTGGTCCTGACCCCGACCCGCGAACTCGCCGCCCAGGTTCACGACAGCTTCAAGGTCTACGCCCGTGACCTGAAGTTCGTCAGCGCCTGCATCTTCGGCGGCGTCGGCATGAACCCACAGGTTCAGGCCATGGCTCGCGGTGTCGATGTCCTGGTAGCCTGTCCGGGCCGCCTGCTCGACCTCGCAGGTCAAGGCAGCGTCGATTTGTCCCACGTGGAAATCCTCGTGCTGGACGAAGCCGACCGCATGCTCGACATGGGCTTTGTTCATGACGTGAAGAAGGTCCTGGCCCGTCTGCCGGCCAAACGCCAGAACCTGCTGTTCTCGGCGACCTTCTCCAAGGACATCACCGACCTCGCCGGCAAGCTGCTGCACAACCCCGAACGCATCGAAGTGACGCCGCCGAACACCACGGTCGAGCGCATCGAGCAGCGCGTGTTCCGCCTGCCTGCCAACCACAAGCGCTCGTTGCTGGCTCACCTGATTACCGCAGGCGCCTGGGAACAGGTGCTGGTGTTCACCCGTACCAAGCACGGCGCCAACCGTCTGGCCGAGTACCTGGACAAGCACGGCCTGAGCGCTGTGGCGATCCACGGCAACAAGAGCCAGAACGCACGCACCAAGGCCCTGGCCGACTTCAAGGCCGGCAGCGTGCGCATCCTCGTCGCCACCGACATCGCCGCCCGTGGCCTGGACATCGACCAGTTGCCACACGTGGTCAACTTCGAGCTGCCTAACGTCGACGAAGATTACGTACACCGCATCGGCCGTACCGGTCGTGCCGGTCGCTCGGGCGAAGCGATCTCGCTGGTCGCTCCGGACGAAGAGAAGCTGCTCAAAAGCATCGAGCGCATGACCAAGCAGAAAATCGCCGATGGCGACCTGATGGGCTTCGATGCCAGCGCCGTGGAAGCCGAGAAGCCGGAAGTACGCGAACGTCCGGACGTGCGTAACCCGCGCAATGCCCGTGGCCCGCGTGGCGACGGTCCGAACGGCAGCGGCGGTGGCGGCGGTCGTAAAGACAAAGGCAAGGACAAGGGCGGTAAGGAAAAACCTGCCGCCAGCGGTCGTGGCGAGCGCCCGGCGCGTGAGCAGAAACCCCGCGAAGGCACAGCGCGCGAGCAGCAGCGCCCGGCGCCACGCGCGGCCGCTGATCGTGCCCCGGACGAGTTCCTCGATGACGACATCGATAACTTCGGTAACCGTGTCGACTACGTGCCCCAGGCCAAACCGGCCCAGGGTCGCGGTCGTCGCCCGGGTGCTCCGGCCCAAGGCTCGGCTGGCGGTGCCGGCGCACCACGCAACGGTGCCAAGCCTCAAGGTCGTCAAGGCGGCCCACGTGGCGGCGATGCCAGCGGCTCCTCGACCGGCAAGCGCAGCGGCCCTCGCAATGGCGCACCACGTGACGGCCAGGCCCGTCGCGAAGAAGGTCGCAACCGTCGTCCGGCCCGTGACGATCAGCCGCGTTCGGAACCGGCCGTGCAGAACACCCGCAGCCCGGCACCGAAGATCATTCACAAGGAGTCCAAGGCTGATCGCTTCCCGACGCCTGAACAGCTTGATCAATTGCCAGTACGCCCTCGCGGCGAAAAACCAGCGCTGCTGACCCGCAACCGCTGAGTTTTCATCGCAACAAAAAAATGCCCCGGCTCGCAAAAGCCGGGGCATTTTTTATGCTTCACCACAAACCCAAACAGGTGGGAGCACTGTGTGAGGGCGAAAATTACTTCGCTTTCACACCTTCAAACGATACGTACAACTCAACGGTATCAGACGCTGGGCCCAGGTCTTTCTGCTTGCCGAAGTCGGAACGCTTGATGGTGGTCGTGCCTTCGAAACCGGCACGGTAGCCGCCCCATGGATCCTTGCCTTCACCCAGGAAAGTGGCCTTGACCACGACTGGCTTGGTCACGCCCAGGATGGTCAGATCGCCGGTCACATCGGCAGTCTTCTCACCGGTGGACTTGACGCTGGTGGAGACGAAGGTGGCCTTGGCGAACTTGCTGGCGTTCAGGAAGTCAGCGCTGGCGATGTGCTTGTCACGCTCGGCGTGGTTGGTGAACACGCTGGCGGTATTGACGTTGAACTCGATTTTGCTGGCTTCAGGCTTGGCAGCGTCGAAGCTGAACTTGCCGTCGATGTCCTTGAAAGTACCGGTGATGTAGCTGTAGCCCAGGTGGCTGATCTTGAAGTCAACGAAGGCGTGCTGGCCTTCTTTATCAACAACGTAATCAGCGGCCATTACGTTGGCGGACAGTACGGCAGAACCGATTGCCAGAGCGGCCAGAGTCTTTTTCAACATGCTTTCTTTTCCTTTGAGTCGAGGTTGAACTTCAGGCTTTGCGACCGAGCATTCGCGTCAGGGTCGCATCACGATCGATAAAGTGGTGCTTCAATGCTGCCAACGCATGGAGACCGGAAAAAATTACCAGCGCCCATGCCAGATACAGATGAATCACCCCAGCGGTATCTGCCTGGTCCGGTAGTCCGGAGATCAATGCAGGCACTTCAAACAGGCCAAACACCGGGATACCGACACCGTCTGCGGTGGAAATCAGGTAACCGGCAATCATCACAGCGAACAGACCGAAATACAGAAACCCATGGCCGAACTTGGCGCCAATGCGGGTCATCCGGCTGTAGCTTTGCAGCGTCGGTGGCGGTGGACTGACAAAGCGCCACACCACCCGCAGCAGCATCACACCCAACAGCACCAGCCCAATGCTCTTGTGCAGGTCCGGCGCGTCTTTGCGCCAGGTGCTGTAGTAGTCCAGCCCCACCATCCACAGACCGAGTGCAAACAGCCCATAGACCGCCAGCGCTACGCCCCAGTGCATGAAGATGCTGACCCAACCATAGCGTGAAGAAGAGTTACGTAGCTGCATTGCCCAAATCCTGTGAGAACTGCGAACCAAGACTATCGAGTTATCTATCGAATTAAAGCGGAAAATTTCGCTTTGAAATATCGAGAAATACGATCAAGAGTCTGAAATAGACGCGTTAAGGAAAGATTAAAGGCGAAAGTGTGACGGGGTGTTAGGGGGCAGGCTCAATATTTTTGCTGTGCCTGGCAGGGCCTCATCGCGAGCAAGCCCGCTCCTACAGGGGTTCTTGCATCCGCACCGCCACCCTGTAGGAGCGAGCTTGCTCGCGATGGCTATCTCAAGAGCAATAAAAAAAGCGCGGCTCAAGAGCCGCGCTTTTTGGTTCAGCGCAAGGCCTTACTGCGCCTTGGCCTCAGTCGCCGCAGGCTTCTTGGCCGGCTCGGCTTTTTTGGCGGGCGCCTTGGCCGCAGGTTTTTTCGCTTCGGTCTTGGCCGCCGGTTTTTTCACCGGGGCTTTTGCCGGCGCCTTCTTGGCAGGCGCGGCTTTCGCCGGTGCGGCAGGCTTGGCAGGCTCAACCGGAGCAGGCGCTGGAGTCGGCGCAGGTGCCGGGGCGGGTGCGACCGGTGCCGGAGCAGGCTCTGGCGCCTTGACCGGTTCCGGTTTTTTCTCGTCATCCGAGCCGCCGAACAGATTGCTGAAGAAATTGCCCTTCTTCGCCGCCACAGCGCCCGCTGCGGCAGCTGCGGCAGCTGCCGCTACAGGGGCCGCTTTCTGCGGTTCAAACGATTTGCCGGCCGCCAGGTCTTCAACCTGACTGGCGGCACGCTGGCCGGTACGCAAAGCGCCTTCCAGGGTACCGGGGTACAAGGCGTCAGTGTGCTCACCGGCGAACGCTACGCGCTGAATCGGACGCTCCCACAGGCGCCAGAACTTGCTGATCTGCCCCGGGCCGAACGCCAGGTAAGCGCCACCCATCGAAGGATCGACGCTGTAACGACGGATTTCATAACCCGTGAACGAACCCCGAGCCTGTGGATAAAACGCATGCAGACGGATCAGCACCTGGTCGGCCATCTGCTTGTCGCCGAATGCCTGCATCACCCGCGCATTATCACCGGACAGGTTGATCACCACATTGGCGCCACCCTTGAGGGCTGGCTCGACCCACAACATGCCAAGGCCGGTGTTGCTGTAGATCTCGCCGGACATGCGCGCCTTGCTCTCCCACACCGGCGTCTTGAACTTGAGCATGATCTGATCGCGCCAGCCGTAGTTGGTGCCCTTGATCGCGGCCACGTGCTGGGCGTCCAGCGCGGGGGTCATCTGGATCTTCGCCAGCGCACGCAACGGTACCGCCACGACGACGTAGTCCGCCTGATAACCGACGCTGCCGACCTTGACGGTCACGCTGTCCTTGTCCTGGGTAATGGCCGAGACCGGGGAATTGGTCTTGATGACTTTCAACTGCTTGACGAAGGCCTGGGCCAGCACCGGGCTGCCACCGACCAGACGCGAGGCGCGCAGGTCACGGTCAGAGACGCCTCGATAAACGCGGTTCTGCTGTGCGAAATACAGCAGCGACAGGCGCGACGGTTCGTCATATCGCGAACGAATCTGCTGGTTCACCAATTGACGCGCGGTGGCTGGCAGGTTCAGTCGATCCAGCCAGTTGGACACGTTGATCTGGTCCAGCGCATGCAGCGTGTTGTTGGCGGCCGGGTTGAGCGGGTCTTCGATGGAGCGCGCCAGGTCATCCAGGGTCTTCTCGTAGCGTTTGAGCGCTTCGGCGGTCGCCGGCTCCTTGGTGGCCAGGTCGGACGCGCTGTAATACACACCGTCGATCAAGTAACCCGGCGTGCGGACGAACTCGGGAGCTGGCGTGGTGCTCAGCTTGAAAGTCGAAACGTATTTGTTCAATACCGGCTGGGTCTTATCGTTGCCGATCCATTCGCTGGTGGCCATGCCGGAGCGACCGCCCATGCCTGGCTTGGCCTCCAGCAAGGTGACCTGCCAGCCCTTGGCCTGCAGTTCGTAGGCCGCCGTCAGGCCGGAAAGCCCGCCGCCAATCACGATTGCCGTTTTATCCTTGGCCAGCGCAGACACGCTGAACAGCCCCAACATCACTAGCGCACAGGCGCGCAGCCAACCAGCAGACATTCAGCGAACTCCGGAAATACACGTAGGAAAAGGCAGTTTTACGAGTCAGGCGACTCAGAGAGTCGCGAAGAATACGTCAGCCATCAGTAGGCCGCCAGCGACGTCTATCGCCCTCTACAAAGTAGCTCAATCGACACAATGGGTTGTTCCCGCGCGACGCATTGCATAGGCTTGCGCGATTGTACGTCCGCGCCTGCCACGGACCGCCTCGAGGAGACTGAACATGGGCCTGAACAATCAGTGGATGCAACGCGATCTTGCCGTGTTGTGGCACCCCTGTACCCAGATGAAAGACCACGAACAGCTGCCGCTGATCCCGATCAAGCGCGGCGAAGGCGTCTGGCTGGAGGACTTTGAAGGCAAACGCTACCTCGATGCCGTCAGCTCCTGGTGGGTCAATGTGTTCGGCCACGCCAACCCGCGCATCAATCAGCGCATCAAGGATCAGGTCGATCAACTGGAGCACGTCATCCTCGCCGGCTTCAGCCATCAGCCGGTGATCGAGCTGTCCGAGCGCCTGGTCAAGATGACGCCGGAGGGCCTGAATCGGGTGTTCTACGCCGATAACGGTTCGTCCTGCATCGAAGTGGCGCTGAAAATGAGCTTTCACTACTGGCTCAATCGCGGCCAGCCGAACAAGAAACGCTTCGTCACCCTGACCAACAGCTACCACGGCGAAACCATGGCGGCGATGTCGGTGGGCGACGTGCCGCTGTTCACTGAAACCTACAAAGCCCTGCTGATGGACACCCTCAAGGTGCCAAGCCCGGATTGCTACCTGCGTCCCGAGGGCATGAGCTGGGAAGAACACTCGCGCAACATGTTCGCCGCCATGGAGCAGACCCTGGCAGAGCACCACGCCAGCGTCGCAGCCGTGATTGTCGAGCCGTTGATCCAGGGTGCGGGCGGCATGCGCATGTATCACCCTGTGTACCTCAAGCTGCTGCGCGAAGCCTGTGACCGTTACGGTGTCCACCTGATCCATGACGAAATCGCCGTCGGCTTCGGCCGCACCGGCACGATGTTCGCCTGCGAGCAGGCCGGCATCCGCCCGGACTTCCTCTGCCTGTCCAAGGCCCTGACCGGCGGCTACCTGCCACTGGCGGCGTGCCTGACCACCGATGAAGTCTACAGCGCGTTCTACGACGATTACCCGACCCTGCGCGCCTTCCTCCACTCGCACAGTTACACCGGCAACCCGCTGGCCTGTGCGGCGGCATTGGCGACGCTGGATATCTTCGAGCAAGACAACGTCATCGAGAACAACAAGGCGCTGGCCGCGCGCATGGCGTCGTCCACCGCGCACCTGGCCGATCATGCCAACGTGTCCGAGATTCGCCAGACTGGCATGGTCCTGGCCATCGAGATGGTCAAGGACAAGGCGAGCCGCGAACCCTATCCGTGGCAGGAGCGCCGGGGCTTGAAGGTGTTCCAGCATGCTCTGGAGCGTGGCGCTTTGTTGCGGCCATTGGGCAGCGTGGTGTATTTCCTGCCGCCTTATGTGATTACCCCGGAGCAGATCGACTTCCTGGCTGAAGTGGCCAGCGAAGGGATCGACATCGCGACCCGCGACAGCGTCAGCGTGGCAGTGCCGAAAGATTTTCACCCGGGGTTCCGCGATCCGGGCTGACCGCACCACCGATCCACCTCTGATTCACACCTTTGCAGAGACAAGATATGAGACTGTCCCGCTTCTTTATCGACACCCCCATGAGCACCGGCGAGCACGAGTTGCCTGAAGCACAGGCTCACTACATCAGCCGTGTACTGCGCATGGCCGAGGGCGATGCGTTGCAGTTGTTCGATGGCTCGGGCCAGGAATTTCGCGCCACGCTGAGCGAAGTCGGCAAAAAACGCGTGGTCGTGCAGATCGATGAAGGCTTCGCCGGCCAGGTCGAATCGCCATTGCAGATCCATCTTGGCCAGGGTTTGTCCCGGGGTGAGCGGATGGACTGGGCGATTCAAAAAGCCACTGAACTGGGCGTGAACGAAATCACCCCGATCTTCAGCGAACGCTGCGAAGTGCGCCTCAAGGATGAGCGCGCCGACAAGCGCCTGCTGCATTGGCGGCAGGTGGCAATCAGCGCCTGCGAACAATGTGGCCGGTCACGGGTGCCAGTGATTCATCCGCCGGTGTTGCTGGCCGACTGGCTGAAGCAGACCGAGGCAGATTTGAAGCTGGTGCTGCATCCGGTGGCCGAGCCGTTGACCAGCCATACCAAACCGTCGAGCCTGGCATTTCTGATCGGGCCTGAGGGCGGGTTGTCGGATGCGGAGGTCGATCAGGCCAAGGGCGCTGGTTTTCATGCGGCGCGCCTGGGGCCGAGGGTGTTGCGCACTGAGACGGCGCCGGTGGTGGCTTTGTCGGTGGCCCAGCAGCTTTGGGGTGATTTCTAGGGCCCCATCGCGGGCAAGCCCGCACCTACAAAAACAACCCCCCTGTAGGAGCGGGCTTGCCCGCGATGGCCGCGCCGCGGTCTGCGGCGGTACCCAAAACTACTGCACCGGATCACTCACCGGCTTGGCAATGATCGCCTTCAGTTCACTGGTCATCGGAAACTCAAGGTTCAAACCCTTCGGCGGAATCGGCTGCTCGAACCAGCGCTGATAAATACCGTTGATCTCCCCCGAACTGTAGAGCTCGCCCAGCACACCGTTGACCAGCGCGAGGAACTGCGGATCGTCCTTGCGCACCATGCAGCTGTAGATCTCCCGCGATTGTTCCTGTCCGACCACCACCCACTTATGCGGGTCGTGGGCCTTGGCGCGTTCACCGTAGAGCAGCGCGTCGTCCATGTAGAACGCCGCAGCACGCCCCGATTGCAGCATCTGGAATGCTTCGCCGTGATCCTTGGCGCTGATGACGAACATGTCGATCTTGTGGTCGACGTTGTAGCTTTTCAGGAACCGCTCGTTGGTCGTGCCGGCGGTGGTCACCACGTTCTTGCCGCGCAGGTCGTCGAAGCCCTTGATGCCGCTGTCCCTGGCGGTCAGCAACTGCCCTTTGACGTAAATAAAGCCGTAGGAAAACGCCACTTGCTTCTGACGCTCGGCGGTGACGCCGGTGGAACCGCACTCCAGGTCAACGGTGCCGTTCTGCACCAGCGGGATGCGGGTCTGCGAAGTCACCAGGTTGTATTTTACTTTCAGATCCGGCAGCGCCAGCTGTTGCTGGATACGCTCGACGATCTTGTTCGCCAGGTCCACCGAGTAGCCCATGGGCTTGCCGGTGTGATCACCCACATACGAGAACGGCACCGACGCATCGCGATAGCCCAGGGTGATGCTTTGGCTGCTGGCGATCTTGCCCAGGGTGCCAGCCAAAGGCGCTTCGTTGGCCTGAACCTGGTTGGCGAGCAACAGCCCGAGGGTGCAGCCGAGCAACGTGATTTTTTGCATTGTTATTCTCCGTTGTGGGTGTGTTTTACGAGCGAGCGGCGATGACGGTTATTTCCACCAGTACCTGCGGCCGGGCCAGTTCGGCCTGCACGGTGGTGCGGGTGGGTGCCTGGCCCGGCGACAGCCAGTCTGACCACACCTCGTTCATCGCAGCAAAATCCTCGTCGATGTTTTTCAGGTAAATCGTCGCGCTGAGCAGATGATCCTTGTCACTGCCGGCTTCGGCCAGCAGCGCGTCAATTTTGGCCAGGACTTCGCGGGTCTGGCCGCCGGCATCCAGCGCCTCGCCCGGCACTTGGCCGGAGAGAAACACCAGGTCGCCGAAGGTCACGGCGCCGGACAGGCGCGGGTTGCTGTGCAGACGTTCGATGGTCATGAAGCAGTCCTCTTGTCAGATGGATATTTCAAGCCGCACGAGGCGTGAAACCGTGCAGGTCGATGGAGGGTTGGCGCTGGCCGATCAGCTCACTGAGCAAGCGCCCACTGCCACACGCCAGGGTGAAGCCCAGCGCGCCATGGCCAAGGTTGAGCCAGAGGTTGCGATACGCCGTGGCGCCCAGCAACGGCACGCCACTGGGTGTGGCCGGGCGCATGCCAGCCCATTCCACGGCGCGGTCGTAGTCGCCGGCATCCGGGAAAGTGTCGCGGGACTGGCGCTTGATCAGTGCCAGGCGTTTGGGGTCTATGGACGGGTCGAAGCCGACGATGTCGACCATTGCCGCCACTCGCAATTGCGCGCCGATACGGGCGTAGACGATCTTGCGGTCATAGTCGGTGATGCTCACGTCCGGCGCCTGGTGGTTGGCGCCTATCGGTACGGTCAGGCTGTAGCCCTTGAGTGGGTACAGCGGGAATCGCAGGCCGGGCAGGTGCAGCAACGGGCTGCGGTGGCCCGCCGCGATCACCAGTTGATCCACCGGCAGCACCTGCTCACCCAACTCGATGGCGTTGACGCTCCCGTTGGCGTGGCGGATGCCGGTCACGGCCTGTCCCAATCGCCACTCGCAACGCCCGGAGGCGGTCAGCCGCTCGGCCAGCAACTGGCAAAACGCATGGCAATCGCCGACTTCTTCGTCCGGGGTGTAGATCGCCCCTACGAATGGGCCGTTCGCCAGCGCCGGTTCCAGCTGCGAGCACTCGCTGGCCGACAATACCTGCTGCTGTTGCGGATCGGCCAGGCCCTTGCGCGCGTGGTCGAAACTGCCCGAATTGCGGAACGTCACCAGTTTGCCGTTGCGCCGCCACTCGAAACCGGCCAGCCCGTCGTCCTCGCGCCAGTGCTTGAGGGTGCTTTGGCTCAACAGCGCCAGGCGCAACAGGTGCGCGGCGTTTTCCCGGTTGACCGAGCTGCGGCACGCCCCGAGGAACGAAGCCATCCAGCGCCACTGCGCCGCGTCGAACCGTGGGCGCAACTTCAGCGGGGAGTCACCGCGCAGCATCCATCCAATGGCCTGCAAAGGCACGCCAGCATCGGCCAGCGGCGCGACGTATCGGTACGAGAGCTGGCCGCCATTGGCGAAACTGGTCTGGCTGCCCAACGCATCCCGAGCCTCGACCACCGTCACGTCGTAGCCGTCGCGCACCAGCGCGTAGGCCGTTGCCAGGCCAATCACACCGCCGCCGATGATGCACACACGCTGAGCCATGTCTGTCCTTAAAACCGTTGTGAAGACCAGAGCGAGGTTAGAGCCAGGTGACAGACGATGAATAATGAATAAAGATGCCCATCCCATAAACAAAGGTTATGGACTCGCCATGCGCCTTCGTCACATCGAGATTTTCCAGGCCATCCGCCAGACCGGCTCGATCAGCGCCGCCGCACAATTGCTGCACGTCTCGCAACCGGCGGTGACCAAGGTCCTGCAACATGCCGAGCAGCAACTGGGCTTCCCGCTGTTCCTGCGGGTGCGCGGCAAGTTGCAGGTCACACCCGAGGCGCTGGAGCTGGAGCGCGAAGTCGACAAGGTCAGCGAAAGTCTGCAAGGCGTGCGGCGCCTGGCCCAGAGCCTGCGTCGCGAGCCCGGCCACAGCCTGCGGGTCGGCGCCACCCCGGCCCTGGCCCTTTCCTTGCTGCCGCCGGCCATCCACGAGTGGACCGGACGCTATCCGGACATCGCCTGCGAACTGTCCAGTGCCCATAGCCGGGAATTGGTGCAAAACCTGCTGATGCGCGAAGTGGATGTAGCGCTGACGTTGCAGCGCCCTGATCATCCGGGATTGAAGGCCGAAGCGCTGGCCAGCGGCGTTCTGGTCGCACTGGCGCCGAAAGGCCACTGGCCCGACGAAGAACTTGGCCAGCCGCTGCCGTTGATGGCGTTGGCGGGGGCACCGTTGATTGGCTTGTCCAGCGCCGACCCTTTGGCGGCGCGACTCGACAGTTACCTCGAAGCGGTCGAGCCACCACCTCGAGTGCGCGTCGCCGTGCAAACCTACTCATTGGCCCGGGCAATGGTGGAATCCGGTGCGGGGCTGGCGGTGATCGACCCGTTCACAGCCCTGGGTGCCTCTGCTCTCACGACAACCATCCGGCCGCTGGCCCCGCCGCTGCCCATCACCCTGTATGCCGTGACCCGCACGACGGAACCGTTGCCGCATACATTGAACGATTTGTTGCAGATCTTCGGTCGTCGAGCGCAGGAGCAGTTGGATCGGTTGGTTCCGGCACCGACTTGACAGCGCTCCCACAGATTTTGGGTTCACAACACATAGAACCAGATCGCCACGAAATGCAGCAAACTCCCGGCGATCACGAACAGATGCCAGATCCCGTGGGCATGCCGCATTCGATCACTGAGGGCAAAAAAGATAATGCCCACGGTGTACAGAACGCCTCCTGATGCCAGCCAGGCAAAGCCCGCCGTACCCAGGGCCGTGAGCAGCGGGTTGACCGCGATCAGCACAATCCAGCCCATCACCGCGTAGATCACGATCGACAGGATCCGCGCGTCCGAGCGTGGCTTGATTTCCTGCAGGATGCCTATCAGCGCCAGCCCCCAGACAATCCCAAACAGCGTCCACCCCCAAGCCCCCCGCAAGGTCACCAGACAGAACGGCGTGTAGCTGCCGGCAATCAGCAAATAGATCGAAAAGTGATCGACCTTCTGCATGATCGCTTTTTTGCGGCCGCGCACGCTGTGGTAAACGGTCGATGCGCTGTAGAGCGCAATCAGCGTGAACCCGTAAATCGCCACGCTGACGATCTTCCACGGACTGCCGTCCATCCCGGCAATCACCAGCAGCCATAAGGCGCCGACCGTCGCGGCCACCGCCCCAAGCAGATGCGTCCAGGCGTTAAATTTTTCCCCGTGGTACATGGGTGTCTCACCTCCAAAACCAAAAGCACTGCGCAAGGCTCAAGCCTTGAGCCTAAAAGCGCAATATTTCCAAACGACATCGACAGCAATAATTGGGCACAATCAGCGCACTACAAGAGAGTACGGCCCATGCTGATCGACGAAGAGTTGACCCTGAAAAAACTCGAGGTGTTCCTGGCCTTCATGCGCACCGGCAACCTGGCACGGGCCGCCGCCGAGTTGCAGACCAGCAACGTCAGCGTGCATCGCGCCATTCACTCCCTGGAAAACGCCCTGCGCTGCCCGTTGTTCAAGCATGAAGGCCGCAACCTGACGCCGCTGGAGAGCGCCTACGTGCTGGAAGAACGGGCGCAGAAGCTGATACAGGACGTCGTCGAAAGCGTGCGTCTGACCCGCGAGGCCGCCGGTTTCTCCGCCGAGCGTTTCAAACTGGGGTCGCTGTATTCGCTGACGGTAAAGACCGTGCCGCAATTGATCATGGGCCTGAAAATCCGCCGCAGCGAACTGAATATCGACCTGATCCTGGGCTCCAATTTCGACCTCTTATACAAGCTCAAGAACATGGAAGTCGATGCGATCCTGGTGTCGCTGGACGACAGCGTGAACGACCCGGATTGCGAGCACATTGCCCTGTTTTCCGATGATATCTACCTGGCAACGCCCGCCGATTCCAGGTTCGCCCAGCGCACCGAGGTCGACCTGGCCGAGGTGCGTGACGAAACCTTTATCACCCTGACCCAAGGCTTCGCCACGCACCAGGACGGCAATCGCGTGTTCAGCCAGGCCGGGTTCGAGCCGAAGGTGGCGATGCAGGTCAACGACATCTTCACCCTGCTGAGCATGGTCAGCTCGGGCGTGGGTTATGCCTTGCTGCCGGGGAGGATTGCGGCGGTGTACGAGAACCGGGTGAAGCTGATCCCGTTACAGGAAAAGTACCGGTTGCAGCAGCACATTGGCGTGGTGTTTCTCAAGGCCAAGGAGCGCGATCCGAACTTGCTGGCGTTGCTGGCGGAATGTCGGATGTATGCCAATCGGCAAGGTTGAGACCGAGTCGCCTGCATCGCGGGCAAGCCCGCTCCTACACACAATGAGAACCTGTAGGAGCGGGCTTGCCCGCGATGGCGATCCAGGGTCCTAACCCACAATCCCCCGAACAATGAAGTACAACACCGAAGGCCCCATCAGGCAACCAAGCCCGGTGTGAAACGTCGCCGTCAGCGCGCCATAAGGCACCAGGCGTCGGTCGGTCGCCGCCAGCCCGGCGGTCACGCCGCTGACCGTCCCGGCCAGGCCGCCGAACACCATGGCCGAGCGCGGGTTATCAAGGCCCATCCAGCGCGCTGCCATCGGTGTGCCAACCATCACCAGGATCGCCTTGATCAATCCGGTCGCAATCGACAGCGCCATGACATCCGAGCTCGCACCAATGGCTGCGCCCGTCACCGGACCGACAATGTATGTCACCGCACCGGCGCCGATGGTGGTCATGCTCACCGCATCGCGGTAACCAAACGCCCAGGCCATGCAGGCGCCGACAATGAACGGCAGCACCGTGCCCAGCAGCAAGGCAATCACGCCAATCAGCCCGGCCTTTTTCGCTTCGGTCGCCTGCACCTCGAACGCCGTGGCGACGATGGCAAAGTCGCGCAGCATCGCGCCACCCATCAGGCCGATGCCGGAAAACAGCGTCAGGTCCGCGAGGCCTTTCTGCCCGCCGGTCATCGTGCCGCCGACCCAGGCCAGTACCAATCCGATGACGATGGCAATGGCCGAACCGTGAATACGTCCGAACGTCAGGCGCTTCGACAGGACGACCGACACCCACATGATCACGCCCACGAAGGCAAATGCCGTGATCAAACCATTGTGTTCCAGGCCTTTCTCGATGAGATCCCACATATCAGCGACCTCCTACCGGTGTGCCGACCGGAGAGACCTGCTCCGGTTCGTCGGGCAAGGGTTCACCCTTGTGGGTCCGGCTGATCAGGGCGATGGTGCAACCGCACAGCACCACTGAACCAATGGCCGCCAGCACCGCTACCGGGCCGCCGTGCAAGGCGGTCACCACGTTCTGTTGCGCTGCCATCGCGACAACCACGGGAATGTACATGGCACCCCAGAAGCCGACACCCATCTCGCATTCCTTGGTCATGCCTCCGCGCTTGTGCATCCATAACCGGGCGCAGATCAGCAGGATCATCGCGATGCCGACTCCACCCACGTTTGATTTCACACCCAGCAACACGCCAAGCATGTCGCCCATGATCACACCTGCCAGCGTACAGATCGCCAACAGCGCCACACCGTAAATAATCATTGTTGTTGTCCTCAAAGTGCATCGTCGAATGTTGTTTTTGTTGTTCGAAGGCCTGAGTCGGATGTCTAGTTCTGGCGGCTTCCCTCCTCACGCATCAGCGCCTGCAAGGTATCGAGCCGTGCCCCGTCGAAGGCCATGACGGTGCCCTGCTCGAACACCCGGCGCGCCAGCCCGGTCAACACCGCACCGGGCGGCAGTTCGATCTGTAGTCGTACACCGCGCTCGTAGGCGCTTTGTACCGTACCGCGCCAATCCACCACACGGCACATGTTGAACGCCAGGTCGTCACGCAAGGCATCAGTGTTGACGACGGGCCTCGCGCGGCTTCCACTCAGGTAGCCCGAGGTCGGAATTTTCAATGGCACCCTGGCGAAGGCTTCGGCCAGGGCTTGCGCAGGTTCATCCAGCAATGGGCAGTGCGAAGGTACGCTGACTGCCAGGCGCTTGACCACGCAGGTGCAGGCACCCAGGCGTTCCTTGGCCAGCGCTGCCACGGCTCTCATGGCGGCGTCACTGCCGGCAATCACCATCTGGTTATCGGCGTTGATGTTGGCCAGGTAAACCGGTGAATCGGCGCTGTGAACCTGCGCCAGCAACACCTCCACCGTGGCCAGGTCGAGGCCGATGATCGCGGTCATGCCGTAGCCTTGCGGATAGGCCCGTTGCATCAGCTCACCGCGCAGGCTGACCAGGTGCAACGCATCGCTAAAATTCAAGGCGCCGGCCACCACCGCCGCCGGGTAAGCACCGATGGACAACCCGGCGACGTAGTCCGGCGCCATCGCCAACTGACGCGAAGCGGCCACCCCGGCGATCAACAGGCATAGCTGGACAGCCCGTGTTGATTTCAGCGCGTCGGCGGTGTCCAGTAACAAGACGTCTTCGCCCAATACGTCGTTTGCCTCGATGACCGTTTCCCTAGGCAAATGATGGAGCATGCCCGGCTGCTGCGCACCCTGGCCGGGGAACACCAGCAAGCTGCTCATGCGACGTGCTCCAGTGGCTGCCACGGATCAGCGACCAGGCAGGCTCCGCTGGCATTTTTCAGCAACACTCGGCGTTGCGAACCCGCCCATTCACGCAGGGCGACCGCACCGAAGGGGGTTTGCAGTTGCATATCGACCGGGCACATCGCCGAGTCCAGAATCTTCACCCAGGCTTGCGCCTGCCGACGATCCAGTGATTGCGGTGTGCGCATGATCAGGTCGAGATCGCTGCCCTCGTGCAAGGCCTGCACACCACAGGCCAACTCGAACCCGGCGCTACCGCTGACACCCCAGACCCAGCCGCAGTCATCGAGCAGCGGACGCAGGTGATCCAGAGCGCGCAAGGCCGGCAGATCACGGTCAACCGGGACCTGACACAGCGCCTCTGGCTTCACGCAGCGCTGGACCGCATCAACCGCCATGAACGTTGCGTACCGCTGTTCACGCAGACGACCGCGTACACCCACCGCAACCAGGCCCTGCCCACTCAGCGCGCGCCGCACCACCACCGGCTGACCGGCAGCGAGCGCGTCAAGCACCCAGTCCGGCGCGTTTGCGGGCAACCGCTCAGGGGGCATTCCCCAGAGCAGGTCGTGGGCCTCAAAGGTGTTCACCACTGCGCTCTCAGCAATTGGCGCACCTTGCTCGATGCCGCGCGATTGCTTGCACCCAAGCGACTGCTGAGGTCGCGGCCATTGGCGGCGACATCGCTGATCGCCTGAGCCAGGCACTCGGTCACCCGGGTCAGATCAGCGGCGCTCGGTTGCTCAATCTGTTCCACCGACAGGGTTTCCCACAGCAAGCCCAGGCCGGCATAGCTGTCGATGTCATAGGCCATCGGCGGTACGCTGGCGGCGAGCGCTTCGAGTTCTTCAACGCTGCGCAATGTCACCCGCGCTGCCGACGCCTTGCCCATGGCATGCACCATCACCCCCGGATCGCGCAGCGCGATCAGGCGATTGGCCTGGTAACCGTGGGCCAGAAACGCGCCGGACATGGCCTTGCCCACCAGCAGCCCGATTACCGCGTGGCCGGCTAATCGAGCACGGGCATAACTGTCCGCCGCACCGGCCAGGGCCTGGTGAATGCCGAGTGCTTCCTCGCGTCGGCCATAGGCCTGGCTGGGTACGTCGACGATGGCGACCAGGGCACGCTTGTGTGTTTTATCCGCATCGGCAGCAATGACGTCATCCACGGCCTTGGCCAGGCCCCAGCCTTCGAGCAGACCGACCTCGCCGCTGCGCGCCCGAACAAAACGGTTCTCCGGGTCCGCCACGACAGCGATGAACCGCACGGCTTGTTGGCCCAACACGCCATCGGCGGCTTTCAGCGACGCCGGCAAGCCATCGACCGCTTGCGCGCCGGCACTCAGGGCGTTGAACCAGTGCAGCCCTCTCAGGGAATACGAACTCATGAGCGTTCTCCTTGGTACAGCGCGCGAACCGTCGACGGCTCGATTTGCGGCTCGGCGTCCAGGCGGGCCAGCCGTTGCAGGAACAGTTCGGCCTGACGGCTGCGTTGTTGTTCAGGAAGTCCCTGTTGCAGCAGCTCACTGACTTGCTGCTGGATCTGTGCCACGTCGTCGGCGACAAAACGATCCACCAGTCCACTGGCAAACCGCTGCTCGCCGCCGGTGAGGCTCCAAATGAACGGACGGTCACGGGAGTCGTATTCCGCGAGCCCGGCTTCCTGCTCGATCACCTGCGGACCGTTGAGCCCCAGCCGCGCTTCCTGGGTCACCAGCAGATAGCTGCACAACCCGGCGGCAATCGACATGCCGCCAAAGCAGCCGACGCTACCGGCGACCACGCCAACCACCGGTTGGTACTGGCGCAGATCGACGATCGCTGCATGAATATCGGCAATCGCCGCCAGCCCGAGGTTGGCTTCCTGCAGGCGTACGCCGCCGGTTTCCAGCAGCAACACGGCGCGGGTCGGTAGGCCGTTGCGGTTGTCTTCGGCCGCCAGCTCCAGTGCGCCGGCAATCTTCGCCCCACCGACTTCACCGAGACTGCCGCCCTGGAACGCGCCCTCGATAGCCGCCAGCACCACCGGCAAGCCGCCGATGCTGCCCTTGGCAATCACCACGCCGTCATCGGCTTGTGGCACCACGCCCTGTCGCGACAGCCATGGCGACATGACGCGCTGGAACGGGTCGAGCAATTCGCGGAAGGTCCCGGCATCGAGCAAGGCTTTCGCCCGCTGCCGCGCACCCAATTCAACAAAACTGCGTTTTTGCAGGAGTGCGGCGTTATCAGTCATGGCCGATCTCCTCAAAGCCCTGCTCCAGCCGCAAGCGCACCACCCCCGGCGTGGCGCCGAAATCGTGGATGTCGATGCTCATGGCCGGTGGTGTCTGGCCGTCGAACATCCGGGCGAACAGATGCTGCCAGCGCTGCTCGCTGCCGTTGACCGACGTCTGCACGGTGATGCTCAGCTTTCCCGGTTGACCGGGTTCGATCAGCACTTCCAGGTCGCCCGAGCCGACACAGCCGACCAGGGTGCGTCCGCGTGGCGGTTGGCCGGCGGGAAATTCAAAGGATAAGGTTTCCATCAATACGCTCCCGGGTGAATGCCGTCAGTCGAACCGACGCGGTCGATGAACAGGCAGGCCGCGAGCAGGTCCGCAGCACCGCCGGGCGAGGCATTCAAGGCGATCAGTTGTTCGTCCAGTTCATGTAATCGGCGGCGTCCGGCGAGGCTGGCGCTGCCGCCCGCCTCCAGCACCGCCTGGGCGCCCTGTTGCATGGTGTTCAGGCCCACTTCACCAGCCCGGTAAAGCACGCAGGTGTCGGCCAGCCCCGTCATGATCGCCAACAAGGCGTCGAGCCGAGCGTTCTGTTCGCCATGGCCGGCGGCGCGGCTGCGTTGCAGCTGCGGCAAGGCACGCTGCGTCACGGCGGGGAAAGCCAATTGGGCTTCTTCCCGGGCCCCGTGGGCACCGTAACGCTGGGCAACTTGCGCGCCGTGGCTGAAAGGGCGTGGCGCGTAGCGATCGTCGAGCAAGGCCAGGCGTGCGGCGCGCAAAGTCAGTGAGCCGGCTGAACAGGCTTCAGGTTCCAGCGCTGCCGCCGTGACCAGCAAGCCCAAGGCCCAGATGGCGCCGCGATGGGTGTTCACCCCATCGGTGGTAGCGAGCATCGCTTGCTCGCCCTCCCGGCCAATCCGGCCGATGGCTTCGCGCAACGGCAAACCCGTTTCGCCAAGCGCCAAGGCGGCTTCGGCCATCTCCTTGAACGTCGGCCACAGCGACAGCGCTGAAGCGTGCATGAGGCCCAGGTGCAAATCGGTGTGGGCGCCATTGCCGCGACGGTCCACCAGCGCCGGTTTTGGCGACAGGTCGGCTTCGTCGATCAACGCGTCCACCGCCAGGTCCGCCAGCCGCTCGGCCAGGGACAGAGGTTTGGGTTGCAGATTGAAGGCGTGCATTTACCAGCTCCTGAATTTGGCGGGCGGGTTGTAGAGACCACCCGACCACTCGACCAGATCGGCCACGCTTTTTGCCGCCAGCAATTCGCGGGTGGCGTCAGTACGGCGAATGCCGAGGTCTTCGGGCAAGGCGATCAAGCCTTCACGGCGCATGCGTGCGGTGTCTTTCGGGTCGTGCCGCAAGCCGATGGTGGTGACCCCGGCGACGGCGGCGATCATGGCCTGACGCTCTTCAAGAGATCGTGCCTTGTACAGGTAGGCGATGCCTTCCTCGGTGAGCAGGTGGGTAACGTCGTCGCCGTAGATCATGATCGGTGCCAGCGGCATGCCGCTTTTCTTCGCCACTTCCACGGCATCAAGGGTTTCGACGAAGGTCGGTTTGCCACCCTCCTGGAAAGTCTCGACCATTTGCACCACGAGTTTTTTGCCGCGTTCGAGCATCGGCTGGTCGCTATCGCCATGACGCATGTCGAGCCAGGCCGGCGTGCCGTGACGACGTCCGCGTGGGTCGTGGCCCATGTTCGGGGCGCCACCGAAACCGGCCAGGCGACCCCGGGTCACAGTGGAGGAATGACCGTCGCCATCGACTTGCAGGGTGGCGCCGATGAACAAATCCACCGCGTATTGCCCGGCCAACTGGCTAAACATCCGGTTGGAACGCAGCGAGCCATCGCGCCCGGTGAAGAACACGTCGGGCCGTGCGGCGATGTACTGCTCCATGCCCAGTTCGGTGCCGAAGCAATGCACACTTTCGACCCAGCCACTTTCGATGGCAGGGATCAGGGTCGGGTGCGGGTTCAGCGTCCAGTTGCGGCAGATCTTGCCTTTCAGGCCCAAGGATTCGCCATAAGTGGGCAGGATCAATTCAATGGCGGCGGTGTTGAACCCGATGCCATGATTCAGCGACTGCACATTGTGTTTTTCGTAGATGCCACGGATCGCCATCATCGCCATCAACACGTGCACCGGCTTGATGTGCCGAGGGTCACGGGTGAACAACGGCTCGATGTAGAACGGCTTGTCTGCCACCACCACAAAATCGACCCAGGACGCCGGGATGTCGACCCGAGGCAGGTCGCTGACGTCGTCGACCAGTTGGTTGACCTGGACGATGACGATGCCATCGCTGAAGGCCGCCGGTTCGATCAGCGCCGGCGTGTCCTCGGTGCTGGGGCCGGTGTAGATGTTGCCGGCGCGGTCGGCCATGAAACCGGCCGAGAGCACAACGTTGGGAATCAGGTCGACCACCAGGCGGGCGTAGAGCTCGATGTAGGTGTGGATCGCGCCGACTTCCAACAGCCCGTCTTCCAGTAGCTGGCTGATGCGCAGGCTCTGGGTGCCGGCGAAAGAAAAGTCGAGCTTGCGGGCGATGCCGCGTTCGAACAGGTCCAGGTGCTCGGCACGACCCACGCTGGGCATGATCATGTGAAGATCGTGAAGCTTGCCCGGATCGGCCTTGGCCAGGGAGCGCGAAAGAAAATCCGCCTGCTTCTGGTTGTTACCTTCCAGCACCACCCGGTCGCCCGGAAGAATCAGCGCCTCGAGCGCCGCGACGATGTTTTCGGTGGGCAGCACCACACCGTCAGCCAGTCCCTTGACCAACTCAAGACGCCGCTGCTTTTCACTGCGCCGCCGCGTCCATCGCGAGTCGGGGGATATTGTTGTTGTCATGACCACTCCACGGGTTCGCTGTCGTGGAGGTCACCTTAGGAGCGTTGGGTAGGGGGCATCAATCAAGCGCAGCGGCGGATCGTTACGGTCAGGGTAATGGTTGGCTGTGCTGACGCCATCGCGGGCAAGCCCGCTCCCACAGGTCTCGTGAACACCATAAACTTACTGTGGGGGCGAGCCTGCTCGCGATGGGTACTTCAAATGATCATGCATATCAGAGGCAAGTTAGCTGTGCCCGCACTTGCTTCGACAGCTGTTCGGCAATTTGCAGCAACTGCGCCAGTAACGGCTCGTCGTCATCCATGTACCCCTCATATTCCGCCAAATTGCGTCGTTCATGGCACAGTGCTAACAGCCGTACCTCGACCCTGTTCACATCGGCGGTATGCACCAGACACTGAAAAACCAGATAACGTTTATCGGACCGATATCCGCTCAGGCGCAATGCAGTCAATGCAATGGCATGAGCGGCGTTATAGGCCAGGTCGAAGCGACCGGCGAACGATAATGACGCCGTTTGTGCATCCTTGAGACGATCTGCTGCCGAGCGCATTAACCCTTCGCACTCCCTGCGATCTGGTGGTTCGGCTTTTAATCCACCACTACGTAACAGATTCTCCAGATTCTCGTTGCCGCCCATCCGTGGACTCCAACAGGCTCGCGCCCATCAAGTTGATTTTGTCCTGCTGCGCTACACGCACGACGAAGCTATTCTCGGCGGACAGTTTTGTCATCCAGTCGTCAGGGGTGTACAGCGTCGGGTTCAGGGGGCGGCCCAGCTGTTCTTCCAGAGGTAAAAGCCGCTCCATCACGTCACTGTAGTTCAGGCCCTGACCGATCAACATGAGATCAATGTCACTGGATGCGTTTGCCTCGTCCTTGGCAACGGACCCATAGATGAATGCCCAGATGAGCTGACTGGAGAACGGCTGCAGTGCATCACGAACAGGATCGGCAATGCCAAATGTCTTGCGGGTGATGCCCAGCAACTCGGCATAAATTGGACAGTCGGGATTGGCCTGATAGTGAATCTGATTACCCTGCCGGAACATGGTCAGCACACCCGCTCGCTGCAGTCTGTCCAGTTCTCGTACGAGGCTACCTTTTCCCATCTGTGCCCATCGAGCGATCTCATTGGTGTAGAAACTGCGCTCAGGTTTCCCGAATATCAGCCCCAGCACCTTTTGCTGGGTAGCCGTAAACAGAGCATTACTCAGGGAAAGCGTATTCACGGCAACCACCTATCGGTCCCAAAAAAGGAACGATAGGTCCCTTTTTGGGAATCTTCAAGACTCAGCCCAACCCCGCCGCCGCCAACATCTCTTCCACCCCCAACAAATCCGGCACCTTCGCCACCTGGTCAGCCACCTGCACCGCCGCTTTTTCCAACGGGCACAACGGCACATCGACATAGCTCAACTGGCTGTCGAGCTTGTAGGAGCGCGGGATGCCCTGGACCAGCATGGCGATGAATTTCAGTTCCGGGCGGCCGCCCAGGGCGTTGAGGACGACGATACGGGCGCGTTCGCCGATCACGATCTTGTTGCCACAGGCCGACTCGAAACTGATCAGCGGTATCTGCCGGTTACGCCAGGTGACACGACCCAGGTACCACGGTGGCGTGTCGAGATCGAACGCGCCGGCCTGGTAGTCGATCAACTCGGCGATCGCCACGTTCGGCAGGATCAGCGTGCGGTCGGCCAGGGGCAACAAAAGCCCGGTCAGGTTGCTGGTGCGGTGTTCAAGCATGGGTTTTGCTCCACAACGCGATGCTGTCGAGCAACACCGATTCCTGGTAGGGCTTGCCAAGGTAGTCGTTGACGCCAATCGCCATGGCGCGATCCCGGTGTTTCTGTCCGGTACGCGAAGTAATCATGATGATCGGCAGATGCCGCAACCGTTCGTCGGCGCGCACCTGGGTGGCGACTTCAAAACCGTCCATGCGCGGCATCTCGATATCCAGCAGCATCAGGTCGGGCATGTGATCTTCGAGCAACAGCATGGCATCGACACCGTCTTTGGCCGTCAGCACGCTCATGCCGTGTCGTTCGAGCAAGCGGCTGGTCACCTTGCGTACCGTGACCGAATCATCCACCACCAGCACCAGCAACGGCTTGTGCGCCTCGGCCTCGCTGACCTGTCCTGGCGCGCGTTGCGCCACCCGCGCCTGCATGGCGCGAATGGGGGCCAGCAGGTCGAGAATCAGCACCACCCGGCCGTCGCCAAGGATCGTCGCACCCGATAACCCCTGGACCGCCGCAAATTGGGGGCCAAGACTTTTCACCACGATTTCCCGGGTGCCGGCCATGGCGTCGACCTGCACGGCGACGTGACGTTCATTGCATTGCACCAGCAACACCGGCAACGGCTGGCTCTGGCCGAGCAGTTTCGGGCGAGAGCCGGTGTTCAGCAGTTCGCCCAGGTAGCACAACTCATAGCGCTGCCCGGCGTACTGGTAAGTCGGCGGATCGAGTCGGTAATGCTCTTCGAGCTCAACGGGCAGCACACGCACGATGCCGTCGATGGTGTTGAGCGGGATCGCATATTGATCCTCGCCACAGTGCACCATCAGCGCGCGGTTGACTGACACGGTGAACGGCAGGCGAATGCGAAAATGAACGCCCTGCCCCGGCACGGACTCGATGCTCATGTTGCCGCCCAGTTGCCGGACCTCTTCATGGACCACGTCCATGCCCACGCCACGCCCGGATATCTGGGTGATTTTCTCGGCAGTGGAAAACCCTGGCTGCAGGATGAATTGCAGCACGTCGCGATCGCTGAGGTCGCTGTCCGGGGACAGCAAGCCGCGCTTGATCGCCTTGCGCCGCACCGCGTCCAGCGGCACGCCGGCGCCGTCGTCGCGAATGTCGAAAATCATGTCGCCGCCTTCCCGGGACAGGTCAAGGGTAATCCGTCCCTGCGCCGGCTTGCCCGCTGCCACGCGCGCCTCGGCCGACTCAAGGCCATGATCGACGGCGTTGCGCAGCATGTGTTCCAGCGGCGCCGCCATGCGCTCCAGCATGTTGCGGTCCATCTCGCCCTCGGCATTGCCCACGACGAAGGCCACGTCCTTGCCCAACTCACTGGCGACCTGGCGGACGATGCGTTTCAGGCGTGGCAGCATGCGCTCGAAGGGCACCATGCGCGTGCGCATCAGGCCTTCCTGCAATTCGCTGTTGATGCGGCCCTGCTGTTGCAGCAGGTTCTGTGCATCCTGATTGCGCCGGTCGAGGGTTTCCTTGAGGTCGAGCAAATCCGAAGCGGACTCGAACAGCGCCCGCGACAGTTGCTGCAATTGCGAGTGACGATCCATTTCCAGGGGGTCGAATTCTTCGTAGCCCGAACGCTCGGCATCCACTTGCTGGCGGCTGAGAATCCGCCCCTGGGTTTCCGTGTCGAGCCGGCGCAGTTGATCGCGCATGCGCTCAATCGTGGTTTCCATCTCGTTGAGCGTCACGTGCGCATCATTGGCCTGCTGTTCGATGCGGCCATGGAAAATTGAGGTTTCCCCGGCGAGGTTGACCAGATCGTCGAGCAGTTCCGCCGAAACCTTGACCATGTCGGCGCCGGCATCGGCCGGTGGCACGGGCGTCTCGACCTTGGGAGCCACCGGTACAGTGGCCACCGCTTCCTGCGGATGACTGAAGTTGCGGATCGCATCGATCAACCGATCTGCCGGCGGCAGCGGTTGCCCGGCGCGGGTGGCGTCGAGCATTTGTGCCAACCGGTCATGGCTGCCCTGCAACAGGCCGAACAATGCGTCGGTGGGTTTCAACACGCCGGCCGACAAGCCTTCATAGAGGAATTCCAGCTCATGGGCCAGATCGCCGATGGGCGCGATTTCCACCATCCGCGCGCCACCCTTGAGCGTGTGCAGATCGCGCAGCAGGGTTTCCACTTCCTGGCGGTTCGAAGGTTCGGCCTGCCAGCGCACTAACGCTGCACCGGAATTCTCGATGATGTCGAAGCCTTCCTCGAGGAAGATTTCGAGCAATTCCGGATCATGTGCCGACGACTCCTCAACCCGTGTCGGCTCGGCGACTTCGGGCGCGCCGGCCTTGCCCTGGCGAAATTCGCGGATGGCTTCGATCAGCTCTGCCGGATCGCTCAACGGTTTTCGGGTCTGTAACTGCTCAAGCAGTTGCGCGAGCCGGTCATGGCTTTGTTGAAGCAGCAGCGCCAGTGCCTCGGCGTGGTTATAGCGACGATCTACCAGCCCTTCATAGAGGCTTTCCAATTCATGGGCGAGATCGCCAACCGGCTCGACCTCGGCCATCCGCGCACCGCCCTTGAGCGTGTGCAGATCGCGCTGCAATGAGAGCAGCGGTGCGGCGTTTTCCGGATCGTCCAGCCACCGCTGCAAGGCCTGGCCAGCGCTTTCAAGGATGTCCACCGCCTCTTCGAGAAAGATCGTGACGATCTCCTCGTCCACCCCGGCTGGCGGTTCGCTTTGCTCGAGTTGCGCCGTGGCATCACTCAACTCGCGGATGCTCAGACTTCGGCTGCCATCGCTGCGAATCAGGCCCATGGCGGAGGGGTCGAGGCCTTCGTCGAGCAATTCGCGCAAGGCCCGGATCCGTGCAGGCGCCGGGCTGACTTCCTGGCCAGCGGCCAGTTCGTCGAGCATGTTGATCAGCGCTTCATGGGCGCCTTGTGCCTCGTGGAAAAACCGTTCGCTGACGGCCAGACTGCTTTCTTCCACCGCGCCATACAGGTCGAGCAAGGCTTCGCAGAGTTCGTCCACCGGGTGCAGGTCGGCCAGGTGCGCACCTTCTCCAAGGGTGGTGAGTTCATCGAGCAACGCACTGAGTTCCTGGCGTTCGCCGGGATGCTGCTGCCAGCGCTGCAACAGGCTCTCGGCGTCCAGCAGGATATCCATGCCCTGGGCCAGAAAGTTGTTGATCAACTGCGGGTCGCGCCTGGTTCGCTGCGCCGCGCTAGGAGTGGTCAACGCGGTTTCCAGCCGCTCGGCCAATATTGCTCGGGCTCGCTGGACCAGTGAGGCGGCACCGGGAATCGGTGCCAGTGGATCGACCTTCAACTGCCGCAAGCCAACCCGGAACAGGCCCTCGGCCTCCAGCAGCAATTCGACCTCGTCCAGGTCCAGGGCGATCAGGTGCGCCTTGTACTCACGGGCCAACATGTCCAGTGGCACCGCCAGCTCGTAGATAGGCTGCACGCCAGCCATCGACGCGCTGCCCTTGAGCGTGTGCAACGCGCGTTGCAGCTCGTCACTGGCGGGCAACGGCACGTGCTCGGCGGCCTGGTCGAGGTAACGATCAAGGCTGGCCAGGTGGGTCTCGGCTTCCTTGCGGAAGATCTCCAGCAACAACGGGTCCAGCGCTGCAACGTCCTGAACGTCTTCATCGGCCTGCGGCTCGTCGCCTTTGGCGAGGGCGTGAGCGCGGGCGGCCAACTGGTCGACGTCGGCGCGCTGTCGCTGGGCATGAGCGGCGTACTCCTCGATCAGGCCCGGCAACAACTCCAACACATCCCCAAGCAGCTTTTGGACCTCCGGGCCGGGCTGAACGCTGTGCTCCAGCACACGGTTGAGCAGGTTTTCCACGGTCCAGGCCAGCTCTCCCAGCACCAGAGCGCGGACCATCCGTCCACTGCCCTTGAGGGTGTGAAAGGCCCTGCGCAATTCAACCAGGCTCGTGTCATCGGCAGGATCGGCCCGCCAACGCGGCAAATATTCACGCAGGATGTCGAGGACCTCGTCTGTTTCCTCAAGGAACACTTCACGCAATTCCTCGTCCACCGGCGCTTCGCCGGGGGAGGTGGCAGGAGGCTGCCTGGGGAGCTGAGCGCTGGCGGGTTGACCGCCGTCGAAGGGCTGGTCAGTACATCGGCGAGGGTCTGGACGACGTCGGGATCGTCCAGCTCCTGCAAATCCTGCATGACCTGCGCTTCGCTGGGGCTCAGGACATCTTCGAGTACGGGCACATCGTTTTCGCGAGGGAAAAAGCCGAGCGACGCCAGGCTGGTTTCGGCGACGTCAAGCAACTGTTCGCTGGCCGCCTCGGGGTCGTCGCTCAGACGCTCCAGGTAATACTCGATGCTGGTGATGACGTCGGCCAGGCTGTCCAGTTCCTCCCAGTCAGGTTGCCCCGGCTCTACCAGCAAATGCTCGCGGATAAAGTGATTGGCGGTTTCGACCAGGCTCGCCGCCCTGCCCAGCGCGATCAAAGCCAGCGCGCCGCGCACCTGGGTGAGCAACGCAGGCAGCGGTTGCAGGGTCTGGCGATCCCAGTCTGCATCGATGTAGTCGACGATCATGTCCTTGGCCTGTTGCAGACAGATACGCGCTTCCTTGATCACGATCTGGTGGATCTGCGTCAGGTCGATAGTCGGCAGGGTGTCTTCCTGGCTTTGGGGCTCGACGGTGCCCACCATGCCCGCCAGGGTCGCCTCGACGTAGAGCAAGGCCCCGGCGACATCCATGAGAACCGCATCGTCGGGTTCGCGCTGGCCCTGGACCAGGCTCAGTACCATCGCCAGCTGATCGATAATGACCTTGCGTGGCTGGCCGAAACCGAGCACCGCCAGGGTGTCGGCGATCTGTCGTAACGGCGCGAGCAGGCTGTCGAGGTCAGCGGTGTGCTGGCGGTCGCTGCGCACGAACAGGTCGAGGCGTTCCTTGACCCGAACCAACTCTTCGCACAGCGCGGCCAGGACCGAACGCATCGCATCGCGGTCGGGACCGGCCAACCGCACGTGCTCTTCGTCGGCCATTGCGCTGCCTGGCAGCGCGTCGTCCAGTGCATAGCGATCTTTCATGGTCTGCATTTGCCCGGTAGGGTGTTCCGCCTTGGCGATGTAGAACAGCAGGCTCTTGAACAGCTCCTGCGGCGCCGGCTGGTTGATCGCGGACATGCCCTGTTCGAGCATGCGCTTGAGTTCCTTGTCGGCGTCCTTCAACAGGCTGCGCAAGGCCGGGCTGTTGGCAATCACACCGTCGCGCATGCCTTCGACCAGCGCTGACGCCACTTGCCACAACGGGCCAAGAGGCGCATCGCCGCACAGCCCTTCAAGACGGGAAAACACCTTGGCCAAGTAAGCCAGGTGCGTCTCGTCATCCTGTTCGCGCAGCAACCCGACCAGGGCCATTTGCATCATCTGACGCCATTTGCGCAACACATTCGGCAAGTCCGTCGGTTCCAGCAACGTCAGCGCCTCTTCATCGAGGGGCGGCAGGTCTTGCCATTGCGGAGCGAACAAGCTGGTTTCCGAAAGCAGGCTCTCGCCGCGCAGGCTGCGCAGATCGTTGATCAGTGGCAATACCGCCAACGGCAGGTCGCGACGGGCGCCCTGCACTCGGTCCAGGTAGACCGGTAATTGACCGAGGGCCTGCATCAGCAGATGGATCGCCTCGTCCCGATGGCTGACGCGTTTCTGCCGCACAGCGCTGGCCAACTGTTCCATTTCCTCGGCGAGCAGGGCCGCACCGTAGAACTCGACCATCTGCAGGCTGCCGTGAACCTGATGGATGCACGCCAGGCATTCATCCAGGGCGTGCGTCGCCTGTGGGTCATCGAGCAACGTTTCCATCGCCTGATGAGCCACTTTCAACGTTTCGGCAATCTCGCCCTTGACCCACTCGAGGGCCACATAGTCGTGCCGATCAGCCATAACGACTCCGATCACTGTCCATACAAGCGCGCGTCACACTTTATCCACAGTCTGCGCCTTGGCGGCCGGCAAGGTGAAACCCGACACCGAGCGGCGCAACTGGCTGGCCATTTTCGCCAGGTTGCCGATGCTGTCAGCCGTGGCGGTGGAACCGGACGAGGTCTGCGTAGTGATTTGCTGGATCACGTTCATCGTCAGGGAAATCTGGCCGGCCGACGAGGTCTGTTGCTGCGCGGCGTTGGAGATACTCTGGATCAGCGCCGCCAGGGTCTTGGAGACCCCTTCGATTTCTTCCAGTGCCACTCCGGCATCCTGCGCCAGGCGCGCGCCGCGTACCACCTCGGTGGTGGTCTGCTCCATGGAGATGACCGCTTCGTTGGTGTCGGTCTGGATCGCCCGCACCAGGGTTTCGATCTGCCGGGTCGCGGCGGATGAGCGCTCGGCCAGCCGCTGGACTTCATCGGCGACCACCGCAAAACCACGTCCGGCGTCGCCGGCCATCGACGCCTGGATAGCCGCGTTCAGGGCGAGGATGTTGGTCTGATCGGCAATGTCATCGATCAGGCTGACAATATCGCCGATTTCCTGTGACGACTCGCCCAGGCGCTTGATGCGCTTGGCGGTGTCCTGGATCTGCTCGCGAATGTTGTCCATGCCGTGGATGGTGTTGTGCACCACCTCGTTTCCCTTGTTGGCGATTTCCACCGAGCGCTCGGCCACCGCCGAGGATTCGGCAGCATTGGCCGACACCTGATCGATCGATTGCGCCATGTCGTTGATCGCGGTGGAGGCTTCGCTGATCTGCTGGGCCTGATGTTCCGAAGCCTGCGCCAGATGCATCGCGGTGGCCTGGGTTTCCTGCACCGCAGCCGCAACCTGGCCAGCGGTGAGGTTGATCGTGGCCACCAGATCGCGCAATTGGTCCACGGAATAGTTGATCGAGTCGGCGATGGTCCCGGTGAAGTCTTCGGTGACCGAGGCGGTCACGGTGAGGTCGCCGTCGGCCAGGTCTTCGATTTCGTCGAGCAGACGCATGATCGCGTTCTGGTTGCGTTCATTCTTCTCGGCGGTCTCGCGCAGCTGGCGATTGGTCTCACGCACCATCACCAGGCCGATGAGGATGATCGAGGCCAGGGCCAGCAAACCCAGCACGTAGCCGCCGATGGTGTCGGTGTCGCGCCCACCGGCCAGGTTCTCCAGGCGCACGGCCAATTGCGAGGCTTCGTCCAGCAGGGTTTGTGACAGGCTGAAAATATTGGTCGCCGACTCACGAACCTTGAACAGTTCCGGCGAGGTTTCGAGGATCTCATCCACCGACCCCGAGACGAACTCGAACAGCTCGGAAATCTCGAGCAACCGGGCGCGGGCATCGTGGTCCTCGACCTGGCTGATCTTCAGTGCCGGATTACCCTGCAACATGCCGGTGAGCACCTGGCCGAAACGGGTGGCATCGCGGCCAAACGCATCGGCAGCCTGTTGAGAATTCTCGTCGCCGGACAGCACGGTGTTCACCGCGCCGAGGATCCGCTCAGCCAGCAGCGACTGGCGCTGAGCCATCGCCACCTGTGCAGCCGGGGCGCCCCGCTGCAGGAGGATTTCGACAACCTTTTCGTACTCGATCTGCAACTGCGGAACGGTTTCGGCCAGGGTCGCGGCCACCTGATGCAGGGACAGCACGGTCTGTTCACTGGACAGGATCGCATCGGTGTTTTTCAGCAGGCGCTCCCAGTCCATCTGTACCGCGCGCATTTCCGGGCGCACGCTCGACGGCGCCGGCGGCAGGCCGGTGGCCGGGTCGCCTTTCTTCAGGTAGCCCCAGCGCTGGGCGAAATCGTTGCGCGCATCACTCAGCAATTTGAAGGCGGCCGCCTTGCCGGCGGCCGCCTCGGTCGCGTTCTTGGCGATGCGCTGGGACAGCACGCGCAGCTCGCCGGCGTGGCCGATGTACTGTTTGTCGTACGTGGCCTGCGTATTGAGGTAAGCGAAGTTGGCAAACAGCAGCATGATGAAGATGATCAGCGCGATGAACAGCACGATGATCTGCGATCGGCTGCGCGATCCTTCCGGCCTGCCTGGTTTTGCTTTTGTCATCGGTCCTCGCCCATTTGAACCTCGCCTTTTTGACCTAGCTCAAGACTCCGCTGTGGGAGCGGGCTTGCTCGCGAAAGCGGTGTGTCAGGCAACACAAGTTTCGACTGGCACACCGCTTTCGCGAGCAAGCCCGCTCCCACAATGGGTTCTCTGTTGCTGCAACTACACCGCTACATTCATGAAACTTGCAGACCGCGCCAGCGCAAACAGACTGAACACCCGCCAGTCATATTCACGCTTGAAATGCCCGCTGACGAACTCAGCCTTGGCGCCCTGTCGCTCCCCCACCGGCAGCGGCTCGAAACTGTCCTGCTCGAAGTGCTGCAAACCGCACACCTCATCGACCAACAACCCGGCAAATACGTCCGCATGCTCCACCACCAGCACCCGTCGCTGCTTGCGTACGGGTGAGAGTTCATGACCGAAGAATCCACACAGATCCATCATCGGCAGGAGGCGCCCACGCAGGTTGGCCACGCCCTTGACCCAGGGCTTGACCCCTGGCAGCGGGGTGAACCTTGGCTCGTGGAGTATTTCGCTGACTTCGCCCATCGGCGCGACGTACCAGTGCTCCCCCAAGCGAAAGCCGATGCCACTCCAGCCGTCCTGTCGAGTTGGTTGCGACGGCAGGTCCGCCGCCAGCAGGCGGCAGCGCTGGTCGATCTGCAACAACAGTTCGAAGGCGGTCAGCGACTCGGTCATGGCCGGACGATCAACCGGCCAGCACGTTGTTCAGCGTCTTGATCAGGGTGTCTTCATCGACCGGTTTGGTCAGGTAATCCCTGGCGCCCTGGCGCGTGCCCCAGACCTTGTCGGTTTCCTGGTCCTTGGTGGTGATGATGATCACCGGGATGTGCCCGGTTTCCGGGTCCTTGGTCAACTGGCGGGTTGCCTGGAAACCGTTCAGGCCAGGCATGACGATGTCCATCAGCACCGCGTCGGGCTTTTCCTGGCGGGCAAGCGCTACGCCGTCGGCGCCGTTCTCGGCTTTCAACACTTCGTGACCGTGTTTTTCCAGCATGCCGGTCAATTTGTACATTTCAGTCGGCGAATCATCGACGATCAGAATACGTGCCATGGTTTTCCCCATTTTTCTTGTCGACGCCGGGCCCGCTGGCCAAGCGTCACTGCATGTCCTGTTGCGGCAATACGGCGGCGAAGCCCGGAACATGGGCCTGGATCGCGCTCAGCAATTCGTCCTTGCTGAATGGCTTGGTCAAAAACTGATCAGAACCGACAATGCGCCCCTTGGCTTTGTCGAAAAGCCCGTCCTTGGAGGACAGCATGATCACAGGTGTGGACTTGAACGCGTGATTGTTCTTGATCAGGGCGCAGGTCTGATAGCCATCCAGACGCGGCATCATGATGTCCACAAAGATGATGCCTGGATGATTGTCGGCAATCTTGGCCAGGGCATCAAAACCGTCGATGGCCGTAATGACCTCACACCCCACGTTCTTGAGCAGCGTTTCGGCGGTGCGGCGAATCGTCTTCGAATCGTCGATCACCATGACCTTCAAGGCGCTGGAATGCTGATCCATAAATGCTCTACCGTCGCCTTTGCGAATCATTTTGTCCGTTTTCGGACCTTCGGTGGCTCGAAACCCTTGATAAGCAAGGGTCCGTACGACATGGCAGCCTTTTTAGCACAGTCTCCAAACGCAATCTATCGGCCAGCCTGCTCGATGGTTTTTCCTTGACCGGGGACACACTCGGCGCCAATCTGACGCCACTTTTTACGCCGATCTTCTGATCTTCTGTAGGAGCGAGCATGCTCGCGATGGTCGCCAACGATAACGCTGGCAGCCTGACACCCCGCGGTGTTTTCCAGTCCATCGCGAGCATGCTCGCTCCTACAGGTCATCAACAGCCCCCATTTTTTGAGGAATGACCCATGAGCGTTCGCGTCGGGATTGTCATGGACCCTATCGCCAGCATCTCCTATAAGAAGGATAGCTCGCTGGCCATGCTGTTGGCCGCGCAGAAACGCGGCTGGGAACTGTTCTATATGGAACAGCGCGACCTCTATCAGCTCGAGGGCCAGGCGCGGGCGCGCATGCGTCCACTGAAAGTGTTTGCCAACCCGGAAAAATGGTTCGAACTGGAGTCCGAGCAAGACGCCCTGCTCAGCGACCTCGACGTGATCCTGATGCGCAAGGATCCGCCGTTCGACATGGAATTCGTCTATTGCACCTACTTGCTGGAACAGGCCGAGAGCGCCGGCGTGCTGGTGGTCAACAAGCCGCAAAGCCTGCGTGACTGCAATGAAAAGCTGTTCGCCACGCTGTTCCCGCAGTGCACGCCGCCGACCGTGGTGAGCCGCCGCGCCGACGTATTGCGTGAATTCGCCGCCAAACATGGCGATGTGATTCTCAAGCCGCTGGACGGCATGGGTGGCACCTCGATCTTCCGTCACCGCGCAGGCGATCCGAACCTGTCGGTGATCCTGGAGACCCTGACCTCCCTGGGCAACCAGCAGATCATGGGCCAGGCGTACCTGCCGGCGATCAAGGACGGCGACAAACGCATCCTGATGATCGACGGCGAGCCTGTGGACTACTGCCTGGCGCGGATCCCGGCCGCTGGCGAAACCCGTGGGAACCTGGCGGCCGGTGGTCGTGGCGAAGCCCGTCCGCTCAGCGAGAAAGATCGCTGGATTGCCGCGCAAGTCGGCCCGACCCTGCGCGCCAAAGGTTTGCTGTTCGTGGGCCTGGACGTGATCGGCGAGCACCTGACCGAGATCAACGTCACCAGTCCGACCTGCATTCGTGAGATCGATAATGCCTTCGGCACCGACATCGGCGGCATGCTGATGGAGGCCATTGAGAAGAAGCTGCAAGCTGCAAGCTGCGAGCCGCAAGCGTAAAGAGCAGCGACAGCTTGTCGCTTGCACCTTGAAGCTTGCAGCTAAAAACCACCATTGCGTTATCATGCCCGCCCCATGAAAACGCTATGGTGGTTTTTTTTGCCATGACACTTCCGTCCGATCTCCCCGCTGAACTCGCCCATCGTGGCGTGCGCCCGGCCGATCGCCTCGGATTTACCCTGTTTCTGGCGGCGTTGATTCACCTGGCGTTGTTACTGGGCGTCGGCTTCACCATGGTCGAGCCCCAGCAGATCAGCAAGACCCTGGAAATCACCCTCGCCACCTTCAAGAGTGAAAAGAAGCCGCAAAAGGCCGATTTTCTCGCTCAGGAAAACCAGGAAGGCAGCGGCACCCTGGACAAAAAGGCGATCCCCAAGACCACCGAGGTCGCACCGTTCCAGGACAACAAGGTGCAGAAGGTCACCCCGCCGCCGGCAGCCAAGCCACAAGTCCAGGAAACTGCGCCCAAGGCCGCCGTCACCACCGTCGCGCCGAAGCCGAAAAAAGCAGCAGCCAAGACCGAAGAACCCAAACCCGTCACCAAGCCTGCAGTGGCCGCACCGACATTTGACAGTGAACAACTGTCCAGCGACATCGCCAGCCTGGAAGCGGAGCTGGCCCAGGAACAACAGCTCTACGCCAAGCGCCCGCGCATCCACCGCCTGAGCGCCGCCTCGACCATGCGCGACAAGGGCGCCTGGTACAAGGATGAATGGCGCAAGAAGGTCGAGCGTATCGGCAACCTCAATTATCCCGACGAAGCCCGGCGCAAACAGATCTACGGCAACCTGCGACTGATGGTCTCGATCAACCGCGACGGCTCGCTGTATGAAGTGCTGGTGCTCGAATCCTCCGGGCAACCGCTGCTGGACCAGGCCGCCCAGCGCATTGTCAGGCTGGCCGCACCGTTCGCACCGTTCACCGGCGACCTGTCGGACATCGACCGCCTGGAAATCATCCGCACCTGGAAATTCGCCCGTGGGGATCGCCTGTCCAGCAACTGATCGCTGCTCCCCTGCCTCCTACAGTTGAGGGTGAATTCGTTTTACGGTGCATCCCCAGCTTGTCAGTTCGCCCCCCGAACGCCACACTAGCGCTCATGAAAAATGTCAGCCCCAGCTACCTCAAGCATCACTTCCTGATCGCCATGCCACATATGGCCGACCCGAACTTTGCGCACACCTTGACCTATATCGTCGAGCACACGGCCAACGGTGCCATGGGGCTGGTGGTCAACCGCCCGCAAGAGCTGAACCTGGCCGACATTCTCGAACAACTTCGCCCAGACATCGAACCGCCGGCGCTGTGCCAGCATGTACCGATTTTCATCGGTGGCCCGGTGCAGACCGATCGCGGTTTTGTCCTGCACCCCTCGGGGCAGAAATACCAGGCGACCGTCGATCTGGAAGGCGAGCTCTCGCTGTCCACCTCCCAGGACGTGCTGTTTGCCATCGCTGACGGCGTCGGTCCCGCCAGGAGCCTGATCACCCTGGGCTACGCCGGCTGGGAAGCGGGGCAACTGGAATCGGAGCTTGCGCAAAACGCCTGGCTGACCTGCCCGTACGACGCAGACATCCTGTTCAACACCAGCAGCGAACTGCGCCTGGACGCCGCGGCCAAACATCTGGGCATCAACCTCAGCCTGCTCACCAGCCAGGCGGGGCACGCCTGATGGCTTTGCGCCTGATCCTGGGTTTCGACTACGGCACCAAACAGATCGGCGTGGCAGTCGGCCAGGTCGTGACCGGCCAAGCCCGCGAGCTGTGCACGTTGAAGGCACAAAATGGCATTCCCGACTGGAACCAGGTCGAAGCCCTCATCAAAGAGTGGAAGCCCGACGCCGTGGTGGTCGGCCTGCCGCTGAACATGGATGGCACGCCGAGCGACATGTGCGCCCGCGCAGAAAAATTCGCCCGGCGACTCAATGGCCGTTTCAACCTGCCCTTCTATACCCATGACGAACGCCTGACCACGTTCGAGGCCAAGGGCGAACGCCTGGCGCGTGGTGGGCAAAAAGGCAGTTACCGTGACAACCCCGTTGACGCCATTGCCGCCGCCCTGCTGTTGCAGGGTTGGCTCGACGAAAACGGCGAGCTGTTCGACACCTGATGCATTCAACCCGGAAGAGCCGCCTAGCGGCTCTTTTAGTGATAACCCGAACCCATCAAGCTTCAGCGGTCTCGGGCCCAAGAAGGAGCAACCATGAGCCTGCCAAATCCCGCCGAACTGATCAGCCAGATGGCGATCCGTCTCAAGGCACACCTGGAACACCGGGGCATCAGCGAACCGCGCTACATCGGTATCCGTACCGGCGGCGTGTGGGTGGCCCAGGCCCTGCTCAAAGAGCTGGGCAGTGAAGAACCGCTCGGCACGCTCGACGTTTCCTTCTACCGCGACGACTTCAGCCAGAACGGCCTGCACCCGCAAGTGCGTCCTTCGGCGCTGCCCTTCGAAATCGAAGGCCAGGACCTGGTGTTGATCGACGATGTGCTGATGAGTGGCCGCACCATCCGCGCGGCGATGAACGAACTGTTCGACTACGGTCGCCCGGCCAGCGTGACACTGGTCTGCCTGCTGGACCTGGACGCTGGCGAGCTGCCTATCCGCCCGAACGTGCTCGGCGCCACCCTGACGCTTGCCGCCCATGAGAGGGTGAAACTGTCCGGGCCGGAACTTCAGCTCGAGCTGCAAGACCTCGCCCTTTAATCCGCCCTATTGAGAGTCCCCCTCGCGATGACGCCTCTAGACACCAAGCGCCCGCTGCAGCTCAATGATCAGGGCCAGCTGCGCCACTTCCTCTCGCTCGACGGCTTGCGCCGCGAGCTGCTGACGGAAATCCTCGACACTGCCGACTCGTTCCTCGAAGTCGGTGCCCGGGCGGTCAAGAAAGTCCCGCTGCTACGCGGCAAGACCGTGTGCAACGTGTTCTTCGAGAACTCCACCCGCACCCGCACCACCTTCGAACTGGCCGCCCAACGCCTCTCCGCCGACGTGATCACCCTGAACGTGTCCACTTCGTCGGCAAGCAAGGGCGAAACGCTGCTCGATACACTGCGCAACCTTGAAGCCATGGCCGCCGACATGTTCGTCGTGCGCCACGGTGATTCCGGTGCCGCGCACTTCATCGCCGAGCATGTGTGCCCACAGGTGGCGATCATCAATGGCGGCGACGGCCGGCATGCGCACCCGACCCAGGGCATGCTCGACATGCTGACGATCCGCCGGCACAAGGGCAGTTTCGAAAACCTGTCGGTAGCCATCGTTGGCGACATCCTGCACTCGCGGGTGGCGCGCTCGAACATGCTGGCGCTCAAAACCCTCGGTTGCCCCGACATCCGCGTGATCGCACCGAAAACCCTGCTGCCGATCGGCATCGAACAGTACGGCGTGAAGGTCTATACCGACATGGCCGAAGGCCTCAAAGACGTCGATGTGGTCATCATGCTGCGCCTGCAACGCGAACGCATGGCCGGTGGCCTGCTGCCGAGCGAAGGCGAGTTCTACCGCCTGTTCGGCCTGACCACCGCACGCCTGGCCGGCGCCAAGCCGGACTGCATCGTGATGCATCCGGGCCCGATCAACCGCGGGGTGGAAATCGAGTCGGCGGTAGCCGATGGACCGCACTCGGTGATTCTCAACCAGGTGACCTACGGCATCGCCATTCGCATGGCAGTGCTGTCCATGGCCATGAGCGGGCAGACTGCGCAGCGCCAATTCGAACAGGAGAACGCCCAGTGAAGCTCAGCATTCTCGGCGCCCGCGTCATCGATCCAGCCAGCGGCCTGGATCAAGTTACCGATATCCATATCGAAGCCTGCAAGATCGTCGCCCTCGGCGCCGCACCCGCCGGTTTCGTGGCCGTCGAGTCCATCGATGCCAAGGGCCTGGTGGCCGCCCCTGGGCTGGTCGACCTGAACGTCGCCCTGCGTGAACCGGGCTACAGCCGCAAAGGCTCGATTGTCAGCGAAACGCGCGCAGCCGCTGCCGGCGGCGTGACCAGCCTGTGCTGCCCGCCGAAGACAAAACCGGTGCTGGACACCTCCGCCGTGGCCGAATTGATCCTCGACCGCGCCCGCGAGGCCGGCAACACCAAGGTCTTCCCGATTGGCGCCTTGAGCAAGGGCCTGGACGGCGAACAGCTCGCCGAGCTCGTGGCATTGCGCGATGCCGGTTGCGTGGCATTTGGCAACGGCCTGGAGAGTTTCCGCAATACCCGCACCCTGTGCCGGGCGCTGGAATACGCGGCGACTTTCGACCTGACCGTGATTTTCAACTCACAGGACCATGACCTGGCCGAAGGTGGTCTGGCCCATGAAGGTCCGACGGCCAGCTTCCTCGGCTTGCCGGGCATCCCGGAAACCGCCGAAACCGTCGCCCTGGCCCGCGACCTGCTGCTGGTCGAGCAAAGCGGCGTGCGCGCGCACTTCAGCCAACTGACCAGCGCCCGCGGTGTGGCCCTGATTGCCCAGGCCCAGGCCCGCGGCCTGCCGGTGACCGCCGATGTCGCCCTGTATCAGTTGATCCTGACCGACGAGGCTCTGATCGACTTCAGCAGCCTCTATCACGTCCAGCCGCCGCTGCGCACCCGCGCCGACCGCGACGGCCTGCGCGAGGCGGTGAAGTCGGGGGTGGTTTCGGCGATCTCCAGTCATCACCAACCCCACGAGCGCGACGCCAAACTCGCACCTTTCGGCGCGACCGAACCAGGCATCAGCAGCGTCGAACTGCTGCTGCCGCTGGCGATGACACTGGTGGACGATGGTCTGCTGGACCTGCCGACGCTGCTGGCGCGCCTGAGTGCCGGCCCTGCCGAAGCATTGCGCCTGCCGGCCGGCAAACTGACGGTGGGTGGCGCCGCCGACATCGTGCTATTCGACCCGACGGCTTCGACCGTGGCCGGTGAGCGCTGGTTGTCCAAGGGCGAGAACTGCCCGTTCATCGGACACAGCTTGCCGGGCGTGGTGCGTTACACCCTGGTGGATGGGCGGATCAGTCACCAAGCGTAATATACTGCATAGGGGGCACCAGATTGCCCCCTCATGCGGTAAACATCCACGAACATAACTCACTTCAAAGACACCAGGCACTTACCCTCCACCCGAATTGACGCGCGTTTAAATCAGATACGACACGCACATTCCTCGTCAGAAATTTCTGCCAAGCCTATAAGCTTTTATAAAGCTTTGCGTACGAAACATTCTGTAATCGCTCCTAGTTTGATACTCCCTTCCTCCTTATCCGATCCAACCTACAGAACTACAGGACTCTGTCAGCCTGTTTATCAATTAAAATTCAAAAAGCATGGAGAAACGTCAATGGAGGAAAATCGATGAACTGGACGTATCCATTAGTCACCTTCGCAACCGCTGCGGTCGCGATCGCCATGATAATAAAAAACCATGCAGACTCTACATATAACACTAGTCAGGACTCCGCCATCATTCCGATAGCCTCAGTATTTATTGTATTTTTCATACTCATCGGCACCCACTTCACCCAACGACTCCTTAATAAAATATCTCCGACTTCGAAAACTGGAAAAGCTTTTCAAATAGCCTTATTAACTTTCACCCCTGCAGCATCTTTCATCCTGACTGTTGTCAGCGCTATCTATTGGCTCACACCAAACCATATGGCCATTTCATTTTTTTACAGCTTGAATGCAATTTTTTTAATCGCCCACCAGATGGTTAATCTTAAAATCCGCCCACATTAAAAACCCATATAATTTTGAAAGCGACATAAACATACCGGAAACATCGCCGAAACCCACAGTGCATATCTTTTAAATCAGGAAATATACTGCCCCGCGAGCTGAACAATCTTTCACGCTTATCGGAATTAGCCTACAGAGATATTGGATCCGACAGTCAGTTACTCTTTTACTATCAATCAGGCCAAGAAACCCGATTGAGCTCTGCACCACAGGGCAAAGGAGTAACAATGAAATATGAGCTGACATTACCCCCAATCGACACCCGCGGTGAATTCGGTGGACTCACCCTGGATGAAAACTTCAAGTGGGAGAAACCCGCCACCGCGCAGTGGGATGATCCTTCAACGGCCACGATCACCACTGACGGTTTCAGCTATTCGCTCCCGCTGGCCAAGGGTCCGGTCATTTCCTCCGGCGACATGGACAGGTTTCTGGTGTGGCTGGAAATGAAAAGCACCCTCGACGCTTTCAGTTATGAATTGAAACTGGCAAACAGGGCAATCAAGTACGGTGACGCCATCGGCGCCATACAGGAACTGTGGGAAATCACTGAATGCGATGACTACCTGCTCAATAGTTGCCCGACCGTGACCCACGCCTATTTCAAACATAAGCTGGTCAACTTCAGCCTGGCCGATGCCTTCGCAGCGCAGAAATACATGAGCCCGGAGGAGGCCCTGGCGCAGGCTTCGGCAAGCGGTTACAGCACCCGCTACGAGAAAATCACCGGCGAACTCTCAGGGGGCACGTTCAGCCCGGTCAAGGCATTCGCTCATTACTTGTGGGGTAATGGCGAAAGCCTTAGCGTCAACATCAACAACATTGAACTGAATCTCAAGGCTGCGGATATCCCGTCACTGACGGACGCCATCGCCAACAACGCTGAGGCTGGCAGCTACCGTTTTAGTGAACAAGCGTTCGTCTACGACACGTTCGACAGCAGTCGGGTAACCGGTACCTATCTGGGCAAGATCACCTTGAAAGCCGAAGGGAGTTTTATCCGTCATGCAGATGCCAGTTGGGAACTCACTGCGGTTGTGAGCGCCCTCCCGAAAAAATTCGATTCCATCGCCGGCAACAGGGCCCCTGTACTGGAGATCCTGACCACCGCTGGCAGAATGTTTGACGGACACACCTATGAAATTGAAATAACGGGCGAGCATCGCATCAGCCTGTACGGCGAGACCCCGGACTGAAAACGTTGATCTGCCCCCATCCGGCTGTTACAGGGTTTGGCGCCCTGTATCAGCAAGGGTTATTGGAAGGTGCCCCTGTTCTGCGCGTTACGCACCGATACCTGATCATTAAGCGTCCAGAAGTCATACAGCACCCCCAGGAAGAACAACCCACCCGTTACCAGGTACACCAAGCCGCTGATCCACTTCCCCTGGTACATCCGGTGCACGCCGAACACCCCGAGGAATGTCAGCAAAATCCACGCGACGTTGTATTCGATGGGCCCCGAGGTAAAACGCAGGTCCGCTTCACGATCCATGGCCGGGATCAGGAACACGTCGATCAGCCAGCCAATCCCCAGCAGTCCGAACGTGAAAAACCAGATCGTCCCGGTCACCGGCTTGCCGTAATAAAAGCGGTGCGCGCCGGTAAAACCGAAAATCCACAGCAGGTAGCCGACCACCTTGCTATGGGTGTCGTGATGCGAAACGGGCTGTTGATAGGTGTTCATGGATGACCTCAATTCACACGATAGATAAATATTCTTTAAATCTTTGTGACTTTTTTACGAGTCCCCGACGGATGGCAGGTGCAGACTTCTATGGCTTCAAACCCTTATAGCAGCGGACTTCTGTCGGACAATTGCGTCTTTTTGCCGCTCATTTGGTTCCCTTAGAACCTGGCGGAATCGACCAACGGCCTCGGGAAGCCAAAAAAAGCTGTTATAAAGTTTCGCGCTAATCCATACGAGCCTTGCCTAATGCGTCCATTTTTCAAGACATGGCTAACCATTTGCCTATTATTGCCACTGGCCGCCCACGCCACCAATCGTGAGCAACGTCTTCCGAACGTTAATGGTTACACCCCAAAATCCCATGCTTCTGCTCCCGCGAGCAAAAGCAAGAAATCGGTCAAAGCAGCTCCACAGCTCAGCAGCAAAAGCGGCCTGGTCCCACCGATGGGTACCAAGGAAAGCAGCAACGTGCTGAGCCGTGCCGTAAACGTCCTGGGTACGCCTTACCGTTGGGGCGGCAGCAGCCCAAGTAAAGGCTTCGATTGCAGCGGCCTGGTGAAATACGCATTCAACGATGCCACTTTCGACCTGCCACGCACCTCGAACGCCATGGCCAGCGGTCATGGCGAGAAAGTCGATCGCAAGGACCTGAAACCGGGCGACTTGATTTTCTTCAACATCAAGAGCCGTCGAGTCAATCACGTTGCCATCTACCTGGGCAACGACCGCTTCATCCACGCACCGCGTCGTGGCAAGTCTGTGACCATCGATACGCTGAAGAAGCCGTATTGGGAGCAGCACTACGTTGTTGCCAAGCGGGTTCTGCCGAAAGAGAAGAGCGGCCTGCAGGTGGTTCAGCGGTGATCTGATGCATCGCCATCGCGAGCAGGCTCGCACAGAGGATTTGTGTCGATCACGATCCAGCGTGGGAGCGAGCCTGCTCGCGAGATGTACCTTGAAAGCCCCTCATTCCCTCAAAAATTATCCGGCGACCGCGCCTTCTCCCGCGCATGATCGCGAGTGATCAGGCCCTTGGTCACCAGTTCCTTCAAGCACATATCCAGGGTCTGCATGCCCAGGCTCCCGCCCGTCTGGATCGACGAATACATCTGCGCGACCTTGTCCTCGCGAATCAGATTACGGATCGCCGACGTGCCCAGCATGATTTCATGTGCCGCAATGCGCCCACCGCCGACTTTCTTGACCAGCGTTTGCGAGACGACCGCCAGCAGGGACTCTGACAGCATCGAGCGCACCATCGACTTCTCATCCCCCGGAAATACGTCCACCACACGGTCAATGGTTTTTGCCGCCGACGTAGTGTGCAGGGTGCCGAACACCAGGTGACCGGTTTCCGCCGCCGTCAGCGCCAGTCGAATGGTTTCCAGGTCACGCATCTCACCCACCAGGATCACGTCCGGGTCTTCCCGCAGCGCCGAGCGCAAGGCGGTGGCGAAACTGCGGGTATCACGGTGGACTTCGCGCTGATTGATCAGGCATTTGCGCGATTCGTGGACGAATTCGATCGGATCTTCGATGGTCAGGATGTGGTGATGTCGATTGTTGTTGAGGTAATCGATCATAGCCGCCAGGGTCGTGGACTTGCCCGAACCGGTCGGCCCGGTCACCAGCACCAGGCCTCGGGGCGATTCGGTGATCCGGCGAAACACCTCGCCCATGCCCAGGTCGTCCATGCTCAGGACCTTTGATGGAATGGTCCGAAACACCGCCCCCGCCCCCCGGTTCTGATTGAATGCATTGACCCTGAAGCGCGCAACACCGGGCACGTCAAAGGAAAAGTCGGTTTCCAGGTGCTTCTCGAACTCCATGCGCTGGGTGTCATTCATGATGTCGTAGACCAGAGCCTGAACCTCCTTGTGATCCAGGGCCGGCAGGTTGATGCGCCGCACGTCGCCATCAACGCGAATCATCGGCGGCAGCCCGGCAGACAGGTGCAGGTCGGACGCGCCTTGTTTGGCGCTGAACGCCAGCAGCTCAGTGATATCCATAGCACTCCTCAATTCCAGTAGAATGCCGCCAACCTCAGACCGCTGGCGCCTCTTGAATGTCCACGATAGCAGACAACATTGCCCTGGTTAGTTCACGCATCCGGGCTGCCGCCCTCGCCGCCCACCGCGACGAGCACAGCGTGCAGCTGTTGGCAGTGAGCAAGACCAAGCCTGCACACGATCTGCGTGAAGCGTACGCCGCAGGCCTGCGCGATTTTGGTGAGAACTACCTGCAGGAAGCCTTGAGCAAACAGCTCGAATTGGCCGACCTGCCCTTGATCTGGCACTTCATCGGCCCCATTCAGTCGAACAAGACTCGCGCTATTGCCGAACACTTCGCCTGGGTGCACTCCGTGGATCGTCTGAAAATTGCACAACGCCTGTCCGAGCAACGTCCGGCGGATCTGCCGCCCCTGAACATCTGTATCCAGGTCAATGTCAGCGGTGAAGCCAGCAAGTCCGGCTGCACCCCGGCCGACCTTCCCGCACTGGCCCAAGCCATCAGCGAACTGCCGCGCCTCAAGTTGCGCGGGTTGATGGCCATCCCCGAGCCGACGGAAGATCGCGCCGCCCAGGACGCCGCATTTGCTGCCGTGAACAGCCTGCAAGCCAGCCTTCAACTGCCACTCGACACCTTGTCCATGGGCATGAGCCATGACCTCGAGTCGGCCATCGCCCAAGGCGCCACCTGGGTCCGCATCGGTACGGCCCTGTTCGGCGCCCGCGACTATCCACACATGCAAGGCCAGCCCTGAACAATGGCTGACACCTCTTTTTATAAGGACCTGACATGAGCAAGACTCGCATTGCCTTCATCGGTGCCGGCAACATGGCGGCCAGCCTGATCGGCGGCCTGCGCGCCAAGGGTCTGGACGCCGCGCAGATCCGCGCCAGCGATCCAGGCGCTGAAACCCGCGCCAAAGTGAGCGCCGAACACGGCATTGAAACCTTCGCCGACAACGCAGAGGCCATTCAGGGCGCGGACGTGGTCGTGCTGGCCGTCAAGCCGCAAGCCATGAAAGCCGTGTGCGAAGCCCTTCGCCCAAGCCTTGCGCCGACCCAACTGGTGGTGTCCATCGCGGCCGGCATCACCTGCGCCAGCATGAACAATTGGCTGGGCGCACAGCCGATCGTGCGCTGCATGCCCAACACCCCGGCATTGTTGCGCCAGGGCGTGAGCGGCCTGTTCGCCACCCCCCAAGTCACCGGCGAGCAACGCCAGCAGGCGCAAGAGCTGCTGTCGGCCGTGGGCATCGCCCTGTGGCTGGATGAGGAGTTGCAACTCGACGCGGTCACCGCCGTTTCCGGCTCCGGTCCGGCGTATTTCTTCCTGCTGATCGAAGCCATGACCGCCGCCGGGGTGAAACTCGGCCTGCCTGCCGACATCGCCGCCCAACTGACCCTGCAAACCGCACTGGGTGCTGCGCACATGGCGGTGTCCAGTGATGTGGACGCTGCCGAATTGCGCCGCCGTGTAACATCGCCAGCCGGCACCACAGAAGCTGCAATCAAATCGTTCCAGGCGGGTGGCTTCGAAGCCCTGGTCGAAAAAGCATTGGGCGCAGCAAAGCACCGCTCGGCCGAGATGGCCGAACAACTGGGTCAATAAGGAGCCTGACATGATTGGATTGAACACCGCAGCGGTCTACGTGCTGCAAACCCTGGGCAGCCTGTACCTGCTGATCGTGCTGCTGCGTTTTGTGCTGCAACTGGTGCGCGCCAACTTCTACAACCCGCTGTGCCAGTTCGTCGTCAAGGCCACCCAGCCACTGCTCAAACCACTGCGCCGGATCATTCCGAGCCTGTTTGGCCTGGACATGTCCTCGCTGGTGCTGGCGATCCTTGTGCAGATGGCACTGATGGCCCTGACCCTGCTGCTGACCTACGGCACCACCGGTAACCCGCTGCAATTGCTGATATGGTCGCTCATCGGCGTGACCGCGCTATTCCTGAAGATCTTCTTCTTTGCACTGATCATCAGCGTGATCCTGTCGTGGGTCGCCCCGGGTAGCCATAACCCTGGCGCCGAACTGGTCAACCAGATCTGCGAGCCGGCCCTGGCGCCATTTCGCCGCATCCTGCCAAGCATGGGCGGCCTGGACATCTCGCCGATCCTCGCCTTCATGGTGCTCAAGCTGATCGACATGCTGGTGATCAACAACCTGGCGGCCATGACCATGATGCCGGAGATTTTGCGTCTGTTGATCTGATGGATCGCTGATCGCCAGCAAGCTGGCTCCTACAGGGGAATGCATGCTTCCTGTAGGAGCCAGCTTGCTGGCGATGGGTGTATCAGACACCGCAGGCATTCAGGCATCCAGCGTTATCGTTGACGACCATCGCGACGGTTCGACGTTTCGACGTGCTCGCTCCTACAGGGGGCTACCCCTGGGTTTACCTTCGCTTGCCGCTAACCCCATCGGTCTTTAGACTTACGCCTCATTTAACCGAGAGCAGGGTCGATGCCAGCTGCCTTTCCCCCCGATTCTGTTGGTCTGGTGACGCCGCAAGTGGCGCACTTCAGCGAACCCCTGGCCCTGGCCTGTGGCCGTTCGCTGGCCGCCTATGACCTGATTTACGAGACCTACGGCACGCTGAACGCCACGGCGAGCAACGCCGTACTGATCTGTCACGCTCTGTCGGGCCATCATCACGCCGCCGGCTACCACAGCCCCGACGACCGCAAGCCTGGCTGGTGGGACAGTTGCATCGGCCCCGGCAAGCCAATCGACACTAACAAATTCTTCGTGGTCAGCCTGAACAACCTCGGCGGTTGCAACGGCTCCACGGGTCCGAGCAGCCTCAACCCGGAAACCGGCAAGCCATTCGGCGCCGACTTCCCGGTGCTGACCGTGGAAGACTGGGTGCACAGCCAGGCACGCCTGGCCGACTCGCTTGGCGTGGCGCAGTGGGCAGCCGTGATCGGCGGCAGCCTCGGCGGCATGCAGGCCTTGCAGTGGACCATCACTTACCCGGACCGCGTGCGACACTGCCTGGCAATCGCCTCGGCGCCCAAGCTGTCGGCACAGAACATCGCGTTCAACGAAGTGGCACGTCAGGCGATCCTGACCGATCCCGAATTCCACGGCGGCTCGTTCCAGGAGGCCGGTGTGATCCCCAAGCGCGGCCTGATGCTGGCGCGGATGGTCGGTCATATCACCTACCTGTCCGATGACTCCATGGGCGAAAAATTCGGCCGAGGCCTCAAGAGCGAAAAGCTCAACTACGACTTCCACAGCGTCGAGTTCCAGGTCGAAAGCTACTTGCGTTACCAGGGCGAGGAGTTCTCCGGACGTTTCGACGCCAACACCTACCTGTTGATGACCAAGGCGCTGGACTACTTCGACCCGGCCGCCAACTTCAACGATGACCTGGCGAAAACCTTCGCCAATGCCACCGCCAAATTCTGCGTGATGTCGTTCACCACCGACTGGCGCTTCTCCCCAGCCCGGTCGCGGGAACTGGTGGACGCGCTGATGGCGGCCAGGAAAGACGTCTGCTATCTCGAGATCGACGCTCCGCAAGGCCACGACGCCTTCCTGATTCCGATCCCGCGCTATTTACAGGCGTTCGGCAACTACATGAACCGTATTGCGTTGTGAGAAAGCCATGAGAGCTGATCTGGAAATCATCCAGGAATGGATCCCCGCCGGCAGCCGCGTGCTCGACCTGGGCTGCGGTGACGGCGAGCTGCTGACCTGGCTGCGCGACAACAAGCAAGTCACCGGCTACGGCCTGGAAAATGATCCGGACAACATCGCCGAGTGCGTGGCCAAGGGCATCAATGTCATTGAGCAGGACCTGGACAAGGGCCTGGGCAACTTCGCCAGTAACAGCTTCGACATCGTGGTCATGACCCAGGCGCTGCAGGCCGTGCACTACCCGGACAAGATCCTCGACGAAATGCTGAGGGTCGGTCGCCAGTGCATCATCACCTTCCCCAACTTCGGTCACTGGCGCTGCCGCTGGTACCTGGCGAGCAAGGGTCGGATGCCGGTCTCTGAATTCCTGCCGTACACCTGGTACAACACGCCAAACATCCACTTCTGCACCTTCGAAGACTTTGAGGCACTTTGCCGCGAACGTGAAGCGAAGGTCATTGATCGGCTTGCCGTGGATCAACAGCATCGCCATGGGTGGGCCAGTAAGCTATGGCCTAATCTATTAGGAGAAATCGGTATCTATCGTGTCAGCAGCCCAGGGCTTGCTGACCACAAGATCGCGGTCTGAACCGCGCCATTGCAAGGAGAATGGTCATGGGTCGTCTAGCGCTGTTTTTACTCACTGCCTGCCTGAGTGTCACGGCCATGGCCGCTGATGCGATCAAAAGCGATCGCCAGGAAACGTTCGGTGATGTGACGGTGCACTACAACACCTTCAATTCAACGTACCTGACGCCTGACATTGCCAAGTCGGCGGAGCTGATCCGCAGCAAGAACCAGGGCGTCATCAACGTCTCGGTGCTCAAGGACGGCAAGCCGTTGATGGCCAACGTCACCGGTACGGTCAAGGACTTGACCAGCCAGAGCGTGCCCCTGACCTTCAAGCAGATCACAGAGCAGGGCGCGATCTACTACATCGCACAGTATCCGGTGCCGCAGCAGGAAACCCGCACCTTCGAAATCAAGGTGCAGACCGGTGACAAGATCAACACCCTCAACTTCAACCAAGAGCTCTTCCCCGGCGAATGATCAATTTCACGCAACTCGTATTGGCCAGCCATAACGCCGGCAAACTCAAGGAACTGCAGGCCATGCTCGGTCAATCGGTGCAACTGCGCTCGATCGGCGAGTTCAGCAACATCGAGCCTGAAGAAACCGGCCTTTCGTTCGTCGAGAACGCCATTCTCAAGGCCCGCAATGCTGCGCGTATTTCCGGTTTGCCGGCGCTGGCAGACGATTCGGGGCTGGCGGTGGATTTCCTCGGCGGCGCGCCGGGCATTTACTCGGCCCGCTACGCCGATGGCAAGGGCGATGCGGCGAACAACGCCAAGCTGCTCGAAGCGCTCAAGGACGTGCCCGACGCCGAGCGCGGTGCGCAGTTCGTCTGCGTACTGGCGCTGGTGCGCCACGCCGATGATCCGCTGCCGATCCTCTGCGAAGGGCTGTGGCAGGGCCGCATCCTGCACCAGGCCAGCGGCGAACACGGTTTTGGCTACGACCCGCTGTTCTGGGTGCCGGAGCGCGACTGCTCCAGTGCCGAGTTGAGCCCGGCCGACAAGAACCAGATCAGCCACCGCGCCCGTGCAATGGATCTGCTGCGCCAGCGTCTGGGCTTGAAATGACCCCTGAATCATCCGCGTTGCCGCTGATACACGGCGGCGGCGCAGCCTCTCTCCGGGCGCCCCTGCCGGTGCTGCCGCCGCTGGCGTTGTACATCCACATCCCGTGGTGCGTACGCAAATGCCCCTATTGCGACTTCAACTCCCACACCGCCAGCCCCGAGTTGCCGGAACAGGCGTATGTGGACGCATTGCTGGCCGATCTCGACCAGGACATGCATGCCGTGTACGGCCGTGAACTGAGCTCGATTTTCTTCGGTGGCGGCACGCCGAGCCTGTTCAGTGCCCAGGCGCTGGGTCGTCTGCTCAAAGGGGTCGAGCAGCGCATCCCCTTTGCCGCTGACATCGAAATCACCCTGGAAGCCAACCCAGGCACTTTTGAGCAGGACAAGTTCGTGGCTTACCGGGCACTGGGGATCAATCGCCTGTCGATCGGCATCCAGAGCTTCCAGCAGGAAAAGCTCAAGGCGCTGGGACGCATCCACAATGGCGACGAGGCCGTGCGTGCCGCCGGAATGGCCCGTCAGGCCGGGTTCGATAACTTCAACCTCGACCTGATGCACGGCCTGCCCGACCAATCCCTGGATGACGCCCTGGCCGACCTGCGCACCGCCATCGCCCTGAAGCCGACACACCTGTCCTGGTATCAGTTGACGCTGGAGCCCAACACAGTGTTCTGGAACCAGCCACCGACGCTGCCGGAAGACGACACCTTGTGGGATATTCAAGAGGCCGGGCAGGCGCTGCTGGCCGAGCATGGTTACGCGCAATACGAGGTTTCGGCCTACGCGCAGCCTGGCCGTGCGGCAAGGCATAACCTCAATTACTGGAGCTTTGGCGACTTCATCGGCATTGGCGCCGGTGCCCACGGCAAGCTCAGCCATCCGGACGGGCGCATCGTGCGCACCTGGAAAACGCGTCTGCCGAAGGATTACCTTAACCTGGCGAAAAACTTCAAGGCTGGCGAAAAGACGCTGACCGATGATGAAATGCCGTTCGAGTTCCTGATGAATGCCCTGCGGCTGACCGAGGGGGTCGAAGCGTGCCTTTACCCGGAGCGCACTGGTATGCCCCTGGACAGCCTGGCCGAAGCCCGCCGCGACGCCGAACAAAGCGGCCTGATGCAGGTCGAACCGTCACGTCTGGCGGCCACTGAACGCGGACAACTGTTTCTCAACGACTTGCTGCAGAATTTTCTGACCTAAGGAAACCGAATGGATCTGGTACTCGACCTGCTCGCCACCGTGTCTCGCTGGAGCCGCAGCAATCTCTCGGAAATCGCCTTGGCCCAGGTGGGCTGCCTGCTGGTGCTGTTCGGTGCGGATTTCAAAGGCTGGGTCGAGCAACGCCTGGGCAGCATCGCCGGCGCCTTGCGTGTCCCGCTGATGGCATTGCTGTGCATGATCGGCAGCGGCGCAGCACTGATCTACGCCACGCCATGGATCGTTCGCGGCCTGAGCCAGTTCAACAACTACAGCCTGGCGCCGGTGTTGTTGGTGGTGTTGGTGTTGATTGGCGTAGTGGCTGACCGCAAGTAATTTCTGCCCCAACCAGAAACAACTGTGGGAGCGGCGGTGCGACGATTCGACTTGCCCGCGATGAGGCCATAACATCCAACACCTTCGTTGACTGTTCGTACGCCATCGCGGGCAAGTCGAATCGTCGCACCGCCGCTCCCACAGTGTTATCGCGTGTGGCTTAAGACTGTTTTTCGAACTTCAAGTCCCAAACCCCATGCCCAAGCCGTTCACCACGGCGTTCGAACTTGGTGATCGGGCGCTCTGCCGGGCGCGGCACGCACTTGCCATCTTCGGCCAGGTTGCGATAACCCGGTGCGACGTTCATCACTTCCAGCATGTACTCGGCATACGGCTCCCAGTCGGTGGCCATGTGCAGTACACCGCCAACCTTCAATTTGCTGCGCACGAGCTCAGCGAACGACGCCTGGACGATACGGCGTTTGTGGTGACGGCTCTTGTGCCACGGGTCCGGGAAAAACAGCATCAGGCGATCGAGGCTGTTGTCGGCCACGCAACGGTTGAGCACTTCGATCGCATCGCAATCGTAGACCCGCAGGTTGGTCAGGCCCTGGGTCAGCACGCCATTGAGCAACGCACCGACACCCGGACGGTGCACTTCCACACCAATGAAATCCTGTTCAGGCGCAGCGGCTGCCATTTCGAGCAGCGAGTGGCCCATGCCGAAACCGATTTCCAGCGAGCGCGGTGCCGAGCGACCGAAGACCTGGTCGTAGTCCACCGGCGAGTCGGCCAACGGCAGCACGAACAGCGGCGCGCCTTGCTCCAGGCCGCGTTGCTGGCCTTCGGTCATGCGCCCGGCGCGCATCACGAAGCTCTTGATGCGGCGGTGCTGGCGCTCGTCGCCTTCTTCCGTCTGGATTGGCGTTTCGTTTGATTCAGTCATCAATGGCTCTTACTTGATCAGACCATCCAGCGGCGAAGAAGCGCTGGCGTAGAGTTTTTTCGGCATGCGGCCCGCGAGATAGGCCAGGCGACCGGCAACAATGGCGTGCTTCATGGCTTCGGCCATCATGATCGGCTGTTGCGCGTTGGCGATGGCCGAGTTCATCAGCACGGCTTCGCAGCCCAGTTCCATGGCGATAGTGGCGTCGGAAGCGGTACCGACACCGGCGTCTACCAGCACCGGGATCTTGGCTTCTTCGAGGATGATCTGCAGGTTGTACGGGTTGCAGATCCCAAGGCCGGTGCCGATCAGCCCAGCCAGCGGCATGACGGCAATGCAGCCGATTTCGGCCAGTTGCCGTGCGATGATCGGGTCATCGCTGGTGTAGACCATCACGTCGAAGCCTTCCTTGACCAGCACTTCGGCGGCCTTGAGGGTTTCGATCACGTTGGGAAACAGGGTTTTCTGGTCAGCCAGCACTTCCAGCTTTACCAGGTTGTGGCCATCGAGCAGCTCACGGGCCAGTCGGCAGGTGCGCACAGCCTCAATGGCATCGTAGCAACCGGCGGTGTTCGGCAGGATGGTGTAGCGATCCGGCGGCAGGATATCCAGCAGGTTCGGTTCGCCCGGGTTCTGGCCGATGTTGGTCCGGCGCACGGCCACGGTGACGATCTCGGCACCCGAGGCCTCGATGGCCAGGCGGGTTTCTTCCATGTCACGGTATTTGCCGGTGCCGACCAGCAGACGCGACTGGTAAGTACGACCGGCCAGGACGAAAGGCTTGTCGGTGCGAACGATGCTCATGGGAAATCCTCTGTTGGGGTGAGGTTCTTGCACAATAATGCTATGGCCACCTGGGCCGGGCGACTAGCCGCCGCCGATGGCGTGCACCACTTCGACTGAATCACCGTCGTTGAGCGTGGTGTCCGCATGCTGGCTGCGCGGGACGATATCCAGATTGAGCTCGACCGCCACCCGGCGTCCGGTCAGTTCCAGACGGGTCAGCAGGGCCGCAACGGTTTCACCGTCGGGCAGTTCAAGGGATTCGCCGTTCAACTGAATGCGCATGCCAAATGCCGCCATCATTTTTAGGGGCTGGCATTCTAGCCCGATCGTGACCTCAAGGTCAGCAATAAGCGTCAAGCGGTCAGCGGCAAACGCCAGGCGGCGAGGCCCAGGCACAGCCAGCCGATCAGGAAGGCCAGGCCGCCGAAAGGCGTGATGATGCCCAGCTTGCCGATGCCGATAGTGGTCAGCAGGTACAGACTGCCGGAAAACAGCAGGATGCCGACGGTGAACGAGATGCCCGCCCAGGCCACCAGCCGCCCCTGAATTTGCGTGGCTAGCAGTGCGACGCCGAACAGCGCCAGGGCATGCACCAGTTGATAGGTGACGCCGGTATGGAAGATCGCCAGATACTCGGGCGTCAGACGGCTTTTCAAGCCGTGGGCGGCGAACGCACCCAGGCCGACGCCGGTGAAACCGAAGAAAGCAGCCAGCATCAGAAAGCCACGCAGCATGAAGAACTCCAGTCAGACTCGATCAACAGGGTCTGTATAATGGCCCGCTCGACGGGTTCGGCCAAGCCATCTCTATGCTGCGGTTATTTTTACGACGATTCACGAAGGCGCTGCTCTGGTTCGCGGGTGGTAGCGTCGTGCTGGTCCTGATTTTTCGCGTGGTTCCACCACCGGGCACGGCCTTGATGGTGGAACGCAAGATCGAATCCTGGCTCGACGGCGAACCGATCGACCTGCAACGCACCTGGAAACCCTGGGACGAAATCTCCGACGACCTGAAAGTCGCAGTGATCGCTGGTGAAGATCAGAAATTCCCGGAGCACTGGGGATTCGACATCGGTGCGATCCGTGCCGCCCTGGCCCACAACGAGCTGGGCGGCTCGGTGCGCGGCGCCAGTACGCTGAGCCAGCAAGTGTCGAAGAACCTGTTCCTGTGGTCTGGCCGCAGCTGGCTGCGCAAGGGCCTGGAAGCCTGGTTCACCGGATTGATCGAATTGCTCTGGCCCAAGCAGCGGATTCTCGAGGTCTACCTCAACAGCGTGGAATGGGATGACGGCGTGTTTGGCGCCGAAGCGGCAGCCCGACATCACTTTGGCGTCAGCGCGAAGAACCTCAGTCGCCAGCAATCGAGCCTGCTGGCCGCCGTGCTGCCCAACCCACGTGTGTGGAGTGCAAGCCACCCAACCAACTACGTCGCCCGCCGTGCAGGCTGGATTCGTCAGCAGATGAGCCAGTTGGGGGGAGACAGCTATCTGGTGGGGCTCAATGATTCGCGTCGGGCACCCTGGTCCAAATAACGCCGTACACCCCCCTGTAGGAGCGAGCTCGCTCCTACAGGGGGGGAAAAATGACACCTGAAACAAAAACGCCCCGATCAATGATCGGGGCGTTTTTTATTGCCGGGGTGCAGGTTACGCAGCAATCGACAGCTTGAGCTTGTTCATCGCACTCTTCTCGAGCTGACGAATACGCTCGGCCGACACGTTGTACTTCTGCGCCAGATCGTGCAGCGTCGCTTTTTCTTCCGCCAGCCAGCGCTGGTAGAGGATGTCACGGCTACGGTCGTCCAGCACTTCCAGCGCTTCGTGCAGGTTGTGGTTGGAGTTGTCACTCCAATCAGCGTCTTCCAGTTGACGCGCCGGGTCGTACCGGTGGTCTTCCAGGTAGTTGGCCGGCGATTGGAAAGCACTGTCGTCGTCCGCCTCAGCGGCCGGGTCGAAGGCCATGTCCTGGCCGGTCAGGCGACTTTCCATCTCGCGCACTTCCCGCGGCTCTACGCCAAGGCTTTCCGCCACACGGTGGACTTCCTCGTTGTTCAGCCACGCCAGGCGTTTCTTCTGGCTGCGCAGGTTGAAGAACAGCTTGCGCTGGGCCTTGGTGGTCGCGACTTTCACGATGCGCCAGTTGCGCAGGATGAATTCGTGGATTTCCGCCTTGATCCAGTGCACGGCGAACGAAACCAGGCGCACACCCATTTCCGGGTTAAAGCGCTTCACGGCCTTCATCAGGCCGACGTTGCCTTCCTGAATCAGGTCTGCCTGAGCCAGGCCATAGCCGGAATAGCTGCGGGCGATATGTACGACAAAACGCAGGTGGGCGAGCACCATCTGCCGAGCCGCCCCCAGATCCTGCTCATAGTAGAGACTCTCGGCCAGTTCACGCTCCTGCTCTGGCGTCAGCAATGGGATGCTGTTGACAGTGTGCACATAGGCCTCCAGGTTCGCACCCGGGACCAGAGCATATGCAGGTTGCAAAGAATTGGTCATACGTCAAAACCTCCGACTTACAAACTCGTGCAGTTCAGCACTGCGAAAATTGACCGGAAACCGAAAGACAAGTTCCCAAAAACGCTGAAAGGTCAATACGAGCAAAATGATACTACTTAGGCGCAAGCTCCCTCAGGTGGCGTGCGACTGCAATCCATGCACCGATATACCCCAACAGCACCGCGCCAAGCAAGAGCGACAGACCGTCGGCAACCGGCACACCGGCCAGCGCAAAATCGCTGCCGTACAAACCCGCCAACCCGACCACCGCATCGTTCAGCCAGTCCAGGCCAAACGCCAATACGCCCCAGGAAAGTATCCCCGCACCGAAGCCATACAACGCGCCCATATAAAGAAAGGGCCTGCGCACATAACTGTCGGTGCCGCCGACGAGTTTAATCACTTCTATCTCGGTGCGGCGGTTTTCAATATGAAGACGAATGGTATTGCCTATCACCAAAAGTAATGCAGAAACCAGAAGCACGGTCAGACCGAAGACAAAACGGTCACCCAGCTTGAGGATCGCTGCCAGACGCTCGACCCAGACTAGATCAAGTTGCGCCTGTTGTACCTTGGGCAATTCGGAAAGTTGTTGTCGTAATGCTTCAAGCGCGGGCTTGTCCACCTCGTTCGGGGTCACCAGCACCACGCCGGGCAGCGGGTTTTCCGGCAGCTCCTTCAAGGCATCGCCCAACCCGGACTGCTGCTGGAATTCTTCCAGCGCCTGATCGCGGCCGACATACTCGGCATCAGCGACACCCGGCAGACGCTTGATCTGCTCGCGCAACGACTCGCCTTGCGCCGGGCTGGCATCGAGTTCCAGATACAGGGAAATCTGCGCCGCACGCTGCCAGGAGCCGCCGAGACGCTCGACATTACTTAGCAAAAGTGACAGGCCCATGGGCAAGCTCAGGGCCACCGCCATCACCATGCAGGTGAAGAAACTGCCGATCGGCTGCTTGCCCAGACGGCGCAGGCTGTCCAGCAAGCTGGCGCGATGGCTTTCAATCCAGGCGGCGAACAGCGTAGCGAAATCCGGGCCGTCGTCATCGTCGCGTTTTTTCTTTTGCGGTTGCGGATCGGCGGCTTTTGGCGCCACGCGCTCGGAAACCTTGGGGCTACGTGTCGCGCTCATACGCCGGCCTCCCCGTCACCGATCAATCGACCGCGTTGCAGCGTCAACATGCGGTGGCGCATGCGGGCGATCAAAGCCAGGTCGTGGCTGGCGATCAGCACGCTGGTGCCCAGGCGATTGATGTCTTCGAACACACCCATGATTTCCGCCGCCAGACGCGGGTCGAGGTTACCGGTCGGTTCGTCCGCCAGCAGCAACGCCGGGCGGTGAACGATAGCGCGGGCAATGCCAACGCGTTGTTGCTGGCCGGTGGACAAGTCGCCGGGGTACAGATCGGCTTTATCCGACAGCGCCACGCGTTCCAGGGCCGAATCCACGCGCTTGGCGACTTCGACCTTGGAAAGCCCGAGAATCTGCAACGGCAGCGCAACGTTGTTGAACACGGTGCGATCGAACAACAGCTGGTGATTCTGGAACACCACACCAATCTGCCGACGCAAGAACGGAATCTGCGCGTTGCTAATGGTGCCGAGGTCCTGGCCCGCCAGCAGCAGCTTGCCACTGGTTGGGCGCTCCATTGCCAGCAGCAGGCGCAACAGCGTGCTTTTACCGGCGCCGGAATGGCCGGTCACAAACAGGAACTCGCCGCGACGGACCCGAAAGCTCAGTTCATGCAAGCCGACGTGACCGTTCGGGTAGCGCTTACCGACCTGTTCGAAACGAATCATGAACGCTCCCGCTCGGCAAACAATGCCTGGACAAAGGGTTCGGCCTCAAAGGTGCGCAAGTCGTCGATGCCTTCACCGACGCCGATGTAGCGAATCGGCAAACCGAACTGCTTGGCCAGGGCGAAGATCACCCCACCCTTGGCGGTGCCGTCCAGCTTGGTCAACGCCAGGCCAGTCAGTTCGACGGTCTGGTTGAACTGTTTCGCCTGGTTGATGGCGTTTTGGCCGGTCCCGGCGTCGAGCACCAGCAGCACTTCGTGCGGTGCGTCGGCATCAAGTTTGCCAATAACCCGACGAACCTTCTTCAGTTCTTCCATCAGGTTGTCTTTGGTGTGCAGGCGACCGGCGGTATCGGCGATCAGCACATCGATGCCACGGGCCTTGGCGGCCTGGACGGCGTCAAAAATGACCGAGGCGGAGTCAGCCCCCGTGTGCTGGGCGATTACCGGAATCTTGTTGCGCTCCCCCCAGACCTGCAACTGCTCGACGGCGGCGGCACGGAAGGTATCGCCGGCGGCGAGCATGACCTTCTTGCCTTCGAGCTGCAGTTTCTTCGCCAACTTGCCGATGGTGGTGGTCTTGCCAGCGCCGTTGACGCCCACCACCAGAATGACGAAGGGCTTATTCTGCGAGGTGATCTTCAGTGGCTGCTCGACCGGCTTGAGCATGGCTGCCAATTCGGCTTGCAGGGATTTGTAGAGTGCGTCGGCATCCGCCAGCTCCTTGCGCGCAACCTTTTGCGTCAGGCGCTGAATGATCACTGACGTGGCCTCGACGCCCACGTCGGCTGTCAGCAAGCGGGTCTCGATGTCGTCGAGCAACTCGTCATCGATGATCTTCTTGCCGAGAAACAGGCTGGCCATGCCTTCGCCGATGCTGGCGCTGGTCTTGGACAGGCCCTGCTTGAGGCGGGCGAAGAAGCCGGCTTTATTTTCTTCGGTGCGCACAGGCTCGACGGCAGCCTCGACCGGCACGGCGAGCGCCGGTGTTGCAACATCAGGCGCGGGAACGGCCGCAGGGGCCTCAGGCTCCGGAACAACGGCCGCCGCCTCGACCACCACAGGTGGCACTTCAACAGGCTCGGGGGCAAACGGTCCGGGCGCCGGGATCGCAGGCGTCACGTGCGGCGCCAGGTCATCCTCGACCAGCGCGACCGGTTCTTCCGCCACGGGCAATGTCAGCCAAGGCTCATCGGCGGGCGTCAGCGGTTGTTCGGCAACGGTTTCAGGCTCGACGACCGGCTGCAGCACAGGTTCGGCATTCGCCAGCACGATCGGCGCAGGCTCTTGCGCGACCGGCTCAGGCGCTGGTTCAGGAAGTGGCTGTGACTGTTCGACGACGGTTTCCTGCGGCTTTTTGCGCAGCCATCCGAACAGGCCTTTCTTTTCACCAGCCGCGGCTGGGGCTTTCTTGTCGTCGTTGGAACCAAACATGGAGGACGGCTATCTCACGGTAGCGACGCGCCAAAGGGCGCCCCGGCAATTGAACATTCGATGCAGAACAGACTGCGATTGACCCAGCTTGTTCACGCGCAACATTTTGTCGAGGTGCAAAAAGCGCCTCAAACGTCGATTAATACGATGGACTGGAACGGCATCGTCGGCGAAAACGCAGAGTTTAGCTGACAAACTCACAGTTTCCGGCAAAAACCTAAACAACCTGCCGACCGATCAAAGGCCGGATAGGCGTGGCCGCCAGTAAAACGGATCAGTATCCTAGCACCCTCTCGCCCGCTGACGCTAAGAACAAGCGGGCAGCCCAACAGGTTTAAAAACGAATGAATGCTCTAGCCCGCCGCGCTGCAGGCCTGCTGCTCAGCACAGTTTGTCTGCCCTTTACAGCCCTTGCTGCCGACCCGCAACCGACCCATGAGTTCACCCTCGACAACGGCCTGAAAGTCGTCGTGCGCGAAGACCATCGCGCGCCGGTGGTGGTCTCGCAGGTCTGGTACAAAGTCGGTTCCAGCTACGAGACCCCGGGCCAGACCGGTTTGTCCCACGCTCTGGAACACATGATGTTCAAGGGCAGCGAGAAAGTCGGCCCGGGCGAGGCATCGCTGATCCTGCGCGATCTGGGTGCCGAAGAAAACGCCTTCACCAGCGACGACTTCACCGCCTATTACCAGGTCCTGGCCCGCGATCGCCTGGGCGTGGCCTTCGAACTGGAAGCCGACCGCATGGCGAGCCTGCGCTTGCCGGCCGACGAGTTCGCCCGCGAAATCGAAGTCATCAAGGAAGAGCGCCGTCTGCGTACCGATGACAAGCCGATGTCCAAGGCCTACGAGCGCTTCAAGGCCATGGCCTACCCGGCCAGCGGTTACCACACGCCGACCATCGGCTGGATGGCTGACCTGGACCGCATGAAAGTGGAGGAACTGCGCCATTGGTATCAATCCTGGTACGTACCGAACAACGCCACGCTGGTCGTGGTCGGCGACGTCACCCCGGATGAAGTCAAAACCCTGGCCCAGCGTTACTTTGGCCCGATCGCCAGGCGTGACGTGCCACCCGCGAAAATTCCGCTGGAACTGGCCGAACCCGGCGAACGCCAGATCACCCTGCACGTACAGACGCAGTTGCCGAGCCTGATGCTGGGTTTCAACGTGCCGAGCATTGCCACTGCCGAAGACAAACGTTCGGTCAACGCCTTGCGACTGATCTCGGCCCTGCTGGACGGCGGCTACAGCGGACGCATCCCGACCCAACTGGAGCGCGGAGAAGAACTGGTGTCCGGCGGCTCGTCGAATTACGACGCCTACACCCGAGGCGACAGCCTGTTCACCCTGTCGGCAACGCCGAACACGCAGAAAAACAAAACCATCGCCCAGACCGACGCCGGTCTGTGGAAGCTGCTCGATCAGTTGAAAACCACCGCACCGTCCGCCGAAGAGCTTGAACGCGTGCGGGCGCAGGTCATCGCCGGCCTGGTCTACGAGCGCGACTCGATCACAAGCCAGGCCACGGCCATCGGCCAATTGGAAACCGTCGGCCTGTCGTGGAAATTGATGGACACCGAACTGGCCGACCTGGAAAGCGTTACCCCACAAGACATCCAGAACGCCGCCAAGCTGTATTTCACCCGCGAACGTCTCAGCGTCGCCCATGTCCTGCCTCTGGAGACGACTCATGAGTGAGCGTAAGAAATCACCCTTGTTGCTGGTTGCCTTGGTGGCCGTCGCGGCCATCGGCTGCGCAGCGTTTTACTTCACCCAAACCCGCGAGACTGTCGCCAGCGAGGCCCTCGACAACGCCAAGTCCAGCCAAAAGCTGCAGTCGCTAGCCGAACTCGACGGCAAGGCACCAAGCCGTCGCACCCTGAACGTGCAATCGTGGAACACCGCCGAAGGCACCAAGGTGCTGTTTGTCGAAGCCCGCGAACTGCCAATGTTCGACATGCGCCTGATCTTCGCCGCCGGCAGCAGCCAGGACGGCGACGCACCCGGCCTGGCGGTGCTGACCAACGCAATGCTCAACGAAGGCGTGGCGGGCAAGGATGTGAGCGCCATTGCCCAGGGCTTCGAAGGCCTGGGGGCAGACTTCAGTAACGGCGCGTTCAAAGACATGGCATTGGCTTCCGTGCGCAGCCTCAGCGCCCCGGACAAACGCGAACCGGCGCTGAAACTGTTCTGCGAAGTGGTCGGCCAGCCGACCTTCCCTGCCGACTCGTTCGCGCGCATCAAGAACCAGATGCTCGCCGGCTTTGAATATCAAAAGCAGAACCCCGGAAAACTGGCCAGCATCGAGTTGATGAAGCGGCTGTACGGCGACCACCCTTACGCGCACAGCAGCGATGGCACGGCGCAAACCGTGCCAGCCATTACCCTGGCGCAGTTGAAAGCGTTCCACCAAAAAGCCTACGCGGCGGGCAACGTGGTGATTGCGCTGGTGGGCGACCTGTCCCGTGCCGAAGCCGAAGCCATTGCCGCCCAGGTATCCAGCTCGCTGCCAAAAGGTCCGGCGCTGGCGAAGTTGGCGGCCCCGGTCGAGCCCAAGGCCAGCAACGGCCACATCGAGTTTCCGTCCAAGCAAACCAACCTGATGCTCGCGCAGCTGGGCATCGACCGTGACGACCCGGATTACGCCGCCCTGTCCATGGGTAACCAGATCCTTGGCGGCGGTGGTTTCGGAACCCGCCTGATGAGCGAAGTGCGCGAGAAGCGCGGCCTGACGTATGGCGTGTATTCGGGCTTCACCCCGATGCAGGCTCGCGGCCCGTTCATGATCAACCTGCAGACCCGCGCCGAGATGAGCGAAGGCACATTGAAGCTGGTGCAGGAGGTGCTTGCCGACTACCTCAAGACCGGTCCGACCCAGAAGGAGCTCGACGACGCCAAGCGCGAACTGGCGGGCAGTTTCCCGCTGTCCACCGCCAGTAACGCCGATATTGTCGGCCAGCTCGGCGCCATGGGCTTTTATAATCTGCCGCTCAGCTACCTGGAAGACTTCATGCAGCAGTCTCAGAGCCTGACGGTTGAGCAAGTCAAGACCGCACTGAACAAACACCTGAGCACGGATAAGATGGTCATCGTCACCGCTGGCCCGACCGTACCGCAAAAGCCGTTGCCGGCCCCTACTGACAAACCTGCCGAGCAACCGCTCGGGGTTCCGGAGCATTGATGGCTACCCGTCCCAAGAAACCTGCACAAAACGTGCACAACGGCGTGAATCAGTTGCGCATCATCGGCGGCGAATGGCGCAGCCGGAAGCTGAGCTTCCCCGATGCGCCGGGCCTGCGTCCCACTCCGGATCGGGTGCGTGAAACCCTGTTCAACTGGCTTGCGCCTTATGTGCCAGGTGCCAAGGTCCTTGACCCGTTCGCCGGCAGCGGCGCGCTGTTTCTCGAAGCCCTGTCCCGTGGCGCCGCCAGCGGGCAAGCGCTGGATGCCAGCCATGTCGCGGTGTCCAGCCTGAAAGAACACCTGGGTACGCTGCGCTGCACCAACGGCCAGGTTCAGACCGCTGATGCCTTGCGTTACCTGGAAACGCAGCCTGCAATGGCGTACGACCTGGTGTTCCTCGACCCGCCATTCAACCAGAACCTGTTGCCGGCCGTGTGCACCCTGCTGGAAGAGCGCCAATGGCTGGCGGCCGACGCCTGGATCTACACCGAAAGCGAAAGCGCACCCTCGACGCTGGGTTTGCCGGGCAACTGGCGCCTGCACCGAGAGCAAAAATCCGGGCGCGTTTACTACTCGTTGTGGCAACGTATGGCAGAGATTGTCGGTTAATCGACCGGCCTGAAAGGTGCGCACAGGTTGCGCACCGCTGCATCGAGAACAATCGTGAACCCTGCGTCAGAACGTTTCATCCCCGCCTTCGGCCTCGGCAATCCACACTTGCAGACCTTGTGGGGGCCGCTTTGGCGCAAAACCACCCACATTGAACGTGAACGCGAGCGCTTGTGGCTGGATGATGGCGACTTTCTCGACCTGGACTGGCACGGCCCTCATAACGCCGACACGCCACTGGTGCTGCTACTGCACGGACTGACGGGCTCCTCCAACTCGCCCTACGTGGCCGGCATGCAAAAGGCACTGGGTGACCAAGGCTGGGCCAGCGTTGCGCTGAACTGGCGGGGGTGCTCGGGCGAACCGAATTTGTTGCCGCGCAGTTACCATTCCGGCGCCAGCGAAGACCTGGCCGAAGCCATCCAGCACCTGCGGGCCAAGCGCCCACTGGCGCCTTTGTATGCTGTCGGTTATTCCCTGGGTGGCAATGTCCTGCTCAAACATCTCGGCGAGACCGGCAGCGACAGTGGCGTACTCGGCGCGGTGGCGGTGTCGGTGCCGTTCAGACTGGATCAGTGTGCCGACCGGATAGGCCAGGGGTTTTCCCGGGTCTATCAAGCGCACTTCTTGCGCGAGATGGTCGCCTACGTTAAAAACAAACAGCGGCAATTCCAGCATGACGGGCGCGAGGATGGCCTGGCGAAACTGGCGGCCCTGGGCTCACTCGAAAACATGCGCACCTTTTGGGATTTCGATGGCCGCATCACCGCGCCGTTGCACGGCTACACCGATGCCCAGGATTATTACCGTCGCGCCTCCAGTCGCTACTTCCTCGGCGAGATTCGCACGCCGACCCTGATCATCCAGGCCGCCGACGATCCGTTCGTCTTCCCCCACAGCCTGCCGCAGGCTGACGAACTGTCCGCCTGCACTCAATTCGAGCTGCAAGCCAAGGGCGGGCATGTCGGCTTCGTCGATGGCTCATTCCGCCAACCGGGTTATTACCTGGAGCGGCGTATCCCGCAGTGGCTGTCCGCTGTGGGCCCTGAGTAAGGCGATGGACAGCAGCGCAGAATCGATCCGCTTCTGGCAAACCGCGCCGCTGCCCGGGGTCGAGTTGCTGTCTGCGCGCTACATCGAGCATCGTTTCGCCCCGCATGTGCATGATGGATTCGTGATCGGCATGATCATGGCCGGCGCCCAGCGGTATCGATATCGCGGCGCCGAACACCTGGCCGGCAGTGGCACACTGGTCTTGATCAACCCGGATGAAGTCCACACCGGCCACAAGGGCACGGAAGACGGCTGGCTATACCGAGCGTTTTATCCCGACACCGGAAAAATTCTCTCGCTGTTGAGCGAGCTGGAGTTGCCGACTCACGCCTTGCCCGCGTTTGGCGCCACGCTGTATCGCGATCCGGATCTGGTCACAGGATTCTGCCAACTGCATCGCCTGCTGGAGAGCCCGACGACAGCCCTGCAACAGCAAACCGCATGGCGGGAACTGATGCTCTCGCTGCTGCAACGTCACGCCGCCGTGCCGGACGCTGGTAAACCCGGCAAGGAACACCGGGCCGTGACGCGGGCCAAGGAGCTGCTGCATGAGCGGTTGGCGGCGCCTCCGTCCTTGGAGGAGCTCGCGCAAGCGGTGAACCTGTCACCCTTCCACTTCGCCCGGGTGTTCCGCCACGCCACCGGCATCCCGCCGCACACCTGGCTGATGCAGCAGCGCATCGCCCGGGCGCGGATATTGTTGCAGGGCGGGTGCCTGCCGTTGGAAGTGGCCACGCAACTGGGATTTGCCGACCAGAGCCATTTAAGCCGGCAGTTCAAGCAGGTTTATGGGGTGGGGCCTGGGGCGTACCGCAGGGCCCGGCAGTTGCCGGGATTCTGATCGCAAAGTTGACCACTGTAGGAGCGGGCTTGCCCGCGATTGCGGAGTGTCAAACAACCTATTGATTGACTGACACAACGCCATCGCGGGCAAGCCCGCTCCTACAGGGATCGGTGGCGGGCCTACTCGCCGGTCGCGATACCCCGCGCCGGATCATTGATCCACTCACTCCATGACCCGGCATACAGCGCACCCAATGGATATCCTGCCAGGCACAGGGCAAACAGGTTATGACACGCCGTCACGCCGGAGCCGCAATACGCCACCAGATCGGAAGGCGAGCGGTTGCCCAGTTTCGCCGCAAATCGCTGCTTGAGCTGATCGACCGGGAGGAAACGCCCGTCGCTGCCCAGGTTGTCGGTGAACGCCGCACATTGCGCGCCGGGAATGTGGCCGGCAATCGGGTCGATGGGTTCAACTTCACCCTTGAAGCGCGGCAAGGCGCGGGCATCGAGCAGAGTCATCTCAGGCTGCCCCAGGCGCTGCTGAAGCTGTTCAGCGTTGAGCAGCAGCGACGTGTCCGGCGTGCCGGAGAAGCTGCCGCGCTGGATATCCGGCGCGTCCAGGCTCAGAGGCAAGCCCGCCGCATGCCAGGCTTTGAGCCCGCCATCGAGAATGAACACGCCATCACGTTTGCCGAGCCAGGCCAGCAACCACCAGGCCCGCGCCGCGAAAGCCCCCGGACCGTCGTCATAAAGCACCACTTCGCTGTCGGCATTGATGCCCCAGGCCTGTAGACGAGCGATCAACGCGTCAGGGTCCGGCAAGGGGTGCCGGCCGGTCACACCCTTGGTCACAGCCCCGCTCAAGTCGCGCTCGAGGTCGGCAAAGCTCGACCCGGCAATGTGCCCTTCGGCGTAGCTGCGCTGGCCGTAGTCCGGGTCTTCGAGGGCGAAACGACAATCCAGGATCACCAGCCCCGGCTGCTCCTTCTTCAGGTCCAACGCTTGCGGGCTGATCAATTGCGCAATGGGCATAACGGGGCTCCAGTCAGGGTCGTTATCGAATCCTACCCCAGTTCCCTAACCCACTTCCTCCAGCGCCTGAGCGAGCGGTACATAAAACTCTTCGAACAGCGCATTGACCTCGGCCCGGGACTGATCCGTGACAAACCCCGCCTCCAGCACCAGCACCTGATAAACCCCGCGCTTGATGGCCTGTTCGCTCAAGTGATTGGAGTTTTCCCGCGTGGTGCACAGGAAACGTACCCAGGAAGTGAGGATGATCCAGGCGTTGATGGTCAGAGATTCGATTTGCACCCGATCCATCTTCAGGATGCCGGCCTCCACGAAGCCTTTGTAGATCGCTGAACCCTGAATCACGCAGCGCTGGGAAAAACGTCGGTAGCGCGCGGCCAGCTCCGGATCGCTGTCGAGCAGGTGCTCCAGATCGCGATGCAAAAAGCGGTAGCGCCACATGGCCGCGAGCAATTCCTTGAGATAGTAGCGCTTGTCCTCGACCGTGGCGGCGCGCCCCTGGGGCGGGCGTAGAAAGCTGTCCACCAGGCTTTCGTACTCACTGAACAACACGGCGATGATCGCCTGCTTGTTGGGGAAGTGGTAGTACAGGTTGCCCGGGGAAATTTCCATATGGGCCGCAATGTGGTTGGTGCTGATGCTGCGCTCGCCCTGCTGGTTGAACAGCTCCAGGCTGTTCTGCACGATGCGCTCGCTGGTTTTTATTCGTGGGGCCATGACTTGAGCTTTAATCCAGAGTGCGTTGACGGGCATCTTACGACCTATCCGCGAGTGGATAAAACAGAGCCGTGTCGGGATGTGATTTGACTGAATAGAGTATAGACTCTAAAAATCTCCTCACCACACTAAAACAAGAGAGAACACCATGACGGCTGACATTGCCTACCTGCAAAACCTGCAGCAGCCTCTGGAAGAACTTCAAAACCTGTTCAACGCCCAGCGCGCTGCCTATGCCGCCAACCCGATGCCGCCCGCAGCGCAGCGCCAGCAATGGCTCAAAGCGCTGCGCGAACTGCTGAGCGCCGAGCGTCAGGCCCTGATCGAGGCGATCAGCCAGGACTTCAGCCACCGCAGCGCCGATGAGACCCTGCTCGCCGAACTGATGCCCAGCCTGCACGGCATTCACTACGCCAGCCGTCACCTCAACGGCTGGATGAAACCTTCGCGGCGCAAGGTCGGCGTGGCTTTCCAGCCTGCAGCGGCCAAGGTTGTTTACCAACCACTGGGCGTGGTCGGCGTGATTGTGCCGTGGAATTACCCGCTGTACCTGGCCATCGGACCTTTGGTCGGGGCACTGGCGGCGGGCAATCGCGTCATGCTCAAGCTGAGCGAGTCCACTCCCGCCACCGGCCTGCTGCTCAAGGAATTGCTGGGGCGGATCTTTCCCGAAGACCTGGTGGGCGTGGTGCTCGGTGAAGCCGATATTGGCGTGGCGTTCTCACGCCTGCGCTTCGACCACCTGCTGTTTACCGGCGCCACCAGCATCGGCAAGCATGTGATGCGCGCCGCCGCCGAGCACCTGACACCGGTCACCCTGGAGTTGGGCGGCAAGTCCCCCGCCATCGTTTCGCGAGACGTACCACTCAAAGACGCAGCCGAACGCATCGCCTTTGGCAAGACACTCAATGCCGGACAAACCTGTGTGGCCCCGGACTATGTGCTGGTGCCGGAAGACCGCGTTGGCGCCTTCGTCGAGGCCTATCGCCACGCCGTTCGTGGGTTTTATCCGACGCTGACGGACAACCCGGACTACACCGCCATTATCAACGACCGGCAACTGGCCCGGCTCAGCGGCTACATCGACGATGCCACCAGCAAAGGTGCGTTGCTGATTCCGATGTTCGATCAAGGGCAGGGTCGCCGCATGAATCACAGCCTGTTGCTCAACGTCAGCGACGACATGGTGGTGATGCAGGACGAGATCTTCGGCCCGTTGCTACCGATCGTCCCATACACCGATCTGGACGAAGCATTTGCCTACATCAACCAGCGGCCGCGCCCGCTGGCGCTGTACTACTTCGGCTACGACAAGCGCGAACAAAACCGCGTATTGCATGAAACCCACTCCGGCGGCGTATGCCTGAACGACACGTTGCTGCACGTCGCCCAGGACGACATGCCATTCGGTGGCATCGGCGCCTCGGGCATGGGCCATTACCACGGCCACGAAGGCTTCCTGACGTTCAGCAAAGCCAAGGGCGTGCTGATCAAACAGCGCTTCAATGCGGCGAAGCTGGTTTACCCGCCGTATGGCAAATCCATTCAGAAATTGATCCAGAAGCTGTTCATTCGCTAACGATCCGCTGCTCGGGTAATAACAACAATGAACCCAGGCCTGTCCGCAAACCCCGCGCTGTCACGGCGCGGCCTGCTGCAATTGAGTCTCGGCGCGACGGCCTTCCTCGCCACAGCCGGGGTGGGCGCAAGCCTGAGTGGATGTTCGTCGGGTATCGCGGCCGACGGTTTTTCGGTGCTGCGCAGCGCCGACCTGCTGTTTTTGCGAGCGCTGGTGCCGGTGATGCTCGACGGCGCCGTGGTTGCCGAAAAAATGCCTAATGCCGTCGAAGGCACGCTCAAAACCCTGGATAACAGCCTCGATCACCTGTCGCCAGAAATGCTCAAGCTGACCCGGCAACTGTTCGATGTGCTGGCCATGGCGGTGACCCGCGGGCCATTGACCGGCATCTGGGGCAGTTGGGAAAACGCCAGCCCGGATGAGATGAGGCACTTCCTCGACCGTTGGGAACACAGCTCGCTGAGCCTGTTGCGCATGGGGCACAGCTCGTTGCAGCAGATGGTGCTGATGGCCTGGTATGGCCGGCGCGAATCCTGGGCGCATTGCGGGTATCCGGGGCCGCCGGTGGTCTGAAGGAACGAGTCGACCCCATCGCGGGCAAGCCCGCTCCTACAGGGTTAGCGCAGAACCTGTAGGAGCGGGCTTGCCCGCGATGGGGCCCTGAAGAACAACACACAAAATAAAAGAACAAGAGAGCCCCAAATGCCCGTACCCGACCCGTTCCGCGAAGGCATGGCCCGTGGCTGGAAAACCCGCAACGCCTCGCAACTCACCGAGGACCTGACGCTGGAAGCCGACGTGGCGATCATCGGCAGCGGCGCGGGCGGTGGCACCACGGCCGAGATTCTCAGCGCGGCCGGTTACAAGGTGTTGTTGATCGAAGAAGGCCCACTCAAGACCAGCAGCGACTTCAAACTGCTCGAAGATCAGGCCTACACCCAGCTCTATCAAGAAGGCATCGGCCGCATGAGCAAGGACGGCGCCATCACCATCCTGCAAGGCCGCGCCGTGGGTGGCTCCACCCTGATTAATTGGGCGTCGAGTTTCCGCACGCCGGACCCGACTCTCGAGCACTGGGCCCGCGAGCACAACGTCAAAGGCCACAGCCCGGTCGAGATGGCGCCGTGGTTCCAAGCCATGGAGCAACGCCTGGGCGTATCGCCGTGGCTGGTTCCGCCCAACGCCAACAACGACGTGATCCGCCAGGGTTGCGAGAGGCTCGGTTACGCTTGGCACGTCATCCCGCGCAACGTACGCGGCTGCTGGAACCTGGGTTATTGCGGCATGGGCTGCGCGGTCAACGCCAAGCAATCGATGCTGGTGACAACGATTCCGGCGACCCTGGAAAAAGGTGGCGAACTGCTCTATCTCGCTCGCGCCGAAAAACTGCAGATCAACGGCGAACAGGTCACGGGCCTGGAATGCGTGGCAATGGACGAGCGCTGTGTGGCCCCCACAGGCAAAATCATTACGGTCAGGGCACGGCATTACGTAATGGCGGGCGGCGGCATCAACAGCCCTGCGCTGTTGTTGCGATCGGGCGCGCCAGACCCACACAAACGCCTGGGCAAACGCACCTTTCTGCATCTGGTGAACATGTCCGCCGCGCTGTTTGATGAAGTGATCAACCCGTTTTACGGTGCCCCGCAGTCAATTTACTCCGACCATTTCCAGTGGCGGGACGGCACTGGCGGAAAAATGGGCTACAAACTCGAAGTACCGCCGCTGCACCCGGCGCTGGCAGCCACGCTGCTCGGTGGTTTTGGCCAGGACAATGCGCAACGCATGGCCCAGCTGCCCCACACGCACGCCATGCTGGCGCTGCTCAGGGACGGCTTTCATCCGGACAGCCCCGGCGGAACCGTCGAATTGCGTGGCGACAACACGCCGGTGCTCGACTACCAGGTCTCGCCCTACGCCTGGGATGGCGTGCGCCGGGCCTTTCACAGCATGGCCGAGATCCAGTTCGCCGGCGGCGCCAAGGCCGTGATGCCGATGCATGCCGACGCTCGGTATGTGAAAACCCTCGCCGAAGCCCGCCACCTGATCGACAGCTTGAGCCTTGAGTTGTACCGCACTCGCCTGGGCAGCGCTCATGTGATGGGTGGTTGTGCCATGGGTGAAGAGCCAAAAAACGCCGTCACCGACAGCCTCGGCCGGCACCATCAGTTGCGCAACCTGTCGGTCCACGATGGTTCGCTGTTCCCCACCAGTATTGGCGCAAACCCGCAATTGTCGGTCTATGGACTGACCGCGCAACTGGCGACTTCCCTCGCCGAACGTTTAAAAACACCTTGAAAAGAGCGAATATTCCCATGGTCTATAGTGCTTTCTTACCGATCATGCGGCTTGGCCGACCGGGACGGCTGCGATACCATCCGACTCCCCAACGGACTCCCGCCAGGACGACGCGATGAACCGAGTGTTGTACCCAGGTACCTTCGACCCTATTACCAAGGGCCATGGCGATCTGGTCGAACGCGCCTCGCGCCTGTTCGATCATGTGATCATCGCCGTCGCCGCCAGCCCGAAGAAAAACCCGTTGTTTCCCCTGGAACAGCGTGTGGAGCTGGCCCGCGAGGTCACTAAACATCTGCCCAACGTTGAAGTCGTCGGGTTTTCGACGCTGCTGGCGCATTTCGCCAAGGAGAAGAATGCCAATGTGTTCCTCCGAGGCCTGCGAGCGGTGTCAGACTTTGAATACGAATTCCAACTGGCCAACATGAACCGTCAGCTGGCGCCGGATGTAGAGAGCCTGTTTCTCACCCCGTCCGAGCGTTATTCGTTCATTTCCTCGACCCTGGTCCGTGAAATTGCGGCCCTGGGCGGCGATATCACCAAGTTCGTCCACCCTGCCGTGGCGGACGCCCTGACCGAACGCTTCAAGAAGTAAGCCCGCACTTGCCGGAGTCAGGCTGGCTCCGGCAGCGCCAATGCGGCACAATTACGCCCATTGGTTTATAGCGCCAGGGTTGTCCGCCCCGGCTGGAGTTAGCATGTCCCTGATCATCACCGACGATTGCATCAACTGCGACGTCTGCGAACCCGAGTGCCCGAACGCCGCCATTTCACAAGGCGAAGAGATCTACGTGATCGACCCGAACCTGTGCACCCAGTGTGTCGGCCACTACGACGAACCTCAGTGCCAACAGGTGTGCCCGGTGGATTGCATTCCGCTGGACGAAGCCCATCCGGAGACTGAAGAGCAGTTGATGGAGAAGTACCGCAAGATTACCGGGAAGGCTTGAGTACGCCATCGCCGGCAATCGAGCGTCGACCGGCTGCTCCTACAGGATCACCAATGCCCCCTGTAGGAGCAGCCGGTCGACGCTCGATTGCTCGCGATAGGGCCATCAGCCCCACCAAAGATACTTGCGACTCACTCCCGCTGCTCAAACCCCTCCCCAATGCACCCCAGGCACCGCACGAACGCCGCCTTGCCCGGGTCGACCACCAGCGCCTGTCCCGCATCGCCGACGTTGCCGCCCAACGCAGTGAATGGCAACGACACCACGAACGCCCCCGCACCGATCACGGTAGCCGCAATCAGCAACGGCCGGGCAATCAGCAGGTCGCCAAGCATGGCGTACGCAGGGGGATTCTGGATGGTATAGCGCGGGTCGCCGCTGCCGGTGCTGGACGCCAACGCCGGTATACCGACGCTCAACATCACGCCAACGGCAAGGGTTCGAAACAGGTTCATGGCACGGTCCTTCGACTTGGCAGTGAGAACACTGACTATAGACCGTAGGATTTATCAGCTCTGACAGCGCGGACAAAACACGCTGGCGCGCTGCCCGAGCTTGACGTCTCGCAGCTCTGTTCCACAGACCTTGCATGCCTCGCCACCACGGCCATATACGAACAATTCCTGTTGGAAATACCCGGGCTGGCCATCGCCGCCAATGAAGTCGCGCAAGGTGGTGCCGCCTCGTTCGATGGCCATGGCCAGGATACGTTTGATCTCGATGGCCAGCTTCAGGTAGCGCGCCCGGGAAATCCCCCCGGCCGCACGGCGCGGGTCGATGCCGGCCGCAAACAACGCCTCGGTGGCGTAGATATTGCCGACACCGACCACCACCGCGTTGTCCATGATGAACGGTTTGACTGCCATCGAGCGTCCACGGGACTGCTGGAACAGGCGCTCGCCGTCGAACAGATCGGTCAGCGGCTCCGGCCCCAGGCGAATCAGCAATTCGTGGTTGAGCGGATCGAGGCTCCAGAGCATCGCACCAAAGCGGCGCGGGTCGGTGTAGCGCAGGGCCAGGCCTGACTCCAGCTCGATATCCACATGTTCATGTTTGGCGGCCGGCATGCCTACCTCCACCAGGCGCAAGTTGCCCGACATGCCCAGGTGACTGATCAGCGTACCCACTTCGGCGTTGATCAACAGGTATTTGGCGCGCCGCTCGACCAGCACGATACGCTGGCCCGACAACCGTACATCGAGGTCTTCGGGGATGGGCCAGCGCAGGCGTCGGTCACGCACGATCACCCGGCTGACGCGTTGGCCTTCCAGGTGGGGCGCAATCCCGCGGCGAGTGGTTTCGACTTCCGGCAGTTCAGGCATGATGCTCTCGAATCAGGTGCGCTCGAATCGCAAGCTCAAAGCACTCAATGGTGAGTGCCGAGATCGCGAATCGTTTGTTTGAGGGTTTCGAAGTCATAATCCGAAAGCCCCACGTAGTCGAGCACCAACGGCGCGATGCAGTTCCATTCATGGTCTTCGGCCTGGTTACCCAGCACGCGGTAGGACGCACAGATGTGCTCGGCCATCTTCAGGATCGCCAGCAGGTTTTTCAGCTGGCTGTTGCGCGCCGACTCGTCGCGAAAGATTGCCAGCGCATTGTGATGATTGGCGATGGCGGTGCTGACGTGCTCCGGCAGGCGCCAGGATTTCGCCGTGTAATAACCGACGACCGCATGGTTGGTATTGAATACCCGGTTCTCGGTATCCACCACCCGGCAATCAGCACTCGCGCTGGCGTAGGCTTCTTCCAGGACCGTCATGTAATTGGGGAAGCGCTGCAGCATCAGCGGTATGCCGCAGTCGTGAAAAAGACCCAGCGCGTAGGCCTCATCACCCGCCTCGACGCCGATGCGCTTGGCCAGGGTCAGGCAGGTCATGGCCACGTCCTGCGCGGTGTCCCAGAAACGGTTGAGGGTGACGATGGTGTCGTCGTTCATTTCGCCCTTGATCGACTGCGCGTTGATCAGGTTGATGATCGAGCGGCTGCCCAGCAGATTCACCGCACGCTGGATCGAGGCGATCTTGTTGCTCAAGCCGTAATACGGCGAGTTGACTATTTTCAACAGGGAACCGGAGAGGCCCGGGTCCTGGGAAATCAGCTTGGCGATCACCTCGAGGTCCGGGTCGGGCATGTACTGCTCCATCTGCAGATCCACCATGATCTGCGGCTGGGCTGGCACGCTGATGCCTTGCAGGGACTGTTGGATCTGTTCGGAAGTCAGTTCTTGGGACATTAGTACACACTCTTGGAGAGACGCCGATTCTAGCTTCTAAATCCTGGATCCGACATATCAAATCTCAAGCCAACGGCTTCACCACATGTCCAGCGCCGAACCCGGCCGGGCCTCAACACGTTATACTCCCGCTCTTTTTTCCGGAGCGACGACATGTCCCTGCCTAGCCTGCGCCTCAAAGCCAATGCCGACCGTCGCCTGCGAAACGGCCACCTGTGGGTCTACAGCAACGAAATCGACGTAGCCGCCACGCCGCTGCACGGCTTCAAGGCCGGTGACCAGGCGATTCTCGAAGCCGCTGGTGGCAAGCCGCTGGGCATCGTCGCCATGAGCCCGAACAACCTGATCTGTGCCCGCGTATTGTCCCGCGACATCAAGCTGCCGCTCGATAAATCGCTGCTGGTGCATCGCCTCAACGTGGCCCTGTCCCTGCGCGATCGCCTGTTCGACAAGCCGTTCTACCGCTTGGTCTACGGGGATTCCGACCTGCTGCCGGGCCTGGTGGTCGACCGTTTTGGCGACATCCTGGTGGTGCAGATCGCTTCGGCGACCATGGAAGCGCATAAAGATGACGTGATCGCCGCGCTCACCCAAGTGCTCAAGCCTAGTGGCATTCTGTTCAAGAATGACTCGGCAGCCCGCGACGCCGAAGGTCTGGAGCGTTACGTGGATACCGTGTTCGGCGTGGTGCCGGAGTGGGTGGCGCTGGAAGAGAACGGCGTGAAATTCGAAGCGCCTGTGATCCAGGGTCAGAAAACCGGCTGGTTCTACGACCACCGCATGAACCGCGCACGCCTGGCTCCCTATGCCAAAGGCAAGCGCGTCCTGGACCTGTACAGCTACATCGGCGGCTGGGGCGTGCAAGCAGCGGCGTTCGGGGCCAGTGAAGTGTTTTGCGTCGACGCCTCCGCCTTCGCCCTCGACGGCGTCGAGCGCAACGCCGCGCTGAACGGCTTCGCTGACAAGATGACGTGCCTCGAAGGCGACGTCTTCGAAGCCCTGAAGGAACTCAAGGCCAGCGAAGAACGCTTCGACGTGATCGTCGCCGACCCACCGGCGTTCATCAAGCGCAAGAAAGACATGAAAAACGGCGAAGGCGCCTACCGTCGCCTGAACGAGCAAGCCATGCGTCTGCTGACCAAGGACGGCATCCTCGTCAGCGCCTCCTGCTCGATGCACCTGCCCGAAGACGACCTGCAAAACATCCTGCTCACCAGCGCCCGCCACCTGGACCGCAACATCCAGATGCTCGAACGCGGCGGCCAGGGCCCGGACCACCCGGTCCACCCGGCAATCGCCGAGACGCGCTACATCAAGAGCATTACTTGCCGGTTGCTGCCTAATAGCTGACACCCGCTAACCCCTGCCCCTGTAGGAGCGAGCATGCTCGCGATGGACGTCAACGATGACGCTGGCCACCGGACACCCCGCGGTGCCCGGTCCACCATCGCGAGCATGCTCGCTCCTACAGGGATGGCGGGGTTACACATCCTGATGTGCTTTTGTGCCATCGGTTCGGTTTGGGGCGGCTACCGTTTTCTCTTTCAACCATGGAAGAGGACAACGGAATGTCCAGTTCGCCAAATGGGAACCGACTGCGTTATGGGCGGCATTCAGAACACGGCCGGATTTATCTGCTGACCGCTGTGACCCACGAACGAAGGCCATTCTTCGCGGATTGGCGTGTGGGTCGTCTGCTTGTGCGTGAGTTCAGAAGGGCTCAGGAAACCGGCAAAGCCACCTCCATCGCTTGGGTGGTGATGCCGGATCACTTTCATTGGCTGGTTGAGTTGCACAGTGGGGATTTGCCCAAGCTGGTGCAGGCGACCAAGGCCAGAAGTGCCCGAACCATCAACCTGCAACGCGGTCAACCACTGCCCGTGTGGCAAAAAGGCTATTTTGACCGGGCACTGCGCTGGGAGGAGGATCTGAAAGCTGCCGCTCGTTACGTGATCGCCAATCCATTACGTGCGGGGCTGGTCGATAAAATTGGCGATTACCCATTGTGGGATGCCATCTGGCTCTGATTTTAACCCTGTAGGAGCGAGCACGCTCGCGATGGTCTTCAACGATGACGCGGGGTGTCAGATGCCCAACGTTTTCGTTAACGTCCATCGCGACGGTTCGACACCTCGACATGCTCGCTCCTACAGGTCCACCGCCCACCTCCACACGTCTCGACAACACGCCCACCCATTCCCTCCAGCCGCCAGCCGTGTAGAATCGCGAACATTCATCGCCATTCATCCCCCGGCGGGTTTATGAGCTCAAGCTGAAGCGCGCGGCGATCCCGCAAAGTTATCGGCAGCGTCCGGACACACGGCCATTTCCAGGTGTTCCAGGCGTCAACAGAGGCTCACTTCCCTTTTGATACCTGATTAGCCGCCCGGAGTGCTTCATGCCTGATTACCGCTCGAAAACATCTACCCATGGCCGCAACATGGCCGGCGCTCGTGCCTTGTGGCGCGCCACGGGGATGAAGGATGACGACTTCAAGAAGCCGATCATCGCCATTGCCAACTCGTTCACCCAGTTCGTACCGGGCCACGTCCACCTCAAGGACCTGGGCCAACTGGTCGCCCGTGAGATCGAACGTGCCGGCGGTGTCGCCAAGGAATTCAACACCATCGCCGTGGATGATGGTATCGCCATGGGCCACGACGGCATGCTGTATTCGCTGCCGAGCCGCGAGATCATCGCCGACTCCGTGGAGTACATGGTCAACGCCCACTGCGCCGACGCCATCGTCTGCATCTCCAACTGCGACAAGATCACCCCTGGCATGCTGATGGCCGCCTTGCGCCTGAACATCCCGGTGATCTTCGTGTCCGGCGGCCCGATGGAAGCCGGCAAGACCAAACTGGCCAGCCATGGCCTGGACCTGGTCGACGCCATGGTCATCGCCGCCGACTCCAGCGCTTCTGACGAGAAGGTTGCCGAGTACGAGCGCAGCGCCTGCCCGACCTGCGGTTCGTGCTCCGGCATGTTCACCGCCAACTCGATGAACTGCCTGACCGAAGCCCTGGGCCTGGCCCTGCCGGGCAACGGTTCGACCCTGGCCACCCACAGCGACCGCGAGCAGCTGTTCCTGCAGGCAGGCCGCACCATCGTCGAGCTGTGCAAACGCTACTACGGCGAGAACGATGAGTCGGTGCTGCCGCGCAACATCGCCAACTTCAAGGCGTTCGAAAACGCCATGATGCTCGACATCGCCATGGGCGGTTCGACCAACACCATCCTGCACCTGCTGGCCGCTGCCCAGGAAGCCGAGATCGCCTTCGACCTGCGCGACATCGATCGCCTGTCGCGTGTGGTGCCGCAGCTGTGCAAGGTGGCGCCGAACATCCAGAAGTACCACATGGAAGACGTGCACCGTGCCGGCGGCATCTTCAGCATTCTCGGCTCCCTGGCCCGTGGCGGTCTACTGCACACCGACCTGCCCACCGTGCACAGCCGCAGCATGGAAGAAGCCATCGCCAAGTGGGACATCACCCAAACCGATGACGAAGCTGTGCATCACTTCTTCAAGGCCGGCCCGGCAGGCATCCCGACACAGACCGCGTTCAGCCAGTCGACCCGTTGGGAAACCCTGGACGACGACCGTGAAAACGGCTGCATCCGCAGTTTCGAACACGCCTACTCGAAAGAAGGCGGCCTGGCCGTGCTCTATGGCAACATCGCCCTGGACGGCTGCGTGGTGAAAACCGCCGGTGTCGACGAATCGATCCACGTGTTCGAAGGCAACGCCAAGATCTTCGAAAGCCAGGACAGCGCCGTGCGCGGCATCCTCGCCGATGAAGTGAAGGAAGGCGACATCGTCATCATTCGCTACGAAGGTCCTAAAGGCGGCCCGGGCATGCAGGAAATGCTCTACCCGACCTCCTACCTGAAATCCAAGGGCCTGGGCAAAGCCTGCGCCCTGCTCACCGATGGCCGTTTCTCCGGCGGCACCTCGGGCCTGTCCATCGGTCACGCTTCGCCGGAAGCGGCTGCCGGCGGTGCGATTGGCCTGGTTCAGGACGGCGACAAGGTACTGATCGACATTCCAAACCGCTCGATCAACCTGTTGATCAGCGATGAAGAACTGGCCGCGCGCCGGGTCGAGCAGGACAAGAAAGGCTGGAAACCAGTCGAAGTGCGCCCGCGTAAAGTGACCACCGCGCTGAAGGCTTACGCCCTGCTGGCCACCAGTGCCGACAAGGGTGCGGTGCGCAACAAGGCGATGCTTGACGGGCTGTAGGCGCTGCGCAAGCTGCAAGCTGCAAGCTGCAAGTTCGAGCTTGTAGCTTGTAGCTTGTAGCTTGCAGCTTGCAGCTGCTTCTCTTACTGAATCTCCTCAGGCTTGACGATCACCCAGTTCTTGTCCGCCGTCACCGGCAGTCCTTCCTTGGCTTGGGCCGCAGCGTGTTTGGCCATCATGCCGTTGAGCTGGGTCATGTATTTGTCCTTGCGGTTGATCCACAGGTGGATGCCGCCCTTGGCCACGTCGACATCGTGGAACAGCATGTAGCCATCGCTGGTTGGAGTGTCACCACCGACCAGAACCGGTTTTTTCCACTCGTCGATGTAGGTGAGGATCGCCGCGTGTTTACCGGCCATCCAGGTCGCCGGGGTCCAGAGGTACGGGGTCAGCTCCAGGTCGAGGTTGGCCTTTTCGTCATACTTGCCGGCGGTCACCTGTTTGCGCGCAGTGGTCAGCTCGCCGGTCTTGCGATCCTTGAGCAGCAGCGACACGCCGATCACATTCTGTGGCTTGACGTTGTAGCCGTACTTCGGATCGGAGGCGACCATGCGCACCAGCTCTTCGGAGGCGGCGGTCATCACGTAGACCTCGATGCCGTTCTCCATCAGCTTGTTGTACAGCTCTTGCTGGCCGGTGAAGATTTTCGGCGGGTTGACGTCGAGTTTCTTGACCACGTCGCCTTCGTAATAAGTGGCCGGAACCGGTTTGCCGGACGCCATCAGCTCGTCGACATAGCCCTTGAGCTCCTGCAGCGTGAAGCCGGAAAACACCTGGGCGACCCAGGGGTAGCACACCATGTCGTCGAGTTCGCAGAGGCGATAGTAGTAGCTGAACAGGCTTTCCTTGTGGTCGGCCGTGTCCTTGAACGGGATCAGTTTGAGGGAGGGGTCGAGTTTTTCGCGGGTAATCAGGCCCTTGTTTTCCATGAAGGGCAGCAACGACTCTTCGAGGTCATACCGGTAGCTGGTGTTGTCCATGTCGAACACCGCGTAGTTACCCTTGTTGGCATTCGCCGCGATCATCGCGTCCAGTGCCTTGGCCTGTTCGGCGGGCCAGTGTTTCAGATCCGTGGCGAGTGCCTGGCCGGCAAGGCCCAAACTCAGACTCAAGCCCAATGCGGCGAGAAATTTCGGTGCTAGCTTCATCGACATCGCTCCCTGTGTGGAAAATATCGACGCTAACAAATAAGTGTGACAGCCCTCGTCTGTCAGCGACCGTACGCGTCCCTTCCGCGTCAGCTGCATCACCGACAGCGACATCCGCTTATTCCAAAAACGACAGTGATCAGTCTTTTTCGGTATTAATTCATTGCAAATCAAGCTGTTAGGCTTTCCGGTTTGCGGCTGCCCGGAAGGCGGCTGGCACAAGTCACTTCGGAGTGTTTATGAATCTGCCGCTGATTCTCAATCTGTTGGTGTTCCTCGCCCTGCTCCTGGGCCTGGCGCAAACCCGTCACACGACATGGAGCCTGGCGAAAAAGGTCCTCCTCGCGCTGGCGCTCGGCGTGGCGTACGGCATCGTATTGCATACCGTTTATGGCGCCGGCAACCCGGTACTGAAAGCCTCGATCGGTTGGTTCGACCTGGTGGGCAACGGCTACGTGCAGTTGCTGCAAATGATCGTCATCCCGCTGGTGTTCGCCTCGATCCTCAGCGCCGTGGCCCGTCTGCACAACGCCTCTTCGCTGGGCAAGATCAGCTTCCTGACCATAGGCACCCTACTGTTCACCACCGCCATCGCGGCGCTGATCGGCATCGGCCTGACCAACCTGTTCGGCCTCACCGCCGAAGGCCTGGTGGCCGGCACCCAGGAAATGGCTCGCCTGCAAACCATTCAAAACGACTACGCCGGCAAGGTCGCCGACCTGAATGTGCCGCAACTGCTGCTGTCGTTCATCCCGCAGAACCCGTTCGCGGACCTCGCCCGGGCCAAGCCGACGTCGATCATCAGCGTGGTGATCTTCGCTGCGTTCCTGGGTGTCGCCGCGCTGCAACTGCTCAAGGATGACGCCGAAAAAGGTCAGAAAGTGATCAACGCCATCGACACCCTGCAAGCCTGGGTGATGCGCCTGGTGCGTCTGGTGATGAAGCTGACGCCTTACGGCGTGCTGGCGCTCATGACCAAAGTGGTGGCTGGCTCCAATCTGCAAGACATCATCAAGCTCGGCAGTTTTGTGGTGGTGTCGTATCTGGGCCTGGGCCTGATGTTTGTGGTCCATGGCGTGCTGGTGTCGGCGGCGGGGATCAACCCGCTGCGTTTCTTCCGCAAGATCTGGCCGGTGCTGACGTTCGCGTTCACCAGCCGCTCCAGCGCGGCAACCATCCCGCTGAGCATCGAAGCGCAGACCAGCCGCCTGGGCATCCCGCAGTCGGTAGCCAGCTTCGCCGCCTCGTTCGGCGCGACCATCGGCCAGAACGGCTGCGCCGGCCTGTACCCGGCAATGCTTGCCGTCATGGTGGCGCCGACCGTGGGCATCAACCCGCTGGACCCATTGTGGATTGCCACGCTGGTGGCCATCGTCACCCTGAGTTCTGCCGGTGTGGCGGGCGTGGGGGGCGGCGCGACGTTCGCTGCATTGATCGTGTTGCCGGCCATGGGCTTGCCGGTGTCACTGGTGGCGCTGCTGATTTCAGTCGAGCCGCTGATCGATATGGGGCGTACGGCGTTGAACGTGAGTGGTTCGATCACGGCCGGTGCGATTACCAGCCAGATGATGCAGCAGACGGACAAGGCGCTGCTTGAGGCAGATGAACATTCGGCGTTGGCGCACGCCTGACACAAAAATCTCGCGAGCAGGCTCGCTCCCACAGTTGACTGCATTATGACTGTGGGAGCGAGCCTGCTCGCGAGCTCTTAGGCCTTCTCCCAAACCTCGAAGTTGTAGGCCGGTTTGTCATCCACCGCCGGGTTTTCAACATTGGAAACCAGCTTCCACTCCTTCGCATCAAACTCCGGAAACCAGGCATCCCCTTCCGGGCTCAGTGCCACTCGGGTCAGGTACAAACGATCCGCCTGAGCCAGGCCTTGCGCGTACAACTGCGCCCCGCCAATCAGCATCAGCTCATCGACGCCCTGCTCTTTCGCCCACGCTTCGGCGCGCACGACCGCCGCTTCCAGCGACGGGTACACCTCGGCGCCTTCCAGCACCAGGCCGGCTTGGCGGCTGACCACGATGTTCAAGCGCCCCGGCAGCGGACGGCCGAGGGAATCCCAGGTCTTGCGGCCCATGATGATCGGCTTGCCCAGGGTGGTGGCCTTGAAATATTTGAAATCCCCCGGCAAGTGCCAGGGCATGCTGTTGTCGACGCCGATCACGCGGTTTTCACCGAGGGCTGCAATCAGGCTGAGGGGGAGTGATTTAGTCATGCCGGCGAGGATACCAGAGCCTCCCGTACCCCGATAAGCGCCACAGCGGTTATGCTCACAGCTCAATGGAGCGACGGGATGGCGCGTGACTGAACTGAACAACCTCTGGCTGACCGAAACCATCCGCCTGCGTGAAGAGCACGCCGGCCCCCTGGACGATGGGGAAGCCAACCGAGTCGCCCGCAGTGCCGGCGGCGACCTGCCGACGCGGATTGTCCGCCGCGCCCTGTGGCTGGCCGAGCGCGACGGTCTGGCGGACGCGCTGCGCCACTGGCTGCAAGGCGCGCGCCTGGCGGTGCTGGTACTTGCCGTACTCGCGGTGATCAGCGGCGCCGGACTGGCCTTTGCTGCGCTGGGCGACGGGCAAACACCGGTGAATGTGTTCTGGGCCCTGGGCAGTTTGCTGGGGCTCAACCTGATTCTGCTGCTGGGCTGGGCCCTGGGCCTGGTGTTCGCCGGCGAACACGGCGCCACGTTGGGGCGACTGTGGTTGTGGCTCAGCGAAAAACTCGCCCGCGATGCCAAGGCTGCGCAACTGGCGCCCGCCCTGCTGTTGTTGCTGCAACGGCGGAAACTCAATCGCTGGGCGCTCGGTGTGCTGGTCAACGGTTTGTGGTGGCTGGCGATGCTCAGCGCACTGGTCATTCTGCTGACGCTGATGGCGACCCGGCGCTACGGCTTCGTCTGGGAAACCACTCTGCTGGGCGCCGACACCTTCGTCGCCATGACCCAGGCGCTGGGCGCCCTGCCCGCGCTGATCGGCTTCAACGTACCCACAGTGGAGATGATTCGCGCCAGTGGCGATGCCGCACTGAACATCGAAAGTGCCCGTCAGGCCTGGGCCACCTGGCTGGTCGGCGTGCTGGTGGTCTACGGCGTGCTGCCGCGCCTGCTGCTGGCACTGTTGTGCCTGTGGCGCTGGAAACGCGGGCGCGCCAGCCTGACGCTCGACCTGAACCTGCCGGGCTACGCGCAACTGCGCGAACGCCTCATGCCCACGAGCGAACGACTGGGCATCAACGACGCCGCCCCCGAGCAACTGCATCGCGTGGAGAGTACCGTCAGCGAACTGCAAAGCGATGGCGCACTGCTGGTCGCCATCGAGCTCGACGACCAGCGGCCCTGGCCGCCTCTCCTGCCGAAAACCGTGAGTGACGCGGGCATCCTCGACAGTCGTGAATCGCGACACAAACTCCTGGAACAGCTCAGCCGCTTCCCGCCGGCGCGCCTGGCCATCGCCTGCGACCCGCGCCGCTCACCGGATCGCGGCAGCCTGGCGCTGATCGCCGAACTGGCACGTAACGCCAGCGCCACGCGGGTCTGGTTGCTGCAAGCCCCGCCTGGTGAAGCACTGGATGCCGAGCGCCTGAGTGACTGGCATGTGGCACTGGCTCAGCTGGAGCTGCCGTACGCCGACTGTGCGCCGCTGAATTGGCTGGAGACTGGTCATGACTAACGCCTGGAAACCGCCCTTGAAGCTTGCCGTGGTCGGCCACACCAATGTCGGTAAGACCTCGTTGCTGCGCACCCTCACCCGGGATGTCGGTTTTGGCGAAGTGTCCCATCGCCCCAGTACCACACGCCACGTGGAGGGCGCACGACTGTCGGTGGACGGCGAGCCGTTGCTCGACCTGTTCGACACGCCCGGCCTGGAAGACGCCATCGCCCTGCTCGATTACCTCGAACGCCTGGAGCGACCGGGCGAACGCCTCGACGGCCCGGCTCGCCTGGCGCGTTTTCTCGACGGCAGCGAAGCACGCCAGCGCTTTGAGCAGGAAGCCAAAGTCCTGCGCCAACTGCTCACTTGCGATGCCGGTCTCTATGTCATCGACGCCCGCGAACCGGTGTTGGCCAAATACCGCGACGAGCTGGAAGTGCTGGCCAGTTGCGGTAAACCGCTGTTGCCGGTGCTGAACTTCGTCAGCAGCGCCGACCACCGCGAGCCGGATTGGCGCGAAGCACTGGCGCGTCTTGGCCTGCACGCCCTGGTCAGGTTCGACAGCGTGGCACCGCCGGAAGATGGAGAACGGCGGCTTTATGAGAGTCTGGCGTTGCTGTTGGAACACGCCCGTGAGCCATTGGAGCGCCTGATCGCCGATCAACAGGCCCAGCGTCTGGCTCGGCAGGAAAGTGCGGCGCGTTTGATCGCCGAATTGTTAATCGACTGCGCGGCCTGCCGACGCAGCGTGGCCAGCGATGCGCAGCAGGAACAGCAAGCGATCGGCGAACTGCGCAAGGCAGTGCGGCAACGGGAACAACGCTGCGTCGAAGCCCTTCTCCAGCTCTATGCGTTCCGTCCACAGGACGCTGCGGCCAGTGATCTGCCGTTGCTGGACGGGCGCTGGGGCGACGATCTGTTCAACCCCGAAACCCTCAAGCAACTCGGGGTGCGAGTCGGCGGTGGCATCGCCGCCGGCGCGGCGGCCGGGGCTGGCGTGGATCTGCTGGTAGGCGGCATTACCTTGGGCGCCGCCGCCCTGGCCGGCGCTATTGCCGGCGGCGCCCTGCAAACCGCGCGCAGTTATGGCAGTCGCTTGCTGGGCAAGATCAAGGGCAAACGTGAGCTGACCGTGGATGACAGCGTGCTGCGCCTGTTGGCCTTGCGCCAACGGCAACTGCTGCAAGCACTCAACGCCCGAGGGCATGCCGCGCTGGACAGCATTCAGGTGGCCACGCCGCAGGACAAGACCTGGCGCGAGGGCAAGCTGCCCGAGGCGCTGAACAAGGCGCGGGCACACCCGCAGTGGTCTTCGTTGAATCCGCAGGCGAGGTTGAGTCAGGCGGAGCGGCAGGAGGCAGTTGAGGGGTTGGCTGGGCAGCTTTAGTTTTGCGGTGTGAGTGCCGGCCTCATCGCGGGCAAGCCCGCTCCTACCCCCCTGTAGGAGCGAGCTTGCTCGCGATGAAGGCGACTCGGTCTACGACCTGGCCAAAACCCTGGCCGCCATCCCCTTCAAAATCCCAAGATCCATCACCGGCACCCATAGCTGCTTGGCCATCTCATCCCACTGACGCATGCGCAAACTCACCGCACAGAGCGGGTCCTGCTCGAAAGCGTCCGCTTCCTCAGCACTCATCACCCCACCCTGGTACTCCAGGGTTCGCCGGCTCGCTTCGCTCAGGCGCTCGTAGTACCCAGGTTCTTTCAGGGTCAGATAACGCTTGGCCTGCACGTGGTACTCCACCAGCCGCGCCAGGCGCTCGCTGAAACCGGCACGCCGCAGATAATCAGCCCCCAGGCGTTCATGGCTGACCACACCAAAACCGCCCATGTTTGGCGCACTCCCGGCGCAAATGTGGCCGATGTCATGAAAGAACGCCGCCAGTACCACTTCATCGTCGAAACCTTCGGCAATCGCCAGTTCGGCAGCCTGGGACATGTGTTCGATCTGCGACACGGGCTCCCCGATGTAATCGTGGTCGCCGAAACGCTCGTACAACCCGAACACCTCGGCGATCAATTGGGCTTGCCGGTCCATCAACACTCTCCCAACAAGGTGGCAACATTGCGTTCGGCCATCGCCGGCCCGACGCTCATGCCGACGCCGGTGTGCATCAGCGCAACGCTCAAACCCTCGGCCGGGCGCAGGAACGAGAACGGCCCCGGTCCGCGCGAACCGTAGACACCTTGCCAGCGCTCAACCACCTGCACCTTGCAGCGCAGCGTCTGCTCGGCCAATTCGATCATCCAGTCGTCCACTTGCTCGGCATTGAACGGCGAGGCGTCGCTGCCGTAGTGGTGTGAATCACCGATGATCAGTTCGCCATAAGGTGTCGGGCTGATCAGCAAGTGAATGCCGTTTTCATGCAGATGCGGCTCGTCCCGCAGAATCTGCGCCTGTATCGCGCGAGCTTCTGGCAGGTCGGCAAAAGCGCCGTAGTGCACGCAGCTCAAACCGGTGAGTACTGCATGCTGCAGGTTGAGATTGACCTGCGGGCGGGCGCGCAGCATTTGCAGGCGGCAGGTCTGCGGCTCGAGCCGGGCGATCGGCTCGGCCAGCAGCGTCTGATAATCGTGGCCGGAGCAGACGATGATCTGGTCCGCGCTAAAGCTGCCCGCGGTGCTGTGCAGGCGGCCCGGCTCGACATCGCGCACCAGGGTTGAGAAGTGAAATTCAACATTCAGTTCGCGACGCAGGTACTCGATCAACGCCGGCAGGGCTTCGCGCGAATACAGTTGCTGGTCATCCAGGCCGTGCAACGCAGCGCGATGATGGCTGAAATGCCCACCGTACAGATCGCGCAGGGCAGCGCCGCGCAGCAGCTCGACGCGGTAATCGTGTTCCAAGGCACGACCGGCGCAGAAGGCTTCAAGCAAGTGCTCTTCGGCTTCGGTGCGGGCGAACAGGTACGAGCCGTTTCGCTTGAGTTGCAGGCCGGCGAGCTGCGCCCACTGGCCCCAGACGTCGCGGCTGGCCTTGGCCAGTTCGAGCATCATTCCCGGTGGCTGGCCCGTAACCAGCGCCTGGCCGAAGTTGCGCACCGAGGCGCCGAGCGGCGTGGCGCTGCGTTCGAAAACACGAACCTTGAGGCCACGCCGGGCGGCGGCGTAGGCGTGGGACAGGCCGAGGATGCCGGCGCCGACGATCAGCAGGTCGTTGTGGTGTGTCATTGGTTTTTGTCTCTGAATTCAAGACCGCTATCGCTGGCAAGCCAGCTCCTACAGGGGTTTTTGGCGTGCACATAACCACTGTAGGAGCGGGCTTGCCCGCGAAGAGGCCCTGTCAGTCGATGAAAATTTACTTACCGCCATCGCGAGCAGGCTCGCTCCCACAGTGGCTATGTGTACGCCACAAATCCTTGTGGGAGCGAGCCTGCTCGCGATGCGGTTTTACTTGGCGGCTACTTTCTCGGACTTGCCGTCATAGCGCTTGCGCCACTCGGTCAGGATCTCGTCGCGGTTCTTCGAGGCCCAGGTAAAGTCGTTCTTGATCAGGCGCTGCTCGTAATCGGCTGGCAGTTCGGTTTGCGGCTTGGCGATGCCTGGCTGGGCGAGCACGGCGAAGTTCTCTTTATAGAGTTCCATCGCCTCAGGGCTGGCCGAGAAGTCTGCGAGCTTCTTCGCCGCCTCTTCATGTGGCGTGCCCTTGATCACCGCAGTCGCCTCGATCTCCCAGCCCAGGCCTTCCTTCGGCAGGATGATGTCCAGCGGTGCACCCTGGCGTTTGAGTTGGACGGCCGGGTATTCAAAGGAAATGCCTATCGGGAATTCACCGGCGGCCGCCAGCTTGCACGGCTTGGAGCCGGAATGAACGTACTGGCCGATGTTCTGGTGCAGGTCGTCCATGTACTGCCAGCCCTGCTTCTCGCCGAAAGTCTGCAACCAGGCGCTGACGTCGAGGAAACCGGTGCCGGACGATGCCGGGTTCGGCATGACGATTTTGCCCTTGTACTCCGGCTTGGTCAGGTCTTGCCAGCTCACCGGTTTGGTCAGGCCCTGCTTCTCGGCTTCGACGGTGTTGAAGCAGATGGTCGCGGCCCAGACGTCCATGCCGACCCAGGCCGGAGGGTTGGCGGCGTCGCGGTAGTTGCCGCCGATCTTGCCCAGATCCTTCGGCGCGTAGCTTTGCAGCATGCCCTGTTGGTCGAGGATCGCCAGGCTGGATGCGGCCAGGCCCCACACGGCATCCGCTTGCGGACGGGCTTTTTCGGCCAGCAGCTTGGCGGTGATGATGCCGGTGGAATCGCGCACCCACTTGATCTCCACGTCCGGGTTGGCCTTTTCGAAGGCTTGCTTGTAGGTCTTCAGTTGTTCGGCTTCGAGGGCGGTGTACACCGTCAACTCGGTGGTCGCCGCCAAAGCGTTCAGGCTGAAAGCGGTAAGGACAGCAGCGGCCAGGGCCATGGGCTTGAACATGATCTTTTCCTGTTTTGAGTTGAGGACGGTTAGGGCGAGTCAATGACCGGGCGCGGTCTGCCGCCAGGCCTGGGAACGGCGCAGCAAGCCGCGCGAAGCACCGGCCAGCAGCAGCGACACGCTGGCCGAGGTGAACAGAATCAGGGTCGACATCGCCGCCGCGCCGCCGACGTTGCCGGCGTCATCCATGTTCAGCACTGCCACCGCCGCAAGGATGGTGTCGGGGCTGTAGAGGAAGATCGCCGCCGAAACGGTGGTCATGGCTGAGACGAACAGGTAGCGCACGATGTCCAGAATCGCCGGCAGACAGATCGGCACAGTGACCCGCAGGTAATGCCGGTACAGCGGCGCCTTGAGCGACAGCGCGGCGGCTTCGAACTCGGCGTCGAGCTGGCGTAGCGCGGTGGTGGCGGTCATTTGCGCGGTGGTCAAATAATGAGCAATGGTGCAGATCACCAGCAGGGCCATCGTTGCGTAGAGCACATGCAACGGGTTGCCGGGAATGTTGAAAAAGAAAACATAACCCAGGCCGAGCACCAGCCCCGGCACCGCCATCGGCACGAAGCTGAGCAGGCGCAGGGCCAGGTTCAGGCCGCGTTGGCCTTTGGTTTTTTCCATCAGGTAGGCGCCAGTGAAGATCAGCACACTGCCGATCAACGCTGAATACAGGGCCATCTTCACGCTGTTGCCGTAGGCGAGCCAGCCTCCGCCCGCCGTGTCGTTGAACTGGTAATGGTTGAGCGACAGCGACAGGTTGTACGGCCAGAACTTCACCAGGGATGAGAACACCGCCATGCCGAACACCAGCAACAGCGCTGCGCAGATCAACACCACGATGGCCAGGTAACAACCATCCCGACCTTTCGAAGGCGCCGGTTTGAATACCTGCGCCCGACCGCTCATGGAATCACCGTGACGGCGACGCAACCAGGCATCGACGCCAAAGCTGAACAGCGCCGGCAACAGCAGGACCATACCGATCAACGCGCCGCGACCGAACTGCTGCTGCCCGACCACCGCCTTGTAGGCCTCCAGCGCCAGCACCTGATAGTCACCACCGACCACCACGGGCACGCCGAAGTCGGTGATGGTCAGGGTAAACACCAGACAGAACGCGGCGAACACGGCCTGACGCGTGGCCGGCCAAGTGATGCTGCGAAACGCTTTGGCGGGGCTGGCGCCCATGCTTGAGGCAGCATCGAACAGACGCGCATCAGCCAGCGACAGCGCCGACAGCAAAATCATCAAGGCGTGTGGGAAGGTGTAGATGACCTCGCCCAACACGATGCCCCAGAAACCGTAGATGTTGTCCGAGAGCAAACCGCGCAACATGCCCTGATTGCCGAACAGGTAGACCAGCGCGATACCCGGCAGCATCGAAGGCGCCATCAATGGCAGCAACGAGATGCCACGCCAAAGGCCTTTGCCGGGAATCATCGTGCGTTGCAGGGCGTAGGCAAAAAGGTAGGCCAGCGGTACGACGATGACCGCGACGCTCAGGGAGACCTTCAGGCTGTTGCCCAGCAGCCAGTGGAAATTGGCGCTGCCCAGCAACTCGCTGGCCGCTGCCAGGCCCCCGCCCTGCCCGGCCTGCGAACTGAAACCGCGCCAGAAGATCGCCAGCAGCGGCATCAACACTGCCAGGGTCAGCAGCACCAGCAACAAGACCTTGCCACCGACTACAAACAGCCGGTCGCCGATCTCGGCACGGGAAGCTTGCCGAACCCGCTTGCGCGGCATCGGCAGCGCGATGTTGGCACTCATCAGGCAAACACCTGCAGACTGCGGGGTGGCAGCGCGACCATGATCTGCTGGGCACCCAGGCGCGGCATGGCTTCTGGCGCCAGTTCCGCCAGGAGCGCATGGCCGGGCAGTTGATCCAGCTCGAAGCTCATGCGGCATCGGTTGCCGAGAAAGGTGATCTCGCGAACGCGAGCGGGAAACAGGTTTTCTTCGTGCACCACCGGGTTGATGCTGATTGCTTCCGGACGGCAGAACAGGCGGCCGGAGGCGGTTTTCGCGCTGCCATCCTGCAAACGCATGTTCAAACCGCCGACCCGGGCGTGACTGTCGCTGCTGCGATGGAATGGCAGCCAGTTGCCCTGGCCAACGAATTCCGCGACGAAGGGCGTGGCGGGGCGATCGTAGATTTCCTGCGGTGTGGCGTATTGCTCGACCTTGCCGTTGTTCATCACGGCGATGCGGTCGGCCATCAACATGGCCTCGTCCTGGTTGTGCGTGACCATCAGGGTGGTGATGCCGAGGCTGCGCTGCAATTGGCGCAGCTCGGTGCACAAGTGCTCACGAACACGCGCATCGAGCGCCGACATCGGCTCATCCAGCAGCAACAATGAAGGTGACGGCGCCAGGGCACGGGCCAGAGCCACCCGCTGCTGCTGGCCGCCGGACAACTGGCCGGGGTACTTTTTTTCACTGCCGATCAGGCCCACCAGCTCCAGCATCTGGCCGACACGCTGGCGCGTTTCCTCCCGGCTACTGCCGGCGAGGCCGTAGGCAATGTTCGCTTCCACGGTGAGATTGGGAAACAGCGCGTAGGACTGAAACAGGATGCCGTAATCCCGGGCCTGGGGCGGCAGGTCCGAAACATTGCGATCACCGAGGAACAACTCGCCGTCGTCCTGCGTCTCCAGGCCGGCGATACAGCGCAGCAGAGTGGTCTTGCCGCAACCCGACGGGCCCAGCAAACACACCAGCTCACCGGCTGCCACGTCCAGCGAGACGTTATCCAACGCGGTAAAAGCGCCGAAGCGTTTCTGCACGCCCCGCACTTTCATCGGTGCGCCGGGAGTGGTCAGGGCAGTTGTGATCGAGTGGTTCATGGACAGGCCTCATCTGGCAGATGAGAGCCATCCTAGAGTTGTAATGAGACCGTCATGTGGCAGTGAGGCAAAAACAGCTGATAGTGATATTCGCGGATTTGGGTTGACTGTTCTGGCCCCATCGCGGGCAAGCCCGCTCCCACAGGGGCCGTTCAAACACCACAAACCCAATGTGTGGGAGCGGGCTTGCTCGCGAAGAGGCCGGCACAGGCGCCGAAGATCTCAAACCGGCGCCATCTCCTGCGCCACCCCCAGAAAAGCCGCTGGCAACCGCGCGCCCTTGCGCTCCTTGAGGCAATACAGGTACTCGGGAATCTGCGGTGCATTCTCAAGAGTCAGCACCCGCAACTGCGGATCATGAGGCACTTCCTGGCGCGCAATGATGCTGATGCCGATATTGCGCAACACGGCCTCACGGATCGATTCGCGGCTGCCGATCTCCAGCAGCGGACCGAAATCCACGCCGGCACCGGCCAGCAACTCTTCGGTCAGGCGACGGGTCGTCGAGCCCGCCTCGCGCATCAGCAACGTATGCCCGGCCAGCGCACTGAGCGGCACATGATCGTGCACCGCCAACGGATGACTGCGATGCACCGCCAGCACCAGCGGATCGCTACCGAGCACCCGGCGAATCAGCCGCGCATCCTCGAGCAACTGGGAAGACGCGGCGACATCCACCCGGTACTCCTCAAGCGCTTCGAGCACCTGTTGGGAGTTGCCGATTTCCACCGAGACCTCGACCTGGGGCAGGCGCTCGCGAAAGGTTTTCACCAGGTCGAGGATGTAATACGGCGCCGTCGCCGCAATGCGCAAGGTGCCCTGGACCTGGCCACTGTTGCGCAGGAAAAATTCGATGTCGGCTTCCTGCTGCAACAGCGCCTTGACCATCGGCAACAGCCGCGCGCCGTCATCGCTGACGCTGAGGCGGCGCCCGCCCCGGTAGAACAGCTCCACCGAGTACTGGCTTTCCAGGTGACGAATCTGAGTCGTTACCGTGGGCTGGCTCAGCCCGAGCTTTTTCGCTGCCAGGGTGATGCTGCCCAGGCGGGCAACCATGTAAAACGCCTTCAGCTCGGCACTCAGCACAGCCGCCCCTCATCCATTACTTGCGCAACAGGCGCAAACCGTTGAACACCACCAACAGGCTCACGCCCATGTCGGCGAACACCGCCATCCACATGGTGGCGAACCCGAAGAAGGTTACCGCAAGAAAGATCGCCTTGATCACCAGTGCAAGGGCAATGTTCTGTTTGAGGACGCTCGACGTGTTCCGCGAAAGACGGATGAACGCCGGGATCTTGCGTAAATCGTCGTCCATCAACGCGACATCGGCGGTTTCGATCGCGGTATCGGTGCCGGCGGCCGCCATCGCGAAACCGATCTGTGCACGCGCCAGCGCCGGGGCGTCGTTGATGCCGTCGCCCACCATGCCGACCTGATGGCCCTTGGCATACAGCGCCTCGATGGCTTGCAACTTGTCGGTCGGCAGCAGATCGCCCTTGGCCTCATCGATGCCCACCTGCGCGGCTATCGCCTGGGCAGTGTGGACGTTGTCGCCGGTCAGCATCAGGGTTTTGATGCCCAGCTCATGCAGTTGCTCGATCGCTTCGCGGCTCGAGTCCTTCACCGTATCGGCCACGGCAAACAGTGCCAGTGGGCCGGAGGCGTCAAGCAACAGCACCACGGATTTGCCCTGTTTCTCCAGCGCGAACAGCTTTTCCTCCAGCGCGGGCGAGCACAGGTTCAACTCTTCCACGAGGCGATGGTTGCCCAAGTGGTAGACCTGACCATTGATTTCGCCGCGCACGCCACGCCCGGCCAGCGCTTCGAAGTTATCCACAACCTGGGGCGCCAGGCCTTTATCCACCGCCGCATGGGCGATCGCCAGCGATACCGGGTGGTCCGAGCGTCCGGCCAGCGCCGCCGCAATCGTCGGCGCCGAGGCTTCAGCCGTAGGGTCGAGTGCCAGGTAATCGGTCTGCACCGGTTTACCGTGGGTGAGGGTGCCGGTCTTGTCCAGCGCCAGGTAGTCGAGCTTGTGTCCGCCTTCCAGGTAGACGCCACCCTTGATGAGAATGCCTTTACGCGCCGCCGCCGCGAGGCCGCTGACGATGGTCACCGGCGTGGAAATCACCAGCGCACAAGGACAGGCAACCACCAGCAATACCAACGCCCGATAAATCCAGTCGAACCACGCCGCGCCCATGAACAGCGGCGGAATCACTGCCACAGCCAGCGCCAGGACAAACACCGCCGGGGTGTAGATCTTCGAGAACTGGTCGACGAAGCGCTGGGTGGGCGCGCGCGCGCCTTGAGCCTGCTCGACGGCGTGGATGATGCGCGCCAGGGTCGATTGGCTGGCCAAGGCGGTGACCGCATACTCCAGTGAACCGGCCTGATTGATGGTGCCGGCGAACACCTTGTCACCCACCGTCTTCTCCACCGGCAGGCTTTCGCCGGTGATCGGCGCCTGATCGATGGTCGAACTGCCGGACACCACCTCTCCGTCCAGGCCGATACGCTCGCCCGGCCGCACGCGCACCCGAGCGCCCAGTGCGAGGGTCTTGACGTCCTCCTCCAGCCAACTGCCGTCGGCCTGCAATACCGTCGCCCGGTCCGGAGCCATCTGCATCAAGCCGCTGATGGCATTGCGAGCCCGGTCCAGGGACCGGGCCTCGATCAACTCAGCGACGGTGAACAGGAACATCACCATGGCCGCTTCCGGCCATTGGCCGATCAGAATCGCGCCAGTCACCGCGATACTCATCAGCGCGTTGATGTTCAGGTTGAGGTTTTTCAGGGCGATCCAGCCCTTCTTGTAGGTGCCCAGGCCGCCACTGAAGATCGAGATCAGCGCAATGATCGCCACCACCCAATCCGGCGCCGCACTGGTGAAATGCACCACTTCGGCACCGAGCGCAGTCACGCCGGACAGTGCCAGCGGCCACCAGGGTTTTTTCTCAGCGCTTGGCGCCGGCGTTTCGACGCCCTGCTCCAACGGCTCGGCGTGCATGCCCAGGGACTTGATCGCCTCGACGATAGGCGCAGTGCCCGGCAGGTCGTGGGTCACGCCCAACACGCGGTTGATCAGGTTGAAATCCAGTTGCTGCACGCCCGCCAGCTTGCCGAGCTTGTTCTGGATCAGCGTCTGCTCGGTCGGGCAGTCCATGGCCTCGATGCGAAAGCTGCTGAGCTTGGCGTTGGCACTGGGGGCTTCGGTCAGTTGCACTCGCGCCGGTGCTGCCGCCTTTGGCGAGCAGCAGGAGTCGCCAGGGCCACCATGGTTATGTTTATGCACAGGCTGCAGCTTGTGACCGTGCCCATCGTCGTGGGTATGGGTGTGCCGGGAATCGCTCATTGTTCGCGTCCTTGAAAGTGCCTGTTGCCAAGTAAAGACCCTGTAGCCACTATAGGGTCAAGCACCTTTTTGGAGACACCGTCATGAAGATCGGCGAACTGGCAAAACTCACCGACTGCGCCGTGGAAACCATCCGCTACTACGAGCGCGAAAGCCTGCTGCCGGAGCCGGCCCGCAGCGACGGCAACTACCGCGTCTATACCCAGGCCCACGCCGAACGCCTGACCTTCATCCGCAACTGCCGCACCCTGGACATGACCCTTGAGGAAATCCGCGCCCTGCTGGCCTTTCGCGACAGCCCGCAGGATCAGTGTGAAAGCGTGAATGCGCTGGTGGACGAACACATTCATCACGTGAAGGCACGAATCGACGGCCTGCTGGCACTACAGGCACAACTCATCGACCTGCGCCGCCGTTGTGGCGAAGGGCCGGAGGTCGATCAATGCGGGATTTTACAACGCCTGGAAGTCAGTGGCGGCGTGGTGGCGACGGAGGTGGAGCATTCACATGTAGGCCGTAGTCACGGCCACTAATGTGAAGCAACTCTCCCCCTCTGTAGGAGCGAGCTTGCTCGCGATGGGATATCAGTCGACACCGATGTGTCTGAACCCATCGCGAGCAAGCTCGCTCCTACAGGTTACACCGCCATCGGCGCCGTCATCGGTGCGTGGTGCTGATAACCTTCGAGCGAGAAATCACTCGGCTCGACCTGTTCCAGCCACTCGGGCTGATAAACGCCCGTCTTGGCGAACTCCGGCACACGGTCGCTGATCACCAGTTTCGGCATCGGGAACGGCTCACGCTTGAGCTGTTCGTTGAGCATGTCCAGGTGGTTTTCATAGACGTGGGCGTCGCCGATGAAATACGTGAACCAGCGCGGCGTATAACCGGTCAGGCGACCGATCAGGCTGAGCAGCGCGGCGCCTTCGGTGAGGTTGAACGGCGTGCCCAGGCCCAGGTCGTTGGAACGGATGTAGAGGGTCAGGGAAATCTCTTTCGTCTCGACATTCGGGTGGAACTGGTACAGCAGGTGGCACGGCGGCAGGGCCATTTCATCCAGTTGCGCGACGTTCCAGCCGTGGAACAGGATACGGCGGCTACCCGGGTCCTTGATGATGGTATCGACGCACTGGCGGACCTGATCAATGGCCTTGTACAGCACCACATAAGCCTGGCCGTTTTCTTCGCCTTCGGCGATCTGGCGATAACCCTGGTTCAGCGTCTGCTCGATGGCGGCCGGGTTGCTCAAGGGGATTTGCTTGTACGCCGGCCATTTGCGCCATTGCACGCCGTAGATCTCGCCGAGGTCATCTTCACCTTGGCGGAACGGGTTGGCCAGCCACTGGGCATTTTCGTTGGCGTTCTGGTCCCAGACCTTGCAACCCAGGTCGCGGAATTGCGCGGCGTTGTTCACGCCACGCAGGAAACCGCACATTTCGCCGATGGCGGATTTGAAAGCCATCTTGCGCGTGGTGATCGCCGGAAAACCTTCCTGCAGGTCATACCGCAGCATCGCGCCGGGGAAGCTGATGGTGTTCACGCCGGTGCGGTTGGCCTGCTTGGTGCCGTTCTTGATGACGTGGGCGACCAGTTCGAGATATTGCTTCATGAGTTACCTGTGTCCTTGAACCCGGGGCGCAATCCCCGGGGTTCGAATTTAGGCGGCAGCCGCTGGCGGCGCCGGTGCGCGATTGTAGGCCAGCCAGATCAGGAAGAGGCCACCGACGATCATCGGCACACACAGCACCTGACCCATGGTCAGCCAGTTCCAGGCCAGATAGCCCAGTTGCGCATCCGGTACGCGGACGAATTCGACGATGAAACGGAAGATGCCATAGAACAGTGCGAACATCCCCGACACAGCCATGGTTGGCCGCGGTTTGCGCGAGAACAGCCACAGGATCAGGAACAGCGCGACGCCTTCCAGGGCGAATTGATAGAGCTGCGACGGATGGCGCGGCAATTGAGCCGGATCGCTGAACGGCGGGAAGACCATGGCCCATGGCACGTCGGTCGCCTTGCCCCACAATTCAGCGTTGATGAAGTTACCGATACGCCCGGCACCCAGGCCGATCGGCACCATCGGCGCAACGAAGTCCATCAGTTGGAAGAACGACTTGTTGTTCTTCTTGCCGAACCACAACGCCGCCAGCATCACACCGATGAAACCACCGTGGAACGACATGCCGCCCTTCCACACCTCGAAGATCAGCATCGGGTTGGCCAGGTATGCGCTCAGGTCATAGAACAGCACGTAACCCAGTCGACCGCCGACAATGACGCCCATCGACATCCAGAACACCATGTCGGAAAGTTTTTCCTTGGTCCAGGTCGGGTCGAAGCGGTTGAGCCGGCGCGATGCCAGCAGCCACGCACCGCCGATGCCAATCAGGTACATCAACCCGTACCAGTGGATTTTCAGCGGACCGATGGCCAGGGCCACCGGGTCGATCTGCGGGTAAGGCAGCATTGCGACTCCTCATTAGCGTTAAAACTTTCAAAATTCCCGGCGGACGCTGTCATGCCAGGATTAAGCCAGGATTGTGCGGTGCGTCAGAGCAGGAAACTCAAACCGACGCAGAACAGCAAAGCGGCGAACAGCCTTTTGAGCAAGCGCGGCGACAGCTTGTGGGCCAACCTTGCACCCAATCGAGCAAAGATCATGCTGGTCAGGGCAATGCCCAGCAGCGCCGGCAGGTAAACAAAACCGAGACTATGGGCCGGCAACAACGGATCGTGCCACCCCAGAATCATGAAACTTAATGCACTTGCCAGAGCTATCGGCAAGCCGCAGGCAGATGAAGTGGCCACGGCCTGCTGCATCGGCACACTGCGCCAGGTCAGGAACGGTACGGTCAACGAACCACCGCCAATTCCGAATATCGCCGAGGCCCAGCCGATCACCGTACCGGCGAGGGTCAGACCGACTTTGCCGGGCACCGTTCGGCTGGCTTTGGGCTTGAAGTCCAACGCCAGTTGCACCGCGATCACCAGGGCGAACACGCCGATGATCTTTTGCAGGTTGGGACCGGAGATCGCCTCCGCAGTCAGCGCACCAAAACCGGCACCCAGCAGAATGCCAACGGTCATCCACGCAAAGATCGGCCAGCGCACGGCGCCCCGACGATGATGCTCGCGCACCGCGTTGACCGAGGTAAAAATGATCGTCGCCAGCGAGGTACCGACCGCCAGGTGCGTCAGGATGGAAGCATCGAAGCCCTGCAAGGTGAAACTGAACACCAGCACCGGCACGATGATGATCCCGCCACCCACGCCAAACAGACCGGCCAGCACACCTGCGCAGGCGCCAAGCGCCAGATAGAGCAGAAATTCCATGGGCGATCCCTGTACACCATTAAACCTGCGCGGCATGGTAACGGATGCATGGCACTTGGCTCCACTGTGCAAGCCGATGGAACGATGAGCGATGTCTGCGTAGAGTGGGCAAAAAACACACAAGGACCACCTTATGTGCCTGATTGTCTTTGCCTGGCGCCCGGGTCACGCCCAGCCGCTGATCGTTGCGGCCAACCGTGACGAATTCTACGCCCGGCCCAGCCTGCCGCTGGCGCAATGGGAAGAAAACCCACAGGTTTATGCCGGTCGCGATCTGGAGGCTGGCGGCACCTGGCTCGGTGTCGGCGCCAACAGGCGTTTTGCAGCATTGACCAATATTCGTGACCCTCATCAACCTGCGGCACGCAAATCCCGTGGCGAGTTGGTGGCGCGCTTTCTCGCAGGCGATATGCCCATTGATGACTATCTGGACGACGTTGTCGGACGTTCGCTGGAATATGCCGGGTTCAACCTGCTGGTCGGCAATGCCAACGAACTGTGGCATTACCACGCCCGGGACGCTGAGGCGGTTTTATTGCCGCCGGGCGTCTACGGATTGTCCAATGCCGGGTTGGACACTCCTTGGCCCAAATTGCTCAAGGCGCGGGCGGGGCTGGAGACGTTGCTGGACGATCCCCAACCCGAGAAGCTTCTGGCCTTGCTGAGCGACGCGCAGACCGCGCCGTTCGCCGAATTGCCGGACACCGGGGTGGGGTTGGCGACCGAGTCGCTGCTGTCGAGTGTTTTCATTGCCAGCCAGAGCTATGGGACCCGGGCGAGTACGGCGTTGATCGTGCAGGCGGATGGGGCGCGGCATCTGGTTGAGCGCAGCTTTGGGCCGTATGGCGGGCATCTTGGGGAGGTTGAGGTCAGGATCTAGGCTTTGTGGTGTTTGGGCTGCCGCCTTCGCGGGCAAGCCCGCTCCCACAGGTTTTTTTGGTGTACACACAATTTGTGTTTCACACCGAACACTGTGGAAGCGGGCTTGCTCCGGGCGGCGCTCCGACGATGGGCGCACCGCCGATCTAGACCGCCTTCGCCGCCGCCGGATTGACCATCTTCGCCAATCCAAGGTTCTTCAGCGCCAGTTGCAACGAGCTGTGGATAACCTGCGGGTTGTCGATGGTCATCAGCTCTGCCAGCAGCTCCTTGGCCTTGTCCAGGTTGATCTGGCGCAGCATCCACTTCACCTTTGGCAGGTTGGTGGCGTTCATCGACAGACTGTCAAAGCCCATCGCGGTCAACAGCACCGCTGCCGCCGGATCGCCGGCCATCTCGCCGCAAATACTCACCGGCTTGCCTTCGGCATGGGCATCGCGCACCACGGTTTGCAGGGCTTGCAAGACCGCCGGGTGCAGGTAGTCGTAGAGGTCGGCCACCCGCGGGTTGTTGCGGTCCACGGCGAGCAGGTACTGGGTCAGGTCGTTGGAGCCGACCGACAGGAAGTCCACCTGCCGCGCCAGCTCCCTGGTCTGATACACCGCTGCCGGAATCTCGATCATCACACCAATCGGCGGCATCGGCACATCGGTGCCTTCGTCGCGCACCTCGCCCCAGGCCCGGTGAATCAGGTGCAACGCTTCTTCGAGTTCGTGGATGCCCGAGATCATCGGCAGCAGGATGCGCAGGTTGTTCAGGCCTTCGCTGGCCTTGAGCATCGCCCGGGTCTGCACCAGGAAAATTTCCGGGTGGTCGAGGGTGACGCGGATGCCGCGCCAGCCCAGGAACGGGTTGTCTTCCTTGATCGGGAAGTACGACAGCGCCTTGTCGCCACCGATGTCCAGCGTACGCATGGTCACGGGTTGCGGGTGGAACGCGGCGAGCTGCTCGCGGTAGATTGCCAGTTGTTCCTTTTCGCTGGGGAAGCGCTGGTTGATCATGAACGGCACTTCGGTGCGGTACAGGCCCACTCCCTCGGCGCCACGCTTCTGCGCACGCGCCACGTCGGCCAGCAGGCCGGTGTTGACCCACAGCGGCATGCGGTGACCATCGACGGTCACACAAGGCAGGTCGCGCAGGGAATCAAGCCCCAGCGCCAGCTGTTTCTCTTCCTCCACCACTTCAGCGAACTGCTTGCGCAGTACATCGCTCGGGTTGGTAAAGACTTCACCGCGCACGCCATCGAGGATCATCTCGATGCCGTCGACCTTGGCATACGGCAAATCGACCAGGCCCATCACGGTCGGGATGCCCATGGCCCGCGCCAGGATCGCGACGTGAGAGTTGCCCGAACCGAGGACTGAGACCAGGCCAACCAGCGTGCCCTCCGGCACTTCCCCGAGCATGGCCGGGGTCAGTTCCTCGGCGACCAGAATGGTTTTTTCCGGATAGACCAGGTTCTGCTGGCGCTCTTCCTGCAAATAGGCGAGCAGGCGGCGCCCCAGGTCCTTGACGTCCGAGGCCCGCTCACGCAGGTAGGCGTCGTCCATCAATTCGAAACGGTTGACGTGATCGGTGACCACCTGACGCAAAGCGCCCTGGGCCCACTGTCCGGTCTTTATTACGGTGGTGACTTCATTGCCCAGCGCCGCGTCGTCCAGCATCATCAGGTAGACGTCGAACAGGGCCCGCTCTTCGGGCCGCAACTGGGTGGCCAGCTTGGCGGACAACGCGCGCATGTCGGCGCGCACACCCTCGATGGCGGTCTTGAACAGCTTGAGTTCCGCGTCGATGTCGACGATGGTTTTGTCTGGCACTACGTCAAGGTCGGCCGGTGGCAGCATGACCACCGCCGTACCGACGGCCGCGCCCGGTGAACCCGGCACACCGACGAACTTGGCTTCCTGAATGCCCTTGCCCTGACGGCCAAGGCCACGGATCGAGCCGGTGGCCTCGGCATGGGCGATAACCCCGGCGAGCTGCGCGCTCATGGTCACCAGGAAGGCTTCTTCACCTTCATCGAACTGGCGACGTTCCTTTTGCTGGATGACCAGCACGCCGACGACGCGGCGGTGGTGAATGATCGGCGCCCCGAGGAATGAGGCGTAGCGCTCTTCACCGGTCTCGGCGAAGTAGCGGTAGCGCGGGTGATCCGCGGCGTTTTCGAGGTTCAGGGGTTCTTCACGCGTGCCGACCAGGCCGACCAGACCTTCGTTGGGTGCCATGCTGACCTTGCCGATCGAGCGCTTGTTCAAGCCCTCGGTCGCCATCAGCACAAAGCGGTTGGTCTCGGGATCAAGCAGGTAGACCGAGCAGACCTGGCTGCCCATGGCCTCTTTGACGCGCAACACAATAATCCCCAACGCCGCCTTGAGATCCTTGGCGGAGTTAACTTCCTGGACGATCTTGCGCAGCGTATTGAGCATGGCTCGGGGTCGAACTCCGTCGTCAGTCGCGCGCTAAAAGGCGCGGGGCAAGCTCTTTGAGAGCGCGTCGATACACCTCGCGCTTGAATGTCACCACCTGGCCCAACGGATACCAATAGCTGACCCAGCGCCAACCATCGAATTCCGGTTTACCGGTCAAATCCATCCGCACCCGCTGCTCGTTGGAGATCAGGCGCAGGAGAAACCATTTCTGTTTCTGGCCGATGCACAGCGGTTGGCTGTGGGTACGGACCAGGCGTTGCGGCAAACGATAGCGCAACCAGCCGCGGGTACAGGCAAGAATTTCAACGTCCTCGCGCTCCAGGCCCACTTCTTCGTTCAGCTCGCGGTACAAGGCGTCTTCCGGCGTCTCCTGAGGGTTGATTCCCCCTTGCGGAAACTGCCAGGCATCTTGATTGATACGGCGAGCCCATAGCACCTGTCCGGCATCATTCGTGAGAATGATCCCGACATTGGGGCGGAAACCATCGGGGTCGATCACGGCAACAACCTCGCAAACGCATGTCGCCGCATTGTTCCACAAAGGTCGTGAAGGCAGCAACGCGCCGACCGACCTTATGTGCACTCTGGTGAAAAGTCCGTATTCTGGGCGCCTTTCTACAGACTTTTCAGCGAGTAACCGCAATGCGCCTGGCTTTATTCGACTTGGACAACACCCTCCTGGGCGGCGACAGTGACCACGCCTGGGGCGATTACCTGTGTGAACGCGGCTTTCTCGACGCCGTGGCCTACAAGACCCGCAATGATGCGTTCTATCAGGATTATCTCGCCGGCCAGCTGGATAACGCCGCCTACCTGAATTTTTGCCTGGAAGTGCTCGGTCGCACCGAAATGGCCACGCTGGACGAATGGCACCTGGATTACATGCGCGACTGCATCGAGCCTATCGTGCTGCCCAAGGCCATGGCCCTTTTAGCCAAGCACCGTGAAGCGGGCGACAAGCTGGTGATCATCACCGCCACCAACCGTTTTGTCACCGGGCCGATTGCCGCACGACTGGGCGTCGAAACCCTGATCGCCACCGAGTGCGAAATGGTCGATGGCCGCTACACCGGGCGCAGCACCGACATCCCATGCTTTCGTGAAGGCAAAGTGACACGCCTGACCCGCTGGCTGGAAGAAACCGGGCATTCGCTGGAAGACAGCTATTTCTATAGCGATTCGATGAATGACCTGCCGCTGCTGGAGCAGGTGACGAACCCGGTGGCAGTGGACCCGGACCCGAACTTGCGCGCCGAGGCCGAGAAACGAGGCTGGCCGGTCATCAGTCTGCGCGACTGATGACCGTCTTCTGCAGGAGCGAGCATGCTCGCGATGGTCGCCAACGATAAAGTTGGCAGCCTGACACCCCGCGGTGTCCGGTCCCCCATCGCGAGCAAGCTCGCTCCTACAGGGAAGGTGCACGCTTCAGACTGGTTTAGCCCCCATCAACCCCGCAATGGCGATAAAGCAGACAAAACTGAACAACGCCAGGGCGAAACTGAACCTGCCCACGCCTCCCGGGGTCTTGCGCAGCTTGTTCAGGCGCACCAGCAACCAGAACCACGCCAGTGCCGCCACGGTGTAGAGCACGCTGGAGGCCAGAAGCCAGGTCTGGCCCAGTGGCCAGCCCACCCGGTGCACCATCGCCCACCCCGTGAAAGGCAAGCTCAACAGCGCCAGCCCCATCACCAGCCAGACAAACACCCGCGGCCGTTGCAACGTGCGGCTGGCCGCCGTGGTGTCCCCTTGGTGCCGCGTGCGCCAGACCCAAATCGCCAGGCCCAGCGCGCAGAGCAACAACAGCGCGGTGGCCACGACATGCGCCATCTTCAGGGCGGTTAATGTTTCCATGGTTCGATTTCCTTATGCCTTGCCCATCAGCGTAGCCGTTCAGCCAAGAAACAGCTGATAGGCCGGGTTGTCGCTTTCATCCCAGTACGGGTAGCCGATTTCCTCAAGCGCCGCCGGCACCAGATGACGCTCTTCGTGGGGCACTTGCAGGCCGGCGACCACACGGCCGTCCGCCGCGCCATGGTTGCGGTAATGGAACATCGAGATGTTCCAGCGCCCGCCAAGCTTGCTGAGGAAGTTGAACAACGCACCCGGTCGCTCTGGGAACTCAAAACGCAGCACCACTTCGTCCACAACCTGGGCCGCGCGACCACCGACCATGTGACGGATGTGCAGTTTGGCCAGTTCGTTGTCGGTCAGGTCCAGCACCGGGAACCCCTGTTCGGTCAAACTGGCGAGCAGCTTGCTGCGCGGATCGTTTTCCGGGTGCGTCTGTACGCCAACGAAAATGTGGGCTTCGCTGCCGGTGTTGTAGCGATAATTGAATTCGGTGATCTGGCGCTTGCCGATGGCTTCGCAGAATGCCTTGAAGCTGCCCGGTTTTTCCGGAATGGTCACGGCAATGATGGCTTCGCGGCCCTCACCCAGCTCGGCGCGCTCGGCGACGTGGCGAAGACGGTCGAAGTTGACGTTGGCGCCGGAATCGATGGCTACAAAAGTGTGCCCGGTGACACCGCGCTGCTCCACGTACTTCTTGATGCCGGCGACGCCCAGAGCGCCGGCAGGTTCGGTGATCGAGCGGGTATCGTCGTAGATATCCTTGATCGCCGCGCAAATTTCGTCGGTGCTGACGGTGATCACCTCATCGACGTAATCCTTGCAGATATCGAAGGTGTGCTGACCGATCTGGGCCACCGCCACGCCATCGGCAAAGATGCCCACGGCCGGCAGTACGACACGCTCACCCGCTGCCATGGCCGCTTGCAGACAGTTGGAGTCGTCGGGCTCGACGCCGATGATTTTGATCTCAGGACGAAGGTACTTGGCATACGCCGCAATGCCGGCGATCAGGCCACCACCGCCCACCGGCACGAAGATCGCATCCAGGCGGCCCGGTTGCTGGCGCAAAATCTCCATCGCCACCGTGCCCTGCCCCGCGATGGTGTGAGGGTCATCGTAGGGGTGGATGTAGACGTAGCCTTTTTCATCGACCAGCTTCAGCGAGAAGGCCAGGGCTTCCGGGAACGAATCCCCGTGCAGCACCACTTTGCCGCCCCGCGAACGCACGCCCTCGACCTTGATTTCCGGAGTGGTCTTGGGCATGACGATGGTGGCTTTCACACCCAGTACTTTTGCCGCCAGGGCCAGGCCTTGTGCGTGGTTGCCCGCCGAAGCCGTCACCACGCCACGGGCGCGCTCTTCGTCGCTCAGTTGCGTGAGCTTGTTATAGGCCCCACGAATCTTGAACGAGAACACCGGCTGCAAGTCTTCACGCTTGAGCAAAATACTGTTGCCCAGCCGCTCGGAGAGCTGGCGGGCAGTCTGCAATGGGGTTTCTACGGCAACGTCATAAACGCGCGAGGTGAGGATCTTCTTGACGTACTGTTCGAGCATCGGAAAGCATCACTGGGCGGCTTGGGCGGAACCGGGGAGTCTAACCCGCATTTCGGCCATGCGACCACACGAATGAAGAGGTTTTAACCCATCATGGCGCTATAATGCGGGCCTTTCCGTCTACCCTTGCCCGCTTTCGGAGCCCGCATGACCCAGGATCAACTCAAACAGGCCGTGGCCCAGGCTGCCGTCGACTTCATCCTCCCGAAACTCGATGACAAGAGCGTCGTCGGGGTCGGCACCGGCTCCACCGCCAATTGCTTCATCGACGCCCTGGCCCAGCACAAGGGCGCCTTCGACGGCGCGGTCGCCAGCTCCGAAGCCACCGCTGCACGCCTCAAGGGCCACGGCATTCCAGTGTACGAACTGAACACCGTCAGCGACCTGGAGTTCTACGTCGACGGCGCCGACGAAAGCGACGAGCACCTGAACCTGATCAAGGGCGGCGGCGCGGCCCTGACGCGCGAGAAGATCGTCGCCGCCGTGGCCAAGACCTTCATCTGCATCGCCGACGCCAGCAAACTGGTGCCGGTGCTCGGCGCATTTCCGCTGCCGGTGGAAGTGATCCCGATGGCCCGCAGCCACGTGGCCCGTCAACTGGTCAAACTGGGCGGCGACCCGGTTTACCGTGAAGGCGTTGTGACCGACAACGGCAACATCATCCTCGACGTGTTCAACCTGCAGATCACCAATCCGGTGGAGCTGGAAGCGCAGATCAACGCGATTGTCGGCGTGGTCACCAACGGCTTGTTCGCGGCGCGACCGGCGGACCTGCTGTTGCTGGGCACGAGCGAAGGCGTGAAGACGCTGAAGGCGCAGTAACCTCAATCCCAATACCCTGTAGAAGCGAGCATGCTCGCGAAGAAATGCACAGGCAACGCTGGCAGCCTGACACCCCTCGGTGCCTGAGCCACCATCGCGAGCGTGCGCGCTCCTGCAGGGGTTCTGTGTTCTTAGGGCTTCTTGAACACATAAAACAGGTTCGGCTCGCTCACAAGATACAGCGTACCGTCGTCATCCATGGCCATGCCTTCCGCTTGCGGCACCGTTTTCGTCAGCCCCTGGCGCCCCTTGCTCAGCGACATCGTGCTCAAAGGGCGACCGTCGACATCCAGTTCCAGAATCAGTCGCGACTCGTCGGACAGCGCTAGTAAATGGCCGCTGCGCTCGTCGTATTGCAGGCTGGAGAGGTCTCGAACGAACATTCCCGCATCCCGCTTGGGGTTGTTGACCACGTGGACGGCGTACGACTTTTCCGGGTTGTAATGGGGGAAACCCTGCACTTCGTAGATCAACATCGGGTCGCGCTCCTTGGCGACAAACAGACGCTTGCCGACCGAATCATAGGCCAGGCCTTCGAAACCCTTGTTACTGCTCATGTGCACGCCAAGCGTCATCTGTTCGGCGTCGGCAGCGTCGAGGAAGGTGGTGTCTTCGTCCAGATGAATCTTGATCAACCGCTGCTGGCGCTCGTCGGTAAGCACGTAGGTGTCGGCGCTGATGAACTCCACGGCTTCAGGATCACCGAAACCGATCAGCGCAATGCGCCGGATGATCTGGCCTTGCAGCGAAAGTTCGATGAGCTCCGAGTTTTTGTTGGTGACGGTGAACAGGCTTTTGCGCACCGGATCGAAAGTCAGTGCCGACACATCGTCATCCAGGCCTTCGATGCTCCGGCCTTCGAGGGTGACAAGGTAGCGATCCAGCCCGATGGACTGCGCGCTTTCCGGCTGCCAAAGCGTGTACAGGTTGAACCAGGCGCGCTCGAACAGCCGCAGGTACTGGCCGATGGTGAGCAGGATGAGCAGCGCAATCGCCAGCAGGATCAGAATCAGGGGTTTGGGACGGGCAAATCGACGCATCGGGAAGGCTCGGATATCAGAACAGGTGGATGAAATACCACGGCAGTCTGAATCCAAGCTTAATGGCCATTAGCCCCAGCCTACAACTGAGCGTCGCGCTTCCTACAAAACGCGGATCAGTTCTGCTTCTCGAAACGATAGAACAAGTTGGGCTCGCTGACCATGTACAGCGTGCCTGCCTCGTCCATGGTCACGCCCTCAGCGCGCGGGATGGTCTTTTTCAGCCCGTTGAAACCGCCCAGCACGGTCATGAAGCTCACTTGTTCGCCCTTCTCGTCGAGCTCCAGCAACAGATGAGAGTCAGCAGACAGCACCAGGGTATGCCGGGTTCGAGGATCGATGGCCAGGGCCGACAGGTTGCGGATGTCGAGTTCGTCACTGGCCAGCTTTTGTTTGTCGCCAGTCAGCGTCTGACCGTCGGCACTCTTCCAGGTAAACAGCGCTGCGGGGCGCTCCTCACCCAGCAGCATCTGCTGGTTTTTTGCATCCCAGACGACCGCTTCGAAGGCTTTATTCTGGTCCGCAGAGGGGCCAAGGTCGTATTTTGCGAAGTTGGACATGTTCAGCTCGCGGGTGTCGGCGTCCACCTTGACGATGACCAACAAATGCTGGCGTTCATCGACGATAGCCAACCGACCATTCCCCATGACCGTCACCCCTTCCGGATTGCTCCAGCCCACCAACGGCATCTTGCGCAACACCTCGCCCTGCAAGGTCAGCTCGACCAAGAACGGGTTCTTGCCCATGACCGCGAACAGGGTCTTGGTTTGCGGGTCGTAGGCAAGGTCCGATGCTTCGTCCTTTTCCATCCCCGGCAACGCCTTGGCATCGATCACCACCCGATAGTCCGGCAACCAGATGCTTTCCTGGCGCTCTGCCGTACTTTCAAAGCGCTCCATTACCCAGAGCAGGCCACGGTCATCCCAATGCATCGCAAACGCCAGGCCGTACGCCGCGCCGGCAACCAACAAAAGCCAGGCATACCAGCGCATGAAGAAACGCGGGCGGCGGGCAGTCTTGAGCGAAGGCAGCGGTTGGGTGGCCATCGAGAGATGCGTTCCAGAAATTCAGGCTAGAGGTAATAGCACAGTTGGGCCCGGCTCAGACGCCGTTAATCCACGAATTATCCGGAGAGGATGTGAAAAAAATGGCAAATGGCGGGTTTGCCTTGTTATTCACCACCCCGCCCCTGTAGGAGCGAGCATGTCGAGGCGCTCGCTCCTACAAAGCAGATCAGCGTACGCTGCTGGTGAAGCGGCTGGCGTCTGGCAGTTCGAGGACGATTTCGTCACCCACATTCAGCGGGCCAACGCCCACTGGCGTGCCGGTGAGGATTACGTCGCCGGCTTGCAGCGAGAAGCAGGCCGCCATGTGCTGGATCATGGGCACGATCGGGTTGAGCATGGCGCTGCTGTTGCCATCCTGACGCACTTCGCCGTTGATGGTCAGGCGGATGCCGATGTCGGTCAGGTCAGCGAACGTGCTGCCGACCACGAATGGAGCAATCACCGCAGCGCCGTCGAAGGACTTGGCGATTTCCCATGGCAACCCCTTGGATTTCAACTCGGCCTGCTTGTCGCGCAGGGTCAGGTCCAGGGCTGGCGCAAAACCGGAAATGGCGTCCAGCACTTCTTCGCGGCTAGGCTTGGTCGACAGCGGCTTGCCGATCAGCACGGCGATTTCCGCTTCGTAATGCACCGAGCCACGCTCGGTGGGAATGCTGAAACCACCTTCCAGTGGCACCACGCAACTGCCTGGCTTGATGAACAGCAGCGGCTCTGTAGGAACCGGGTTGTCCAGCTCCTTGGCGTGTTCGGCGTAGTTGCGCCCGATGCACACCACTTTTCCCAAAGGAAAGTGGATACGCGTACCGTCGACATACTGGTGCTGATAGCTCATTACCGACTCCTGGTTCATTGATTCAAACAGCGAATATCTTGCCCGGGTTCATGATGCCGTTCGGATCGAACACCGATTTGAGCGCCTTCATGTACTCGATCTCAACCGGTGAGCGGCTGTAGGTCAAGTAGTCGCGCTTGACCAGCCCCACGCCGTGCTCGGCGGAAATCGATCCGTTGTACTGCTCGACGGTTTCGAACACCCGCTTGTTGACCGTTGCGCACCGGGCGAAAAACTCGTCCTTGCCCAGGTCTTCCGGCTTGAGGATGTTCAGGTGCAGGTTGCCGTCACCGATGTGGCCGTACCAGACGACTTCAAAGTCCGGGTAGTCTTCAGCGACGATCTCATCAATTTCCTGCAGGAACGCAGTGACTTTGGACACTGTGACCGAAATATCGTTTTTGTAAGGCGTGCGGTGGGAGATCGTCTCGGAAATGTACTCGCGCAACTTCCACAGGTTCTGCAACTGGGTCTGGTTCTGACTCATCACGCCGTCCAGCACCCAGCCTTGCTCCACGCAGTGCTCAAAGATTTCCAGCGCCAGGTTGGCCACTTCCTCGGTGGTCGCCTCGAACTCCAGCAGCGCGTAGAACGGGCATTCGGTGTCGAACGGCGCCGGCACATCGCCACGCGCCATGACCTTGGCAAGGGCCTTGTCAGAGAAAAACTCGAAAGCAGTCAGGTCGAGCTTGCCGTGGAAGGCGTGCAACACCGGCATGATCGAGTCGAGATCGGCGGCGCCCAGCACCATGGCCGTGAGGTTTTTCGGTGCGCGGTCCAGGCGCATGGTCGCCTCGACCACAAACCCGAGGGTACCTTCGGCACCGATGAACAGCTGTCGCATGTCGTAGCCGGTGGCGTTCTTGATCAGGTCGTGGTTCAGCTCCAGCAGGTCGCCCTTGCCGGTCACCACTTTCATGCCCGCCACCCAGTTGCGGGTCATGCCATAGCGAATAACTTTGATTCCGCCGGCATTGGTGCCGATATTGCCGCCAATCTGACTGGAACCAGCGGAAGCGAAGTCCACCGGGTAATACAGGCCCTTCTCTTCGGCGACATTTTGCAGATGCTCGGTCACCACCCCTGGTTGGCACACGGCGGTGCGGTCGGTCAGGTTCACGTCGAGTATCTGGTTCATGTAGTCGAAAGACACCACCACTTCGCCATTCGCCGCAACGGCAGCGGCGGACAAACCGGTGCGCCCGCCGGAGGGCACCAGCGCCACCTTATGCGCATTGGCCCAACGGACAATGGCCTGCACCTGCTCGATGGTCTTGGGAAAGACAATGGCCGTCGGGGCGGGCGCGAATTGCTTGGTCCAGTCCTTGCCATAGGTGTTCAGGGAATCGGCATCGGTCAGGACCTTGCCCGGCTCAACCAACGTCTTCAGTTCTTCAATCTGGGCAGGACTGGTCATCGACAGAACTCTCGAACAATTCATGGTCATCCTGAGAACGCTTCACGTCGCAGGAACGGGTGTTTAGCGGGGCTCGTATGCTAGCATAACGACCCCGCAGCATAGCGCCCAACGGCTAATCTGCGGAGACGGCTCTCCAGCCGTCCGGGTCAGCGTCTGTTGACCATTTCCTGCCATTTTTCTCCGGGATACAGGTTTACGCAGATGAGCAAGACTTCTCTCGATAAGAGCAAGATCAAGTTCCTTCTTCTCGAAGGCGTCCACCAATCGGCTGTCGACGTCCTCAAGTCGTCCGGCTACACCAGCATCGAGTACCTCACCGGTTCTCTGCCGGAAGCCCAACTGAAGGAAAAGATCGCCGATGCTCACTTCATCGGCATTCGCTCCCGCACCCAACTGACGGAAGAGGTCTTCGATCACGCGAAGAAGCTCGTCGCAGTCGGCTGTTTCTGCATCGGCACCAACCAGGTCGACCTGAACGCGGCCCGTGAGCGCGGCATTGCCGTGTTCAACGCACCGTACTCCAACACCCGCTCCGTCGCCGAGCTGGTACTGGCCGAAGCGATCCTGTTGCTGCGCGGCATCCCTGAGAAGAACGCCTCCTGCCACCGTGGCGGCTGGATCAAGAGCGCGGCCAATTCCTTCGAGATCCGTGGCAAGAAGCTGGGGATCGTTGGTTATGGCTCGATCGGTACGCAGCTGTCGGTCCTGGCCGAAGGCCTGGGCATGCAGGTGTACTTCTACGACACCGTGACCAAACTGCCTTTGGGTAACGCCACCCAGGTCGGCAACCTTCACGAACTGTTGGGCATGTCCGACATCGTCACCCTGCACGTACCGGAAACCGCTGCGACCCAGTGGATGATCGGCGAGAAGGAAATCCGTGCCATCAAGAAGGGCGGCATCCTGATCAACGCTGCTCGCGGCACCGTGGTCGAACTGGACCACCTGGCAGCGGCCATCAAGGACAAACACCTGATCGGCGCGGCCATCGACGTATTCCCGGTGGAGCCACGCTCCAACGACGAAGAGTTCGAAAGCCCGCTGCGCGGCCTGGACAACGTGATCCTGACCCCGCACATCGGCGGTTCCACCGCTGAAGCGCAAGCCAACATCGGTCTGGAAGTGGCAGAAAAGCTGGTCAAGTACAGCGACAACGGTACCTCGGTATCGTCGGTGAACTTCCCGGAAGTGGCCCTGCCGGCTCACCCTGGCAAGCACCGCCTGCTGCACATCCACGAGAACATTCCGGGTGTGATGAGCGAGATCAACAAGGTGTTCGCCGAAAACGGCATCAACATCTCCGGTCAGTTCCTGCAGACCAACGAGAAAGTCGGCTACGTGGTCATCGACGTCGACGCCGAGTACTCGGACCTGGCGCAAGAGAAGCTGCAGCACATCAACGGCACCATTCGGTCCCGCGTGCTGTTCTGATCGCGATGCGAGCAACAAAAAAGGGAGCCTTCGGGCTCCCTTTTTCATGCCTGCGTCATTTGACGTTGACGGTGATCTTCGGCGAGACGATCGGTGGGTCGAACGGCATGTGACCGCTGTCTCCGAGCTCCAGTTGCAGCGTATGCTTGCCGGGCTCCAGCGTCACTTCAGCCTGGGTCTGCGCCTTGCCGAAATGCAGGTGGTTAGCATCGTTCGGGATCGGCTGGCCGGCAGCTGGCAGCTTGTCCACGTCGATCAGCAAGTGGTGGTGGCCGGTGTTCTTGGTCACATCACCGGCAGGCGCCAACGCGATGTTTTCGACCGCAAACTTGACGACGAAGGTCTTGGGAACCGTGGCGCCATCCGCAGGAGAGACGATGGACACTTCAGCACCCTTCGGCGCCGGCGTCGCCGCACTGGCCAGTACCGAAACACCCATCAACAGGCCAGCCAAAGCTGCACGTGACATAAAGGATTTCATTCTCTTCTCCAGTTTTTTCGTAAAATTCGCGTGGTCAGGACAACTTCATGACCATTCGTTGTCGAAGGCACTCGACAACCATAGCAAAGCGAGCCTGAATCAAAGGGTCGCCATAAGAAATTCCAAGGAGTGACCATGCGCTTTCTGCCTGGCCTGATCTGCCTGCTACCCCTTCTGAGCCCTTTGGCCCATGCCGAACTGATCGACGACGTAAACGACCGTGGTGAATTGCGTATTGCTCTTGAGGCTAATACACCGCCCTTCAATTTCAAGAACGACGGCAACCTCTCGGGCTTTGAAGTCGAACTGGGCCAGTTGCTGGCCAACGAACTGGATGTACGGGCCGATTTTGTCGTCACCGATTCCAGCGATCTGTTGGCCGGCGTTGAAAGCGGCAAGTACGACATCGCGATCAACCACATAGCACTGACCCCGGAACTCAAGGATCGTTTCGACTTCAGCGAACCTTACGCTCGAGTGGATGGACAATTGCTTGCGCAAAAGGACGAGGAGCCGCGGTCGATACTGCTGGTGCAGTCGTTGGCGGAGGAGAAACCCAAGGCCGCTGCAGAGGTAAACCTGGCGATTCCATTCCAGAAGGGCAATCCGGCGTTCCATGTCAGCCTGGAAAACGCCCTGCAGCGGATCAAGGCCGATGGACGGCTGGAGGCGCTGGAGAAGAAGTGGCTGGCGGGGGATGGGGTCAAGCCCTGAGGCCTGGAGATCACACACCAACCGTGAGAGCGGGCTTGCTCGCGAAGGGGGGTGTGGTGACCTTTAGTTAAGTGCAGCCAACGCCTGCGCCGCCTCAACCAATTCCAGCTCACTGAACACCCGCACCCCATGGCGCTTGAGCAACGCCGCCGTCACCCCCTCGCCGGTGACCTTCACCCGGTTGAACGTGCCGTCATAGGTCAGGCGGTTGCCGCAGGACGGACTGTTGGCCTTGAGCACGGCGATGCGGATGTCGTGGGCTTGCACCAAGGCCAGCGCCTGATGTGCCCCGGCCAGGAACTGCGCGCTGACGTCCTGGCCCTCGGTGGTGATGACCGATGCCTGCCCATCCAGCACTTGCGCCCCCTGCCCGCCCGGGATTTCCGCTGCTGCCCGTGGCGTCGGCAAGCCACCGGCCACTTCCGGGCACAGCGGAACGACACGGCCTTCATCGAGCCACTGCTGAAGCTGATCAAATGGCCCGCTGGCCCCGCCGTCGTAGCGCACGCGGTGACCCAACAGGCAGCGGCTCACCAGAATCTTGTGCATGATCAGAACGGCTCATTGCCACGGCGCCGGAACCAGCCGGTCAACGACAGGCGATCCCGAGTCGCGGGCAGCACTTCATGGGGCACCTCACCGGACAGGAACACTACCAGGCAGCCGCCGGTGGGCAGTACGTCGTATTCGCCACGGTCCTCGAGGTACATGCGCAATTGCCCGCCCTCGTTCGGCAGCCAGGCGTCATTGAGATACAGCACCGCCGACACCGCGCGCCGGTCATCGTCCCTGAAGCGATCAAGGTGCTTGAGGTAGAAAGCGCCGGGCGGGTACATCGCAAAATGGCACTCGAAATCTTCCAGGCCCAGGTACAGGCCGCGATTGATCGCTTCACGCAGGCTGTCCATGAGCGCCAGGTAGCGGTCGCACGCCTCGGCCTGTCCCGGTTCGATCCACTGGATCTGGTCGCCGCGAATCGCCTCGCGAATCTCCGAAGTGGGCCCGCGCCCGACGGCCGCAGGCGTCAGTTCACCCTCGACCGAACGTTTACGGCACTCAGCCGCCAGCGCTCGGGTCAGATCCAGAGGCAGGAAAATATTCTGCTGCGACCAGCCGTGTTCAGCCAGGTCGTCGACGATACGTAACAGCAGCGGGTGATCAGAGGATATTTGCATGGCGCGCATAGTATTCCTGTACCCGAAATTCCGACAGAGCCACAAGGCGGCTTGATACGAATTCTCGACAAGTCGGTATGCCGCACGGAGAATAGTCGGCTGCTGACAGGAGTCCCTATGCGTCGTTTGCTTTTCTCACTGCTGATGTTCTGCGCTTTGCCCGCCTGGGCAGACGGCCACGACCAGTTGTACAAAGTCGCCGGCTGGCCAGAACAACGCGCGCACTTCAACGATGCCCTGGCAGCCGCTCAGCAGCGTTACCAGAACAGCCTGCCGCCTGCAGTGTTTCAGGCCCTGGTGAATAACAGCAATCAACGTTTCGCAGCGCAAGCCGTCGACCAACGTGCCCAATCGCAACTGCGCAAGAATCTCGCCGATCCGAAACCGGCCCTGACCTTTTTCCAGTCGGCCCTGGGCAAGAAGATCGTTGCTGCCGAGTTGCTGGCCACCCGCCGTGATCAATTGGCGAAAAACGCCAAGGGCCTGCCAAAAATCCAGGCCAGCGACAGCCGCCTGTTGATTATCGGCCATCTGGCACAGGCCCTGCCCGCGCGCGAGGCCGGCGCGGAAGTGAGCCTGGCGATTGCCGGCGTCGCGGCCGACAGCCTCAGCGCGATGATCCCGGGCCTCCTGGGCGGCGGTCAGGCGCAAGGCCTGCTCAACGGTCAGCGCCAGCGATTGATGGACCAGATCGGCAGCGACCTGAACAACACGCTGTTGTATGTCTATCGCGACCTGTCGGATAACGAACTGGAAGAGTTCGCCACCTTCGCCGAGTCGGCTGAAGGCCAGGCTTACTACCAGGCGGCGCTGGCGGCGATTCGCGCGGGGTTGGCGGTGGGGCAGAGTTCTTCGAACCTCAGCCAGTGATCTTTGGCGCCAGTTAGATCGCTATCGCGGGCAAGCCCGCTCCCACAGGGTTTTTCAGTGAACACAGATATTGTGTACACCAAGAGCACCTGTGGGAGCGGGCTTGTCGAATCGTCGCACCGCCGCGATGGGGCCGGAACAATCGCTACACATTTCTGCCCTTCACCCGCCGACTCAAAAACCCGAAAAACTCCCTGCGCATCTCCAGCGACTCGTTCGCCAGATGGTGCCTTCCCTCAGGCAGCATCAACACCTGCGGCCGATTGAACTTGGCCTTCAACACGTCAAGGTTATGCGGCCAATCCACCGTCATGTCCTGCTGCCCCTGCACAATCAGCGGCTGCCGGGTGCTGGTCGGTGCCGCTTCGATCCGCTTGATCCAGCGTTTCAATGCGCCGACCCAGGCCGTCGGCAAACGGCGGGCCTGCAACGGGTCGGCTTGCAGGAACATGAGGAACTGCGGGTCGCTGGAGTTTTCGCTGAAGCGTCGGGCGATCCCTTTCACGAAAGGCCTGAGCAGGTAGTAGCTGAATTTCGACCACGCCCATGATCGCGGTCTCACCAGTGGCGCCAGCAGGATCACCTGGCCCTGGGCCGGGCTTGCGCTGCCGGCGTTGAGCACGTGATCGACCACAATGGCGCCGCCGGTGCTCTGCCCGCACAGGTGCCAGGGCTGCGGCAGATCCAGCGAGCGGGCCTCGGCGAACAAGCCTTGAAGGGTGTCCTGATACTCGGAAAAATCACCGATGCTCGCCCGCTCACCACTGGACAGGCCGTGCCCTGGCAAATCGCAGGCGATCACTGCAAAACCCTGATCCAGCGCCCAGGCGATGACATGCCGGTAGAGCCCGGTGTGATCATAAAACCCGTGGAACATGAACAATGTCGCCTTGGCCACCTCCGGCCACCACACCTGGCTGACCAGCTCATAGCCGGCCACCTCGAAACGTCCAAGCCCCGTGCGCAACGGTCGCCCGGGATAGTCCAGGCCATAAAACCGCTGGTACGCCAATGCCTCTTCGGACAGCGGCTGCCACTCGGCCAAGGGCCGAAGGCTGGCGCGCAGATGATCAGGGTCGAAAGTGGCGGGCATGAGCGATTCCAAAACACGAAGCGGACTTTATAAGCCTGCGATATTCATCTGTCGCGACAAGCATGGCAAGCTGGGCGATCTCTGAGGAAACCCCGCCATGCGATCGTCCTTGCGCACCACTCTGCTTGCCAGCCTGCTCGCCCTTCTCTGTGCCGGTGTGCTGTGGGCGGCCTACGACTGGTTCCAGGGGCGCTATCTGCGTGCGTTCAGCTCCCACACGGCGCTGTTTTCAGGCGACCCGCTGCACCTGCCCGACAACCTGGCCGGCCCCGGCGCCATCCGCCTTGTGCACTTCTGGGACCCGGCCTGCCCGTGCAACGTCGGCAACCAGCAACACCTGAGCGAATTGATCGAGCATTACGAACCGCAAGGCGTCGAGTTCTACGCGGTACAAAAAGCCGGCAGCCATGGCCAGTTGCCCAGCAACCTGGGCGGCCTGAAATCCATCAGCGTCCTGCCAGGCTCAGAGCAGATCCCGGCCAGCCCCGCCGTGGCGATCTGGGATCGCAGCGGCAAGCTGGCGTATTTCGGCCCGTACAGCGAGGGCCTCACCTGCAATTCAAACAACAGCTTCATCGAGCCAATCCTCCAGGCGTTGAATGAAGGCCGCCCAGTGAGTGCCACGCACACACTGGCCGTGGGCTGTTACTGCCCATGGCCGGCTGATCAGGCGCAGTAAGCAAAACCAGGCGACAAGAATCCCTCCTACGGGTGATGGGCCGATTCAACGGGTCGTGTTAAACAGTGCAGCCAGGGAACTGCTGTCACTCATAACAAGAACAAGGAATCTGAATGAAACGTCTCCTGATTGCGCTCGTCGTGCTGATCGTTGTCCTCGCCGTGGGTGTCGGCGGCTACGTTTACAGCAAGCAACCGACGCGCCAGGGCATCGTTGAGCTGCAGCATCTGCAAGGCTCTGTCACCGTGCGTTACGACGAGCGCGGCATCCCGCACATTCGCGCCGACAACGAAACCGACCTGTACCGCGCGCTGGGTTACGTGCACGCCCAGGACCGGCTGTTCCAGATGGAAGTGCTGCGCCGCCTCGCCCGTGGCGAGCTGGCCGAAGTGCTGGGCTCCAAACTGCTCGACACCGACAAGCTGATGCGCAGCCTGCGCATTCGTGAACGGGCCGAAACTTACCTGGCCAATCTCGATAAGCAATCGCCAGCCTTTCTCGCCATGCAAGCCTATCTGGACGGCATTAACCAGTACCAGGACAGCCATGCCAAGCCTGCGGAGTTCGACGCGCTGGGCATCGCCAAACGCCCTTTCACCGCCCAGGACACCATCAGCATCGCCGGTTACATGGCCTACAGCTTTGCCGCCGCGTTTCGTACCGAACCTTTGCTGACCTACGTCCGCGATCAACTGGGGGCTGATTACCTCAACGTGTTTGACCTCGACTGGCAGCCCAGTGGTGTGCTGGAGAAAAACTCCGGCGCCGCCGTGCCGCCGCTTGCCAGCGGCGACTGGAAAGACCTCAACGCCCTCGCCCGCCTGAGCGAGCAAGCCCTGGCCGACAACGGCTTGCCGCAGTTCGAGGGGAGCAACGCCTGGGCGGTGGCCGGCAGTCGCACCAAGAGCGGCAAGCCACTACTGGCGGGTGATCCGCATATCCGTTTTTCCGCACCGTCCGTGTGGTATGAAGCCCATCTCACGGCTCCGGGGTTCGAGCTCTACGGTCACTACCAGGCCTTGATGCCGTTCGCTTCGCTGGGTATGAACCGCGACTTCGGCTGGAGCATCACCATGTTCCAGAATGACGACCTGGACCTGATCGCCGAGAAGGTCAATCCCGACAACCCCAATCAGGTCTGGTACCGCGGCCAGTGGGTGGATCTGGTCACCAGCGAGCAACAGATCGCGGTGAAGGGCCAGGCGCCCGTCACGCTGGTACTGCGCCAGTCGCCCCACGGGCCGATCGTCAACGATGCACTGGGCAGCCACGCCGGCAAGACGCCAATCGCCATGTGGTGGGGCTTTCTTGAAACCCAGAACCCGATCCTCGAGGGTTTCTATCAGCTAAATCGCGCCGACACCCTGGTCAAGGCGCGCATGGCCGCAGCCAGGATCCATGCGCCGGGCCTGAACGTCGTCTGGGCCAATGCCAAGGGCGACATTGGCTGGTGGGCTGCGGCGCAATTGCCCAAGCGCCCGGCAGGGGTGAAGCCATGGTTCATTCTCGATGGCAGCAGTGCGCAAGCAGACAAGGAGGGTTTCTACCCGTTCACCGCCAACCCGCAGGAAGAAAACCCGGCACGGGGCTACATCGTCTCGGCCAACTACCAGCCGGTATCACCGACCGGCATGGAGATTCCCGGTTACTACAACCTCGCTGACCGCGGTCAGCAACTCAATCGGCAGCTCAGCGATAAAACCGTCAAATGGGACCTGGAGACCAGCCAGAAACTGCAACTGGGCACCACCACCGCCTATGGCCCACGCCTGCTCGCCCCGCTGTTGCCGGTGCTGCGTGAAGTGGTCAGCGACCCGGCCGAGCTGAAGCTGGTGGAACAACTGGCGCAATGGCAAGGCGACTACCCGCTGGACTCCACCAGCGCCACGTTGTTCAACCAGTTGCTGTTCAACCTGGCCGATGCGGCGATGCGTGATGAGCTGGGCAACGACTTCTTCGAAACGTTGCTCTCGACTCGAGTGATCGACGCCGCCCTGCCACGCCTGGCGGCAAATGCCGACTCGCCGTGGTGGGACAACCGCACGACGGCCGCCAGGGAAACCCGCGCCGACACGGTGAAGGTGGCGTGGCAAGCCAGCCTCGCTCACCTCAAGAGCGTGCTGGGTGCCGACTTCACCCAGTGGCAGTGGGGCAAGGCCCACACCCTGACTCACGGCCACCCGCTGGGACAGCAGAAGCCGCTGGACCGGATCTTCAACGTCGGCCCGTTCGCCGCGCCCGGCAGCCATGAAGTGCCGAATAACCTCTCGGCCAAAATCGGTCCGGCGCCATGGCCTGTGACCTACGGGCCTTCGACCCGTCGCCTGATCGATTTCGCCGACCCCACCCACAGCCTGACCGTCAACCCGGTGGGCCAGAGTGGGGTGCCTTTCGATAGGCATTATGAGGACCAGGCGGAGGCGTATATCGAAGGGTTGTACTTCCAGGCGCATCTGAACGATGAAGAGGTGATGGCCAATACTCGGGGTACGTTGAAGCTGTTGCCGGCGCGGGTGGCCCCTTAGATTTTCATTGCCTGTACAGGCAATGAACATCCAGGCTCAAACCGCCAGGCCAAAATTCAACCGAAACTGCTGCGGCGTCACCCCCAGCCGGCGGTTGAACACGTTGCGCATGTGCTGGGCATCACGAAAGCCGCACTCATAGGCCACGGTTTTCAACGGCGCCGCCGTACTCTCGAGCATCACCCGCGCCGCATCCACTCTTGCCCGCTCGACAAACTCCGCCGGAGTCACTTTCGCTTCCCTGGTAAACACCCGGGAGAAATTGCGCGCGCTCATGTTGGCCGCGCTCGCCAGCTCGGCATTGGTCAGGTCGCCGGTCAGGTTGGCCAATACGTAGCGCTGAATCATCGCCACCGCAGACTCCGGCTCGGCATGGGGTGTGAGAAACGGGCTGAACTGCGACTGCCCGCCGGAGCGCTGGGTGAACACCACCAATCGTTTGGCCACACGCAAAGCAATTTCAGGCCCATGATCCCTGGCCAACAGATACAACGACAGGTCGATCCCGGCGGTAACACCGGCCGAGGTATAGAGCTCACCGTCCTGCACGTACAGGCGATCGGCGTCTACCCGCGCCTGGGGGCACAACGCGGCCAATGCCGCAGCATCTTCCCAGTGTGTGGTGACGGTGCGCCCTTGCAGCAAGCCGGCACGCGCCAGCATGAACGCACCGTTGCAGATCGAGCCAAACCGCTGCGCACGGGCGCAGGCTTCGCGCAGCCAGGCATCGAAGGCCTCGCCGAAATCCAGGCCCGGCAACTGTGGACCACCGGCCACCAGTAACAGGTTATAAGCCTGCACAGCCTCACTGAAGTGCCGATGGGCTTGCAACAACAAGCCGTTGGAGCACGACGTCACCCCATACTCAACGCCGATCACGTCCAGCTGATAGTGATCCTGCGGCGCAAGGAACCGATTCGCCTCGGCAAACACGTCCATGGGCCCAGTGACATCCAGGGACTGCACGCCGGCGAATATCACGATGGCAACGGTTTTACTCATGATGGATTGCCCCCCATAGATGCCATCCCCCTCCCCCTGTAGGAGCGAGCATGCTCGCGATGGTCGCCAACGATTACTCTGGCAGCCTGACACTCCGCGGTGTCTTGTCTACCATCGCGAGCATGCTCGCTCCTACAGGGATGGATGAACAACATTCAATTGGCACGATTCGCAGGTTGATTGGCCAGGATCCTAGCCATGGCGCGATTGTCCGGTTGTGGGGCCGGGAACAGACTTGTTCCATCAGCGCCGCCCCGGCGCTCCCTGTGAGGACAACAGCATGAGCACAACCATCGCCGGCATCAAGATCCCCGACAGCGCCCTGGCACGGGCCGCCACCGACTACATTCGCGACATCGAATCCGACCTGCTCTACCACCACTCGCGCCGGGTGTTTCTGTTCGGCGCATTGAGTGGTGAACGCAAAAAACTGGTTTATAACCCCGAGCTGTTGTACATCGGCGCGATGTTTCATGACCTGGGACTGATGGAGGGTTATCGCAGCGACAACGAGCGCTTTGAAGTCGATGGTGCCAACGCGGCGGCTGAGTTTCTCAAGCCTTACGGGCTGAGTGATGACGACATCGAGCAGGTGTGGCTGTCGATTGCGTTGCACACCACACCCGGTGTGCCGCAACACCTGCGCCCTACCGTGGCGCTGGTGACAGCGGGTGTCGAGATGGACGTGCTGGGCATGGACTACGCGGCGTTTTCCAGCGTGCAGCGCGAGGCGGTGGTGCATGCGCATCCACGGGGTGAAGGATTCAAGGAATGCATCATCTGCGCCTTCGCCGACGGCCTGCGCCATCGCCCGCAAACCACCTTTGGCAATGTGAAGACCGATGTGCTGGTGGATCAGGAGCCGGGGTTCAAACCGATGAACTTCGTGGAAGTGATTCGCCGCTCGCCTTGGGTTTCCTGATCACCGAACCGGTCCTGCCGCTACAAAAACAACTGTAGGAGCGAGCTTGCTCGCGATGGAGTGTCAGTCGACATGGATGTCACTGACAGATCATCGCGAGCAGGCTCGCTCCCACAAGGGAAGGCCCCCGAAGGGACTCAAGCCGCTTCCGGCGCCTGCGCGCGGCGTACGTCCGGTTGCTTCCAGGAGTCGGCAGCGCTCTCTTCGATCGCCAGCTGGATGGCACGCTTGCGCGCTTCTTCGGCACGGCGGCTGAAGAACCACACCAGGAAGGTCATCAGCGATACCGCCAACAGGATCAGGCTGGCCACGGCGTTGATCTCGGGCTTCACGCCCAGACGCACCGCCGAAAACACTTCCATCGGCAGGGTCGTGGAACCTGGGCCTGATACAAAGCTGGCCAGTACCAGGTCATCCAGCGACAGGGCGAACGACATCATGCCGCCGGCACCCAGCGATGGCGCGATCATCGGAATGGTGATCAGGAAGAACACCTTCCATGGCTTGGCACCGAGGTCCATGGCCGCTTCTTCGATGGACAGGTCCAGCTCGCGCAGACGCGCCGACACCACCACCGCCACATACGCCGCACAGAACGTGGTGTGGGCGATCCAGATGGTCACGATGCCGCGCTCCTGGGGCCAGCCGATCATCTGAGCCATGGCCACGAACAGCAGCAACAGCGACAGACCGGTGATCACTTCCGGCATCACCAGCGGCGCAGTGACCAGGCCACCGAACAGCGTGCGGCCTTTGAAACGCGTGATGCGGGTCAGGACGAACGCCGCCAGGGTGCCCAGTGCGACCGCCGCAACCGCGGTGTAGCAGGCGATCTCCAGCGAGCGCACCACTGAACCCATCAGTTGCGTGTTGTCCATCAGGCCGACGTACCACTTGATCGACCAACCACCCCAAACCGTCACCAGTTTGGAGGCGTTGAACGAGTAGATCACCAGGATCAGCATCGGCAGATAGATGAACACCAGACCCAGTACCAGCATCAGGCTGGAGAAACGGAAGCGCTTCATTCTTTACCCTCCATTTCCTTGGCCTGACTGCGGTTGAACAGGATGATCGGCACGATCAGGATCGCCAGCATCACCACCGCCAGGGCGGATGCCACCGGCCAGTCACGGTTGTTGAAGAACTCCTGCCACAGCACTTTACCGATCATCAGCGTTTCCGGTCCGCCCAGCAGCTCAGGAATCACGAACTCACCGACCACCGGGATGAACACCAGCATGCAACCGGCGATGATGCCGTTTTTGGACAGGGGGATGGTGATTTTCCAGAAGCTGTTGAAGGTACTCGAACCCAGGTCCGATGCAGCTTCCAGCAGGCTGTGATCGTGCTTAACCAGGTTGGCGTAGAGCGGCAGGATCATGAACGGCAGGTACGAATAGACAACGCCGATGTACACCGCCAGGTTGGTGTTGAGGATTTGCAGGGGTTCGTCGATAAAGCCCATGCTCATCAGGAAGCCGTTGAGCAGGCCGTTGTTGCTGAGGATGCCCATCCAGGCATAGACGCGGATCAGGATCGCGGTCCAGGTCGGCATCATGATCAGCAGCACCAGCACCGTCTGCAGCTCTTTACGGGCTGTGGCGATGGCGTACGCCATCGGGTAGCCAATCACCAGGCAGAGGATGGTGCTGATCAGCGCCATCTTCAACGACCCCAGGTACGCGGAGATATAGAGCTCGTCGCCGGCGAGCATGGCGTAGTTGCCGAGGTTGAGCAGCACTTGCAGCTTCTGCTCGGCGTAGGTGTAGATCTCGGTGTACGGCGGGATGGCGACATCGGCTTCAGCGAAACTGATCTTCAAGACGATGAAGAACGGCAACATGAAGAACAGAAACAGCCAGATGAAAGGCACCCCTATGACCAACTGGCGGCCACCGGGAATTATTCGATTGAGGCGGCGTTTGAATTTGCGCATGTTCATGAGCGCAATACCACGCCGCTGTCGTCTTCCCACCACACGTAGACCTGGTCACCCCAGGTCGGTCGTGCACCACGGCGTTCGGCGTTGGCGACGAAGGACTGGACAATCTTGCCGCTCGGCAATTCCACGTAGAACACCGAGTGTCCGCCCAGATAGGCGATGTCGTGCACCTTGCCGCTGGACCAGTTGTACTCGCAGGTCGGCATGGTCGGCGTGACCAGCAGTTTCTCCGGACGGATCGCGTAGGTCACCGATTTGTCCTGCACCGAGGTGCTGATGCCGTGGCCAACGTAGATCTGGCGGTCCAGGTCCTTGCAGGTGATGGTCGCGTGGCCTTCAGCGTCGTCGATCACTTCACCGTCGAAGATGTTGACGTTACCGATGAATTCGCAGACCAGGCGGCTGGTCGGGGTTTCATAGATGTCGATCGGGCTGCCGATCTGGGCGATCCAACCCAGATGCATGATCGCGATGCGCTCGGCCATCGTCATGGCCTCTTCCTGGTCGTGGGTCACCATGACGCAGGTCACGCCAACGCGCTCGATGATCTCCACCAACTCCAGTTGCATCTGCGAGCGCAGCTTCTTGTCCAGGGCCCCCATGGGCTCGTCGAGCAGCAACAACTTCGGGCGCTTGGCCAACGAACGCGCCAGGGCCACACGTTGACGCTGGCCACCGGACAACTGGTGCGGCTTGCGCTTGGCGTACTGGGTCATCTGCACCAGCTTGAGCATGTCCGCCACCCGGGCATCGACTTCCGCAGCAGGCAGTTTGTCCTGCTTGAGGCCGAAGGCGATGTTCTGCGCCACGGTCATGTGCGGGAACAGCGCGTAGGATTGGAACATCATGTTGATCGGCCGCTCGTAGGGCGGCATGTCTGTGATGTCCACACCATCGAGGAAGATTCGGCCCTCGGTCGGTCGTTCGAACCCCGCCAGCATGCGCAGCAGAGTGGATTTGCCCGATCCCGAACCGCCGAGCAGGGCGAAGATCTCGCCCTTCTTGATTTCCAGGGACACGTCGTCCACGGCAATCGTCTCGTCGAACTTCTTCGTGACCCGGTCGATTTTGACCAGCACCTGCTTGGGTGTCTGGTCGCCCTCGAGGGCTTTCTTATAGGCGCCGGAGGCAACAGCCATTTACGAAACTCCCAGAAAAAAGAGTGCAGTTCGCTCAAGGTGAGCCAACCTGGATAGTTTGAGTCTTGAGCTCTACTTACCTGACTTGACCTTGGTCCAGCTACGGGTCATCAAACGTTGAATATTGGGTGGCAACTCAATCGACACATAGGTCTTGTCGAGTACTTCCTTGGGTGGATAAACCGATTCGTCGTTACGGATTTCCTGATCCATCAACTTGTCGGACGCCGGGTTGGGGTTGGCGTAACCGACATAGTCACTGACCTGCGCGATCACCTCAGGTTTCAGCAAATAGTTGATGAAGGCGTGGGCCTGCTTGACGTTGGCCGAGTCTTTTGGAATCGCCAGCATGTCGAACCACAGCGCGCCACCTTCCTTGGGAATCGAGTAGGCGATGTCCACACCCTTCTTCGCTTCGGCCGCGCGGTTCTTCGCCTGGAAGATGTCGCCGGAGAAACCGATGGCCACGCAGATATCGCCGTTGGCCAGGTCTGCGATGTATTTGGAGGAGTGGAAGTAAGTCACGTAAGGCCGCACCGCCAGCAACTTGGCTTCAGCCTTTTTGTAGTCTTCAGGGTTGGTGCTGTTGGCGTTCAGGCCCAGGTAGTTGAGGACCGTGGGCATCATTTCATCGGCGGAATCGAGGAAAGCCACACCACAGCTCTGCAGCTTCTTGATGTTTTCCGGCTCGAACACGGCTGCCCAGGAGTCGATCTTGTCGACACCCAACACCGCCTTGACCTTCTCGACGTTGTAACCGATGCCGTTGGTGCCCCACAGATAAGGCACGGCGTAGAGGTTGCCCGGGTCGTTCTGTTCCAGTCGCTTGAGCAGCACCGGGTCGAGATTGGAATAGTTGGGCAATTGCGACTTGTCGAGCTTCTGGAAAGCGCCCGCCTTGATCTGCTTACCCAGGAAGTGGTTGGACGGCACGACCACGTCGTAGCCCGTACGCCCGGCCAGCAACTTGCCCTCCAGGGTTTCGTTGGAGTCGAACACGTCGTAGACCGGCTTGATCCCCGTCGCTTTCTGGAAGTCGGCCAGGGTGGTTTCCCCGATGTAATCCGACCAGTTATAAATATGCACGGTGCCCGCAGCCTGAGCACTGACAGCCATCGTCAGCCCGGTGCCGATCAGCAATGCATTGCGCAACAAAGAAAAAATAGGCAAGTGGAGGTCCTCTAAAATTAGTTGGGCCCAAGTTGCCCCGCGTTACATGACAGTCTTGGCTGCCCAGCAACAAAACCGGCGCGCAACTTACCCTCGAAAAACCGTTCCAGCAAACTTTATGAAAATCCCCTGTAGGAGCGAGCACGCTCGCGATGGTCGTCAACGATAACGCGGGATGCCTGACACCCCTTGGCGCTGCGACTTTCTTCGCGAGCATGCTCGCTCCTACAGTGGGTTACCGCTTACTTACCGGATTTGATCTTGGTCCAGCTGCGAGTCAGCAGACGCTGGGTCGCGGCCGGCAAGTCGGCAATCGCGTACAGTTTGGCCAACACGTCGGCTGGCGGGTAGACGCCTGGATCGCTGGTGATGTCTTTATCAACCAGCGCGGTCGCCGCCGCGTTACCGTTCGGGAAACGTACGGCGTTGGTGATTTCAGCCATGACTTCCGGCTTCTGCAGGAAGGTCATGAACTTGTAGGCGCCTTCGACGTTTTCGGCATCTTTAGGGATGGCGACCATGTCGTAGAAACTGCCTGCACCTTCCTTGGGAATGTTGTAGCTGACTTTCACCTTGTCACCGGCTTCTGCCGCACGGGACTTCGCCTGGTAGATGTCACCCGAATAACCGATGGCTACGCAAATGTTGCCGTTGGCCAGGTCCGAAATGTACTTGGACGAGTGGAAGTAGGCGATCGAAGGACGCACTTTGAGGAACAGCGCTTCGGCTTCGGCCAGTTGCTTCTTGTCCTGGCTGTCGGTTGGATAGCCCAGGTAGTGCAGCGCCGCTGGAATCATCTCGGTCGGCGAATCGAGGAAACTGATGCCGCAGGATTTCAGCTTGGCAGCGTTCTCAGGCTTGAAGACCAGGTCCCAGGAGTTGGTCGGTGCATCGGCGCCCAGAGCGGCCTTGACCTTCTCGGCGTTGAAGCCGATACCGATCGAACCCCACATGTACGGGAAAGCGTGTTCGTTGCCCGGGTCGCTGACCGAGACCGCCTTGAGCAGGTCGGTGTTCAGGTTTTTCCAGTTAGGCAGCTTGGACTTGTCGAGCTTCTGGTAGACGCCGGCCTTGATCTGCTTGGCCAGGAAGTTGTTCGACGGTACGACGACGTCGTAGCCGGACTTGCCTGCCAGCAATTTGGCTTCCAGGGTTTCGTTGCTGTCGAAGACGTCGTAAACGACCTTGATGCCCGACTCGTCTTCAAATTTCTTGATGGTGTCCGGAGCGATGTAATCGGACCAGTTGTAGACGTGCAACACCTTGTCGTCCGCCTGCACCGCACCCGCCATAATGCCCATCAGGGACATGGCGAGGAGAGTCTTGCCAGCAAGCTTTTTTCCTAATGCCTTCATGCGTTAATGCTCCAAATTTTTCTTTTTTGAACCACTTTGTTCAGCGGCCGAACCCGGACAACTGGAACCGCGGCTAGTCTGGCAAGATCCGAGGCGGTCTTTCAAGGAAAGGCCGCCCTTTATGACACCCCGAGCGAAAGTTTCATGTCTTGCGCAGAGAGCCTAGCACTTAGCCCTGCAACGCACTCAGAGTCAGGTCCAGACACTTGCGTGCCTTCTCCACCAACTCATCGATTTCCGCCTTGCTGATCACCAGTGGTGGAGCAATGATCATGGTGTCGCCTACGGCGCGCATGATCAGGCCGTTGTCGAAGCAGAACTGGCGGCAGATCATGCCAACGCCCTTGCCTTCGTAGCGCTTGCGTGTGGCCTTGTCCTGCACCAGCTCGATGGCCCCCAGCAGACCGACACCACGCACTTCGCCCACCAACGGGTGATCGTTCAGTTCCCGCAGACGTTTCTGCAAATACGGTGCCGTTTCGGTGTGAACATGCTCGATAATTTTCTCTTCGCGCATGATGCGGATGTTTTCCAACGCCACCGCTGCCGCCACCGGGTGCCCGGAGTAGGTGAAGCCGTGGTTGAAATCGCCGCCTTCGTTGAGCACCGCCACGACCGAGTCGCGCACGATCAGGCCACCCATTGGGATGTAGCCGGAGGTCAGCCCCTTGGCGATGGTCATCATGTCGGGCTTGAGGCCGTAGAAATCGGTGCCGAACCACTCACCGGTACGGCCGAAGCCACAGATCACTTCGTCCGCCACGAACAGGATGTCGTACTTGGCGAGGATTTCCTTGATGCGCGGCCAGTAGGTTTCTGGCGGAATGATCACGCCACCGGCGCCCTGGATCGGCTCGGCGATGAAGGCACCGACGTTGTCCACGCCGACTTCCAGGATCTTCTCTTCCAACTGGTTGGCCGCCCACACACCAAACTCTTCAGGGGTCATGTCGCCGCCTTCGGCGAACCAGTACGGCTGCGCGATGTGGACGATACCCGGGATCGGCAGGTCGCCCTGTTCGTGCATGTAAGTCATGCCACCCAGGCTCGCGCCGGCCACGGTGGAACCGTGATAGCCGTTCTTGCGGCTGATGATGACTTTCTTGTTCGGCTGGCCCTTGATCGCCCAGTAGTGGCGGACCATGCGCAGCATGGTGTCGTTGCCTTCGGAGCCGGAACCGGTGAAGAACACGTGGTTCATGCCCTCGGGGGCGATGTCGGCGATGGCCTTGGACAGCTCCAGTACCGGTGGGTGGGCGGTCTGGAAGAAGAGGTTGTAGTACGGCAGTTCGCGCATTTGCTTGTTGGCCGCTTCGGCCAGCTCATCACGACCGTAACCAATCGCTACACACCACAGGCCGGCCATGCCGTCGAGAATCTTGTTGCCTTCACTGTCCCACAGGTAGACACCCTTGGCGTTGGTGATGATCCGCGGCCCTTTTTCTTTCAGCTGCTTGAAGTCGCTGAACGGCGCCAGGTGGTGATCGTTGCTCAGGGTTTGCCATTCACGGGTTTGCGGGTTGTTGCTGGTCATACGAATCTCCTGAAGAATCCAGATGAAGGCGCTGTCCGACAACGACAGCGCCCGGCGTATCAGACGGCGAAGAGCAGGAATTCCCGTTCCCACGAACTGATCACGCGCTTGAAGTTTTCATGCTCGGCCCGCTTGACCGCGACGTAGCCAGTGATGAAGTTTTTGCCCAGGTATTTCTCGATGGTCGCGCTGTTTTCCATGCGTTCCAGCGCGTCTTCGATGGTCAGTGGCAGGCGCAGGTTGCGGCGTTCATAGCCGCGCCCCACTACCGGCGCACTCGGGTTCATGCCTTCGACCATGCCGATGTAGCCACAGAGCAGGCTCGCGGCGATCGCCAGGTACGGGTTGGCGTCGGCACCCGGCAGACGGTTTTCCACCCGACGGTTTTGCGGTCCGGCATCCGGAACCCGCAGGCCCACGGTGCGGTTCTCTTCGCCCCACTCCACGTTCACCGGTGCCGAGGTATCCGGCAGGAAGCGGCGGAACGAGTTGACGTTCGGCGCGAACAGCGGCAGCAGCTCGGGAATCAGCTTCTGCAACCCACCGATGTGGTGCAGGAACAACTGGCTCATGGTCCCGTCTTCATTGGAGAAGATGTTCTTGCCGGTCTCCAGGTCGACGATGCTCTGGTGCAAGTGCATCGCGCTGCCCGGCTCACCGGTCATGGGCTTGGCCATGAAGGTAGCCGCCACGTCGTGCTTGAGCGCGGCTTCGCGCATCGTGCGCTTGAACACCAGAATCTGGTCGGCCAGTGACAGGGCATCGCCGTGACGGAAGTTGATTTCCATCTGCGCCGTGCCGTCCTCGTGGATCAATGTGTCGAGGTCCAGCTCCTGCAATTCGCACCAGTCGTAGACGTCTTCGAACAGCGGGTCGAACTCGTTCGCCGCTTCGATGGAGAACGACTGGCGACCGATTTCCGGGCGACCGGAGCGGCCGATTGGCGGCTGCAACGGGTAGTCCGGATCGTCGCTGCGCTTGGTCAGGTAAAACTCCATTTCCGGCGCCACGATCGGCTGCCAGCCCTTGTCGGCATAGAGTTTGAGGACTTTCTTGAGCACGTTGCGCGGCGACAGCTCGATCGGGTTGCCTTGCTTGTCGTAGGTGTCGTGGATCACCTGGGCGGTGGGCTCGATAGCCCAGGGCACCGGGTAGACCGCGTTCTGGTCGGGGCGGCAGATCATGTCGATGTCGGCCGGGTCGAGCAGTTCGTAATAGATGTCGTCTTCGACATAGTCGCCGGTCACGGTCTGCAACAGCACGCTTTCGGGCAAGCGCATGCCTTTCTCGGCGATGAACTTATTGGTCGGCGAAATCTTGCCCCGGGTGATCCCGGTCAAGTCGGAGATCATGCATTCGACTTCTGTGATCTTGTGGCTTTTCAGCCAATCGGTGAGCTGGTCGAGGTTGTTACTCATAAATGCCTCTAGGCTTTGAGTTTCCTGGCTATCGCAAGCCAGGCGATGTTGTGACGCATGGGTGTCGCGTTGAAATGTACGTCAGCGACAGGCTATCGTGTTTTCATGCAAGTGCACGGGGCGTGCCGGGCGTGCAGAATCACGAGCAGGAACTTGCCGCGTGATAGCCAGGCCGTCATTGTGAATCGGTTCTATATTGAAAGGAGTAACCGTAATGGGGGTGCTCCGGGGGCCGTCCAGAATATCGGACGCAAACACCGGCTTCATCTGGAACGCGCACAGGCCCGAAGCCAGCGGAGTCAAAGCGCCTGGATAAACATCGCGTCTAATGTGACAAGCATGCGGACCGTTATGCATAGAGCATTTGGTGATGCCGATTGACGGCAGGCGAGACATGAAGCACCCCGGTATTATTGCTGTTATGGGTTTGATTCGAGCTTAGCCTTGTTCATTTTTTTACACAACACCCCCGTAAAAAATACAACACGGCCCGCTCAAGCCCGCAGTCGGCTAAGTGTTGGAAGGCATAAAAACGCCCCAAATAGCCACAAAAAAGCCCCGCGAGCGCTTTTTTAGGGCAAAAAAGGCCTTGCTTGACTTCGGCATGCCGTTCGGGTTGACTGGAATCCGAAGAGATCAATGATTGATATTTTTAACAACAAAGGTGTTGCATCATGTCGGTACCCCCGCGTGCCGTTCAGCTTAACGAAGCGAACGTGTTCCTTAAGGAACATCCTGAGGTTCTGTACGTTGACCTTCTGATTGCGGATATGAATGGTGTGGTGCGCGGCAAGCGCATCGAACGCACCAGTCTCCACAAGGTTTACGAGAAAGGCATCAACCTGCCGGCCTCACTATTTGCCCTGGATATCAACGGCTCGACGGTAGAAAGCACCGGTCTGGGCCTGGACATCGGTGATGCTGACCGAATCTGTTATCCAATTCCCGATACCCTGTGCAATGAACCCTGGCAAAAGCGCCCGACCGCGCAATTGCTGATGACCATGCACGAACTTGAAGGTGAACCTTTCTTCGCCGACCCGCGCGAAGTTTTGCGACAAGTTGTTACCAAGTTTGACGAGCTGGGCCTGACCATCTGCGCCGCCTTCGAACTGGAGTTCTACCTGATCGACCAGGAGAACGTGAACGGTCGCCCGCAACCTCCCCGCTCGCCGATCTCGGGCAAACGCCCGCACTCGACACAGGTCTACCTGATCGACGACCTCGACGAATACGTCGACTGCCTCCAGGACATCCTCGAAGGTGCGAAGGAACAAGGCATCCCGGCCGACGCCATCGTCAAGGAAAGTGCCCCGGCGCAATTCGAAGTGAACCTGCACCATGTGGCTGACCCGATCAAGGCCTGCGACTACGCGGTGCTCCTCAAGCGTCTGATCAAGAACATCGCCTACGACCATGAAATGGACACCACCTTCATGGCCAAGCCTTACCCGGGCCAGGCAGGTAACGGTTTGCACGTTCACATTTCGATTCTGGACCGAGACGGCAAAAACATTTTTGCCAGCGAGGATCCCGAGCAGAACGCCGCGCTGCGTCACGCGATCGGCGGTGTGCTCGAGACCCTGCCCGCGCAGATGGCTTTCCTCTGCCCGAACGTGAACTCGTACCGTCGTTTCGGCGCCCAATTCTATGTGCCGAACTCGCCATGCTGGGGTCTGGATAACCGTACCGTAGCGATCCGCGTACCTACGGGCTCTTCGGATGCTGTGCGCATCGAACACCGCGTCGCGGGCGCCGACGCCAACCCGTACCTGCTGATGGCCTCGGTTCTGGCGGGCGTGCACCACGGCTTGACCAACAAGATCGAGCCAAATGCCCCCGTCGAGGGCAACAGCTACGAGCAGAACGAGCAGAGCCTGCCGAACAACCTGCGTGATGCATTGCGTGAGCTGGACGACAGCGAAGTCATGGCCAAGTACATCGATCCGAAATACATCGATATCTTCGTGGCCTGCAAGGAAAGTGAGCTGGAGGAGTTCGAACACTCCATCTCCGACCTTGAGTACAACTGGTATCTGCATACCGTTTAAGCGGTTGCTGCAATGAAAGAACGCCGTTGGCTGAATCAGCCAACGGCGTTTTTTTATGGCCGCCTGCGGCGGATCGCGAGCAGGCTCGCGATGGCGCCCGGCAGACAACACAGAAGCCTGCTCGTACAATGCCCGCTGTCCCGCAGGAGAGCCCGATGACACGCGCAGCCACCCCCCGCAAACCCCGCGCAGCCAGCCAGGCGCGCATTGATTCGATTCTCGATGCCGCCCGCACGCTGCTGGCCACCGAGGGCGTGGCCAGCTTGTCGATCTACAGCGTTGCCGAGCGGGCCGAGATTCCACCCTCCTCGGTCTACCACTTCTTCGCCAGCGTGCCGGCCCTGCTCGAAGCGCTGACGGCCGACGTCCACGCCGCCTTCCGCGCCTGCCTGCAAGCCCCCATCGACCACGCGGCACTCAACGACTGGCGCGACCTGTCACGGCTGGTGGAACAGCGCATGCTTGAGATCTACGACGCAGACGCTGCCGCAAGGCAACTGATCCTCGCCCAACACGGCTTGACCGAGGTCACCCAGGCCGACCGCCAGCACGACATCGAACTCGGCGACCTGATGCACAAGCTGTTCGACCGGCACTTCGAACTCCCGAAGATGCCAGCAGACGTCGACGTCTTTGCGCTGGCCATGGAGCTGGGTGACCGCGTCTACGCCCGTTCGGTGCAGCAGCACGGGCAGATCACCCCGCGCATGGCCGAGGAAGGGATGCGGGTGTTCGATGCGTATCTGGGGCTTTATCTGCCGCCTTATCTGCCCAAGCGAGCTGCTTGGGGCTGAGGAATTTGTTGCCTGTGCGGGCCTCTTCGCGGGCAAGCCCGCTCCCACAGTAGACCGCGTAGATCCTGTGGGAGCGAGACCGGCTTACCGGCGATGGGCGCACCGTCGAAACAATTGATGCAATCACAACTTGGCGATCGACACCTCGGTGGACTTCACGAACGCGATCACTTCGCTGCCCACCACCAGCTCCAACTCTTTCACCGAGCGGGTGGTGATCACCGAGGTCACGATGCCGGAAGCGGTCTGGACGTCGATTTCCGAGAGCACGTCGCCGAGAACGATTTCCTTGATGGTGCCTTTGAACTGGTTACGCACGTTGATGGCTTTGATAGTCATATTTATTTCTCCAGGAGTCGAAATGAGCTGCAAGTGCCAAGCTTCAAGCTGCAAGTAAAAGCAAAGTGCTCTTGCTTGCCGCTTGTGGCTGGAAGCTTGTAGCTGTCTTCATTGCGCCCAACGCAGTTGCGTAGGCAAGGGTGAAACGGGTTCCGGTTCCGGCGGTTCGCCGGGCAGTGACAGCACACGGTTGAGGACTTCGGTTTCCAGCGCCGCCAACCGATGGGAGCCACGAACCCGAGGGCGCGGCAGTTCCACCTGCAGGTCAAGGCCGACTTCGCCCTCTTCGATCAGGATGACCCGATCCGCAATGGCCACGGCTTCGCTGACGTCATGGGTCACCAGCAACACGGTGAAACCGTGTTGCTGCCAGAGCCGTTCGATCAGTTGCTGCATTTCAATTCGGGTCAGGGCATCCAGCGCGCCCAACGGCTCATCGAGCAGCAGCAGGCGCGGTTGGTGGATCAGCGCACGCGCCAAGGCCACCCGCTGCTTCTGGCCTCCGGACAGTGCCGCCGGCCATTCATTGGCACGATCGGCCAGGCCCACCGACTCCAGCGCTTGCAACGCCTGCGGCCGCCAATCGCCGCTGAGCCCGAGACCGACGTTATCGATGATCTTTTTCCATGGCAGCAGGCGCGCTTCCTGGAACATCAATCGCGTGTCTTCCCGCGCATCGCTCAGCGGCGCAGCACCGGCGAGCAATTGGCCGCCCGTGGGCTTGTCCAGACCGGCGAGCAGACGCAGCAAGGTACTTTTGCCGCAACCGCTGCGCCCCACTACCGCAACGAACTGTCCGGCCGGAATGTGCAGGTCGATCTCGCGCAATACCTGCCGCGAGCCGAAGGTTTTTTGCAGTTTGCGCACCACCAGCGGAATCCCGCGCAGCAGGCGTGGAGGTTGTTGAGCCGTCATGCAGCACCTCCCTTGGCGACTTGATAGGCCGGATGCCAGCGCAACCACACACGTTCAAGCCCACGGGCCGCGAGGTCGGCGAGTTTGCCGAGCACCGCGTACATCAGAATCGCCAGCACCACGACGTCGGTCTGCAGGAACTCCCGGGCATTCATCGCCAGGTAGCCGATGCCGGAGCTGGCCGAGATGGTTTCGGCAACGATCAGGGTCAGCCACATGAAGCCCAGGGCAAAGCGCACACCGACCAGGATCGAAGGCAGCGCCCCCGGCAGGATCACCTGGCGAAACAGGCTGAAGCCGGACAGTCCGTAGCTGCGCGCCATTTCCACCAATGCCGGATCGACATTGCGGATACCGTGATAGGTGTTGAGGTAGATCGGGAACAGCGTGCCCAACGCCACCAGGAAAATCTTCGCCGACTCATCGATACCGAACCACAGGATGACCAAGGGAATCAGTGCCAGGTGCGGCACGTTGCGGATCATCTGCACCGAGCTGTCGAGCAGGCGCTCACCCCATTTCGACAGGCCTGTGATGAAGCCCAACGCCAGGCCAATACCGCCGCCGATAGCGAAGCCAAGGGCCGCGCGCCAGCCACTGATCGCCAGGTGCGTCCAGATTTCACCACTGCTCACCAAGCTCACACCGGCCTCGATCACCGCGATGGGCGCCGGCAGGATCCGCGTCGACAGCCAGCCCGCCGACACCGACAACTGCCACACCGCCACCAGCAAGACCGGCAACGCCCAGGGCGCCAGGTTGTGGATAATTTTCTTCATCGTCCGCCTCAGCTCGGCAGCGCAGCGCTGGGCAGATAACCGCAGTCAACGGCGCAAGCGCCAGCGGTGGTGCCAAGGTCATGGACGTTGCCGCGTGTTGCCAGGTACCAGAAAAAACTGAGGCTCATGGAGTGGTCTCCTTGGGGAATTCTAATTACTGCGCCTTGGCGACGGCGGCCGGTGGCGTCCAGATCACGTCTTTGATGCTCAAGGGTTTGGGTATCAGCTTGAGCTGGTAGAAGCTGTCGGCGATTTTCTGTTGGGCGGCGACCACTTCAGGTGTCAGGAACAGTGCGCCATAGCCCTGGCGCTTCACCGAGGTGAGGGTGATGTCGGCAGGCAGGCCCAACAGGGGCGCGACCTGCCTGGTCACGTCCTCGGGATTGGCCTTGGACCATTCGCCCACGCCGCGCACTTCCTCCACGAGGGTCTTGATCACCTCGGGGTTTTTCTGGGCGTACGGTTTGGTGGCCAAGTAGAATTGGTGGTTGTCGACGATACCCTGGCCATCGCGCAGGGTGTGCGCTTGCAGTTGCTGTTCGGCCGCGGCCTGATACGGGTCCCAGATCACCCAGGCATCGACACTGCCACGCTCGAACGCGGCGCGGGCATCTGCCGGCGGCAGGAACACGGTCTGGATATCGCTGTACTTGAGGCCGGCATCTTCCAGCGCGCGGACCAGAAGGTAGTGCACGTTGGAGCCTTTGTTGAGTGCGACTTTCTTGCCTTTGAGGTCCTTCACCGATTTGATCGTTGAGTCCTTGGGCACCAGGATCGCTTCGCTGTGGGGCGCCGGTGGCTCGTAGGCGACGTAGAGCAGATCGGCGCCGGCAGCCTGGGCAAACACGGGCGGCGTTTCGCCAGTGACGCCAAAGTCGATGGAGCCGACGTTCAGGCCCTCAAGCAGTTGCGGGCCGCCTGGAAACTCGGTCCATTGCACGTCCACGCCTTGAGCGGCAAGACGCTTTTCCAATGTGCCCTTGGCCTTGAGCAGCACCAGGGTGCCGTACTTCTGATAACCGATTCGAAGGGTCTCGGCCTGAGCTTGAGTAATGGCGCCGAAGGACACAGCCGCAACAAACAGAGCGACCAGACCACGACGCAAAATGACAGTGCGCATAGCGCTCTCCTTTTTGCAGTGAGGTTGTGGCTGCACCTGCTTGGCCGTTGACGGCTGAGTAAGGTGAGTACATCAAATTCAGGGTGTGACTTAAATGCTCCAGCGAGCAGTCAGCAGACGATCACTCAACAGGCCCGGATCGAGCGGCTTGGGCCGTCTCGTCATGGCGCTTAAAAACAGTTCCAGCGACTCGTTCAATCGTTGTTCCAACTCAGGCGCCAGTTGCGCCGCGGCACTGCCTTCGCCATAGGCAATCTGGCTGTCGACAGCGAAAATCCCCTGGAGCAATTCATCGGCCTTCAATGCCGACAACACCGGTTTGAGGGCGTAATCCACCGCCAGCATGTGAGCGATGCTGCCGCCGGTAGCCATGGGCAACACCACCTTGTGCGCCAGTGCGCGCTCCGGCAGCAGGTCCAGCACGGTTTTCAACGCACCGGAGAACGATGCCTTGTACACCGGGGTGGCGATCAGCAGGCCTTCGGCGTTTTCGATCTGTTGCAACAGATCGATCACTTTCGAACTGTCGAACCGTGCATGCAGCAAGTCTTCGGCCGGGAAGTCCCGCACGCCGTAACTCACCACTTCCACACCCTGCTCCTGCAACCAGCGTTGGGAGCGCTCCAGCAACACCCCGGAACGAGAGCGTTGACTTGGGCTGCCACCGAGTGAGACGACCAGCATTCACATGATTCCTTGAACGGTGCAGGCGATTCGCAGTGTGCGATCTCGCTTCGATGGAGAGACCTTAACAGGTGATTCATATATCGATAAATCATATTTATTCATTTGGTTATTCCACGAAGCGATATACAAAAACATAAAAAAAGGCCGTCGAAACGGCCTGAAATCCCCTGCGTTGTATTCAAGAACACACGACCCCTGTAGGAGCGAGCATGCTCGCGATGGTCGTTAACGATAACGCTGGCTGTCTGGAATCCCACGGCGCCTGACAGGCCATCGCGAGCATGCTCGCTCCTACAAGGACGGCGTGCGGCTCAGCGATTCGGCTGCGGCGTCAGGCGCAGGTAGGGCTTCACGGCGCGATAACCTTTGGGGAAGCGCTGCTTGAGCTCTTCTTCATCCTTGAGCGACGGAACGATCACCACTTCATCGCCGTCCTGCCAGTTGGCCGGGGTCGCCACCTTGTAGTTGTCGGTGAGTTGCAGCGAGTCGATTACCCGCAGGATTTCATTGAAGTTACGACCCGTGCTCGCCGGGTAGGTGATGGTCAAGCGCACCTTCTTGTTCGGGTCGATCACGAACAGCGAACGCACGGTAAGCGTATCGCTGGCATTGGGGTGGATCAGGTCGTACAGGTCCGAGACCTTGCGGTCGGCGTCGGCCAGGATCGGGAAGTTGACGATGGTGTCCTGGGTTTCGTTGATATCACCGATCCACTTGTGGTGAGAGTCCACCGGGTCGACGGACAAGGCGATGGCCTTGACACCGCGCTTGGTGAACTCGTCCTTGAGCTTGGCGGTAAAGCCCAACTCAGTGGTGCACACCGGAGTGAAGTCCGCCGGATGGGAAAACAGCACGCCCCAACTGTCGCCCAGCCATTCATGAAAACGGATGGTTCCGGCACTGGAATCCTGCTCGAAATCGGGGGCGATGTCGCCGAGTCTGATGCTCATGGTGGGCTCCTGATGAGTGAGGTACAGAACTCAACTGTAGACCGTATTTGGGATCTAATAAAAAGAATAAATAAAGACATTATTAGATCATTAATGAATATTAAAGATCTGTTCACTGGACCTGCCCCGACATCACGACGACTATCGCGTTCGAGGTTCGAGAAGGCCTTGAGTTGCTGTAAAGAGGGGATTTCAGCGCGGGATTACGGGGGTGACTCCGCGCTGAAATGCAAAAGCCCCGCCCGGCGTGATGCCGGGCGGGGCTTTTTTTCAGCGGTTACGCGAGCGCTATTACAACAGCGGGATCGAGTAGCTGAGGATCAGGCGGTTTTCGTCCTGGTCGCGCTGGCCTGGGATGCCGCTACGCCACGAAGCGTTTTTCCACATGAAGCCAACGTTTTTCAGCGGACCTTCTGGCACAACGTAAGCAACAGTCAGGTCGCGTTCCCACTCGCTGTTGTTGTTGCCCGCAGGCACTGTAGCGCTCTGGCGGTTAGTGTCGATGTCGCTACCACGCAGGTAAACCATACCGGCGGTCAGACCAGGAACGCCAACCTTGGCAAAGTCATACGAGTAGCGAGCCTGCCAGGTTTTCTCGCCGGCACGGTTGAACTTCTGGATCTGCATGTCGGTGATGGTGTAGTTCGAAGAACCGTCACCCTGGTTCAGCCAAGGGAAGTCGCTACTGCCGTTGCTGACCTGATAACCACCACCAAAGGTGTGACCGGCAACGGTGTACAGGAACAGGCCGCTGTACAGATTGTTGTCGACTTTGCCTTTACCGTTGCCAGTGCTGCTGTAGTTACCGGTGCTGTAGTACAGCGGATCATTGGCGTTGTTGCCGTCATCAGAGCTGTTGAAGTAACGGAAGTCGGACTTCAGCACGCCTGGACCGATTGCCCAGTTGTGGACCAGACCCAGGAAGTGTTGTTTGTAGAAGTTTTCCAGATTGCCGTAGTAGTACTGGGCAGTCAGGTCCTTGGTGATTTTGTAGTCACCACCAGCGTAGATGAACTTGTTGCTGTCACGGAAGTTCGGACCACGGCTGTTGGCACCGGCGATGCTCATCTGTTCATTGTTGCTGGAGTTACGGCCTTTCACGGCTTCGATCTGACCGCCAACCAGGGTCAGATCCTTGATGTCGCCGGAAGTGATCTGGCCACCCTGCCAGGTTTGTGGCAGCAGACGACCGTCGTTGGTCACGATGACCGGGTTTTTCGGCTGCAGGGTACCCAGCTTCAGTTCGGTCTGGGAAATTTTGGCTTTGGCAGTCAGGCCCAGGCTGGAGAAGTTATCAACCGCTTCACCGTTGGATTTGCTTGGGAACACAGTGCCGCCGTAGGAGGTAGCAGTAGCGCCGTTGGTGCCACCACCCGAATCCAGACGTACCCCCAGCAGGCCGATGGCGTCGATACCGAAGCCGACGGTGCCTTGGGTGTAACCGGAAGTGAAACGCAGATCGAAGCCTTGGCCCCATTCTTCGTTTTTGTTTGCGCCGGTACCGTTACGGTTGTCGGTGTTGATGTAGAAGTTACGCAGACCCAGAGTGGCCTTGCTGTCTTCGATGAAACCGGCGGCGCCTGCCTGCTGCGCCATAACCCCTACGGCCACGGCCAGGGCCAAGGTGGACTTGTTCATTGTTTCGCTCCTCTACGTTTCTAATTCTTGTGTTCCTGGTCCTGGGTCGTGTGCCCGGGATCCTAAGATGCGCGATTAGCGCCGGACCGTGACTTACAAGTCAATCGTAACCATGTGTGTCTACGACCAAGGTCTAATCGCCGTGATGTTTGTTCCTTTCAGGGTAATGATTTATTTATAAACCTAAAAAGAATTGTTTCATCAGTTTTCATGCCATTCAGGAATATGACTCTGTGCGCTTTGCCTGAACCGGACACAGCATATCGGCACCGGAGCTAATCTCTAAATAGTATTTATCTGTCTATTTTTAGATCGATTCGCTTTTGAACAACGCGGTTAACGTCAATTGGTATCAAAATAGCGACGCCTTCATGGCGAAGCGCGCATGATCCCTGCCAAATGTTACAGTTTGTGTATCGCCCGAAATAGATTTTCAATCCGAGCCAAACCCTTCTCCCGGTCGACTTTACGAGAGAAGCGTTGGCGAAAAATTGATCAGAGTCGCTTTTTTGCAGTTATCCCAAAGGAGTAGCTGGGAGGGTTCCCAGCCGTGGCGTGGGAACCTGTCGATCAAAGCGCTTTTTCGAAGATCTTCGAGTTGCGCTGGTAGTTGTACAGCGACGCCCGCGCCGATGGCAGACGCTCGACGCTGCTGGGCGCAAAGCCACGTTCGCGAAACCAGTGTGCCGTGCGTGTGGTGAGGACGAACAGCGTTTTCAAGCCCTTTGCCCGGGCGCGGGTTTCGATGCGTTCGAGCAGTTCGTCGCCACGGCCACCGTGGCGGTACTCCGGGTTCACCGCCAGGCACGCCAGCTCCCCGGCATCGGAATCGGCAATCTGGTACAGCGCCGCACAAGCGATGATCATGCCTTCGCGCTCGACCACACTGAACTGCTCGATCTCGCGCTCCAGTACTTCGCGTGAGCGGCGTACCAGGATCCCCTGCTCTTCCAGCGGACTGATCAATTCCAACAAACCGCCGACGTCCTCGATCGCCGCCTCGCGCACGACTTCGAATTGCTCCTGCGCCACCAGCGTACCGCCACCGTCGCGGGTGAACAGCTCGGTCAGCAGCGCGCCGTCTTCGGCGTAACTGACAATGTGGCTGCGGGCCACGCCGCCCCGGCAGGCTTCGGCCGCCGCATCCAGCAGCTCGGCCTGGTAGTTGCTGCCCAGGCGTTGCAAATGCGCCGGCACCTGCTGCGGACGCAGTTCGCGGACCAGGCGACCGTTCTCGTCAAGCAGGCCTTGTTCCTCGCCAAACAGCAGCAATTTGTCGGCGCCCAGGTCGATGGCCGCGCGCGTGGCGACGTCTTCGCAGGCGAGGTTGAAGGTTTCACCGGTGGGCGAATAACCCAGCGGCGACAGCAGCACGATGGAACGCTCGTCCAGCAGGCGATTGATGCCCTTGCGGTCGACCCGGCGCACTTCGCCGGTGTGGTGATAATCGACGCCTTCAAGGACGCCGATCGGCCGTGCCGTCACCAGGTTGCCGCTGGCCACGCGCAAGCGCGAACCCTGCATCGGCGACGATGCCATGTCCATCGACAGCCGTGCCTCGATGGCGATGCGCAGTTGGCCGACCGCATCCATCACACACTCAAGTGTCGCCGCATCCGTGATGCGCATGCCGTGGTGATAATGCGGAGTCAGGCCGCGTGCAGCCAGGCGCGCTTCGATCTGCGGACGGGAACCGTGAACCAGCACCAGACGCACGCCGAGGCTGTGCAGCAGCACCAGGTCGTGGACGATATTGCCGAAGTTGGGGTGCTCGACACCGTCGCCGGGCAGCATGACAACAAAGGTGCAGTCGCGGTGGGCATTGATATAAGGAGAAGCATGACGAAGCCAATTAACGTAGTCGGGCATGAACCTGGGGCCTGTAATAAAGAGCAGCCAAAAAAATGGGCGAAACACAAAACGCACAACGGGCTGATGGTTATCGTCGGAACAGGCTTGGCGACACGCGTGCTCTCCTCATGAATACGGGGTTTAACCTCATTAATTTAATTCGCCCCCCTGTAGGAGCGAGCATGCTCGCGATGGAGGCTAACGATGACGCTGTCAGCCTGACACCCAGCGGTGCCTGACAGCCCATCGCGAGCTTGCTCGCTCCTACAGAGGTTGCGGTGTTCACCCGGCCGAAGCCGGCGTCAGGCAGTAATGTTCAATCAACTGACGTAATAGATGCACCGTAGGCTGCAAACGTGACATTTCGAGGTATTCCCCCGGCTGGTGCGCACAAGCGATATCGCCCGGGCCCAGTACCACGGTTTCACAGCCAAGACGCTGAAGATAAGGCGCTTCGGTGCCAAACGCTACCGCTTCGGCACTGTGACCGGTGAGCTTTTCGGCAATTCGCACCAGTTCGCCCTCTTCGGCCTGTTCAAAGGAAGGCACTTCGGGGAACAGCGGCGCGTAATCGATCTTGACCTGATGCCGCTCGGCAACCGGCTTGAGTCGCTGCAAGATCTCGGCGCGCAAGGCTTTGGGGTCCATACCCGGCAGCGGTCGCAGGTCGAACTCAAGTGAACACTGGCCACAGATCCGATTGGGATTGTCGCCGCCATGAATGCAACCGAAATTCAGGGTCGGAGTCGGCACACCAAACTGCGGATTGCGAAACTCGCGCTGCCACAACAGGCGCAGCCCGCGCAGTTCGCCGATGGCATCGTGCATGGCTTCCAGGGCGCTGTGCCCCAGACGCGGGTCCGAGGAATGGCCGCTCTGCCCGAGGATATCGATGCGCTCCATCATGATGCCCTTGTGCATGCGAATCGGCTTGAGTCCGGTCGGCTCGCCAATAACCGCTGCACGTCCCAGCGGCCGCCCGGCATCGGCCAGGGCACGCGCACCGGACATCGAGCTTTCTTCATCGCAGGTGGCCAGGATCAGCAACGGTTGCTTGAACGGCTGATCGAGCAAGGGAATGACCGCTTCGATGATCAAGGCAAAAAAACCCTTCATGTCGCAGCTGCCCAGACCGATCCAGCGCCCGTCGACTTCTGTCAGTTTCAACGGATCGGTCTGCCACAACGCGCCGTCGAACGGCACCGTATCACTATGCCCCGCCAGCACCAGGCCGCCCGGGCCGGAGCCGAAACTGGCCAGCAGATTGAACTTGCCCGGGCTGACCTGTTGGATATCGCAGGCAAAACCCAGGTCGCCGAGCCATGTCGCCAGCAGATCGATCACCGGGCGGTTGCTCTGATCGAGGCTCGCCTGGGTGCAACTGACCGATGGCGTGGCAATCAGCGCAGCGAACTGATCTTTCATGGATGGCAAAGGCATCGCTGACTCCAATTCGCGGATTGGAGTCCATCATAGAACCATCCGGCGACAGGAATAAACCGTCGGCCGGCGAAGCGGGGTCGAGTCCTGTACACTGCACGACCTTGGCAGCCACACATTCCCCCCGGCTGCGCTCCCGATCCTGGATTTTCCGGCCATGCAGAAAGAAACCGAAATCAAACTCCGCGTCAGCCGCGAAACCCTCGCTGCCCTGCGCGAGCACCCGCTGTTGAAAAAACGCAACAAAAATGGCTGGGAACGCCGCGAGCTGATGAACCAGTATCTCGACACACCAGAGCGCGACCTGGCCCACGCCAAGGTGGCCCTGCGCCTGCGTCGCGATGGTGACGAGATCATTCAGACGCTCAAGACACGCGGCCAGAGCATCGCCGGCTTGTCCGAGCGCAATGAATACAACTGGAACCTGCCCAAGGCCAAACTCGACGTCAAGAAACTCGACGGCGAATGCTGGCCAGAGCAACTGGCTGATCTGGATAAAAAAAAGCTCAAGCCGATCTTCACCACCGATTTCGTGCGCGAACGTGCAGAAATTGCCTGGGGCCGTGGCAAGTCCAAAGTGGTCATCGAAGCCGCGCTGGACCTGGGTCACGTTGTGGTCGGCAAGCAGAAGGAAGAAATCTGCGAGCTGGAGCTTGAACTGCGCGAAGGCGAGCCGGCAGCCTTGCTGGAACTGGCCGTCGAACTGGCCGCCACCTTGCCGCTGATGCCTTGTGACATCAGCAAGGCCGAGCGCGGTTATCGCCTGTACGACGCCAGCAGCTATTCGCTGAGCCTGCCGGCACCGCAACTGACCGCCGAAACGCCACTGGACGACGCCTTCGCCGCGCTGGCCTGGCACCTGCTCGGCAGCAGCCAGCGCCTGGCCGAACAGTATCGGTTCAATGGCCACTGGCGCCTGTTGCAGGACTGGGTCGACAACCTCGCCGAGATGCGTGCGCTGCTGAGCAGCCTGGGCCAGGCCGCACCGCGCCAGTCCACGCACGACCTGCGTGTGGCCCTGGATGCCTTGCTCGAAGACTGGCGCCCGCTGGTGCAAGTCGGCATCGAAGACGAAGACGTGCGCAAGGCCGCACCTGAGCAGTTCCTCGAAGAACTGGAAGACCCGCGCTGGGGTCAGTTCTCCCTGAACCTGTCGCGCTGGCTGCTGGCCCGCACCTGGACTGCGGACCGGAACGTGCGCGGCAACCGCCAGGGCGCGGCGCAACTGGCCAGCTGGCTGCCGCGCCTGTTGGCCGAAGAAGCCACTTCGTTGCAATTGCAGCGCTACCAGCAACAACCGGAAGACCTGGCCGAACAGCTGCCTCGCATCGAGCGCATCCAGGCCTGGCTGCATCATGCCCGCCACGTGCTGGACATCGCAGAAATGGATCGCCTGTACGGTGAACTCAAGCAGCTCGCTCAACTGGCGAGTGAGCCGACGATCACCGACGAACTGCTCGACGCGCGCAAGCAGCAGGCGATCGCGGTGTATCAGAACCGCGCCTGGCGACTCCTGCTGCGCGGCTGATCCGTCCCTGTAGGAGCGAGCATGCTCGCGATGGAAGATCAGGCACCTTGGGGTGTCAGGCAGACAGCGTCATCGTCAGCCTCCATCGCGAGCATGCTCGCTCCTACAGGGTAGCGGCGCGTTATCCCATCACCGGCAAGCTCGTCGTCGACTTGATCTCCGACAACGCCACAATCGAGTTCACCTCCTGGATCCCAGGCACAAGTGAAAGCTTCTCGAAGAAAAATCGCTCGTAGGCCTCGATGTCCGCGGCGACGATGCGCAGCATGAAATCCACCGAACCCATCAGCACATAACACTCCAGCACTTCGGGAAAACCGCGAATCGCCTCGGTGAATTCGGTGAAGTTCGAACGGCCGTGGGCGTTGAGTTTGATTTCCGCGAAGATCTGCGTGTTCAGCCCAATTTTCTTGCGGTCCAGCAAGGTCACCTGCCCGCGAATGATCCCCTCCTCCTTCATCCGCTGGATTCGCCGCCAGCACGGCGACTGCGACAGGCCCACCTGTTCGGCGATCTGTGCGCTGGAAAGGGAAGCGTCCTCTTGCAGCAACGCGAGAATCCTGCGGTCGTAGCCATCCAGTTCGCTTTGCATAAATAAACCCTAGATCGATACGTTATTGAATAATTTAATTCGATAAATCGCCTTTTGCATCCATCATAGATAAGAAATACCCGGCATCGAATGTAAAAATTTCTCCAGTATTTTTGGAGATCGATCATGCCACACCTCAAAGCCGTAACCCGCGCCCGCGCCGATAGCTGGAACGCCAGCAACACCCACTGCCGCGTGCGCTATCAATTGCTGGCAGAAGCCGAGCCAGACCTGCTGTGCCGGGTACTGAACCTGTTTGCCATGCAGTACCTGACCCCGCAACACGTCAACGTCCAGCGCATGGACGACCTGCTGTCGATCGACATCGTCATGGACGGACTGAGCTGGCACCGCGCCCAGGTGATTGGCGAAAAAATGCGCAACCTGATCAATGTCTGCTCGGTAGAACTGCACGCCGCTGATTTGGCGTGGCCTGAAGCCGTCGTGGCGACGGGCTGAAAAACTTCGATACGGGCTTCGTCGGGTAGTGGCCCAACAGTCAGCGCGACGGCGACTATCCTTTGCGCACTGACGTCTTCGAGGAGCCCGCATGTCCGTTCAACTTGCCATTCAGGACCGCTGGCTGGATCTCAACGATTTGCTGCGCGAGCTGGTCGCCCAGGGATTCATCAGCCAGGACTCGGCCGAGCACGCGCTCAACGCACGCCGCCGTCAAGCCGCCAATGCCCAGATGCACCCGCTGGAATTCATCGCCAGCCAGCAACTGGACGATCTCAGCCGTGCGGGTAAACACCTTGATCTGGAAAGCCTGACCCTGTGGTTGTCGCAGCAGGCCGGCCAGCCGTACCTGCGCATCGATCCGCTGAAAATCAACGTTGCGGCCATTACGCCGTTGATGTCCTATGCCTTCGCCCAACGCCACAAAATCCTTGCGGTGGCGATCGATCGCGACTCGGTGACCGTGGCCAGCGCCCAACCTTATGTCAAAGGCTGGGAAGCCGACCTCACCCACGTGTTGAAGCTGCCAATCAAGCGGGTGGTGGCCAACCCGGTGGACATCCAGCGCTTCAGCGTGGAGTTTTTCCGCCTGGCCAAATCGGTCAGCGGCGCGACCCATGTCGATCAGCACGCCCAGGCCAGCAACCTGGGCAATTTCGAACAACTGCTCAACCTTGGCGCCAGCGACCAGGAGCCGGACGCCAACGATGCACACATCGTCAACATCGTTGACTGGCTGTTCCAGTACGCGTTCCAGCAACGCGCCAGCGATATTCACATCGAACCCCGACGCGAACAGGGCACGGTGCGTTTTCGCATCGATGGCGTGTTGCACAACGTCTATCAATTCCCGCCGCAGGTCACCATGGCAATCGTCAGCCGCCTCAAGAGCCTGGGGCGGATGAACGTCGCGGAAAAACGCAAACCCCAGGACGGCCGGGTGAAAACCAAGACCCCGGACGGCGGCGAGGTCGAGTTGCGGCTGTCGACACTGCCGACCGCGTTCGGCGAGAAGATGGTCATGCGGATCTTCGATCCGGAGGTGCTGCTCAAGGATTTCGATCAGTTGGGCTTTTCCGCCGACGACCTGCGCCGTTGGCAGGACATGACCCGGCAACCCAACGGCATCATCCTGGTCACCGGCCCTACGGGTTCAGGCAAGACCACCACGCTCTACACCACCCTGAAGAAGCTGGCGACCCCGGAGGTCAACCTTTGCACCATCGAAGACCCGATCGAAATGGTTGAGCCAGCGTTTAACCAGATGCAGGTGCAACACAACATCGACCTGACATTCGCCTCCGGGGTGCGTGCATTGATGCGGCAGGACCCGGACATCATCATGATCGGCGAGATCCGCGACCTGGAGACCGCAGAAATGGCGATCCAGGCGGCGCTCACCGGTCACCTGGTGCTCTCGACGCTGCACACCAACGATGCGCCCAGCGCCATCAGCCGCTTGCTGGAACTCGGGGTGCCACATTACCTGATCAAGGCCACTGTGCTCGGGGTCATGGCCCAGCGACTGGTGCGCACCCTGTGCCCGCATTGCAAGGCGCCGTTGACACTGGACGAAAACGACTGGCAGACCCTGACCAAACCCTGGCAGGCACCGCTGCCGGGCAACGCCCAGCGTGCCATCGGCTGCCTGGAGTGCCGCGACACGGGCTATCGCGGCCGCGCCGGGGTCTACGAGATCATGCAACTCACCGACGGCATCAAGGCACTGATCAATCCCGACACCGATCTGCTGTCCATACGACGCCAGGCATTCAAGGAAGGCATGCGCAGCTTGCGGTTGTCGGGCGCGCAAAAGGTTGCTGCGGGTCTGACGACCATTGAGGAAGTGTTGCGGGTAACACCGCAAAGCGAGCAGAAATAGATCTCTTATCGCCTGATTACGGGATAAAAATCGCCTGACGGTTCTTATCCCGTGGCGGCACCGTTACACTCCGGCCATCGCAACTTAAACAGGGAATCGTTATGCAGATCGGTAGCGTGCTTTTGCTTTTTGTCGGCCTCGTGGTCGCCATTCTGTTCATGGGCTTCAAGGTCGTGCCGCAGGGTTATCAATGGACGGTCGAACGTTTCGGCCGTTACACCAACACCCTGAAGCCTGGTCTGAACATCATCATTCCGGTCATGGACCGTATCGGTCGCAAGATCAACGTCATGGAAAGCGTGCTGGATATTCCACCGCAGGAAGTGATCACCGCCGACAACGCCACGGTGCAGATCGACGCCGTGTGCTTCTTCCAGGTAGTCAACACCGCCCAGGCGGCCTACGAGGTGAACAACCTCGAGCACGCCATCCGCAACCTGCTGCAAACCAACATTCGTACCGTGCTCGGCTCGATGGAACTGGATGCGATGCTCAGCCAGCGTGACGGCATCAACGAAAAATTGCTGCGCACCGTCGACGAAGCCACCGCACCGTGGGGCATCAAGATCACCCGGATCGAGATCAAGGACATCAGCCCGCCAGCGGACCTGATGGCAGCGATGTCGGGGCAGATGAAAGCCGAGCGGATCAAGCGTGCGCAAATCCTCGAAGCCGAGGGCCTGCGTGCCGCGGCGATTCTGACCGCCGAAGGCAAGAAACAGGCGCAGATCCTCGAGGCCGAAGGGGGTCGCCAGGCCGCGTTCCTCGAAGCCGAAGCGCGGGAACGCCAAGCCGAAGCGGAAGCCCAGGCGACCAAGGTGGTGTCCGAAGCCATCGCCGGCGGTAACGTGCAGGCCGTGAATTACTTCGTTGCACAGAAGTACATCGATGCGCTGGGCGGGCTCGCTTCGGCCAACAACAGCAAGGTCATCCTGATGCCACTGGAGGCCAGCTCGATGATTGGTGCGGTGGGCGGCATTGGCGAAATCGTCAAGGCCACCTTCGACAACAAGAAAGCCTGAGGCACGCCATGTGGGCATTCCTGCAAAATTTATCGTTCTGGGACTGGCTGGCGCTGGGCACCGTACTGCTGATTCTCGAGGTCTTCGGTGCGGGCGGGTATCTGTTGTGGATCGGCATGGCGGCCGCCGCCGTTGGCGTGTTGACGTTCGTACTGCCGCACCTGTCCTGGGAGCTGCAATTTCTGCTGTTCGGCCTGCTGTCGATCGCCACCGCCCTTTATTGGTGGCGACGCCAGCGCAGCGCGGTGCGCCAGAGTGACGAGCCGAACCTCAACCTGCGCGGACAGGAATTGATTGGCAAAACCTTCGTGGTGCATGAATCGATCATTGATGGGCGCGGCAAGATCAGGGTGGCCGACGGCGTATGGATGGCCCAGGGGCCTGACGCCGAAGCCGGCAGCCGCGTTCGGGTCGTTGCTCAGCAAGGCGTCGTCCTGCAGGTGGAAAAAGCCGACTGACCGTAATGGAACTCCACCGGGGCGTCCACGATCCAACAGCGTAGATCTAACCCAGTGGAGTCACCCATCATGCGTTTCAAACTTGCTGTCGCTACCGTCGCCCTGTTGTCCCTGCCAGTCGGTTCGGCGATGGCCGACAGCTTTTGGCGTAACGTCATTTCGTCCGGCGCCACCACCGGCTCGACTTACCTGACGTTCAAGGATCACAAGCTGATCATTGCCGCGCAGGACGACGCCGGCAGTTTCGTCGCCAGCGAAGGCAGCATCCGCGGCCCGTACCTGGAAGCCGCCATGCAGAAAGTCCGTGCCGACAACCCAGGGTTGCAGGCCACGGACATGGAACTGGCGAACGCGATCCTGGCGAAAAATGCCGTCGCGTCCGAGTAAGTTTCCCGCGAGACGAAAATGCCGCTCAAATTGAGCGGCATTTTTTTGCCTGCCTTTTCTGTTCCCCCATCCCCTGTAGGAGCTGGCTTGCCAGCGATTGCGCAGAATCAGTCACCCTAAGTATCGACTGACCCGACCTCATCGCTGGCAAGCCAGCCCCTACAGGGAGCTGGGATCACCGGTAATCATCTACCGGCACACACGCACAGAACAGATTGCGGTCGCCGTAGACGTTGTCCACGCGATTCACCGCCGGCCAATACTTGTGGGCCTTGGTGTGGGCATCCGGCGTCACGGCCTGCTCGACACTGTAGGGGCGTTCCCATACCCCGGTGACATCGGCCAGGGTATGCGGCGCGCGTTTGAGCGGGTTGTCCTCGGCCGGCCAGTTGCCGTTCTGTACTTCGGTGATTTCTGCGCGAATGCTCAGCATCGCCCCGATAAAACGGTCCAGTTCGGCTTTTGACTCACTCTCGGTCGGCTCGACCATCAAGGTGCCGGGCACCGGGAAGGACATGGTCGGGGCATGGAAGCCGTAATCCATCAGGCGTTTGGCCACGTCCTCCTCGCTGATGCCGGTCAACGCCTTGAGGGGCCGCAGGTCAAGAATGCATTCGTGGGCCACCCGTTCGTTGCGCCCGGTGTAGAGCACCGGGAATGCACCGGACAGGTGCCGCGCCAGATAATTCGCGGCAAGGATCGCCACCTCGCTGGCGTCCGCCAATTGCGGGCCCATCATGGCGATGTACATCCAGCTGATCGGCAGAATGCTCGCGCTGCCCCAGGGCGCCGCACTGACGGCGTCGTTCTGCGGCAAAGGGCCGTCAATGGCCACCACCGGGTGATTGGCCACGAACGGTGCCAGGTGCGCGCGCACACCAATCGGCCCCATGCCGGGCCCGCCACCCCCGTGAGGAATGCAAAAGGTCTTGTGCAGGTTCATGTGCGAAACATCGGCGCCGATGTCCGCGGGCCGCGCCAACCCGACCTGCGCGTTGAGGTTGGCGCCATCCATGTACACCTGGCCGCCATGCTGGTGAATCACTTCACAGATTTCGCGAATGCCTTCCTCGTAGACACCGTGGGTCGATGGATAGGTCGCCATCAGGCAGGCGAGTTTTTCGCCGGCCTCGGCCGCCTTGTCCTTCAGGTCCGACAGGTCGACGTTGCCCGCCTCGTCGCACTCGACGATCACCACGCGCATCCCGGCCATTTGTGCGGAAGCGGGGTTGGTGCCGTGGGCCGAGGATGGAATCAGGCAAATGTCTCGCGCGCCCTGGTGACGGCTCTCGTGGTATTTGCGAATTGCCAGCAAGCCGGCGTACTCACCCTGGGCGCCGGAGTTGGGTTGCATGCAGATCGCATCAAAACCGGTAATCGCGCAGAGCCAGCGCTCCAGCTCCTCGATCATCAACGTGTAGCCGAGCGCCTGTTCCCTGGGGACGAACGGATGCAAGTTGGCGAACTGTGGCCAGGTGATGGGGATCATCTCGCTGGTCGCATTGAGCTTCATGGTGCAGGAGCCCAACGGGATCATGGACTGATTGAGGGCCAGGTCCTTGTTCTCCAACTGTTTGAGGTAACGCAGCATCTCGGTTTCGCTGTGATGCGCGTTGAACACCGGGTGACGCAGGTACGGCGAGGCGCGCAGCAAACTATCCGGAATGCCCACCGGCAGTGCCTCAGCGTCCAGCGCTTGAACATCGAGCCCATGGTCGGCGCCGAGGAACACATCGAACAGCCTGGCTACCGTGCCTTCATCGCAGGCTTCGTCGAGGCTCAACCCCAGCTGCCCGCGCCCAAGGATGCGCAGGTTGATTTGCGCGGCCTGGGCGCTTTCGATGATCGCGGTTTGCGTACCGCCCACCTCCAGCGTCAGCGTATCGAAAAAGTGCTGATTGAGGCGCTTGATGCCATTGCGCTCCAGGCCTGCGGCAAGAATGCAGGTGAGCCGGTGGACGCGCTGGGCGATGCGTTTAAGACCTTGCGGGCCGTGATACACCGCATAAAAACTGGCGATGTTGGCCAGCAACACCTGGGCGGTGCAGATGTTCGAGTTGGCCTTCTCCCGCCGGATATGCTGCTCGCGGGTCTGCAATGCCATGCGCAATGCGGTGCCACCGCGGGCATCTTTAGAGACACCGATGATCCGGCCTGGAATCGCTCGCTTGTACTCGTCACGGCTGGCAAAAAAGGCCGCATGCGGGCCGCCGTAGCCCATGGGGACGCCAAAGCGCTGGGACGAACCGAACACCACGTCGGCGCCCAACTCACCCGGTGGCGTCAGCAACAGCAGGCTCAGCAGGTCGGTGGCGACGCAGGCCAGCGCTTGCTGGGCGTGCAGATGATCGATCAGCGGTCGCAGATCGCGAATCTCGCCGTGGGTGTCGGGGTATTGCAGCAACGCACCGAATACCTGGTGCTGCTTCAGGTTTTCCACCGAGTCCACGATCAACTCCAAGCCAAAGCCTTCGGCACGGGTCCGTACCACGGAGATCGTCTGGGGGTGGCAGTCTTCATCAACGAAAAACAGATTGCTTCTGGACTTGGCAACGCGCTTGGCCAGGGCCATCGCCTCGGCTGCCGCCGTGGCCTCATCCAACAGGGAAGCATTGGCCAGCTCCAACCCGGTCAGGTCGATGATCATTTGCTGGAAATTGAGCAGCGCCTCGAGTCGGCCCTGGGCGATCTCGGGCTGATAAGGCGTGTAAGCGGTGTACCAACCGGGATTTTCCAATACATTGCGCAGGATGACAGCCGGGGTGATCGTGCCGTGATAGCCCATGCCGATCAAACTGGTCCATACCTGGTTCTGCTCGGCGTAACCGCGCAGCTTGGCCAATGCGGCTTCTTCGTCAAGGGCAGGCGGCAAGTCGAGCGCCCTGTTGAGGAGGATGCTCGGCGGCACAGTTTGTTGGATCAGCTCGACACGACTGCCCAGGCCAAGGCTGTCGAGCATCGCCTGCTGCTCGGCCGCGTCGGGGCCGAGGTGACGGCGCAGGAAAGCATTGGGATCGCGTAACTGGCTCAGGGACGGCAGCTGGGACATGACGGGCTCTCTCTTGACTGGCGCTCAGCGTCGATGCAACACGGTCAATCCAGCATAGCAGCCGATGTCGGAGGGCAACGATGACGCGGGGTTGCTGATGGCAATGAAAAAGCCCCGACAGGTCGGGGCTTTGGGATGAAGCGTCAGGCTTACTCGCCGATGGCGGCCTTGTAGCCCGCTGCATCGAGCAGCTTGTCCAGATCGCCAGTGTTGCTTGGCTTGAGCTTGAAGATCCAGGCGCCGTACGGGTCGGAGTTGAGCAGTTCCGGGGCACCACCCAGTTCTTCGTTGATGGCGATCACTTCACCGGCAACCGGGGAGTAGATGTCCGAGGCAGCCTTGACCGACTCGACCACGCCTGATTGATCACCCGCAGCAAACACTTTACCCACTTCGGTCAGCTCGACGAACACCACATCGCCCAAGGCTTCCTGAGCGTGATCGCTGATGCCCACGGTGACGGTGCCATCGGCTTCCAGGCGGGCCCATTCGTGACTTTCGGCAAAACGCAGGTCGGCAGGGATATCGCTCATGTTCTATGTCCTCAAGGAAATTGTCAGCGGTCGTGCCCGCCGGAATAGGTTAGATCAAGGTTTTGCCATGGCGGACGAACGTCGGTTTGACCACCCGGACCGGGTACCATTTGCCACGGATTTCCACTTCCGCTCGATCGGCGGTGGCCATCGGTACGCGCGCCAGTGCGATCGACTTGCTAAGCGTAGGAGAGAAACTACCACTGGTGATCTCTCCTTCGCCAACATTGGCGATGCGAACCACCTGATGAGCACGCAAAACGCCGCGCTCCTCGAGCACCAGCCCGACCAACTTATGCTGCACACCGGCCGCCTGTTCGGCTTCCAGGGCCGAGCGACCGATGAACTGGCGGCTGGTCGGTTCCCAGGCAATGCTCCAGGCCATGTTCGACGCCAGCGGCGAGACGTTCTGGTGGATGTCCTGGCCATAGAGGTTCATGCCGGCCTCCACCCGAAGGGTATCGCGCGCGCCCAGTCCAATTGGCGAGATGCCCGCTCCCACAAGGTCGTTGAAGAAGCCCGGGGCCTGATCGGCCGGCAGGATGATCTCCAGCCCATCTTCGCCGGTATAGCCGGTGCGTGCGATGAACCAGTCACCATCGGCCTGGCCTTCGAAGGGCTTGAGCAGTTGAATCAGGTGACTGCGGGACTGGGTGACCAGTTCGCTGATCTTGTGCCGGGCGTGAGGCCCCTGGATGGCCAGCATCGCCAGTTCCGGGCGCTCGTGCAGTTGCACGTCATAACCGTCGAGGTGGGCCTGCATCCACGCCAGGTCCTGATCACGGGTAGACGCGTTGACCACCAGCCGATAGCCGTCATCGAGGCGGTAGACGATCATGTCGTCGACGATGCCGCCGTGCTCGTTGAGCATGGTGCTGTACAAGGCGCGACCAGCGCTGTGCAGGCGTTCGACGTCGTTGGCCAGCAAATGCTGGAGCCAGGTCTTGGCCTGCGCGCCGCTGACATCGATCACGGTCATGTGGGAGACATCAAAAACCCCGCAATCGCGGCGCACCTGATGGTGTTCCTCGACTTGCGAGCCGTAATGCAAAGGCATGTCCCAACCGCCAAAATCGACCATCTTCGCGCCCAGCGCGAGGTGAAGGTCATACAGAGGCGTACGCTGTCCCATGGGTTTCTCCTTCCGGGCTTGGCGAGGGTACGGGCCGGCGCTGCACGGTATCAAGACCTTTGGATAAGGGCTTTGCGCCGCTTTCAGCAACCGGGTCTGTGAGACGGACCGCACCGAATGCCGCGCATTGTAGCCTCAAGGTGTAGGACTGGCACCTAGCTGTTTTGATGGGCCGAACGTCGGATCAATCCGATGACCGGCAACAGCCCGACCAAAACCAGCGTCAGCGCTGGCAGGGACGCTCTCGCCCATTCCCCTTCGCTGGTCATTTCAAAGATCCGCACCGCCAGCGTGTCCCAGCCAAACGGGCGCATCAGCAGGGTCGCGGGCATTTCCTTGAGCACATCGACAAACACCAGCAACGCCGCGCTCAAAGTGCCCGGCAGCAACAACGGCAGATACACTTTGAAAAACAGTCGCGGGCCGCTGACGCCGAGGCTACGGGCCGCTTCGGGCAAAGATGGCCGTATTCGCGCCAGACTGCTTTCCAAGGGGCCGAATGCCACGGCGATGAAGCGCACCAGGTAAGCCAGCAACAGGGCGGCCAGACTGCCCAGCAGCAATGGCTTGCCTGCACCGCCCAGCCAACCCGAAACGGGAATCACCAGCTCGCGGTCCAGGTAACTGAACGCCAGCATGATCGACACCGCCAGCACTGAACCGGGCAACGCGTACCCCAGGTTGGCCAGGCTGATGCCTGAGCGGATTGCACGGGTTGGCGCCAGTCGACCGGCAAACGCCAGTATCAACGCGACACCGACAGTGATCAGCGCGGCCATTGCCCCAAGATACAGCGTGTGGACAATCAACCCGGTGTAGCGCTCGTCCAGATCGAAACGACCGCGCTGCCAGAACCACACCACCAGTTGCAGCATGGGAATGACGAAGGCGCAGGCGAATACCAGGCCGCACCAGCTCATCGCCACCAGCGCCTTGAAACCTCGCAGGTGATACAACGCCTTGACCCGCGGTCGCTCGTTGCTCGCACGATTGGCCCCACGGGCACGCCGCTCACCGTAGAGCACCAGCATCACCACCAACAACAGCAGACTGGCCAGTTGCGCCGCCGAGGACAGGCTGAAAAATCCGTACCAGGTCTTGTAGATCGCAGTGGTGAACGTGTCGAAGTTGAACACCGACACCGCGCCGAAATCCGCCAGGGTTTCCATCAGCGCCAACGCGACTCCGGCGCCAATGGCCGGCCTGGCCATCGGGAGCGCGACACGCCAGAACGCCTGCCAGGGCGACTGGCCAAGCACCCGCGCGGCTTCCATCAGACCTTTGCCCTGCGCCAGGAACGCCGTGCGCGCCAGCAGGTAGACATACGGATAGAAAACCAGCACCAGCACAAGGATGACGCCGCCCGTGGAGCGCACGCGCGGCAGCCGCAACCCCGCGCCAAACCATTCGCGCATCAGTGTTTGCACCGGCCCGGCGAAATCCAGCAGGCCGACGAAAACGAAGGCCAGCACGTAGGCTGGAATCGCGAATGGCAGCATCAACGCCCAATCCAGCCATTTGCGGCCAGGGAATTCGCACAGGCTGGTGAGCCAGGCCAGGCTGACACCCAGCAGCGTCACGCCAATACCGACGCCCAGCACCAACGTCACCGTGTTGCCCAAGAGTCGCGGCATCTGGGTCTCCCAAAGGTGGGACCAGATCTGTTGATCGATGGTTTGCCAGGACAGCAGCAGAACGCTCAGGGGCAACAGGACCAGCGCAGCGATGGCGAAGACCAGGGGATACCAACGGCGTTGGGCGGGGTGGGCCAAGGAAAAAGCTCTCGTTGAAAAATGATCGTGCCCACGACAGGCGTGGGCACGATCAGGGCGCGCAGTATAACGGTGGCGTCAGTTCCAGCCAGCCCGATCCATCATGCGGATGGCTTCAGCCTGGCGCTTGCCGGCGACTTCCACCGGCAGGGTGTCGGCGACGAACTTGCCCCACGCGGCCACTTCAGCGGACGGCTGCACGGCAGGGTTGGCCGGGAACTCCTGGTTCACGTCAGCAAAGATCTTTTGGGCTTCGGCGGTGGTCATCCACTCCACCAGTGCCTTCGCTGCCTCTGGATGCGGCGCGTGCTTGGTCAGGCCGATGCCCGACAGGTTGACGTGCACGCCGCGATCCGCCTGGTTTGGCCAGAACAATTTCACTGGCAGATCAGGCTTCTGTTGGTGCAGACGGCCATAGTAGTAGGTGTTGACGATGCCGACATCGCACTGACCGGCGTTGATTGCTTCCAGCACCGCCACGTCGTCGGAGAACACGTCGGTGGAGAGGTTATTGACCCAGCCCTTGAGGATCTTCTCGGTTTTCTCGGCACCGTGGGTTTCGATCATGGTCGCGGTCAGGGACTGGTTGTAGACCTTCTTGGCGGTACGCAGGCACAGGCGGCCTTCCCAGTTTTTGTCGGCCAGGGCTTCATAGGTGGTCAACTCGCCCGGTTTCACCCGCACGGTGGAGTAGGCGATTGTCCGGGCCCGCAGGCTCAGGCCGGTCCAGGCATGGCTGGAAGCGCGGTACTGCGGCGGGATGTTGGTGTCGATGGTTTTCGAGGTGAAGGGCTGCAGGATACCCATCTGCTCGGCCTGCCAGAGGTTGCCGGCATCGACGGTCAGCAGCAGGTCGGCGGTGGCATTTTCACCCTCGGCCTTGATGCGCTGCATCAATGGCGCTTCCTTGTCGGTGATGAATTTGACCGTCACCCCGGTTTTCGCGGTGTAGGCATCGAACACGGGCTTGATCAGCTCGTCGATACGTGAGGAGTAGACCACCACCTCGTCAGCAGCCTGGGCGGCGGTGCTGCCAATCAGGGTCAGGGCGAGTGCCGTCAATAGACGCTTCGATGCCAACATGGGAGCCAACTCTCGATCAGGAAAAGTGAGGCCAAATGATAAAGACTCACATTTACCATCTCAATCGAACAGTTGGCGGAGGCGTTACCAGATGTTGCACAGCCTGAAGTGTGTGGAGAATGTGCGACCCTATCGCGGGCAAGCCCGCTCCCACAGGGGTATAGGTTCCACTGTAGGAGCGGGCTTGCCCGCGATAGGGCCGTCAGCCCCTGCAAAAATCTCAGGCCTTGGCCAACGCCGGCAAATCCCCGGTCAGTCCTAGCGCCTCGCGCACGAAGAGCGCCTTGGCCTCCGGCATCTGATCGATCATTTTCAGCCCGACATTACGCAGCCATCGCACCGGCAACGGATCGGCCTGGAATAAACGCTCGAAGCCCTCCATCGCCGCCATCAACGCCAGGTTGTGCGGCATGCGCCGACGTTCGAAGCGGCTCAACACTTTCACATCGGCCAGCCGCTCGCCACGCTCGGTCGCTTGCAGCAATACTTCGGCGAGTACCGCGGCATCAAGGAAGCCCAGGTTCACGCCCTGCCCGGCCAACGGGTGAATGGTGTGGGCCGCGTCGCCGATCAGCGCCAGGCCTTCAGCCACGTAACGCTTGGCATGACGCTGACGCAGCGGCACACACAGGCGAGGATCGGCGCTGATGACCGAACCCAGACGGCCTTCGAAGGCGCGCTCCAGTTCATGACAGAAGCTGTCGTCATCCAGTGCCATCAAGCGTTCGGCTTCGCCCGGCGTCGTCGACCAGACGATCGAGCACCAATCCTGCTGGCCATCGCGCTCCAGTGGCAGAAACGCCAATGGCCCGTTATCGGTGAAACGTTGCCAGGCCGTCATCTGGTGCGCATTGGAGCTGCGCACGCTGGTAACGATGGCGTGATGCAGATAATCCCATTCGCGTGTGGCCATGCCCGTCAGGCGCCGCACCGCCGAGTTGGCACCATCCGCAGCAATCACCAGCGGCGCGCGTAATTGGCGGCCGTCGGCCAGGGTCAGCAGCCAGTCATCGCCCGAGCGGCGCATCTGTTCCAGCCGCGCACCCGCCAACAGGCCCAGGTCGCTGTCGTGCAGGCAGTCGAGCAAGGCGTCCTGCACCACGCGATTCTCCACGATATGCCCCAGCCCCTCGGCATGCACACTGGCGGCGCTGAAATGGATCTGCCCGGTGCCGCTGCCATCCCACACATGCATGTCCGAATACGGGCTGCTGCGTCGTTTGGCGATGCCTTCCCAGGCGCCCAGCCGCTCGAGAATCCGCTGGCTGGCCGCCGACAGCGCGCTCACCCGCGGCTCGAATGGCGCCTGCGCATCGAAGGGTTTGACCGTCATCGGGCTGCCGTCCAGCAGCAGGATGTTCAGCCCGCTGTCGCGTAACGCCAGCGCCAGGGCGCTGCCGACCATTCCGGCACCGACAATCAGCAGATCTGCGCGCATATCCATGCTTTAAGCCTGTCTCGTTTGCGGTTTGAGCCGCACGTAAAGGGTTTTGCGCACCCGCGCCACAAGGGTGCCGGCGCCGTCGTGAATATCGACCTGCAATTGCGGCAGGAATTTTTCGCCCGTCGCCGTCTGCCGGCGAATCTCGTCGAGCAGGGTCTCGTCGACCCTGAAACTGGCGAACACCGGGCCTTTACCCGGCGAGATGAAGTCGATGTCGGCCGCCTTGTCCCAGACAATGTAACGGCGGCCGAGATTTTCCATCAGCATCAGCATGTAGAACGGATCGACCATCGAATACAGGCTGCCGCCGAATTGCGTACCGACGTAATTGCGGTTGTACCAGCCAAGCCCCATGGACACCTGGATGTCGCGGAAATCGTCACTGATGTGCCGCACCCGAACTCCGGCGCCCAGGTAGGGCGGATAAAACGTCATGGCCCAACGCAGCAATCGCGCCTTGCCGAACCTGTCGGTCAACGCCTTAAGCATCAGACCGCGTACCCAGGCCCATGGCCTGACGGGCGAACCAGCGCTTGGCCGGCGGCAGCAGGTCGAGACCGAGCAGTCCGATGTTGCGGCCCAGCGACACCAGCGGCAAGCTGCTGCCGAACAACCGCGTGACCTGATCGGAAAAACCCACCGTCAGGCTCTGGTCCAGGCGCTGACGTTCGCGGTAAGCCTGCAACGTCGCAAAGTCGCCCAGCGGTTTATCGCTGGCCAGCAACGTATCGGCCAACGCCTGGGCATCGCGCAGCGACAGGTTGAAACCCTGGCCGGCAATCGGGTGAAGGCTATGGGCGGCATTGCCCAGGACCGCCAGATGCGGACGCACCTGCTCCTCGGCTTCAACCAGGGTCAGCGGGTAGAGATGCCGCGCCCCCACCTGTTTCAAGGTGCCGAGGCGGTAGCCGAACACATTCTGCAACTCGTGGAGAAAACTGCGCTCATCCAGCGCTGCCAGCCGTTGCGCGTCCATTCCCAGTCGGGTCCAGACCAGCGCACAGCGGTTGTCCGCCAGCGGCAGCAAGGCCATCGGGCCATCGTCGGTGAAACGTTCGAAGGCCATTCCGTTGTGCGCTTCGCTCGGGGTGATGTTGGCAATCAGCGCGCTCTGGTTGTAAGGACGTTGGCGAACACCAATCCCCAGTTGCTCGCGCAAGCCGGAACGGCCGCCATCGGCGAGTACCGCGAGGTCGCATTCCAGGGTGGTTTCATCGTTGAGGGTCAGGCGATAGCCGTCGGTCAGCGGCTGCAGGTGAGTCACTTGCGCCGGGCAGCGCCAGGTGACCACATCCTTGTCCAGGCCTTGCCACAGGCATTGACCCAGCCAGGCATTTTCGACCACATACCCCAGCGCCGGTACGCCCTCTTCCATGGCAGAGAGGCGCGCGGTGGAGAAGCGGCCACGGTCGGACACATGGATCTGCTTGATCGGCTCGGCGCGGCGGGAGATTTCCTGCCACAGGCCCAACCGCTGATAAATCTGCTTGGCGCCGTAAGACAGTGCCGAAGACCGCGCGTCGTAGCTCGGCTGGTAGCTGTCGCCCGGGGCAAACGGTTCGATCAGCACGATCTTCCAGCCGCGGGCCTTGGCCCCGGCCTGCAACGCCAACGCCAGACTGGCGCCGACCAGACCGCCACCGATGATTGCCAGATTGACTCGACTCATGCCGCTTGTGTCCGTGCTTGGGCCATCAGGGCCTCGATTTCGGCGACCGTTTTCGGCACGCCATGGGTCAGGATTTCACAACCGGTCTTGGTCACCACCACGTCGTCCTCGATGCGCACGCCTATGCCGCGCCATTTCTTCGCCACGTTCGTGTTGTCCGGGGCAATGTAGATCCCCGGCTCCACGGTGAGCGCCATGCCGACCTCCAGCACGCGCCACTCGCCGCCGACCTTGTACTCGCCGACGTCATGGACATCCATGCCCAGCCAATGGCCGGCACGGTGCATGTAAAACGCCCGGTAGGCTTCGCTGGCGATCAATTCGTCAACGTCGCCCTGCAAGAGCCCGAGCTTCACCAGCCCGGCGGTTATCACCTGGACCGTCGCTTCGTGCGCCTGGTTCCAGTGTTTGTTCGGCGCGATCTCGGCGAAGGCGGCCTGTTGCGATGCCAGTACCAGCTCGTAGATGGCCTTCTGCTCGGCGGAAAACTTGCCGTTGACCGGCCAGGTTCGGGTGATGTCACTGGCGTAGCAATCGATTTCGCAACCGGCGTCGATCAGCACCAGGTCGCCATCCTTGAGCACGGCGTCATTCTGCTGGTAATGCAGGATGCAACTGTTACGTCCGGATGCAACGATCGAACCGTACGCCGGCATCTTCGCTCCACCCTTGCGGAACTCGTAATCAAGCTCGGCTTCGAGACTGAACTCATGCAGCCCCGGCCGGCTGGCCTGCATCGCCCGGATATGCGCCTGGGCGGAAATCCGCGCAGCTTCGCGCATCACCTTCACTTCTGCCGCCGATTTATACAGGCGCATGTCGTGAAGCAGATGATCCAGCGCAACGAATTCGTTCGGCGGCTGCGCCCCCAGGTGCGCCTTGGAGCGGATCACATTGATCCAGTCCATCAGGTGCCGGTCAAACTCGGGGTTGCTGCCCATGGCTGAATACACCCGGTCGCGCCCTTCGATCAGGCCCGGCAGGATGTCGTCAATATCGGTAATGGGAAAGGCGTCGTCAGCGCCGAAGTCGCGGATCGCACCTTCCTGGCCGGCACGCAGGCCGTCCCAGAGCTCTCGCTCGGCGTTGCGCTCACGGCAGAACAACAGGTACTCGCCATGCTCGCGACCGGGCATCAGCACGATGACCGCCTGTGGTTCCCCAAAGCCGCTGAGGTACTGGAAATCGCTGTCCTGGCGGTAGACATGCTCGACGTCGCGGTTGCGGATGGCCACCGCGGCGGCGGGCAGTATGGCGATGCTGTTGGGTTCCATCTGCGCCATCAAGGCCTTGCGGCGACGGCTGTATTCCGATTTCGGGATATGAATCATGGGCAGATGGCTTTTCCTGGCTCGCGATTAATGCAACGACGGTTTGGCAGCAGCCGGGGTGTCCGACTTACGGGTTTCCGAGAACAGCAACAGCGGCGCGACGCGCAGGTATTCCATCACTTCCATGTAGTCGTTTTCGCCGTCGTCGGACTCTTCCAGCGCATCTTGCACCTGGGATATCGCAGACAGATCCTGCAACACTTCGGTGGCCTCGGTGCTCAGCATGCTACTGTCGCGGCAGTTGAGGCCGAAACCGCTGAGGAAGCCTTGGCACCATTGACCCAGTGCCGCAGCACGGTCAGCCAGCGGCGCATCATCGGTCGGCAGCAGCAGGACCACGGTCACGTCATCACCGGTGAGTTCGCCCTTGACCATTTCCTGAAGGCCGATCAAGGCGTTGCGAACGTTGTCCTGCGGCTCGCTCTCGAGCAACTCGGCGGCATCGATGAGCCAGCCTTCGGCATCAAAACCGGCACCGGCGCAACTGCGGCCCAGGAGCAGGCCATGCAGTTCGGCAGGCGAGACGGAGTGACCACTGGAGGACAGCAGGGTGGCGAAGGCTTGGTACGGGGAATTCTGAATAGGCATGGGCTGCTAGGCGCCAGACGGCGCAATGTCTAGAATGAAGGCCTTGTATCCTACATCGACTCCTCTGTAGGAGCGAGCTTGCTCGCGATGAACTCGAGATCGCTGCGGGGTGTCAGGGATCCAGCGGTATCGTTGACGACCATCGCGAGCAAGCTCGCTCCTACAGGGGCCGTCCCCCCATCAGACATTTTCAGTGGACACAATGGAAGACACCGACCTGCAAGCGCTGATGGCCAGACTCGAACTGCTGATTGATCGGGTCGAGCAACTTAAGAGTCAAAACGCACTCCTACTAGCTCAGGAAAAAACCTGGCGCGAGGAACGCGCTCACCTCATTGAAAAAAACGAAATCGCCCGGCGTAAGGTCGAATCGATGATTTCGCGCCTCAAGGCCCTGGAGCAAGACTCATGAGTTCAAGCAATAGCGTCACCGTGCAGATCCTCGACAAAGAGTATTCGATCATCTGCCCACAGGAAGAGCGCAGCAATCTGGTGAGTGCTGCCCGTTACCTGGATGGCAAGATGCGTGAAATCCGCAGCAGCGGCAAAGTCATTGGCGCTGACCGGATCGCCGTGATGGCCGCCCTGAACATCACCCACGAAATGCTGCACAAGACCGAACGAACAGACGTGCCGGTCAGCAGCGCAACCCGCGAGCAGGTTCGCGACCTGCTCGATCGCGTTGATCTGGTATTGGCCACCGATCCGGCCGTCAGGGGCTGATTCGTCGGGCCGCTTGGGTTATACTCGCAACACTCCCTGGGGTGCTTGCCAGTTGACCACGTCCCTGAGCCGATTCGCACTACCCTGGAAGTTGCACGTTGGGCTGGTGTGCATGTCCGCTAGACGGAAAGCCTTAAAGCCTACTGCTTCTTCCACCTTGAACTTTCGGGTTCAAGGGCTAAGTCAGCAGCGGTTCATCCGGGGAGCCTGATTGCAGTCCGATGCCGGTTCAAACACCGGCATCGGCTTTTTTATGGGCGCTGCCCGCACTGCCGAAGCCTGAATCCATGACCGAACCTGCGCTGCTTCCCCGCCCGCAACTTCGACGCATGCTGCGCAAGGCGCGCCGCGCACTGACACCCAGCCAGCAGCGCCAGGCGGCTCGCGGGTTATACAAACAACTGGCACAACAGCCACTGTTTCGCCGCGCCAGGCACATCTCCCTTTATTTACCGACCGACGGTGAAATCGATCCGCGCGTGTTGCTGCGGGCCGCTCAACGTCGCGGCAAGGCGACGTATCTGCCCGTGCTCAGCGCATGGCCCCGAACCAAAATGGTCTTCCAGCGCATTCGCCCCGGCGAGAAGCTCAAGCCCAACCGTTTCCGCATCCTTGAGCCACGGGCAAATCTCGCTCGCCAGCGTAAGGTCTGGGCACTGGACCTGGTGTTGTTGCCGCTGGTGGGCTTTGACGATGTGGGCGGTCGCCTGGGCATGGGTGGTGGTTTCTACGACCGCAGCCTGGCGTATCTGTCGCGGCGCCAAAACTGGCGCAAGCCGACACTGCTGGGGCTGGCCCATGAATGCCAGAAGGTTGAGCGATTGGCGCAAGCGAGCTGGGATGTGCCGTTGCAGGGAACGGTCACGGACAAGGCCTGGTACTACGCAGGCTAGACGCCACTGGGATCAGCGGCGTCGAAAAAACAGGTCAGCGCTTGAAAGCTGTCGACTGTTGTTGCGCGATTTCAATCGGCGCGTCGGTCTTGCTGCTCCACAGACTTTGGGCATAGCCCGTGGTCACGACGCCAAGGCCAAACAAAATAACCAAAATCCATAGTAAATCCGGTTTGCGTTTCATCGACTGCCCCCCAAAGGCATATCAACACGATGACAGCAGCGGTTTCCGTTGTAGGTGTAGGCCGTGCAGCAGTGTCAAGCTAAGAAGGCCGGCATTTTGCGACAACGTGAACTGACACGCAAACGCTGGCGTCAACCGACCGTCGGTTTGTCATAAAATTGCCCGACAACTTGCCCACTCGACCCGCAAGGAGCAAAACCCATGGCCTACTGGCTGATGAAATCCGAGCCCGACGAACTGTCAATCAAGGGGCTTGAGCACCTTGGCAAAGCGCGCTGGGACGGTGTTCGCAACTATCAGGCGCGCAACTTCCTGCGGTCCATGGCGATTGGCGACGAGTTCTTCTTCTATCATTCCAGTTGCCCGGAACCCGGAATCGCCGGAATCGGTAAAATTGTCCAAGCGGCCTATCCCGACCCGACAGCCCTGAACCCCGAAAGTCCTTACCACGACCCGAAGGCCAGCGTAGAGAAAAACCCGTGGAGCGCCATTGACGTGGCGCATGTGCAGACGTTTTCCCGGGTGCTGAAGCTCGATTACCTCAAACAGCAGGCCGCGCTGGCAGAAATGCCCCTGGTGCAGAAAGGGTCACGGCTGTCGGTGATGCCGGTGACCGCCCAGCAGTGGGCCGCAGTCCTGGAGATGCGTTAACGGCAGGAGCAACGGTTCGACGCGCTCACCCTACAAGACAACGCAGTTGACTGGCATCAAAACGTCCACACGTTCGATCGACCAGACTAGGACTCAACAGCCGCAGGATGCCCACATGTCTACGCCCAGCCGTTCTTCGATTGTTTTCGCCAGCGCTTTAGGTGTTCTGCTGCTGGCAGCCGGTGGTTTCGGTTACTGGAAATCCATGCATGACCGTTTGCCCGATGGCCTGTATGTCGGCAATGGACGCCTGGAGGCTACCGAAGTGCAGATCGCCAGCAAAACGCCCGGACGACTGGCTGAGGTGCTGGTCGATGAAGGCGACAAGGTCAGCAAAGGGCAATTGCTCGCCCGCATGGATACCCGCACCCTCGAAGCCCAGCGTAACCAGGCTGAAGCTGAAGTATTGCGCGCCCGGGAAAACCTGGCGGCCGCGCAAGCCAATGTGCAATTGCGCCTGAGCGAGCAACTGCTGGCACAGCAGGAACTCAGTCGATCCCAGGCGCTGCTCAAGCATGGCTTTGTCAGCGCCCAGATCATCGATCAGCAACAGTCTCGAATTGGCACCGCCAACGCCGCTGTCACCGCCGCCCGCGCCCAGGTCTCAGCGGTGAGTGCGGCAATTGGCGCGGCCCAGGCGCAAGTCGCGCAGTTGACGAGCGAAATTGACGACAGCAGCTTGCGCGCGCCCATCGACGGCATCATCCAGTTGCGCATGGCCGAGCCCGGTGAAGTACTGGGTGCCGGGGGACGGGTGTTGCTGCTGATCGATCCAAGTGACCAATACATGAATCTTTACCTCCCCGCATCGGTGACCGGGCGCCTGGCGGTGGGTGATGAAGCACGGATCTTGCTCGATGCCCTGCCCGATCACCCGCTGCCGGCGAAAATCAGCTTCGTAGCCGCCAAGTCGCAATTCACGCCCAAGGAAGTCGAGACTCGCGACGAACGACAAAAACTGGTATTTCGTGTCAAATTGCGCCTGACCGACCCGAGCGCACCGCCCCAGGTCAAACCCGGCATGCCCGGCGCCGGGTACGTGCGCACTGCAAGCGTTGATTGGCCGGTCAACCTGCAATGAACGGCCTCGCGGTTCACGCGAACGCGGCCCACCATCGGTACGGCAAACAATCCGCACTGAGCGACATCGCATTCGAGCTGCCCGCTGGCACCCGCTGCGGGCTGATCGGCCCCGATGGGGCTGGCAAATCGAGCCTATTGGGGCTGATTGCCGGGGTGAAAAAGCTCCAGCAAGGCCAGTTACAGGTGCTGAACGGTCCGATCCAGGATCGTCGCCATCGCAACACCCTCTATGCGCGCATCGCTTTTATGCCTCAGGGCCTGGGCGGCAACCTTTATCCAGAGTTATCGATCCGCGAGAACATCCAGTTTTTTGCCACCCTGTTCGGCCTGTCGACAGCCGAATGCGACCAGCGCATGCACAACCTGCTGCTGGCCACCGACCTGCTTCGGTTCACCGACCGACCGGCCGGAAAACTGTCCGGTGGCATGAAGCAAAAGCTGGGGCTGTGTTGTGCATTGATCCATGAGCCGGATCTGCTGATCCTCGATGAGCCGACCACAGGTGTCGACCCGCTGTCGCGCCTGCATTTCTGGGAACTGGTGGATGACGTGCGACGCCAGCGCCCTCAATTGACGCTGCTGGTGGCGACCGCCTACATGGAGGAGGCCGAGCAGTTCGAGCACTGCCTGATGCTCGACAAAGGCAAGCTGATTGCTGCCGGCTTGAGCCGGGAACTGGCCGCGACCACCCCGAGCGGCAAACTCGATGTGGCCTTTACCCACTTCCAGGGTGACAGCCGTCACGACAATCAGCCGCTGGTGATCCCGCCCCTGAGCGGCAACGCCACCGACATCGCCATCGAGGCCCATGACCTGACGCTGCGCTTTGGCGACTTCACCGCCGTGAACAAGGTCAGCTTCGCCATTGGTCGTGGCGAAATTTTCGGCTTTCTTGGTTCCAACGGCTGCGGCAAGACCACCACCATGAAGGTCCTCACCGGCCTGATGCCCGCCTCGGAAGGCAGGGCCATGCTGCTGGGTAAGCCGGTGAACGCCAAGGACCTGGCCACGCGTAAGCGGGTCGGCTTCATGTCGCAGAACTTTTCGTTGTACGGCGAACTCAGCGTTCGACAGAACCTGGCATTGCACGCGCGGCTGTTCGACCTGCCAAAAGACCAGAGCTCACAACGCATCGACGAACTGATCCGACGCTTCAACCTGGACACCGTGGCCGACCAGCAGTCCGGCGCGCTACCCCTGGGCTTACGCCAGCGGTTATCTCTTGCCGTGGCAGTGCTTCATCGCCCGGAAGTGTTGATCCTCGACGAACCGACATCCGGTGTAGACCCCGCCGCCCGGGATGACTTTTGGCGATTGTTGATCGAACTGTCCCGTGAGCAGGGCGTAACCATTTTCCTCTCGACCCACTTCATGAACGAAGCGCAGCGTTGCGATCGCATTTCGTTGATGCACGCAGGCAAGGTATTGGCTTGCGACACACCTGCGGCATTGCAGCAGCAGTTCATGGGCGAAACCCTTGAAGCCGCGTTTGTGACCTGCCTGGAGCAAGCGCAAGGCAACCTCGCCACACCGACGCCTGGCGAATCCTCGACGTCATCTGTCCTGCCCGCCATGCCAGCGAACGAGAGTCACTTCAGCCTCGGGCGTCTGATGGCGGTCGCCAGCCGGGAAGGCAAGGAACTGTTGCGTGACAAAGTACGCATGGCGTTTGCCCTGCTCGGCGCCATCTTCATGATGGTGATTTTCGGCTACGGCATCTCCCTGGACGTTGAAAAGCTGGCCTTCGCGGTCTACGACCAGGATCAGACGCCGCAAAGCCGGGCTTACCTGGAAGCTTATCGCGGCTCTCGTTATTTCGATGAGCAACCCCCTATCCGCAGCGCCAATGAGCTGCACCGCCGCCTTCAACGCTCGGAAATAAAACTGGCGCTGGAGATACCGGCAGGTTTTGGCAGGGACTTGTACGCGGGCCGTCAACCGGTCGTGGCAGCCTGGCTTGACGGGGGCATGCCGTTTCGCGCCGAGACCAGCCGCAATTACGTGGAGGCGGTGCATCAAGCCAACCTGGAGCAACTGGCCGAACAGAGCAGTCCTGCGCTGCGTCAACTCGCACCCGCCCGGCTGGAAACCCGCTTCCGTTACAACCAGGATGTGGTCAGCGTGAATGCCATAGGCCCCGGCGTCATGGCGTTGATCCTGGCATTTATCCCGGCAATGCTGACGGCGCTCGGCATTGTGCGCGAGAAAGAACTGGGCTCGATCACCAACTTCTATGCCACGCCCCTGACCCGCCTCGAATTCCTGCTGGGTAAACAGGCTCCCTACCTCGTCATCAGCCTGGTCAACCTGGCGCTGCTGGTGGCCATGAATCGCTGGCTGTTCGGTGTACCGTTCAAGGGCAGCTTGCCGACCCTTGCCTTTGGCGGTCTGCTTTACGTGCTGGCGACGACCAGCATGGGCCTGTTGATCTCGGCATTCACCCGCACGCAGATCGCCGCCATCCTGGGCACCATGATCATCACCAGCCTGCCCACGATCCAGTTTTCCGGGCTGATTGTGCCACGCTCGTCCCTTGAGGGCGCGGCTTCAGTGATGGGTACGCTGTTCCCGGCCGGGCACTTCCTCGACATCGCTGTCGGCACATTCACCAAGGCCCTGGACCTGCGCCAGCTTTGGCCACAATGCCTGGCATTATTCGGGTTTTTCTTCGTGTTCACTGGGCTCAGCCTGGTGATGCTGAAAAAGCAGGAGGCCTGATGCACAAGCTCGCTCACATCCTTCGCCTGGGTTTCAAGGAACTCACCAGCCTGCGTCATGACAGCGTCCTGCTACTGTTCCTGTTCTACGCGTTCACCGTGGCGATCTACATGCCCGCGGCAGGCTCGGTGATCGGTGTGCACAACGCCAGCGTTGCCATGGTGGACGAAGACCACACCCCGTTGTCGCGGCAATTGGCACAAGCGCTTCGACCACCTGAATTCCAGCCGCCGGCGGCACTGCCCTATGGGCAACTGGACCAAGTGATGGACGGCGGCCAGTACACGTTCGTCATCAATGTGCCTGCTAATTTTCAGGCCGACCTGCTCGCCGGTCGCCAGCCCGCCGTGCAAGTCAACGTCGATGCCACGGCAATGAGCCAGGCGTTCATGGGCGCCGGTTACATAGGGCGAATTTTCCAGCGGGAGTTGCTCGAATACGCCGGCCAGGGTAATGCAGCCAGCAAGGCACCCGCACTGCTGACCACCCGTGCGCTCTTCAACACCAATCTGGAGGGGGGATGGTTCCTGGCAGTGATCCAGATCGTCAACAACATCACCATCCTCGCCATCGTCCTCACCGGCACCGCACTGCTGCGAGAGCGCGAGCACGGCACGCTCGACCATTTGCTGGTGCTGCCATTGACGGCCGTGGAAATCATGCTGGCGAAGATCTGGAGCAATATGCTGGTCGTGGTGCTGTGCACCTGGCTGTCGCTGGAAGTGATCGTAAAGGGCGCACTGGGCGTGCCACTGGCGGGTTCGCTGCCGCTGTTTTTGCTGGTGACAGCGTGCTACTTGTTCGCCAGCACCTCGCTGGGGATTTTCCTCGCCACCCTGGCACGCTCGACGCCGCAGTTCGGCTTGCTGGTAATCCCGGTCATCATCCCGATGTTACTGCTGTCCGGGGGTAGCACCCCGTTGGACAGCATGCCGCAGTGGCTGCAATGGGTGATGCAGGGCTCACCCTCGACCCACTTCGTCAGCCTGGGCGCCGCCATCCTGTTTCGCGACGCCAGCCTGAACGTAGTCTGGCCGGACCTGCTCGCGCTCACGACCATCGGAGTGCTGTTCTTCGCCATTGCGCTGATGCGCTTTCGCAAAAGCCTCGCGTCCTGAACCGAAGCCCTCAGCCGCAGGAGCAGCGGCTTTACTGAATGATCAGGTTGTTGAACAACAGGTCCTCGACCACCGGCTTGCCGGTTTCGTCGTTCATGATCTGCTGGGTCAGCTTCAATGCTTCCTGACGCAGCTTTTCCTTGGCTTCAAGATTGTTCATGGTCTCGGTGGTCTGCTGCGCAAACAGCTGCACCAGCTGATTACGGATGAACGGCTCGTTGGCCTTGACCAGTTTGGTCGCTTCGTCACCCGTCACGCGCAACGCCACATCGGCCTTGTAGACCTTGAGCTTGGGCGTGCCATCCAGGCCATAGTTACCCACGAACGGCGGGCTCAAGGTGATGTAATTGACCTTCGGCGCCGCGCCTTCCTTGGCCTCTTCAGCCACGGCCGTCACAGGCAGGGACAGGGCCAGCAACAACATGATCCACGCTTTCACAATTCGCTCCTCAATCCGGTTTGCGGCCTAGCATAACGGCCCGCCGCGCAAGTACAAGCTTATGGCTGACTATCAGGGCCAGGCATGCTCGTTGACCCGTCGACACTCACACCTACACTTATCGGCCATCACTACAAAAGGAATAGCCCTGATGAAAGCCGTGCTGTGCAAAGCCTTCGGCCCTGCCGAATCGCTGGTGCTGGAAGACGTCGCCAGCCCTGTCGCCAAAAAGAACGAGATCCTGCTGGACGTACACGCCGCCGCCGTCAATTTCCCGGACACGCTGATCATCGAGGGCAAGTACCAGTTCAAGCCGCCCTTCCCGTTTTCCCCCGGTGGTGAAGCCGCCGGCGTGGTCAGCGCGGTGGGCGAAAAGGTCAGCCACCTGAAAGTCGGCGACCGGGTCATGGCCCTCACAGGCTGGGGCAGTTTTGCCGAGCAGGTCGCGGTGCCCGGCTACAACGTGCTGCCCGTCCCGCCCGGCATGGACTTCAACACCGCTGCCGGCTTCAGCATGACCTACGGCACCTCGATGCACGCCCTCAAGCAACGGGCCAATCTGCAACCCGGTGAAACCCTGCTGGTACTCGGCGCTTCGGGCGGAGTGGGCCTTGCCGCCGTGGAAATCGGCAAAGCCATGGGCGCCCGTGTGATCGCCGCCGCCGGCAGCGCCGATAAACTGGCCATCGCCAAGGCAGCCGGCGCCGATGAGCTGATCAACTACAGCGAGGCCAGTCTCAAGGACGAAATCAAGCGCCTGACCGACGGCCAGGGCGCCGACGTGATTTACGACCCGGTTGGCGGCGACCTGTTCGACCAGGCCGTGCGCGCCATCGCCTGGAACGGCCGCCTGTTGGTAGTCGGCTTCGCCAGCGGGCGCATCCCCGAACTGCCGGTCAACCTCGCCCTGCTCAAGGGCGCCGCAGTGGTCGGCGTGTTCTGGGGCTCCTTCGCCCAACGCCAACCCCAGGACAACGCCGCCAACTTCCAGCAACTGTTCGGCTGGTACGCCGAAGGCAAGTTGAAACCGCTGGTGTCACAGGTCTACCCGCTGAGCAACGCGGCGCAAGCGATCAACGACCTTGGCCAGCGCAAGGCCGTCGGGAAGGTGGTGGTGCAGGTGCGTTGAGGTTCGGTTGAGGTTCGGTTGAGGTAAAGAGACCAGGACAACCCGGGGTTGTCCTGGCCTCCAAGTTCGCGAAATTCCCCGCTGTTAAAGCAGTTCACGCACTTCTTTCGGGAAAAATCGCACGGCGCGGCTGGTTGGATGCGTATTGCACCGCCGAATAATGCTGGGCACTCCCCTGTTGAGTTTGGCGATCAACTCCAGGCGTTTATCTCTGGGCATCAGCCCGGACGCGATGGAATGAGCCAGGTAACTGCGCGCCCAAAAAAAGAAGTTCATATCGACCCAGTCACTTTGCGCGTAGTTCTTTGCCTCACTACTGAGGTCGGAACAGAGCACTTTTTTCAATATTTCGTTCGCATCAAGCGGCACATCGCTGCTCAACCTGAAGAGCATTGGCGCAACGACATCGACACGCTCCGGACGCTCGTCGCTGATCTCCCAAGGCTTGAACTTCCATTGCCTGACCGCCGTTACGGAGGCCTCGACCAGCTCCGGGTGGGCACCTTCAGGCGCAGATACTTGGCTGACCGATCCATCGGCATGCACGATCATGGTGACCTTGACCTCCCCCTCGATGCCAGCCAGGTAAAGTGCCCTCGGGTACGCCGGCGTGGGATTATTCGCTGGTATCAAAAACACCTCCCCGGCAAGCACAACGCTGCACACACCCCACATAGCCGCCACCACAAACCACCGCATAACCACACTCCTTCGCGTCTCCACGCCAGATCTGGCGAGCACGAAAAGGTTAAGACGCGGTGAGTTTTTACATAACGTGACAGCTTCCTCTTCGATTGCAGGACGTTTCCCAAAGACCTGCCCTACGCCGGCCGCGAATGCGTCATCAATGATGGCGAAGTAAAAATTCCCACAGCGCCTCCCAGGTGCACCGAAGCGACATGTTCGTAAAGGAATGTGCGATGTCGAACATTTTCCGCTGTTTGGTCGTGCAAACAGGTGCTATTTTCGGTAATGAAACTGTAACATTCGCATCCGCAGTCAAAACAAAAAATCTGGAGCTTTGGAATGTTTGCTTTCTTTCGCCCTGCTTCGCATCAGGCTCCGTTGCCTGAAGAGAAAATAGACAGCACCTACCGACGCCTTCGCTGGCAGATCTTCGCCGGTATCTTCATCGGTTACGCGGGTTACTACCTGCTGCGCAAAAACTTCTCCCTGGCCATGCCCTATCTGATCGAAGAGGGTTACACCCGCGGTGAGCTGGGTGTGGCGTTGTCGGCGATCGCCATCGCCTATGGCTTGTCCAAGTTCCTGATGGGCATCGTCTCCGACCGCTCCAACCCGCGCTACTTCCTGCCATTCGGCCTGCTGGTTTCGGCTGCGGTGATGTTCATTTTCGGTTTCGCACACTGGGCCACGTCCAGCGTCACCATCATGTTCATCCTGCTGTTCATCAATGGTTGGGCCCAGGGCATGGGCTGGCCGCCGAGTGGCCGAACCATGGTTCACTGGTGGTCGCAAAAGGAGCGCGGTGGCGTGGTGTCGCTGTGGAACGTGGCGCATAACGTGGGCGGTGGCCTGATCGGCCCGCTGTTCCTGCTCGGCATGGGCTTGTTCAATGACTGGCACGCGGCGTTCTACGTGCCAGCGGCCGTGGCCCTGGCCGTGGCGGTGTTCGCCTTCGCCACTATGCGCGACACCCCGCAATCGGTTGGCCTGCCGCCGATCGAGAAGTACAAGAACGACTATCCGGAGGGCTACGACGCCAGCCACGAGAAGGAATTCAGCGCCAAGGAAATCTTCGTCAAGTACGTGCTGCGCAACAAGATGCTCTGGTACATCGCCTTGGCCAACGTCTTCGTCTACCTGCTGCGTTACGGTGTGCTGGACTGGGCACCGACCTACCTCAAGGAAGCGAAGGGCTTCACCGTGGACAAATCCTCGTGGGCGTATTTCTTCTACGAGTGGGCGGGTATTCCGGGCACGCTGTTGTGCGGCTGGATGTCCGACAAGATCTTCCGTGGCAACCGTGGCCTGACCGGCATGGTGTTCATGGCCCTGGTGACCGTGGCGACGCTGGTGTACTGGCTCAACCCAGCCGGCAACCCGACGGTAGACATGATCGCCCTGGTGTCGATTGGCTTCCTGATCTACGGCCCGGTGATGCTGATCGGCCTGCAGGCGCTGGAGCTGGCACCGAAGAAGGCGGCGGGTACGGCAGCAGGCTTTACCGGGCTGTTTGGTTATCTGGGCGGCTCAGTCGCGGCCAGTGCCGCCATGGGCTACACCGTGGACCACTTCGGTTGGGACGGCGGTTTTGTCCTGCTGATCGGCGCATGCCTGCTGGCCATGGCCTTCCTTGCACCGACGCTGTGGCACAAACAGGCTGCCAGTCAGACCCGCGAAGCCACCGCTTGATCCACTTTTGATTTGCAACGCTTGAGCCGCGCCTCCAGATTCCGGTCTGGCATGGCGTGGCTACGCAGGGCGCTGGCGGTCTGCTCGACATAATCGCGAGTTGTACCGTAGCGCCCGCAAGCGTTTTCGAACACATGGCTCAGTACATGATCCGGCAGGTTACCGGCATAGCTGGGCAAGTGCCGCTCCAGAACAAAACCCAACGCCTGAACCTGGCTTCCGTCTTCGAGACGGCAGTTGAGCCAGTGTGGGCGATAGGAAGGAAATGGCATTTCACGCTGCCACAAGGCGTAGAGCGATGCTTCGAGCTGTTCTTCCGGCAGCCTGTAGGCAAAGCCGCTGCACGAACCACCGCGATCAAGCCCAAAGACCAGCCCCGGCACTTCAGGCGTGCCACGATGTTCGTGGGACCACAGGTACAAACCGCGATGGTAACCGTGCACTCGCCCACGAACCCGTTCAACCGCTGCGCATTCAGGACGCCAAATGAGCGAGCCATAGGCGAACAACCAGACCGGCCCACCCTTGTGACGCGCCATGGTCGCCTGCATCGAGCTGAGCAATTGTTCGTGCGTATGCTGCGGCCCGAGGTCGAGCCGTGGAGGGTAAGGCAGATTCAGAAAAGCAGATTCGATAGCGCTCATGGCGAATAGCGTTCAGCTCCCCGCGGATAATGAATTACTAAATAGAACGCGCCGCTGTAACAATAAGGCACATAACTTTTAAGGCAATTTAAGTGCCATGGCATGGTTCTTAATTTGCTGTCTGGATATATATAACTTACAGCTATCTGCTAAATAGTATAAATATCGATCGGCTATATAGCGGGTTATATGCGCCTCCTGTAGGAGCGAGCTTGCTCGCGATGGAGGATCAGACACCCCGCGGTGCTCGGTCTACCATCGCGAGCAAGCTCGCTCCTACAGGTACGGGGGGTCAGCCGCGGGGGGCGTACGCAAACACGTCCGCCCGCATCTGGTGGGCGTCCATCCCCGCCTCGACCAGTGCATCCAACGTGCCGTAGACCATGGCCGGCGAGCCACTGGCGTAGACGTGAAGGGCGTTCAGGTCGGGGAAGTCCTCGCACACCGCCTGATGCAGCATGCCGCAACGCCCCTGCCAGCCACATTGGTCGCTGACGACCTTGTGCAGGAACAGATTGGGCAATTTCTCCCACTCATCCCAGTGCTCGATTTCGTAGAATTCTTCGGGACGACGCACGCCCCAATACAGGTGCACCGGGTGCTTGAAACCCGTGGCCCGGCAGTGCTCGAGCAGGCTGTGAATCTGGCCCATGCCGGTCCCTGCGGCGATCAGCACCAGCGGGCCATCGGGCAATTCAGCCAGGTGCGTGTCGCCGAATGGCATTTCGATACGCGCCATCTTGTTGCGCTGAAGCTGTTCGATCAGGTCGCGTGCACTGCCTTCGCGCGCCAGCACATGAATTTGCAGGTCTCGCCCCGAATGGGGCGCCGAGGCCAGGGAGAAGGCGGACTTTTCGCCATCCTCTCGCTCGATCATCAGGTACTGCCCGGCGTGATAACGCGGCGGCTTGCCCGCCGGCGCTCGCATCGTCACGCGCCAGGTGTCGCCGCCGACGTTTTTGCACTCAGTGACCTGACACGACACGCTGCGCACCGGCAACTCTCCCAGCGCAAGCACGCCATCCCACAGCACGATGCAGTCTTCCAGCGGCTCTGCTATGCAAGTGTAGAACTCACCATGGTCGCGCACTGCGCCGGCCTGTTCGACCCGTCCTTCCACCAGCAATGCGGCACACACGTGGCAGTTGCCATTGCGGCAACTTTGCGGGCATTCATAGCCCAGACGGCGTGCGCCATCGAGAATCCGCTCGCCTGGCAGTATCTCAAGCACTGCTCCGGACGGCTGCAAGGTTACACGCATCAATCTATTCCTAACTGATTCCAGATGGCATCGATCCGTTGGGTCACGGCATCGTCCTTGACGATAACCCGGCCCCACTCGCGGGTGGTTTCCCCCGGCCACTTGTGCGTGGCGTCCAGGCCCATTTTCGAACCCAGGCCGGAGACCGGCGAGGCGAAGTCCAGGTAGTCGATCGGCGTGTTGTCGATCATCACCGTGTCGCGCTTGGGGTCCATGCGCGTGGTGATGGCCCAGATCACGTCGTTCCAGTCACGCGCATTGATATCGTCGTCGGTGACGATAACGAACTTGGTGTACATGAACTGTCGCAAAAACGACCAGACACCGAGCATTACCCGCTTGGCGTGGCCCGGGTAGGATTTCTTCATGGTCACGACGGCCATGCGGTACGAGCAGCCTTCGGGCGGCAGATAGAAGTCAGTGATCTCCGGAAACTGCTTTTGCAGGATCGGCACGAACACTTCGTTCAGTGCCACGCCAAGAATGGCGGGTTCATCCGGTGGACGGCCGGTGTAGGTGCTGTGGTAGATCGGCTTCACCCGGTGGGTGATGCGCTCGACGGTGAACACCGGAAAGCTGTCGACTTCGTTGTAATAGCCAGTGTGGTCGCCGTACGGGCCTTCGTCGGCCATTTCGCCCGGATGGATCACGCCCTCGAGGATGATCTCGGCGGTGGCCGGCACTTGCAGGTCATTGCCGCGGCATTTCACCAGCTCGGTGCGGTTGTCGCGCAGCAGCCCGGCGAAAGCGTATTCGGAGAGGCTGTCGGGCACAGGTGTGACGGCACCGAGGATGGTCGCCGGGTCAGCACCCAGTGCCACCGACACCGGGAACGGCTGGCCGGGGTGTTTCTCGCACCACTCGCGGTAATCCAGCGCACCGCCGCGATGGCTTAACCAGCGCATGATGACTTTATTGCGGCCGATCACTTGCTGGCGATAGATGCCGAGGTTCTGGCGATCCTTGTTCGGCCCCTTGGTGACGGTCAGGCCCCAGGTGATCAGAGGCGCAACATCGCCGGGCCAGCAGGTTTGCACCGGCAACATGGCGAGGTCGACGTCATCGCCTTCAATGACCACTTCCTGGCAGACCGCGTCCTTGACGACCTTGGGCGCCATGGAAATGATCTTGCGGAAGATCGGCAGCTTGGACCAGGCATCTTTGAGGCCTTTAGGCGGCTCGGGCTCTTTGAGGAACGCCAGCAGCTTGCCAATCTCGCGCAGCTCGCTGACCGACTCGGCGCCCATGCCCATGGCAACCCGCTCCGGGGTGCCAAACAGGTTGCCCAGCACCGGAATGTCGTAACCGGTGGGTTTTTCGAACAGCAACGCCGGGCCTTTGGCTCGCAACGTGCGGTCGCAGACTTCCGTCATCTCCAACACGGGAGAGATGGGAACCTGGATGCGTTTCAATTCTCCGCGCTGCTCGAGTTGCTGCACGAAATCCCGAAGATCCTTGAATTTCATTGAAGATGCCACCTCGAAAATAGGCGTACATCCTACCTGCTCTGACGACCGAACAGCAGCCTGTCAGCGCACTGTCGCCATCAATTGTGGGTGGTGCCCAGAAGAACCGGCGCAAAAAGCGGGCTCAAGCGCGCACTGCCAACGTCCGACAGGTGATCTTCGTCCCTGTACTGCGAGTGGCCATTGACTTCGATACTGCAGACCCCGCCGGCGCACATCATGGGCGTTGGGTCGATCACGTGCACGCCAGGATCGGCTGCACTCAGCGAATCGAACAGGCTGCCGAGAAAGTGCTGGCGCGCCAAGTGCTCTTCCAATGGACGCCCCAGCCCTTGGGTGGAGCGCCCAACCCGAGCAAGACTGGTCAGCCGGCTAACGGCCCCCTTGTGTTGCAAGGGCACTTCCTTGAACAACCAGACTTGCGCACCCGCCTCCCGGATCGCCGCCACCCGCGCTTTGATCGCCGCCGCCATGCGTGCCTCGGACTGGGCGGTATCGTCATGCTCGTTGAGCAGGACCTTCTTGTCGCCGTCCTCGCGGCCGTAGACGTAAAGACTCCAGTTGGACGCGAGCACCACGTCCTTGATTCCCAAGCGACGCACTTGCTCCATGGTTTGCTCGTTAAAGTCCCTGCAACGCTGACGCGGTTCATCGCTGAGAATCGGAGGACAGGCACTCATGCTGTACAGCCACACCGGGCGCCCTTTCTGGTCAGCACCCGCCTTGATCGCAGGCAACAATGCCGCCGCGTGACTGTCGCCCCAAACCAGCTGTGTCGCCGGCAGCTCCTGGTGTTCACCGAGCAAGCAGGCCTTGTCGAACTTTTTGTCTTTGGTCACCAGCATGCATTTCATCTGCCCGGCCCGCCACTCGCGCGCCTGCGCATACTCAAGTGCCTTGCCGGTAAGGCGCTGAGGGAAACCGTCCATTGAACGCACTACGGAGCCGGTCACCGCCAGCACGGCCATCGCCGTCAGGCCCGCCACGAGCACCGGCTTGCGTCCAGCCAGCAACTGCTTTTCACGAAACGGCAATTCCACGAAGCGCCAGCTCAACCAGGCCAGCGCCAATGCCAGCAACATCCAGCCGAGTGCTTCCCACGGCTGAATACCGTCGACAGAAATGGCGTTGGCGTAGACATACACCGGCCAGTGCCACAAATACAGCGAGTAGGAGAGCAAACCGATCCAGACGAAAGCCCGAACACTCAACAGCCGTCCAACCCAGGTCGAACCTTGCCCGCCCGACCAGATCAACGCTGTAGCCCCCAGCACCGGCAGCAGCGCCGCCCAACCTGGGAACACCGTCTCGCGGTCGAACGTGAACACTGCCACCAGGATTGCCGTCAACCCGGCGATGCCGACCGCCTGGTAGAGCCAGGGCCGGACCGCGTGCTTTCGAGCAGGCATGACGGCGAGCATCGCACCGCACAGCAACTCCCAGGCTCGGGTCGGCAACGAAAAGAAAGCGAAGTCGGGTTTGCGCTCAATGTAGGCGATGTTCAGCCCGAAGGAGATCAATAGCACCGCGAACAGCATCCAGCGCCAATGCCGGATATGACGCATCAACAGCGCCATCAGCAGCGGGAAGAAGATGTAGTACTGTTCTTCAACGGCCAGCGACCAGGTGTGCAGCAACGGTTTCAGGTCGGAAGCCGGCTGGAAGTAGCCATCCTCGCGCATGAACAGGATGTTGGAAATGAACAGTGACTGGTAGCGCACCGTCCTGCCCAACTCGGAAAAGTCCTTGGCCGTAAGCAGCAACCAGCCCAGGGCCAACGTGACGAGCATCACGACACTCAGGGCCGGGATGATGCGCCGGGCACGCCGCGCCCAGAAGTCGACAAAGCTGAACCGCTGCGCGCCGATCTCGCGGAACAGGATGCTGGTGATCAGGAAGCCGGAAATGACAAAGAACACATCCACGCCGACGAAACCGCCACTGAATGTGCTGAAGCCGAAGTGAAAGAGTACAACCGGAATGACGGCCAGCGCCCTCAGACCGTCGATGTCACGGCGATTACCAAATGTGTGCATTAACGTCCCTTGCCCGATACAAACCCATCCGCAAGGGACACCGTGCGTCAGCGAAAGTTATCAAATCAGATACAAAATAGCAGACGCGCAAAAAAAAGCGCCCCATGCGGGGCGCTCTTTGCTGAAGCCTGCTGCGTGTTACTTGCGTTTCATCGACAGGAAGAACTCGTCGTTGGTCTTGGTCGTTTTCAGCTTGTCGACCAGGAACTCGATCGCGGCGATCTCGTCCATCGGGTGCAGCAACTTGCGCAGGATCCACATGCGCTGCAGCTCGTCATCGGCGGTCAGCAACTCTTCGCGGCGGGTGCCGGAACGGTTGATGTTGATGGCCGGGAACACGCGTTTTTCAGCGATACGGCGGTCCAGTGGCAGCTCCATGTTGCCGGTGCCCTTGAACTCTTCGTAGATCACTTCGTCCATCTTCGAGCCGGTTTCAACCAGCGCGGTGGCGATGATGGTCAGCGAGCCGCCTTCTTCGATGTTCCGTGCCGCACCGAAGAAACGCTTCGGTTTTTCGAGGGCGTGGGCATCGACACCACCGGTGAGCACTTTGCCAGAGCTCGGGATCACGGTGTTGTAGGCACGAGCCAGACGGGTGATGGAGTCGAGCAGGATCACCACGTCCTTCTTGTGTTCGACCAGGCGCTTGGCCTTCTCGATCACCATCTCGGCAACCTGCACGTGGCGGGTTGGCGGCTCGTCGAACGTCGAGGCAACCACTTCGCCACGCACGGTGCGCTGCATTTCGGTCACTTCTTCCGGACGCTCGTCGATCAACAGCACGATCAGATGAACTTCAGGGTTGTTGCGTGCGATATTCGCGGCGATGTTCTGCAGCATGATCGTCTTGCCCGCTTTCGGCGGAGCAACGATCAGACCGCGCTGGCCTTTACCGATGGGTGCGCACAGGTCGATGACACGACCGGTGAGGTCTTCGGTGGAACCGTTACCGGCTTCCATCTTCATGCGCACGGTCGGGAACAGCGGGGTCAGGTTCTCGAAGAGAATCTTGTTTTTCGCGTTTTCCGGACGGTCGAAGTTGATGGTATCGACCTTGAGCAGCGCGAAATAGCGCTCGCCTTCCTTCGGAGGGCGGATCTTGCCAACGATGGTGTCACCGGTGCGCAAGTTGAAACGGCGGATCTGGCTTGGCGAGACGTAGATATCGTCCGGGCCGGCCAGGTAGGAAGCGTCTGCGGAGCGAAGGAAGCCGAAGCCGTCCTGGAGAATCTCCAGCACGCCATCACCGGAGATTTCCTCGCCGCTCTTCGCGTGCTTCTTGAGCAGGGAGAAAATCACGTCCTGCTTGCGCGAACGGGCCATATTTTCTATGCCCATCTGTTCGGCCAATTCGAGCAGTTCGGTAATCGGCTTTTGCTTGAGTTCAGTCAGATTCATATAGGAATGACGTAATCATTTATGGAGGGGGGAAATTAAGCTTTTGGCTTAATGAGGCCGCGCCGCGGAGAAGGCGACAGGATCGCGTACTTGTTCGAAAGGAGTGCGTCGGCGACGGCTAGCAGGGGGCAGTGGAGAAACCACTGCGGTGCCGAATGTACCACCTGAGTTTCAGAGCGTCTAGCCCTCTATAACGAAAAAGCCCCGCAATATGCGGGGCCATTTTTCGCGACTTTACGACGACACTCAGATGTTGGCGTCGAGGAAAGCAGCCAGTTGCGACTTCGACAGCGCACCGACCTTGGTCGCTTCAACGTTGCCGTTCTTGAACAGCATCAGGGTCGGGATACCACGCACGCCATGCTTGGCCGGGGTTTCCTGGTTTTCATCGATGTTCAATTTGGCAACGGTCAGCTTGCCTTTGTAAGTCTCGGCAATTTCGTCCAGAACGGGAGCGATCATTTTGCAAGGACCGCACCATTCAGCCCAGTAATCGACCAGTACAGCGCCTTCGGCCTTGAGTACGTCAGCTTCGAAGCTAGCGTCGCTAACGTGTTTGATCAGATCGCTGCTCATGGAATTCTCCAGGGTTGTAAGCAAAAAAACGTGGCCCATCATAGCCGCCCTTCCCTCGTTCAGGAAGCCGCAGATGATTGAGTCTCGCTATGGTGTTTCATGAGAGTGTGTATAGCTCAAGCCGCCTCCCTGTGGTCTTTTGGCCGATATTCGTGACCGCCCTCCCCGGATGAACGGTCGTTTCCGGACCTGGCCCCAAAGGCGCTCAGGATCCAGGTCCGATGCGCCATGGCGGTGCATATCGTCTACCGCTCGATGCATCAAACGCCCGGACCATTGGGTCTTCCGTCGTCCTCCCCCACCTGGCATGACCCGTGCTCTGTTCAATCACAGAGATTCACCTGACTGGAGGACACGTCATGGCCAATCCGTCAGATTTCCTGTCCATGGCGGACAATACTCAACTGCTGCTTCGCGGGGCGCTGTTCACCCTGGAGCTGACCACCATTGGTGCGCTACTCGGGGTCGGAACCGGCGTGATCGGCGCCCTCATACGGGCGCGCAATATTCGCCCGTTGGCGGCGATGGTCGGTGTTTATGTCGAGCTGATCCGCAATACACCCTTTCTGATGCAGCTGTTGTGCATCTTTTATGGCCTGCCTGCCATCGGCGTATCGATCTCCCCATGGCAAGCCGCCGCACTGGCGATGGTGATCAACCTCGGAGCGCATTCCACGCACGTTATTGGTGACACCCTCCAGGTGATGCCTCGCTACGAGGCCTTGCGTCACGGCGGGTTGCGCCACGCCCTGAGCAACGCCTGGCCGGCCCTGACCCACCAGATTATCCTCGTCATGCTCAGTTCGTCGGTATGCTCCGTGATCGCCACTCAAGAGTTGAGCTTTGTCGCCAATGCCATTCAATCGCGCAATGTGCGAGCGTTCGAAACGTACGCCCTGACCGCGTTGATGTACCTGTGTATGGCATTGATGATCCGGCAGTTGCTGAGCTGGATCGCACAGCGGTTGTTCGCCGAAGAAGAAACGCCCCCCTACGGCAGCGAAACCATCGAGCCGCTGCACCGTCACGATTGACTGCGCAGGATCAAGGCTTTGAACACTGCGCGTTGGCGTTGGCGTTTGATCGTGGCACGATGTCGGGGTTATCGAACGAGACCCCCACACCATGCCGCAATCCCAAGCCAAGAACCTGTCCCTGATCGCCGCGATCGACCTGGGCTCCAACAGCTTCCACATGGTTGTGGCCAAGGCCCAGAACGGTGAAATCCGTATCCTCGAGCGCCTCGGGGAGAAGGTCCAACTGGCCGCCGGCATCGACGAAGAGCGACGCCTGAGCGAAGAATCCATACAGCGCGGGCTCGATTGCCTGAAGCGTTTCGCCCAACTGATCAACGGTATGCCCCTGGGCGCCGTAAGGATCGTCGGCACCAACGCCCTGCGCGAAGCGCGCAACCGCGCCGAGTTCATCCGCCGCGCCGAAGAAATCCTCGGTCACCCCGTCGAAGTCATCTCCGGTCGTGAAGAAGCGCGCCTGATCTACCTTGGCGTTTCCCATACCCTGGCCGATACCCCGGGCAAGCGCCTGGTGGCCGACATCGGGGGTGGCAGTACCGAATTCATCATTGGCCAGCGCTTCGAACCGCTGCTGCGTGAAAGCCTGCAGATGGGCTGCGTCAGCTTTACCCAGCGCTATTTCAAGGACGGCAAGGTCACTCCGGCCCGCTACGCCCAGGCCTACACGGCGGCGCGGTTGGAGATCATGAGCATCGAGCACGCCCTGCACCGCTTGACCTGGGATGAAGCCATCGGCTCCTCGGGCACCATCCGCGCCATTGGCCTGGCCTTGAAAGCTGGCGGTCACGGCACCGGCGAAGTCAACGCTGAGGGGCTGGCCTGGCTCAAGCGCAAGCTGTTCAAGTTGGGTGACGTCGAGAAGATCGACTTCGAAGGCATCAAGCCTGATCGCCGGGCCATTTTTCCGGCCGGCCTGGCCATCCTCGAAGCAATCTTCGATGCCCTCGAGTTGCAACGCATGGATCACTGTGAAGGCGCCCTGCGTGAAGGCGTGCTGTATGACCTGCTGGGCCGTCATCATCATGAAGACGTCCGTGAACGCACCCTCAGCTCGCTGATGGAACGCTACCACGTTGATCAGGAGCAGGCAGTGCGGGTTGAGCGCAAGGCGTTGCATGCCTTCGATCAGATCGCCAAGGACTGGGATCTGGAGGACGGCATCTGGCGCGAATTGCTCAGTTGGGCCGCCAAAGTGCATGAGGTGGGCCTGGACATCGCCCACTACCACTACCACAAGCATGGCGCCTACCTGATCGAACACTCGGACCTCGCCGGGTTCTCCCGCGAAGACCAGCAAATGCTCGCCCTGCTGGTGCGTGGCCACCGCCGCAACATTCCCAAGGACAAGTTCGCCGAATTCGGCGACGACGGCATCAAGCTGATTCGCCTTTGTGTGCTACTGCGCTTCGCGATCCTGTTCCACCACATCCGCGGTACGCAGCAGATGCCTCAGGTAGAGCTGAACGCCAACGGTGACAGCCTGGATGTGCAATTCCCGGAAAAATGGCTGGAGGAAAACCAGTTGACCCAGGCCGACTTCGCGCTGGAGGCGGAATGGCTGACGCGGGTTAACGTCACGCTTAACGTGCGCTGATCCCAACATCTGCGAATGAGATCCCTGTGGGAGAGTTGGCGCAAACAAAAATGGCGATCCGCAGGGATCGCCATTTTTTATGCCGCAGTGAAGGTCAAGTCACCGTCAGGATCGGGCTGCCCAGCCGCTCGAGCAACGTCGCCTGCGCACTGCGCGGATTCTGGTTGCCGGTCGGCGTGTTGCGGATGTAGCGCCCGTCTGCTTGCAGGCTCCAACTGTGGGTGTTGTCGGTCAGGTACAACTCCAGCTCTTTCTTGACCCGCATGATCAGCTTCTTGCCTTCTACCGGGAAGCAGGTCTCGACACGCTTGTCGAGGTTGCGCTCCATCCAGTCGGCGCTGGACAGGAACATCTGCTCTTCACCGCCATTGAGGAAGTAGAAGACCCGGGTGTGCTCCAGGAAACGACCGATGATCGAGCGCACGTGGATGTTGTGCGATACACCGGCGATGCCTGGGCGCAGGCAGCACATGCCCCGCACCACCAGATCGATGCGCACACCGGACTGACTGGCCTTGTACAGCGCACGGATGATCTTTGGATCGGTCAGCGAGTTGAACTTGGCGATGATATGCGCCGGCTTGCCCTCGAGGGCGAACTGGGTTTCCCGGGCAATCATGTCGAGCATGCCCTTCTTGAGCGTGAACGGCGCGTGCAGCAGCTTCTTCATGCGCAGGGTCTTGCCCATGCCGATCAACTGGCTGAACAGTTTGCCGACGTCTTCACACAACGCGTCATCGGAGGTCAGCAGGCTGTAGTCGGTGTACAGGCGGGCGTTGCCGGCGTGGTAGTTACCTGTGCCCAAATGCGCGTAGCGCACGATCTCTCCGGCTTCGCGACGCAGGATCAGCATCATCTTGGCGTGGGTCTTGAAGCCAACCACGCCATAGATCACGACCGCACCCGCCGCTTGCAGGCGACTGGCCAGTTGCAGGTTGGACTCTTCATCGAACCGCGCCCGCAGCTCGATCACTGCGGTGACTTCCTTGCCGTTACGCGCGGCGTCCACCAGCGCATCGACGATTTCCGAGTTGGCGCCGGAGCGGTACAGCGTCTGGCGCACCGCCAGCACATGGGGGTCTTTTGCGGCTTGGCGCAGCAGGTCGACCACGGGGGTAAACGACTCGAATGGGTGCAGCAGCAGGATGTCCTGCTTGCTCACCACGCTGAAGATGTTCTCGCTGTTCTGCAACAGTTTCGGGATCTGCGGCGTGAACGGCAGGTATTGCAGCTCGCGCTGGCTGTCCAGGCCGGTGATGCTGAACAGACGTGTCAGGTTCACCGGGCCGTTGACCTGGTACAGCTCGCTCTCGCTCAGGTTGAACTGCTTGAGCAAATAGTCGGACAGGTGTTTTGGGCAGGTATCGGCTACTTCCAGACGCACGGCATCGCCGTAGCGACGAGAGAACAACTCGCCACGCAGGGCCCGGGCCAGGTCTTCCACGTCTTCGGAGTCCAGCGCCAGGTCGGCGTTACGGGTCAGGCGGAACTGGTAGCAGCCCTTGACCTTCATGCCCTGGAACAGGTCATCGGCGTGCGCGTGGATCATCGACGACAGGAATACGTAGTTGTCGCCGGCACCGCCGACTTCTTCCGGCACCTTGATGATTCGCGGCAACAGGCGCGGCGCCGGGATGATCGCCAGGCCGGAATCGCGACCGAAGGCGTCGATCCCTTCCAGCTCGACGATGAAGTTCAGGCTCTTGTTCACCAGCAACGGGAACGGGTGCGTCGGGTCGAGACCGATCGGGGTGATGATCGGCGCGATCTCGTCGCGGAAGAAACGGCGGACCCAGGTTTTGATCTTGGTGGTCCAGTGACGACGACGGATGAAGCGGACCTGATGTTTTTCCAGCTCCGGCAACAGAATGTCGTTGAGGATCGCGTACTGGCGATCAACGTGACCGTGTACCAACTCGCTGATCCGGGCCAGCGCCTGATGCGGTTGCAGGCCATCGGCGCCGGCCTGTTCGCGGGCGAAGGTGATCTGCTTCTTGAGGCCCGCTACACGAATCTCGAAGAACTCGTCCAGGTTGCTGGAGAAAATCAGCAGGAACTTCAGCCGCTCCAGTAACGGATAGGACTCATCCAGCGCCTGCTCCAGCACGCGGATATTGAACTGCAGTTGCGAGAGTTCGCGGTGGATGTACAGACTGCTGTCATCCAGGCCGGGAACGGCAATCGCCGGCGCCGCAGGCTCGGGCGCCGCCGGTGGAGCAGGCTCCAGCTCCGGCGGGGTCTCGTCGAGTTGCTCCACCACGGGTAGAGCCTCGTTTACGGCAACTTCAGTGAGTCCTTCGGTATTCATGGAATGTTCCTGGGAGGGCTATGGTTGCTCTCGTAGCAATTGAGCGGCACGAACGGCAAAGTACGTCAGGATGCCATCAGCACCTGCACGTTTAAAAGCGGTCAGAGACTCAAGGATTACCCCTTCGCTCAACCAGCCATTCTGGATCGCCGCCATGTGCATGGCATATTCACCGCTGACCTGATAAACGAAGGTCGGCACTTTGAATTCTTCCTTGACCCGGTACAGGATGTCCAGGTACGGCATGCCTGGCTTGACCATGACCATGTCCGCACCTTCGGCCAGGTCCGCCGCCACTTCGTGCAGGGCTTCGTTGCCGTTGGCCGGGTCCATCTGATAGGAGGCCTTGTTGGCCTTGCCCAGGTTCAGCGCCGAACCCACCGCATCGCGGAACGGGCCGTAGTAGGCACTGGCGTACTTCGCCGAGTAGGCCATGATCCGTACATTGACGTGCCCCGCCACTTCGAGGGCTTCGCGAATCGCCTGGATGCGCCCGTCCATCATGTCCGACGGTGCTACCACCTGTGCCCCGGCTTCGGCGTGGGACAAGGCCTGCTTGACCAGTGCGTCAACGGTGATGTCGTTCTGCACATAGCCTTCTTCGTCGAGAATGCCGTCCTGACCGTGGGTGGTGAACGGGTCCAGTGCCACGTCGGTGATCACCCCAAGTTCCGGGAACTGCGCTCGCAGGGCGCGGGTAGCACGCTGGGCAATGCCTTCAGGGTTCCAGGCTTCGGCCGCGTCGAGGGACTTGAGTTCGGTCGGCGTGACCGGGAACAGTGCCACCGCAGGAATGCCAAGATCCACCCACTTGGCCGCTTCTTCGAGCAACAGGTCGATGGTCAGGCGTTCGACGCCCGGCATCGAGGCCACCGCTTCACGACGATTTTCGCCATCCAGCACAAACACCGGCAGGATCAGGTCATTGGTGGTCAGGACATTTTCACGGACCAGTCGACGCGAAAAGTCGTCACGACGGTTACGACGCAAACGGGTGGCTGGGAACAAGCGGTTGGCGGGGGTAAAGCTCACGGCAGACTCCTGAGCCCGCGCTGACGGGCGAGCGTGACAGTTATAAGCGGCCATTATGACCACCGTATGACAGTTATGTGCACCCCTGTGTCACGTAGTCGCATTCCATTGTCCTTGTAGGAATTGTTCACGTCGAGACACATTTGGACACTTTCATGAATGTGTCCGAAGGGGTAGGCTGCGCGTTCATTTCGCCAGCACCCAGACAATGCTCCAACAATTTCTGCATGACTTCGGCTACTTTGCCCTGTTTATCGGCACATTCTTCGAAGGCGAAACCATCCTGGTGCTCGCGGGCTTTCTCGCGTTCCGTGGATACATGGACATCAACCTGGTGGTGGTTGTGGCCTTCTGCGGCAGTTATGCCGGCGATCAGCTTTGGTATTTCATGGGTCGCAAGCACGGTCGCAAGCTGCTGGCGCGCAAGCCCCGCTGGCAGATGATGGGCGACCGGGCGCTGGAGCACATCCGCAAGCACCCGGACATCTGGGTGTTGAGCTTTCGCTTCGTCTACGGCTTGCGCACGGTCATGCCCGTGGCCATCGGCCTGTCCGGCTACCCGCCGGGCCGCTATCTGTTGCTGAACGGGATTGGCGCGGCGATCTGGGCAACGGCGTTGGCCGCAGCCGCCTACCACTTCGGCGCGGTGCTCGAAGGCATGCTGGGTAGCATCAAGAAATACGAATTGTGGGTGCTCGGCGCGCTGTTGGTGTTGGGCCTGGGCTTGTGGATGCGCCGACGCTTCAAGAATGCGCGCCTGGCCAAACAGGTCTACGCCGAAGAACAGGCCTTGAAAGCCGAGCAGGCCAAGGCCGAGGTCAAGACGCCAGGCGAATGAAGCGGTTTCTGCAGCAGTAGAGACCGATCACGCTGACCAGGCTGTAACTGAGCAGGCCGACCCAACCCAGCGCGCCCGCCGGCCACAGCCCCACCACCGGCGCCAGCCACATCAACGGCACGTTCGATGCCAGCCGCACCAGTTCCAGCTTCAACGCCCACGGGCGATTCTCCAGGGCCACGCCCAACGCGCACAACCCCAGCGCCACCGCTGCCCAGCCGAGCACCAATGCGGCGGTCGACAGCTGCGGCTCGAAATTCATCAGGTAACTGCCCAAGGCAATGTAGGCGCAGAACTGCAATAGGATGTAGACCTGCTGACGCCCGTCCAGCGGCACCTCGAACTTGCGAAACTGGCTCAAGTCCGGCTTGTTCATCGGGTACTTCGCCGCCACGTCCGCCGGCCGCCATCCGGTGCGCATGAACCAGATGCGCAGCTTGTCCCACGTTTTTTGCGTCCGACGCGCATCCTCCCAGAGCTGCACGTAAAACTGCACATTCGCCCACAGCGGATTCCAGCTCGCAAGCGGCGTGGTCACGCCGAAAATCACCGGTTCGTCATCGTCTTCTTCCTGGAACGAGCCAAACAGCCGGTCCCAAATAATGAACACCCCGCCGTAGTTGCGATCCATGTAGAGAGCGTTCTGTGCATGGTGGGCCCGATGATTGGAAGGCGTGACGAAGAACCACTCGAACCAGCCGAGCTTGGGAATATGCCGCGTATGCACCCAGAACTGGTACAGCAGGTTCAGCGCCGCGACGCTGACGAACACCAGCAGCGGCACGCCCAGCACCGCCATGGGCAGATAGAAGATCCAGCTCAGCAAAAATCCGGTGCTGGTCTGGCGCAGCGCCGTGGAGAGGTTGTAGTCCTCGCTCTGGTGATGCACCGAGTGCGCTGCCCAGAGGATGTTGCGTTCATGACCACAGCGATGCAGCCAGTAGTAACAAAAATCGTAAAACACGAAGGCAAACACCCAGACCCAGACGCTGTCTGCGGGCAGTTCGAACAAGCCCAGATGCTTGAGCGCGAACGCATAAGTCAAAAGCCCCACGCCCTTGGTCAGCAGGCCAGTGGTGGTGGACAGCACGCCGGTGCTGATGCTGTTGATCGCGTCCGCTACCCGGTAATTGCTGACGCCGCGCCAACGGTCGGCCAACAGTTCGAGGGCAATCAGCACGAAGAAGAACGGCACCGCATACAGAATGAAGTCCATGACGCGCCCTGATTGGAATTTTTAGGATAGATCCTAGGTGTAGCCGCGTATTAACCCTATGGCAACGAGTGACAAATTAGTGGACATTTAACGCCATGAATCAGGAGAAAAGCCCATGAGCAAAAAAGTTGCAGTGATCCTTTCCGGTTGTGGCGTGTACGACGGCGCCGAGATTCAAGAAAGCGTGATCACGTTGCTGCGCCTGGACCAGCGCGGTGCTCAAGTTCAGTGTTTCGCTCCCAACATCGCCCAATTGCACGTACTCAACCACCTGACGGGTGAAGAGATGCCCGAGTCGCGCAACGTACTGGTGGAATCGGCGCGGATTGCCCGGGGCAACGTCAAGGACCTGCGCGAAGCCGATGTAGAAGACTATGATGCGCTGATCGTGCCGGGCGGTTTTGGGGTGGCCAAGAACCTGTCCAACTTCGCCATCGAAGGCGCAGGGTGCACCGTTCAGCCCGAAGTCCTGGCCTTGGCCGAAGCCTTTGCCGAGGCGGGCAAGCCGGTGGGACTGATCTGCATCTCCCCGGCACTGGCGGCAAAAATCTATGGGCCAGGCGTCAACTGCACCATCGGCAACGACACCGAAACTGCAGCCACCATGAACAAAATGGGCGCGACGCATACCGAATGCGCGGTGACCGACATCATCGAAGACAAGGCGCGCAAACTGGTGACCACACCGGCGTACATGCTGGCCCAGACCATCAGCGAGGCGGCATCGGGCATCAACAAGCTGGTTGACCGGGTGTTGGAGCTGACTCACGAGAATGATGCGTAATCCACCCTCACCACCGCTGAGCTGATCGTTCCTACGCGTGGGAACGATCAGGCTTTGCGGGCCAGCCGTGTGAGGATCCGGTCCAACGCATTGGCGAACGCCTGCTTCTCGCGCTCGCCATAGGGCGCTGGCCCGCCGCCCACCTGTCCTTGCTCCCTCAGGTCGGTGAACAGGTTGCGCACCGCCAACCGGTCGCCCATGTTCTGCGCGTCGAACTCCTTGCCTCGTGGGTCCAGCACCGACACGCCCTTCTTCACCAGCCGATCCGCCAAGGGCACATCACTGCAGATCACCAATTCGCCGGGGACAGCGTGTTCCACCAGATAATCGTCCGCCGCGTCCGGGCCGCTCGGCACCACGATCAACTTGACCAGCGCCAATGCCGGCTTGGTCTGTGGCTGCCCTGCCACCATCACCACTTCGAACTGACGCTTGAGGGCGAACTTCACCACCAGATCCCGGGCCTGCCGTGGGCAGGCGTCGGCATCGATCCATACGCGCATTTCGTTTACCTCTTCGAAAAAATCGCGAGCATGCTCGCGATCATGAGCGCAGCGAATGCCGTTAAGAAACCTGAACCCGCCGTTTCTCAACCAGCCAACTGCGCCCATACAGCAGAACAATCGCAATGATTGCCACCGCCTGAGCACTGAGCGAATAGGCATCGGCATGGATGCCCAACCAGTCGAACTCAAAGAACGGCACCGGTCGGGTGCCGAAGATCCCGGCCTCCTGCAACGCCTTGACGCCATGCCCGGCAAACACCACCGACAATGCGCACAACAGCGCAGCGTTGATGCTGAAGAACAACGCCAGAGGCAGGCGCGCCGAACCGCGCAGGATCACCCACGCCAGGCCCACCAGCAACACCAGCGCCGTTGCGCCACCGGCGAGCACCGCGTTGTGCCCGGCAGGCCCGGCCTGCAGCCACAGGGTCTCGTAGAACAGAATCACTTCGAACAGTTCGCGATACACGGAGAAGAACGCCAGTGTCGCAAAACCGAATCGTCCGCCGCCGCCCACCAGGCTGCTCTTGATGTAGTCCTGCCAGGCTGCCGCGTGGCGACGGTCGTGCATCCACACACCGAGCCAGAGCACCATGACTGCGGCAAACAACGCGGTGGCGCCTTCCAGCAGTTCACGTTGCGAGCCACTGACATCAATCACGTACGCCGCCAATGCCCAGGTCCCCAGACCCGCCAGCAATGCCAGGCCCCAACCCGCGTTGACGCTGCGTACCGCCGATTGCTGGCCGGTGTTGCGCAGGAACGCGAGGATCGCCGCCAGCACCAGGATCGCTTCAAGACCTTCACGCAGCAGAATCAACAGGCCGGAGATGTAGCTCAGTGACCAGCTCAGGCCATCGCCACCGAGCAGGCCGGCGGAGTCCTTCAACTTGGCCTTGGCGGCGTCCAGCCGTTGCTGAACCTCAGCCATCGGCAAACCGTCCTGCAACGACTGCCGGTACGCCATGAGGGATTTTTCGGTGTCCTTGCGCACGTTGGCGTCGACGTTATCCAGGGAGCTTTCGACCAGCTCGAAACCTTCCAGGTACGCGGCCACCGACAGGTCGTAGGCCTGATCGTGATCGCCGGTGCGATAGGCCGCGAGGCTCTTGTCGAGGGTAGTCGCGGTGTAGTCGAGCAGTTGCCCCGGCCCCCGCTTGACCTGCGACGGCTGTGCACGCTGGGTACGGAAGCTGGCCGCCGCTTGCGGCCCCTCGGCGGCCAGGACTTCAGCCGGGGTCTGACGAGCCAGTTCGGCGATGTCGTAGGTCTTTTCGCTGGCTGGCGCAGTCGGATCGGCACTGAAACCGGCGATGTAGGTCGCCAGATCCCAACGCTGACGGTCGTCCAGTTGATCAGCGAACGCTGGCATGTCGGTGCCTTCAACACCCATTCCCAAGGTGTTGTAGATCGCGTAGAGACTCAGGCGATCCAGTCGCTCGGCATCGCGCAGATTGGCCGGCGGTGGTGTCAGGCCAACACCCGCCGGACCATCGCCGGCTCCTGCATCACCGTGACAGACCGAACAATGCTGGGCATACAACGGTGCGCCTCGGGTCGGGTCCGGCGTAATGATCGGGGCCTGGCTGACCTCGTAGGCCACGGCCAGCTTCGCACCCAGCTGGCGCGACTGGCGGGCGACCTCCGCGCCGTCCTGACGGGCGGCAATCGCGCTCTGCAATGCGCTGACGTCCTGCTCAAGCCCGCCTTTCTCCGGCTTGTCCGGCATCGCCGCAACCAGGCCCTGCAACACCTTGGCAAATTCGAGTTGTTCGCGGTATTCGGATTCATTGATAACGTTGCCGGCCTCGACCGACTGCGGGTAATCGGCACCAATGTAGTCCAGCAGATGCAGCGCTTGCGGCGCGCCTTCCACAGTGTCGGCCAGCAGATTTGCACTGCACAAGGCAACCACGGGCAGCACCAGCCAAGCCAGGAAACGGGATGGGGCAATCATCAATGAATCTCAATTGGAAATACGAAGTAACACATTGTTCACTTCGAAAGACTTTCACTCAAGCTTTGTTATGAAACCGCCGGGTAGGGATTTCGACTTTCGTTTCGACGGATGATGGCACTTGTAAGAAAATAGAGATTAAAAAGCCACTAACAAGCCATCATCCCTGTTTATAATGCCGCGCCCAAAATTGTTGGACTGGGCATTCAAGCGCCTCGGATATCGGGGAATTGGCAGGACGCCAGTCTACGCCGATAGGTCTTAACAGCCAGACCGGCAAGCACGGCTGCCTACATTCAGGGAAGATGTAACTATGGCCTCCCGCGCCTTGACCTTGATCGCGCTCAGCGCTGTCACCTTGCTTTCCGGCTGCTCGGTCTTTCGCAACTACGACTCCGAACTCGCACAAACCAACCAGCAACTGGCTTCCGGCAACGTCGATGCCGCACTGACCCTGCTGGAAAAGAACAACACCGGCGCAGACAAGGACCTGCTCTACTACTTCGAAAAAGGTGAGCTGCTGCGCGCCAAGGGCGACCTGTCCGGTAGCCAGAACGCCTGGGGCAGCGCCGACTCCGTGGTCGGCCAGTGGGAAGATATGGTCAAGCTCGACACAGGCAAGTACCTCGCCCAGTTCGGCAGTTTTCTGGTCAACGACAAGGTCCGCCGCTACGAAGGCTATGACTACGAAAAGGTCATGCTGACCACGCAAATGGCCCTGAACCTGCTGGCCGTCAACGACTTCGATGGCGCACGTACCGCGATCAAGCGAACCCACGAACGTGAAGCGGTCATCGCCGACCTGCGTGACAAGGAGTACCTCAAGAGCGAAGAGGAGGCCGAGAAGGAAGGCATCAAGACCGAATACAAGGACCTGCAGGGTTACCCGGTCGCCAGCCTCGATGCGCCGGAAGTGGTTGGCCTGAAAAACAGCTACCAGAGTGCGTTCAGCCACTACCTGGCCGGTTTCGTCTATGAAGCCCTGGGAGAAAAAGACCTGGCAGCGCCGGGTTATCGCAAGGCGGCCGAGCTGCGCCCGAACACCCCACTGCTGGAACAGGCCCTCAAAGACCTCGACAAGAAAAGCGCCAAGGACGAAGACAGCGACATCTTGATCGTCGTGCAAAGCGGCCTGGCACCCGCCCGCGACTCGATTCGCGTGCCCCTGCCCCTGCCAATCAGCGGCAACGTGGTGATCACTCCGCTGTCGTTCCCGATCATCAAGCCTGACACCTCCACCGCCCCGTTCACGCAAATCGGCGTCGACGGCAAACAATTGGACATGACCCTGCTCAACAGCACCACCGCCATGTCCCGCCGCGCGCTGCGTGACGACATGCCCGGCATCATCGTGCGCACGACCGTGCGCGCCGTGACCCGTGGCGTGGCGCAGAAGAAGATCAACGAAACCAACCCGCTCGCGGGCCTGGCGGTGGGCATCACTTCAGCCGTGCTCGAAGGTGCCGATACCCGTACGTGGCGCACCTTGCCGGACAACACCCAGGTCGTGCGCCTGCGCCTCAAGAAAGGCGAGCACCACGTCACGTTGCCCAGTGCCATCGGCGGTTCGGTGGTCAAGATCACCGTGGACCAGCGCTACCAAGTCATCAGCCTGCGAGCCGTTGGCAACCAGGTATTCGCCAGCGGCGTAGCCGCCCACGTCACCCCGAGTGCCAGCCCGACGGCCGTGGCCAGCCTCAAACAACCTTAAGAACGGAGTCTTTGCATGCGTTTGCAACTCATCGCTGTCGCCGCCCTGGCCTTGCTGGCCGGTTGCGCCACACCGCCACCACCGGAGCCTGGCAGCGCTGCCAGCAAGGTCGTGGCCATGGGCAAGCTGAAGAACATCGTGGTGGGCGCCATGCGCGTTGCCCGGGAAAACGGCTTCATGACGGTCAATGCCCAGCTGAGCAACACCAGCTACAACAACAAGACCTTCTACTACCGCTTTGCCTGGCTCGGCCCTGAAGGCTTCCCGATCGGCGAAGAAGAAACCTGGAAAAGCCAGCTGATGTACGGCGAGCAGACCAGCTTCATCCAGGCCATCGCGCCGACACCGAAAGCCGTGGATTTCCGACTGGAAATCAAAACGCCTTAACTCCTTATTCGTACAGTGACAGAGAGCATTCCCATGTTTGCACGCTTTTCCTTCATCGCCGTCATCGCCCTGCTCGCCAGCGGTTGCGCCAACACCTCGCCAACCCTGGGCAGCAAGAACATCAGCTACGGCGACACCAAGGCCGTGGAAACCGTGACCAACGAGTTCGGCTCCACCGACCTGCAGATGATCGCCGAATCCATGACCCGCTCCCTGGCCCAATCCGGGATTTTGCAGGGTCGCCCGGTGGTTCAGGTCTACGACGTGAAGAACAAGACCAGCGAGTACATCGATACCCGCGAAATCACCACCAGCATCAAGACCCAACTGATGAAGTCCGGTACCGCCCGCTTCGCCAGCGACAATACCCAGATGCAGAGCCAGGTCGACCAGCTGAAGCTGCAAAACCAGAGCGGTCTGTACAAGAAGAATACCGTCGCCAAGACCGGCAACATGATCGCTGCCAAATACCGTCTTGAAGGTTCGATCAGCTCGATCGTCAAGCGCAGCAGCGACTACAAGGACGTCTTCTACAAATTCAGCCTGCAATTGATCGACGTTGAAAGTGGCCTGGCTGAATGGATGGACGAAAAAGAGATCCGCAAAACCACGGAGCGTTAATCAATGCGCGCATGGATTGGCATGATGGCCCTGGCTTGCGCGTTCAGCGTGCAAGCGGCCCCGAAAGTCGCAGTGACGGACCTGGCTTACCAGGAGCGTGTGGAGCAATACATCCACATCGTTTCGGCCCAGAACAACTTCCAGGCCAACCGTTACAGCGCCAGTGGTGCCTCGAGTTATAACGAAATCGAGGCCACCAGCAGCTACATCGAACAGGGCGAGTTGCGTAAATTCACCGGCGACATCAAGGGCGAGATCCTGCGTTCCGGAATGTTCCAACTGGTGCAAGGCACGCCCTACACCGCCTCGTCCAAGGGCGATGTGTATGACGTGATCAAGTGGATCAAGGCCGGCAACTTCAAGGGCGCCGACTATGTCCTGTTTGGCACTGTGTCGGACATCGACTTCACCCGGGATGTCACCGAGCTTGCCAATACCGACAGCTACTCGGCAATCCTGGCGTTGACCCTGGTAGCTGATTTCAGCCTGATCAACACGCGCACCTTCGAAATCACCTCGGCCTTTACGGCGATGGGCGAAGGCCAGGACACCAAACTGGTGAACCATCGCGACGTGCGGGTCTCGCTGAACCGTCCTCGGGTGGTGCGTGACGTGTCCAAGGCGCTGGGCGAAGACGTGGCCGCGCAGATGAGCGAACAACTCGGTGGGGGCGGTCATGTGCAACCGGGTAAACCCCAGCTGCGCAATAACCTGCCAGCCGATACAGCACCGACGATACTGCGCTAAATGTGCAAACGAAAAAGGCGACCCTGAGGTCGCCTTTTTTGTGCCCGGGCGGTTCACACCGCTGCTTTGCGTAGCGTCGCCATGAACGCAGCGGCGCCGATGAACAGGCCGGCGAAGGTGCGGTTCATGCGCTTTTGCTGCTTGGGCGTGCGCAACAGCCGCAGTACTTTTGACGCCAACCCGGTGTACCCCGCCATGACGACCAGGTCCACGCAGATCATGGTCACTCCGATGATCAGGTACTGAAGCAACAGCGGTGCGTGTGGGTCGATGAACTGCGGCAGTACCGCCAACATGAACACCAGGGCCTTGGGGTTGCTGATGTTCACCAGAAAGCCGCGAAACACCAGGGCCATCGGCTTGCCAATCTGGCGCACCGCAGCGTCATCACTCATGTCGCTGGGCAGCGCGCGCCATTGCTTGATCGCCAGGTAAACCAGATACGCCACACCGAACCATTTGATCGCGTAGAACGCCGTGGCCGATGCCGTCAAAATCGCGCCAACACCGGCGCCGACGATGGCGATCTGCACCGCAAGGCCCAGCTGCAGGCCCAGGGCGTTCCAGTAACCGCGCCAGAACCCGTATTGCAGACCGCTGGACATCGACGCAATGGCGCCAGCGCCGGGGGACAAGCTGATCACCCAGCAGGCGGCAAAAAACGCCAGCCATGTTTGTAGCTCCATCGCACACCTCGACTCAGACTCGTGACAGACGTCTAAGCTAATGCGGCTTTGGGCCCATGACTACCGATTTTTTGCAGAATGTGTCGCCTCCCCCCTGTAGGAGCGAGCATGCTCGCGATGGTCGCCAACGATGACGCTGGCTGCCTGACACCCAGCGGTGCCTGAGCCACCATCGCGAGTAAACTCGCTCCTACAGGTAGCAAATCAGGCAGTGGAAAGCCTATTTCTCAAACCCGGAAACAGGAAACACATCACTCCCGCGCCACCGCCGAACCGAACGCTGGAAGAACAGGCTATTGGGCACCTGCACCATGGCACTGCCCGTCCCCAACTCTTCAGCCTCGATCAACGTGGTGTACAGCAGGTTGATCGCCACGACCCGACCTTTGACGCCAGGCTTGTCGGTGGTGTCTACCAGTTCGACGATGTCACCGATGCGGAACGGCCCCACGGTGAAGATCAGGATCGCGCAGAGCAGGTTGGAGAGCACGCTCCACATGGCGAAAAACGCCACCGCCGCCACCGCGACAAACCCTGACAACGCGGTCCAGAGTACCGTGGCCGATACTCCCAGGCGCTCCAGCACGAAGATCAGCGCACTGCCCATGATCAGCCAGCGCAGACCACCGCGCAGCGGCATGAGCAGTTGTGGTGGAAGCGGATAACGCTCGCCCAGGCGAGTCAGGCATTTGGCGACGAAGCGCTGAGCGACGTAACCGGCCAACAGGATCAGCAGGATTTGCACGACCAACCAGATCGGCTCGATCCAGGTCGCCGGCAGTGGCAACTTGAACGCCTCCATCAGGACAGCGCCTCCAGCTCCGCCTGCATGCTTTCAAGCAGTTCCAGCGCTTGCATCCAGGCTTCTTCCAGCTCCGCTTCACGCACCTTCAGCTTGGCTTGATCCGCCAGCAGGTCACGCAGCTCGTTCTTGCGCGCCGGTTCGTAAATGTCACTGTCGCCAAGACTGGCATCGATCTTCGCCAGTTTCTCGTGGAGCTTGCCCAGCTCGGCTTCGAGCTTGTCAGCTTCGCGCTTGTGCGGGGCCAGTTGCTGACGCAATGCAGCAGCGGCCTGACGTTGGGCCTTCTTGTCAGTCTTGTCCGGGTTGGACGGTGTGTTGCTGACCGGCGCATTGCGTTGGCGGAAGTCGACCAGCCAGCGGGCGTAGTCTTCCAGGTCGCCGTCGAATTCCTCGACCTTGCCGTCCGCCACCAGATAGAAATTATCCGTGGTGCTCTTGAGCAGATGACGATCGTGGGAGACCACCAGTACCGCACCACTGAACTCCTGCAGGGCCATGGTCAGTGCCAGGCGCATCTCCAGGTCCAGGTGGTTGGTTGGTTCGTCGAGCAGCAACAGATTCGGCCGTTCCCAGGCGATCAACGCCAGGGCCAGGCGAGCCTTTTCACCGCCGGAGAAATTCAGCACCGGTTCGTCGATGCGCGCACCACGGAAATCGAAACCGCCGAGGAAGTCGCGCAGGGTCTGCTCGCGTTCGGTGGGTGCCAGGCGCTGCAAGTGCAGCAATGGGCTGGCCTTGGAATCCAGGGAGTCGAGCTGATGCTGGGCGAAGTAGCCAACCACGGTGTTCTCGCCGCGGGTCAGTCGACCGGTCAACGGCGACAGCTCACCGGCAAGGTTTTTGATCAGGGTCGATTTACCGGCACCGTTGGGACCGAGCAAACCGATGCGCGCGCCGGGGGTCAGCTGCAACTTGACCTTCTCCAGCACGGCTTTGTCGCCGTAGCCCAGACGGGCATCGGACAGGTCGATCAACGGGCTGGAAATCTTCGTCGATTCACGGAACACGAAATCGAACGGCGAATCGACGTGGGCGGCGGACAACTCTTCCATCCGCTCCAGGGCCTTGATCCGACTCTGGGCCTGGCGGGCCTTCGTGGCCTGGGCCTTGAACCGGGCGATATAGCTTTCCATGTGCGCACGCTGCGCCTGCTGCTTCTCGTAGGCTTGCTGCTGCTGAGCCAGGCGCTCGGCACGGGCACGCTCGAATGCGCTGTAGCCGCCGCGATAGAGGGTAATCTTGCGCTGATCGACGTGAGCCACGTGGTCGACCACCGCGTCGAGGAAGTCCCGGTCGTGGGAAATCAGCAACAAGGTGCCGGGGTAGCTCTTGAGCCACTCTTCGAGCCAGATGATGGCGTCGAGGTCCAGGTGGTTGGTCGGTTCGTCGAGCAACAACAAGTCCGAAGGGCACATCAGTGCTTGCGCCAGGTTCAGGCGCATCCGCCAGCCACCGGAGAAGTCGCCGACTTGACGGTCCATCTGCTCATTGGTGAACCCAAGCCCCGCCAGCAACTTGCGGGCACGGGCATCGGCGGTATAGCCGTCGGCGCTGTCGAGTTCCGAGTGCAGGCGTGCCTGGGCGGCCCCATCGTGGGCCGCTTCGGCGGCCGCGAGGTCGCGTTGCACCTGGCGCAGGCGCAGGTCGCCATCGAGCACGTAGTCGACCGCCAGGCGTTCGAGCGTGTCGACCTCCTGACGCATGTGGGCGATACGCCAGTCGGCCGGCAGGAAGCAGTCACCCGAGTCCGGATGCAGTTCGCCTCGAAGCAAGGCGAACAGGCTCGATTTGCCGGCGCCGTTGGCACCGATCAGGCCGGCTTTCTGGCCGGCGTGCAGGGTCAGCTCGGCGTCTTCTAGCAGACGTTGCGGGCCACGCTGTAAAGTCAGGTTCTGAAGTCGAATCATAATGGCGGCGGAGTCTACCAGCTTCGCTCGCAACTGGCGCGAGTAGCACTATGTCCTCTGACCTGTGGAGCTTTTCCCTTGGCACCTATGCCCGGCCCGGCGTAGAGACTGCCTGCCTGACCTTGCAGTCGCACGGGGTCAATGTGTGCCTCCTGCTGTGCGGCTTGTGGCTGGGGCAACGTGGCGTCGCCTGTAGCGAACAACGACTGCAACAGCTTCGTGAGGTGGTCGAACCCTGGGATAGGGAGGTCGTCGAGCCGCTGCGCGCCTTGCGCACGCAATGGAAAGCCCTCGCCAGTGCAGACGCCGAGCTCAATGCGTTGCGCGAGCAGATCAAGGCGCTCGAGCTGGAAGCTGAACGGCAACTGTTGTTGCGACTGGAGCGATTGGCACAGGACTGGCCACAGGATCAGGCGACTGACGGGTCGGCCTGGCTTGCCGGTGTCGCGGCGAACGCCCAACACCTGGCCCACGACGCGCTGCATCAGCTACGCGTCGCGGCAACCGGCACTTAGGAAGCGCTGGTTGGGGTGGTGCTGGCGCTCGACGGGGCAACAGGTGCTGGCGTCGGGGTAGTGGTTGCGCTGGAAGCTACCGGTGCCGAGGCAACCGAAGCCGAAGGCGTCGTGGTGACTGGCTTGGCAGCAGGTGCCGGGGTCGGCTTGGCAGCGGCGGCCGGTTTTTTCACCGCAGGTTTTGCGGCTGGTTTGGCGGCAGCAGGCTTGGCGGCTGGTTTCGCGGCTGGCTTGGCAGCCGGTTTGGCAGCGGCTGGTTTTGCTGCAGCGGCTGGCTTGGCAGCGGAGGCTGGTTTAGCGGTAGCTGGCTTGGCGGCGGTAGCCGGTTTAGCAGCAGCAGGCTTGGCAGCGGTAGCCGGTTTAGCAGCAGCAGGCTTGGCAGCGGTAGCCGGTTTAGCAGCAGCAGGCTTGGCAGCGGTAGCCGGTTTGGCAGCAGCAGGCTTGGCAGCGGCGGTGCGCGCAGCAGGTTTGGCGGCTGGCTTGGCAGCAGCGGTCTTCGCTACCGGTTTGGCAGCAGGTTTAGCGGCCGCTTTTACTGCTGGCTTGGCAGCGGGTTTAGCCGCGACAGTTTTGGCTGCAGGTTTGGCGGCAGCAGTTCTTGCGGCTGGTTTTGCTGCTGGCTTGGCGGCCGGTTTGGCGGTGGCAGATTTAGCCACGGCAGGTTTGGCAGCAGCGGGTTTTGCAGCCGGTTTGGCGGCAGCGGTTTTGACAGCGGCTGGCTTGGCAGCAGGTTTGGCAGCAGCAGTTTTAGCCGCCGGTTTGGCCGCTGCTTTGGCTGCGCTGGCCGCTACGGTTTTTTTCGCCGCAGGCTTGGCGGCCGGCTTGGCCGGTGCTTTTACAGCTACAGGTTTTGCAGCGGCTTTCTTGGCGGGGGCAGCAGCAGGTTTGGCTGAGCGCAGCGACAACGCCTTGCTGACAGCCTCTTGTACGCGACCAATGCCCTGGGCCAGTTTCAGGCTTTCTTGAGCATCGCGCTTGAGTTGCAGAATGTAGCCGCGGGTATCCGACTGACGATCTTTCAAAGCGTCGAGCAAGTCCTCGAGTTCCTTGACCCCGTCCTTGGCTTTGGCTTGTGCCTTGGCTTTACCAGCCGCTGCAGCGTCCTGCAATTTAGTGCGGGACTTGTGCAGTTTTTCCTGCGCCTTGCCGCGCTGTTTTTCCAGTTTGGCGAGCAGTTTTTCCGCATCAGCCAAGGCTTCGGAACAAGCGGTTTCCAGATGCTCGAGCAGGCTGCCCGAGAGTTGTTGAAGTAAGTGCAACGGGGTATTTACGGACTTCTTGGTGGCCGACATGGTTTACCTCCTGGCTGACGTGGGTGCGGCTCATACTAGCCCTCTGCTGCTACCGCCGCTAGGGCATGTTGACAGTATCGAAAGCGTTGCGTTGCAACCGATCGAAAATCTTCTTCGCTTGAGTAAAACAAGTTCACTGTCGCGCGCACTCACACTGGCGTAATCTGCCGCATCTCAGGTCGGAGAGTGACGATGTCGCGCTACCTTTTTTTATCGCTGTGCGTGTTTTTTTCCGCGGCCCACGCCGCCGAAAAAACCAGTGAAACTCAAGCCCACGATCTCGCCTACAGCCTGGGCGCGAGCCTCGGTGAGCGGTTGCGCCTGGAGGCCCCCGAGCTGCAACTTCAGGCCTTGATCGAAGGCTTGCAGCAGGCCTATCAGGGCAAGCCCCTGGCGCTCAAGGACGACCAGATCGAACAGATCCTGACGGAGCACGAAGCGCAAATGGCGTTGCAGCAAAGCGCACCGCAGAGTGAAGCCGCCCTCGAAAAAGAAAAGAAATTTCTCGCCGCGGAAAAAGCCAAACCCGGTGTTCGTGAATTGGCCGACGGTGTCCTGCTCACCGAACTGGTGCCAGGCGCCGGTGCGAAGGCAGGTCCGAACGGCAAGGTGCAGGTGTTGTATGTCGGCCGTCTTCCGGATGGCACCGTGTTCGATCAGAACAACCAGCCACAATGGTTCAGCCTCGACAGCGTGATCAGCGGTTGGCGTAGCGCCCTGCAAAACATGCCGGTCGGTGCGAAGTGGCGGCTGGTGATTCCATCGGACCAGGCCTATGGGGCCGACGGCGCCGGCGACTTGATCGACCCGTTCACACCACTGGTGTTCGAAGTCGAATTACGCGGCGCCACCAGTTGAACGACAGAAATGAAAAACGGTGCGCAAGGCGCACCGTTTTTTTATATCGCAAGAGGGTTCAGGCCTGGACTGAATCTTCTTCCTTGTGAGCGGTGTGCAGGACTTCGATCAGGCAGTCTTCGAGCTCGAAGCGCTCGTGCAATAGACCACCCAGTTCCTTGAACTTCTCTGCCACGCATTTACCTGCGTCACACAGATCGTTGAACCCGAGCAGTTTCTCGGTGATGACGTCGATGCGTGGGTAGATCGTCTCGGCCAGTTCGAGTCCACGGGTGTCGCCAAATGCCTTGGCTTCGCCCGTCAGTTGTTCATAGATCTCGAAGTGCCCGGCAGACACGTAATCGACCAGCACGCCGCAGAATTCCTGCAATGGTGTGCGGTTCTCCCCCAGAGCCTCTGGCTTGGCGCCGAGAGCATCATAGGCCCGAACCAGTTCGTGACGCTCCTGCAACCAGCGATCGATCAGCAGATGCACTCCACCCCAGCGTTCCTGAGCATTCTGACAACTTTCGAGCATGGTGATCTCTCTTCCCTTGTGGGTCATGCCACCCTTGGCCGTCTCGCTCTTGAAGGGCGGGATCGGTCAGGCAGCGCGCCATTCGAGCAACATGATTGCGATGACACGTGCGGGCCAGATTATGCCCGCACGCCAATGGCTTCAAGGTACGCAGGAGATAAAGTTCATACAAGTGTTTAATCGCCAGCCAGCACCGAGTGCGACGACTCGCCGCTGAGCGGTCGTTGGCAAGCAATGCGCAGCACGCGCAATAACTGGTAAACGGCCAGGGTGGACATGGCGACGAAGAACAGCAGGCTCCACTCAGGAACGCTCAAATCGAACAGCGTCCAGGAAATGTGCGAGCAATCCGCTGAACCGTTAAACATGAGCGGCACCACGTACATCCAGGGGGTACTCGCCAGCAGATCCGCCAGGCTGGGAGAGCAGATCGCCAGAGCCTCTTGCGGGTCACCCTGCAACAACACCTGACGCCACGCCGTTGCCGTTCCCGCCAGGCTGCACAGCGCGGCCAACAGCCAATAGACAAAAGAGCCCAATCGGCCCGGCCCATGCACCGACGCCAGTAGACAGCACCCTGTGAGCAGAGCCAGACACATCCGCTGCAACACACACATGGCGCAGGGCTGTAGGCCAACGACATATTCCAGGTAATAGGACACGCCCACGGCCAAGGCACCAGCGACGAAAACCATGAAAAACAAGGAGCGTGAGCAGGCCAGTGACATGGCGTTTCCGTACCAATAGAGACAAGTGGTTACGGTAGAGGAAAGCGTGGCAGCCTTTCAAGGCAGCGCAGCAGGGAGACTTCCTCCGCACCTGTAGGCATTTCCCGACAGATTCCAGAGGAAAGAATGTAGTGCTTCGTAGGATTCTTTCTCAGGCTGAAAAAGCCTGCCAAAAATGTACAGATTTGTCGGGTTTGATTGGCATCATTCACACATTTAAAACCGCCGGCGCTATCGCCGACGATTTTAAATATTGAGCCATCAAGCGTGAGCGGAAACCGGCAGCGGTGCCGCCAGCAAACGATCATCCAGAAGGCCAAGGCCTTCCTGGAACAGTTGATTGCTGCCCTCGGTGTCACCCAACTGTGCCAGCAACCGCGCCAGTTCCGCGCAGGCTTCCGGGTTGCGCTGCACGCGCAAACTGCTTTCCAGATAATCGCGCGCCTTGCCCCACAAGCTGTTTTGCAGGCACAAACGCCCCAAGGTCAACAACAAGCTCGGATCGGCGGGATGGTTTTTCAACCAGCCCTCGGCAGTCTGCAACTGGCGCGCCGGATCACTGCCGCGAACCAATCCGTAGAGGCGCGCCAGATGGCTGTCATAGCTGCGCTTGAGCGCCGTTCGCAGAACCTCCTCGGCTTCGACCTGAGCGCCCAGTTGCCGCAGCTGTTCGGCATACGCCACGATCAGTTGCGGTTCCTGGCGTTGCGCCGAGGTGAGTTGCTGCCAAGCGCGATTGAGGGACTGCAAGCCGACCGTGCCGTCCTCTCCACGTTGGGCGGCCAGGGAAAGGTTTTCCCCCCCACGCCCGACGCTCCAGCTCAGCGAGCTCGGAGGCCGGCAACACCTTGTCCTTGCGCAGCTCCGGCAACAGGCGAATCACTTGCGACCATTCACCGCGCTGTTGATGCAAACGCTGCAATTGACGCAATACCTGAACGTTATGCGGGTGACGCTCATGCATCGCTTGCAGCGTTGCCAGGGCGCCTTCGGTATCGCCGCGATCAGTCTGCAACTGAGCATGGTTCAAGGCAATGGCCAGTTCAGCCCGAGGCTGGCGCTCCAGTGCACGCTCCAGCAAGTTATCGCTTTGCTCGTAGAGACCTTGCTCGTTGGCCGCGCGTGCCGCGCCAAGGTAATAAAGCAACGGCTGGCGCTCGGCTTCGGCGGCGCGATGCAAATGACGCTGCGCGCTGGCCCAGCGACCTTCGGCCAGGTCCAGTTGGCCATGCTCAATGGCAACCTGCACCCGGCGGCTGCGATTGCGCTGCGACCAGGGGTTGACCACACCGCCGGAGGTGAGCACCAATTCGACCAGGGTCTTGATCCCCCAGAACACCAGCCATAACACTGCGATCAGGGCCAGGGTCGCCCACAGGCTCGATTCGAAACGAAAGCTCTTGTAGGCGATCAGCACGTAGCCGGAATGCTCGGCGATCGCCAACCCCAGCGCAGCGGCTGCGGCGATCACCAGGAACACGATCACATAGAGGCGTTTCATGGCGTGGCCTCCTGCGCGGTGTTCGTGACCGGCTTGGCCAGGGGCTTGATCGAGTCTTCGGCGTTGACGTTGCGGCGTTCCAGGTAGGCTTGAACGGCGCTCAAGGTGCCGGTCAGGTCAGGGGTGGCCACCGTGACCGGCTCCTTGCTCAACTCGCTCACCTGCTCGAGCATCACTTTGCTCTGCGGATTATCCGGGTTGAAGTTGCCCTTGAGCACGTCCCGCGCCTCGGCCAGCGCCTGGGTATACACCGGCGCCTGACCGTTGAGCGCCGCCCATTGCGCCTGCTCCAGCGCCAGGCTCAAGGCCAGGCGCACCTGGCTCAGACTCTGGCCGGCCAACAACGGGCGGACATTCTTGTCGGCATTGAAATCGATGCGAATGTAACGGGAAATCTGATCCCACCATTGCGACCAGCGACTGGCGCCATCGCCATCGGCGGTCAGGCCCAGCAACGACTCACCCCGATCCTTGTATTCGGGCGCCAGCTCCGTGAGATTGATCACCTGGTCACGCAATGCACCCAGGCGCAGGAACAGGCCGGTGCGATCAGGCTGTTCGGTACTGCGCAGGGCGACCAGGGTTTTCGCTACTTGTTCACGGGCGGCAAACGATCCCGGGTCGTTCTGTTCGCGAAGAATTTCGTCAGCGCCCTGCACCAGCGCCTGTGCGCTGCTGATGTCCTGCAACGCCGAAAGCCGCAAGCTGGCCAGGCGCAGCAAATGTTCGGCCTCGGCCAGGCGCCAATCCTTGCGACTTGCACCCAGGACGGTTTCCAGACGTTGATTCAAACGCTGCTGATCGCCCTGCAACTGGACCACCAGACGACTGCGCGCATCCAGCTCTTCGGCGGCGGGCATTTGCTCGAGCCGTGCGCTGAGGCGCTGTTCGTTGAGCTTGAGGTTCTGCGCCTGATCGTTCAGCGCCTGCACCTGGCTCAACTGCTGTTGGGTACTGGCTTGCAGGTGACGGACCTGCCACACGCCCCAGCCGCCGACCGCCACACCCGCCGCGCCAAGCAGCAGCGCGACGATTGCCAGGCCATTGCCTCGACGCTGGGGTGCCGCCACAGGGGCGCTTTCAACCGGTGTTTCAACCGACGCATCGAGATCGTTCACTGGCCGGGAGTCTTCTTTAGGCAAGGCAGTTTCGTTCACGTATCCATCCTTTGCATTAGAGGACGGGTCCGGGGTGTTCCCGTAACGCCGCCAGCAAAGCCGCGGCACTGGCGCCGCGGCAATCCACAACTGTTTGGGCCCCGGCGGCACGTGCCAGCTGGGCAACCCTCGGGCTTGGTACAAACAATGGCAGCTGCGCTAATCGTGGCCAGGCAGCGCCGGCTAATTGGTACAGGTGCTCAAAACCCTGTCCACTGCTGACCACCAGCCCGTTCAAGCGTTCCGCGTTGATCCGCTCGGGCAAGGTTGACGGCGCATAGTGCGGCAGGCCACGACGGTACAGCTCCAGATAATCGACACTAGCACCAAGCTCGCGCATACGCTCGGCAAGCAGTTCGCGCCCGCCCTCCCCGCGCATGATCAGCACCCGCGAATCCGGCCGTGCAACAGCCTCGCGCAGCGCGGCCAGTTGCAGCAAGGCTTCGCTGTCATCACCCTCGGGGGGGAAACTGACATTCAAACCATGATGGTCGAGGATCTGCGCCGTTGCCGCGCCCACACTGAACCACTTCGAGCCTGCGGCTTGCTGCCCATATTGCTTGAGCAACTGCACCGCGATTCTGGCGGCGGGTTTACTGACCACGATGATCGCGCAGTAGCGCGCCAACGCCTCAATCACCTGGCGCATTGTGTCAGAAGCCGGAATCGGTTCGATCTCCAAAAGCGGCAGACTGCTGCTGAAAATCCCCGTTTTCGCCAGCTCCTGGCTCAGCGCTGCCGACTCATCCGCAGGACGTGTCAGCAGCAGGCGCCAGCCGTTCACTCGTGACCAGCCTCGCCATAGACCGCTTTGAGAATGTCATTGGCGCCCTGGCTCAGCAGGTCTTCGGCCACTTGGACACCCAGCGCCTGAGCATCGCCACGCGGCGCCCGGGCCTGGGCACTGAGCAACAGACCGCCGTTCGGATCGCCCACCAGGCCGCGCAACCAGACCTGCTCGCCTTCGAGCACGGCGTAGCACGCGATAGGCACCTGGCAGCCGCCATTCAGATGTTTATTCAGGGCTCGCTCGGCCGTCACGCGGGTGGCGGTGTCCTGGTGGTGCAACGGCGCAAGCAGGTCGTGGATTTCGCTGTCGGCGGTGCGACATTCAATACCTACAGCCCCCTGACCACCGGCCGGCAGGCTGTCATCGACGCTGATGGTCGAAGTGATGCGATCTTCGAAGCCCAGGCGGATCAGGCCGGCGGCGGCCAGGATGATGGCGTCGTACTCACCGGCATCCAGCTTGGCCAGGCGCGTGTTGACGTTGCCACGCAGGAAACGGATCTCCAGGTCAGGGCGGCGGGTCAGCAACTGGGCCTGACGACGCAGGCTGGAGGTGCCGACGATGCTGCCCTGAGGCAACGCGTCGAGGCTGGCGTAGGTGTTGGAGACGAACGCATCACGCGGGTCTTCACGCTCGCAGATGCAGAACAGGCCCAGGCCCTGGGGGAAATCCATCGGCACGTCTTTCATGGAGTGCACGGCGATATCGGCTTCGTTTTCCAGCAGCGCGGTTTCCAGCTCCTTGACGAACAGGCCTTTGCCGCCGATTTTCGATAATGGAGAGTCCAGCAGCTTGTCGCCGCGACTGACCATGGGGACCAGCGTCACGAGCAGACCCGGATGGGCCTTCTCCAGACACGCTTTGACGTATTCGGCCTGCCACAGGGCGAGGGCGCTTTTGCGGGTGGCGATGCGAATTTCGCGAGAGGACATGGATCAATCAATCCGTACTGGAAGAGATACGGCGGATGATAACAGCTCAGCCAAATCCACTTTGACTTGTATCAGGTAATACTCGGCCTCCCTGGCCCTGAATGCCCGGTACTCAATGGATAAATTCGCCTGCGCAGGGCGGATTACAGCTGTTGCATCATTTTGCGCACGCCGGCCACATGGCGGCGGCTGACGATCAGGGCATCGCCATTGAGGCCCTTGAGAAACAGTTGGAAATGCCCCAGCGGCGTACGCTGCAAGCGTTCGATGCGGTCGCGAGCGACGAGTGCGTTGCGGTGGATACGCACGAACCGGTCACCGAATTCATCCTCAAGCGCCTTGAGCGGCTCATCGAGCAGCACTTCACCGCTTTCATGGCGCAAGGTCACGTATTTATGGTCGGCAATGAAGTAAACCACCTGCCCCAGCGGGATCAGTTCAATACCCTTGCGGGTACGCGCGCTGATGTGGCTGCGCGGGCCGCTGCCGGACTCGGCGGCAGGACGGGTCAGGGCGGCGAGCTGGACACGATTGGGACGCTCGGCTTTTTTCAACGCATCATGCAATTGTTCTGTACGCACCGGTTTCACCAGATAGCCTACGGCGCTGGCCTGCAAGGCTTCCACGGCAAATTCATCGGACCCTGTGCAAAACACCACGGCTGGCGGGGTTTCGCGTTCGCACAATCGGGCAGCCACCTGCAGGCCATCGAGGCCCGGCATGCCGATATCAAGCAATACGATATCCGGCTTGTGGCTGTCGATCAGTGCCAACGCTTCTTCGCCATTCGTGGCGCTGGGCTCCAGGACACTGTATCCCTCGAGTTCGCCAACCATTCGGCTCAGGCGCTCGCGGGCAAGGGGGTCGTCGTCAACGATCAGGACATTCATATTGCGCTGGATTCCTGCGTGAGTCTCGCAAAAGGATAGCGTAGACAGGTGAAGTGACGTCCGTCACCGCGATCCACGCTAAGACTAGCGCGAGGGCCAAAAAGTGCCGCCGGGCGGACGGCTAAATTTTCATCTGCCGGGTAATTGGCGGCCCAGGCCCGCATTGGCGAGGCATCGCCACAGGGTTTGCTGATACGCAATATGAACACCCCCTCTTCTTATGTAGTCAGCAGGCGCACCCAGAAGTGCATTGTTCCTACTGTCCAACTGTAGACGGTTGCAGGCACGTTATTGCTCAATTGAAAAATATCGTTGCGCATTTCCTGTCGCGGGGGAGTCGATTCCGGCGCGCCCCGGCGAAAACCTGTCGACCAGCGTCAACGACAGGATTGGCAACCCTGTTATTATTCGCGACAGTTTTAACGCCATCTTTATTCCAGCCGATACGAGCGAATTCATGAGCACTGACAAGACCAATCAGTCCTGGGGCGGCCGCTTCAGTGAACCCGTCGACGCCTTCGTCGCCCGCTTCACCGCCTCCGTCACCTTCGACCAGCGCCTGTATCGCCACGACATCATGGGCTCGATCGCCCACGCCACCATGTTGGCCAAGGTCGGCGTGCTGACCGATGCCGAGCGCGACAGCATCATCGACGGCCTGAAAACCATTCAGAGCGAAATCGAGGCCGGCCAGTTCGACTGGCGCATCGACCTCGAAGACGTGCACATGAACATCGAGGCGCGCCTGACCGACCGCATCGGCGTCACCGGTAAAAAACTGCACACCGGCCGCAGCCGCAATGACCAGGTCGCCACCGACATCCGCCTGTGGCTGCGCGACGAAATCGACCTGATCCTGGGCGAGATCACGCGCCTGCAAAAAGGCTTGCTGGAGCAGGCCGAGCGCGAAGCCGACAGCATCATGCCAGGCTTCACCCACCTGCAAACCGCACAGCCGGTGACCTTCGGGCACCACATGCTGGCCTGGTTCGAAATGCTCAGCCGCGACTACGAGCGCCTGGTGGACTGTCGCAAGCGCGCCAACCGCATGCCCCTGGGCAGCGCCGCGCTGGCCGGCACCACCTACCCGATCGACCGCGAATACACCGCGCAGCTGCTGGGTTTCGAGGCAGTGGGCGGCAACTCGCTGGACAACGTGTCGGATCGTGACTTCGCCATCGAGTTCTGCTCGGCGGCAAGCATCGCGATGATGCACCTGTCGCGCTTCTCCGAAGAGCTGGTGCTGTGGACCAGCGCGCAATTCCAGTTCATCGACCTGCCGGACCGCTTCTGCACCGGCAGCTCGATCATGCCGCAAAAGAAAAACCCGGACGTGCCGGAGCTGGTACGCGGCAAGACCGGCCGCGTGTTTGGCGCACTGATGGGCCTGCTGACCCTGATGAAAGGCCAGCCGCTGGCCTACAACAAGGACAACCAGGAAGACAAGGAACCGCTATTCGACGCCGCCGACACCCTGCGCGATTCGCTCCGTGCCTTCGCCGACATGATTCCGGCGATCAAGCCCAAGCACGCCATCATGCGTGAAGCTGCACTGCGCGGCTTTTCCACCGCCACCGACCTCGCCGACTACCTGGTGCGCCGTGGCCTGCCGTTCCGTGATTGCCACGAAATTGTCGGCCATGCCGTGAAGTACGGCGTAGACACCGGCAAGGACCTGGCAGAAATGAGCCTGGAAGAACTGCGCAAGTTCAGCGACCAGATTGATCAGGACGTTTTCGCCGTCCTGACCCTGGAAGGTTCGGTCAACGCCCGTAATCACATCGGCGGTACCGCGCCGGCGCAGGTGAAGGCTGCCGTGGTACGCGGCCAGGCGTTGCTCGCTGGCCGGTAAAATCCCAAAAGCCAAAAGCATCGCGGGCAAGCCCGCTCCCACAGGGATCTCATGAACACTGGGGATCAACTGTGGGAGCGGGCTTGCCCGCGATGACAGCCTCGAATTCGCTACAAATCTACTTCTTGCTCGCCACCATCGCCATGAACGCCGGCATAGCCGCCTCCCGATCCGCCGCCACCCGCTGAACATTCGGGTTCTGCTCCAGACGCTCAAGCAGCGCCTTGGCCGCTGGCAATTGCGCCAGCAGATCCATGTCGAACAGCTTTTTCGCCACCCCACAGGCCAGCGGCACGCTGTACAGGAAGTACAGATCCGCCACGCTCAAGCTCTCGCCCACAACATAGGGGCTGAATTTGCCGTGACGTCCCAGTGAGGCGATCCCCAGCAGCAACTCGGCCTTGGCCTTTTCCTTGATCGCCTCCGGCAGACTCATGCCAAAGAATGCCTCGGCGTAACAGGCACGCGCGGGCAGTTCGATGTACAGCTCGATTTCCCTGGCCAGCGCCAGTACCTGGGCCCGCTCAAAAGGTTCGACAGGCAGCAATGGCTTGCCCTTTTGGGTTTGCTCGATGTATTCGAGGATGACCGACGTCTCGTTGATGAACCCCTGCTCCACACGCAACACCGGCACCTTGCCGCGTGGGCTGATGGCCAACGCTTCACGCTCCTGACCGCCATAGAATGGCACTTCCTTGAAAGGCAGGTCTTTTTCCAGCAGCGCCAGCTTCACCATGTTGTAGTAGTTACTGACGGAAAATCCATAAAGCTCGAGCATCACAAAGCCTCCAGGCCGTGCGGGGTGGGCAGTGCTTGTTTATAGAACGCTCGAGGCGTTCTCGCCAGCAGCATCACCGCACTGAATACAGGTAAACTGCCCGCCTGAACTTGAGGAGCCTGCCATGAGCGAGCCAACAGATATCGACACCGACGAAGAAGAATTCACCGAGAACACCCTGATCGAAGCGATCGAGAACCAGATCGAAAGCGACAACCCGCCCGCCGCCAAGGCCACCTTCAACAAATTGACCCTGGTGGGCTACGAGCGCGAAGAAATCCTCAACCTGATGGCCCACGTCCTGGCGGTAGAAATCGACGCGATCCTCGAAGAAGACCGCGCATTCAACACCCAATGGTACGAAGCCGCACTGCGCGCCTTGCCCGAATTGCCCCCGGAAAAACAGTGATTTCACAGTCCCTGTAGGAACAGCCGGTCGACGCTCGAATGCTCGCGAGGCGGTAGGTCAGCCGACATCACCTCAAGCTGACACACCGCCTCGCCAGCAAGCTCGCTCCTACAGTGAGAAAGACATGGATTTGCACTGGACATGCCGCACAAGCAGGTTCACCTTAGGGACGCTGTCGTCCAATTCCTAGAAAGTCTGGAGTCCCTATGTCGCTTACGCCTGAATTGGTTGCCGAACTGGAAATCCTTGCCCTCTTCAACCTGGACAGTTCCCAGGAAGGTTTGAAAATTCATCAAACCGCTGCCCCAAAAGCTATCGCTGCCGCTCAACGCCTGTATGAGAAAGAACTGATCGACCAGCCCGACGGCGGTTACCTGACCAGCCTTGGCCGCGACGCCGCACAAAGCGTGCAAACGGTGCTGACTATTCTGAAAACGTCGGAAACGGCCTGATCACCAGCGTATAGCCCACGGAAAACCCATCCCCGGGATTTCCGCGGGCACACTCCATTGCTTGCCGCGCAACAGAAATCTGACGTCAAAAACAAAATCCACTTAAACGTCCCGCCGCTGGAAGGCTAAACTGCGCTTCATCCCGAGACATGATGTCCGAGTCCCTGCGAGCCGGTTTGAGCTGACATGACCCGCACCCATGAAATCCGCCCCGATCTGGACGAAGGCATCGACCGCAAGGTGCTCAGCCAGCTACGTGCGCGCTTTTTAAAGCTAAATGAAGGTCGCATGGCCCGCGCCATGGAGGGTCTGTCCACCCGCCAGCAGAGCGTTCTGACCCTGTTGCCGCTGTTTTTCCACGTTAATCATCCCCTGCTGCCGGGTTACGTCTCGGGCAGTACCCCCGCCGGGCTGTCCAATTTTGAGCCCGATGCCGACGTGCTGGCCGAAGCCCAGCGCCTGACCCGCTCGTTTTCCTACAAGCCACGCCACGGCAGCAATCCACCCCGCCCGATCCATGGCCTGTTCCTGATGGGCAGTCTCGGCACACTCGCGCAGGCCGATCAGAGCGACATGGACTTCTGGGTCTGCCACGCGCCAGACCTGACGGAGCAAGCGCTCGCCGAACTGCGCAAAAAGTGCCAGCTGCTGGAAATATGGGCCGCGAGCCAGGGCGCCGAGGCGCATTTCTTTTTGATCGAACCGGCCCGATTCGTGCTCGGCGAGCGCGATACGCAGTTGAGTTCGGAAGACTGCGGCACCACCCAGCACTATCTGCTGCTGGACGAGTTCTACCGCACCGCCATTTGGCTGGCCGGGCGTACACCCATCTGGTGGCTGGTACCGGTTTACGAAGAGGCCAGCTACGACCGCTATACCCATACGTTGCTATCCAAACGTTTTATCCGCGCCGACGAATCCCTTGATCTGGGGCATCTGGCCTACATCCCGCCGGGCGAATTCATCGGCGCCGGGCTCTGGCAGCTGTTCAAGGGAATCGAGTCGCCCTACAAGTCAGTGCTCAAACTGCTGCTGACCGAGGTCTACGCCAGCGAGCATCCGAGGGTTCAGTGCCTGAGCCTGCGTTACAAGCAGGCGGTGTTCGCCAATCGCCTGGATCTCGACGAGCTGGACCCCTACATGATGGTTTACCGGCGCATCGAGGAATACCTCATCGGCCGCGGCGAAACCGAGCGTCTCGAACTGGTTCGGCGAGCGCTGTACCTGAAGGTCAACCGTAAACTCACCGGCAGCAGCCGCAGCCAAAGCTGGCAGCGTTCGCTACTGGAACGCCTGGCCCACGAATGGCATTGGGATCATCGCCAACTCGTGCTGCTCGACAGCCGCAGCCAGTGGAAAGTCCGCCAGGTGAGCGCCGAACGCCGCGCGCTGGTTAACGAACTCAATTACAGCTATCGCTTCCTGACCGACTTTGCTCGCAGCGAACAAACCGTGAGCTTGATCAACAAGCGCGACCTCAACGTGCTGGGGCGACGTCTGTACGCGGCGTTCGAGCGGAAGGCGGACAAAGTCGAATTCATCAACCCAGGCATTGCTCCCGACCTGGCCGAAGACACCCTGACGCTGGTGCACTCGCCTAACAAGGCCGAATCGGTGCAAACCTACTGGGGCCTCTACAACGGCAGCCTGACCGCGCTCGAATGGGAGCATTTCGCGCCGATCAAACGCAGCCGTCATCTGCTTGAGTTATTGAGTTGGTGCCACCGCAACGGCGTGATCGACAGCAGCACGCGCCTGGCCCTGCATCCTGGCGAGAGCGACCTGAGTGAGTTCGAACTGTTCAACCTGCTCGGCAGCTTGCAGCAAAGCATCGCGCTGCCCTTGACCACGGTTGCCGAGGAACCGCTGCTGCGTGCCAGTGTGCCGAGCGAGGTGCTGATCCTGGTGAACGTCGGCGTTGACCCGCTCAAGCACCATCGCGACCTGAACATCCTGATGACCACGGAGCGCACTGACTCCCTGAGTTATGCCGGAGTCCGTGAGAACCTGGTGCTGACCCTGGATCAGGTCACGCTCAACAGTTGGAACGAAGTATTGGTCAGCCGATTTGACGGGGCTCACGCCTTGCTCGACTGCCTGCGGGACTACCTGAACAATCTGCCGGACGGCCCGCATCAGCCCAGATTACGCGTGCGATGCTTCTGTCATAACCGCGCGCAGTTCATCGCCCGCCGAGTCGAAGAGGTATTCGACACCGCGCAGACCCTGCTGCTGAGCAAACTCAATCATCGCTACCTGATTCAGGTCCAGCAGCATTATCACGTGCTGGAACTGTTGCCCGGCCAGGTCACTCACGTGGCCCATGCCACGCTGCCGGCGCTGTTCGACTACCTGGGTGAAGGACTCGCGAGCTACAGCCCGCTGCACCTGGACCCGATGGCCCTGGAAGATCACGACCTGGCACTGGTCCTGCCCATGGGCCAACCTGCGTGCATTCAGGTTTTTTTCCGCATTCAGGACAATCAGGCCGATTTGTACGTGCTGGATGAATTCAACGCCTTGTGGCAGCAGCGCCTGCCCTACCACGACGAACAAAGCCTGCTGGTGCCGCTGCAACGCTTCCTGCAATCGATCCAGTACCGTCGCGATACCTTGCTGCCAATGGATGCAGACCAGCCGGGCCTCGACATACTGTATTACCAACTGTTGCCTTCCGGCCCCGGACGCGCCCGGCGGGTCGAAGTACGACCAGCGCCGCAAACCCCGGCGGCCAAGCCGTTCTACGACGTGCAGGCCATTGTCGGCAAAGCCGCGCCCGGTGAGGTGCAGGTTACGTTGTACTGCAATCAGCGGGAGTTTTCGGAGCTGGAACATGGCGAACAGCTGTTCAGCGTAGTCGCGCGACAGATTGTCGAGCAGCGTCGCGAAACCGAGCGTTACCGCTGCTACATCACCGACCTGGGCCTGTCGGGCCTGATCGGGGATGGCCAGAGTTCAAGCAATTTTTATCTGCGCTACAAGGCCGACCTGGAGCGCGCCTTGAACGACGCACTTGAATTGCTTTGAAACATTATTCCGGGAAGGCGCCGCCATTGGCAGGCTGAAATTCGACTTCCAGCAGGGTCAGCTTCAGGGTTTTGCCACCCGGAGCCGGCCAATCGATGTGCTGCCCGACCTTCAGCCCAAGCAACGCGCTGCCCACGGGCGCCAGGATCGAAATCCGGCCTTCGTCGGCATTGGCATCCTTGGGGTAGACAAGGGTCAGGTGGTAATCCTTGCCACTGCCTTCTTCACGGCAATGCACGCGGGAATTCATGGTCACGACATCGGCAGGCACTTCATCGTGGCCGACCAGGGTCTCGGCGCGATCCAGTTCGGTTTGCAGCGCAATAACGCCCGGAAGGTTCTCGTCCAGGCTTTCGATCAGGCGCTCCAAACGTTGAACGTCCAGTCGGGTAAGGGTGATGGAAGGTGCGGTCATGATCAGGGCAGACTCCTTTCTTCTGCACGAAAAAAGCAAAACCCCGCCAGAAACAGGCGGGGTTTTCACAAGCCTCGATGAGTTGAGGCGTATCCGGACACTATCACAGCTCAAAAAATATACAAGCCAGGGGCGTTTGCCTCTGTAGGAGCGAGCGTGCTCGCGATGGTCGTGAACGATAACGCTGGCATTCAGACATCCCGCGTCATCGTTGACCACCATCGCGAGCGTGCTCGCTCCTACAGCTTGCGCTGGTCAGCCTGCTCGCAAATGACCCGACGGCGGGCATCATCGGCCGAGCGCCATTCGCGAATGTCTTCGACATGGCGAAAACAGCCGAGGCAGACTTTGTGTTCGTCCAGCCGGCACACGCCACTGCACGGCGAAGGCACTGCGGGACTGACGTTGCTGTAGAGCGGCTTGGGCGGACGAACAGGTGCCGGCTGGGTCACGAACTCACAGACCTTCGAAGTCGAATTCGGCACCGGCTTGCTGCTGGACGATGCGTTCCAGCATCTCGCCCAACTGCTCTTCGCTCTTGTCGCACATCCAGCGCTCGCTTTCTTCGTCGTAGTCGAAGTGGAAACCACCCGACACAGCGGCCAGCCACAGCTGGCGCAGGGGTTCCTGGCGGCTGAAGATCAACTGGCTGCCGTTTTCGAACTTGACGGTCAGCACACCGGCCGAGCTCTCCAGGTCGATATCCATATCGCTGTCGTCAAAGATGTCTTCCAGGGTTTGCTGGGTGGCATCGACCAGATCGTGGAAACGCGCTTCGGACAAACTCATTACGGCAACCTCAAAAAGTATCTGATCAGACTCAAGCGCCGCAAGATACGACCGAGCCCCGCCGAATGCAAACCTGTGGCAATGGGTATAGACCAACCCCCGCCGGACGGGAGCCCCGCCGCATAGGCAATCTGCCGGGTGGCCGGTATACTCCGGCGCAATTAATGCATTTTCAAGGATTTCGCCATGAAGCGCCTGATCTCTTCCTTTGCTGCGCTCACCTCGATCGTCGCTTTTGCTTGCCTTGTGTCGGCCTGCGGTCAAAAAGGCCCGCTGTACCTGCCAGACGAGAACCAGGACCCTGCCGAACAGGCGCAGTCCTCGCAGAAGCAGCCATCCAAAGCACACAAGCACGACGTCTACCAATAAGGGAACGCCATGGACGCTTTTAACTACCGTGGCGGCGAGCTGTTCGCGGAAGGGGTTGCCCTGTCCGCCATCGCCGAACGCTTTGGCACGCCGACTTACGTCTACTCCCGCGCCCACATCGAGGCGCAATACCTGGCCTATGCCGATGCGCTGGAAGGCGTGCCGCACCTGGTCTGCTTCGCGGTCAAGGCTAACTCCAACCTGGGCGTGCTGAATGTCCTGGCCCGATTGGGTGCCGGTTTCGACATCGTTTCCCGTGGTGAGCTGGAACGGGTACTGGCCGCTGGTGGCAGCGCTGACAAGATCGTGTTCTCCGGCGTCGGCAAGACCCGTGACGACATGCGTCGCGCCCTGGAAGTAGGCGTTCATTGCTTTAACGTCGAATCCACCGATGAGTTGGAACGCCTGCAAGTGGTTGCCGCCGAGCTGGGCGTTCGCGCGCCAATTTCACTGCGCGTGAACCCGGACGTCGACGCCGGCACCCACCCGTACATTTCCACGGGTCTCAAGGAAAACAAGTTCGGCATCGCCATCGCCGACGCCGAAGACGTGTACGTCCGTGCCGCGCAGTTGCCCAACCTGGAAGTGGTCGGTGTCGACTGCCACATCGGTTCGCAACTGACCAGCCTGCCACCGTTCCTCGACGCCCTCGACCGCCTGCTGGGCCTGGTTGATCGCCTGAGCGACTGCGGCATCTACTTGCGCCACATCGACCTCGGTGGCGGCGTCGGCGTACGGTATCGCGATGAAGAGCCGCCACAGGTGGCTGACTACATCAAGGCCGTGCGCGAACGCCTCGACGGTCGCGACCTGGCGCTGGTTTTCGAACCGGGCCGCTTTATCGTCGCCAACGCCGGCGTGCTGCTGACCCAGGTCGAATACCTCAAGCACACCGAGCACAAGGATTTCGCCATCGTCGATGCGGCCATGAACGACTTGATCCGTCCGGCGCTGTACCAGGCCTGGATGAACGTCACCGCTGTGCGCCCACGCGATACTTCGGCGCGCACCTACGACATCGTCGGGCCGATCTGCGAGACCGGCGACTTCCTGGCCAAGGAGCGTGAGCTGGCCCTGGAAGAAGGTGATCTGCTGGCCGTTCATTCGGCCGGTGCCTACGGGTTTGTCATGAGTTCCAACTACAACACGCGCGGCCGTACCGCCGAAGTGTTGGTGGACGGTGATCAGGCGTTCGAAGTGCGTCGCCGTGAAACGGTAGCCGAGTTGTTCGCTGGCGAAAGCCTGCTGCCGGAGTAAAACCATGCTGCTGCGTTTTACCAAGATGCACGGCCTGGGCAATGACTTCATGGTTCTCGACCTGGTCAGCCAGCACGCCCACATCCAGCCCAAGCACGCCAAGCAATGGGGCGATCGGCACACCGGCATCGGTTTCGACCAGTTGCTGATCGTCGAAGCACCGAGCAATCCGGACGTGGACTTCCGTTATCGGATTTTCAACTCCGACGGCTCCGAGGTGGAACAGTGCGGCAACGGTGCGCGCTGTTTCGCCCGTTTTGTGCTCGACAAGCGCCTGACCGCCAAACGGCAGATTCGCGTCGAGACCAAAAGCGGCATCATCGAGCTGGATGTGCGCAACGACGGTCAGATCAGCGTCGACATGGGTGCGCCGCGCCTGGTGCCGGCTGATATCCCGTTCGTCGCCGACCACGAGGCATCCAGCTACTCGCTCGACGTCGACGGCCAGAAAGTCGACCTTGCAGCCGTGTCGATGGGCAATCCCCACGCCGTGCTGCGAGTCACCGACATCAACGCTGCACCGGTGCATGAGCTGGGGCCGAAAATTGAACATCACCCGCGCTTCCCGGCGCGGGTCAATGTCGGTTTCCTCCAGGTCATCGACCGCAACCGCGCGCAACTGCGCGTCTGGGAACGCGGCGCTGGGGAAACCCAGGCCTGCGGCACCGGCGCTTGCGCGGCAGCGGTAGCCGCCATCAGTCAGGGGTGGATGGATTCGCCGCTATTGATCGACCTGCCCGGCGGGCGTCTGTCCATTGAATGGGCAGGCCCGGGCCAACCAGTCCTGATGACCGGCCCGGCAGTGCGAGTCTACGAAGGACAAGTGCGTCTTTGAGCGAGCTAAAACCATGACCGACAAGCCTCAGGTTCCCGCCCGTCAGCCCGACGAATCCCCCTCTGAAAGCCTTGAGGCGGCGGCGATTGCCGCGTACCTCGAGGCGCACCCGGACTTCTTCGTCGAGCACGAAGAACTGCTCGCGTCCCTGCGCATTCCGCATCGGCGTGGCGACACCATTTCGCTGGTCGAGCGGCAGATGACCATCCTGCGCGACCGCAATATCGAGCTGCGTCATCGTCTCTCGCACTTGATGGATGTGGCGCGGGACAACGACCGGCTGTTCGACAAGACCCGCCGCCTGATCCTCGCGCTGATGGATGCCGCCAGCCTGGAAGATGTGGTGATGTGTGTCGAGGACAGCCTGCGCCAGGACTTTCAGGTGCCGTTTGTAAGCCTCATCCTCTTGGGCGACAACCCCATGCCGGTTGGCCGCTGGGTCACCCACGCCGACGCACAGACAGCCATTGGCGGCCTGTTGACGGAGGACAAGAGCGTCAGCGGCACCCTGCGCGAGCATGAGCTGGACTTCCTGTTCGGTGAAGAGCAGCGCAAGCAGATCGGCTCCACCGCCGTTGTCGCCATCAGCCACCAGGGCATCCACGGAATCCTGGCCATCGCCAGCCGTGATCCGCAGCATTACAAAAGCTCGGTGGGCACCCTGTTCCTCAGTTACATCGCCGAAGTCATGGGCCGCGTGCTGCCACGGGTCAACAACCCCCTGCGCTCGGTACGCTGATCGTGGAACGACAACTGGACGCTTACTGCGAACACCTGCGCAGTGAGCGGCAGGTGTCGCCACACACCTTGTCGGCCTATCGTCGTGACCTCGACAAAGTGCTGGGTTGGTGCCTCAAGCAGAACATCGGCAGCTGGGCCGCGCTGGACATCCAGCGCCTGCGCAGCCTGATCGCCCGCCTGCACGCCCAAGGCCAATCATCACGCAGCCTGGCGCGCCTGCTGTCGGCGGTACGCGGGCTTTACCACTACCTGAACCGCGAAGGTCTGTGCGATCACGACCCGGCCAATGGCCTGGCCCCGCCCAAGGGCGAGCGTCGGTTGCCCAAAACCCTGGACACCGACCGCGCGCTGCAATTGCTGGAAGGCGCAGTGGAGGATGATTTCCTCGCGCGCCGTGACCAGGCAATCCTGGAGCTGTTTTACTCCTCGGGTTTGCGCCTGTCGGAGCTGACCGGGCTCAACCTCGACCAACTGGACCTGGCGGACGGCATGGTCCAGGTGCTGGGTAAAGGCAGCAAGACTCGCCTGTTGCCCGTCGGCCAGAAGGCTCGCGAGGCGCTGGAATTGTGGCTACCCCTGCGTGCCATGGCCAATCCGGCGGACGACGCGGTGTTCATCAGCCAGCAAGGCCGTCGCCTGGGACCACGCGCGGTACAGGTACGCATCAAGGCAGCCGGCGAGCGCGAGCTTGGGCAAAACCTGCATCCGCACATGCTGCGCCACTCCTTCGCCAGTCACTTGCTGGAGTCCTCGCAAGACCTGCGCGCCGTGCAGGAACTGCTCGGCCACTCGGACATCAAGACCACCCAGATCTACACCCACCTGGACTTCCAGCACCTGGCGACGGTCTATGACAGTGCCCATCCAAGGGCCAAACGCATTAAGGGCGATGATTCATGACGATCCAGTTGATCACCTTCGACCTCGACGACACACTGTGGGACACCGCCCCGGTAATCGTCACTGCCGAAGCCGTGCTGCGCGAATGGCTGGCCGAACATGCGCCGGACCTGGGCGCGTTGCCGGTCGAGCATCTGTGGGAGATCCGCGAGCGCGTGCTGACCTCTGAGCCTGGACTCAAGCATCGCATCAGCGCGTTGCGTCGTCGCGTGCTGTTCCATGCCCTGCAAGAGGCCGGTTACGCACACGGCGAGGCATCGGACCTCGCCGATCAGAGCTTTGAAGTGTTCCTGCACGCGCGCCATCAGCTGGACATCTTCCCGGACGTGCAGCCGACCCTGGAGATCCTCGCCAATCACTACGCCCTGGGTGTGGTCACCAATGGCAACGCCGATGTGCGTCGGCTGGGACTGGCGGACTACTTCAAGTTCGCCCTGTGCGCCGAAGACATCGGCATCGCCAAGCCGGATGCGCGACTGTTTCATGAAGCCTTGCAGCGTGGTGGAGCCACCGCCGAAACGGCGGTGCACATCGGCGATCATCCTGGTGATGACATTGCCGGGGCGCAACAGGCCGGTTTGCGGGCCATCTGGTTCAACCCGGCGGGTAAGACCTGGGAAGCAGAGCACCTGCCGGATGCCGAGATTCGCAGCCTGACCGAGTTGCCGGCGCTGTTGGCGGGTTGGAACAGCACTTCAGCCTGACATTTATCCCCTGCTCCCACAGGTATCTCCTACACAATGAGTTTTCTGTTCACCCATGAAAAAGCCCGCAGCGACGGCGGGCTTTTTCAGCAAGCAAGGGGAGCGGCTCAGATAGGCCGGCTGCCGTACTTGTTGTCAGGCTTCTTGGGCGGATCGGCGACCACATTGGCCTCCACTTCCTGCACCCTGCCACCCCTGGCAAGGAACTCTTCCATGGCCTTGGCCAAGGCATCGCGCTCCTTGTTCTTGGCTTCCACGCTCGGCAGTTCATCGACCGACACTGCAGCCTTGGCTTTGCCTTTGGCGGTCGGAGCCGGCACGTCACCGCCGTCGTCTTCAGCGACGTCTTCGGCCGCTGCTTCCAAACCTTCTTCGGTTTCGTCGTCGTCGCCTACTTCGAGGTCGTCGTTTTCCAGATCATCGTCGCTCATGTTCTACCTCATGACTTGCGAAAAGCAGGTTAGTTATAGTCCAGCTTAGCCGTCTGTCGATGGCTGCCAGAAAAATTCAGTAACCGCTGGTGACCAGCGGTTTATGCCCCTTCACCGTATAAGGTGGCGAGGACTTTACGAGCACCGCCATGATCACGGTGCTCGCCCAGATAAACGCCTTGCCATGTCCCCAGCGCCAACCGGCCTGCCGAAATCGGCAAACTGAGCTGACAGCCAAGTACGCTGGCCTTGAAGTGCGCCGGGAGGTCGTCCAGGCCTTCGTCGTTATGCTCATAGCCGTCTGTGCCTTGTGGGATCAGACGATTGAAAAATCGTTCGAAGTCGCGACGTACCGCCGGATCGGCGTTCTCGTTGATGGTCAACGACGCCGAGGTATGCTGCAGCCACAAGTGCAACAGACCGACCCGGCATGCCTTGAGTTCAGGCAGGCCAGCGAGTAACTCGTCCGTTACCAGATGAAAGCCCCGGGGCCTGGCCCGCAGGGTAATCAGAGTCTGTTGCCACATACAGTTCTCCGCACGTTCGGGGCGCATTCTAGCGCGCTCTGTGAAAAAACAAAGGCCCCAATATTCCTTCAATTACGTAAGTGATCGGCTTGCAAAAAACGCTTGGCGCAAACGCCATCAAACATGTACGAAAAAACCTTTCAGCTGCCCCCTTACTGACAAATACCGGGCAAAAAAATGCCCGGCAAGCCGGGCAGTTTTTTTGTGGCGCGCGTCTTACAGGTTGTAGCCGCGCTCGTTGTGAAGGGCCAGGTCGATGCCCACGGCCTCTTCTTCTTCGGTGACACGCAAGCCCATGACAGCGTCCAGCACCTTGAGGATGATGTAGGTGACGATCGCTGTGTAGATAACGGTGAAGCCCACGCCTTTGCACTGGATCCAGACTTGTGCGGCGATGTCGGTCACGGTGCCGAAGCCACCCAGGGACGGGGCTGCGAACACACCGGTCAGGATGGCGCCGAGGATACCGCCGATACCGTGCACGCCGAAGGCGTCCAGGGAGTCGTCATAACCGAGTTTGCGTTTCAGGGTGGTGGCGCAGAAGAAGCACACCACGCCAGCGGCCAGGCCGATCACCAGGGCGCCCATTGGGCCGACTGTGCCCGCCGCCGGGGTAATGGCGACCAGGCCGGCAACCACACCCGACGCGATACCCAGTGCACTTGGTTTACCGTGGGTAATCCACTCGGCAAACATCCAACCCAGTGCAGCAGCAGCGGTAGCGATCTGGGTAACCAGCATCGCCATGCCCGCAGTGCCGTTGGCAGCAGCGGCGGAACCGGCGTTGAAACCAAACCAGCCAACCCACAGCATCGCAGCGCCCGTCAGGGTGTAACCCAGGTTGTGCGGAGCCATCGGGGTGGTCGGGAAGCCTTTACGCTTGCCGAGCACGATGCACGCCACCAGACCTGCGATACCGGCGTTGATGTGCACCACGGTGCCGCCAGCGAAGTCGAGTACGCCCCAGTCCCACATCAGGCCGCCGTTGCCGGACCAGACCATGTGCGCAATCGGTGCATAGACCAGGGTGAACCAGATGCCCATGAACACCAGCATCGCGGAGAACTTCATGCGCTCGGCGAAGGCACCGACGATCAGCGCCGGGGTGATAATGGCGAAGGTCATCTGGAAGGTGATGAACACGGCTTCCGGGAACAGCGCCGCCGGGCCGGTCAGGCTGGCTGGCGTGACACCGGCGAGGAAAGCCTTGCCCATGCCGCCGAAGAAGGAGTTGAAGTTGACGACGCCCTGCTCCATGCCGGTGGTGTCGAACGCGATGCTGTAGCCATAAATGACCCACAGGATGCTGATCAGGCCGGTAATGGCAAAGCACTGCATCAATACGGAAAGAATGTTTTTCGACCGAACCATGCCGCCGTAGAACAGCGCGAGGCCGGGGATGGTCATGAACAGCACGAGGGCTGTGGAGGTCAGCATCCAGGCGGTGTCGCCGGAATTGAGGACAGGGGCTGCCACTTCGTCTGCCGCCATGGCCAGGCTTGGCATTACGATGGACAACAGGGCTCCTAGCCCTGCGAATTTACGCAGAGTCATATTGTTTTCTCCTGGGGCGTTGGGGTTTGGGGCGGCTTAGATTGCGTCGGTATCGGTTTCGCCGGTACGGATGCGAATCGCCTGTTCCAGATTCACCACGAAGATCTTGCCGTCACCAATCTTGCCGGTGTTGGCGGCCTTGGTTATCGCCTCGATAACCCGGTCGAGATCCTTGTCGTCAATGGCGACATCGATCTTCACCTTTGGCAGGAAATCGACCACGTACTCCGCGCCGCGATACAGCTCGGTGTGACCCTTCTGCCGACCGAAGCCTTTGACTTCAGTGACGGTAATGCCCTGCACGCCGATTTCGGACAACGACTCGCGCACGTCGTCCAACTTGAACGGCTTGATGATGGCAGTGACTAGCTTCATGAAAACTCTCTCCCGAATTGGTGGACTTGCCCCAGGAAAACAAACCCGTCTCAAGTCTAAGCGCAGTGCCTGGCTTTGTAACGCATCGTCGGCCTTTAACCTGCCCGCCCGACGCCAGCTAACCACTCCGCGCGAAACACTTCCCCCGTTCCGCTTGGCGCACTGCATTCGTCACAGCGACTGCATCAGTGCATGGGTTACTACCGACTAAGCAGAAAGCTTGCCATCTCGGCAAAAATCCCAAAATTCAATTGCTTGCCCCTGCCAGCTGGCGATTGCGCACAAATAGCCCGGCGCATACGCACAATAACGGTGCGATGCGGCCCGCCCGTATGCGCGAAAAACGTGCAGGACCCGTGGTCTAAATGAGCGCAACGCACTGCGTGATACACTGCCGGCCTCGATTACAGGACATCCACCATGCTCGCGCCCAAAGACTTCCTCGACGCCCTGACCGGCACCGCCTCTCGTCTCTTCAGCGGTGACACCCCGCTGCCCAAAAGCGAAATCGAAAGTCAGTTCAAGATGTTGCTGCAAAGCGCCTTCAGCAAACTGGACCTGGTGAGCCGCGAAGAATTCGACAGCCAGATGGTCGTCCTCGCCCGCACCCGCGCGCGCCTGGAAAGCCTGGAAGCCAAAGTCGCGGAAATGGAAGCAAAGCTGAACCCGCCCACCGAATAACCCTCTGTAGGAGCGGGCTTGCCCGCGATGAAGGTCGAAACGACCTTCATCTCCTCTGTAGGACTTGCCGCAGTCACGCTCCTCGCCCGCAAAGATCCCGGCAACGTCCTACGCAAATCTCATCCCCCGTCTGATTGCCCCCATAACCTCCGATTTATAAGCTCTCCCAATGCTGAATGTTTCAGCACCGGGTTTGGCGACCTGGAAGCTCAAGGTGCACCACCACCGTCCGAAAGCGGGTTTCCTCCCGAATGTTCGAGTCATGGCGGTTGTGCGTGGGGGACCCTCGGGTCTGCCGGATTCCTTTTGCTCCGGTTCGCCAGCCTGCGTACAACTGCCACCCAATACCCAAGAATGTCGCCCACACATGATCGCTTCTGCTATCCAGAACAAATCAGGTCTTAATGAAACTCAAACAGCGATGGAAGCAACTTCGACAGATTGTTGAGCTTCACAATGAAGCCATCCGACTCGGCGGTAGCCTCTCAGCCAATCAACGACGGTTTCTTGATGTCGCTGGTGCTTACGGCAAAGAACTTGAACCTGCGGGTCTGATGGCAGGTAAGAGGGTCTGAGTTCTTCCGAAGAAACCGCCCGATGGGCGTTTTCGTCGACGGATCACTCCAATGTCGAACCGCAACATCCTGCGAACATTCGTCCTCACCGCCCCCCTGGAAAACCCTCACCCCACGTCTACCCTTGAAAAAACCGCAGGAAGCGGCCTTTCGTTTAGCTCAAGGAACGACCATGTCCCTCTCCATCGTCCACAGCCGCGCCCAGATCGGCGTGGATGCGCCCGCCGTCACCGTCGAAGTTCACCTGGCCAACGGTTTGCCGTCGCTGACCATGGTCGGCCTGCCGGAAGCGGCGGTGAAAGAGAGCAAGGATCGGGTGCGCAGCGCGATCATCAATTCGGGGCTGCAGTTTCCGGCGCGGCGGATCACCTTGAATCTGGCGCCCGCAGACTTGCCCAAGGATGGTGGGCGCTTTGACTTGGCGATCGCCCTGGGGATTCTGTCGGCGAGTGTGCAGGTGCCCACTCTCACACTGGATGACGTGGAGTGCCTGGGTGAGCTGGCGTTGTCCGGTGCGGTGCGGCCGGTACGCGGGGTGTTGCCGGCGGCGCTGGCGGCGCGAAAAGCGGGACGGATGCTCGTTGTGCCTCGGGCGAATGCCGAGGAGGCATGCCTGGCGTCGGGGTTGCAGGTCATTGCGGTGGATCATCTGCTGCAAGCGGTGGCGCATTTCAACGGGCATACGCCGGTCGATCCCTATGTTTCGGACGGTTTGATTCACGCCGCCAAACCCTATCCCGACCTCAATGAAGTGCAGGGCCAGTTAGCGGCCAAGCGTGCGCTGCTGATCGCTGCCGCCGGGGCGCACAACCTGTTGTTCAGTGGTCCGCCCGGCACCGGCAAGACCCTGCTGGCCAGCCGCCTGCCGGGGCTGCTGCCGCCGCTGGCCGAACATGAAGCCCTGGAAGTGGCGGCCATTCAGTCGGTGGCCAGCGGCGCACCGCTGACCCACTGGCCGCAGCGGCCGTTCCGCCAGCCACACCACTCGGCGTCCGGGCCGGCACTGGTCGGTGGCAGTTCAAAACCGCAGCCGGGGGAAATCACCCTCGCCCACCATGGCGTCTTGTTTCTCGATGAATTACCGGAGTTCGATCGCAAGGTATTGGAGGTTCTACGCGAGCCATTGGAATCCGGGCACATCGTGATTTCCCGGGCGCGGGAGCGGGTGCGCTTTCCAGCACGCTTCCAGTTGGTGGCGGCGATGAACCCTTGCCCTTGTGGGTATCTGGGCGAGCCCAGCGGCAAATGCAGTTGCACCCCGGACATGGTGCAGCGCTACCGCAACAAACTGTCGGGGCCGCTGCTGGATCGTATTGATCTGCACCTGACCGTCGCCCGCGAGGCGACCGCGTTGAGCCCTGCTGTAAGAGCGGGCGATGACAGCAGCAGCGCCTCTGCCCTGGTTGCGGAGGCGCGGGGGCGGCAACTGAAACGCCAGGGGTGTGCGAATGCCTTTCTTGATTTGCCGGGGCTGCGGCGGCATTGCGGGTTATCCACAGCCGACGAGCACTGGCTGGAAACGGCTTGCGAACGACTGACCCTGTCGCTGCGCTCAGCGCATCGGCTGCTCAAGGTGGCGCGCACATTGGCCGACCTTGAGCAGGTTGAGGAGATCACGCGGGAACATCTGGCCGAGGCGTTGCAGTATCGGCCGGCGACTCAATAGGGCTTGGATTGAGTCGCCCCCAATTGCGAGCACGCTCGCTCCCCCAGTAGATCTACATACTTCGGACCCTGTGGGAGCGGGCTTGCTCGCGATAGCTATTTCAGCCGTACCTCAACGAAACCGGTCAACCTCCGAGCGCAGATCCGCCGCCAGTTTCTCCAGCTCCTTCGCCGTGACAGCCAGGTTCGCCACCACTTCGCGTTGTTCGCTGTTGGCCAGCGCAATGCTTTGCAGGTTGCTGCTGAGCAACGTCGCTGTGCTGCTCTGTTCCTGGGTCGCGGTGGTAATTGCGGCGAACTGTTGACCGGCCGAGCGGCTTTGCTCGTCAATCCGCGCCAGTGCCGAGGCGACGTTGGCGTTGCGTGAAAGACCTTCCTGCATCAGCACGTTGCCCTGCTCCATGGTGCTGATGGCGTTGCCCGTTTCCTGCTGGATGCTCTGGATCATGCCGGAAATCTCGTCGGTTGCCTGACGAGTGCGGGACGCCAGGTTGCGCACCTCATCCGCCACCACGGCAAAACCGCGTCCTTGCTCGCCGGCACGGGCTGCTTCGATGGCTGCGTTGAGCGCCAGAAGGTTGGTTTGCTCGGCAATGGAGGTAATGGTGCCGACGATGCCGCCGATTTCCTGCGAGCGCTGCCCCAAGGTATTGATCACCGACGCCGTGCTGTTCAACGCACCGGCAATCTGCTCCAGCGAAGAAGACGCTTCGTCCATGGACGTACGACCGATCTGGGTTTGCTGGGCGTTCTCCTGGGCCAGTCGTTGGGTATTGCCCATGTTGTCGGCAATGTTCAGCGAGGTGGCACTGAACTCCTCTACGGCACCGGCCATGCTGGTGATCTCGCCCGACTGCTGCTCCATCCCTTCATAAGCACCGCCGGACAGGCCGGACAACGCCTGGGCACGGCTGTTGACCTCTTGCGAGGACTTGCGAATGTGCTCGACCATGGTCGACAGCGCCTGGCTCATCTGGTTGAACGCACGGGCCAGTTGACCTATTTCGTCATTGCTCGACACATTCAGACGAACGCTCAGGTCACCGGCACCCAGGGCTTCAGCCTGACGTACCAGATCGCTCAGTGGCGCAAGTTTACTGCGCAGCAGCCAGACTGCCGAACCCACGGCAATCAGCATCGCCAGCAAACTACCAATAGCCAGCTGAATACCGACGCTCCAGGTCACCGCGCTGATTTCCTCCTGCGGCATGCTGGCGACAACCGACCATGGACCGTCCTCGAAAGGCACCGCGACGCTGTAGAAGTCTTCCGAAGTGTCACTCCAGAAACCGCCATCGCTTGGCGTCTTCGCCAGATTGACGATGGCCGGGGCGGCTTTGTCCAGGGCTTGCACGCCGGCAATCGGCACCAGCCAATTGTTTTTCTCGTCGAGAAGCGCCAGCGATCCGGTCTGGCCAATACGGAAGCGCTTGAGGTTGGCAAACTGGGCGTTCTGCGCGTCGGTGTAGTCAAAACCCACGTACAGCACGGCAATCACCTTCCCGGTGCTGTCGCGCACCGGTGTGTATTGCGACATGTAGTAACGCTCAAACAACAGGGAGCGGCCAACAAAGCTCTGCCCCGACATCAAGCGAGCGTAAGCCGGGTTGGCATGATCGAGGATGGTGCCGATGGCACGGGTACCGTCCTGCTTCGTGACGTTGGTGCTGACGCGAATGAAATCCTCACCGTTGCGCACGAAGACCGTGGCCACGCCGGCGGTCATCTGCTTGAACTCGTCCACTTCCTTGAAGTTGTTGTTGAGCACTTCGTTACCCAGGTGCAGGCCAGGCGTCTGAGTGCCTGCCACGTTGAACTGTTCATCCGGGTGGACGCTCAGGCCGCCCGCGAAGCGCTTCTCGAACAGACCCGCCAGGCGCTGGGTACTTTCACGCAACGTGCTGTGGAAAGTAGTCAACTGATCGGCCAGCAAACGGGCTTCGCTGGCCAGGTGTTCCTCGCGTGTGGCGAGGTTGGCAGTGTCCAGCGAACGCAGGGCGAACAAGGTACTACCGGTGATAACGATTGCCAGGATCACAGCTAGCGCAAGGCCAAGCTGTGAGGCAATTCGAGCACGAGGTTGAGACATGACTGCTCCTGGCCGGGCGCCCTCCTCCTTGATTGGCTGCCCAGCAATTTTTCTAATAATGGGAATTGCGTGAAACCTGCACGAGGGTTCCACAATGATACTTTCGGCCTAAAAACCTAATACTTGAGTGGTTATCTCGGATACCGCGCAAGGCCGTGGTAGAGCAGGCTCTAACGATTCAGCGCAAGCGCTCTACGGCGGGCATTTTCATGGCTCGGACCTCGTTTTGCAGAAAGTCGCCGAGCCTGCGCAAACGTTCACCTCCCGGCCGGGTTTTCGGCCAAACGAGGTAATAATTCTCACCACTGGCGACGGCAGTGGGCCACGGCAAACTCAGTCGCCCCTGCGCCACATCCTCAGCCACCATCAGCAGGTCGCCCATCGACACGCCGTAACCCCGGGCAGCGGCAATCATGCCCAGCTCCAGCGTATCGAATACCTGGCCGCCCTTGAGCGACACCTGATCGGACAGCCCCATACGGTCCAGCCAACTGCGCCAGTCACGCCGGTCCGGCGTCGGGTGCAGCAGTTCAGCCTGAGCCAGGCGCTCGACATCCCACGGCTGGTCGTTGAGAAGATTCGGCGCGCCCACGGGGATCAGTTCTTCGGCAAACAACAGCCTGGCTTCCCAATCGGGTGGAAATTGCCCGTTACCCAGTATCACCGCGCAGTCGAAGGGCTCATGGTTGAAGTCCACCGAATCGATGTCCATCCACGCGCTGGTCAGTTGCACCTCGTTGCCCGGTTGCAGGTGGCGGAAGCGGCTGAGCCGCGCCAGCAACCAGCGCATGGTCAGGGTGGAAGGAGCTTTCATGCGCAGGATGTCATCTTCGGCCTGCAAGGTCTGACAGGCCCGCTCCAGCGCGGTAAAACCTTCGCGGATACCCGGCAGGATCAACCGCGCCGACTCGGTCAGTTGCAGGTGGCGACCGCTACGATGAAACAACCGGCAGGCAAAATGCTCTTCCAGAGTACGAATGTGTCGGCTGACCGCACTTTGCGTGATCGACAGTTCTTCAGCGGCGCGGGTAAACGAACTGTGACGTGCCGCCGCTTCGAATGCACGAAGGGCATACAACGGGGGAAGGCGACGAGACATGCGTAAAGCTCCTACAACGTAATCCCATAAACTTATCAGAAAGATCCCAAGATGAGTTTAAGTCATGCTACTCATCCTATTTATCCCTTTGTGCAAACCTCGCAAAGCGCCGAAAATCGACCCTTTCCTCTACTACCTGACTGTCGGGCGTGATAACAATGAAACATCCAGTGCGTTCAGAACTCTGGGCCATCCTGCGGCTGGCGGGGCCGTTGATTGCCTCGCAGCTGGCGCACATGCTGATGGTGCTCACCGACACCCTGATGATGGCGCGTATCAGTCCCGAGGCGTTGGCGGGTGGCGGACTCGGTGCGGCCACCTATTCATTTGTTTCGATTTTTTGCATCGGCGTGATTGCAGCGGTGGGCACACTGGTGTCGATCCGTCACGGCGCTGGCGATATCGTCGGCGCGGCGCGGCTGACCCAGGCCGGTTTGTGGCTGGCCTGGCTGATGGCGCTGGTGGCTGGGTTACTGCTATGGAACCTCAAACCCGTTCTGATCCTGTTCGGCCAGACCGAGACCAACGTGCAACTGGCCGGGCAGTTTCTGTTGATCCTGCCTTTCGCCCTGCCCGGCTACCTTAGCTTCATGGCCCTTCGCGGCTTCACCAGCGCCATTGGCCGCGCGACGCCGGTGATGGTCATCAGCCTTGCCGGCACCGTTGCCAACTTCGTGCTCAACTACGCGTTGATCACAGGAATGTTTGGTCTGCCGAAAATGGGCCTGGTGGGTATTGGCCTGGTCACGGCGATTGTTGCCAACCTGATGGCTTTGGCGTTGGCGTGGCATATCCGGCGGCACCCGGCCTACGATGCCTATCCATTGCGCCAGGGACTGTCGCGACCCAACCGTCAGTACCTCAAAGAGATGTGGCGCCTGGGTCTGCCGATTGGCGGCACTTACGCGGTGGAGGTCGGGCTGTTTGCGTTCGCGGCGTTGTGCATGGGAACCATGGGCAGCACGCAACTGGCTGCGCACCAGATTGCGTTGCAGATCGTTTCGGTAGCATTCATGGTCCCGGCGGGTATGTCCTATGCCATCACCATGCGCATCGGCCAGCACTACGGGGCCGGGCAATTGCAGCATGCCCGGATGTCCGGACGGGTCGGCATCGCTTTCGGAGCGGTGGCAATGCTGTGCTTTGCCATGGTGTTCTGGCTGTTGCCCAACCCGTTGATCGGTCTGTTCCTGGACCACAACGACCCGGCCTTCCGTCCGGTCATCGAACTGGCCGTCAGCCTGCTGGCTGTGGCGGCCTGGTTCGAGCTGTTCGACGGCACGCAAACCATCGCGATGGGATGCATTCGCGGGCTTAAAGACGCCAAAACCACCTTCCTGGTCGGGCTCGGTTGCTACTGGCTGATCGGCGCGCCTGCCGCGTGGTGGATGGCGTTCCATCTGAACTGGGGCCCGACGGGCGTCTGGTGGGGCTTGGCACTGGGCTTGGCCTGTGCGGCAGTGACGTTGACGCTGGCGTTCGAGTGGAAGATGGAGCGGATGATTCGACGGGAGTCGGCGTCCACAGACGGCTTTGCGAACGCTCAGACTGAGTGAGATTTACTGTTGGATAATATCCCCTGTGGGAGCGAGCAAGCCCGCTCCCACATTCGGTCAGTGTTTAACCCACAATCTCCAACGCCGGCTGCTGACTGCTGCCAAAGCTCAGATAATCCACCAACTCAGCCAACGGGAGCGGCTTGCTGATCAGATATCCCTGCACCTGATCGCAACCAAAGCCACGCAACAATTCCAGTTGCTCCGGCGTTTCCACCCCTTCGGCGACGACTTCCAGATTGAGGTTGTGCGCCAGGTTGATCATCGCGTGGACCAGCTTGCGGTTTTCCTCGCGCTCCTCCATGCCGCCGACAAAGCTCTTGTCGACCTTGAGCAGCGCAATTGGCAGGCTGTTGAGGTGCACGAAGGACGAGAATCCGGTCCCGAAATCGTCGAGCGAAAAACGCACGCCCAGGCGACCCAGGGCATCCATGGTCTGCTGAACAAGGTCGCTGCGACGCATGACCGCTGTTTCAGTCAACTCGAACTCCAGCCACTGCGCTTCGACGCCACGCTCGGCAATCAACCGGCTCAGGGTCGACAGCAACTGACTGTCCTGGAACTGTCGGAACGACAGGTTGATGGCCATGTGCAGGGCTGGCAAGCCACGCTCGCGCAGCACTTGCATGTCACGCAAGGCACGGGAAATCACCCAGTAACCCAGCGGCACGATCAAGCCGCTTTGCTCGGCCAGCGGCACGAACTCACTCGGTGGAAGCAAGCCGCGCTCGGCGTGACGCCAGCGCACGAGGGCTTCGAGGCCGACGATCTGGCCGTCCTCAAGGTTCATGCGTGGCTGGTAATGCAGCTCCAGCTCATCGCGACGCAAGGCCCGGCGCAGCTCGCTTTCAAGGTCGGCCATGCTGCGGGCATTGCGATTGATGCGCTCGTTGAAGATGTGAAAGGTGCAGCCCTGGGTGCTTTTGGCCTGCTGCATGGCGATGTGCGCGTGCCACATCAGCGGGTCCGCGCCAGCCTGGGCGCGAGCGTGGGCAATGCCCAGGCTGGAGCCGATCAACAGGCTTTCGCCGTCGACCCAGTAAGGTTCAGCCAAGGCTTCGGTGATGCGCTCGGCCATCCACTCGGCACGTTGGGGTGCACGGCGGGTGTCGATCAGCAAGGCGAACTCGTCACTGCCCAGGCGTGCCAGTTGATCGCCGGCTTCGAGCTGGCTTTTCAGGCGCGCGACCACTTGCAGGATCAGCCGGTCGCCGGCCTGATGACCCAGCGCGTCGTTGGCATGACGGAAGTTGTCGAGGTCGAGATGCCCCAAGGCCACGCCGCGGCCTTCGTTTTCCGCCAGTCGCGCGGCCAGCAGGGTCTGGAAGCCCTGGCGGTTGGCGATGCCGGTCAAAGGGTCCTGTTCGGCCAGGCGTTGCAGGGTGTTTTCCAGCAAGCCGCGCTCGCGCACATGCCGCAGGCAGCGGCGCAGCATGCCCGAGTCAAGATGGTCGCGCACCAACCAGTCGCTCACGCCATCGGGCGGCAGTTGCGGCTCCTGTTCGAGCAGCAACACCGTCGGCAAATTGCACCGCCCCGGCGCCGGTTGAAGGGCCGGTACCGTCAACAACACCGCACTGCGGTTGTCATCGAACAGCGTGCTGACCGATTCCCAGCTCGGAGCGCTGATGAGCACGGCCGAGCTCCCCATCGGAGCCAGGCACTCGCGCAACAACGCTGCCCACGCTGGCTCTTCGGCCAGTAGCAGCAAACGCAAGGGTTCGACAGGCGTAGACAAGCTTGCTCCCTAGACTCTGCAATGATGTAGGCGGCTGGCATTATGCCGTGCTGACAACCAATGACCAAACGACATCAGTTATCAAACGAGCGCCTTGTATCCGGAATTACGTACATTAGACGCAAATTCTTCGCGCATCCTGCGTGAAAGTATCAAAACCGGCAAATATGAATCGCGTGTTACGTCACAAGTCGGACAGAGCAGCACAATTCTGTGAGCCTGTTAAAATGCCGGCCCATTTTCTGACTGACCCCTGACAGACCTATGTCCCGACTCAATCCCCGGCAGCAAGAAGCCGTGAACTACGTCGGCGGCCCTCTTTTGGTGCTCGCCGGTGCAGGCTCCGGCAAGACCAGTGTAATCACGCGCAAGATCGCCCACCTGATCCAGAACTGCGGCATTCGCGCGCAGTACATCGTCGCCATGACGTTCACCAACAAGGCCGCGCGCGAGATGAAGGAGCGGGTCGGCACCCTGCTACGTGCGGGTGAGGGCCGGGGCCTGACGGTGTGCACGTTCCACAACCTGGGCCTGAACATCATTCGCAAGGAACACGTGCGACTGGGCTACAAGCCCGGGTTTTCGATCTTTGACGAGACTGACGTCAAGGCTCTGATGACCGACATCATGCAGAAGGAATACTCGGGCGACGACGGCGTGGACGAGATCAAGAATATGATCGGCGCCTGGAAAAACGACCTGATCCTGCCGGCCGTGGCCCTGGAAAACGCGCGCAACCCCAAGGAGCAGACCGCTGCGATCGTCTACACCCACTATCAACGCACGCTCAAGGCGTTCAACGCGGTGGACTTCGACGACCTGATCCTGCTGCCGGTGAAGCTGTTCGAAGAGCACGCCGACATTCTGGAAAAGTGGCAGAACAAGGTGCGCTACTTGCTGGTGGACGAATACCAGGACACTAACGCCAGCCAATACCTGCTGGTGAAAATGCTGATTGGCAAGCGCAACCAGTTCACCGTGGTAGGCGACGACGACCAGTCGATCTATGCCTGGCGCGGCGCACGCCCGGAAAACCTGATGTTGCTCAAGGAAGACTACCCGTCCTTGAAAGTGGTGATGCTGGAGCAGAACTACCGCTCCACCAGCCGCATTTTGCGCTGCGCCAACGTGCTGATTTCGAACAACCCGCACGAATTCGAAAAGCAGTTGTGGAGTGAGATGGGCCACGGCGACGAAATCCGCGTGATCCGGTGCCGCAACGAAGACGCCGAAGCCGAGCGCGTGGCCATGGAAATCCTCAGCCTGCACTTGCGCACCGACCGGCCATACAGCGATTTCGCCATTCTGTATCGCGGTAACTATCAGGCCAAGCTGATCGAGTTGAAGTTGCAACACCACCAGGTGCCCTACCGTCTCTCGGGTGGCAACAGCTTTTTTGGCCGTCAGGAAGTCAAAGATCTGATGGCCTATTTCCGCCTGATCGTGAACCCGGACGACGACAACGCCTTCCTGCGGGTCATCAACGTCCCGCGCCGGGAAATCGGTTCGACCACCCTGGAAAAACTCGGCAACTACGCCACCGAACGCAAGATTTCGATGTACGCCGCCACCGATGAAATCGGCCTGGGCGAGCATCTGGACAGCCGCTTCACTGATCGCCTGTCGCGCTTCAAGCGCTTCATGGACAAAGTCCGCGAGCAATGCGCGGGCGAAGACCCTATTTCTGCGCTGCGCAGCATGGTCATGGACATCGACTACGAGAACTGGCTGCGCACCAACAGTTCCAGTGACAAGGCGGCGGACTACCGGATGAGCAACGTCTGGTTTCTGATCGAGGCCTTGAAGAAGACCCTGGAAAAAGACGAAGACGGCGAAATGACCGTCGAAGACGCCATCGGCAAGCTCGTCCTGCGTGACATGCTGGAACGCCAGCAGGAAGAGGAAGACGGCGCCGAAGGCGTGCAGATGATGACCTTGCATGCGTCCAAGGGCCTGGAATTCCCCTACGTGTTCATCATGGGCATGGAAGAGGAAATCCTCCCGCACCGCTCCAGCATCGAAGCCGACACCATCGAAGAAGAACGGCGCCTGGCTTACGTGGGGATTACCCGCGCTCGCCAGACACTGGCGTTCACCTTCGCCGCCAAGCGCAAGCAATACGGCGAGATCATCGATTGCGCACCGAGTCGCTTCCTCGATGAGCTGCCGCCGGACGACCTGGCTTGGGAAGGCAACGACGACACCCCGACCGAAGTCAAAGCCGTTCGGGGCAATTCCGCATTGGCAGATATACGCGCGATGTTAAAGCGCTAGAATTGACCATTTTCACTAGACCTTCGGCGCCAATGGCGTCAAATGAGGACAGCTTCATGGAAGCCCTGCACAAGAAAATCCGCGAAGAAGGCATCGTGCTTTCCGACCAGGTCCTGAAAGTCGATGCCTTTCTGAACCACCAGATCGACCCGGCCCTGATGAAGCTGATCGGTGACGAATTCGCCGCATTGTTCAAGGATTCGGGCATCACCAAGATCGTCACCATCGAAGCCTCGGGCATTGCCCCCGCGATCATGACCGGCCTGAACCTTGGCGTTCCGGTGATTTTTGCACGTAAGCACCAGTCCCTGACCCTGACTGAAAACCTGCTGTCGGCGACCGTGTACTCGTTCACCAAGCAGGTCGAGAGCACCGTGGCCATCTCCCCACGCCACCTGACCAGCAGCGACCGCGTGCTGATCATCGACGACTTCCTGGCCAACGGTAAGGCGTCCCAGGCGCTGATCTCGATCATCAAGCAGGCCGGCGCCACCGTGGCAGGCCTGGGGATCGTGATCGAGAAGTCGTTCCAGGGTGGCCGTGCCGAGCTGGATGCCCAGGGTTATCGCGTTGAGTCGCTGGCGCGGGTGAAGTCGCTGGCGGATGGGGTTGTGACCTTCATCGAGTGATGACGGAACCTGTGGGAGCGGGCTTGCTCGCTCCCACAGTTGTTTTGTATTGACCGTTACTGCGCGGTGGCCTTGAGGCCCGTGAGCAACAGCCGCTGAAACAGTTCCTCCTTCAACCCCTCCGGCTGCGTCAGCCCCATGCGCTCCAGATGCTCTGGAAAAGCCCCGGCCTCAGGTGCATCCAGCGCCGCCTTGCCCAACTCCAGAATTTCGGTGAGCTTGAACTTGCTCTTCAGCCAGTTCAGCGCCCGCAGCAGATCGCGCTCCTGCGCAGTGAAATCACAGCCCAGCGGATACTCCGGAAACAGCTGCGGATGCCGCGCAGCAATGGCCTGCAAGCGCTCGGGAGTGTTGTCGGCAAAGCGAGGATCGATGCGGAAAGACTTTGGCAACTTGCCGGCTTTCTGAGCCTGCTCGATAAGCCCGGGCTGGAAGCGGGAATCGCTGATGTTCAGCAAGGCCTCAATCACCGCTGAATCGGTCTGGCCGCGCAGATCGGCGATGCCGTACTCGGTGACCACGATGTCCCGCAAGTGCCTTGGGATGGTGCAATGCCCGTACTCCCAGACGATGTTGGAACTGACGTCACCGCCCGCCTCGCGCCAGCTGCGCAACAGCAGGATCGAGCGCGCGCCTTCCAATGCGTGGCCCTGGGCAACGAAGTTGTATTGCCCGCCCACGCCGCTGAGCACCCGACCGTCCTCGAGCTGATCGGCCACTCCGGCGCCGAGCAGGGTCATGGTGAATACCGTATTGATAAAGCGCGCATCGAGGCGCTGTAAACGCTTGAGTTCTTCCTGACCATAGAGCTCGTTGATGTAGCTGATGCGGGTCATGTTGAATTCGCGACGCTTGCTCTGGGGTAACTCACGCAAACGCTCGTAGAAACTGCGCGGGCCGAGGAAGAAACCGCCATGCACCGAGATCCCATCGGGTTGCGCCGCTTCATCGAGGGTGCCGGCATTCGCCCGGAGCTGGGTCGGCACATCAGGATAGACCTTGCGCCGCACGATACCGGCCTCGGCCAGCACCAGCAGGCCGTTGACGAACATTTCGCTGCAGCCGTAGAGGCCCTTGGCGAAGGGCTCGAGCCCGCCTTCTCGTTTGATCAACTGCGCCCACTGGCTGAGGTTCACATCGTCCAGTAACGCCTTGTAACCCTGGTTATCCGCCTGCCGCGCCAGCAATGCGGCCGTCAACGCGTCACCCATGGCGCCGATGCCTATCTGCAACGTCCCGCCGTCACGCACCAGCGTACTGGCGTGCAGGCCAATCAAATGATCCTGGAAACCCACCGGCATGTTGGGCGTAGAGAACAGTGTGGTGTTGTCCTTCTCGTCGATCAGCAGGTCAAATGCATCGATGCCGACTTCCGCGTCACCGGGCATGTAGGGCAAGTCGCCATGCACCTGGCCCACCAGCAGAACGGTCTCCCCGGACGCCCGGCGCTTGTCGATCATCGGCATCAGGTCGAGGGTGATGTCCGGGTTGCAGCTCAGGCTCAGGCGATCCGGGTGGTCAGCATCACTGGCGACCATTTGCGCCACCAGGTTCAAACCGGCGGCATTGATGTCCCGCGCGGCATGGCTGTAGTTGCTGCTGACGTAATCCTGCTGCGCAGTGACGCTGTGCAACAGGCTGCCAGGCTGCATGAAGAATTGCTGGATGTGGATGTTGGACGGCAAATCGTCCTTGCGCAGGCCCACCAGGAAATCCAGCTCCGGGTAGTCACCAAACACACGCTCGATAAAGGGCTCAAGAAAGCGCTTCTGCAACCCATCGCCCAACGCCGGCCGGCCCAGGCAAAGCGCGGTATAGATCGTCAGCCGCCGCTCGGGCAACTGCGCTATCCGCTGGTACAGCGCGTTGACGAATGGATTGGGCTTGCCCAGCCCCAGCGGCAGGCCCATGTGGATATGCGCCGGCAACCGGGCCAACACCTCATCAACCGCTTGCTCGATAGAACACAGCTGCACCATCTGATCCTCCCTTGGCATTTGGGTTGGACCGAGATTGACGGGTCTTTGCTGCATTGAACAGTGTTGAATGGGCAATCACATACCATGGACGACGCCGCCCCTGTGGGAGCGGGCCTGCCCGCGAAAGCGGTGTGCCAGATATGTTGTTGCCGGATGTGCCGACGTCTTCGCGGGCAAGCCCGCTCCCACAGGAACATGAAGGCGGATGGTGAAATTTCGGGCACAAAAAAGCCGCTCGAAAGCGGCTTTTTGTGCAAGAGACGGGCGTATTACAGGCCGGACATCTCTTTGATTGCGCCCTTGAGCTCATCGTCGGAGCAGTCGGCGCAGGTGCCTTTAGGCGGCATGGCGTTGATGCCAGTGATGGCCTTTGCCAGGATGCCATCGAGGCCGCCCTGGTGGTCGGCGCGCTCTTTCCAGGCAGCCTTGTCGCCGATTTTCGGCGCGCCCAGCAGGCCGGTACCGTGGCAAGCGTTGCAGTGTTTGGCAATGACGTCTTTGGGTGCCTTGGCACCACCACCGCCAGTCGCCGCAGCGACTTCCATGCCCTTGCATTCCTGACCGGTCACGCAGACCTTGCCGACAGGCTCGATGCGTTTGGCGATTTCGTCGTTGGTCGCAGCTTGAGCGCTGGCAGCCCATAGGGCCAATACGGTTGCTGGTACAGCCAGCATTTTCATAATTAGGTTCACGCGTTCACCCTCATGGTGGCTAGTCACGCCTACGGCCACGGTTCGCAGGCGGGCGCAAGTATAACGGTTAGCCCGTCGCACTGAAACAACCCCAAAGTCGAAGGGGTCTTGTTGCACCACGGAAAAACCCTTCGGGTGCCGCTGCCATGCTGGCAGGACGCCTCTTCTGTTAGAAATTCGCCGGTGTAGCTGCGCTGATTAGTCGCGCCGGCGCGTCGAACGGATTGCGGAAACGATGCGGCTTGGTACTCTCAAAGTAGTAGCTATCGCCGGCCTCAAGCACAAAAGTTTCGAGCCCGACCACCAGCTCCAGCCGCCCTTCCACCAGAATTCCGGTTTCCTCGCCCTCATGGGTGAGCATTTCTTCGCCAGTATCAGCGCCCGGTGGGTACACCTCGGTAAGGAATGCGATGGCCCGGCTCGGATGAGCGCGGCCGACCAGTTTCATGGTCACGGCGCCATCGGAGATGTCGATCAGCTCGTTGGCTTTGTAGACGATCTGGGTCGGGACTTCCTGCAGGATCTCTTCGGAAAAGAACTCGACCATGGACATGGGTATCCCGCCCAGGACCTTGCGCAGCGAACTGATCGAGGGGCTCACGCTGTTTTTCTCGATCATCGAAATGGTGCTATTGGTGACGCCCGCGCGTTTGGCGAGTTCACGCTGCGAAAGGCCTTTGAGCTTACGGATGGATTGCAGTCGTTCACCGACGTCCAAGGCAGGAGCCTCCAGGAATCATGTTGTAGGAATATTGAGCGTCATCATGGCGACAGCGTTCAGTATTTACAACACTTGGGGGCCGATCCCGCCCTGGCGGATCGAGAGACGATGTTTCAATCCCCGGAATAGAGCACTGGCACCCGGCGCAGGTTGCAGAAGATCTGGTAGGGAATCGTCTCGGCCGCGGCAGCAACGTCGCTGGCCAGGATGTTCTTGCCCCACAACTCTACGGTCGATCCCAGGCCCGCCTGCGCAACATCGGTCAAGTCGATGCACAGCATGTCCATCGACACCCGGCCAATCAACCGGCTGCGCTGCCCCGCCACCAAAACCGGCGTGCCCGTCGGTGCCTGGCGCGGATAACCATCGGCGTAGCCCATGGCAACCACGCCAACGCGCATTGGCTTGTCGGTGATGAATCGGGCGCCGTAACCGATCGGCTCGCCGGCCGGCAGTTCACGCACGCAGATCACTTTCGATTCCAGGGTCATCACCGGCTGCAGGCGCGATGCCACGGCGTTGGATTCCTCGAACGGCGTGGTGCCGTAGAGCATGATCCCCGGACGGACCCAATCGCTGGGGATCTGCGGCCAACCGAGCACCGCCGGTGAGTTGCGCAGGCTGATTTCGGCTGACAAGCCCTGCCGCGCCGCTTCGAACACCGCCACTTGCTCAATGCTGGCCTGGCTGTGGAGTTCATCGGCGCGAGCGAAATGGCTCATCAATACGATCTTTGCCACCTTGCCGCTGGCCAGCAAACGCTGGTATCCGGCCTGATAGTCCTTGGGATGCAGGCCAACCCGGTGCATACCCGAATCGAGCTTGAGCCAGACAGTGATTGGCTTGCTCAGGGTGGCTTTTTCAATGGCTTCGAGCTGCCACAGCGAATGCACCACACACCAGAAATCGTGCTCGACGATCAACGGCAGTTCGTCGGCTTCGAAAAAGCCTTCCAGCAACAACACCGGCGCCCGGATGCCCGCGGCTCGAAGCTCCAGCGCTTCTTCGATGCATGCCACGGCAAAACCGTCCGCTTCGGCTTCCAGCGCCTGGGCGCAGCGCACCGCACCATGGCCGTAGGCGTCGGCCTTGATCACCGCGAGCGCGCGGGCGCCAGTGGTTTCACGGGCAATGCGGTAGTTGTGACGCAGGGCTTGGAGGTCGATCAGGGCACGGGCTGGGCGCATGGCGGCAGGCTTCTGGGCGGTCGTGGAAATAAAAACCGGCGCTGGCTGATGGCGTTAGACCACCAACAGCACCGGGAGAGGGATCGTTGTATTGGCGCGAACGTTTACGGCAGCGCGGCGACCACCGACAGTTCCACCAGGATCTGCGGCTCACACAGTTTCGCTTCAACGGTGGCACGGGCCGGGGCTACGCCTTTTGGCAGCCAGGTGTCCCACACCGAGTTCATGCCGGCGAAGTGCGCGTCGATGTCCTTCAGGTAAATCGTTACCGACAGCAAACGGCTTTTGTCGGTCCCGGCCAGATCCAGCATGCGCTCGATGTTGGCCAGGGTCTCCCGGGTTTGCTGCTCAATCCCGGCGTTCATGTCGTCGCCTACTTGCCCCGCCAGGTAAACGGTGCCCCCATGGACAACGATCTGGCTCATGCGCTCATTGGTGAGCTGGCGCTGGATTGACATGCTTTGCGGTCTCCTGAATTTTGCTGCCATAACGGGAAATATCGAGGCCTTCGGCACTGATCTGCGGAGTTTTCTTCGCCATCAGATCGGCCAGCAAGCGACCGGAACCGCAAGCCATGGTCCAGCCAAGCGTACCGTGTCCGGTGTTCAGGAACAGGTTACCAAACGGGGTCGCACCCACGATTGGCGTGCCATCCGGCGTGGTCGGACGCAGGCCGGTCCAGAAACTGGCCTCGGCCAGATTGCCGCCCTGAGGATAAAGGTCGTTGACGATCATCTCCAGGGTTTCGCGTCGACGCGGGTTCAGCGACAGGTCAAAACCGGCGATTTCCGCCATGCCGCCCACGCGGATGCGGTTGTCGAAGCGGGTGATCGCGACCTTGTAGGTCTCGTCCAGGATGGTCGAAGTCGGGGCCATCGCCGGGTTGGTGATTGGCACGGTCAACGAGTAACCCTTGAGCGGGTACACCGGCGCGCGGATGCCCAATGGCTTGAGCAGTTGCGGCGAGTAGCTGCCGAGCGCCAACACGTAACGATCGGCAGTTTCCAGCTTGCCGTCGATCCAGACGCCGTTGATGCGATCACCGGCGTAATCGAGACGCTGGATGTCCTGGTCGAAACGGAATTCCACGCCGAGTTTCACGGCCATTTCGGCGAGGCGCGTGGTGAACATCTGGCAGTCGCCGGTCTGGTCGTTCGGCAGGCGCAAGGCACCGGCGAGGATGTCCGTGACGTTGGCCAGGGCCGGTTCTACACGGGCAATGCCTTCACGGTCGAGCAATTCGAATGGCACACCCGACTCTTTCAAAACGGCGATGTCTTTTGCGGCGCCATCGAGTTGAGCCTGGGTACGGAACAGTTGGGTAGTCCCCAGGCTGCGGCCTTCGTAGGCAATACCGGTTTCCGCCCGCAATTCGTCCAGGCAATCGCGGCTGTACTCGGACAGACGGACCATGCGCTCCTTGTTCACCGCATAACGGCTGGCGGTGCAGTTACGCAGCATCTGCGCCATCCACAGGTACTGGTCGATGTCGGCGGTAGCCTTGATGGCCAGCGGGGCGTGGCGCTGCAACAGCCACTTGATGGCCTTGAGCGGTACGCCTGGGGCGGCCCACGGTGAGGCATAACCCGGCGATACCTGGCCGGCGTTGGCAAAACTGGTCTCCATGGCGGCAGCCGGCTGACGATCCACCACCACCACTTCAAACCCGGCACGCGCCAGATAATAAGCACTGGTGGTACCGATGACGCCGCTACCCAAGACCATAACGCGCATGTTGTATCCCTCATCGCGGCACGCCGCTGACGTTTGTTGTTCAGACCGTAGATGTGGGCAGTGTAAAAAAGTTTAGCCAGTGCATTTCACTATATAAGCGCCTATATTTGGCGACAATTCTCGGCAAAAACGCTTTTCACGGAGGCGCATCCCCTATGCGTACCAACACACAGACAAAACGTGAGCTGGACAAGATCGACCGCAACATCCTGCGGATCCTGCAAGCGGACGGACGTATTTCCTTCACTGAGCTTGGGGAAAAGGTCGGGCTGTCCACCACGCCCTGTACCGAGCGGGTTCGGCGCCTGGAGCGCGAAGGAATCATCATGGGCTACAACGCCCGGCTCAACCCGCAGCACCTCAAGGGCAGTCTGCTGGTGTTCGTTGAGATCAGTCTCGACTACAAGTCTGGCGATACTTTCGAAGAATTCCGGCGCGCCGTGCTGAAACTACCTCACGTGCTGGAATGCCATCTGGTGTCAGGGGACTTCGACTACCTGGTGAAGGCGCGGATTTCCGAGATGGCCTCGTACCGCAAATTGCTGGGCGACATCCTGCTCAAGCTGCCGCATGTACGCGAGTCCAAGAGCTATATCGTGATGGAAGAGGTGAAGGAGAGCTTGAGCTTGCCGATTCCGGATTGAGTTTTTGCGGGGCCTGTCAGGACCTCATCGCGGCGGTTCGACGCCTCGACAAGCCCGCTCCCACAGGGTTTGCTGTGAACACAGATCCTGTGACCGACGCAAAATACTGTGGGAGCGGACTTGCTCCGGGCGGCGTTCCTTCGATGCAGGCGACTCGGTCCAAAGGCTAGACCAACACCTGCCGATTCCCCGCCATGTACTCGAACACCTGCTTCTCCACCCGAGGATGAATCAACTCCGCCGGCCGCCGCCCATTCGGGCATGGCAGCGTATTGGTCGTGCCGAACAACCGACAGATCAGCGGGCGCTCCTCATACACCGTGCAGCCATTTGGCCCCAGGTGCACACAGTTGAGCTCTTCCATGGCCGCGTCCTGCTCGGCGCGGGTCTTGCGTGGCAGGCGGGACATTTCTTCGGGCGAAGTCGTCACCGGTCCGCAACAGTCATGGCAGCCGGGTACGCACTCGAACGAGGGGATCTGCTGACGCAGCTCGCGGATTTTCTGACTGTTGCAACTCATCCAGGTGCAGACCCAAAAACGCTATAGAACCAGGATTTTGCCGCAAACACCCCTATCCCGTCTGCCTTGGCCGACCAATGTTGCCCGTATCGGAAGGCGCGGCTTATGCTCCGTCAAATTTATCAGGACCTGAATCAGGATGAAGCCCATGAACGCCGGCGCCCAGCACGCTGCCTCCTATTACGCCGCCAGCAGCGTGTATCAGCCCGACTATCCAGCGCTGACGGGTGAGGTGGTGGCGGATGTGTGCGTGGTCGGTGGTGGGTTTTCCGGGCTGAACACCGCGCTGGAACTGGCCGAGCGCGGCCTCGATGTGGTGCTGCTCGAGGCCCGCAAGGTGGGCTGGGGCGCCAGCGGGCGCAATGGCGGGCAATTGATCCGCGGCGTCGGCCATGGCCTCGATCAGTTCGCCAACGTGATCGGCTCGGAGGGCGTGCGTGAGATGAAACTCATGGGCCTGGAGGCAGTGGAAATCGTGAGGCAGCGTGTCGAGCGATTTCGGATCCCTTGCGACCTGACCTGGGGCTACTGCGACCTCGCCAACAAACCCCGCGACCTGGAAGGCTTTGCCGAAGACGCCGAAGAACTGCGCAGCCTGGGTTATCGCTATGAAACCCGACTGCTGCAAGCGAGTGAAATACACACGGTGGTGGGTTCAGATCGTTATGTTGGCGGCCTCATCGACATGGGGTCGGGGCATTTGCATCCGTTGAACCTGGCGCTGGGTGAAGCGGCCGTCGCACAGCAACTGGGGGTAAGGCTGTTCGAGCAGTCAGCCGTGACCGGCATCGATTACGGCCCCGAAGTCAAAGTGCGCACCGCCCAGGGCTCGGTACGCGCCAAAACCCTGATGCTGGGGTGCAACGCCTACCTCAACCAGCTCAACCCTCAACTGAGCGGCAAAGTGCTGCCCGCCGGCAGTTACATCATCGCCACCGAACCCTTGAGCGAGGAGCAGGCTCACGCGCTGCTGCCGCAGAACATGGCGGTCTGTGACCAAAGGGTGGCGCTGGATTACTACCGACTCTCGGCGGATCGGCGATTGCTGTTCGGCGGCGCCTGCCATTATTCAGGGCGAGATCCGAAGGATATCGCGGCGTACATGCGGCCGAAGATGCTTGAGGTATTCCCGCAACTGGATGGGGTGAGGATCGACTTTCAGTGGGGCGGGATGATTGGCATCGGCGCCAATCGCCTGCCGCAGATCGGCCGGCTCAAGGATCAACCCAATGTCTATTACGCCCAGGCGTATTCCGGCCATGGGGTGAACGCCACACACCTGGCGGGCAAGTTGCTGGCCGAGGCCATCAGCGGCCACCACAGTGGAGGATTCGATCTGTTTGCCAAGGTGCCCCACATGACCTTTCCGGGCGGCAAGCATTTGCGTTCGCCGTTGCTGGCGCTGGGGATGTTGTGGCATCGGTTCAAGGAGTTGGTCTGACAGATTTTTGGTGACTGTATCAGCCCCATCGCGGGCAAGCCCGCTCCCACAATGGTCCGGTGTATACAGATCCACTGTGGGAGCGGGCTTGCCCGCGATGGGGCCGGTACAAACAACATCAAAATCAGATCCGCCAAAAAGGCTTCAACCCCTCCTCCACCGCCTGCTCCCGGGTCAAGCCAATGTCCTTGAGCTGCGCCGGCGTCAGGTCGAGCAGCGCCTTGCGCGTGTGCAGACGTTGCCGGAACAGGGCCCAGCGGCTGAGGCCCGACGCGGCGTTGCGCATGGGCGCCTCGCGCGCATCGTTTTTCTGCCCTGCTTCCAGTTCCTGACTGCGTAACGTCAGCCGCACATCGCTCAAGCCGTTCATGTTGATTGCTCCTGTTTACTTGGGTAGCCAGAGGTTTCATGATGCGTGGGTGAGCAAAAGCATTACAGATCCAATACACAGGTATTAATTCCATACAGATTTGCCGATTCCGCCACTGAATCAGCATTTTTGGCTCGATCTGTACTGGTCAGCCTAATCACCCATCTTGAGACTGCGCCATGACCCTTTACGTAAACCTCGCCGAATTGCTCGGCACGCGTATCGAACAAGGCTTCTATCGCCCCGGTGACCGGCTGCCCTCGGTGCGGGCCTTGAGCGTGGAGCACGGGGTCAGCCTGAGCACGGTGCAACAGGCATATCGGGTACTGGAAGACAGCGGGCTGGCGATGCCCAAACCCAAGTCAGGTTATTTCGTGCCGGTTGGCCGTGAGTTGCCGGAATTGCCGGCGATTGGCCGCCCGGCGCAGCGCCCGGTGGACATTTCGCAGTGGGATCAAGTGCTGGAACTGATCCGCGCCGTACCCCGCAAGGACGTGGTGCAACTGGGTCGCGGCATGCCGGACATCACCACGCCCACCATGAAGCCGCTGCTGCGCAACCTCGCGCGCATCAGTCGCCGACAGGACATGCCGGGGCTGTATTACGACAACATCCACGGTTCCCTGGAGCTGCGCGAACAGATCGCCCGTTTGATGCTCGATTCAGGCTGCCAGTTGACCGCCAACGATCTGGTGGTCACCACCGGTTGCCACGAAGCGCTGTCCACCAGCATCCGCGCGATCTGCGAGCCGGGCGACATCGTTGCCGTCGACTCGCCGAGCTTTCATGGCGCCATGCAGACGCTCAAGGGCTTGAACATGAAAGCCCTGGAAATCCCCACCGACCCACTCACCGGGATCAGCCTCGATGCCCTGGAACTGGCCCTGGAGCAATGGCCGATCAGGGCCATACAGTTGACCCCCAACTGCAATAACCCGCTGGGCTACATCATGCCGGAGTCGCGCAAACGTGCCCTGCTGACCCTGGCACAGCGCTTCGACGTGGCGATTATCGAAGATGATGTGTATGGCGAATTGGCTTACAACTACCCGCGACCGCGCACCATTAAATCCTTCGACGAAGATGGCCGCGTCCTACTTTGCAGTTCATTTTCCAAGACCCTGGCCCCCGGCCTGCGCATTGGCTGGGTTGCACCGGGCCGCTATCTTGAGCGGGTACTGCACATGAAGTACATCAGCACGGGTTCCACCGCGCCGCAACCGCAGATCGCCATTGCCGAATTTCTCAAGGCCGGTCACTTCGAACCGCATTTAAGGCGGATGCGCACGCAATACCAGCGCAATCGCGACATGATGATTGATTGGGTCAGCCGCTATTTCCCCGCCGGCACTCGGGCAAGCCGTCCCCAGGGCAGCTTCATGCTGTGGGTGGAGCTACCGGATGGCTTCGACACCTTGAAACTCAATCGCGCGCTGCACGACGAAGGCGTACAGATTGCCGTGGGCAGCATCTTTTCCGCCTCGGGCAAGTATCGCAATTGCCTGCGGATGAACTACGCTGCCAAGCCAACACCGCAGATCGAAGAAGCGGTGCGCAAGGTGGGCGCAGCAGCCATCAAACTGCTCGCGGAAAATGACAGCTTCACTGACTGACTTTTTCGCTTTAATCAGCGTCCATATGCCGACACCCGCCGCCATTCGGAACGATCCTACGTGAGAGTCAGACAGCCCCTGCTTGCTCTTTTGCTGCTCGCTTCGCTCTTGGGCGGCTGCGCCGGCCTGGATGTGCAACGCCACCCGAGCCAGGCGCTGCCGGCCAGTGATTCGGCGTTTGGCCGCTCGATCCAGGCCCAGGCCGAGCCCCATGAAGGCAAATCCGGCTTTCGCCTGCTGTCCAACAGCAGCGAGGCCTTCATGGCCCGAGCCGAGCTGATCCGCAACGCCCAAAGCAGCATCGATTTGCAGTACTACATCGTCCACGACGGCATCAGCACGCGCATGCTGGTGGAGGAACTGCTCAAGGCAGCCGACCGTGGCGTACGAGTCCGGATTCTGCTCGACGACACCACCAGCGATGGCCTGGACTGGATCATCGCCACGCTGGCCGCACACCCGCAGATCCAGATCCGTCTGTTCAATCCATTGCACCTGGGTCGTTCCACCGGTGTGACGCGGGCCATGGGTCGACTGTTCAACCTGTCGCTGCAACACCGGCGCATGCACAACAAGTTGTGGCTGGCCGACAACAGCGCGGCCATCGTCGGCGGGCGCAACCTGGGCGATGAATATTTCGATGCCGAACCCAATCTCAATTTCACCGACATCGACTTGTTGAGCGTCGGCCCGGTCGCCGAGCAACTTGGCCACAGTTTCGACCAGTACTGGAACAGCGCGCTGAGCAAGCCGATCGACGAATTCCTGTCGAGCAAGCCTACGCAAAAGGACCTGCAAAACACCCGCACGCGCCTGGAAGAATCATTGGAAGAGACGCGCAAACAGAATCACGCGCTGTATCAACAACTGATGACTTACACCACACAGCCGCGCCTGGAGATCTGGCGCCGAGAGCTGATCTGGGCCTGGAACCAGGCGTTGTGGGACGCGCCGAGCAAAGTCCTGGCAGACGGCGAGCCCGACCCGCTCCTGCTGCTGACCACGCAGTTGGCGCCTGAGCTCAACAGGGTCAGCAAAGAGCTGATCATGATCTCGGCCTACTTCGTCCCAGGACAGCCAGGGCTGGTTTACCTCACAGGCCGCGCAGACGCCGGCGTCTCGGTCAGCCTGTTGACCAATTCGCTGGAGGCTACCGACGTGCCGGCGGTGCATGGCGGTTATGCGCCCTACCGCCGGGCGCTGCTGGAACATGGGGTGAAATTGTACGAATTGCGTCGCCAGCCCGGCGAAGGCGGCGGCAGCGGGCCGCACATCTTCTACAGCAAGTCGTTTCGCGGTTCCGATTCCAGCCTGCACAGCAAGGCGATGATCTTCGACCAGCAGAAATCTTTCATCGGCTCATTCAATTTCGATCCGCGCTCCGTGCTGTGGAACACTGAGGTCGGCGTGCTGGTCGACAGCCCCGAGCTGGCGACGCATGTGCGTAAGGCAGCGCTGGAGGGTATGGCACCGCCGCTAAGCTATGAAGTGAAACTGGAAAATGACCGGATTGTCTGGGTCACCGAGGACGACGGCCAGATGCACACACTGACCCGTGAGCCCGGCAGCTACTGGCGCCGGTTCAATGCGTGGATCAGCAAGGCGGTAGGGTTGGAGAAGATGCTCTAACTCAAACTTCCCCTCCCCCTGTAGGAGCGAGCATGCTCGCTCCTACAGGAGACAGAAGGAAGCAGAAGGGACCAGGCCAGGCTCAGGCCGGTTCGGCCACCGTGCCAAACGCCCCCTGTCGGGTCAGCAGAATCACCAGGCCCAAGGCCCCTGCGGCCATGAACAACGGCAAGGCGTGCCCACTGATCCACTGACTGCCCGCACCAGCCACCAGCGGCCCCACCAGGCATCCCACGCCCCACAGCTGCGCAATGTGCGCATTGGCTCGCACCAGCGCATCGTCGCGATATCGCTCGCCGATCAGAATCAGCGACAATGTGAACAAGCCACCGGCACTGGCGCCGAACAGCACCCACAGCGGCCAGATCAACAACGTATTGAGCAGCAACGGGATGGCGAGGCTCGAAAGCAGCAGCACCACCGCGCAACCGCCAAACAGGGTGCGACGCGACAGACGATCCGCCAACGCACCGATCGGGAGTTGCAGCAAGGCATCTCCCACCACGACGGTGCTGACCATTGCCAGGGCGATGTCCGTGGTAAAGCCCTGTTGCAGGCAGTAGACCGGCAGCAAAGTCAGGATCATTGCTTCGAACGCGGCGAACAATGCCACGCCCCAGGCGATCGCCGGCAACCCCCGGCAAAACACCCACAAGTCGCCAAACGTCACGCTGCACGCTTCGCTGCTGGGCGCGCCGCTGCGACCCAGCAACAGGAACGGTGCGGCCGTGAGCAAGCCGACGCCAACCCAGAATCCGTAATCGTGCTCGGTGCCCAATACGCCCAGTAACACCGGGCCGGCCAACTGGCTCAACGCATAGCTGCTGCCATACAGCGCCACCAGCCGACCGCGCCATTGCTCGACGACCAACTGGTTGATCCAGCTCTCGCCAAGGATGAACACCAAGGTCAGGATGACGCCGATCATCAGGCGCAGCACCAGCCACACCGGGTAACTGGGCAACAGGGCCAACAGACCGATCGATACCGCCCCGGCCCACAGGCACAGGCGCATCAGATTGGCGGTGCCGAGGCGCGCCGCCAGGTGGCTGGAGATTTTCGCACCCAGCAACACGCCAATCGCCGGCATTGCCGCCATCACACCAATGGCAAACGAGCCGTAGCCCCAGCCTTCCAGGCGAAACGACACCAGCGGCATGCTCACACCCAGGGCCAGGCCAACGCTCAAGACAGCGGCCAACACGGCGAAATAAGTCGCCCAACGCATGTTCCACGCTCCTGTGGATAACTATTCTCTGCAGGCATCACAAAGCAAATGTGGGAGCGGGCTTGCTCGCGAATGCGGCGGGTCAGTCAACATCATTGCTGAATGACACACCGAATTCGCGAGCAAGCCCGCTCCCACAAGGGATCTGTGGAGTTCAGAGGCCCCCTGAGGGCCTCGTCACCGGCTTACAACTTGATCCAGGTCGCCTTCAGTTCGGTGTATTTGTCGAATGCGTGCAGCGACTTGTCGCGGCCGTTACCAGACTGCTTGAAGCCACCGAACGGGGCGGTCATGTCGCCACCATCGTATTGGTTCACCCACACGCTACCGGCACGCAAGGCACGGGCAGTGAGGTGCGCCTTGGAGATGTCCTGGGTCCACACGGCAGCAGCCAGGCCATACGGCGTGTCGTTGGCAATCGCAATGGCTTCCTCGGCGGTATCGAAGGCGATGACCGACAACACCGGGCCGAAAATTTCTTCCTGGGCGATTTTCATCGCATTACTCACGCCGTCGAAAATCGTCGGCTCAACGTAGGTGCCACCGGTTTCCTGCAGCGTACGCTTGCCGCCAGCGACCAATTTGGCGCCATCGCTGTGGCCAGACTCGATGTACGACAGCACGGTATTCATCTGCTGGGTATCGACCAGCGCGCCAACGTTGGTCGCCGGATCCAGCGGGTTGCCCGGCTTCCAGGTTTTCAACGCTTCGATCACCAGAGGCAGGAATTTATCCTTGATCGAACGCTCGACCAGCAGGCGCGATCCGGCGGTGCAGACTTCGCCCTGGTTGAAGGCGATGGCACCCGCGGCAGCCTCAGCGGCGGCTTGCAGGTCCGGGGCATCGGCGAACACGATGTTCGGGCTCTTGCCACCGGCTTCGAGCCAGACACGTTTCATGTTCGACTCACCGGAGTAAACCAGCAGTTGCTTGGCGATCTTGGTCGAGCCGGTAAACACCAGGGTGTCGACGTCATTGTGCAGACCCAGGGCCTTGCCGACCGTATGACCGTAACCCGGCAGCACGTTCAGCACGCCTTTCGGAATGCCGGCTTCGACAGCCAGCGCCGCGATGCGGATGGCGGTCAGCGGTGATTTTTCCGACGGTTTGAGCACCACCGAGTTACCGGTGGACAGCGCCGGCCCCAGTTTCCAGCAAGCCATCATCAGCGGGAAGTTCCATGGCACGATGGCGCCAACCACGCCCACGGGCTCACGGGTGACCAGGCCCAATTGGTCGTGCGGGGTCGCGGCGACTTCATCGTAGATTTTGTCGATGGCTTCACCGCTCCAGCTCAGGGCTTGCGCCGCGCCGGGAACGTCGATGTACAGGGAGTCGCTGATCGGCTTGCCCATGTCCAGGGTTTCGAGCAGGGCCAGCTCTTCGGCGTGCTGCTTGAGCAGGCCGGCGAAGCGAATCATCGTGGCTTTACGCTTGGTCGGCGCCAGGCGCGACCAGACCCCGGAATTGAATGTGGCACGGGCATTTTCCACCGCACGCTGGGCATCGGCAGCGTCACAGCTGGCGATCTTACCCAGCAGACGGCCATCGACCGGGCTGATGCAGTCAAAAGTCTCGCCGGAGACAGCATCGGTGTATTCGCCATTGATGTACGCGCGGCCTTCGATTTTCAGATCGCGAGCACGTTGCTCCCAATCGGCACGAGTCAGGGTGGTCATTCGAGTGTCCTCCTCTTATTGAATACGAGCGCCGCGCGTTTTTCGCGGGCGTCCCCGGCAATCTGCCCGGCCAGCCTGTTAATCGGCGCAGAGCAACCGCCACCCTAAACCAGTGAGCGGGGTTGTTTCAATATATTTGACATAAGGTCGGCAAACGGCCTTGCGGTGTTCAATTTAATAAACATAGACTTTGGACATTCCAGCCACTCGCGCCGCAATCACGGGGGATTACAACAATGAGCATCCAGAACATCGTCGACTTCAGCCAGGCCACCACCGAGGCAGAACGCTACCGGCCAGACCCGGCGAAAATCCTCAAGGGCGATCCTGAACAGGTGGTGTTCAACCACTACAACAGCCCGTGCGGCCAGTTGAACGCCGGTGTCTGGAAAGGTGCGGTGGGCCAGTGGCACGTGAACTTCACCGAGCACGAGTATTGCGAAATCATCCAGGGCGTTTCGGTGCTGCGCGACAACGACGGCAACAGCAAGACCGTGCGCGCCGGAGATCGCTTCGTCATCCCGGCCGGGTTCCGGGGCACCTGGGAAGTGCTTGAGCCGTGCCGCAAGATTTATGTGGCGTTCGAGCAAAAGGGCTGAAGCTCCGCTTGTCTGCCGCTGCACAACACCTCGAAAAAGCAAAGGCCTGTATCTAGCGATGCAGGCCTTTTTTCTTTATGCCAGTCTATACATCTAAAAATCGATACTAGAAACTCGTAAAAAAGCCGGGACCTTCTTTAAATAAAAAATATAAGCCGCGGACCAGGAAACAGGTTCTAATATTTTACCGCTGGCCAACTTATCCAGCACCAGACAACACTACATGGGCGTTGCGAATATATTCATCAAAAGAACAACACATGGAAGATGTGCAGCTAATTTGGTGAGCGAACGCCTTAGTCCTATTAAAAACAGCATGGAGGCACAAATGCCTAACACTACCCGTTTGAAAATCGTTGCCTTGGCAGCCCTGTTCACTCTGAGCCTCGGCTCGCTGCAGGCTTCGGCTTCCGAGACCCCGGCCCAGCAAAGCTTGTGCAATGACAATTTTGGCTTCAACACATTGGTACCAGCACAGGTAACGCCCGCGCTCCTGGAAACACTGCGCCAACTTTCGGGAGCGGCAACGGTGCGTCATGAGGAACCAGGTAAGGGTTATTCCAGGGACTACAGGAAAGATCGCCTGCGAGTCTTCAGCACTGAAGGAAACATCCTCAGCCATTACACGTGCGGTTGATTAATCGCACGCGGTAAACTGGATATATTGAATACCCAGATGTACAAGTAATAAAAAAGGCCCGTATCTCGCGATACGGGCCTTTTTCACAAGAGGGGAAAATCAATTACTTGATTTTGCCTTCTTTGTAGATCACGTGCTTGCGAACAACCGGATCAAATTTCTTGATCTCGATTTTGTCCGGAGTAGTGCGCTTGTTCTTGTCGGTAGTGTAGAAGTGACCAGTACCGGCGCTCGAAATCAAACGAATCAATTCACGCATGATTATCTCCCTTAGATCTTGCCAGCTTTGCGGATGTCGGCCAGAACGGCAGTGATGCCGCGCTTGTCGATGATACGCATGCCTTTGGCAGATACGCGCAGACGCACGAAACGTTTCTCTTCTTCAACCCAGAAGCGGTGATGCTGCAGGTTAGGCAGGAAACGACGACGGGTTTTGTTGTTTGCGTGGGAAATGTTATTCCCAGTCACCGGACCCTTACCGGTAACTTGACATACTCTAGACATGCCTCAGCCCTCTAAAACCACATGCCCAACCCGGCATGGGTTGGCCGCTTAATCTCTAGTCATTGTGGCGCCAGGCGCCGCGATTCTTTAGAGGTCTTACCGGCTACACCTACAGTGAAGGAACCGGGCCCCTAGAAAAGAGCGCTGCTTTATACCAGAAAGACTAGGGTGCAACAACATTCGGTGTGCGCTGAATCAACAAAAACCCCAATTTTCCGGCTTCAGGCGCCTTGAACAAAGGCTGCCGACGCTGGCGACCGCTCGTCGCAGAAAACCGCCTTACAGGCGATCCCGACGATTTTCCCGGTCGACGCCTGCAAAAACAAGGGCACCTCGTCCCCTAAAAATGAAAAAGGGGATAGTCATTTGCAAAGGAGCCCACTAGGGTAAGCCTTTTCCAGACTGCACTTGCAGATGGGCCTTCGATCTGTAAAGGAATCCGACCATGCGCCTTGCTGCCCTACCGCTGTTGCTTGCCCCGCTTCTGTTGAGCCCATTGGCCCAGGCCGCCGCCCTGAGCGTGTGCACCGAGGCCAGCCCGGAAGGGTTCGATGTGGTGCAATACAACTCGCTGACCACCACCAATGCCTCGGCCGACGTGCTGATGAACCGCCTGGTGGACTTCGACACTGCCAGCGGCAAAGTGGTCGCCGGGCTGGCCGAGAGCTGGGAAGTCACGCCCGACGGTTTGACCTACGTGTTCAAGCTGCGCCCGCAGGTGAAGTTCCACCGCACCGAGTATTTCAGTCCGAACCGCGACCTCACGGCCGAAGACGTGAAGTTCAGCTTCGATCGCATGCTCGACCCGGCGAATCCCTGGCATAAAGTCGCCCAGAGCGGTTTCCCGCACGCGCAATCGATGCAACTGCCAACGCTGATCAAGAAAATCGACGCGCTGGACCCGCTGACCGTGCGCTTCACGCTGGATCACGCCGACTCGACTTTCCTCGCCACCCTGAGCATGGGTTTCGCCTCGATCTACTCGGCCGAGTACGCCGACAAACTGATGAAGGCTGGCACGCCCGAGAAACTCAACAGTCAGCCGATTGGCACCGGGCCGTTCGTGTTCACACGCTTCCAGAAAGACGCCTCGGTTCGTTACAAGGCCAACCCGGACTACTTTGGTGGCAAACCTTCAGTGGACCCCCTGATTTTCGCCATCACGCCGGACGCCAACGTCCGCTTGCAGAAACTGCGGCGTAACGAATGCCAGATCGCCCTGTCGCCTAAACCTCTGGACGTGCAAGCAGCGCTGAAAGAGCCGACCTTGAAAGTCGAAAAGACCGACGCCTTCATGACGGCGTTCGTCGGCATCAACAGCCAGCACCCGCCGCTGGACAAACCTGAGGTGCGGCAGGCGATCAACCTGGCGTTCGACAAGACCAGCTACCTCAAAGCCGTGTTCGAAGACACCGCCGAAGCGGCCAACGGTCCGTACCCGCCAAACACCTGGAGCTACGCGAAGAACCTGCCGGGTTACGCGCACGATGTCGAGAAAGCCAAGGCACTGATGGCCAAGGCCGGGCTCAAGGAAGGCTTCCAGACCACCATCTGGACGCGCCCGTCTGGCAGCTTGCTCAACCCCAACCCGAGCCTCGGCGCGCAGATGCTGCAATCGGATCTCGCGGAAATCGGCATCCAGGCCGAGATTCGGGTGATCGAATGGGGCGAACTGATCCGCCGGGCGAAGGCCGGCGAACACGACCTGCTGTTCATGGGCTGGGCGGGTGACAACGGCGACCCGGACAACTTCCTCACGCCGCAGTTTTCCTGCGCTGCGGTCAAGTCCGGCACCAACTTCGCCCGCTACTGCAACCAGGACCTGGACCGGCTGATCAGTGCCGGCAAGACCACGGGCGAACAAGGCGTACGAACCAAGTTGTATGAACAGGCACAAGCGCAGATCCAGCAACAGGCACTCTGGCTGCCACTGGCCCACCCGACGGCCTTCGCCCTGACACGCAAGGACGTCACCGGTTATACGGTGAGTCCGTTTGGGCGGCAGGATTATTCTAAAATCAGCTTCAAGCCATAAGCTTCGAGCTCCAAGTTAAAGCAGTCCTCGCACCGCTTTAGCTTGGAGCTTGGAGCTTGAAGCTTGAAGCTTGAAGCTTGAAGCTGCTCCCCTACATCCACCCATACTCTGCCATCGACAACGGATCCCCATCGCCGATGATGAAGTGATCCAATACGCGCACGTCGATCAGGCTCAGCGCCTCTTGCAGGCGCCTGGTTAATTTTCGATCAGCTTCACTGGGGTCCGAATTGCCCGATGGGTGGTTGTGACACAGAATCAACGCCGCTGCGTTGTGGGCCAGGGCACGCTTGACCACCTGGCGCGGATAAACACTGGTGGTATCGATGGAGCCGCGAAACAGCGACTCGAACGCCAGCACTCGGTGCTTGGAATCAAGGAACAGGCAGCCGAAGACCTCATGGGGCTCATGGCGCAGCATCGACTTGAGGTACTCACGCACCACCACGGGATTCTCCAGTACGGAATCATGCCGAAGCCGCTCCGCCAGATGTCGCCGAGCCATCTCCAACACCGCCTGCAACTGCACGAACTTGGCCGGCCCGAGACCGAGCTGGCCGCTGAAGGTGCGCAAATCTGCCTCCATCAACCGGCGCAGACTGCCAAATTGGCTTAATAGATGGCGCGCCAGATCCACGGCGCTTTTACCGGACACCCCGGTACGGAGGAAGATCGCCAGCAGCTCGGCGTCCGAGAGACTCGTCGAGCCCTGCTCCAACAGTTTCTCCCGCGGCCGCTCTGCCGCCGGCCAATTGCGAATACTCATAACACCTCCCTGGTCTGTGGGCGCCGCTGCTCCATAGCGGTCGCTGTGATATCTTAGCCCATCTTTTTTGTGGGCGATTTCACTCCTGGGGAGGGGGTTTCGCCACACAGTCATCAACGAAATGAAAGGCAGACCTATGCAGCGGCTGTATCGGAAACGCATCGTTCTGGGCGTCGGCGGCGGCATTGCAGCCTACAAGAGCGCCGACCTGGTTCGCCGCCTGATCGACCAGGGCGCCGAGGTGCGCGTGGTCATGACCCGTGGTGGCAGCGAGTTCATCACCCCGCTGACCATGCAAGCGTTGTCCGGCCATCCGGTCCACCTGGACCTGCTGGACCCTGCGGCCGAAGCTGCCATGGGCCACATCGAGCTGGCCAAATGGGCCGACATGGTGCTGATCGCCCCGGCCACCGCCGACCTGATCGCCCGTCTGGCCCAAGGCATCGCCGATGACCTGTTGACCACGCTGGTGCTGGCCACCGATGCCGTGGTCGCCATTGCCCCGGCAATGAACCAGGCCATGTGGCGCGATCCGGCGACCCAGGCCAACCTGCAGGTCCTCGAAAGCCGCGACATCAAGGCCTTTGGTCCTGCCTCCGGGAGCCAGGCCTGCGGCGACGTCGGCCTGGGCCGCATGCTCGAAGCCGTCGATCTCGCCCAATGTGCCGCTGACTGCTTCAAACGCCAGGCGCTGACGGGCAAACACGTACTGATCACCGCTGGTCCGACCCAGGAAAACATCGACCCGGTGCGCTACATCACCAACCACAGCTCCGGGAAAATGGGCTTTGCCCTGGCCGAAGCCGCAGTGGAAGCCGGCGCCCGCGTCACCCTGATCACCGGCCCGGTGCATCTGCCGACCCCGGATCGCGTCACGCGGATCGACGTAGTCAGCGCCCGCGACATGCTGGCCGCCTGCGAAGCCGCGATCCCTTGCGACCTGTTCATCGCCTCGGCAGCAGTCGCGGATTACCGCCCGGAAGTGGTCGCCCCACAAAAACTCAAGAAAGACCCTACGAGCGGCGACGGCCTGTTGCTACAGATGGTGCGCAACCCTGACATCCTGGCCACCATTGCCACGCGCCCCGACCGTCCGTTCAGTGTCGGTTTCGCCGCCGAGACCGAACACCTGCTCGACTACGCTGCACGCAAGTTGAAAGACAAGAACCTCGATCTGATCGTCGCCAACGACGTCGCCAACCCGAGCATTGGCTTCAACAGTGAAGAAAACGCCTGCAGCGTGATTGACCGAGAGCTGCACGCCACGCTTTTCGCCCAGACCAGCAAGGGCAAAATCGCTCGCCAACTGATCACTTTTATCGCCGAACGTCTGAACCAGGTTTAATTCAATGCACGCTTTGCAAGCCAAAATCCTCGACCCACGCATCGGCAGCGAATTCCCGCTGCCCCAGTACGCCACGCCAGGCTCCGCCGGCCTCGACCTGCGCGCGATGCTGGACAAGGACACCATCATCCGGCCTGGTGAAACCCTGCTGATCCCGACCGGCCTGTCCGTCTACATCGGTGATCCGGGCCTGGCCGCGCTGATTCTGCCGCGCTCCGGCATGGGGCATAAGCACGGTATCGTGCTGGGTAACCTGGTCGGCCTGATCGACTCCGATTACCAGGGCCCACTGATGGTGTCGTGCTGGAACCGTGGCCAAAACGACTTCAACATCGTGGTTGGCGAGCGCCTGGCCCAGCTGGTGCTGGTTCCCGTCGTACAGGCCCACTTCGAAATGGTCGAAGAGTTCGTAGAAACCGAGCGTGGCACGGGTGGTTTCGGGCATTCCGGCCGCCATTGATCCAAGTTCAGGCTGGGCGCCCTGCCCGGCCTGATCCGTTTTCGGCATTTTCAGGATGAAAATTGCACCGAGGTGATCTGCAGGGTTTAGCGCTGAAATCAAGGCATTGGTGGCTCGGATGCGAGCCCGCTTGGGTGGCATGGCCTTTTCGCACCACGAACTCTCTGCGCAAAACGCCGTCATACCCTTCAGTTTGAGCCAGCCGGCGAGCTTTTTCCGCGCACAGGTCCAGTCATTTTCGAGATGGAGCATCCCTACAGATGAACACCCCAGCCACCGTCGTACCCAAGTTCCCAGACAGCATTTTCCGCGCCTATGACATTCGTGGCACCGTTCCGGAGTTCCTCAATGCCGAGACCGCCTACTGGCTGGGCCGCGCCATTGGCGCGCAGAGCCTGGCCCAAGGTGAACCGAACGTTTGCGTAGGCCGTGATGGCCGCCTGTCGGGTCCTGAGCTGGTGGCTCAACTGATCAAGGGCTTGGCCGAAGCGGGCTGCCACGTCAGCGACGTCGGCCTGGTGCCGACGCCTGCCCTGTACTTCGCCGTCAATGTACTGGCGGGCAAGTCCGGTGTGATGCTCACCGGCAGCCACAACCCGTCGAACTACAACGGCTTCAAGATCGTCATCGCCGGCGACACGCTCGCCAACGAGCAGATCCAGGCCCTGCATGACCGCCTCAAGACCAACAACTTGACCCGCGGCAACGGCAGCGTTACTCAAGTCGAAATTCTCGACCGCTACAACACGCAAATTGTCCAGGACATCAAACTGGCCCGTCGCCTGAAAGTCGTGGTCGACTGCGGTAACGGCGCCGCCGGCGTAATCGCCCCGCAACTGATCGAAGCGCTGAACTGCGAAGTCATCCCGCTGTTCTGTGAAGTCGATGGCAACTTCCCCAACCACCATCCGGATCCGGGCAAACCCGAGAACCTCGAAGACCTGATCGCCAAGGTCAAGGAAACCAACGCCGACATCGGCCTGGCCTTCGACGGCGACGGCGATCGCGTCGGCGTGGTGACCAACACCGGCAGCATCGTCTACCCGGACCGCCTGCTGATGCTGTTCGCCCGCGACGTGGTGGCGCGCAACCCGGACGCGGAGATCATTTTCGACGTCAAATGCACCCGTCGACTGACGCCGCTGATCAAGGAATACGGTGGCCGGCCGCTAATGTGGAAGACAGGTCACTCGTTGATCAAAAAGAAAATGAAACAATCCGGCGCCCTGTTGGCCGGCGAAATGAGCGGGCACATCTTCTTCAAGGAGCGCTGGTTCGGTTTCGACGACGGCATTTACAGCGCCGCCCGGCTGCTGGAGATCCTGAGCAAGGAAAAATCCAACGCAGAGGAGCTGTTCGCGACCTTCCCGAACGATATTTCTACGCCGGAAATCAATATCCATGTGACCGAAGAGAGCAAATTCAGCATCATTGATGCATTGCACGACGCGCAGTGGGGCGAAGGCGCCGACCTGACCACCATTGACGGCGTGCGAGTCGACTATGCCAAAGGCTGGGGCCTGGTTCGCGCCTCCAACACCACACCGGTGCTGGTGCTGCGCTTCGAGGCCGATGACGAGGCAGAACTTTCGCGCATCCAGGACGTTTTCCGCGTCCAGTTGAAGCGTGTTGCACCTGATCTCCAACTACCGTTCTGATTCACCCGGAGCCCTGAATGACCCTCGAACGCGAAGCCGCTGCCAACACCGCCAAGGTCCTGTCCGAAGCGCTGCCTTACATCCGCCGCTATGTCGGCAAGACGCTGGTGATCAAGTACGGCGGCAACGCGATGGAAAGCGAGGAGCTGAAAACCGGCTTCGCCCGCGACATCGTGCTGATGAAGGCCGTGGGCATCAACCCGGTGGTGGTTCACGGCGGCGGCCCGCAAATCGGTGACCTGCTCAAGCGCCTGTCGATCGAAAGCCACTTTGTCGATGGCATGCGCGTCACCGACGCTGCCACCATGGACGTGGTGGAAATGGTCCTCGGCGGCCAGGTGAACAAGGACATCGTCAACCTGATCAACCGTCACGGCGGCAGCGCCATCGGCCTGACCGGTAAAGACGCCGAGCTGATTCGCGCGAAGAAGCTCACCGTGACCCGCCAAACCCCGGAGATGACCCAGCCGGAAATCATCGACATCGGCCATGTAGGCGAAGTGGTCGGCATCAACACCGACCTGCTGAACTTGCTGGTCAAGGGCGACTTCATTCCGGTAATCGCGCCGATCGGTGTGGGTGCCAACGGCGAGTCGTACAACATCAACGCGGACCTGGTGGCCGGTAAAGTTGCGGAGGCACTGAAAGCCGAAAAGCTGATGCTGCTGACCAACATCGCCGGCCTGATGGACAAGGAAGGCAAAGTACTGACCGGCCTGAGCACCCAGCAGGTCGACGCGCTGATCGCCGACGGCACCATCTACGGCGGCATGCTGCCCAAGATCCGTTGCGCGCTGGAAGCGGTCCAGGGCGGCGTAGGCAGCTCGCTGATCATCGACGGTCGCGTACCGAACGCGATCCTGCTGGAGATCTTCACCGATACCGGCGTGGGCACCCTGATCAGCAATCGCAAGCGTCCGTAAGGGCTCACAGATACAAAAAGACCCCACCCGGCCTGGCCGGGTGGGGTCTTTTTTTGCCCGCAATCCCACACATTACCTGTAGGAGCGAGCTTGCTCGCGATGGCAGTGTGTCAGCCACTATTTAAGTACCTGACTTACCGCCATCGCGAGCAAGCTCGCTCCTACAGGGGATCGGGGATCAGACGCCAAACTGCGCGCGATACGCCTCGACGGCTGGCAGGTGCTGCTTGAGCTGCGGATCGTCCGCCAAAAATTCCAGCACCTGGTTCAGCGAAACGATGCTGATCACCGGGATACCGAAGTCACGCTCGACTTCCTGAATGGCCGACAACTCACCGTTGCCGCGCTCCTGACGGTTCAGGGCAATCAGCACGCCCTTGGCCTTGGCGCCGTCCTGGGAGGCGATGATCTGCATCACTTCACGGATGGCGGTGCCGGCGGTGATCACGTCGTCGATGATCAGCACATCACCGGTCAACGGCGCGCCGACCAGGCTGCCGCCTTCACCGTGGGCCTTGGCTTCCTTGCGGTTGAAGCACCATGGCAGATCACGATCATGGTGTTCAGCCAGGGCCACTGCGGTAGCGGCTGCCAATGGAATGCCTTTGTACGCCGGGCCAAACAGAACGTCGAACGAAACACCGCTTTCCACGATGGCCGCTGCGTAGAAACGACCCAGTTGAGCCAGGGCGGAACCCGAGTTGAACAGGCCGGCATTGAAGAAATACGGACTGGTGCGCCCGGACTTCAGGGTGAACTCACCGAAGCGCAAAACGCCGCGATCGATGGCAAAACGAATGAAATCGCGCTGATACGCCTGCATGAAAAAAACCCCAAATACCACGGATTTAGCTAAATAGGTTGACGCCGTGTATCATACACGCACGCGATTTTTGGGGCCATTTATGCGGATCATCAGTGTGAACGTCAATGGTATTCAGGCTGCAGTCGAGCGAGGTTTGCTCAGTTGGCTGCAAGCACAGAATGCCGACGTCATCTGCTTGCAGGATACCCGCGCCTCCGCCTTTGAACTGGACGATCCAGCCTTCCAACTGGATGGCTACTTCCTTTATGCCTGCGAAGCTGAAGTTCCTGCCCAAGGTGGCGTGGCTTTGTATTCGCGGTTGCAACCGAAGGCAGTCATCAGCGGTCTCGGCTTCGAGACAGCCGACCGCTACGGGCGCTACCTGCAAGCCGATTTCGACAAGGTCAGCATCGCGACCTTGCTGCTTCCTTCGGGGCAGAACGGCGATGAAGACTTGAACCAGAAGTTCAAGCTAATGGACGACTTCGGCCGTTATCTGGATAAACAGCGGCGCAAACGTCGCGAGTACATATATTGTGGCTCGCTCTACGTGGCGCAACAGAAGCTGGATATCAAGAACTGGCGTGACAGCCAGCAATCCCCGGGATTCCTGGCACCTGAACGTGCCTGGATGGACGAGATTGTCGGCAACATGGGCTATGTCGATGCCCTGCGTGAAGTCAGCCGTGAAGGCGACCAGTACAGCTGGTGGCCGGACAACGAACAGGCCGAGATGCTCAATCTCGGCTGGCGTTTCGATTACCAGATCCTGACGCCGGGCCTGCGCCGCTTCGTACGAAGCGCACGCTTGCCTCGTCAGCCACGGTTCTCGCAGCACGCGCCGCTGATCGTTGACTACGACTGGACGCTGACCATTTAAGCGTTTGCAGCACGCAAAAAAGCCGACATGACTGTCGGCTTTTTTGTGTGCACTTTTTGCCTTCCTGTAGGAGCGAGCATGCTCGCGATGGACGCCAGAACACCGCGGGGTGCCTGAATCCCCGCGTTATCGTTACAGACCATCGCGAGCATGCTCGCTCCTACAGATGATCAGGTGAATCAGCCGATCATTATTTGACCAGGCGCCAGGTAAACGGATACCGGTAAGGCAAGCCCTCATTGGCCTTGACCCCGGCGATGATCGTCAGCACCAGTGCGCCGATGGCGATCAGGCCAAACAGGAAGAAGCCGATGATCACCACCATCAGCAGGAAGCAGATGGCGGACGCGATGGCGACGGTGATCTGGAAGTTCAGCGCTTCCTTGCCCTGCGCATCGACGAAAGGATCCATCTCGCGCTTCATCTGCCACAGGATCAATGGGCCAATCAGCGTGCCGAATGGAATCCAGATGCCCAGCAAGGCGGACAGGTGACAGAACATTGCCCACTGCCGGGCCTCTTTGCTGGGGGTCGGTAGCAGCTCTTGTTCGTCATTCATGATGTCCTCCTTGTCTGGAGCGGCTTGATCAGTCGGCCAGTGCGGCCTTTTGCAGTTCGAAAATCTCGGTCATGCCTTTTTTCGCCAGATCAAGCATCGCGTTCAGGTCTTCAGGCTGGAACGGCGCACCTTCAGCAGTGCCCTGAACTTCGATGAAACCGCCCGTGCTGGTCATCACCACGTTGAGGTCGGTCTCGGCGGCCGAATCTTCAAGATAGTCCAGGTCGAGTACGGCTTCACCCTGATACATGCCGACCGAAACGGCACCGATCATTTGCTTGAGCGGATCGCCGGCTTTCAGGCCGCCGCGTTTCTTGATCACTTTCAGCGCATCGACCAGTGCAACCATGGCGCCGGTGATGGACGCGGTACGGGTGCCGCCATCGGCCTGGATCACATCGCAGTCGACGTACAGGGTGACATCGCCCAGCTTGGACATGTCCAGGGACGCGCGCAGCGAGCGGCCGATCAGACGCTGGATCTCGAGGGTACGTCCACCCTGCTTGCCGCGGCTGGCTTCACGCTGGTTACGCTCGCCGGTGGCGCGCGGCAGCATGCCGTATTCGGCGGTCAACCAGCCCTGGCCCTGGCCCTTGAGGAACCGTGGCACGCCGTTTTCGACGCTGACGGTGCAGATGACCTTGGTATCACCGAACTCGACCAGTACAGAACCCTCGGCGTGTTTGGTGTAGTTGCGGGTGATGCGGATCGAGCGGAGCTGATCGGCGGCGCGACCACTTGGACGTTTCATAGGGAATACCTGTACGGGGGACGGAAAACTGCGGGCATTATAGAGCCGTGCACCGAGCCTGGGCACTTCTAAAACACCCGCCCGACGATTGAAGGCCCGTGCTTGAGCCTGGAACAGCGCTTAACCGACGGCGTGCAGCCGTTTGTCGCGCCCTGCGTTTGGGCGCATTCGCCCCACTGCGCTACAATCCTGCGCCTTTGCTGCCTGTCGGCTTTAATTCACAGATATCGGATTGCGCGAAACCTCTGGTAACGCAAAGCCCAATTGCGAGGTACCCCCATGGTACACAGCATGACCGCCTTCGCCCGCGTCGAAAAAGCCGGCGCCCAAGGCACCCTGAGCTGGGAACTGCGCTCGGTCAACAGCCGCTACCTGGAACCGCACCTGCGCCTGCCCGAGACCTTCCGCGACCTCGAAGGCGCGGCCCGCGAAGCGTTGCGCCAGGCTATCTCGCGGGGCAAGCTCGAATGCACCCTGCGCTTTACCGAAGAAAACACCGGCAAGGCCCTGCAAGTGGATCGCGAGCGCGCCGCGCAACTGGTGGCGGCGGCCGAAACCATTGCCAGCCTGATCAAGAACCCGGCAGCCCTGAACCCGCTGGAAGTGCTGGCGTGGCCAGGCGTGCTGGTCGGCGATGCAACCGACCCGCAAGCACTGAACGCCGAGGCATTGGCGCTGTTCAATGAAGGCCTGAAGGAACTCAAGGCTGGTCGCGAGCGCGAAGGCGCGGAGCTGGCGCGGCTGATCAACGAACGCCTGAGCGCCATCGAACAAGACGTGGTGACCCTGCGCGAGCTGGTCCCGCAGATGCTCGCCACCCAGCGACAGAAAGTCCTCGACCGCTTTGCCGATATGAAAGCCGAGATGGACCCACAGCGCCTGGAACAGGAAATGGTCATGCTCGCTCAGAAGAGCGACGTCGCCGAAGAACTGGATCGCCTGAGCACCCACATCATCGAAGTTCGCCGGGTGCTCAAGTCCGGCGGCGCAGCCGGGCGCCGCCTGGACTTCCTGATGCAGGAGCTCAACCGCGAAGCCAACACATTGGGCTCCAAAGCCTTCGACCCGCGCAGCACCCAGGCGGCGGTCAACCTCAAGGTGTTGATCGAGCAGATGCGCGAACAAGTGCAGAATATTGAGTAAGGCAACCCCGACATGACCCACAGCACCGGCACCCTGTACATCATTTCCGCCCCTTCGGGCGCAGGCAAGAGCAGCCTGGTCAAGGCCCTGACCGACGCCGACCAGGAGATCCGCGTCTCGGTTTCGCACACCACCCGCGCCATGCGCCCCGGTGAAGTGAATGGCGTGAACTACCACTTCGTCGAGCGCAGCGACTTCGTGAAGATGATCGAGCACGGCGATTTCCTTGAGCGCGCCGAAGTGTTCGGCAATCTCTACGGCACTTCGCAAAGCCACCTGCAGCAGACCCTGGACGAAGGCCACGACCTGATCCTGGAAATCGACTGGCAGGGCGCGGAACAAGTGCGCAAGTTGATGCCCCAGGCCCGTTCGATCTTCATCCTGCCGCCGTCGTTGCAGGCCTTGCATCAGCGCCTGACCAATCGCGGCCAGGACAGCGACGAGATCATCGATGGCCGCATGCGCGAAGCCGTCAGCGAAATGAGCCATTACGTCGACTACGACTACCTGATCATCAACGACGATTTCGCCCACGCGTTGCGCGATTTGCAGGCGATTTTCCGCGCCAACCAGCTCAACCAGAAACGCCAACAGCAGCGACACGGCAAACTTTTGGCCCAATTGCTCGACTAAAGAGCTCTTCCCAAAACCGCTGCAAGCGCTTTACATTGGCACTTGCAGCGCGTCGAAGGGCCTGGTCAAAAAAACAGCGCTTCCCTAATCGCTGGTGATTTTTTAAACTGTTGAGTCCGCTCGCCCAACCGGGCAGCGCGCATCTTGCATTCGCTCCGAGGAATACCATGGCCCGCGTAACCGTTGAAGACTGCCTAGAACACGTGGATAACCGCTTTGAGCTGGTCATGCTCTCTACCAAGCGTGCCCGTCAACTGGCCACCGGCGGCAAAGAGCCGAAGGTAGCATGGGAAAACGACAAGCCTACCGTTGTCGCCCTGCGTGAAATCGCTGAAGGCCTGATCGACTACGCCGCTATCGCCGAAGCCGAAATCGTTGAAGATGAACCGCTTTTCGCTGCGTTCGAGGACGAGTCCAACGAGGCCGTCTAAGCCTATGCCTGGTCGACGTAGCACGGCGCGGGATCACAGCCTGTGGCAGGAGTCATCATGCCGAGCATAGACGCCCTCGCCGATCGCTTATCGACCTACCTCGGCACGGACCAGGTCAACCTGGTCCGCCGAGCGTATTTCTACGCCGAACAAGCCCACGACGGCCAACGCCGCCGCAGCGGCGAGGCGTACGTCACGCATCCTCTTGCCGTGGCCAATATTCTTGCCGACATGCACATGGACCATCAGAGCCTGATGGCTGCGATGCTGCATGACGTGATCGAAGACACCGGTATTGCCAAGGAAGCGCTGCAGGCGCAGTTCGGCGAAACCGTGGCCGAACTGGTCGACGGGGTCAGCAAACTGACCCAGATGAACTTCGAGACCAAGGCCGAAGCGCAAGCCGAAAACTTCCAGAAAATGGCCATGGCCATGGCCCGCGACATTCGCGTGATCCTGGTCAAGCTGGCCGACCGCCTGCACAACATGCGCACGCTGGAAGTGCTGTCCGGCGAAAAACGTCGGCGCATCGCCAAGGAAACCCTGGAAATCTATGCTCCCATCGCCAACCGGCTGGGGATGCACGCCATCCGCATAGAATTCGAAGACCTCGGTTTCAAGGCCATGCACCCGATGCGTTCCGCGCGGATCAACCAGGCGGTCAAACGCGCCCGGGGCAACCGCAAGGAAATCGTCAACAAGATCGAAGAATCCCTCAGCCACTGCCTGGCCATCGACGGCATAAAGGGCGAGGTCAGCGGTCGCCAGAAACACCTCTACGGCATCTACAAGAAAATGCGCGGCAAACGTCGGGCCTTCAACGAAATCATGGACGTCTACGCGTTCCGGATTATCGTCGACAAGGTCGATACCTGTTACCGCGTGCTGGGTGCTGTGCATAATTTGTACAAACCGTTGCCGGGTCGCTTCAAGGACTACATCGCCATCCCCAAGGCCAACGGCTACCAGTCGCTGCACACCACGCTGTTCGGCATGCACGGTGTACCGATCGAGATCCAGATCCGCACCCGCGAAATGGAAGAGATGGCCAACAACGGCATCGCTGCCCACTGGCTGTACAAGTCCAGCGGCGACGAACAGCCCAAAGGCACTCACGCCCGCGCCCGCCAGTGGGTCAAGGGTGTGCTGGAAATGCAGCAACGTGCCGGCAACTCGCTGGAATTCATCGAGAGCGTGAAGATCGACCTGTTTCCGGACGAGGTCTATGTGTTCACGCCCAAGGGCCGGATCATGGAGCTGCCCAAAGGCTCCACGGCGGTCGACTTCGCCTATGCGGTGCACACCGACGTGGGCAACAGTTGCATCGCCTGTCGGATCAATCGTCGCCTCGCACCGCTGTCCGAACCGCTGCAAAGCGGCTCCACGGTCGAGATCGTCAGTGCTCCGGGGGCCCGGCCAAATCCGGCCTGGCTCAACTTCGTGGTCACCGGCAAGGCGCGCACACACATCCGTCACGCCCTGAAACTGCAACGTCGCTCCGAATCCATCGCCCTCGGCGAACGCCTGCTGAACAAGGTTCTCAACGGTTTCGACAGCGCGCTGGACCAGATTTCGGCCGAGCGCATCAAGGCGATGCTCACCGAATATCGCCTGGAACTGATCGAAGACCTGCTCGAAGACATCGGCCTGGGCAATCGCATGGCCTACGTGGTGGCGCGCCGCCTGCTCGGCGAAGGCGAGCAATTGCCAAGCCCCGAAGGCCCGCTGGCGATTCGCGGCACCGAGGGCCTGGTGCTCAGCTACGCCAAGTGCTGTACGCCGATTCCGGGCGACCCGATTGTTGGACACCTGTCGGCGGGCAAAGGCATGGTCGTGCACCTGGACAACTGCCGCAACATCAGCGAAATCCGCCACAACCCGGAAAAATGCATCCAGCTCTCGTGGGCCAAGGATGTCACCGGCGAATTCAATGTCGAACTGCGCGTCGAGCTCGAACACCAGCGCGGCCTGATCGCACTGCTGGCCAGCAGCGTCAACGCGGCCGACGGCAACATCGAAAAAATCAGCATGGACGAACGTGATGGTCGCATCAGCGTGGTCCAACTGGTGGTCAGCGTGCACGACCGCGTGCACCTGGCTCGCGTGATCAAGAAACTGCGTGCGTTGACCGGTGTGATCCGCATCACCCGGATGCGTGCCTGACCCACTTATTACAAGGAGTCATTCATGACCAAGACCGTAATCACCAGCGACAAGGCCCCGGCCGCCATCGGTACTTACTCCCAGGCAATCAAGGCGGGCAACACCGTCTACATGTCGGGCCAGATTCCACTGGACCCAAAAACCATGGAACTGGTCGAAGGCTTCGAAGCCCAGACCGTCCAGGTGTTCGAAAACCTGAAGGCCGTGGCTGAAGCGGCTGGCGGTTCGTTCAAGGACATCGTCAAGCTGAACATCTTCCTCACTGACCTGAGCCACTTCGCCAAGGTCAACGAGATCATGGGCAAGTACTTCGACCAGCCTTACCCCGCCCGCGCCGCCATCGGCGTAGCCGCCCTGCCGAAGGGTTCGCAGGTTGAAATGGATGCCATCCTGGTCATCGAGTAATGCCTGTGGCGCAGCCTTCGCGGGCTGCGCCGCTACCCTCCGTATCAAAGCGTTTTGAAAGGATTCCACCATGCGCAAAGCGCTAGCCCTCCCGCTGCTCGCCCTGATTCTGGGCGGTTGTGCCAGCAACCCTGCCGACCGTGACATCAGCGGCACCTGGATCAACCAGGTGGCGATCGATGCGGCCGCCAAAGGCGTTCCCCTGAGAGAAGCACTCCAGGCCAATGGTCCGAACCTGGAGTGGGACGTCAACACCAAGGCCGGCCAGGCACGTTACACCAACGGTTTTGAGAACGTCGACGGCACGCTGTCGGCCGAAGAGTCCGGCGCCTGGAAGGTCGACTTTTATGGCAGCTCCGGCAGTCAGTTGAAACGCGACGGCAAGCAATTAAGCCAGGCAGGTTTCGATAACGAGCCAGCCCAAGTCTTCGATCGCGCGGTGATCACAGTACCCGAGGGCGCCCCGATGGGCGCAAGCTTCGAACGCGCGCTGTACTCCGCCTACATGGGCGGCGACTGGAAGATCGTCAGCGGCCCAGGCGAAGGCAACTCCGTCCAATTCCTGGCTGACGGCCAGGTGACTGGCCTGCCGAGCACCGATCGCTATGCGTTGTGCCTGGCTGGCGACTGCGCGTCGATGAGCGGCGGCAACGACAACATGTGGCTGCAACTGAACGGCCAGGGCAACACCTGGATCTTCAACCGCAACGGCAAGGAACTGGAGATCTTCCAGGCGGTGAACACCGCCCAGGCGGACGAAATGCCGCAGTTCATGCCAGGGAACCGCAAGTGGCTGCTGGAAAAGCAGTAAGCGGAATTTGAAGCAACTCAACCCTGTGGGAGCGGGCTTGCTCCCACATTTGGTCTGCGGTGCTTCTGGCGACTCAGCACTGCCCTTCCAGAATCGCCGCATACCCCTCGCGGAAACTCGGGTACTTCGGCGTCCAGCCCAGGGCCTTCGCCCGCGCATTGCTGCAACGCTTGCTGCCGGTGCGACGCACGCTGGCATCGTCGGCCCACTCGGTGACGCCCAGATACTCGCGCAGCCAGCCGACGACGTCCGCCAGGGGTGCAGGTGCGTCGTCCACGCCGATGTAGACGTCATCCAGCGCCACGCCGCGGTGATCCGCTTCCAGCAGAAAGGCAATCAATCCGGCGGCGTCATCCACGTGAATCCGATTGCCGTACAACGGCGGCTCAGTCACCACGCGATAACCGCGGCGCACCTGAGTCAGCAACCATTCGCGGCCAGGGCCATAGATGCCGGTCAGGCGCACGATACTGGCCGGGAATCCGCTGGACAGGGCCACTTGCTCGGCTTCGAGCATGACCTGCCCGGAATAGCCGGTCGCCACCGCAGGCGACGTTTCGTTGACCCATTCGCCATTCTGCTGCCCGAACACGCTGCTGCTGGAAACGAACACCAGGCGCTTGGGCGCCTGCCCGTAGTCGTTCAACCACTCCAGCACATGCTGCAAACCCTGAATGTAGGCGGCGCGATAGCCCGCTTCATCGTGATCGGTGGCGGCCGCGCAGTACACCAGGTAATCGACGGCGCCGATTGGCCAGGTTGCCGGGCATTCCTTGTTGAACAGGTCGCCGGCGACGCCAATTACACCTTCAGGCAGGCGTGCGACGTTACGCCGCAAGCCGTGGACTTCCCAGCCAAACTTCAGTAACCGGGAAGCCAGACGACTGCCGACATCACCGCAACCGGCAATCAATACAGAGGGCGCGGACATTAAAAAACTCCTATTTCAAAGGCACAGACTATCGCCGGCAATGGACGAGCGGCTAGCGCTGAAGGAAAAAAAGATACTCTATTACTTTTGTTAACAAGAATTACTTGCAATAATGCCCACCACTTTTGTTCTCGGCCTTCGAGGCCTGGAAGAACATTTACCGTCTTTTTCCCTTAGGTCCGGCCAGCATGACACGCAATCAATTCTTCGCCTCGCCAACCAAACGACCTCGCGCCTGGAGCGCAGTGGCCGCCCTGTTGCTAAGCCTGATGCTGGCGCCTGTCGCCGCATTCGCTGACGCCCAGGCACCTGCCTCCCCAGCCGCCTCCGCGGCACCGGCGCCAGCCGATCACGCTGCGCAACATGGCACCGATCAAGCGGCACCAGCGGCCACCGCCCCAGCCGTCGCCGCAGACGCTCCCACCGAAGACCTGCCCGAAGTCCTCGAAGCCGACAACACCTTGGGCATGGCCCATGACCTGTCGCCGTGGGGCATGTACCAGAACGCTGACATCATCGTGAAAATCGTGATGATCGGCCTGGCTATTGCGTCGATCATCACCTGGACCATCTGGATAGCCAAGGGCTTCGAGCTGTTGGGCGCCAAACGCCGTCTGCGCGCTGAAATCGTCCAGCTGAAAAAAGCGACCACCCTTAAAGATGCCAGCGCCACCGCGACCAAGCCGGGGACCCTCGCCAATCTGCTGGTGCACGATGCGTTGGAAGAAATGCACCTGTCGACCAACACCCGTGAAAAAGAAGGCATCAAGGAACGTGTTGCCTTCCGACTGGAACGTCTGGTTGCAGCCGCTGGCCGCAACATGAGCAGCGGCACCGGCGTGCTCGCCACCATCGGTTCCACCGCGCCGTTTGTCGGCCTGTTCGGTACCGTGTGGGGCATCATGAACAGCTTCATCGGCATCGCCAAAACCCAGACCACCAACCTGGCCGTGGTAGCCCCCGGTATCGCCGAGGCGTTGCTGGCCACCGCACTGGGTCTGGTTGCCGCGATCCCTGCCGTTGTGATCTACAACGTCTTCGCCCGCTCCATCGCCGGTTACAAGGCGCAAGTGTCCGACGCATCGGCAGAAGTCCTGTTGCTGGTCAGCCGCGACCTCGACCACCAGCCTGAGCGCAGCTCGCAACCGCACATGGTGAAAGTGGGGTAATCGGCCATGGGCCTGCATTTGAAAGAAGGCGCAGACGACGATCTGGCCGAGAACCACGAAATCAACGTCACCCCGTTCATCGACGTGATGCTGGTGCTGTTGATCATCTTCATGGTGGCCGCTCCGTTGGCCACCGTGGACATCAAGGTTGACCTGCCGGCCTCGACCGCCAAACCGGCGCCGCGGCCAGAGAAACCGGTGTTCCTCAGCGTCAAGGCTGACCAACGCCTGTTCCTGGGCGAAGACGAAGTGAAACCCGAAACACTGGGTGCCACACTCGACGCCAGGACTCACGGCAAGAAAGACACGACGATCTTCTTCCAGGCCGACAAGGGTGTGGATTACGGCGACCTCATGAGCGTGATGGACAACCTGCGCTCGGCCGGTTACCTGAAGGTCGGACTGGTCGGTCTCGAGACGGCAGTGAAAAAATGATCACGACGCGCCAAAAGCTGACGCGTTACAGCGGTAGCCTGGCGGTGGTGCTCGGTGTCCATGCGCTGGCCATTGCGCTCGCGCTGAACTGGACCACGCGCCCACCTATCGAGCTGCCGCCGCAGGCGATGATGGTCGAGTTGGCGCCGGTTCCGGCTCCGCCACCACCGGCACCGCCAAAGGTGATAACGCCACCACAACCACCGGCACCGGTGGAAGAGCTGCCGATTCCGAAGCTGGCTGAAGCGCCGAAGGCCGAGATTGCCGTGCCAAAACCGGCCAAGCCAAAGCCCAAGCCACAGCCGCCCAAGCCCGTTGAGAAAAAGCCGGAGCCGCCGAAGGAAAAACCTTCGGAGGAAAAACCGGCCGACACGCAACCGACTCAGGCACCGACGGAGAAATCCGCGCAACCGGCACCCGGCCCTTCCCCTGCCCAGATGGCTGCCAAGGCAAGCTGGCAGGGCACCCTGCTCGCTCACCTGGCCAAGTACAAAAAGTACCCGGCCAGTGCTCAGGCACGGGGCAAGGAAGGCCTGAACCGCCTGCGTTTTGTGGTGGATGCCGAAGGCAACGTGTTGTCGTTCGAGCTGGTGGGCCGCTCCGGCAACGCCGATCTGGACCGGGCTACCCTGGAAATGATCCGCCGCGCACAACCGCTGCCCAAGCCTCCGGCCGACATGCTGACCAACGGCTCGATTGAAATCGTTGCACCGTTTGTTTACTCGCTGGAACGCCGGCGCTAAACACGACCCCTGTAGGAGCGAGCACGCTCGCGATGGTCGTGAACGATAACGTGGGGTGTCTGACACCCCGCAGCGCTCTCAAGTCCATCGCGAGCATGCTCGCTCCTACAGGGTTCGACGGAACACGCCAAAGGCACCGCAAGGTGCCTTTGGCGCATCTACGGTTTGCAAACACGCATTACAAGGTGTCACTCGACACCCGCACTCTGATAACGTGCGTCTATCGATTGCAGTCGGTATGCTTGGCTCGCAACTTCATGGACGCTCGCTATGACTCTCACAGAATTACGCTACATCGTTACCCTCGCCCAAGAGCAGCACTTCGGCCATGCGGCCGAGCGTTGCCACGTCAGCCAACCGACCCTGTCGGTGGGCGTGAAGAAGCTTGAAGACGAACTCGGTGTGCTGATTTTCGAGCGCAGCAAGAGCGCCGTGCGCCTGACGCCCGTTGGCGAAGGCATCGTGGCCCAGGCGCAGAAAGTCCTGGAGCAGGCACAAGGCATCCGCGAACTGGCCCAGGCCGGCAAGAACCAGCTGACCGCCCCGCTGAAAGTCGGCGCGATCTACACCGTCGGCCCGTACCTGTTCCCCCACCTGATTCCACAACTGCACCGGGTTGCCCCGCAGATGCCGTTGTACATCGAAGAGAACTTCACCCACGTGTTGCGCGACAAACTGCGCAATGGCGAACTCGACGCGATCATCATCGCCCTGCCGTTCGCCGAAGCCGACGTGCTGACCCTGCAACTCTACGATGAGCCGTTCTATGTCCTGATGCCGGCCCAGCACCCGTGGACGCAGAAAGAAACCATCGACGCCGGCCTGCTCAACGACAAGAGCCTGCTGTTGCTTGGCGAAGGCCATTGCTTCCGCGACCAGGTGCTCGAAGCCTGCCCGACCCTGACCAAGGGCGGTGACGGCGCCAAGCACACCACGGTGGAATCCAGCTCGCTGGAAACCATCCGCCACATGGTCGCCTCGGGGCTGGGCATCTCGGTCCTGCCGTTGTCGGCCGTGGACAGCCACCATTACGCCCCTGGGGTGATCGAAGTGCGCCCGCTGACGCCACCTGTTCCTTTCCGCACCGTGGCCATCGCCTGGCGCGCCAGCTTCCCACGGCCCAAAGCGATTGAAATCCTCGCTGACTCCATTCGCCTGTGCTCGGTGGCCAAGCCATCAGCGCCGGTGGTTGCAGCTTAAGTCGCACGCATGACCGAGTTGTCGCAGGTATCGGTGACGGCACTCAAGGGTGTTGGCGAGGCCATGGCCGAGAAACTGGCCAAGGTCGGCCTGGAGAATCTACAGGACGTGCTGTTTCACCTGCCGCTGCGTTATCAGGACCGCACGCGCGTGGTCCCGATTGGCCACTTGCGGCCCGGGCAGGACGCCGTGGTCGAAGGCACCGTCAGCGGTGCCGACGTGGTCATGGGACGTCGTCGCAGCCTGGTGGTGCGCATGCAGGACGGCACCGGCGGGCTCAGCCTGCGCTTCTACCATTTCAGCAACGCGCAAAAAGAAAGCCTCAAGCGTGGCACGCGGATTCGCTGCTACGGCGAAGTGCGGCCCGGCGCGTCGGGGCTGGAAATCTACCACCCGGAATACCGCGCCATCACCGGTGACGAACCCCCGCCCGTGGATGAAACCCTGACGCCGGTCTATCCGTTGACCGAAGGCCTCACGCAACAGCGCCTGCGCCAGTTGTGCATGCAAACGCTGACGATGCTTGGCCCGACCAGCCTGCCCGACTGGCTGCCGACCGAACTCGCCCGGGACTACCAACTGGCGCCGCTGGCGGATGCAATCCGCTACCTGCACAACCCGCCCGCCGATGCCGATGTGGATGAACTCGCCCTGGGACATCACTGGGCGCAGCACCGTCTGGCCTTTGAAGAACTGTTGACTCACCAGTTGTCCCAGCAGCGATTGCGCGAAAGCATGCGCTCGCTGCGTGCGCCAGCGATGCCCAAAGCCACCCGGTTACCGGTGAAGTACCTGGCCAACCTCGGCTTCAGCCCAACCGGCGCGCAACAGCGGGTGGGCAACGAGATCGCCTACGACCTCAGCCAGCATGAACCGATGCTGCGCCTGATCCAGGGTGACGTGGGCGCCGGCAAAACCGTGGTGGCGGCCCTCGCCGCACTGCAGGCGCTGGAGGCCGGTTATCAGGTCGCGTTGATGGCGCCCACCGAGATCCTTGCGGAACAGCATTTCATCACGTTCAAACGCTGGCTCGAACCCCTGGGCATCGAAGTAGCGTGGCTGGCCGGCAAGCTCAAGGGCAAGAACCGAACCGCCGCGCTGGAACAGATTGCCAGCGGCGCACCGATGGTGGTCGGCACCCATGCGCTGTTCCAGGATGAAGTCCAGTTCAAGAACCTGGCGCTGGTCATCATCGACGAGCAACACCGCTTCGGCGTGCAGCAACGCCTGGCGCTGCGCCAGAAAGGCGTGGGCGGCCGCATGTGCCCACACCAATTGATCATGACCGCCACACCGATCCCGCGCACGCTGGCCATGAGCGCCTACGCCGACCTCGACACCTCGATCCTCGACGAACTGCCGCCCGGCCGGACTCCGGTGAACACCGTACTGGTCACCGACACACGCCGCGTCGAAGTCATCGAACGGGTGCGCAGCGCCTGCGCTGAGGGGCGGCAAGCGTACTGGGTGTGCACGCTGATCGAAGAGTCCGAAGAGCTGACCTGCCAGGCCGCTGAAACCACCTTTGAGGACCTCACCGCCGCGCTGGGCGAACTGAAAGTCGGGTTGATCCACGGCCGCATGAAGCCGGTTGAAAAGGCTGCGGTCATGGCCGAGTTCAAGGCCGGTCACCTGCAACTGCTGGTGGCCACCACCGTGATCGAAGTGGGTGTGGACGTGCCAAACGCGAGCCTGATGATCATTGAAAACCCCGAACGCCTGGGCCTGGCGCAACTGCACCAGCTGCGCGGCCGCGTGGGTCGCGGCAGCGCAGCCAGCCATTGCGTGCTGCTCTACCATCCGCCGCTGTCGCAGATCGGTCGGCAGCGCCTGGGTATCATGCGTGAAACCAATGACGGGTTTGTCATCGCCGAAAAGGACCTCGAACTGCGTGGTCCCGGCGAAATGCTCGGCACGCGGCAGACCGGTCTGCTTCAATTCAAGGTCGCGGACCTGATGCGTGATGCCGACTTGCTGCCGGCGGTGCGCGATGCCGCGCAAGCCCTGCTGGAACGCTGGCCCAACCACGTCAGCCCGCTGCTCGACCGCTGGTTGCGCCACGGGCAGCAATACGGCCAAGTGTGAGCACCGTCGCAGTTTGTGGACGATGCTTTTAACCAAGCTGGTTATACTCCTGCCACTGTTTGAATACGGATACACACCATGACTGAAGCTGCCCTCGTCCCAGAAACCCCGCACGCTCCGTCTGTGATTCGGCTGCTGCTCAACAAATTGGGCATCGCGTACGAAGAAGTTCTCGACCATCACGGCTTGAACGCCTCGCGCAAAGTGCAGGCCGTGCTGCTCGACGACGCGGTGGGCGCTCTCATGGTGCTGTTCCCACAGAGCCAACTGCTCGACCTCAATCGCCTCGCCGAACTGACCGGCCGCCGCCTCACCGCCGTGTCCACCGAACGCCTGGAAAAAATGCTCGGCAAGCACAGCCTGAGCTTGTTGCCCGGCCTGCCGGCGCTGACCAGCTCGCCGTGCCTGTACGAAGAAAGCCTGCTGCGTGAACCCAAGTTGCTGATCAACTCGGGCGAGCCCGGCCTGCTGCTGGAAATCACCAGCGAAGCGTTCAAGTCGATGCTCACCAAGGCCAGCGCCGCCAACTTCGGTGAAAACGTCAGCAGCATCCGCCCCAACCTTGACCGCCCCGACGACGATCGGGAGGAAATCACCCAGGCCGTTCAGGCGTTCACGGCGCGACGCATCCAGCAACGGCTGGAAGCGACCATTGAAATTCCGCCGCTGGCCGAGACGGCGCAAAAGATCATCAAGCTACGCGTTGACCCCAACGCCACCATCGACGACATCACCGGCGTGGTGGAAACCGACCCGGCCCTGGCCGCGCAAGTGGTGAGCTGGGCCGCGTCGCCGTACTACGCTTCGCCGGGCAAGATTCGTTCAGTGGAAGATGCGATCGTGCGGGTGCTGGGTTTCGACCTGGTGATCAACCTCGCGCTGGGCCTGGCCCTGGGCAAAACCCTGAGCCTGCCCAAGGACCATCCGCAACACACCACGCCGTACTGGCAGCAGTCGATCTACACCGCCGCCGTCATCGAAGGCCTGACCCGCGCCATGCCGCGCGCCCAGCGCCCGGAGTCCGGCCTGACCTACCTCGCCGGTTTGCTGCACAACTTTGGCTACCTGCTGCTGGCCCACGTGTTCCCGCCGCACTTCTCGCTGATCTGCCGCCACCTGGAGGTCAACCCGCACCTGTGCCACAGCTACATCGAGCAGCACCTGCTGGGCATCAGCCGCGAACAGATCGGCGGCTGGCTGATGCGCTACTGGGACATGCCCGACGAACTGTCCACCGCCCTGCGCTTCCAGCACGACCCCCACTACGACGGCGCCTACGCCGAGTACCCGAACCTGGTGTGCCTGTCGGTGCGCCTGCTGCGCGCCCGCGGCATCGGCTCCGGCCCGGACGAAGACATCCCCGACGCCCTGCTGGAACGCGTCGGCCTGACCCGCGACAAAGCCAACGACGTGGTCAGCAAGGTGCTTGAAGCCGAAGTGCTGCTGCGCGAACTGGCTTCGCAGTTCTCACAGGCCTAAAACCACTCCGCAGCAAGCTCGCTCCTACAGTTGACCTCATTCTCCCTGTGGGAGCGGGCTTGCCCGCGATGGTCGTCAACGATGACGAGGGCCGTCTGGCACCCAGCGGTGTCTGGGCCACCATCGCGAGCAAGCTCGCTCCTACAGTTGATCCCTTGAAATGCTCACCCCGACCTCAAACCTTGGGCACCGCCTTGGCTTTTCTCGGCTTCAAATACTTGGTCAAACCCTGGAACCACATCACCAGCGCCGGGTTGCCCTTGATCTGGATCGATTTGTCCTGAATCCCCGTCATGAACGCCAGTTGCTTGTTCTTGGCTTGCATCGTGGCGAATCCATAAGCGGCGTCCTTGAACGCAATGGCAAACGCAGGCTCGGCGTAGACGCCCGAATGGCTGGTGATGCGCTGATCCTTGACGCGGAAATGCCGCGAGACCTTGCCGTCCAACGTCTGTAGTTGAAACACCAAGTCCTTGTCACCCAACTGCTGCTGAAACGCAGGATTGGTCCTACTGGCCTTGCCCATCAGCAAACCCAGCATCCACAAAAGAAAACGAAATTTCATGCACACAGCCTCAGAGGGGAAATGAACGGCTGGCGCAGTTTAGCGACTTGGTGAAATAACGCCACTATCTGAATACGTTTGAAGAAGATGAGTGTGTTTTTGGCGCCAATGACTACCAAGTCATCAACTAAACGCTGTTGTTTAAACACGGCCGGGTTTTAGTCTTCATACGCTCGAGACTCGGTGATTTTTCCTTCAATACGTAGCGCCCTGCGTGAACTAGGCAGGCTTAACATCCCCCTATAGCCTGTTCTCGTCGCCGCAAAAAACGGTGACACGGACGTGCAAGTCCGGTACATATCGGCGCGCAACCGCCTGAAGTTCACTGAGCAGAGTCAGGCTCAATGAATCACTCAATGGCGGCTGTGCGTGGGAGGTCCCTTTGGGGTCTGCCGGGTTCCGATATGCCCGGTCTTGCACACCCGCGTATGGCCGCCACCCTTACTCGAATGCAAGCGAGTTGGTGCCAGCCCCATAAAACATATCGGAGCTACACCATGATCAAACCCACTCCCAACCCACCAGACGACTTCACAACTTCCCCGTACGAATCACCCGGTTCGAAGAAGCTTCACGACGCCGTTCAGCGCGCCCTTGATCATCACTTTCCCCCCAGCGAACCGGAGTCGCCAAACGACAAGGAATCGCTGTTCAGCGTGAGCCCTGGCGTCCACACCGAAACCCTGCTCGCCAATGCTTCCGAGGACTTGCTCGCCATTAGCGCAATCGCCGTGGACCTCGCCGATACCGTGGAAGGTTCGCGCCGTTCCGTAGCCCTGGCAATCAGCCGGATCGCCGACGGTGTTCACTTGTTGGTGGAGCGTGCATTGGATCATTTGGATGACCCCGACATGGCGGCCATTGTCGCGAAGCAAGAAAGGAGAGCGGCTGACGTTTAGGTGAGTGCTACAAAAAATGGGCACTCAACCCTCGGTTGGCGTGCCCATTTTTTATCCCACTGACCCGTCAGGCGGGTAGTCGGTACGTGTTACGGATTGACGCTGTCTTTCAACGATTTGCCTGGCTTGAACGCGACGGTATTGCTGGCCTTGATTTTGACGGGCTCACCGGTTTGCGGGTTTTTGCCGGTGCGGGCGCCGCGGTGGCGTTGCAGGAAGGTGCCGAAGCCGACCAGCGTTACGCTGTCCTTGCGGTGCAGGGCGCCGGTGATTTCTTCGAGAACGGCGTTAAGAACGCGACTGGCCTGTTCTTTGGTGAGATCTGCTTTCTCCGCGATGGCTGCGGCGAGTTCTGGTTTACGCATAAGTGAAGCCCCTTTGACGGTTTTTTGTTGTTATGTCCGTGCTGCTCTCGTTGGAACAGCGCCCAAAGCGCCGCAGGTGCTCTACTCTGCGGCAGACCGGAGTGAGAATGGCACGCGCAGAGTGGCGGCGCCAGCCTGCACGCGACGTTTGTAACAACAAAAGAGGGGTTATTGCGACAGAACGCCCGCCATTTACGCCAGCAATGGTGGAAGTTCTTTGTTCAGCGCCAGTTTGTCCATCACCGCCGCACCGGTCAGGGCGTAACCCAGCAGCTTGCCACCTGCGTCGCGGCACAGCACCTTGATGTCAGCGCCCTGCCCTTCGACCGTCCAAACACCTTCCGTCCCCCGTGGCGGCGGGGACACCACCAACGGGCAGACCGGCGTTTTGACGGTGATCGGCATCGCGCCGTAGCTCACGGCCGTGGGATTGCCGGCCAGGGTTTGGGCCAGCGCTCTCGCACAACTCATGAGGGGCATGACGTACAGCAGATTCAGCCCGTCGACCTCGGCGCAGTCGCCCAGGGCGTAGATGTTGGCGTGGGAAGTCTTGAGGTGGCGGTCGACGACCACGCCGCGATTGACCTGCACGCCGGCAGCCGCCGCCAGATCAATGCGCGGACGCAGGCCGATGGCCGAGACCACCACGTCGCAGGCAATCACCTGACCGTCCGACAGGTGCGCTTCAAGGCCATCCGCCACGCGCTGCAAGCGGTTCAGCACCGGCCCCAGGTGGAAGCGCGCGCCGAGGCTTTCCAGCCCGGCCTGCACTGCCGCAGCGGCCGCCGGGTGCAGCAGCATCGGCATGACTTGCTCGCACGGTGCCACCAGTTGCACCTCGAAACCGCCGAGGATCAGGTCGTTGGCGAATTCACAGCCAATCAGGCCCACGCCCAGCATCAACACCCGACGCTTGCCGGCGGCGAAGGCGCGAAAGCGTGCGTAATCTTCCAGGTCGTTGATCGGGAACACCGCGTCGCCGGCATCGCCTTCGATGGGCACACGCACGGTCTCGGCGCCCCAGGCCAGGATCAGGTCGCGGTAGATGACCGCCTCTTCCCCGATCCACAGGCGCTTGTGGCCGGGGTCGATGCCGCTGATGCGGGTGTGGGTGCGTATTTCGGCCTTCAACTGTTCGGCCATGGCGCCGGGTTCGGCCATGCTCAGGCCGTCGGCGTCCTTGTTCTTGCCAAAACCGGTGGACAGCATCGGCTTGGAGTAAGAGCGCCCGTCATCGGCCGTGATCAGCAGCAGCGGGGTTTCGCCATCGAGTTTGCGAAACTCGCGGGCCAGGTTGTAGCCCGCCAGGCCAGTGCCTACGATTACGACCGGTGCGTTCATGCCTTACTCCTTGATAGGTCTCAGATGATTTCGATCATTTCGAAATCCATCTTGCCCACGCCACAATCCGGGCACAGCCAGTCTTCCGGTACGTCTTGCCACAGGGTACCCGGCGCAATGCCGTCATCCGGCCAACCGTCGGCTTCGTTGTAGATCAGGCCACAGACCACACATTGCCACTTTTTCATTGCGCTACTTCCTCAGGTTCAGGCTCATCGCCGGCGCGGACGGTCGATGGTTACAGCGTTGCCGTCCGGCTCAGGGCGTTTTTGTACTGGGGGTGCCCGGCAGATGCAAGCCTGTTCGATGCACCGGCCCGCCTCATCACTCAATATGATGGGCTGACATGGTAAGCTCGCCGCCTCATTTGCTGCCAATAACGACTCACTGTGCCGCACTCTACTTCCCTCCGCACGGCCCCGCTCTGGCTCGCTCGCAGCCAGCTCGCTCCTCTCCCCGACGCCGCGACCCTGGACTGGCTCTTCGACGAAGGTTCGCTGACCCGTCGGCTGACGCGCCTGTCGAACGACGGTTTCAGCGTGACGCCGTTGTTCGAAGGCTGGCAGACGCTGCGCGCCGACGAGTGCGCGGCACTGGACCTGGCCGAAGGCAGCGACGGCTGGGTGCGCGAGGTGTACCTGCGCGGTCACGGCCAAGCCTGGGTGTTCGCTCGCAGTGTGGCGGCGCGCAGCGCGCTGCAGGGCGACGGGCTGCATATGGATGAGTTGGGCAGCCGTTCGCTGGGCGAGTTGCTGTTTTCCGACAAGGCGTTCACCCGGCGCGCCATCGAGGTTTGCCACTATCCTCAGCAATGGCTGCCACCCGAGTCCAGCGCGCCTGAATTGTGGGGCCGGCGCTCGCGTTTCGACCGTGGCGCCTTGAGCGTGCTGGTGGCCGAAATTTTCCTGCCGACCTTGTGGCTCGCCACCCGCGCCCACCCGGAGAACTGCTGATGTACCAGAGCCTGCTCAAGTCCCTGAATCGTTTGAACCCCCGGGCCTGGGATTTCATTCAGCTGACGCGCATGGACAAGCCCATCGGCATTTACCTGCTGCTGTGGCCAACGCTGTGGGCGCTGTGGATTGCTGGCAAGGGCAGCCCGTCGCTGGCCAACATCGTGATTTTCGTGCTCGGTGTGGTGCTGACCCGCGCTGGCGGTTGCGTGATCAACGACTGGGCGGATCGCAAGGTCGACGGCCATGTGAAGCGCACCGAGCAACGGCCACTGGTCAGCGGCAAGATCAGCTCGCGCGAAGCCCTGGTGTTCTTTGCGCTGTTGATGGGCGTGAGTTTCCTGCTGGTGTTGTGCACCAACGCGACCACGGTGTGGTTATCGTTCGGCGGCCTGGCGCTGGCGTTCAGTTACCCGTTCATGAAGCGCTACACCTATTACCCGCAAGTGGTGCTGGGCGCGGCGTTTTCCTGGGGCATGCCGATGGCGTTCACCGCCGAGACCGGTGAACTACCGGCAGCGGCGTGGTTGCTGTGGATTGCCAACTTGCTGTGGACGGTGGGCTACGACACCTATTACGCCATGACCGACCGCGATGACGATTTGAAGATCGGGGTCAAATCCACGGCGATTCTGTTTGGCGAGGCGGACCGGGTGATCATCGTGAGTCTGCAAGCGTTGGCGTTGGGTTGCCTGTTGCTGGCGGGGTCGAAATTTGAGCTGGGTGTGTGGTTCCACCTGGGGTTGCTGGTGGCGGCAGGCTGTTTTGCCTGGGAGTTCTGGTACACCCGTGGCAAGGACCGGATGCGTTGCTTCAAGGCGTTCTTGCACAACCACTGGGCGGGGCTGGCGATTTTTGTCGGGATCGTGCTGGATTACGCGTTGCGTTGAGGGCCCCTGTAGGAGCGAGCTTGCTCGCGATGGTCGAAAGGACGCCGCGGGGTGTCAGGTTTCCAGCGTAATCGTTGGCGACCATCGCGAGCAAGCTCGCTCCTACAGGGACAGGGGATTGCTTACTTGTGCTCGTGCAGCACGTGCCACACGTCTTTCATGCCGTCACCTTTCATTTCGCCCGGTTTTTCATCCTTGACGAAGGTGTACAACGGTTTGCCGTCGTAGGCGTACTGCATCATGCCGTCATCGCGTTTGATGACCGACCATTTACCTTCAGCCTTGGCTCCCGCCGGCGCCATCATCGGTGGCCAGTTCTTGGCGCAATCGGCGTTGCACATCGACTTGCCGCCAGCGTCCTTGTCGAACGTGTAAAGCGTCATCCCTTTGTGATCGACCATCATCCCGTCCTTCATCATCGCAGGATCAGCCGCGACGGCCATTGCGGGCACGCAAAGGGCGGCTGCCAGCATCAGGGCTTTAAGGGATTGCGAGTAGTGAGTCATGGAAACCTTCTCTTGTGGTTGTCAGGATTCGGACTTAGAGAATAGTTCAGGATCGCTCCAATCGCCGGCCAGCTAAAATGTTGTCACACGACTGCAATAATTCCGTTATCTAATGCGGCGCAAGACAGTTAAATGACAAGAGGATTAATGGCATGGTTGGCAGGAGCATTCTGATCGTCGACGACGAAGCGCCCATCCGCGAGATGATCGCCGTTGCGCTGGAAATGGCCGGCTATGACTGCCTCGAGGCCGAGAACTCGCAGCAGGCGCACGCGGTCATCGTCGACCGCAAGCCGGACCTTATCCTGCTCGACTGGATGCTGCCCGGCACGTCCGGCATCGAGTTGGCCCGCCGCCTCAAGCGTGATGAACTGACCGGGGACATCCCGATCATCATGCTCACTGCCAAGGGCGAAGAGGACAACAAGATCCAGGGCCTGGAAGTCGGCGCCGACGATTACATCACCAAACCCTTCTCCCCCCGCGAGCTGGTGGCCCGCCTCAAGGCCGTGCTGCGCCGTGCCGGACCGACCGATGGCGAGGCCCCCATCGAAGTGGGCGGCCTGCTGCTGGACCCGATCAGCCACCGCGTGACCATCGACGGCAAACCGGCCGAGATGGGCCCGACGGAATACCGCTTGCTGCAATTTTTCATGACCCACCAGGAACGCGCCTACACACGCGGCCAGTTGCTGGATCAGGTCTGGGGCGGCAACGTCTATGTCGAAGAGCGCACCGTCGACGTGCATATTCGTCGCCTGCGCAAAGCCCTCGGCGATGCCTACGAAAATCTGGTACAAACCGTGCGCGGCACAGGTTATCGGTTCTCGACCAAAGCCTGATCCGGACCGCCCGACAAGCTGACAAGGACGCGCGTTAACGTGAACCAAAACTGGCATGGCATCCTCATTCGCCACATGCTGCTACTGGTCACCGCCTGCCTGGTGATCGGCTTGATTACCGGCTATTACGGCTGGAGCCTTGCCGCAGGTCTGGGCCTTTACCTGGCCTGGACCCTCAAGCAATTGCTGCGTCTGCACGAGTGGCTGCGCTTGCACAAACCCGATGAAGCACCGCCCGATGGCTACGGCCTGTGGGGTGAGGTGTTCGACAGCATTTATCACCTGCAACGGCGCGACCAACGGGTACGCGGGCGCCTGCAAGCGGTGATCGATCGTGTCCAGGAGTCCACCGCCGCGCTCAAGGACGCGGTGATCATGCTCGACACCGACGGCAACCTGGAATGGTGGAACCGCGCCGCCGAAACCCTGCTGGGCCTCAAGACGCCGCAGGACAGCGGACAGCCAGTGACCAATCTGGTGCGTCATCCGCGTTTCAAAGAATATTTCGAGCAGGACAACTACGCCGAACCGCTGGAAATTCCTTCACCGACCAACGACCGCGTGCGTATTCAGCTTTACATCACCCGCTACGGCAATAACGAACACCTGATGCTGGTGCGCGACGTGACGCGCATCCATCAGCTGGAGCAGATGCGCAAGGACTTCATCGCCAACGTCTCCCACGAACTGCGCACACCATTGACGGTGATCTGCGGCTACCTGGAAACGCTGCTCGACAACGTCGAGGAAGTGAACCCGCGCTGGAGCCGCGCCCTGCAGCAAATGCAGCAGCAAGGTGGGCGCATGCAGACGCTGCTCAACGATTTGTTGTTGTTGGCCAAGCTGGAAGCCACCGATTACCCGTCCGACAACCACCCGGTGGCCATCGACGGCTTGCTGCAATCGATCAAGAGCGATGCGCAGCAATTGTCCGGGCAGAAGAACCAGCGCATTACCCTGGAAGTGGACCCGACGATCCATCTCAAGGGCAGCGAAGCCGAGCTGCGCAGCGCATTTTCCAACCTGGTATTCAACGCAGTGAAATACACCCCGGCCGAAGGCAACATCCGCATTCGCTGGTGGGGCGATGAGCAAGGGGCACACTTGAGCGTGCAGGACTCGGGCATCGGCATCGACAGCAAGCACCTGCCGCGCCTGACCGAACGCTTCTATCGGGTGGATTCCAGCCGCAACTCCAACACCGGTGGCACCGGGCTCGGGCTGGCCATCGTCAAGCATGTGCTGCTGCGCCATCGCGCGCGCATGGAAATCAGCAGCGTGCCGGGCCACGGCAGTACGTTTACCTGCCATTTCGCTCCGGCCCAGGTCAGCCAAACACGGGCAATCAGCACCGCCGACTGATACCGGCCAGCACGCGCCACTAGGCAATCGTCCGGTCAGCCGCTACATTGGCTGACTTGTGCCTGCCTTTCAGGCGCTGCATTTTTCCCCTTTTCGAATACACGGAAACCGCAAAACTCCATCATGGACCCTTCCCCTGGCTTGACCCTCGCGACACTTTTCGCCGATTTCGGCATGATTCTTTTTGCTCTGATCCTGGTCCTGCTCAACGGTTTTTTCGTTGCTGCGGAATTTGCCATGGTCAAGCTGCGCTCGACCCGAGTCGAGGCCATCGCCGATAAAAACGGCTGGCGCGGGCACATCCTGCGTACCGTTCACAGTCAGCTCGATGCCTACCTGTCGGCGTGCCAGTTGGGTATCACCCTCGCCTCCCTGGGCCTGGGCTGGGTCGGTGAACCGGCCTTCGCGCACATCCTCGAACCGTTGCTGGAAACCGTTGGTGTGCAGTCGCCCGAAGTGATCAAGGGCGTGTCGTTCTTCGCCGCGTTCTTCGTGATTTCGTACCTGCACATCGTGGTGGGCGAGCTGGCGCCAAAATCCTGGGCCATCCGCAAACCCGAACTGCTGTCGCTGTGGACCGCCGTGCCGCTGTACCTGTTCTACTGGCTGATGTACCCGGCGATCTACCTGCTCAACGCCAGCGCCAACACCATTCTGCGTATCGCTGGCCAAGGTGAGCCCGGCCCGCATCACGAACACCATTACAGCCGGGAAGAACTCAAGCTGATCCTGCACTCCAGCCGTGGTCAGGACCCCAGCGACCAGGGCATGCGCGTGCTGGCCTCGGCCGTGGAAATGGGCGAGCTGGAAGTGGTCGACTGGGCCAACTCCCGTGAAGACCTGGTGACGCTTGAGTTCAACGCGCCGCTCAAGGAAATCCTGGCGATGTTCCGTCGCCACAAGTTCAGCCGCTACCCGGTGTACGACAGCGAGCGTCAGGAGTTCGTCGGCCTGCTGCACATCAAGGACCTGCTGCTGGAACTGGCAGCCCTGGATCACATTCCCGAGTCGTTCAACCTGGCTGAGCTGACCCGCCCGCTGGAACGGGTGTCGCGGCACATGCCGCTGTCGCAATTGCTGGAACAGTTCCGCAAGGGCGGTTCACACTTTGCCCTGGTCGAGGAGGCCGACGGCAACGTCATCGGTTACCTGACCATGGAAGACGTGCTGGAAGTGCTGGTGGGCGATATCCAGGACGAACACCGCAAGGCGGAACGCGGCATCCTGGCCTACCAGCCGGGCAAGCTGTTGGTGCGCGGCGACACGCCGCTGTTCAAGGTCGAGCGCCTGCTGGGCATCGATCTGGACCACGTCGAGGCCGAAACCCTGGCCGGCTTGGTCTACGAATCGCTCAAGCGGGTGCCGGAAGAGGAAGAAGTGCTGGAAGTCGAAGGCCTGCGGATCATCATCAAGAAGATGAAGGGGCCGAAGATCATTCTGGCCAAGGTGTTGATGATTGATTGAGGGCGCCTGGGTTTAAGACCGAGGCGCGGCCATCGCGGGCAAGCCCGCTCCTACAGGATGAGGCCGAACCAGCCAACCCCCTACTGTTTGCCCAACGCAAAGTTGGGCAACACCCCCATCGGCTGCTTGAACTGGTACGGAATCGAGACCAGGCCCAACCCGGTATTGCGCTGCACCACAAAATGCAGGTGTGGCCCACTGCTGTTGCCGGTGTTGCCCGACAGCGCCAACGCAGTGCCCACTGACACCCGCTGCCCTTCGCGAACGATCACCGAGCCTTGCTTGAGGTGCAGGTACACGCCCATCGTCCCGTCATCGTGCAGCACCCGCACAAAATTACCGGCGGGGTCGTTGCCGCGCCCGGTCTGCGCATTCTCGGTTTTCACCACCACCCCGCCACGCGCCGCAATAATCGGAGTGCCTTCGGGCATGGCGATGTCCATGGCGTAGCGGTTTTTGGGGCCGAAGTGACTGTACTGGCCATTATTGCCCTGGCTCAGCCGAAACGGACCACCCCGCCAGGGATACGGGTATTGATAGGCCATGGCAGCCCCTGAGGGGTCGCCCAGGGAATATTCGAACTTGGGGACGTAGGCCAGCGGCTTCTGGGCATCCATCGCCGTGAGCAGCGCCAGGCGAATGCTGCTGCGCGCAGGCATGACCCGGCGAATCGGCCGGCTCGGTGCACCATTGACGTTCTGCAGCCCGGCAAAGCTCAACTCGATCTCGACCGGCGCATATAAGTCATTGCGCACATAGACGCTGTCTGCGCCCTTCTTCTTGGTGATGATCAGGTACACCTGCCGCTCGAGGTGCTCGACCATGCGATCGCGGAAGGTGAACACCTGCGCACCTTTGGACGGGCGGTCGCTGTAAGACACCACGCCATTGGCGTCGGTGGACTTGTAGATCGTCATGGCCGACGCCTGGGCGCCGGCCAACAACAGACCGCAGAAAAACATCGAGCGCATGAACATGGGCAGGATTCTGTCGAGTGATACCTGGGAGTGAGCCTAGCAGCTGCAATGGACCCGGGTAGTCGGCAGAGGTTTCAAAGCGGTGTCGCCTTCATCGCGGGCAAGCCCGCTCCCACAGGGAAACACATTCCACTGTAGGAGCGAGCTTGCTCGCGATAAGGCCAGCTCAGGCAACGCGGTTATCAGGCACCCGGCACAAAATGCTTCTGCGCCGTACCCCGAGCAATCAGGCGCGACAGGTAGTCGAGCTTTTGCGCGTCCTTGTCGACAAAGCGGAAGGTCAGTTGCAGCCATTCGCTGTCGGGTTTCTGTTCATGGGCGACGATGGCGTGCAGGTAGCCGTTCAAGCGCGCTGTTTCCGCACTTTCGCCCTGTTCCAGGTCGAGCACGGCGCTGTCGAGTACTTGTGGCAGGGCATCGACGCGCTTGACCACCAACAGCGCTTCCTTGAGGCTCAAGGCCTTGATCACACAGGGCTGCACGCCGTTGGGCAGGCGCAATTGGCCCTGGCCACGGCCACCGGTGGCAGCGGAGGCCGCTGGCGCTGGCGCTTTCACCGGCGGGCTGTTGAGCAGACCACGGGACGGCGCAGCGGCGGGTGCCAGGGCGGCAGCCGGCGTCGATGCAACGGCGGCAACGGCCGGTTTGCCGCCCGTCAGCGCGCTCAGGGAATCGTTGCCGAAGGCCGAATTCATCTTGGTCGGTGCACTGTTCATCAAGGTATCGAGTTTGCCGACCTTGTTCAGCGCCTGCTTGACCTTGGTCAGCAGTTGTTCGTTGGTGAAGGGTTTGCTGACGTAACCGGAAACACCGGCCTGGATGGCCTGGACGACGTTTTCCTTGTCGCCACGGCTGGTCACCATCACGAAGGGCATGGTCTTGAGGTTGTCCTGTTCACGACACCAGGTCAGCAGCTCCAGGCCAGACATTTCCGGCATTTCCCAGTCGCACAGGACCAGGTCGAACGCTTCGCGCGCCAGGATGGCCTGGGCCTTTTTACCGTTAATGGCGTCTTCGATGCGAATGCCCGGGAAGTAATTACGCAGGCACTTCTTCACCAGGTCACGAATGAACGACGCATCGTCCACGACCAATACACTGACCTTACTCATCCATCACCCCTTTAAAAAATCCTGGCAAGCATACCGCTTTACTGATGGCACTTCGCCATAAACCTCAGTCACGCCGGGACTTTTCGTTCGCGGGTGCTGCTGTGCAATTCTGGCCCGTAAACAAAAACGCCCGGCCAAAAGACCGGGCGCTTTACTAGGGCAATCTTATTTATCGTCAGCTTCGCCCGGAACATTAGCGGTTTCACCACTTGTGCCTTCAACTTCTTCCTTCATGCGCTTGAGGCCCATGTGGCGCACGTCGGTGCCGCGCACCAGGTAAATCACCAATTCGGAGATGTTGCGCGCGTGGTCGCCGATGCGCTCCAGCGAACGCAGCACCCAGATGATGCTCAACACCCGCGAGATAGAGCGTGGGTCTTCCATCATGTAGGTGGCCAGTTCACGCAACGCCGTCTTGTACTCACGGTCGATGATCTTGTCGTACTGCGCCACCGACAACGCCAGGTCCGCGTCGAACCGGGCGAAAGCGTCCAGCGCGTCACGCACCATGTTACGCACCTGGTCGCCAATGTGGCGCACTTCGACGTAACCACGCGGCGCTTCGCCTTCCTCGCACAACTGGATGGCGCGGCGGGCGATCTTGGTCGACTCGTCGCCGATACGCTCCAGATCAATCACCGACTTGGAAATGCTGATGATCAACCGCAGGTCGGACGCCGCCGGCTGACGACGGGCCAGAATGCGCAGGCATTCTTCGTCGATGTTGCGCTCCATCTGGTTGATCTGTTCATCGATCTCGCGCACTTGCTGGGCCAGGCCGGAGTCCGCCTCGATCAATGCAGTGACCGCGTCGTTGACCTGCTTTTCCACCAGCCCGCCCATGGCCAGGAGGTGGCTGCGCACTTCCTCGAGCTCGGCGTTGAATTGCGCGGAAATGTGATGGGTAAGGCCTTCCTTCGAAATCATGGGTTTGCTCCGCAAAAGCTGTAAGCCGCAAGCTACGAGCTGCAAGCTGTTTAATGTCGTACCCGAACTGCTCTTACTTGCCGCTTGAAGCTTGCGGCTTGTAACTGCCTCAACTAGCCATATCGACCGGTAATGTAGTCTTCGGTCTGCTTCTTCGCCGGATTGGTGAACAGGGTATCGGTGTCGCCGAATTCCACCAGTTTGCCCATGTACATGAACGCCGTGTAGTCGGAGACCCGTGCGGCCTGTTGCATGTTATGGGTGACGATGACGATGGTGAACTTCGATTTCAGCTCATAAATCAGCTCTTCGACCTTGAGCGTGGAAATCGGGTCGAGTGCCGAGCACGGTTCGTCCAGCAGCAGCACTTCGGGCTCCACGGCGATGGTGCGGGCAATCACCAGACGCTGTTGCTGGCCACCGGACAGGCCCAGTGCCGAATCGTGCAGGCGGTCTTTGACCTCGTCCCACAACGCCGCGCCTTTCAATGCCCACTCGACGGCTTCGTCGAGCACGCGTTTTTTGTTGATGCCCTGGATGCGCAGGCCGTACACCACGTTTTCGTAGATCGTTTTCGGAAACGGGTTGGGCTTCTGGAACACCATGCCCACGCGGCGACGCAGCTCGGCCACGTCTTCGCCCTTGCGGTAGATGTTGTTGCCGTAGAGGTTGATTTCACCTTCCACGCGGCAGCCGTCGACCAGGTCGTTCATGCGGTTGAAGGTGCGCAGCAGCGTGGACTTGCCGCAGCCGGACGGGCCGATGAAGGCGGTCACGCGCTGTTTCGGGATGTTCATGCTGACGTCGAACAGCGCTTGTTTATCGCCGTAGAACAGGCTCAGGCCTGGCACTTCGATGGCCACGGTTTCCTGCGCCAGGTTCAGGCTTTGCTTGTCGCGACCCAGGGCGGACATGTTGATGCCGTGGGAATGGGTTTCGTGCTGCATGATCTCACTCCGTTCGTAGCTGCAAGCTTCTAGCTGCAAGCTGCAAGTTTGAGCAAAAGCGGCTTGTAGCTTGCCGCTTGTGGCTAATGGCTTTAGCTGTCCAACGCTTTGTATTTTTCGCGCAGGTGGTTACGGATCCACACCGCCGACAGGTTCAACGTCGCGATCACCAGCACCAGCAACAGCGCCGTGGCGTAGACCAGCGGCCGCGCCGCTTCGACGTTCGGGCTCTGAAAGCCGACGTCATAAATATGGAAGCCCAGGTGCATGATTTTCTGGTCCAGGTGCAGGTACGGGTAGTTACCGTCCAGTGGCAGCGACGGCGCCAGTTTCACCACGCCCACCAGCATCAGCGGTGCCACTTCGCCAGCAGCGCGAGCGACAGCGAGGATCATGCCCGTCATCATTGCCGGGCTGGCCATGGGCAGTACGATCTTCCACAGGGTTTCCGCCTTGGTTGCGCCGAGGGCCAGCGAGCCTTCGCGCACCGTACGCGGAATCCGTGCCAGCCCTTCTTCGGTGGCCACGATCACCACCGGCACCGCCAGCAGCGCCAGGGTCAGGGACGCCCAGAGCAGGCCTGGCGTACCGAACGTCGGTGCCGGCAGCGCTTCGGGGAAGAACAGGCGGTCGACCGAGCCGCCCAGCACATAGACGAAGAAGCCGAGACCGAACACGCCGTACACAATTGCCGGGACGCCCGCCAGGTTGTTCACCGCAATGCGGATCACCCGGGTCAGTGCGTTCTGCTTGGCGTATTCACGCAGGTACACCGCCGCCAGTACGCCGAACGGGGTCACGATCATCGCCATGATCAGGGTCATCATTACGGTACCGAAGATCGCCGGGAAGATCCCGCCTTCGGTATTGGCCTCACGCGGGTCGTCGCTGAGGAATTCCCAGACCTTGCTGAAGTAGAAACCGATTTTGGTGAAGGTGCCCATGGCGTTCGGCTGGTAGGCGTGAACCACTTTGCCCAGGCCGATTTCGACTTCCTTGCCGTTGGCATCGCGGGCCGTCAACGCATCGCGGTTGAACTGGGTATGCAGGTCAGTCAGACGCGCTTCGATTTCCTGGTAACGGGCATTGAGTTCGGCGCGCTCGGATTCCATGTCCGCTTGCGCAGCCGGGCTGAGTTTGCCTTCCAGTTCCAGTTTGCGGCCATGCAGACGGATGCGTTCAAGACCTGAGTTGATGGCGCCAATGTCAGTCTTCTCAATGGTCTTGAGCTGGCCCGCAAGCTTGTTCACCCGGTCGATCCGCGCTTGCAGTTCAGGCCACGCCGCTTCGCCTTCCGCGACGACTTTGCCGTCTTGCTTGACGTTGACCAGATAGCCGTAGAAATTGCCCCACTCGCGACGCTCAATGGCCATCAGCTCCACGGGCGTCGTTTGGTTGGTCAGCCACTCACCGACGACCCACGTGAAGTCGTTGCCGTTCAGGTCACGGTTGCCGACCTTGATCAGCTCACGGGTCATGAATTCCGGGCCTTGGTCCGGCACCGGCAGGCCGGCACTTTTCAGGCGTGCGCGGGGCACTTCTTCTTTCTGTACCACTTCGCCGATGACCAGGTGATTACCCTGCCCCGGTACGTCGTAGCTGGCGTGAATCAAGTCCGCCGGCCAGAAGTGACCCAGGCCGCGCACGGCAATCACCGCCAGCAGGCCGATGGTCATGATGACTGCGATGGACACCGCGCCACCACTGATCCAGACACCCGGGGCGCCGCTCTTGAACCATCCTTTCAGGGAGTTCTGTTTCACAGACTTCTACCTTTCTTAAAGCGACGAGTATTTCTTGCGCAGACGCTGACGAATCAGTTCCGCGAGGGTGTTCATGACGAAGGTGAACAACAGCAGCACCAGCGCCGAGAGAAAGAGCACGCGGTAGTGGCTGCCGCCGACTTCCGACTCGGGCATTTCCACCGCGACGTTGGCGGCCAGGGTGCGCAGGCCTTCGAACAGGTTCATTTCCATGACCGGGGTATTACCGGTGGCCATCAGCACGATCATGGTTTCACCCACCGCACGCCCCATACCGATCATCAGCGCCGAGAAAATACCCGGACTGGCGGTGAGGATCACTACGCGGGTCATGGTTTGCCACGGTGTGGCACCCAGGGCCAGGGAACCCAGGGTCAGGCCACGGGGCACGCTGAACACGGCGTCTTCGGCGATGGAGTAGATGTTGGGGATCACCGCAAAACCCATGGCCAAACCGACGACCAGGGCGTTGCGTTGGTCGTAGGTGATGCCCAGGTCGTGGGAAATCCACATGCGCATGTCACCGCCGAAAAACCAGTTTTCCATGAACGGGCTCATGTACAGCGAGAGCCAGCCCACGAACAGGATTACCGGAATCAGCAGTGCACTTTCCCAGCCGTCCGGCACTTTCAGACGGATCGATTCAGGCAGGCGACTGAACACGAAGCCTGCGACCAGGATGCCAATCGGCAGCAGCATCAACAGGCTGAAGATGCCCGGCAGATGACCTTCCACATACGGCGCCAGGAACAGCCCGGCGAAGAATCCGAGGATCACCGTCGGCATCGCTTCCATCAGTTCGATCACCGGCTTGACCTTGCGGCGCATGCCGGGCGCCATGAAGTACGCGGTGTAGATCGCTGCGGCAACGGCCAGCGGTGCGGCCAGCAGCATGGCGTAGAACGCCGCTTTGAGGGTACCGAAGGTCAGCGGTGACAGGCTCAGCTTGGGCTCGAAGTCGGTGTTGGCGGCGGTCGATTGCCAGACGTACTTAGGTTCGTCGTAGTTTTCGTACCAGACCTTGCTCCACAGCGCGCTCCAGGAAACCTCGGGATGCGGGTTGTCGAGCAGCAGCGGCTTGATCTGGCCGCCCGCTTCAACGATCACGCGGTTGGCCCGTGGTGACAGGCCGAACAGGCCCTGGCCGTCCACCACCTGATCGACCAGCAAGGTGCGGTGCGCAGTACTGTGGAAAACACCCAACTGGCCAGCGGCGTCCAGGGCGATGAAGCCTTTGCGACGTTCTTCAGCGGTGATTTCCACGATCGGCGTACTGCCCATCTGGAAGGTGCGAATTTGCTTCAAGCGTTGTTCGCCATCCGGATCGCGAGCCATGAACCACTGCGCCAGACCGCCCTTGGAGTCGCCGATGATCAGCGAGATGCCACCCACCAGTTGGGTGGCAGCGGTGACTTGTGCCTCGCCGTCCTCCAACAGTTTGTAGCGTCCGTTGAGGCTTTTGTCGCGCAGGCTGAACACGTCGGCCTGGGCACGACCATTGATCACGTACAGCCACTGCTGACGCGGGTCGACGAAGATATTCTTCACCGGCTCGGTCATCTGCGGCAGCTCAATACGATTCTGCTCGTTGGTGACTTCGCCGGTCATCATGTTCTCTTCGCTGGTCAGCGACAGGACATTGAGTTGCGAACCGGTGGACCCCACCAGCACCAGCGTTGAGTCAGTGGCGTTGAGGCTGACATGCTCCAGCGCACCGCCCGCTTCGTTCAGTGCAACGGGTGCTTCACCGTACGGGTACTCGATCGCCGGGGTAATGGTTTTCTTGCCGTCCGGGTAGCTGACCTTATAAGTGTGGCGAAACACCAGCGCCTGGCCATTGGACAGGCCCACGGCCACCAGCGGATGACCTGGCTGATCCTCGCCGATGGAGGTGACGCTGGCGCCAGCCGGGACCGGCAGGTCGATGCGCTTGAGCTCGGCGCCGCTGTCGATGTCGAAAAACAGCGCCTGGCCCTTGTCGGAAACGCGCATGGCCACCTGGTTCTGTTCTTCCAGGGAAATCATCAGCGGCTTGCCGGCGTCCTGCATCCAGGCCGGGGTAATGGCGTCCTTGGCCGTCAAGCTGGCCCCCTGGAACAGAGGCGCGACGACGTAGGCAAGAAAGAAGAAGATCAGGGTGATCGCGCCCAGCACGGCCAGGCCGCCAACGAGCACATACCAGCGGGTCAGGCGATCCTTGAGCGCGCGAATGCGGCGCTTTCGTTGCAACTCAGGCGTATTGAAATCAATTCGCTTGGGGGGATTTGTAGTCATGTTGGAATTGGCCAGATCATTCATTCGCACACCCTAGCGATCCTGTATGACAGAAAGATGACAGCATGGTGACGCAACAAATCCGCCGCAGGCAGTGACCCGCAGAGGATTGGGAATTTGAAATGAATGGGGGCGGTTTTGGCCGCCCCCATCTTGAGCCTTCGGGGTTCACCCTACGCTCAGTTTGTTACTTCTTTGCGACAGTGCCGCCTTCTTGCAGACCCAGGTCAGCCAGTGCTTTGGCAGCAACCTTGGCTGGCAGTGGGATGTAGCCGTCTTTAACAACCACTTCCTGACCCTGTTTGGACAGAACCAGTTTCACGAACTCGGCTTCCAGCGGGGCCAGAGGCTTGTTCGGGGCCTTGTTGACGTAAACGTAGAGGAAACGCGACAGCGGGTATTTGCCGTTCAGGGCGTTTTCTTCGGTGTCTTCGATGAACTCGGTGCCGCCTTTCTTGGCCAGGGCAACGGTTTTCACGCTGGCGGTCTTGTAGCCGATCCCCGAATAACCGATGCCGTTCAGCGAGGAGCTGATCGACTGCACGACCGAAGCCGAACCAGGTTGTTCGTTGACGTTAGCCTTGTAGTCGCCTTTGCACAGGGCTTCTTCCTTGAAGTAGCCGTAGGTGCCGGATACCGAGTTACGACCGAACAGTTGCACTGGCTTGTTGGCCAGGTCGCCAGTCACGCCCAGGTCGCCCCAGGTTTTCACATCGGCTTTGGCGCCGCACAGGCGGGTGGACGAGAAGATCGCGTCAACCTGTTCCATGGTCAGGTGCTGAATCGGGTTGTCCTTGTGTACGAATACAGCCAGGGCGTCGACGGCAACCGGGATGGCGGTAGGCTTGTAGCCGTACTTCTGCTCGAAGGCTGCCAGTTCGGTGTCCTTCATCTTGCGGCTCATAGGGCCCAGGTTGGAGGTGCCTTCAGTCAGCGCAGGCGGCGCGGTGGCGGAGCCAGCAGCCTGAATCTGGATGTTGACGTTCGGGTATTCCTTTTTGTAGTTCTCGGCCCACAGGGTCATGAGGTTGGCCAGGGTATCGGAGCCGACGCTGGACAGGTTGCCCGACACACCGGTGGTCTTGGTGTAGCTCGGGATAGCAGGGTCAACAGCGGCAACTGCGTTGGCAGTCGCAACGCCAGCAGCGACAAAAGTCATTGCCGCCATCAAACGCTTCAGTTTCATGCCTTACTCCTAGCAGATAGGTGTTTTAAGTCGGGGCCAAGTATCAGCAGGCCATGTGAACACTCTATGGCTGAAATATGACAATTGGATGAAAGGCCATCATTGACCAGGGAATCGTATCAAGCCTTACCACCAAGGTTGACAAAACAGATGAAAAATATAATTTGTCAACCAAGAGAGGATCACATGATCAATGACCGAATTCGTCGCGCCCGCCTTCTGCGGGGTATGTCACTGGAGGCCTTGGCCCTCCAACTGGGCGACATCACCAAGCAGGCGTTGAGTAAATATGAAAAAGGGCTGAGCACCCCCGATTCGACTCGCCTGTTGAAAATGGCAAAGGTTCTGCAGGTCAACCCTGAGTACTTTTTCCGTGCGGAGGCCGTTCCTCTTGCGCCACTGGAGTTTCGCAAGCTGGCGAAAATGCCCAAATATCGCCAGGTTCAAGTCGAAGAGCAGATCAGGGAACACCTGGAACGGTACATCGCTCTGGAAGACTGCTTCGACCCGGCAGACATTCGAACTCCAGAAACCCCATCGCAAATGTTCCCGGTTTCATCTCTCGACGAAGCTGAGCACGCCGCCGAATTGCTCCGCAATTACTGGGGGATAGGCAGCGACCCTATTTCCAACCTGACCGAACAGTTGGAGGAGCACAGTATCAAGGTCGCGATGCTGACGGGGCCGGAGGATTTCGATGGGGCATGTGCCGCTACCGGCGACGGCCAACACGTATTGATCGCGCTGAATGCTGAGCGTCCAGGTGAACGCATACGCTTTACTGCCGCGCACGAACTCGGTCACTGGGTGATGCAATTATCTGACGACATGCCGGAGCGAGAAAAAGAGAACTGCTGCCATCGGTTCGCCGGAGCCTTGCTCTATCCCGCTAAAGGAGTCACTGGTGACTTCGGCACTCACCCTCGCTCTCGCGTACATCCTCGTGAGCTGTTGATCGCCAAACGCCAATATGGAATTTCCATGCAGGCAGCCCTGCGTCGCCTGAAAGACCTGAACCTTCTCAGCGACAGTGGGTACAAATCCCTCACCATCCAATTCGGTGCAAATGGATGGCGCAAGGCTGAACCTGAACCATTGCCCTGCAAACCACCACAACGGTTTGAATCGTTGGTGTTCTGGGGACTTGCGGAAGGGCTGATTACCAAGTCTCGCGCAGCCGAATTTCTACGCAAACCAGTGAGTGCCCTTGACCCCAATTTCCTGGGCTCACTGGAGAGTGCATGAGCCTGATCTACATCAGCGACACCAATATCTGGATTGATTTCAGGAATGCAGGATTGTTGGATCAAATGTTCAGCCTGCCATTCACTCTTTGCTGTACAGACTTCGTACTGCACGAACTGGAGGACTTTTGCGTCGATGAATTGGTGAGTCACGGACTGTTGGTCGAGTCATTCGACGAATCGGGAGTGACAAGGCTGTTTGGTCTGAAGATGGAGCACAACAATAGTTCTTTGGCCGACGTTTCCTGCTACCTGCTCGCAAAGCAAACAGGTCGGCCACTTTTGACCGGTGACGGAAAACTCCGGCGTCAGGCTCAGCGCGACGGGTTGAAAGTGCATGGCGCTCTTTGGTTGCTGGACTTGATGATTGAGCATCAGGCCATAAGCCCAACAGAGGCCGCCGACGCGCTCATCGATATGCTTGAGCGCGGGGCACGTTTGCCTTCTGGCGAATGCGATACAAGGCTTTCACATTGGCGAAAGCCTTGAAGTGGGTGCTGTTATCGCCCCTTTTTCCAGAGATAAACCCCCAACACAATCCCCATCCCGCACAGCACAGCCACGTAGTACGCCGGCCCCATGGCGCTTTCCTTGAGCAGCAGGCTAACGACCATCGGAGTCAGGCCGCCGAATATGGCGTAGGCGACGTTGTAGGAAAAAGACAGGCCGCTGAAACGCACTACCGGCGGAAACGCCTTGACCATCACGTACGGCACCGCACCGATGGTCCCGACCAGCAGGCCGGTCAGGGCGTACAACGGAAACAGCCAGTCCGGATGCTCGGCCAGGCTGTGATAGAAGATCCACGAGCTGGCCAGCAAGGCAGTGCAGCCGAACACGAATACACGGCCGGCACCAAAACGGTCAGCCAGCGCACCGGAAATGATGCAGCCGAAGCTCAGCATCACGATGGCCACGCTATTGGATTGCAGGGCCGTGGTCGGTGAGAAGTGGTAGACGGTCTGCAGCACGGTCGGCGTCATCAGGATCAGCACCACGATGCCTGCCGACAGCAGCCAGGTCAGCAACATGGAAATGACAATCGCCCCACGATGGTCACGCAGCACCGCGCGCAGCGGCACTTCCTCGGCCAGGGCCTTGCGCTGTTGCAGCTCGGCGAACACCGGGGTCTCGTGCAGCCAGCGGCGCAGATACACCGAGAAGAGGCCAAACACACCGCCGAGCAGGAACGGGATCCGCCAGGCGTAATCGGACACTTCCACCGGGGTGTAGAGGCTGTTGATCGCGGTGGCGACCAGCGAGCCCAGCAGAATGCCCGCGGTCAGGCCGCTCGTCAGCGTACCGCAGGCATAACCGATATGCCGCTGCGGCACGTGTTCGGAAACGAAGACCCAGGCGCCCGGCACTTCACCCCCAATCGCCGCGCCCTGGATCACTCGCATCAACAGCAGCAGGATCGGCGCCCACAGGCCGATTTGTGCGTAAGTCGGCAGCAGGCCCATGATCAGGGTCGGCACCGCCATCATGAAAATACTCAGGGTGAACATCTTCTTGCGCCCCAGCAGGTCGCCGAAGTGCGCCATCACGATGCCGCCCAACGGCCGGGCCAGGTAACCCGCCGCGAAAATGCCGAAGGTCTGCATCAGCCGCAGCCACTCAGGCATGTCGGCCGGGAAGAACAGCTTGCCCACGACGGTTGCGAAGAAAACGAAAATGATGAAGTCGTAGAACTCCAGCGCGCCCCCCAGGGCAGACAGCGACAGCGTCTTGTAATCATTACGGGTCAACGGTCGTGCGGGTTGGGTCGGCTGCGCGATGCTCGAAGGCGCTGTGGTCATGGCAAGGCTTCTCTTTATAGGCGGTTCTGCCACCCCGACAACGCTGGCCAGGGCTTGGGCAGGTCCGGCACGATAGCAAATTGTTCGAAAAAGCACATAGAGGCGCGTGTTTGACGGTCAAAATGAGAACCGGACGGTCGTCTCGGAGTCTATCGACCGATATACTCGGGGTCTTGCAACGGTTTTGAAGGGTTGCTGTGCGAAAACGCCTGTCGGGATTCAGGCGGTTTCGCAGAGTTTCCCTTTAGGCGCCTTACGAAAAACGTGACGAACAGGGTATGTTCGGGGCTGAATCGTTTTTCTTTAGACGGCTATTCACCTTGCAACACTTATGAAGAGTCACGGGTCAGAGGCACCCCCGGCATGATAGAGCTCGAACAAGAAGATCCGATCCCCCAGGGCGACCTGGCCTTGCAAATCACCGCGCTCCCACGTGAAACCAACGGTTTCGGCGATATTTTCGGCGGCTGGCTGGTCGCGCAGATGGACCTGGCCGGCACCGCTATGGCCAGCAAGGTTGCCGGCGGTCGAGTAGCCACCGTTGCGATCGATCGCATGGCGTTCCTGGTACCCGTCGCCGTGGGCGCGCAGTTGTCCTTTTATACCCAGGCGCTGGAAATTGGCCGCAGCTCCATCCAGATGATGGTCGAGGTCTGGAGCGACGACCCGCTGTCCAGCGAGTGGCGTAAAGTGACGGAAGCGGTGTTCGTGTTCGTTGCCATCGACGGCAGTGGCCGCACCCGTTCGGTTCCGCCACGGGCGCGTTAAACGCAGCCACTGTTTTGCGGTCCATTGCAGTCCTGTTCCCGATAGAGAGTGGTTCCATGAACACGCCCAACGTTGAAGCCGTGAAGCTCAATGAACTGAACTGCTGGCGTATTCGTCACGGTCAGGCCGAATTGCTGGTGGCCCAGCAAGGCGCGCACATCCTCAGTTATCAGTTGGCCGGCCAGCCGCCGCTGATCTGGCTGAACGATGAAGCGGTGTTCAAGACCGGCACCAACATCCGTGCTGGCGTGCCGGTGTGCTGGCCGTGGTTCGGTAATTTGGCGCGCAACCCGCAGAGCGTCCAGGCCATGCGCACCAGCAGCGAGCCGGCCACTGCCCACGGTTTTGTGCGGGCAACGGATTGGGAGCTGGCGGGTATCGAGACCGAAGGCGAAAGTCTGAAGGTGGAATTCGTCCTGCCCTACCCCGAAGGTGGCTTCGCCGAGTGGCCCCATCAGGTGGGCCTGACGCTGAGCATTCGCCTGGACGAGCAACTGCACATCAGCCTGACCAGCCACAACCAGGGGACCGACACGGTGACCCTCAGCCAGGCGCTGCACACTTATTTCGCGGTCAGCGATGTGCGCAACGTGCACGTCGAAGGGCTTGATGGCTTGAGCTACATCGAAACGCTGGAAGACTGGAAAACCAAACCCCAGACCGGCGACCTGCATTTTGCCGGCGAGACCGACCGGATCTATCTCGACACCCCGCCGAAGCTGAGCATTGTCGACCCCACCTGGGAGCGGCGCATCGAGCTGACCAGCAGCGGATCGCGCTCAGCGGTGATCTGGAACCCATGGGTAGCTCGCGCTGCGGCATTCAGCGACATGGCTGACGATGGCTGGCAGCGCATGCTGTGCATCGAGACGGCGAACGTGATGGATGACGTGGTGACGCTCAAGCCGGGGGCTATGCATACGCTGGGTGTGAATATCGGTAGCAAGCCCCTCTGACACCGCATCGCGAGCAGGCTCGCTCCCACAATGATTTGAAGTGAGTCCTGCTGTCGCGCTTACAAATCCGACTCTTTCACCACCCGAACCTTCGCCGCATCCAGTGCGTAGGCCGCGTCGGCCAGGTCGTTGTTGACCTTCTCGATCTTCAAGGTCCCCGTCACCCATAACGGGGTGTAGATGTCGTTAAGCTTCAAGCCCTGTGGATAACGCACCAGCACCAACTGGTTGGGCGGCGGTGGCGGCACGTGAATGCAGGCGCCCGGATACGGCACAAGGAAGAACAGTGTACTGCGGCCCTTGGCATCGGACTCCAGCGGCACCGGGTAACCGCCGATGCGAATGTGCTTGTCGTTCATCGACGGCACCGTCTTGGTCGAGTACATCACCGCCGGCAAGCCCTTGGCCTGTTTCATGCCACCTTTCTGGTCAAAGGTGCCATTGGCTTCGGGGGAGTTGTGATCGATTTCGGGCATGGCCTCGAGGGCTTTCTGGTCGGACTTGGGCATCAGATCCAGCCAGTCGGTTTCCGGCAGTTCGCCGGCGTGGGCAAAGCCCGAGCCCAGTAAAACAAGAGTCAACAAAAGACGGCGCATGAAGGTGCTCGGCAAGGGGGACGATACGACGCCGAGCATTCTAGCCCTCTCCGCGCATTTGTCAGAGAGGGCTTTGTCGCTTGAATCAGTTCTTTTTGATCAGACCGTAGATCACCAGTAAAACGATGGCGCCAATCAGCGCGCCAATGAAACCGGCACCTTGGCCTGCCTGGTAGATGCCCAGGGCCTGGCCGCCGTAGGTGGCTGCCAACGAACCGCCAATACCGAGCAGGATGGTCATGATCCAGCCCATGCTGTCATCGCCCGGTTTCAGGAACCGGGCCAGCAGGCCGACGATCAAGCCGATAAAGATGGTTCCGATAATTCCCATGGCACTTCCCTCTGGTTTGGTAGATAGAAGCCTAGTCAGACTTTGGCATCCTGCCATGAGAGAACGGCGGGCCCGCAATGGTTCCGCCGTTGCCACGTGAAACTGGATTTACTCGGCGATCAGCGCTTCAACCTTGAGGATCTGCGCGGCCAGCGTCTCGCGATCGGCACACCGCAGGTTGGCGTGGCCGACTTTGCGCCCGGCCTTGAAGGCCTTGCCGTAGTGATGCAGATGGCAATCGGCGATGGCCAGGACCTTGTCCGCCTCAGGTACTTTGCCGATGAAATTGAGCATTGCGCTCTCGCCCACCTTGGCCGTCGAACCCAACGGCAGGCCGGCGACGGCCCGCAGATGGTTTTCGAACTGGCTGCATTGCGCGCCTTCGGTGGTCCAGTGCCCAGAATTGTGTACACGCGGCGCGATTTCGTTGGCTTTCAAGCCGCCGTCGACTTCAAAGAATTCGAAGGCCATTACGCCGACGTAATCCAGCTGCTTGAGCACGCGGCTGGAATAATCTTCTGCCAGGGCCTGCAACGGGTGATCGGTGCTGGCGACCGACAGCTTGAGGATGCCGCTGTCGTGAGTGTTGTGCACCAGTGGGTAGAACCTGGTCTCACCATCGCGAGCCCGCACGGCAATCAGCGACACTTCGCCGGTGAACGGCACGAAGCCTTCCAGCAGGCAGGCGACGCTGCCCAGTTCAGCAAAGGTACCGACCACGTCTTCAGGTGTGCGCAAGACTTTCTGACCCTTGCCGTCGTAACCCAGGGTGCGCGTTTTGAGCACGGCCGGCAGGCCGATGGTCGCCACGGCGGCGTCCAGGTCGGCTTGCGACTGGATGTCGGCGAACGCCGGGGTGGGGATCCCCAGGTCCTTGAACATGCTCTTCTCGAACCAGCGATCACGAGCAATGCGCAAGGCTTCGGCGCTCGGATAGACCGGGACGAATTGCGAGAGGAACGCCACGGTTTCAGCCGGTACGCTCTCGAATTCGAACGTCACCAGATCGACTTCATCGGCGAGCTGGCGCAGGTGGTCCTGATCGCCGTAATCGGCCCGCAGGTGTTCACCCAACGCGGCTGCACAAGCATCCGGTGCGGGGTCCAGGAAAGCGAAGTTCATGCCCAGCGGAGTGCCCGCCAGCGCCAACATGCGACCCAACTGGCCGCCACCGATTACACCGATCTTCATCGTCAACAACCTCAGGCGATACGTGGGTCTGGATTTTCCAGCACGCTGTCTGTCTGTTCGGCACGGAAGGTTTTCAAAACCTTGTGGAACTGCGGGTGCTTGGCGCCCAGGATACTTGCCGACAGCAGCGCGGCGTTGATCGCACCTGCCTTGCCGATGGCCAGGGTCGCCACTGGGATGCCCGCCGGCATTTGTACGATGGACAGCAGCGAGTCGACGCCCGAGAGCATGGCGGACTGCACCGGCACACCCAGCACCGGCAGGTGAGTCTTGGCCGCACACATGCCTGGCAGGTGCGCTGCGCCACCGGCACCGGCGATGATCACCTCGATGCCACGCGCCTCAGCCTCTTCGGCGTACTGGAACAGCAGGTCCGGGGTGCGGTGAGCAGAAACCACTTTCACCTCGTAGGGAATGCCGAGCTTTTCCAGCATATCGGCGGTGTGGCTAAGGGTGGACCAATCGGACTTGGAGCCCATGATCACGCCAACCAATGCACTCATCGTCGTGCCTCTTCTCTCTGGGCGCCCGCAGGCGCGTCAAAAACAACAAGCCACGCAAAATGCGTGGCTTGAATTGTACGAAAAATAGCCGAACGAGCCGGCCAAAGGCCGCGCAGTATACCGCAATACCGAAGATAAACAGCCCCTGTTTCGACCATCTGTCATCTGCCATGAAAGGGCCGATTATTGACTCGAAAGTCAGCAGTCTGACTCTCAAGAAACACACAAGCGCTCGCTGATCAACTTCTGAAAAGTATCAACTAAGCAAAATGATGCATGCCAGATCGGCAATAGTGAGAAATATACAACTTCTCGCCATATCCTTGCGTGAAGTTTAACTTAGCCCTCGCAACAACAACCCCCATAAACAACTGAACTAGACATAAATAAAAACATGGCAAACAAAAACCCCATCGATATATTCGTCGTCATCCATGACGATATAAACCCATCAATAAAACAACAGATGGCAGCGAGTTACTTTAGCCATCTACAGAAAGAGTTAGAAAGTTTCACCGATCGGAAGGTTAACATTTTCTATGGCACAGGCTCTCCCCACAACAAGTTTGACTACAAGGGAAGCAATGAAACGGAAATATTGCAACGCTGGGAAAAACTGGGTCTCCAGTGGCTGGAGTTTCGCAGCAAAGAAGGCTTCATAATCACTCAAACAAGCCTGGTGCTATTGTTCACCGCACACCCTATCAATGAAAACGTCTCGGGCGCCGCTTTGGTGGATTTGCGCAAAAATGGCGGTCGGTTTGCGATTGCATCGGCTGGCAGCAATTTGTATCCCGCTCATGAGATAGGTCATTTGCTGGGCGCAAAACATGATGACTATGAAGTCAACTATGATGGCTGGTGGTGTGAAACTTACATGACTCCAAACCCCCATCTCTTACGGAGCAATTGTTACAAATACAGCCCGGCTAATCGAAACGCCATTAAACACTACCTGGCGTCCATGGATTAAGGATTAAGCGGTAATATCCGCGTAACCTGATGCTGAACCTGAAGCACGACTAACTGGGGGTCGCCGCCCCTTCAAGTTTGCGCCACAACAAGCGCACATTGGCCTTGCGCACCAACGCACAGCGATACAGACGAATCTCCAGGGGCACATGCCATTGCGGGCCGCCGCAGATCACCAGTTCGCCGCGTGCCAATTCCGCTCGCACACTCAACTGCGGCACCCAGGCGATGCCCAGGCCTTCGAGCGCCATGCTTTTGAGGCTGTCGGCCATGGCAGTTTCGTAGACGGTCGTGAACCGCAAGGCGCGCTGGCGCAACAGCAGGTTCACCGAGCGCCCCAGAAACGCACCGGCGCTATAAGCCAGCAGCGGCACGCTGCCCTCGCCTTCCAGGTCGTACAGTGGCTTGCCGTCTGCATCCGCCGCGCAAACCGGCAGCATCTCGGTCTGACCCAAGTGCAGCGAAGGGAAGATTTCCGGGTCCATTTGCATCGCCGCATCCGGGTCATAGAACGCCAGCATCAGGTCGCAACCCCCTTCTCGCAACGCATGCACCGCGTCGCCGACGTTGGTGGCGACCAGTCGCGTCGCGATGTTGAGCCCTTCGTTACGCAGTTGCGCGATCCAGCGCGGGAAGAATCCCAGCGCCAGCGAGTGTGCGGCGGCGACTTGCATCACTTCGCCCTGCCCGCCTTCAAGGTGATGTAGATGGCGCAGCACTTCGCCGAGTTGCTCGACCACCGTTCGCGCAGTCACCAGAAACAATTGACCCGCCGCCGTCAGCTCGATGGGGGTGCGCGAACGGTTGACCAGTTGCAACCCCAGCGCCGCCTCAAGGCTGCGAATACGCCGGCTGAACGCCGGTTGCGTCACGAAGCGGCGCTCAGCCGCCTGGGAGAAGCTACGGGTAGCGGCCAGGGCACTGAAGTCTTCCAGCCATTTACTTTCCAGGTTCATTACGTCCTCCCGGACACGCACCAAATTGGGTCGCACGCTCGCCGCAAACACGGCGTCACACCAGCATTATGCCGAATATGCATAGGCCAGTGTTTAACAGCATTGGCCCTAAATTATCCACAAGCCTAGCATTTGCAGTGTTCCGGCACAGACCGGGTCCATATCGAGATGATTTCCGTCATGTCCTCCGCTGCATCATTCCGCACAGAAAAAGACCTGCTTGGCGTACTCGAAGTACCGGCTCAAGCGTATTACGGCATCCAGACCCTGCGAGCGGTGAATAACTTCCGTCTCTCCGGCGTTCCGATTTCGCATTACCCCAAGCTGGTGGTCGGCCTGGCCATGGTCAAGCAGGCTGCTGCTGACGCCAACCGCGAGCTGGGCCACCTGAGCGAAGCCAAGCACGCCGCCATCAGCGAAGCCTGTGCACGATTGATCCGCGGCGATTTCCACGAAGAGTTCGTGGTGGACATGATTCAAGGCGGCGCTGGCACTTCGACCAACATGAATGCCAACGAAGTCATCGCCAACATCGCGCTGGAGGCCATGGGTCACCAGAAAGGCGAATACCAATACCTGCACCCCAACAATGACGTGAACATGGCGCAGTCGACCAACGACGCCTACCCGACCGCGATCCGCCTGGGTCTGCTGCTGGGTCACGACACCCTGTTGGCCAGCCTCGACAGCCTGATCCAGTCGTTCGCCGCCAAGGGTCAAGAGTTCAGCCACGTCCTGAAGATGGGCCGTACCCAACTGCAAGACGCCGTGCCGATGACCCTCGGCCAGGAATTCCGTGCCTTCGCCACCACCCTGAGTGAAGACCTGGCACGCCTGAAGACGCTGGCGCCAGAACTGCTGACCGAAGTGAACCTGGGCGGCACCGCCATCGGCACCGGCATCAATGCCGACCCGCGTTACCAGGCCCTGGCCGTTCAGCGCCTGGCCACCATCAGCGGTCACCCGCTGGTACCGGCAGCCGACCTGATCGAAGCCACCTCTGACATGGGCGCCTTCGTGCTGTTCTCCGGCATGCTCAAGCGCACCGCAGTCAAGCTGTCGAAGATCTGCAACGACCTGCGCCTGCTCTCCAGCGGTCCGCGCACCGGCATCAACGAGATCAACCTGCCAGCGCGTCAACCTGGCAGCTCGATCATGCCCGGCAAGGTCAACCCGGTGATTCCGGAAGCCGTGAACCAAGTGGCTTTCCAGGTCATCGGTAACGACCTGGCCCTGACCATGGCAGCCGAAGGTGGTCAACTGCAACTGAACGTGATGGAGCCGCTGATCGCCTTCAAGATCCTCGACTCGATCCGCCTGCTGCAACGCGCCATGGACATGCTGCGCGAGCACTGCATCACCGGCATCACCGCCAACGAAGCGCGTTGCCGCGAGCTGGTCGAACACTCGATCGGCCTGGTCACCGCACTGAACCCGTACATCGGCTACGAAAACGCCACGCGCATCGCTCGCATCGCACTTGAAAGCGGCCGCGGCGTATTGGAACTGGTGCGCGAGGAAGGCTTGCTCGACGACGCCATGCTCGACGACATCCTGCGTCCGGAAAACATGATTGCTCCGCGTCTGGTGCCTTTGAAGGCATGAGCCGACGCGTACTTGTAGCACCGCTCACCAGGTTGAGGGACTAGACACCTCTCACCTTTTGAGGGCCTGGAGGTCGCTCTCCAGGCCCTTTTTTTATCCGCTGCAAATGCACCACCAGTGGGAGCGGGCTCGCTCGCGAAGGCGGTGTGTCAGTGACACATGTATGAGCTGACACACCGCTTTCGCGAGCAAGCCCGCTCCCACCCAAAGCAAAACCGTGCAGACGGACACAACTGCGACCGGTATAGTGCCGCCCCTCTTCGCGGGGGCGGTCGTCGGTAGCGAGATCACAACCCAAGCGATACCCCTTACTTACAACAAACCCGCGAATTGGAACCGGAACGAAACCTTCGCACCACCAGCTCTGCCGCAAAAAAGCCGGTGTAACACGATGTTTCCACCCGACCAGCATTTGCTCACATAAAAACAGCGAGGAATAATCCATGCTCGAAGTCATCAACGACTTCCTCTCAGGGAAAGTACTGATCGTGCTCATTGTCGGGCTCGGTAGCTACTTCACGATCCGCTCGCGTTTCGTTCAACTGCGTCATTTCTTCCACATGTTCGCGGTGTTCCGCGACAGCCTCAAAAGCAGCGCTGGCCAGCTCAGCTCGTTCCAGGCCCTGATGCTCAGCCTCGCCGGCCGAGTGGGTGCGGGCAACATTGCCGGCGTTGGCATTGCCGTGACCCTGGGTGGCCCGGGTGCCGTGTTCTGGATGTGGGTGACCGCTCTGGTCGGCATGTCCAGCAGCTTCTTCGAATGCTCCCTCGGCCAGCTGTACAAACGCTGCGACTCCGAAGGCCAGTTCCGTGGCGGTCCGTCCTACTACATTGAGCACGGCCTGAAAAAGCGCTGGCTGGGCGCGATCATGGCGTTCCTGTTGCTGGTGACCTTCGGGTTTGCCTTCAACGGCCTGCAATCCCACGCCGTGACCCACTCGCTGAACAATGCGTTCGGTTTCGACACCACTTGGACCGGCCTGGCGCTGGCGGTGTTGCTGGGCCTGGTGTTCATCGGCGGGATCAAGCGTATTGCCAAGGTCGCTGACCTGCTGGTGCCGGTGAAAACCCTGGTGTACATCGGCGTGACCATCTACGTGATCGTGCTGCAATTCGACCACGTGCCGGCCATGCTGATGACCATCGTCAAGAGCGCATTCGGTCTGGACCAGGCCTTCGGCGGTCTGGTCGGCAGTGCGATCGTCATGGGCGTGAAGCGCGGCGTGTTCGCCAACGAAGCCGGCCTTGGCAGTGCGCCAAACGTGGCGGCCGTGGCCTCGGTGGAGCATCCGGTGGCACAAGGCGTGGTACAGGCTTTCAGCGTGTTCCTCGACACCTTCGTGATCTGCACCTGCACCGCGTTGCTGATCCTGCTCTCGGGCTTTTACACCCCGGGCTTCGAAGGCGACGGCATTGCCCTGACCCAGAACTCGCTGGCGGCTGTCGTCGGCGATTGGGGTCGGATGTTCATCTCGGTGGCACTGGCGCTGTTCGTGTTCACGTCGATTCTCTACAACTACTACCTGGGCGAGAACAATCTGCGCTTCTTGATTGGTGAAAACCGCAAGGCGTTGATCGGATACCGCGTCATGGTGTTGGCCCTGATCTTCTGGGGCGCCATCGAAAACCTCGGCACGGTGTTCGCATTCGCCGACATCACCATGACGCTGTTGGCGTTCGTGAACCTGATCGCGCTGTTCCTGCTGTTCAAGGTCGGCATGCGCATCCTGCGTGACTACGACGACCAGCGTGCAGCCGGGATCAAGACGCCGGTGTTCGATTCGAGCAAGTTCCCGGACCTGGACCTGGATCTGAATGCCTGGCCAGCCAACCCGCCAGCGGCCGGCAAGGCCGAAGCCGAGGCGCAAGGCGTACCCGCAGCGCAACGCTGATCGGTTAAAGTTCGAAACACCTGTGGGAGCGAGCTTGCTCGCTCCTACAAAGGACGTCATTGTTCTCGGAGCCGCTTCATGAATTCCTCGACCTACCCCGCCGCTCAGCACGTCATGGTGCTTTACACGGGTGGCACCATCGGCATGCAGGCCAGCGCCAACGGCCTGGCCCCGGCATCCGGTTTCGAAGCGCGGATGCGCGAGTATCTGCACAGCCAGCCTGAGCGGGTCGTACCGCAGTGGCGCTTTCGCGAGATGTCTCCGCTGATCGACAGCGCCAACATGTCCCCGACGTACTGGCAGCAACTGCGTGAGGCGGTGGTCGACGCAGTGGACGTGCAAGGTTGTGACAGCGTGCTGATCCTGCACGGCACCGACACCCTGGCCTACAGCGCGGCAGCCATGAGTTTTCAACTGCTGGGCATCAAGGCTCGCGTGTGCTTTACCGGTTCGATGCTGCCTGCCGGCGTGACCGACAGCGATGCCTGGGAAAACCTTGGCGGCGCGCTGGTTGCCCTAGGTCAAGGACTGGCGCCGGGCGTGCACCTGTACTTCCACGGCGAACTGCTGGACCCGACCCGATGCGCCAAGGTGCGCAGTTTTGGCCGGCATCCGTTCAAACGCCTGGACCGTCAGGGTGGCGGTGTGAAAGCCTCGACGCTGCCGGTCGCGCTGAATTACAACCAACCCAAACAACTGGCGAACGTTGCGGTGTTGCCGCTGTTTCCGGGCATTGGCGCCGAGCAACTGGACGGCGTGCTGCAAAGCGGCATCCAGGGCCTGGTGCTGGAGTGCTACGGCAGCGGCACGGGCCCCAGCGACAACCCGCAGTTTCTCGCCGCGCTGTCGCGGGCGCGCGACAACGATGTGGTCGTCGTTGCCGTAACGCAGTGCCATGAAGGGGGTGTGGAGCTGGATGTGTACGAAGCCGGCAGCCGCTTGCGCGGTGTGGGTGTGTTGTCGGGTGGTGGCATGACCCGCGAAGCGGCGTTCGGCAAGTTGCATGGTTTGCTGGGGACCGGGCTCGATGTGGCCGAAGTACGTCGGCTCATGGAACTCGACCTGTGCGGTGAGCTGAGCTGAGCTGAGCTCCACCCCTTTGTAGGAGCGAGCATGCTCGCGATGGACGTTAACGATGACGCGGGATATCAGATATCCCGCGGTGCCCTTGCGTCCATCGCGAGCGTGCTCGCTCCTACAGGGGACCGCGTACGGCATATTCCTTGCTGTAATCCAGCCACACCCCAGGCTGGAAGCTCCCATGCTCCACTCCCACCTCACCACGCTCAACGCTGTTTCCCTGGTGCTCAACGCCTTCAAGGCCGACGGTTTGTCCAGCGAGGCGCTGTTGGCCGGCAGTGGTATCAGCACCGCAGACCTGAGCCGGGCGGACACGCGCATCACCACCAACCAGGAAATGCAGGTGTGTGCCAACGCGGTGGCGCTCAAACGCGACATCGGCCTGGAGCTGGGTCGGCGCATGCATGTTTCGTCCTACGGCATGCTCGGTTATGCGCTCCTCACCAGTGCCACCTTCGGTGACGCTTTACGTCTGGCGATGCGTTATCCGGCGCTGTTGGGAACACTTTTTGAACTGGGCCTGGAAGAAGATGGCGAACGCATCTGGTTCGTCGCCGGCGATTACCGCGAAAGCCCGGCCATGGCAGTGTTCAACGCGGAGTTTTGCATGGTGTCGTTGAAAGTCATCTGCGACGACCTGCTTGGGCATTCGCTGCCACTGCTGGCGGCACGCTTCGAACACCCTGGGCCCGACTATCGGGCAACCTATGCCGAACACTTCGATTGCCCACTGAGTTTCGACGCCCCGAACAACGCTTTCGCCTTTGATAAGCGCTGGCTCGATCAACCCTTGCCGTTGGCCGATGTCATCACCCACCAGGCCATGGCCGAACGCTGCCGCAAACAGAACACCGAATTCACCGGGCGCCAGGCCTGGCTGGGGCGAATTCGCCAACTGCTCAGCGCTCAACTCAATGCGGCACCGGGCCTGGACGGCCTGGCCGGGCAGATGAAATGCTCCACGCGAACCCTGCGCAGGCATCTCAAGGACATGGGCTGCAGTTATCAGGAGTTGCTCGACGAGCTGCGTTTCGAACAGGCCAAGCAGATGCTGTGCGAGGACCAGATGCCGATCTACCGGATTGCCGAGGCGCTGGGTTTCAGCGAGACGGCGAGTTTTCGGCATGCGTTCGTGCGCTGGAGCGGTGTAGCACCGAGTCAGTTCAGACCCTGAGTACTCACTGCCGCGCCAATAAGGGGCGAATTCCGGTCATAGGTTTTGGCCATATCAATCCCCTTTTGGCCTTTCCTGCCGTTCTCCAAAATCGCGGGTGCCGCAAGACTGTGAGCAACCGAATCAGCTTGCGGAGAACAACAAATGCTGACGATCTACTCCGATGATCACCACCTGCACCACGGCCGTTGCGAATTGATCGACGGGCAACTCAAGCCCTGTTTCGAAATGCCTTCGCGCGCCGACCATGTCCTGCAACGGGTGAACAACCAGAATTTGGGGCCGGTCGAAGCGCCCAAGGATTTCGGCCTCGACCCGATCGCCCGCGTACACACTCGCGACTACCTCGACTTCTTCAAGGGTGCCTGGGCACGCTGGACCGAATTCAATACCGACGGCGACTTGCTGCCCTACACCTGGCCAGCGCGCACCCTGCGCGCGATCAAGCCGAAAAGCCTGCACGGCGAACTCGGGTATTACAGCTTCGACGGTGGCGCCCCGATCACCGCCGGGACCTGGCAAGCGGCCTATAGCGCCGCGCAAGTGGCATTGACCGCCCAGGCGGAGATCCAGCGCGGCGCCCGCAGCGCCTTCGCCCTGTGCCGCCCGCCGGGACATCACGCCGCCAGCGATGTCATGGGTGGCTATTGCTACCTCAACAACGCTGCCATTGCCGCCCAGGCCTTCCTCGATCAGGGCCACAAGAAAGTCGCGATCCTCGACGTCGACTATCACCACGGCAATGGCACCCAGTCGATTTTCTACGAGCGCAGTGACGTCCTGTTCACCTCGATCCACGGCCACCCGGAAGCCGAGTTTCCGTTTTTCCTTGGTTTTGACGATGAGTTGGGCGAAGGCGCGGGCGAAGGTTTCAACTTCAACTACCCACTGCCCGCCGGCAGCGGTTGGGACACCTGGAGCGCTGCGCTGGAACAGGCCTGCAAAGAGATCGAAAACTACGGCGCCGACATCATCGTCGTTTCACTGGGCGTCGATACGTTCAAGGACGATCCGATCTCGCAATTCAAGCTCGACAGCCCGGATTACCTGGCGATGGGCAAGCGAATCGCCGGTCTCGGCAAGCCCACGCTGTTCGTGATGGAAGGCGGTTATGCGGTCGAGGAAATCGGCATCAACGCCGTGAACGTACTCGAAGGTTTTGAAAGTTTCTAATCAGTCATCCGCCCCAAAGACCCGCACACTGCGGGTCTTTTTTTGCCCACGATATTTATCTACCGCCAGCCGGCGGCGTCCGCCCGATAACGTCTTCGACCCCAAAGCTGTGTCATCTGCAGCGGTCATCAGGAGACAACCATGTCCGAAACCACCTTCCAGAAAGAACTGGATTTACTGACCGAACTGATCACGGGCCCCTTGATCACTGAAGTCGCCGCCAATGTGCTGCGGCCAGCGCTTGCCGCGTTGTACCCGCACTTGGAAATCAATCCGGCGCTCGCCACGGTCGTGAGTCCGACCTGGGTGATCACCACCGGACACGTGATCCCCGGAAAAAACACCTACGAATCCCTGACCAATGTGCTGATACGCCTGGGGTACACGCGGGGGTACGTGAATTACATCGACGGCGAACACTTTCTGACACTGCATCCGGGTGTCGAACCGATGGTTCAACTGGCCGTGAAGATCGATGCCATCGGCGGCCTGCTCAATTCGCTCGCACCGCTGTTGTTCAATGCATTTCAGCAACAACAGCTCGATTACTGGAACACGCTGATCCGCCCCTCAACGCCGCGATGGCATCAACTCTCGCTGTCGCTGCAAGGCATCTGGAACCTCGACCCGACCCTGGATTGGAACGAAGACGAAAAAGCCATGGCGCGTGCGGTGTTCAGCCAGCCGGATCGGGCAATACGACGGATGACCGACAAGTACCTGACCAAGGCGTGCCTGATCGACATTGACGTGGTGGCAGAACCAGGCACAACGGATAAGCACTCGTGGATTCTCGATGCGGCCGTTCTCGTTGGCACACTCGGCGGGCGGACGTACGTGATCACGCACTCGATCATCGAGGGATTCAAACGTTACGACTCTTTGGACGCATTGGGTAAAAGGCTGCCCACCCAGCAGAACATCCAGTGGCGACTGTATGAGCCCGACGGCCATTTTTTTCATCATCAGGCCTGCGCACTCATTGCCCTGGAAGTCGACGCCATTGGCGACCTTAACCGCCCTGACAAGTCCTCGCCAGTGAACCCGTCATCGCCCTCGAATCCTCATCCCAGGAATTTCACGAGCGGCGACCAACCACCGTCCTCCTACTTCAGCAAAGTCGAAGCCTTGACGCCCAACTGGCTGAAACGTGCTTCACCGGCAGACCTCACCCGCTACAGCCGGCACTTGATGGACATTGCCAACTTGCGAGAAAAGGATGCGGGCAAGACCTTTCTTGACGACATTCCGGCATTGCGCGAATTCACCCTGCAACGGCTGCGCGAGCGGATCATCAAGGATCACCCCGATGCCTCGACGCTCAAGCTTGAGGACGTCGAATTCAGTATCACCAGCGTGGTGGTGATCGGGACCTTTGTCGTACCGACGAAGACCCAGACCCTGCGGCTCTCGCTGGTGGACCTGGCATTGCAAAATCTGGTCGGCCTACCGCTGGGGAACAAGGCTGTGCAGTACAAAAACCGCAACCCGACGCCAGGCTGGATGACCGCCGAGTATCTGGAGCAACTGGTCACTCAGGTGGACATTGGCCAGACCTATCCCGCCCTGATCAAGCGCAAGCTGCTCACCGACACGCAGGACACATCACGCAGGCAAGGCTTGTACAGTCGGCACCTGCGCATCCAGCTGCCGCTGCAAGCGCTGCAACGCAAGATCCGCGGCGAGGAAGGTCTCGACGAGCGCGGTTATCAATACCTGCTGGCGGTCATGCAGGAGGACCCCGCTCTGCGCTATGTCGACGGGCTGGAAATCATCATTCGGCCGTTGGCGTTCGTCACTGGCGACGATGCCGAGAGCTCGGCGGATACGGTCGCGAACATGTTTGTCATCGGGCCACGCTTGGCGACCAAGGGTCCGTGCCTGCTCTACCGACCGCTGCTTGAGCATCCGCTGTTGCAATATCCAGGCGAGGCGAACCTGCTGTATGCGATCAGACACAGCACAATACTGCGGCAATCCATCCTGGCCTGGCTGCCGGACGGCGTGCGTTTCAACTACTCGCAATACGTCTTTCCCGGCGAGCTGCCGGCGGTCTGGACCATTGGCCAATTGCTGGTGGAGCCCAACTCGTTACTCGGCAAGATGGCCAATGTGAGGTTCAGCACCACGGCAGTGGAGGGTGAACCGGTCGCCGCGTTATTCAAAGCCAACGCCGACGCGATCGTCACACTGGCGGATCGCCAATCGGTGTCCAACGCCGAGGCCCGCTGGACCACACTCAAGCACGGTGCGTGGATGATGTTCAGCGTGGCGCTGCCGTTCCTCGGTCGCACAGTGAGTACGGCGGCGTGGATCTGGCAAATCATGGACGACTTGCAACAAGCCAACGACGCCTGGACGAACGACGACCACGAGGGGAGCTGGTCGGCCATGACGGATTTGCTACTGACCCTCGGCATGGTGCTCGCCCATCAGGCCGCCGCCCGGCAGAGATCCTCTGCAAAAGTGCTGGAGAAAACCATCGTGGAGCGTCCCGCCTCGCCCGCATTGCCTGCACCCAAGGCGAGCGTGATTCGCCTGCCGGATTGGCAAGCCAGCCTACCCCCCGCCGCCCACGAATCCTCGTTGCACGCGCTCGGCGCGCTGACCTCCAAGGGCCTGGGTGAAGTCCTCGACGGCCTGAGCATTGCCGAACCAGCCGACCTCAAGCCACCGGCGCTCGACCCCGGTGCCTACCAGTATCTGAGGGGGCTCAACCATCAGTGGTACGCCAAAGTCGGTCAGCGTTGGTTCGAAGTCGCGCTCAACGACAACGAAGACGTGCAGATCATCGACTCGCGCAAGACACCGGCGGCCAAAGGTCCGTTATTGATTCATTCAGCCAAGGGGGAGTGGTTTGTCGACATGCGTCTTCGATTGCGTGGCGGTGGTCGTCGCCAGATGCTCATGCGCCAGAACGAGCAGCGCAAGACAGACTTGAGGCAGAAACTGGAAGCGTTCGACATTCGAAAACGTGAGCTGGAAGTGCAACTGCAAAAAGCTGAAAAAGCCTTCTCCAAATCCAGTCGCCAGGCGCTGGGCGAAACGCTGGATGCGCAGGTGGTGGAGTACGGCGCCTACATCCAACAGGTCAAGGACTTCAACGCACTTGAGCCACTGCAGAACTATCGACCGGTGCTGGTCAGTTGTCTGGATCAACAATTATCGCTGACGCAAAAATGGTTCGCCCTGCAACACAACAGCTTCAGGGAAGCCATGCGCCAGTCCCTTGCACTGCTCGACCACGAAACATTCGAAAGCGATCGGACGCCTCGCCAGATCCATCAACTCACCAGTGACATGACGCAGGGCTTTATCGACAGAATCGAGTTCGCCCAGGCCCGAATTGATGAAATGACTCGACTGGGCAAGGACGCCAGCGAAATCGCCCGTGATTACTCAATGCACATGCCAGGGTTCAAAATGCAGGATCTGAAAATGTTCCAGATCAGCATTGCTCAAGAGCTGTGCCTCAACGATGCCGCACCGGGTGACTCGGCGTCGGCGCGACAAGCCATGGAGAGAGTTGTCGAAGACGTCTGCCTGACAATCCAGTCGTCCCTGGACCTCACCGCTGAAGGCGAGACTCTGCCATTGCTGGAGCGAATCGACGGTTTCAATGACCTGGTGGAGCAATTTTCCAACCTCGATCAGCGCATTGCCGATCTGGGACCCGAGTTTCCCGATGAACTCCTGGACGCTCCCCTTGACCTCATGCGCGAACGGGTCAAGGCGTTCAACGAACCCACCACGCAGCAATTGGCCCACCTGCTGATTGAACGCAGGCTGCTCGAACCGACACCTGGACCGTCCCGGCCCGCACCACCGCATAGCCGCATCATCAAGACGCGCTTCAAGGGTACGGTGGTCGGCACCCCACGCCAGCGAGTGGCGGGCGAGGAAGCTGATCTGTTTGACGTGAAATCACCCCTGACCGGCCAGGTGATCGCGACCTTTCACGAGAAAACCCCGGGCAACTGGCTTGAACATGTGCCTGCGCAAACGCCGTCGACGGCACGCCCCAACCTCGACCCCAGTATTCAGAAGGGTCAGATGCTGTTCGACCAGATGGCGTCCTTCAGCCGTCGAACCGAATCGCACGCCAACCAGGCAGGGCGCATTCCGGTGGAAATCGAGGACATGTTCAGTCAACAGGCCCGCCGAATGACAGAAGCGGCCGACGCCATCGAAAACGCCCTGACCGACCTGAACGCCACGGACGGCGGCCAGGTGTCAGCCGTCAACCTGGTCAAGCAGCTCAATGACGGCGCCGCCAGCCTGTACGAAAAGGGGCGTCAGTGCCGAATCAATATGATCAAAAAACAACCACCCACCGCCGCCCGGGTTCAATGGCTGCAGGATCAGGGCCTGGTGGACATTGTTCGGATTCCTGGGCGAACCCGGCTAAAGGGGCAACGAAAGGATTTTCTCGAGGAGTACGAAATCCGCGAGCGCGTAGCAGGCGACAGCAAGGGGGTGCTCTGGTATGCGCACTTTCATTACCCCAAGCCAGACACGCCGATTGATGGCTACACGGCAGCCCATCTGAAAACCGTTTCTCAACGCAAATTGGGCAGTGGGTTCGAAATGAAAACCGCACCGTCCAACAACGAACTGATCGAAATCTATCGCAGCGAAATCAGTCCGCAATTGGCCAAGGCGCTGTTCCTGCCCTCAAAAAACTGACCCATCCCCTGTAGGAGCGAGCATGTCGAGGCGTCGAACCGTCGCGATGGAGGTCAACGATAACGCGGGCTGCCTGGATGCCAACGGTGCCTGTGATTCCATCGCGAGCATGCTCGCTCCTGCAGGGTTGGGAATGGGGTCAGCGCCAGGCTTTTTTCAACCGCGTCAGCGCCGCCCGGATATCCGCCTCCGGCACCGCTGCAAAGCCAAGCACCAGCCCGGCACGCAGGTCCAGCGGCGTTTGTGAGTCGGGCAGCCAGTAGCTGCTCAGCGGGTTGATCTCGACATCGACACGTGCGGCCTTCTCGACCAGTTCCTGCTCTCGGGCCTTTGAGTCCACTGCCACCGTCAAGTGAAGCCCGGCCGCTACACTCGGCAGTTGGCCGACACCTGAAATGCCCTGGGGCCAATCCGCCATGAGTGTGTTGCGCCGGCTCAAGGCTGCGCGGCGCATCCGGCGGATGTGGCGCTGAAAGTGCCCGGCCGCCATGAATTCAGCCATGACCGCCTGGGTGCTCACTTCGGAGTGCCGGACATCCACCGCACGCCGCCGCGAAAACGCGTCCACCAGCCCCGGAGGTAAAACCAGGTAGCCCAGGCGCAAGGCCGGAAAGGCGACTTTGCCGAAGGTGCCGACATACAGCACCCGCCCCTGCCGATCGAGGGCGGCCAGCGGCGCCAATGGCGCGCCGGTGTAACGGTACTCGCCGTCGTAGTCGTCTTCGACGATCCAACCCTGATTCCGCTCGGCCCAGGCCAGCAATTCAAGACGCCGTGCCAGGCTCATGACGACACCGCTCGGGTACTGGTGCGAAGGGGTGACATACGCCAGCCGGCAATTGCTGTAGGTCGCCAACTCATTGCAGTCGATACCCTCGCTGTCCACCGCCACACCTTGCAGGCGCGCTCCGGCCACGGCGAAGGCATGACCCGCTGCGCGATACCCCGGATTTTCGATAGCCACCCCATCGCCCGACTCCACCAGCAGCTGTGCACAAAGGCTAATCCCTTGCTGCGCCCCACTGGTGATCACAATTTGCTCAGCCGTGCACTGCATACCTCGGGAACTGCGCAGGTACGCGGCAATGAGCCCTCGCAAGCGCTCATCACCTGCCGGGTCGCCATAACACAACTGGTGCAAATCCGGTTTGCGCCAGAAAGCCGCGTTCAGCTTGGCCCACACCTCGAAAGGGAACAGATCGAATGCCGGAACACCCACCCGAAATGCTCGGGGAGGACCGCTCGGCGGCAAGGCCAAATGGTTATTTTCGACCCTCTCCATCGCGCCACTGTGGATAACTTTACTGGATGGAACCACAGGTAAATCCAGCAAATTTGTGGATAACCCTGTGGGTAAGCCTGTTGAAAAGCCTGTGGATACTTTTGTGGATAGTTTTTTTGTCTGCGGCAGTTGAGCCACGTACGTGCCGTCGCCCACTCGCCCTTCAATGAAGCCCTCGGCGTAGAGCTGATCGTAGGCCCTGACCACGCTGTTGCGCGAAATCGCCAACGCGCCAGCCAGATCCCGACTGGCTGGCAACCGGGTGCCGCTGACCAATCGCCCGTCGAGCACCCGTGCGCGCAACGCTTGATAGAGCTGACGACTCAGCCCCTGGCGTCGATCGAGTTCTATGCCCGCCGGGTTGAATGAAAGCGAAAGCGGCACGTCCGTCATGGTAATGGACCTATTAAATGGGTCTTAAATGGCTCTTACAACAGACCAATAGCCTGCCTAGGATGCAAGCAATCGCCAAGGAAAATATCCATGTACACGCCACGTAGTTTTGCCATCGACGATTTGCAGCAGATACAGCAGCAAATGCGGGATACCCGCTTGGCCGTGCTCGTGACCCACGGTGCGCAGGGCTTGCAGGCCAGTCACTTGCCACTGTTGCTGCGTCCGGACGAGGGCGCCAACGGCACTCTCTACGGTCACTTTGCCCGCGCCAATCCACAGTGGAAGGACCTGCAGGACGGCGCCGAGGCGCTGGTGATCTTCGCTGGTCCCGACGCCTACGTGAGCCCCGGGTTCTATCCGAGCAAGGCCGAACACGGAAAGGCTGTACCGACCTGGAACTACATCGCGGTGCACGCCTATGGCACTGCCGACGTATTCACCGACACCGGACGCCTGCATGACCTGGTCAGTGCATTGACCGATCGCCACGAAACCGGCCGCCCACAGCCGTGGAAGGTCACCGATGCCCCCGCCGACTACATCGACGGCATGCTCAAGGCCATCGTCGGTTTTGCCTTGCCGATCCAACGCCTGGAGGGCAAACGCAAGCTCGGCCAGAACCGCAGCAGCGCAGACGTTGCCGGCGTGCGCGAAGGGCTTGCCGCCAGCCCGGATGCCCAGGACCGCGCCCTCGCCCACTTGATGACATAAGGAACACCCATGAGCCAGATAGAAATCCGTCAGGTCAGCGCTGACGATCACGCCGCGTGGCTGCCGTTGTGGCAGGCCTACCTGCGCTTTTACAAAACCGAGTTACCGGAGGCGGTCAGCCAGAGCACCTGGCAGCGCATCCTCGACCCGAGCGAACCGACCCACGCCGCGCTGGCCTGGGCGGATGGCAAAGCGGTGGGCATGGTGCATTTCATCTACCATCGCTCCAACTGGGCCATCGAAAACTCCTGCTATCTGCAAGACTTGCTGGTGGTGCCTGAAACCCGTGGCACCGGTGTCGGCCGCCAGTTGATCGAATTCGTCTATGCCACGGCCAAGGCCGATGGTTGCAGCAAAGTCCACTGGCTGACCCACGAAACCAATGCCACCGCGATCCAGCTCTACGAGCGCATCGCCGAACGCCCGGGTTTCATCCAGTTTCGCAAAGCCATTTAAGGTTCAAGGAGAACACGATGTCGACTTCACTCGCCGATTGGAAAGGCGCCCCGGCCCCCACCGTGCAAACCCTCGAAGGGCGCTTCATTCGCCTGGAAAGACTCGACCCGGCGCGACACGGCGACGAGCTGTTCAACGCTTTGCATGGTCCCGGCGCCGACCCGAAACTGTGGGACTACCTGCCTTACGGCCCGTTCCCGGAGCGCAGCGCCTTCAATGACTGGCTGAACAACCACGCCGCCAGCAGCGACCCGTATTTCTTCAGCGTGGTCGACCGTGCCAGCGGTGAAGTGCAAGGCATCCTCAGCCTGATGTCGATCGTACCGTCCCAGGGCCGTATCGAAATTGGACACGTGACCTTCGGCGCGCCGATGCAGCGCTCGCCGAAAAGCACCGAGGCGGTTTACCTGCTGGCCAAAGAATCATTCGCCTTGGGCTACCGTCGCCTGGAGTGGAAATGCAACAACGGCAATGCCCGCTCCAAATACGCGGCAGAACGCCTGGGCTTCAGTTTTGAAGGCGTGTTCCGCCAGCACATGGTAGTCAAGGGACAGAACCGCGATACAGCGTGGTACTCGATCATCGACTCGGAGTGGCCGGCAGTCGCAGCGGGTTTCGAGCGCTGGTTGAGTGATGAGAATCAGTTGGGGGCCGGGCAAGTGAAGACGCTGGCGGAGTGCCGGGGATAAGTCACCGACGTCTGCACAGAGGCCTCCGAGCCCAAGTATGCGAAGGCGCTCTCGGTTCAATCCCTGCGGATGCGCACCACCCCCATCTTCATGCCAAAGGGACGGAACACGGCATTCAGCGATTTGAGTGTCTGGTTCCCTTCCCCATGCTCAATGTGTACCAGTGTGCGCACCGATATCCTGCACATTTTCGCGAACTGAACCTGGTGCATGCCTGTGACCTCGACCCGCAATCGCCGGACGGCTTCGCCGATTTCAAGCGTGCCCTGATTCAACGCTTCCTGAATGCTGTCCAAGAGCACTGCACGTTCAGCGACGGTCATGCTCATTTCAGATGCCACTCTTTCAAACGTTGCTCCAGGTTTTTCAGGGCTACACACGCAACATAATGCATATGCATTGACGTAACAGTCGTAATAAACGCAATAAAATGCAGATCTTCAACACTTTTACCCCGCAAATCTGCAAAACAATGCACACACACCTCAGTCGAAGAATCCTCTGTAGGCTTAAACCAGCAATGAGTACAGCGTCTACAGTGCGCCTGTGGATCGGGACACGTTGATGGTCGATGCCGGCCTGGACCTGAACCTCTCGGCACACAATACGCTGGGCGTGGGTTTGAACGGAGAAAGGGGCAGCGACAGTCGCGGCCATGGCCTGATGGGGCCGTGGCGCATAAGCTTTTGAGCGGCGACGAAATTCGGGCAAAAAAAAGGGGAGCACCCGCTCCCCCGAGGATTAAAACGTTGTGACCGAGGCTGTTAGATCAGCCTTCGATCTCGATCAGGATTTCGCCCGGGTTTACCCGGTCGCCCTTGGCCACGTGAATGGCGGTGACCTTGCCGGCAATGGCTGCCTGGACTTCGGTTTCCATTTTCATGGCTTCGGTGATCAGTACGGCCTGGCCAGCCTTGACGGTGTCGCCTTCCTTGACCAGTACGTCGACGATGTTGCCCGGCATGGTGGTGCTGACATGGCCCGGTGCAGTCGCTTGCTTGCGCTTGCTGCTACCACCGCCGACGAATTCGTTCAGCGGCTCGAACACCACTTCCTCCGGCATGCCGTCGATGGACAGATAGAAGTGACGCTTGCCTTCGGCCTTCACGCCGACACCGGTGATGTCGACACGGTAGGTTTCGCCGTGGACGTCGATGACGAACTCAGTCGGTACGCCTTCACCACCGGCGGAAGCGACCTTGCCGGCTTCCGGAATCGGCAACAGCACTTCCGGAGTCAGGGTGCCGGCAGCGCGTTCCTCGAGGAACTTGCGGCCAATGTCCGGGAACATGGCGAAGGTCAGCACGTCTTCTTCGGACTTGGCCAACGCACCGATCTCTTCACGCAGCTTGGCCATTTCCGGCTTGAGCAGGTCGGCTGGACGCACGTCGATGACGTCTTCGCTGCCAATGGCCTGGCGACGCAGTTGCTCGTTCACGGTGCCCGGTGCCTTGCCGTAGCCACCTTGCAGGTACAGCTTCACTTCGTTGGTGATGGTCTTGTAGCGCTCGCCGGCCAGCACGTTGAAGAACGCCTGGGTACCCACGATCTGTGAAGTCGGAGTCACCAGAGGCGGGAAGCCGAGGTCTTCGCGCACCCGCGGGATTTCTGCCAACACTTCGCCCATCCGGTTCAGGGCGCCCTGTTCCTTGAGCTGGTTGGCCAGGTTGGAAATCATCCCGCCTGGAACCTGGTTGACCTGCACGCGGGTATCGACTGCGGTGAATTCACTTTCGAACTGGTGGTACTTCTTGCGCACGGCGTAGAAGTACAAACCAATCTCTTGCAGCAGTTCCAGGTTCAAGCCGGTGTCGAACTCGCTGCCCTTGAGGGCAGCGACCATCGACTCGGTGCCCGGGTGGCTGGTACCCCAGGCGAAGCTGGAGATGGCGGTGTCAATGTGGTCGGCACCGTTTTCGATTGCCTTGAGCTGGCACATCGCGGCGAGGCCGGCGGTGTCGTGGGAGTGGATGAACACCGGCAACGACTGCTCGGCCTTCAATGCCTTGACCAGTTCGCCCGTGGCGTAAGGGGTCAGCAGGCCGGCCATGTCCTTTATCGCCACCGAGTCGCAACCCATGGCTTCCATTTGTTTGGCTTGTGCCACGAACGCCTCGATGGTGTGCACCGGGCTCGTGGTGTAGGCGATGGTGCCCTGGGCATGTTTGCCGGAGGCTTTCACGGCTTCGATGGCCACGCGCAGGTTACGCACGTCGTTCATGGCATCGAAAATACGGAACACATCGATGCCGTTGACCGCGGCCTTGGCGACGAAGGCCTTGACCACGTCATCGCTGTAGTGGCGGTAGCCCAGCAGGTTCTGGCCGCGCAGCAGCATTTGCAGGCGGGTGTTGGGCAGCGCGGCGCGCAGTTGGCGCAGGCGCTCCCACGGATCTTCCTTGAGGAAGCGTACGCAGGCGTCAAACGTGGCGCCGCCCCAGCACTCCAGCGACCAGTAGCCGACTTTGTCGAGCTTGTCGCAGATCGGCAGCATGTCTTCGGTGCGCATGCGGGTCGCGAGCAGCGATTGGTGGGCGTCGCGCAGGATGGTGTCAGTAACGAAGATCTTCTTAGTCATTGGTATCTCCTCATAGCGGCAAGCTTCGAGCTACAAGCGTCAAGCAAAAGCAGATCGGCTTTTACTTGCAGCTTGCAGCTCGGCGCTTGCAGCTGTTTCATTCATAGGCCTGCGTGGGCGGCGATGGCGGCGGCGATGGCCAGGGCCAGCTCTTCGGGTTTGCGCTTGATCGAGTAGTTGGTCAGTTCAGGGTGGCTTTCAACGAAGCTGGTGTTGAACTGGCCGCTACGAAATTCCGGGTTGCGCAGGATTTCCTGGTAGTACGCGGCGGTGGTCTTGACCCCTTGCAGACGCATGTCGTCGAGGGCGCGCAAGCCACGGTCCATCGCTTCTTCCCAAGTCAGCGCCCACACCACCAGTTTCAGGCACATGGAGTCGTAGAATGGCGGAATGGTGTAGCCGGTGTAGATCGCCGTGTCGGTGCGCACGCCGGGACCGCCGGGCGCGTAGTAACGGGTGATCTTGCCGAAGCTGGGCAGGAAGTTGTTTTTCGGGTCTTCGGCATTGATCCGGAACTGCAGCGCGAAGCCACGGTGCTGGATGTCTTCCTGTTTTACCGAGAGCGGCAAGCCGGAAGCGATGCGGATCTGCTCACGGACGATGTCGATGCCCGTGATTTCTTCGGTGATGGTGTGTTCCACCTGCACCCGGGTGTTCATCTCCATGAAGTACACCTCGCCCTCGGCGAGCAGGAACTCCACGGTGCCGGCATTCTCGTAGCCCACGGCCTTGGCGGCGCGCACCGACAGGTCACCAATGTAGGCGCGCTGTTCGGGGGTCAGTTGCGGGCTCGGGGCGATCTCGATGAGCTTCTGGTTGCGGCGCTGGATCGAACAGTCACGCTCGAACAGATGCACCACATTGCCAAAGCTGTCGCCGAGGATCTGCGCTTCGATGTGCTTGGGGTTTACGATGCATTTTTCCAGGAACACTTCCGCCGAACCGAACGCCTTGGTGGCCTCGGAAATCACTCGAGGGAAAGCCTGTTCAAGTTCCTCGCGGCTGTTGCAGCGACGGATACCACGGCCGCCACCACCGGAGGTCGCCTTGAGCATCACCGGATAACCGATGCGGTCGCCTTCGGTGAGGGCTTCTTCGATGCCGGATACGTTGCCTTCGGTGCCCGGAGTCACCGGTACGCCGGCCTTGATCATGCTGCGACGAGCTTCGGTCTTGTCCCCCATGCGGCGGATGACTTCAGCCGAGGGGCCGATGAATTTGATGCCGCGTTCGGCGCAAATCTCTGCCAGCTCGGCGTTTTCCGACAGGAAACCATAGCCGGGATGCAAGGCATCGCAGCCAGTTTCCACCGCCAGGTTCACCAGCTTGCGCGGGTTCAGGTACCCGGCCAGTGGCTCGGCGCCAATGCTGTGAGCCTCGTCTGCACGCTTCACGTGCAGCGCATGGCGGTCGGCATCAGAGAAAATCGCCACCGAGCGGATGCCCATCTCGGCGCAGGCTCGCACGATGCGGACGGCAATCTCACCACGATTGGCGATCAGGATCTTTGTTATCACTTGGAGTTTCCCTTGAGCCGCTGGTACCCACGACCTGCTAGACCAGGTCGACGCGTGACCAAATGTTTCAATTTAGTCGCAACCCCACACTAGCCCGCACAAGGGATTAACAAAAATGATTAATTATTGGGTCATGCATAAGTAAAGACTTATAGTTGAACCATCAGCCTGCGGCAGGAGTGATCGGATAATGCGTAAGTCATTGATGCGTATGACATTGCGTCAATTGCAGATTTTCAACGAGGTGTGCGACCTGCGCTCATACAGCCGCGCCGCCGACGAAATGTCACTCACTCAACCCGCCGTGAGCCTGCAGATTCGTCAGCTCGAAGAGCTGATTGGCCAGCCTCTGTTCGACTACGTCGGCAAAAAGCTCTACATGACCGAAGCCGCTGAAGCGCTTCAGCGAGCCAGTCGCGACATCTTCGGTCGCCTGGAAAATCTCGACATGCAGCTGTCGGACATGCAGGGTTCGTTGCAGGGCCAACTGAAACTGGCCATCGAATCCAGCGCGAAATATTTCGTGCCGCACTTGTTTGCCGCGTTCAAGCGCCAGCATCCGGAGGTCAACCTGCAACTGACGGTGGTCAACCGTGGGCAGGTGATCCGCCGCCTCTCGGACAACCGTGATGACTTGGTGATCATGTCCATGGTTCCGCAGGACATGGGGCTGGAATTCTTGCCTTTCCTCAACAATCCGATCGTCGCGGCGGCGCCGCCCGATCATCCGCTGTGTCACATGGGCCCGCTGCGCTTGCAGGATCTGGAACCCTATACCCTGCTGCTGCGCGAGCCCGGCTCCGGTACGCGCATGGCCTGCGAGGAGTATTTCAAGGAGAAGCGCGTGCACTTCAACCAGACTCAGGAGGTCTCGTCGGCCGAAGCTCAAAGGGAATGCGTGTTGGCGGGTCTGGGCGTCGCGCTGATGACGCGCCACGCCCTGAACCTGGAATTGGCGACCGGTGGTTTGATTGAGTTACCGGTCGAGGAGCTGCCGCTGTTTCGCAGTTGGTGCCTGGTCCAGGCCAAGGCCAAGCGGCTGTCGCCGGTGGCCCACGCATTCCTTGCGTTCATCCGCAGCGAACGGGTGCAGATCAGCGCCCTGGTTGAGCGTTTCGACGGGAAGTTGCGGGAGTTGCCTGCCAGTAGTTGAGTTCCAGCTCTGGAAAATCACCGATCTCGGCCATTAACTGGCGGCGCTCGCAGCGATCTTCGATGGCGCGGCGAAACTCCATGCGGCGCTGGTCTTCCTGTTGACGACGGGTTCTGACAGCGCTGTTGCGTTCTTCGTAGGGCTGGGCCATTTCGAGTCTCCCAAGGCGAGTACGGGAGTTACAGGATGGGCGCGGGGGATGACGATTTGGCGGCGGGTGGGTTACAGGCTGATGAAAGTTGCCGATTTGGAAGGCGCTATCGCGACGGTGCGACGACTCGACAAGCCCGCTCCTACAGTGGAGCGGTGTTCACAAAACCGTTGTAGGAGCGAGCTTGCTCGCGATCAGGGTCGGCACGACCTTGCGATGACGCCAGTCATCAATCATCCAGCGCTTTCACCGCCTTTGGCGACAAGCGCAAGCTGCGCAGACTGCGCTTGACGCTCTTGAGGTGGTTTACCAGGCTCGGCCCGCGCGCCATCGCCACGCCCATCGCCAGCACGTCGATCACCACCAGGTGAGCGATGCGCGAAGTCAGCGGCGTATAAATTTCGGTGTCTTCGTGCACGTCGATGGCCAGATTGACCGTCGACAACTCGGCAAGCGGCGTCTGGCTCGGGCACAGGGTAATCAACGAGGCGCCGCTTTCGCGCACCAGGTTGGCCGTAATCAGCAAGTCCTTGGAGCGCCCCGACTGGGAAATGCAGATCGCCACGTCGCTTGGCTTGAGCGTCACCGCCGACATCGCCTGCATGTGCGGGTCGGAATACGCCGCCGCCGTCAGCAGCAGGCGAAAGAACTTGTGCTGCGCATCAGCCGCCACCGCGCCGGATGCACCGAAGCCATAAAATTCGACACGCTGCGCCTGGGACATGAGCGACACGGCCCGTTGCAACTCCACCGGATCGAGCTTCTCGCGAACCTCCATCAGGGTGTGCAGCGTGGTATCGAAAATCTTCAGGCTGTAGTCGGCGACGGAGTCATCTTCATGGATGGCGAACTGGCCAAAACTCGCCCCCGCCGCCAGGCTCTGCGCCAGCTTGAGTTTCAGATCCTGAAACCCGGAGCAACCGATGGCACGACAGAAGCGCACGATGGTCGGCTCGCTGATACCCACGCTGTGGGCCAGATCGGCCATGGAACTGTGCATCACCGCCGCAGGGTCAAGCAGCACATGGTCGGCGACCTTGAGCTCCGACTTGCGTAACAGGTGACGTGACTGGGCGATGTGTTGCAGCAGATTCAAGGGCCTGGACTCTTTGTTATGGGCAGGTGCCGGAGATGTAGCACGCTTGTAGTTATACTACATGAATCGGCTTTTTGCCTGCTCAAATGCGTGACCAGATCCCTCATTTTCCGGCATGTGCGTTCCATGTAGCACTTTTTGACAGCGTTTTTTAATGTCGGCACGCGCCTATCAAACGAACAACGTTTTCAGTTCAAATCCTTGATAATTTTAAAAAGCTTCTTCCGCAACTAATCCCACATACAACACGACAACTTACAAATACCTGATAATAACAACTTCCAAATAACCAGAACCTTCGTTAAGTTAATCGGGCAGGACGCAACTAACTTAATTAAAAGGAACTACACTAATGTTTATCGAAACCAAAAATTGGACCGCACAAATCAGCCAACTGCCCGACTCGGAATTTTTCCGCACTGACGGCACCGTAATCGTTCCGCACGCTGGCGTTACCCCACGGCTTGTTATGACTCCCATTCAGGACAAATCGTTTAACCTGCGACTTGAGTTGAAACTTGATGTCATCGACGAACCAGCCGCTCAAATTCGCGTTGAAAAGAGTGTTGAGTACGTAGCATCCGGCAAGTCTAACGTCACTGGCGTTGATATCTTCTTTGAAGGTGCATTACTGCACCACATTGATACGATCATTATGCCGCGTTAATGCGTCACCGGTAAAACTCGGAGTTCTTCACCCGTTCCCTGCAACTGATGGAGAACTCCAACTCAGTTACATTGCGCTCGCAACAAGACCGCCAGCCCATCCGCTTCAATCGGCCGACTGATCAGGTAGCCCTGCACCTCATCGCAGCGCTCACCCTGGAGAAACTCCAGCTGCTCCTGCTTCTCGACCCCCTCGGCCACCACCTTCAACGACAACCCATGCGCCATCGCAATGATCGCCCGGGTAATCGCCGCGTCCACCGTGCCCTCCCCCAGGCCGCGAATGAACGACTGATCGATCTTCACGTAGTCCACCGGAATCCGCTTGAGGTAACTCAGGGACGAGTAGCCGGTGCCGAAGTCGTCGATCGCCAGTTTCACGCCCAGGTCCCGCAGTTGCTGGAAGGTCGCGATGATGTGTTCGACGCTGTCCAGCAAGTGGCTTTCGGTCAGTTCCAGTTCCAGGTAGTGCGGCGCCAGGCCAGTTTCTTCCAGCACCTGACGCACCAGGCTGACCAGTTTGCCCTGGCGCAGTTGATGCACCGACAGGTTCACCGACACCCGTATAGGCTCCAGGCCCTGGCGCTGCCACTCGCAGGCCTGCCAGCACGCCTGTCGTAACACAAACTCACCGATCGGGCCGATCAACCCGGTTTCCTCGGCCAGGCCGATGAAGTCTCCCGGCGGGACGTTGCCTAATAGAGGGTGATCCCAACGCACCAGCGCCTCGGCAGCATTCAGCCGGCCGGTGGCGAGGCACAGTTTGGGTTGATAGAAGACGTTCAGCTGCTTTTCTTCAATGGCTTTGCGCAGCCGGTTTTCCAGTTGCAGGCGCTCAAGGGTGCTGGCTTGAAGGCTGTCGGTGTAGAACTGGAAATTGTTGCCGCCCAGGTGCTTGGCGTGTTGCATGGCCATGTTCGACTGGCTCACCAGGGCGGAGATTTCCCGCGCATTGTCCGGCAGCATGCTGATGCCCATGGAGGCGCTGACCACCAGTTCATGCCCGTCGACCGTCACCGGCACGCGCAGCTTGGTCGACAGTCGCGTCGCCACCCGCGCCAGGCTCGAGAGTGTGCCGTAGGCGTCGAACAGCACGGCGAATTCATCGCCGGACAGCCGCGCGATGGTGTCCGCCTCCGGCAGCGCGTTGACCAGACGCCGGGACATTTTCTGCAACAGCTGGTCGGCGATTTCATGGCCCAGACTGTCGTTGAGCAATTTGAAGCGGTCGAGGTTAATGTGCAGCAACGCCAGGCTACGACCGCCCTGGCGCACACGCTGATGGGCCTCTCTCAGGCGTTCGTGGAACAGCGAGCGGTTGGCCAGGCCAGTCAGTTCGTCGTAGTGAGTCAGATAGCGCATGCGCTCTTCAGATTCACGTCGCGCTGAGAGATCGGCGAAGAAGCCCACGATATGGCTGATATTTCCTCGGTTATCGCGCACAACGTTCAATTGCAGCCACTGCGGATAAAGCTCGCCATTCTTGCGCGTTTCTACCAGCTCGCCTTGCCAACTGCCATGCTGCTCCAGTGCCTGATGGATCGCCCCGTAGTGCCGGCGGGCATCGCGACTGCATGGCAGCTCGACAACGTTGCACCCGATCATGTCTTCCAGGTCATAACCGCTTAAACGGCTGAACGCCTGGTTGACCGCGATGAGGGCGTAGTTCGGGTCGAAAATCATGATGCCTTCACTGGCCGCCTCGAACACCGTCGCCGCCAGTTGCTGCTGCGCCTCGAGGTTTTTACTGGCAGTGATGTCGCGGCGGGTACCGACCATGCGGATCACCCGGCCATTTTCGGTACGCTCGACCGCGCGCCCCCGGTCCTCGATCCAGACCCAGTGACCCGCCCCATGGCGCACCCGGTACTCAATCTGATAATCCTCGCTGCGGCCCTTCAAGTGCTCGACGAGAGCCCGCTTGAGTCCTGGCACGTCCTCCGGGTGCAAACGCGGCGTGAGATGACCAAGCATCGCCGTAATGAACTCCGGATCGAGGCCAAACAGCTCCTGCAGATGCGTGTGGTGAACCTCGTCGGTCTGCAGATTCCAGTCCCACAACCCCAATTCGCTGGCTTTCAACGCCAGCGCCAGCCGCGCCTCACTTTTTCCCAGAGCATGGTTGGCGGCGTCCAGCTCGAGGCCGCGCTCGTCGACGCGGGTTTGCAGCCCGGTCTGGATTTCACGTAACTCATCTTCAGCACGGCGACGCTGCTCGATTTCCCTGGCCAACTCCTGGTTCAGTTGATCGCTTTGGTTTTGCGCGGCCTGCAAGTGTTCAATCAGCGCCTGGTTCTGGAAACGACGCAGCAAGCCGCCATCGATCAGCCGATTGACCTGCCAGGCCACGACACTCAATGCGCCCAGCAGGATCAGTCCGAACCAGCCCCAACCCTGCCCTTGCGAGTCACCCCCCCAGAAAAGGTAAGCGATGGCAGGCAACAGGCACGGCAAGGTGAACGAAAGGAACGCAGGAAGGCTGACTGCGTAGGCCACACTGGCCGAAAGCGCCGCCGCGCCGATGAGGCCAAACACCCAGGCCTGCTGGATGAAATCGTCGGCGGGGACCAGGGCGATGCCGGCGCCGGCCAGCGTCAGCCCGGTCATGGCCGAGCCCAGCAGGAACATGCGACGCCAGACGGGATGAGCCTGGCGGTGAGGTATCGCCGAATCGAAGGCCGCCACCTGGATGACGCGCAACGCCACCAGCGAGAGCAACCACACCAGCCAGACGGTGACCACGAAATAGCGCTGTGGACTCCACAGCAGGCCTGCACAGACCAGTCCATTGATCAGCATGAACAGTGTCGGCAACAGCGAGCCTTGATAAAGCAGGCGCGTACGCTCGACCGCCATTTCCATGGCGTACTGTTTGCGAATAACCCGGGGCTCCACAACAGGGCCCGACAGGTCGGAGCTGAGGGTCATAGACAATGTTCTTGTTCTTATAAGGATGAGCTGAGTCCGAACGTGGACGGAGCATACACAAGCCAATGACCTTACCAAACTGCTGCAGATCATAAATTCGACAAAAGTACTTGGCCCTCCGGCCCCCCGCAAACCCTGCAAGCGAGGCCCGTCAGCACCTGCAGCGGATGACCGACCGGTCGTCCCGGCCGCATCTTTCATCGGCTAAAGCAAAGCGGGGTTTGCCCGGTGTGGCGCGGCCCCCTAGAATGCCCCGATGCGCGATGATCTCTCCCTTTTGCTGAACTCCCTCAACGATGCCCAACGTCAGGCCGTAGCGGCCCCCGTGGGTCGTCAGTTGGTCCTGGCCGGTGCTGGCTCCGGTAAAACCCGAGTGCTGGTGCACCGTATCGCCTGGTTGATCCAGGTCGAAAACGCCTCGCCCCACTCAATCCTGTCGGTGACTTTCACCAACAAGGCCGCTGCCGAGATGCGCCATCGCATCGAGCAGCTGATGGGCATCAACCCGGCCGGCATGTGGGTCGGCACCTTCCACGGCCTGGCGCACCGACTGCTGCGGGCGCACTGGCAGGAAGCCGGCCTGAGCCAGACCTTTCAGATTCTCGACAGCGACGACCAGCAGCGACTGGTCAAGCGCGTGGTCCGCGACCTGGGCCTGGACGAGCAGCGCTGGCCGGCCCGTCAGGCCCAGTGGTTCATCAACGGGCAGAAAGACGAAGGCCTGCGCCCGCAACACATTCAAGCCAGTGGCGACCTGTTCCTGGCGACCATGCGCAGCATTTATGAAGCCTATGAGGCCGCGTGCCTGCGCGCCGGTGTCATCGACTTCTCCGAACTGCTGCTGCGCGCACTGGACCTGTGGCGCGATCATCCAGGCCTGCTGGCGCATTACCAGAAACGCTTCCGTCACATCCTTGTGGACGAGTTCCAGGACACCAACGCCGTCCAGTACGCCTGGCTGCGGCTGCTGGCCAAGGGCGGCGACAGCCTGATGGTGGTCGGCGACGACGATCAGTCGATCTATGGCTGGCGTGGCGCAAAAATCGAGAACATCTATCAGTACTCCGATGATTTTCCGGATGCCGAGATCATCCGCCTGGAGCAGAACTACCGCTCCACCGCCGGCATTCTGAAAGCTGCCAATGCCCTGATCGCCAACAACACCGGGCGCATGGGCAAGGAGCTATGGACGGACGGCGGCGATGGCGAAGCGATCAACCTGTACGCCGCGTTCAACGAACATGATGAAGCACGCTATGTGGTGGAAACCATTGAAAGCGCGCTGAAAACCGGCCTGGCCCGCAGTGATATCGCGATTTTGTACCGCTCCAACGCCCAATCGCGCGTTTTGGAAGAAGCCCTGCTGCGCGAGCGCATTCCGTATCGCATTTATGGCGGCCAGCGCTTCTTCGAGCGGGCGGAAATCAAGAATGCCATGGCTTACCTGCGCTTGCTGGAAGGCCGTGGCAACGATGCGGCGCTGGAACGGGTAATCAATGTTCCGACCCGTGGCATCGGCGAAAAAACCGTTGAAGCGATTCGCGAACATGCGCGCCACAGCGACGTATCGATGTGGGAAGCCATGCGCCAGTTGATCGCCAACAAAGGCGTGACTGGCCGTGCAGCCGGCGCACTGGGCGCGTTCATGGAGTTGATCGAGAACCTCGCCGCCAAGTGCATCGAGATGCCGCTGCACCTGATGACCCAAACCGTCATCGAGCAGTCCGGGCTGATCGCCTACCACGAGGCGGAAAAAGGCGAGAAAGGCCAGGCCCGGGTAGAAAACCTTGAGGAGCTGGTCAGCGCCGCGCGCAACTTCGAAAACACCGAAGAGGACGAAGACCTGACGCCATTGGCGGCGTTCCTCGGCCACGCATCGCTGGAGGCCGGCGATACCCAGGCGGACGAGCACGAAGACAGCATTCAGTTGATGACCTTGCACAGCGCCAAGGGCCTGGAGTTTCCCTACGTGTTCCTGGTGGGCATGGAAGAAGGCCTGTTCCCGCACAAGATGAGCCTGGAAGAACCCGGCCGTCTCGAGGAGGAACGGCGTCTGGCATATGTGGGCATTACCCGCGCCATGCAGAATCTGGTCATGACCTACGCGGAAACCCGACGGCTGTACGGGAGTGAGACCTACAACAAGGTTTCGCGATTCGTACGTGAGGTGCCTAAAGGTCTGGTTCAGGAAGTACGGCTGTCCAATAGCGTGAGCCGGCCGTTCGGTGGCGGTCAGCAACAAAGTACATCCAGCCTGTTCAGCGGTAGCGAGATCCCGCAAACCGGTTTCACCCTTGGCCAGGCCGTACGCCACTCGGTGTTTGGCGAAGGCGTGATCCTCAACTTCGAAGGCGCGGGAGCCCAGGCGCGGGTACAGGTGAACTTCAGCGAAGGCAGCAAGTGGCTGATGCTGGGGTATGCGAAGCTGGAAGCGATCTAGGGCTTTCTGTAGGAGCGAGCTTGCTCGCTCCTACAGGGACTGTCACCACAAGGAGCAACCATGGGCTCGGGTTTCTTTTCTTCCTGGACGTTCTGGGCGCTGTTGTCCGCTGCTTTCGCGGCGTTGACCGCCATTTTCGCGAAAATCGGCGTGGAAAACGTCAACTCGGACTTCGCCACGCTGCTGCGCACCGTGGTGGTCCTGGTCAGCCTGGCCTTGATTTTGTACGCCACGGGCCAATATCAATCCCTGGGATCTATCTCGCCAAAGAGTTACCTGTTCCTGCTGCTGTCGGGTCTTGCGACCGGAGCATCGTGGATTTGCTACTTCCGTGCGCTGAAAGTCGGCCCAGCGTCGTTGGTGGCACCCGTGGACAAGCTCAGCGTGGTGTTGGTAGCCGTGCTTGGCGTCTTGCTGCTGGGCGAGAAACTCGACCTGCGCCAATGGGGTGGAATCGGTCTGATCACTGCGGGTGTGGTGATGCTGGCGTTACGACGCTGAGACACCTTCCTACAGAACTTATCCACCAATCCTACTGACCAAAGTAAACAAGCCTGATTGCGCTGACTGAAGCTGAACCCGACCTGTCAGGCAAAAGCCCGAAACAATCTGTCGCTAGCCAGTCACCCTTCACCTGTGCAACATGGCGACGCGTGCCATCCACAAATGGGAATTCCCTTTATGAAACGTTTTCTTAGCATCGCCATGGCGTTGTGCATCGGCCTGACGATGAGCCTCGACGCCAACGCCAAGCGCTTTGGTGGCGGCAAGAGCTCCGGCGCCGCGCCGACTCACCAGACCAGCCAAATGGCTCCTTCTTCTGCTGCAGGCGGCGCTGCTGCCACTGCGGGCGCGGCCGGTGCCGCTGGCGCTGCCGCCAAAGCCGGCGGTGCCTCTCGCTGGCTCGGCCCCCTGGCCGGCATCGCCGCCGGTGGCCTGCTGGCCTCCATGTTCATGGGCGGCGGCTTCCAGGGCATGCAGATCTTCGACATCCTGATCATGGCAGTCATTGCCTTCCTGGTCTTCCGCTTCATCGCCGCTCGCCGCCGCAAGCAACAGGAGCACCTCGCTCCAGCCGGCGCTCCAATGCAGCGTGAAGTGTTCGAGCAAAAGCCATCCATGGGCTCGATCTTCGGTGGTTCCGCGGCTCCGGCTGCCGCCCGTCCGGTGATCAATGCCCCGGCCTGGTTCAATGAGCACAACTTCATTGAAGCCGCACGCAGTCACTTCCAGTCCCTGCAGCAACATTGGGACGCCAACGAAATGGACAAGATTGCCGAGTTCGTCACCCCGCAACTGCTTGAGTTCCTCAAGCGCGAGCGTGCCGATCTGGGCGACGGTTTCCAGTCGACCTACATTGACAACCTCAACGTGCAACTCGATGGCGTCGATGATCGTGCCGACAAGACCATCGCCACCCTGACCTTCAGCGGCGTGTCGAAGACCTCTCGCTTCGACCAGGGCGAAGTCTTCAGCGAAAGCTGGAACATGGAACGTGCTCAGGGTGAGAACCAGCCTTGGCTGGTGGCCGGTATCCGCCAGAACGGCTGATCTGCCCTGCGTTCGATGTGACTCAACGCTGTCTAATGAAAAACCCGGCCTCGGCCGGGTTTTTCTATTTCGCGGTTGCATCCATAGCAAGCTACTGTATAAACCGCCCCATACAAACCGCGCCACACAAGCTAGAGGATCCCGGACGTGGAAGAAATCATCGAACAACTGCGTGAAGCCAACGAACCGGTTCCGGTGCCCCTGGAGTTACCCGACGAGGACCTGTTGGTCGAAATCGAAGAACAGCTGTTCATCGACATTCCCTTTGTCTTCCGGGAGTTTTTGCTGACCGTCAGCGACGTGGTCTATGGCAGCCTGGAGCCGGTGACCGTCACCGACCCGCAATCCCACACCTACCTGCCCGATGTGGCTGCCAACGCCTGGGACGCTGGCGTCGATCGCAGCATGATCCCGATCTGCCAGGACGGTGACGATTATTATCTGGTCGAAGAAGACGGCACCGTGGTGCTGTGGCAAGCCGAAGAAGAGCTGATTGCCGAAGAAACCTGGGAGTCGGTGTGGCACTGGGCACGGGACGTCTGGCTGGAAAGCTGAGACGCCCGCACCCCGTATGCTCAATGCCCGGCTGAATCCTTGTGGTTATCCAGAGTGTCGAGCAAGGCCACCTGCATCCGCGTGTGCACGCGGATGAACCAGCGCCAGAGCAACGCCGCCACGCCGGCCGCGACCACGGCGACCAGCACCAGCAGTTTGTTGGTGGGCAGGATACTGGCCGACAAGGCTGACAACAGCAGGAATATCACCAGCAGCGAGAGGATCGGGATCACTTCGGAGATGACCCGACGCACTCGCTGCGTGTGGCGGCCTGCCATCTCCGGCTTCACCCCCATCTCCGCGAGCAGCATCGACAGTGCCTTTAGCTTGCGATAGGCGGCGATCAGGAACGGCAGCGACAATAGCAACGCGCCTCCCCAGATCAATGCTTTCTGCCAACTTGGATCGCTGATCCAGTCTTGCAGATAGGTGGAGATGCGTGCGGCGAAGTACGCACCCGTGAAGAAGATCGCAATCACCAGTGCCAGGTTGACCCCTACCTGCAACAGAATCCGCCGGATCATCGAGGCCAGCAGCGCGCCCTCGCCCTGGGGCTGGATGTTGCGCAGCCATTCGCCATACATCCCCAACACTCGACTCATGCGTTGCGGCATCACTGCCGCCAGCTTGATCGACAGTGGATCGGCCGCGCGTATCAGGTAAGGCGTGAGCAGCGTGGTGATCACCGACACCGCCACCGCCACCGGGTAAAGGAAGTTGCTGGTGACCTGCAGGGTCATGCCCAGCGCCGCGATGATGAAGGAAAACTCGCCAATCTGCGAAAGCCCCATCCCCACGCGCAGTGAGGTTCGTCCGTCATTGCCGGCAATAAAGGAGCCCAACCCGCAGGAAAGCATTTTGCCAAGCACCACAGCGACGGTGATGACTGCAATCGGCCACGCGTATTGCAACAGAATCATCGGATCGAGCATCAAGCCGATCGCCACGAAGAAGATTGCGCTGAACAGGTCGCGAACCGGTTCGACCAGGCGCTCGATCTTCAGCAGTTGCCGCGATTCAGCCATGATCGCGCCAATCAGGAACGCACCCAAAACCATGCTGTACTCAAGCTTCACGACCAGCAGGCAGAAGCCGAAACACAGGCCGAGCACGGTAATCAGCAGCATCTCGTTGCTTTCGAACCTGGCTACATAGGCCAGCAGTCGCGGCACCAACAGAATGCCGATCACGAGGGCGACAATCATGAACAGCGACAGCTTGCCGACGGTGGAAAACACCTCACCGGAACTGACCGTGCCGCTGACGGCGATGCTCGACAACAGGGCGATAATGCCGATGCCGAGAATGTCCTCCACGATCAGCACGCCAAAGATCAACTGCGCAAAACGCTCGTTTTTCATCTTCAGGTCGTTAAGCGCCTTGACGATGATAGTGGTCGAGGAAATCGCCAGGATCGCACCGAGGAACAGAGAGTCCATGGTGTTCCATTCGAACCAGCTACCGATTTCGTAGCCGATCCAGATCATCAGCACAATTTCCAGGAACGCCGCGATAAAGGCCGTGGCGCCTACCTTGAACAGCTTGCGCAGGCTGAATTCCAGGCCCAGGCAGAACATCAGGAAAATGACCCCGAGTTCGGCGAGCGTCTTGATGGTTTCTTCGTCGTGGATCAAACCGAACGGTGGCGTATGCGGGCCGATGATGAAGCCGGCGACAATGTAGCCCAGCACGACCGGCTGTTTGAGACGATGAAACAATACGGTCACCACACCCGCGACCAACATGATCACTGCCAGATCCTGGATAAAGCTGATGGCATGCATGGTGTGAGGCTCCTTGGTGACGTTGCTCAATTAACAGACGCGCGAAAGGTCTGATCGAGCAGGAAAAAATCCGCATTTTGCGTAGGAATCGCCCTTGGACCGGGCTTTTGCAGGGTAACACCGCGACTTCCGGCAAAAAGGCGGTGCAATATATGGAAACAGATAGATTTGGCGTGACGGCGATCACCCGCCCGGCGTCCCGATAACTGTGGTTTGAAAAACCGCTCAGGCACCCGTAGAGGTGCACCCTTCCGAAACCAGCCTTGACCCGTGAGAACGCTATGGAACCCGGAAACGCCCAGTTGTCGATGACGGTACTGATGACCCCTGACATGGCCAACTTCTCTGGCAATGTTCACGGTGGCACCTTGCTCAAGTACCTCGATGAAGTGGCCTATGCCTGTGCCAGCCGCTATGCCGGCCGTTACGTGGTGACGCTGTCAGTGGATCAGGTGATTTTCCGCGAGCCGGTGCACGTCGGCGAACTGGTGACGTTCCTGGCCTCGGTTAACTACACCGGCAACACGTCGATGGAAGTGGGCATCAAGGTGGTGACCGAGAACATTCGCGAGCGCTCGGTGCGCCACACCAACAGTTGCTTCTTCACCATGGTGGCGGTGGACGACAACCGCAAACCGGCGCCTGTGCCACCGCTGCAACCAAAAGACAGCGAAGAAAAGCGCCGCTTCATCCAGGCCCAGCAGCGGCGGCAGATTCGCCAGGAGCTCGAGAAGCGTTATCAGGAAATCAAGGGTGATGCCTGAGGGTTGTAGGTTGAGCTTTAGATAGCTATCGCGGGCAAGCCCACTCCTACAGGGATTAATGAACACCACAAATCCTGTAGGAGCGGGCTTGCCCGCGATGGGGTCCCCTTAATCTCAGAGGCTGATTGCAGTAGCCTCGAACCGCACCCGCGGATGCGCAATACGATCCTGGGCGCGTACCAGCTCCAACTCATAGCTGGCGCACGCCTGGGTCTCCAGCAACACCTCATGCACCGCCGAAGCCGCGAACTCGAACGCTGCCACAAGGCTGTCACCCAACAACACTCGCGCCAGAAACAGCCCGGAGGTCAGGTCGCCGACGCCCACCGGCTGACGCGGGAACGCCAGCAGCGGACGGCGCAAATGCCAGCTCGCGTCCGCCGTCACCAATAACATTTCGAACACGTCCGCCGGTTTGCCGGGGTATGCCAAGTGCTTGACCAGCACGGCCCTCGGGCCTCGCGCCAGCAACGCACGCGCCATCGCCAGGCAATCGAACAGCGACTGCGGCTTGCGGCCGGAGAAGCTGTCCAGCTCCAGTTGGTTCGGACACATGAAGTCCGCCATGGCAGCCGCCTCTTCCAGCAGGAAGTCGCTGACTTCGGCCGGCACGCTGCAGCCCTTCTCCGGATGGCCCATCACCGGGTCGCACAAGTACAGCGCCTTGGGGTTCATCGCCTTGATCTGCTCGACACCCTTGAGGATCGCCCGCCCTTGCGCCGCACTGCCCAGATAGCCGGACAATACCGCGTCGCAATTGCCCAACTCGCCAATGGCTGCAATGCCTTGCACCAAGTCGGGGATCTGCTGCGGTGCCAACACTTCACCGGCCCATTGGCCATATTGGGTGTGGTTGGAGAACTGTACGGTGTTAAGCGGCCAGACATTCACCCCGACCCGCTGCATCGGGAAAACCGCGGCACTGTTGCCTGCGTGGCCAAATACCACGTGGGACTGAATGGCGAGCAGATGGGGCGTACGTTTCATGCCGAGAGTTCCGTCAAACGATTGAAATTCGAGCCGCGCAGTATGCGACTAAACGCAGCCTGTACGACAGGCCGGCGACGCAGTTAAGCTGACATCAATTTGTTGGAGCACCCGTTGATGCTGACCCTTGGAAATATATTCGTGCTGATGCTGCTCGCTACCGCAGGCGCGTGGCTGTGGCACAACCATGGCTTGCGCGAGCGCGCGCTGGAGCGGGTCAAGCAGCATTGCACCAAGCTCGGGATCGAGTTGTTGGACGGCAACGTCGCGCTGAAGAAGATCGCGTTCATCAAGGATGCCAACAGTAAGCGGCGTCTGGCACGTGTGTATAACTTCGAGTTCACGGTGACCGGCGAAACACGCCACAACGGCACCATCACTCAGTTCGGCCCCCACAGTGCCCAAATCGAGCTGGCACCCTATCCAATGCCGTTCGACGACACCCCGCCGGTGGCCGACGTGGTCAAGCCCCGTGCTGAAGTGATTGAGCTTAGTCAGTGGCGGCAAGAACACACGAAATGGCGTCCTTAATCGGAGCGACAGGCACCCAGTGCCCTCTGCAATGAATCCACCGGCTGCGGCTCACTGAAGATAAGCTCCAGGCGCGAATCCTGGCGCCATTCGCTGGGCTGCCATTTCAGAGGCGCGTTATCCAGCGCATTGGCCGAAACCCACCCACCAGAGCTGTGGATAACCAGCTTGGCCCGCCGCCAGGCAAGGCTTGCAAGCCAACCGTCGATGCGCGCCGAATCAAACGTCTGACTCGGGTGCCAGCGCCAACCGATACTCCAAACATCGCCCTGCTGTTGGTGCAGGCAGATGGGTCGCGCCGGATCGGTCCAGACCGCCGGCATTTGCCCCAGTCCCTTGGGCGCGACGAAGTTATCCACACCCGCCACCGCCGCAGCATCCAGTCCGGGCAATTCACTCAACGGCAACGCTCCCTGCTGGGTCCAGTACAAACGCCGATTCGCAAGCTGGGAAATGATTCGCTGCCGCTCATCGTCATCGAGAAGCTCGGACTTGTTCAGCAGCAACAACCCGGCATGGTTCAACGCCTCCTGCTGCGCCCCCGGCAACGGTTTACCCGCTGCAAGCGCCTGGGCATCCAGTACCAGCACGCTGGGCTGAACAGCCAGCACGCCGCGCCATGGCGCCTCACCCAACTGCATGAGCAACTGCACGGGATGACCGAGCCCGGAAGGTTCGATAAACAGCCGGTCCGGCCGCGCCTTGCGCAACAATCGCCCGAGCCCGACCTGGAACGGCGCACCGTTGACGCAACACAAACAGCCTCCGGCCACCTCACCCAGTGCGATACCATCGGCGTCACGGGTCAGCAGCGCGGCATCGATGCCGATCTGCCCGAACTCGTTGATCAGCACCGCCCAGCGCTCGTTTGCCGGGCGCTGCGTCAGCAGGTGCCTGATCAGGCTGGTCTTGCCGGCGCCCAATGGGCCGGCGATCACGTGCGTAGGAATGTTCTGCAACATGGTCGAGGATGTCTGAGGAGGTGGAGGATGCGGTTGATTGGCTGGACGTTGCTGCTCACGTTCGTTTCTGGCGAGGCGCTGGCCCAGGCCTGTGTGGTCCATAGCACGGCTGAGCGACTCGACGTGAAAGTCTGCCAGGAGAACCGCAACATCCCGGAAAAACTATTCGCCGACGGGTTCTGTCAACCAAACCTGGCCGGGCAGAAGGTCGAGGTGCAATACGTTGACCACTGCCCCAGCGGCGCATTCGGCGTGTGCAGCAATGCGCAAGTCGCCAATATGCCTTACCGGCAGGATATTCACTATTACGGCGTGGCCAAAGACGCGGCGTATCTGAAGCCGTATTGCGAGGGCCAGAGCCAGGGAAACTGGCTCAAGCCTTGAACATCACGCCGCCACTTCTTCATACCAGGGGCCGAACGGGTCCGGTAGCAACTGCCAGCGTTCGCGCCCAAGGGCCATTTCCTCATCGGTCAGCAGGCAATCGTCCAGCTCGGCCGTGAGTTGTGCAAAGTCGATGTTCTGGCCGATAAACACCAGCTCCTGTCGGCAGTCGCCCACGGCAGCAGTCCAGTTGGCCATGATCGCAGCGGTGCTCTCCTCGTCCTGTGGCCATTGGTCCTTCGGCACTGAACGCCACCAGCGCCCGGCATAACCGTAGCGCATCAAACCGCCGGCCTGGGACCAACTGCCGGCATCCATGGGTTTGCTGGCCAGCCAGAAGAAGCCTTTGGAGCGCAGTAGCTTGCCGTTGCTCCATTCGCCGTCGATGAAGCTGAAGAAGCGCTCGGGATGGAACGGCCTGCGGGCCCGGTAAGCCGTGGAAGCGATGCCGTATTCCTCGGTTTCCGGTACGTGTTCGCCGCGCATCTCTCGCAACCAGCCTGGGGCCTGTGCGGCTTTTTCGAAGTCGAAACGACCGGTATTGAGGATCTTCGCCAAAGGGATTTCGCCCATGACCATCGGCAGGATCTCGGCATGCGGGTTCAATCTTTCGAGGATCGCCATCAGTTCCTGCCGCTCGCCGCTGCCGATCAGGTCGATCTTGCTGATCAGGATCACATCGGCGAATTCGACCTGCTCGATCAGCAACTCGGTGATCAGCCGCTCATCTTCCTCGCCCAGGGTTTGGCCACGGGACGCGAGGCTTTCGGCAGCCTGGTAATCGAGCAGGAAGTTGACGCCGTCGACCACGGTCACCAGCGTGTCGAGCCGTGCGATATCGGACAGGCTGCGCCCTTCTTCGTCGCGGAAGGTGAAGGTTTCCGCTACCGGCAGTGGCTCGGCGATACCGGTGGATTCGATCAGCAGGTAATCGAAGCGACCGTCCCGGGCGAGTTGGCTGACCTCTTCGAGCAAATCTTCGCGCAGGGTGCAGCAGATGCATCCGTTGCTCATTTCCACCAGTTTTTCTTCGGCGCGGTTCAGGGTGACATCACGCTGGACTTCGCTGCCGTCGATGTTGATTTCACTCATGTCATTGACGATCACCGCCACCCGCAGGTCTTCGCGGTTACGCAGGACGTAGTTGAGCAGCGTGCTTTTACCGGCGCCTAGAAAGCCCGACAGGACGGTGACAGGGAGACGATTGGGCATCAGGGAATCCTCACAGGAATGCCCGGTCGCAATGTCGGGCTTATTTTTACGTTACAGTATAACAATGCAATCTCTCCACCCCCACTTGTCGCAACGGGGAAAAGGCACAATGCTCCAGGCGGTCCTAACGGTGAGAAATCCCATGCGTAATGCCCTGAAAATCACGCTGACGTGTATTTCGCTGCTGGCTGCAGTGAATGCAGGGGCGCAAGTGGCGAACCTTGCCCACTGCACTCGAAGCGCAAATCTGCTGGCCTGTGTGGATGCAGATGGCAACGCCTACAGCGTCAATACCGTCGGCAGCACAATCTATTTGCGCGGCTTCGAACGTGAGGGGAATCGCTATTGGGCGCAGACCAACAGCCGCTACGGGCAACTGACCTTCTTCACCGGCATCGCCTCCGATGGCGAAGCCTGGGTCGGCTACAACCGTCGAGTGGGCTGGACCACCCTCAACCGTTTTTCCAGCTCCGGCGGCAGCAGCGGCAAATTCACCTGCAGCCGAATCACCGGTTGTTAGGTTTGGACTTTCCTGCGCCTGCTCAACAGGTTCTTGAGGCACGTGATCGAAAGGGCACATAAAAAGAAATAGCTGAACTTCATGTAATAACATAACATCGTCTCTCGACTACCACGATGGATCTGACGATGAACGCGTTGACCCTGCCGGATATCGCCGCGCAGCCTTCACGCCAAAACCTACCCCTTGAATGGGTGGGCATGTGCGGCATTGCGCTACCAATCCTTCTCGACGGCCAACGCCTCAGTGCGAAAATCGACGCGGGTGTCAGTCTCGACGATGGCGAGGCACGCGGCATTCACATGTCACGGCTCTACCTCGCGCTGGAGTTTCTGGAGCGCGAGAATCTGACAGCGCAATCTATTCGACGCGTTCTGCAACAATTCCTCGACTCCCATGAAGGACTTTCGGACAGTGCCTTCCTGAAGATTGAGGCTGATTTACTGCTAAAGAGACCGGCGCTCATCAGCGCGCTGTCTGGTTGGAAGTCATACCCCGTGAGCGTTGAAGCACGCCTGAAAAACGAGATGTTCCACGTGGAACTCAAAATCAATGTGCCTTATTCCTCAACGTGCCCTTGCTCAGCAGCGCTGGCCCGTCAGCTGATCCAACAACAATTCGTCGATGATTTCGCAACACGGCCTTTGCAGCATGCAGACATTTTGGCGTGGTTAGGTTCAACCAAAGGAATCGTCGCGACGCCTCACAGCCAACGCAGCCATGCGCAATTGAGCCTGCTCCTGGATGAGGTCGTGGACGAACTGCCACTGATTTCGCTGATCAATGACGCCGAAGCAGCCCTCGGCACCGCTTTGCAAACCGCCGTCAAACGCGCCGATGAGCAAGCCTTCGCCTTGGCCAACGGGCAGAACCTGATGTTTTGCGAGGACGCCGCACGAAGCCTGAATTTGGCCCTTAAGCGCTCTCCAGGTATCAAAGCGTTGCGGATTCGCGTGGTGCATGCGGAAAGTCTCCATGCCCATGACGCCGTCGCCGAAAGCCGATGGAATTGGGAAGCAGCATGATTCGCCGCGACGCGTTACGCTGGGACGCACCCAGGCCGGTGCCTTCTGGCCTACCATGGGTACAGAACGTCTTCCCCCGCTTTGCTGAAATAAGCGGTACACCATTGCTCTCGATCACAACTGTCGTGACCAAGACCGGTCACAGTGTCAGCACGACGCGGGTGCTTGGAAAAATCACCTGGCGCGACAAATGTCTTAATGACAACGACCAGGTTTTACCTCTAGGGTTTACGCGCTAGCACTCACGAGCATCGACATGATCCACATCACGCTGAGCGATGGTTCATTGCTTGAATACGACCAGCCGTTGTCGGTGTATGAGCTTGCGGCCAGCATCAATGCCGGCTTGGCCAAGGCGGCAGTCGCGGGTCGCGTCAACGGGGTGCTGGTGGATTGTGAGTTCCTGCTCACATCCGATTCACGGGTCAGCATCATCACGCCTCGAGAGCCTGATGGCCTGGAAATACTGCGGCGCTCCTGCGCGCTGATGCTCGCCATCGCCGTGAAACAGATTTACCCCAAGGTGCATTTGCACGTCGGATCGGCGCTCGGAGATGGCTTTTACCATGAGTTTGAATTTGAACGTCCTTTGAACCTGGTCGATTTGGCGGGTATCGAAGCGCGCATGAAAATGCTGGCGGCCACCAATCACTCGATTCGCCGTCGCCCCCCGCCATCGCCAACGGAGGATGAACTGACGCCCTACCTGTTCGGTGCCTTCGAATGCCATTCGAAGGGCCCGCATGTCCCTGCGACAAGGGTCTTGCAAGCCTTTGCTCTGGATCACATCAGCGCCACGACCCCACAGCGTATTTACGGCAGTTGCTGGTCTTCTCAGGAAGAACTCGAAAACTGGCGGGCACCGCCACACGTGATGATTGTCAGCATCGACGATCGCCAGGCTGATTACGCTCAGTCGGTGACCGAAGCCTTGCGCCGGAGTGGCGTGCGAGCGCGCGCGGACTTGCGTAATGAAAAGGTACACCACAAGATTCGAGAGCACAGCCAACAAGTGCCATACCTGGTGGTGATCGGGGAAAGAGAAAAAGAAGGTGGGTTTGTCAGTTTGCGCAGCCAGACCGGGGAAGACTTCGGCACGATGGCGATTGATGCGGTGTGTGCGTGGTTGCGCGCAGTCGACCCTGCCCTGGTTTGAAAGTCGGGTCCCGAGCAGCCTCGCCCACAATGAAATGCCTTTTTAACTGCGGGAACGAGGCTGCTCGCGATGGGGTTTAGGCTCGGGGCTTCACCGTCCCGCAATCCTGCCCCAACCATACCGCACGCGTATCCAGGCTACCCTTCTGCTGGATGCCGGTAGCGTTGAATGTGCCATTAACCTTGGTGGTGAATTCCCGATCGCTCAAGAACGTCGCCACTCCAGCGCCCTGAGCTTTCGGGCAGCTGAAACGGAATTTCCACTGGTTGCCGTTGCGCTCGGTGATTTCTTGCCGGCAGCCCGACTGAGGGTCCGTCAGGGGAATGTTGTCGTTTTTCACTTGCTCGGGTGTCAGGCAGGCACGAATGCCTTTACCGCCCATGGTAATGCCTTGCTTCTCAAGCTGCGCCCGTTGCTGCGGCGTCATCTGGCTCTGAATTTGCCCGAGCAGCAATTGCAGATCCGGCAGATTCTGGTCATCCACTTTCATGTTGCTGGACGTCAACTCCCACAAGCCCGGCTGCAACATCTGCGCCTGAGCGACTACGGGAAGCGCCACACCAAAAGCCACGGCCAAACCCAGCAGACGAACGTTCATCGTGTAACTCCTGATCAGTAGTGGCCGTTAGACGCCGGCCAGAGGCTTCGGTTCATGGGCGAATTAATTAGCGACATTCTGCACGGAACATGGTCTGTTAAGCATTGAATCTTCAGGAGCTAGGCTGTCCCATGGACTACTTCGGACCGCATGTATTCGGTTATCTGATCGCGCTGTTGCATTCCCTGGGGCTCATCGCCGCCTTGCATGCCGTATTGACCGTCCGCACCGCCCAAGGCTCGATCGCCTGGGCGTTGTCGTTGTTGTTCATGCCGTACCTCACGTTGATTCCCTACCTGGTCTTTGGCCGCAGCACCTTCGATGGATACATCAAGGCACGCAGACAGGCCAACGAAGAAATGCGCAAGGCGATTTCCGAATTGAACTGGCGGCCCTGGGTAGAAGAAGCACTGGCAGCCAGAGCCTCCAACGCCTACGCCTCATTGCGAGCAATGCCCAAGCTGGGACGCATGCCCTGCCTGGCCAACAACGAAGTGCAACTGTTGATCAACGGCACAGCTTCTTTCGAAGCGATATTCGAGGCGATCAGCCAGGCCAGAGAAGCGGTGTTGATCCAGTTTTTTATCATCCATGACGATCGCCTCGGGCAACGCCTGCAGTCGTTGCTGCTAAAGAAAGCTGCCGAGGGCGTCGCGGTCTATCTGCTCTATGACCGCATTGGCAGTCACTCCCTGCCCCATAGTTACGTCCAGCCCCTGCGCGATGCCGGTGTAGAGGTCAAAGCATTTGCGACACGCAGCGGCTGGCTCAATCGCTTCCAGGTCAACTTCCGTAACCATCGCAAGGTCGTGGTGGTCGACGGTGTGCTCGGTTTCGTTGGCGGGCACAACATCGGCGACGAATACATGGGTGAGAAACCACCCCTGGCTCCATGGCGCGATACCCATGTCAAGGTGCGCGGGCCCGTGGTGGCCTGCATGCAGGAGTCCTTCGCCGAAGACTGGTTCTGGGCCGCGCGCTCATTGCCGCCGTTGATACTGCCAGAGGTGTATCCGGAGGACGGAGTGCTCTGCCAATTACTCGCCACGGGACCGGCCGATCCCTACGAAACCTGTTCGCTGTTCTTTGTCGAAGCCATCCACGCCGCAAAGGAACGCGTGTGGATCACCAGCCCCTATTTCATTCCCGACGAAGCCGTGTTCGCGGCTTTGCGCCTCGCCGTGTTGCGCGGTGTCGATGTGCGAATCCTGCTGCCGTCACGGCCCGACCACCGAATCGTCTACGCCGCCTCGAGCCTCTATGCCTTCGAAGCCGTCCGCGCGGGCGTGCGGGTATTCCGTTATGAGCCGGGCTTTCTGCATCAGAAGGTCGTGTTGATCGACAACGAAATCAGCGCCATCGGCAGTGCCAATATGGACAATCGATCATTCCGGTTGAATTTCGAAGTGATGCTGCTGACGGTCGACAGTACTTTCGCCAACGAGGTACAACAGATGCTCAACGATGACTTCGCCCAGGCCCACGAAGTGGCCAAGGAAGAAAGCCGGGAGACCCACCGCCTCCAACAGGTCGGCATGCGGATCGCCCGGCTTATTTCACCGATACTTTAAGGCGTGTAGATGTCGTCACGGGTCCAGGGCAGTTCATGGCTGCCATCGCCATGAGCCTTCACGGCGAGAATCTGATGCAGGTTGATCCAGCCCCTGGCAAAGGCGTAAGCGCATCCCGCCAGATACAGCCGCCAGATGCGCAGCGCCTGTTCGGGCACCATCTTGCCGGCTGTTTCCAGATTGTCTTCCAATCGCTCGCTCCAATGATCAAGCGTGCGCGCGTAATGCAGACGCAGACTTTCGACATCGACGATCTCTAGACCCGCCTCGCTGATCTCGGCAGAGATCATCGACAGGTGCGGCAGCTCGCCATTGGGAAAGACGTACTTCTCGATGAACTCACCAGCCCCGCGTCCTACTGGGCGACCATCAGTGTGTTTGGCGGTGATGCCGTGGTTCATCACAAGACCGCCCTCCTTCACAGCGCCAAACAAGGTCCTGCAGTACTCGGCCAAGTTTGCGTGGCCGACGTGTTCGAACATGCCAACGCTGACCACTTTGTCGAAACGACCGTCTTGAGGCAGGTCGCGATAGTCCAGCAACTGCAGCTCGACCTGATCATCCAGACCTTCGGCGGTGACCCGTTCCTGGGCCAGCACCAGTTGCTCCTTGCTGAGAGTGATGCCGAAGACCTTCGCGCCAAATTCTCGCGCCGCATAACGCGCCAATCCACCCCAACCGCACCCGACGTCCAGCAGATAGTCCCCCGGTTGCAGGCGAAGCTTGCGACACAAGTGGCGGAACTTGGCTTGCTGGGCCTGCTCCAGGGTTTCGCTTCCGGTTTCAAAATAAGCACAGGAGTACGCCATGTCACTGTCGAGCCAGAGCTGATAGAACTCATTGGAGAGGTCGTAGTGATAGGAAATTGCCTTGGCATCGGCTTCCTTGTCGTGGGCGGTGCGCACGGGATTACTATCGTCATCCTCGCCCAACAACGCCTGACTCAAGTCGTCGCAGACGCGGATCACGTCGCTCATGGAGCCTTCAAGCTCGAGCTTGCCTTCCACGAATGCCGCGCCGAGAGCATCCAGGCTGGGGTGGACAAACTGGCTGACCATTTGCGGGTCCTTGACCACAATCGTGACACTGGGCGTCGGCCCCAAGTTGAACTCGTGGCCGTCCCAGAGCCTCAGGCGTAACGGTAGCTGCAGATTCTGTAAGGCCGGTGGAAGTTGCGCGAGCATGGAATATCCCCCTGGTTCAGACGTCTGAAGTGAGGTTAGACCATCCCTGAAAAATAGCAGGCTATCGATTAGATAGCCCTTTTCTATGGCCGTTAGCGCTTCAGCCCGATGTCTTCGAAGAAAACGTGAGTTCTCTTTTCAGAGGACTACAAATAATTCGCGCAGTTCGGAAAATATCAATCGTCCTCACGTTTCATCCTTCAGCTTGAGCAACGGTTCTCTGAACCGCAGCAGGCGCCCGGCGTTGCCCAGTACCAGCAAAGTGCTCAGGTTATGCAGCAGCGCAGCGATCATTGCGCCTGCCGCGCCCAGCCAGCCGAACGCCGCGAACGCGACAATCGCCAGCGTCCAGCCCAGACCGATGATTACATTGACCTGAAGCGTGTTCCGGCACTGGCGACTCAGACGTACACAGGTGCCGAGGCGTCGCAAATCACTTCCGATCAGCACGATGTCCGCCGACGCCAAGGCGATGTCCGCCCCGCCCGGCCCCATGGCGACCCCGACTACACCGGCCTTGAGGGCCAACGAATCGTTGATGCCATCTCCAACCACCATCGGTCGAAAACCGCTGTCGATTTCCTTGAGCACCCAATTGAGTTTGTCTTCGGGTAACGCCTGTGCATGGACGTCGTGCAATCCGACGTCTCGGGCCAGGGTCTGCGCCACACTGTGGCGATCTCCGGTGAGCAACAACTGACGGCCCAACCCAAGCTCACGCAATTCACCCAAGGCAAACCTTGCCTCGGGTTTGAGGCTATCGGACAACAACAGCCACGCGAGAAACTCCCCAGCCAGGGCGAGCCCGGCAATCGGCCCATCGTGTTCGGGCACGGCTCTTGTAGCAATGCCCAACTGGGTGAACAACTCGGGCCGACCCAGTGCGGCTTCGCCGTGCTCGGTCATTGCCACAACACCCAGGCCCTGACGCTCGTGAATGTCCGAAAGCAACAGGCACTGTTCCTGGCTGACCAAGCCAGTGAGCGCACGGCTGACCGGGTGGCTGCTGGCGGAACCGAGGCTGGCCGCGAGCCTGAGCACCTGGCTGTGATCCTCCAGCGGGCTGTCGATTGATTGCAGGCGCAGCGTGCCAAAGGTCAGTGTCCCGGTCTTGTCGACCACCAGCGACGTGAGTTCGGCCAGCTCTTCGAGAAAAGCCGAGCTGCGAATCAGGATACCGTGACGCGCCGCCACCGCGACGCCGGCAATGGCCGTAGCCGGGGCTGACAACACCAGCGCACACGGGCATGCCGCCACCAACACCGCGAGCATCGCCTGGGCATCGTTTGTGACGAACCAGGTCACGGCTGCCAGCAGCAACACCAGCACCATGTAGCTGCCCGCGTAGCGTTCAAGCAGCCGGGTGATCGGCGGCTTGGAGCGCTCGGCACTCTGCATCAGCGCGATGACCTTGCCCAGTGTCGACTCGGTGCCCGTGCGCGTCACTTCAATGCGCAGCAGACCATCCAGGTTGATCGTCCCACCAAACACCGACGAGCCGACGCCCGCCTCCACTGGCACCGACTCACCGGTGATCGATGCCGTATCGAGGCTGGCCTGTCCGGATAGCACTCGGCCATCGGCGGGCACTTGATCACCTGCACGAACTTCCACCCAATCCCCGGCCTTGAGCGTGCCGTTGTCCACCTCCAGGATGGAGCCATCAGCCTGCACTTTGCGCGCCTGGCTACGGGTGAGTTTGCCCAAGGCATGGATGGCTTCCTGCGACCCGATCACACTGCGCTCTTCCAGGACGTGGCCGAAGATCATGATGATGGGCAACAACGCCGCAGTCAGGAGGTCACCGGTTGCCCAGGCGCCGAGCATGGCCAAGGCGATCAACTGATCGGTGATGCCATGCAGACTTGGGTAGCGCAGGCTGTACCATGCCGAACGCATCACGGGCACGGCCACCAGGATCGAAGCGACGCCCAGCAGCAATTGACTGACGCCGATCTGTTGCGGCGAGGCCCAGCGCCAGATCGACCCGAGCGTCAGCAACCCCAGGGCGAGCATGGCGAGCGTGAGTTGGCGGGCGGCGCTGCGTTGCTCGGCTGAAGACAGCAGGATGGGTGCGGCGGTGGTAGAAGCAGTCATTTTGCGGCTCCCTGAAGGATCAGGCGGGAATCGTCCCTCGGATTGACCGTGGTTACTGAACCGGCCTGACCGAGGATTTTCGGCATTCGTTCCCGGTAAATACGCAGCAACATCTGTGGGTCTGTGCCTTGCTGTTGCGCCTTGGCCAGGCCCAGCACCATGGCCGTGTCGGCGGACGCTTTGGCCCGCCGCTCACTCGCCTGGGCATGGGCGACCTGCAAGGTGCGGTCGGCTTGTTCGTTGGCAGTTTGGTTAAGCTTCTCCGCCTCGGTGCGTGCGTTGGCGACCGCCTTATCAGCCTGCTGGCTGGCAGTCAGGACGGCATTGAACGCGTTAACCGCCGGGTCCGGCAGGCTCGATTGCACATCGACGCGCGAGATCTCGATGCCCAGGCCCTGCCCTGTCGCGGCCAGTTCAAGCAAGCGTTGATTGATACCTTTCACCAAATCGCCGCGCAGACGCTCACGACGTTCAGCGGCCTGGCTGTCGGCACCGATAAGCTCAGGCCTCGCCACCAGGATGGTGTCCAAGTCCCGAGCGGCACTCAGGGCGACCGCGCTGCGGGTCACCAGTCGATCCAGCGCCGGCAGCACATGCTCACCTTGACGCACGAAGTCGTAAGGGTCGGTAACCTTGTAAAACACTCGCACATCCAGCTGCACGACGCCGGCGTCACCGGTGAGTAAATATCCTGACCCGGCTAATGCATCACTGATCGGCGAGGCAAAGGTCGCGGACCGGTCAGCCTGTAATGCAGCGTCGCTGCGCAACAGGTTGGTGACCCGTCGCTCAATTACTCGATCCGCCGCCGGCAGCAGAATCACTTGCTCGAAAGGTCGAGGCCACGCAAGCAACAATCCGGCATTCTGAATGCGATCCAGAGCACCGAAGTGCAGCACCACCGCACGATCCTGCGGATCGATTTGCCGCACATTCGAAAATGCCCACACCAAGGCCGCCAGCACTGTTACCCCATACAACGCAATAAACGCCAAGCGCCCGGCCTGAATCCAAGGGCTGATCAACGCATGTGTTCCACGTGGAACCCTACTCATGGCTGAAACCCGGACTTATTATCGAGCGTCGTTGGGCCATCCACCAGCACCCGGAATGGCGCAGCATCGGTGCGCAACACCAGCTTGGTTTCCGGGCCAACGATAGTGCCCAAGGTGTCGAGTGATCGCAGCAAGTTGTACAACTGCGGAGAGTCGGCGTAAGCGCGCCCGTAAATCTGCGCAGCTTCGACACGCGACTGCGCCTCGATTTCGGCAGCTTTCACAGTGGCATCTGCCTGGACGATCCGCGCATCCCGTTCGGCAGTGGAGCGGATTTGCGCGGCCTCGCGCCTGCCGATGGCCGTGCGCTCGGTGGCGATTGTTTCACGCTCGGCGCGCATGCGATCGACCGTGGCGGCCAGTGTCACCGACGGGAGGGTTAACCGCTCGATGCCTACTTGCAGCACGCGCACCCCATAAGTGGCCAATAGTTGCTGATCGATTTGCTGGCGCAGTTGCGCTTCAAAATCAGCGATGTGCACCTGACTGGCATCAGTGTTCACGAGGTTGGCCAGATCGAAACTGCTTGCGGTGGTTTCCAGCGCGGAACCGACAAAGGTGCGAATCTGGCGCGCCGCTTCGTCTGGCTGGTTTTGCACCGCGCGCATGAAGCGCTGCACATTGTCCGGATCCCCTTGAACCTGCCACGCCACGTAAGCCTGAACAATAATGCGCAGGCCATCGCGGGTGCCCACGTCCTGCAAGCCGCTGGAGGTTGTGCGCAAACGCAGATCGACGGGGATCGCGGCCTCGAACGGTGCCGGCCAACGCCAGCTCAGGCCGGGGGCCAACAGCACCCGGGACGGATTGCCAAAGCGGGTGATCACCGTGGCCTCGCCGGCACGGACCTGCACCAGGCTCGCCGCTGCGATGGCAAAGGCCACCAGCAGCACCGCCCAGCTCATGCGTCGCCAGGGAAAGGGGCCGGCCTCTTGAGAGTCGCCGTGATGATGGTGGTGCCCGTGGTGGTGCCCGCCATGGCCGTGATTATGATCGTGAGTGTGTGACTGGCTCAATGGGCAGCTCCTGGTTGAGCGGTTTTACGCGAGGGGGTGGGATCGCCTGGCGAGGTGAACGTGCGTAGGTCGATGGTCGGCGCGTTGCCGCTGCCGCCCAGGCGATGGTCGATGACCAGAAGCTTGGCGCCGGCCAGGGCTCGGGAAAGCTGACTCAGATATTGCTCTTGCACGAATGCTTGGCCAGCGCTGGCATAGGCTTTTTGCTCGGCGGAGAACTTGAGGTTCGTCGCCTGCGCCGCTGCGTGGGTTTCCCGTGCGCTCGCGCTCGCCTGGTCGTAGGCGACGCTGGCCTGCAACTGCGCTTGGTTGGTCGTTTCGGCCGCGGCACCACGCTCGCGTGATATCAATGCCTGAGCGGCGATCTGCGCTGCCTGCACACCGTGATAGGCATTGGCCGCGCCCGCCGGTGGGTGAATGGCCTCCACCACCGTGGCGAGAATTTCCACGCCGCTGTCGAGCGATGTCAGGTCGGCTTGCACGGCGCGGCCAATGTCTTCAGCGAGCCCTACCCTGTCCTCTCCCAGCAACCCGTCGAGCGTGCGCGAGGAAAAATCGTGAACCAGGATCCGACTCGCAGTGCTGCGGATGAGTGTCGGCACATCGGCGCTGTTGTACGTCGCGGCCAATGCTGCTTGATCGGTCAAACCGACGCGGTAGACGAACCGCACATCCATGTTAACGATCTGAAAGCTCTGTTTGTCTGCACGACTGCTGGCGATGACTTGGGATTTGTCATTGGCGTGGCTGGCATCCCACAAGCGATTGGCCACGTCCGGTGCCGGGCCTTCCGCCGGCTGCACAGCAACAGGCGCCGCCACTTCTCCGACATTTGCGGCCAACTCATGAACCACGCCATTCTCGACACTCAGCACGCGGCCAAACGGCCAGGGCAGACCGGCATGCAGCCCCGGGCCGAACACTGCCACCGGCTTGCCGAAACGTTCGTAGATGCCCCGCTCCTGCATGGCGATTTCATGAACACCGGTGAGCGCCCACCCGACCACGACTACCACTGCCAACACCGGTATCAAGGCGCGGCGCATGTAACTGAACGCCCAAATTTGCCGCAGGTCGATGCCGAAGCGGTTGTGCAATTCGTGCTGCAACGCCAGCAAGGGTTGTGGCGGCCAGCGCAGCAGATCAGCAACGAAGCTTCTGGCCAGCAGCGGCGGCTCCAGCTGTTCGGGGCGCGGGGTGAACAAGGACAGCAAGGCGCGCAGCAGCAGTTCGGCGGCGACCAGCCCCGGCAGCAGGCCGATCAACACCGCCAGCCGTGCTGGCCACACCGCTTCGCTGCTGGCGAACAACAGGCACAACGCACTCAGCACCAGGCTGACGATGGCCGCGCGCGCCAATTGAGCCAATGCACCGACCTCAGGCCACAGGGCAGCCGATTGCTGGGCCAATTGACGCTCCAGCACCAGCAAGCCGAACGCCAGCAACAGCGACGCCGCTGCGCCGACATTCGCTGAAAAACCCAACTGCGCAGCGGGCAGGGACAGGTTCCACACCTGGTCAATACCCAGCAGTGCCAACAGGGCCCAGCCAGCGAGCCACAACGTCGGCGCGCCAATGTTGATCAATAGTTGTTTGCTGCGTTGGCTGATGCGCTCCAGCAGTCGTTCATACCAACCCACTGCGGGCTCAACGACCTCGGCGGCCGCCACGGTCTCCGAAGGGTTCATCGCCCTGGCGCGCCACTTCGCCACCCACCCCGCCGATTGCAGGCCTGCCATCAGCACCAGCAAGCTGGCGCACTGATTGACCAGCAGCGCCGGCCATAGCGACTGCGGCGCAAACAGCGCGACGAAAAAAGCCAGCACCAGCCCCACACCAGCCAGCGCGCCAAGGCCGACCACCCACCAGCCCAGACGCCGGCTGTGGAAGGCCGCTTGCTGGAAGCGTGGCAACCCGGCGATCGCGGCGCCGTCACTCTCAAGATCGACTTGCATAACACCCCGGCATCTTTGCCCGAATCACATTTCGTTACGATATAACGAATAGCGTGAATATTTCGTATGGAACGTTCTATCTAAAGGCGACGAAGCTGTCGCGTTGCTGAACCCTTGACCGAATGCCTTCCAAGCGCACATATTACGGTCATAATTTTTCTCCAGTTTACGTTGAGCAATTCCTTTACTCATCCAGGAGTACAGCCATGAGCAACTATGACGTCGTGATTCTGGGCGGCGGCCCCGGTGGTTATAACGCAGCGATCCGCGCCGGCCAGTTGGGCCTCAAGGCCGCCTGCGTCGAGGGGCGCGCCACCCTCGGCGGCACCTGCCTGAACGTCGGTTGCATGCCCTCCAAGGCACTGCTGCACGCGTCCGAGCTGTACGAGGCGGCCATGGGTGCGGAATTCGCCCAGTTGGGCATCGAGGTCAAACCCACGCTCAACCTTGCGCAAATGATGAAGCAGAAGGATGAAAGCGTTACAGGCCTGACCAAGGGCATCGAGTTTCTCTTTCGTAAAAACAAGGTCGACTGGATCAAAGGCTGGGGCCATATCGACGGCCCGGGCAAAGTCACGGTAACGGACAGTGCGGGCGGCAAAACCGAGTTGAGCGCCAAGGACATTATTATCGCCACCGGTTCCGAACCCACTCCCCTGCCCGGGGTCGACATCGACAACCAACGCATCCTCGATTCCACCGGCGCGCTGTCACTCGCCGAGGTACCCCGGCACCTGGTGGTGATCGGTGCCGGGGTCATCGGTCTTGAGCTGGGTTCAGTGTGGCGGCGCCTGGGCGCCAAAGTCACCGTCGTCGAGTATCTCGACCGGATCTGCCCCGGTGCGGACGCAGAAGCAGGCAAGGCTTTGCAACGCTCGTTGAGCAAACAAGGCATCAGCTTCAAGTTGGGTTCAAAAGTCACTCGTGCCACGTCTTCGGCAGACGGCGTCCAGCTCAGCATCGAGCCAGCCGCCGGCGGCGAGGCCGAGGCACTGGAAGCCGACTACGTGCTGGTCGCCATCGGACGCAGGCCCTATACCCAAGGTCTGGGCCTGGAGAACGTTGGCCTCGCCACGGACAAACGCGGCATGCTCGCCAACAAGGGCCATCGCACCGAAGCCCCTGGCGTGTGGGTCATTGGCGACGTGACGTCCGGGCCGATGCTTGCGCACAAGGCTGAAGATGAAGCCATGGCCTGCGTCGAACAGATCGTCGGCAAAGCTGGCGAAGTCAATTACGACCTGATCCCCAATGTCATCTACACCCGCCCGGAGCTGGCCAGCGTCGGCAAGACCGAGGAGCAACTGAAGGCGGAAGGTCGTGCCTACAAGGTTGGAAAATTCCCGTTCACCGCCAACAGCCGGGCGAAAATCAACCACGAGACCGAGGGCTTCGCCAAAGTGCTCGCCGATGAGCGTACAGATGAAGTGCTGGGGGTGCATCTGGTCGGTCCAAGCGTCAGCGAGATGATTGGCGAATACTGCGTGGCGATGGAGTTCAGCGCCTCAGCCGAAGACATTGCACTGACCTGTCATCCACACCCGACCCGCTCCGAGGCGCTGCGTCAGGCGGCGATGGATGTGGAGGGGATGGCAACGCAGATGTAGGGCTTGGAATTGAGTTGCCCCCATCGCGGGCAAGCCCGCTCCTACGGGACTTGTGTACACCCGGGCTTGCCCGCGACGGGGTGCAACTTGGTTCAAAGCGGCAAATGCTCCAAAGGTAAAGCCCCCGGGGCTTTCACCGTATGAATGGCAAAATTGCTGCGGATGTCGCTCACGCCTGGCAATTTCAGCAAGCGCCCGGTGAGAAACCGGTCGTAGGCGCGCAGGTCCAGCACCACTACTTGCAGCAGGAAATCCGATTCCCCCGAGACCAGAAAGGCCGAAATCACCTCCGGCAATGCCGTCACCGCCGAGCGGAAGGCCTCGGCTTGCTCATCGTTATGGCGCTCGACCTTAACCCCGACGAACACTGTCAACCCCAGACCGATCTCGTCACGATCGAGATTGGCCTGATAGCCGCGAATCACTCCGGCCTCTTCGAGCATCCGCACCCGCCGAAGACAAGGCGATGCCGAAAGGCCGATCTCGTCAGCCAATTGCACGTTACTCAAGCGACCGTCCCGTTGCAGGGCCGCCAGAATTTTGCGGTCGTAGGCATCCAGTTTCATTATTGATAGATCCTGATGGTCAAAGCGAATATGTGTAGCAGGTTATGCCAATCCATGACGCTGTAGAAGCAAACTACGCAAGCACCTGCCCCGCCCTTCAGCTCTAGACTGGCTTCAACAAATCGAACGCATTGGGGTGCAACATGACGGGACTATGGCTTTTTTTCATGGCGTTGGCGGTCGTCTACCTGTTGCCGGGGCCTGACATGATCCTGCTGTTGCAGACGGGCGCACGTCAGGGCAAAGGCTTGGCACTGGCCACCGCAGTGGGATTGGCGATCGCTCGAGGCTGTCACGTGGCCTTGGCAGCGCTGGGTCTGGCGGCGTTGTTCAAGGCAGCGCCCTGGACCTTCGATGCAGTGCGCCTGGCCGGGGCAGCGTACTTACTGTGGATTGGCATCCAATGCCTGCGCTCCACGATGCTGCCCGACTTGAGCGGCAATCGTACAGGCCACGCAAAACCCCACTGGCGCCAGGCGATTCAACGTGGATTGCTGACCAACCTGCTCAACCCCAAGGCCTTGCTGTTTTGCTCGGTGCTATTGCCCCAGTTCATCGACCCGCGCGCGGGATCGGTGCTGACGCAGTTTGCGACATTGGGTGTTGTGCTCGTCAGCGTGGGGCTGCTCTTCGACAGCGCCTACGCCTTGGCTGGCGCGACACTGGGTCGTTGGCTGCAACGCAGTCCTTCGGCCCAGCGCCTCCAGCAATGGTTGTTTGGCAGTCTGCTGATTGGCTTCGCAGTGCGCCTGACTTTCGTTCAGCAGGCCTGACTACTGACGAGCCCTGCGCTTGCGACGATTGATCAACACCAGTGCAACCGCTGTAAACGCCACGACCCCCGCTGCCTCCAACCACTTTTTATAAGGCCGCAGGGTCGCCCGCAACGGGCTCAACGCCTGAGTAACGTAACGCTTGTCGGCGTCCTGGAAGTTTGGATAAGGGCAGCGTTCACCGAAGAAGACTGCCCAATCCACATAGGGACCTTCCTTGACGTAACGCTGATAGAACGCCGTTTTCTCTGCCTGGCCAGGATTCCAACCCGTCGCCGCGCACAGCACCGCCGCGAAGGCCTGGCTGGTATGGGGTAAATGATCGGCAGCCTGGCTGGCCAAGGCGTTGGCGACATAACGGTAGTGATAACGCTGATCAGGTTGCGCCGTGCTGACCTGCTGACGTTTGACCTCTTCTTCCGCCACCAGCGGGCCGACCTTGAGCTCGGTGCTTTCCAGACTGTAGTTGCCGCCGAAAGTGGCGTAATCCGGTGACATCTCGTAACCGAGTAACTCCATGCCGTCGAATCGGGCCAGCGTCGCGGCATTGAAGTAAGCGAAGGCACGCTTGCTTGGCCACCATTTCGATTCAGCCTCGTGGCGCAATTCCCCATACCACCTGGCTTTTTTCTGGAGCGTATCGCTGTCGAAATACGTCACCGCTTCGTCGTAACGCTCCTCACGCAGCAAGCGGCGCCCGAGCAGGTTGCGCAACTTCGCAGCCACCGATAACGGCACGTAGTTGTCGCGATCCTCCTGGGTCAGCGCGGGGGGCGCAGGTACCTGTGCATCGACGTACTGCTTGAGCTCATCGACGGTCAACACGCGCTCGGCTACGGTCGCGGCGTCGAACCAGTAAATGTCCTTGCTGCGATAAAGCTGATCGAACGCCTGCAGGTAATCACCACGTTGCAACGCCAGGATCGCGCTCTCACCTTCGACCCGACACTTGGGCTCCAACGTTTCGAAGGCCCAGTCCGGAGTACGCCGCTCGCCCCAGGACTCGTTTTGCGGAAATGCCTGGGCCGCTTTGGCATAGGCTGCGGCGGCAGCGACCTTGTCACCGTCGCGCATCGCCAGCTTGGCGCGCAACCACCAAGCCAGACCACCGTCGCCGGCGTGCTCGAGGAAGGTCCTGGCGCTGGCGTAGTCGCCCTGTTGATAATTCATTGCTGCCAGCCGATCAGCGTTGTCCAGGCTGCCGCGCGTGCTGGCCTGGAGTAATTTGATCATTTTTTGCTCAGCAGGTGGTTGATCACCAAATGACCAGTTCAATCGGCTGATCAAGGAAGCCGTGATCAGTTGCTGCACCGGTTTGCCTTCAAGCAACGCGTTGAGCTGTGCCTCGGGCATCGCCACCAGATCAGCCACCAGCAACTTCAGCGAGGTGTACCCGACCCCGGAACCGTGACGATTTTGTGCGGCGTAGAGTTCGATGGCATTGTTCCAGTCGCCGGCCGCGCGCGCTACGCGAGCTTCTTCGCCAAGGCTGGCAACCCCCAGTTCCAACGGGTCACTGAGCCCCTCGATACTCAGTTGCCGAGCCTGCTCGAAGGCCTGACGTGCCTGCGCCAGCAGGTCAGCGGCTGCGTCAGCGTCGGCACTCATGGCGAACAGTGCCCGGCCCAGCGAATAAGCGGCCCAGGTGCTGCGCAATCCGCGTTGATCGGCGGGCAACGCCAACACGTTGCGGAAGTAATCGACGGCCAATCCCTGATCGCCCGCGTTGAACGCCACGGCGCCTGCCGTATAGAGCACCAGTTCCCTTGGCAGGCTCGCCCCTTGGGTTTCAACCTGACGGGCATCGGTCAAACCGCGCAGGCGTTTAACCAGTTCCTGCTGTTGCGCCGTTAAACCGTCCTGTTCGGCGTATTCACGCTGCTCGCTGTATTCGGCCGGGTCGCCGCTGTGCAGGGTATCGTTGACCACTTTCAGGCCCGCAATCGCCTGGCCCAGGCGGCTGACCTCGAAACGGAAATTACCTTCGGGCAACTCCGCCAGCGACTGGCCACGGTTGTCGAGCAAGCGCATGGGGAAGTCCGGCCCGCAGGCCAACGCCGACCCCAGTGGCAAACTCAGGCTCAGGCAGAGCACATGACGGGGCCAGTTACGGGTGAACATTCGAACCTCCTTGATCAATATGGGTGCAGCGCGCCCAACCAATTGCACGCTGCCCGCCGGCTGGCAATCGTCCGTCGCGCAGGCGGGTGAAGGTAAGCACATCCGGGGTTTGTTGCAACGCGTAACCGGCCAGGGCGTCGGCAGCCTCACAGCCCTGCACCGCCAGAGTCAGCCGCTCGGGCCAGGCGCTGTCGAGGTTGCCTTCGTTGCTGACATTGACGTCATAAAGGCCATCCTGGTTCGCGAGTTTCAACATCACGCGGCTGTCGAGGGGATCGCCACGCGCTACAGCGCCCAGCGTGGCGAGGCTCCACGCTCGGCGGTCGCTGGCCAATGGCAGGCGGAACCAGATCAAGCCCGCCAGATGGGCCGGCGGGTCGTTGCGAAGCTTCAGGGCAAGCGCGCGCAGTTGTTGAGGATCGGCGAGCAATTCACGACGCTCGCCGCTGCTTTCGACCGGTACTTCGCTTTCCACCACGGGCGCACTGCTCACACCGGGCAACAGCGCCACACCGTAAGCCGGCAATGCCAGGTAAAAATCCCGCGGGGTGATGCGACTCCAGGCTTTGGCCCACTTTTGCGCCTGGCCCGGGTCGAACAGGCCCCGGCGTGGATCGCTCACCGCGTGCACCTGCAACACGCTGCTATCGACTGTGGATAACAAGGCCGGCAGTTCAGGACTGTCGAGCCACGCGGGCAAGGCAGTGATGCTCAACTTCAGAGAAATGGGCAGGGACGCGCGCAGGTCGGTGAGAAACTTGCGATACGCCGCAAGCCGGGCAATCCCGGCGTCGTGATCGATTTCCACCCCGGCGAGTACCAGGCCCTGGCCTTGCCAATCGGTGAGCATCTGCTGAATCTGTGCAGTGATTTCTTTCTGATCCAGCGACGCAAGCTGGCCATCCAGACGAACCACCGCAATCAACGGTCGGCCATCTCGCTTGAGCAGCGCCGCATCAATGCGCGCCCGACTCCATCCGGCACGGGGAAAAGCCTGCAAGGCGAGAATCCTGAGCGTCGAGAAGTCCGCGCGGCTGTCATCGAGCGCAGCTTCGTGGGACGGCGTCCATTGCCGCTGCCAGACATAAACTTGCTGATCGAGCGGCGCACTGTCCTGCCGCTCGCAACCATTGAGCAGCACCAGCGCTGTCAGCAGGACCGTCAGTCGAGCAATAAAAACCATGAAGCATCCTTTGGAACGGCTCAAGCCAGCGTCCAACAGATGCTACAGGGCAAACACCAAAGGCCGCGAGCCCCTGTTCGAAGCTCGCAGCCTTTCCAACCTTGCCGCTATCAGGCGGTTTTTTGCAAACCTGCGACGGTGCGCGGCATGCCGACAAAACCCGGCAAGGCCTCAACCCGCGCCAGCCAGGCACGCACGTTGGCATAGTCATCAAGCGAGACATTGCCTTCCGGTGCATGGGCGATATAGCTGTAGGCGGCAACGTCGGCGATGGTTGGCTCGTCACCCACCAGATAAGCCGATTGCTCCAGCGCCTCGTCGATCAGCTTGAGCCAGACGTGGGCAAAGGCGATGGTTTCTTCGGCGTTATAAGGAGCACCAAATACGGTGATCAAGCGTGCCCGACCCGGGCCGAAAGCAATCGGCCCAGCCGCCACGGATAACCAACGCTGCACCTTCGCCGCGCCGACCGGATCGGTGGGCAGCCAGCGGCCATTACCGTATTTTTGCGCCAGATAAACCAGGATTGCGTTGGAATCGGCGAGCACCACGCCCTCGTCATCAATGGCAGGTACTTGCCCGAACGGGTTAACCGCCAGGAAGTTCGGCTGCTTGTGGGCACCCTTGGCCAAGTCGACAAAGATCAGCTCGGTCGGCAACTGCAACAGGGACAACATCAGTTCCACGCGATGGGCATGGCCGGAACGGGGGAAGTTGTAGAGTTTGATCGCTTGCATGGTCGACTCCGCTATCGAGTGGCGCCGTTCAGGAGTGATCAGCACCGATGGACGCTATCTTCCACCCCCAGCCAAAACAACAGAATAACCAGCAATCGCAATCAATTATTTCATCCGTCGCAATAAACCCTCAGCGTTTCAACGCCGGGTGTTCGCGCAACGTTTTAACGGTGAAGTCCACAAAGCTGCGGATCCGCGCTGGTGCATTACGTCCGCCCTGATACACGACATGGATCGGCAAGGGCGGCAGTTCGAACTCGGCGAGAACAATCTCAAGCTCTCCCGAGGCAACCTGGTTGGCTATCTGGTACGACAATACGCGGGTGAAGCCCAAACCAAGGCTGGCGGCGCGAATGGCGGCCTGATTCGAGGTCACGACCAAGCGAGGCTCAGTCCGGACGCTGAGCGATTCCCCAGCCTCATGAAATGGCCAGCTCCGCTGCTGGCCGATGGAGGATGTGCCAATCACCGGAGCACGCATCAGGTCCTGGGGATGTTGAGGTCGGCCGTTGGCCTGTAAAAATGACGGCGACGCGCAAACAACGCGACGCACTTCACCCACACGGATCGCGTGCTGGTTGCTGTCGGGCAACTCACCGATACGCACGGCCACGTCCACGCCCTCCTCAACCATGCTCACGACACGATCGACGATCAGACCATTGATGATCACCTCGGGAAACTGGGCCAGATAAGCCACCATCACCGGCGTGACGAACAGCTCGCCAAACAGCACTGGAGCGGTGATCGTCAGTTGCCCACGGGGTTCTGCGTGGCTGCCCGCCGCCGAATCCTCAGCTTCCTGCACTTCGGCGAGGATTCGCCGGCAATCGTCGAGATACCGCTGGCCGGCTTCGCTCAGATGTACGCTGCGGGTAGTACGCGTCAGCAGCGACGTGCCGATGCGTTTTTCCAGCGCGGCCACCGCGCGAGTCACGCTGGCTGCCGACATCCCAAGGCGACGCGCCGCCGCCGAGAACCCCTGTTCCTGGGCGACCACCGAAAAGACCTGCATTTCCTGAAATCGGTCCACTGGGTATTCCTTGATCAATAAAACGACGGTGGCGCGTGGCACCAGATGGAAAACAGACCCTAAGCGATTATTTCTTCCGGCGTCGAGCTTGCGTGGTCGGGGAATCAGTTGCAGGCCATGGTCTGTTACTTGCGCATCTGAATGCTGGAGCCGGAAAAAACAAACCCCCGCGATTGCGGGGGTCTGCGTCGTACCTGTGGATAACTTATTCCACCGTTACCGACTTCGCCAAATTGCGCGGCTGATCGACGTCAGTGCCCTTGAGCACGGCGACGTAGTACGACAGCAACTGCAACGGAATGGTGTAGAGGATCGGCGACAGGATGTCGTGGATGTGCGGCATGTGCACAACATGGGTGCCTTCGCCGTTGGTCATGCCGGCCTTCTCGTCGGCGAACACGATCAACTGGCCGCCACGGGCACGGACTTCCTGCAGGTTGGACTTCAGTTTCTCCAGCAGCTCGTTGTTCGGCGCAACGGTGACCACCGGCATGTCGTTATCCACAAGCGCCAGCGGGCCGTGCTTCAGTTCGCCGGCCGGGTAGGCTTCAGCGTGGATGTAGGAGATTTCCTTGAGCTTGAGCGCCCCTTCCATGGCCACCGGGAACTGCGCGCCGCGCCCCAGGAACAATGTGTGGTTCTTCTCGGCGAACAGCTCGGCGATTTTCTCGACGGTGCTGTCCATGGCCAGGGCTTCGCCCAGACGGGTTGGCAGACGACGCAGCTCTTCGACCAAGGTGGCTTCAACGCCCTGAGCCAACGTACCGCGCACCTGGCCCAGGGACAGGGTCAGCAGCAGCAAGCCAACCAATTGGGTGGTGAATGCCTTGGTCGAGGCGACGCCGATTTCACGACCGGCCTGGGTCAGCAGGGTCAGGTCGGATTCACGCACCAGCGAGCTGATGCCGACGTTGCAGATGGCCAGGCTGGCGAGGAAGCCCAGTTCCTTGGCGTTGCGTAGCGCGGCCAGGGTGTCGGCGGTTTCGCCGGACTGGGAGATGGTCACGAACAGCGTATCGGGTTGCACCACCACCTTGCGGTAGCGGAATTCGCTGGCCACTTCGACCTGGCACGGAATACCGGCCAGTTCTTCCAACCAGTAACGGGCAACCATGCCGGCATGGTAGCTGGTGCCGCAAGCGACGATCTGTACGTTGCGCACTTTGGCGAACAGCTCGGCGGCCTGTGGACCGAACGCCTGGACGAGCACACCAGTCGGGCTGAGTCGGCCTTCGAGGGTGCGCTGCACAACGGCCGGTTGCTCGTGAATTTCCTTGAGCATGAAGTGGCGGAATTCGCCCTTGTCCGCCGCTTCGGCACCGTCGCGGTACTGCACGGTTTCGCGCTCGACGGCTTGGCCGTTGATGTCCCAGATCTGCACGCTGTCGCGGCGGATTTCGGCGATATCGCCCTCTTCCAGGTACATGAAACGGTCGGTGACCTGACGCAGGGCTAACTGGTCGGAGGCGAGGAAATTCTCGCCCAGGCCCAGACCGATCACCAATGGGCTGCCACTGCGGGCGGCAACCAGTCGATCCGGTTGCGCAGCGCTGATGACGGACAGGCCATAGGCACCGTGCAGTTCTTTGACGGTGGCCTTCAGCGCCACAGTGAGGTCGCCCAGATCCTTGAGTTTGTGGTTGAGCAGGTGGGCGATGACCTCGGTGTCAGTGTCCGAAGTGAAGACGTAGCCCAGGGCCTTGAGTTGTTCACGCAGGGCTTCATGGTTCTCGATGATGCCGTTGTGCACCACTGCCAGATCGCCGGAGAAATGCGGGTGAGCGTTACGTTCGCACGGCGCGCCGTGGGTCGCCCAGCGGGTGTGGGCAATACCGAGACGGCCAATCAGCGGCTCGGCGTCCAGCGCAGCCTCCAGCTCGCTGACCTTGCCCGGACGACGCATGCGCTCGAGCTTGCCGTCGTTGGTCAGCACCGCTACACCGGCGCTGTCATAGCCACGGTATTCAAGGCGTTTGAGGCCTTCGAGCAGGATGGCTGTGATATTACGTTCTGCGACTGCGCCGACAATTCCACACATGCTATTTCTCCTGACTGACAGCCGCGCAAATCAAATTGATGCCGCGGGCCTGAATCTGATCGCGTGCTTCATTTGGAAGGCGATCATCGGTAATTAGGGTATGGACACTGCTCCAGGGCAGTTCCAGGTTGGGGATCTTGCGCCCGATCTTGTCGGACTCGACCATCACGATCACTTCGCGAGCGACCTCTGCCATGACACGGCTAAGTCCCAGCAATTCATTGAACGTGGTAGTGCCACGGACCAGATCGATGCCGTCGGCACCGATGAACAACTGGTCGAAATCGTAGGAGCGTAGTACCTGCTCGGCAACCTGCCCCTGGAACGATTCGGAATGTGGGTCCCAGGTGCCACCGGTCATCAACAGCACCGGCTCATGTTCGAGTTCACTCAGGGCGTTGGCGACGTGCAGGGAATTGGTCATCACAACCAGGCCGGGTTGCTGGCCGAGTTCGGGAATCATCGCAGCCGTGGTGCTGCCGCTGTCGATGATGATCCTCGCGTGTTCGCGGATCCGCGTGACCGCCACGCGGGCAATAGCCTGTTTATAAGCGGAGACAGATTGGCTGATATCGGCCACCAGCTCTTGAGGCATGGTGATCGCCCCACCGTAACGGCGTAGCAGCAGCCCATTGCTTTCGAGTGCAGCGAGATCCTTACGGATCGTAACTTCCGAGGTTTCGAAACGTTTTGCCAACTCGTCCACGCTGACTTCACCCTGCTCATTGAGCAAAGCAAGAATGTTATGGCGGCGCTGAGGCGTGTTGCGTTTCGACATGACTAGGTAAGTTTCGATTCGAAAGATAACGGAAGCAATAAAAACCTATTGGCGAAACTTCGTCAAGCGGGGACGATAAAAAAGGTCTGTGGATAAAAGAAGAAACCTGTAGGAGCGAGCTTGCTCGCGATAGCGGTGTGTCAGTCACATTGATATCAACTGTTACACCGCAATCGCGAGCAAGCTCGCTCCTACAGATCACATTTGCCCTGAATTGTGGATAACTCAGCCTTTCTTGACCTTCTCCGGCCGCTTCCAGCCGTCGATGTTCTTCTGACGAGCACGACCGACCGCCAACTGGGCTTTATCCACATTCTGAGTGATGGTCGAGCCCGCCGCAGTGGTCGCACCACTGGAGATATCCACAGGCGCCACCAGCGAGTTGTTGGAGCCGATGAACACGTCCTCACCCAGCACGGTTTTCCACTTGTTCACGCCGTCATAGTTGCAGGTGATGGTGCCCGCGCCGATGTTGGTGCGCGCACCGATCTCGGCGTCACCGAGGTAAGACAGGTGACCGGCTTTTGCGCCTTCGCCCAGATGGGCATTCTTCAGCTCGACAAAGTTACCCACATGGGCGCGAGCCTCCAGAACGGAGCCTGGACGCAGGCGGGCGAATGGCCCGGCATCGCTGCCTTCGCCGAGCACCGCACCTTCGATGTGGCTGTTGGCCTTGATTACCACGCCTTTGCGCAGGGTGCTGTCCTTGATCACGCAATTGGGTCCGATGACCACGTCGTCTTCGATGACCACCTTGCCTTCGAGGATGACGTTGATGTCGATCAGCACATCGCGCCCGACGGTGACCTCACCGCGCACATCGAAACGAGCCGGATCACGCAGCGTCACGCCCTGCGCCATCAGACGGCGACCGGCACGCAGCTGGTAATGGCGCTCCAGTTCGGAAAGCTGCTTGCGATCGTTGGCGCCCTGCACTTCCATGGCGTCGTGCGGTTGTTCGGTGGCGACCACCAGGCCATCGTTGACGGCCATGGCGATCACGTCGGTCAGGTAGTACTCGCCCTGGGCGTTGTTATTGGAGAGTCGGCTCATCCAGCCGCTCATCTGCGCGAACGGCAGCGCGAGAATGCCGGTGTTGCCTTCGGTGATCGCCCGCTGCGCTTCGTTGGCATCTTTTTGCTCAACGATGGCGGTAACCTTGCCGTCGGCATCACGCACGATACGGCCGTAACCGGTCGGGTCGTCGAGTTCGACAGTCAGCAGACCCAACTGCTGTGGAGCGACTTGCTTGAGCAGGCGCTGCAGGGTATCCACTTCGATCAACGGCACATCGCCGTAGAGAATCAGTACGGTGTCGGACTCGATGTACGGCACGGCTTGAGCAACCGCGTGACCGGTACCCAGTTGTTTGTCCTGCAGTACGAAATTCAGGTCATCCGCCGCCAGACGCTCACGCACGGCATCCGCACCGTGGCCAATGACCACGTGAATGCGCTGTGGATCAAGTTGCCTTGCGCTGTGGATAACATGGCCAAGCATCGAATTGCCGGCAATCGGGTGCAGGACCTTGGGCAGCGCCGAGCGCATGCGAGTGCCCTGGCCAGCGGCGAGGATTACGATTTCAAGTGACATGACTGGCTACCAATCCTGGGTGGTCAGCGGCTGCGACCAAGTGATGAACATCGGAAAAGAAAAAAGGGTAGCCGAGGCTACCCTTTTTAATCAATCGCGCAACAAGAAGACCTGTTAGTGGCCGAACTTCTTGCGGATCTGCTGGACGGTGCGCAGCTGAGCTGCAGCCTCGGCCAGACGTGCGGAAGCAGAACCGTAATCGAATTCCGCGCCCCGCTCATGCAGGGCTTTCTCGGCAGCCTTGACGGCTTCCTGAGCGGAGGCTTCGTCCAGGTCGGCAGCACGTTGCACGGTGTCGGCAAGAACCTTGACCATGTTCGGCTGAACCTCGAGGAAACCACCGGAGATGTAATACACCTCCTCTTCCCCGCCCTGCTTGACCAGTCGGATCGGACCTGGCTTCAGATTAGTGATCAGCGGCGCGTGCCCCAGGGCGATACCAAGATCACCCAGTGCACCGTGCGCAATCACCATCTCGACCAGACCGGAAAAGATTTCTCCTTCCGCGCTGACGATATCGCAATGGACTGTCATAGCCATCTGATTGCCTCAACCTAAATTAGCGCCCGTTGCCGGGCGCCGGGATTACAGTTTCTTGGCTTTCTCGATCGCTTCTTCGATGCCGCCAACCATGTAGAACGCTTGTTCTGGCAGGTGGTCGTAGTCACCGTTGAGGATGCCTTTGAAGCCAGCAATGGTGTCTTTCAGGGAAACGTATTTACCCGAGGCACCGGTGAAGACTTCAGCCACGAAGAACGGCTGCGACAAGAAACGCTGGATCTTACGAGCACGGTTTACCAACTGCTTGTCGGCTTCCGACAGCTCGTCCATACCCAGGATCGCAATGATGTCCTTCAGTTCCTTGTAACGCTGCAGCACGTACTGAACACCACGAGCAGTTTCGTAGTGGTCGTTACCGATCACGTTCGGGTCCAGTTGACGCGAAGTCGAGTCCAGTGGATCTACCGCTGGGTAGATACCCAGGGAAGCGATGTCACGGGACAGTACGACGGTGGCGTCCAAGTGGGCGAAGGTGGTCGCTGGCGACGGGTCAGTCAAGTCGTCCGCTGGTACATATACGGCCTGGATCGAAGTAATCGAACCTTGCTTGGTCGAAGTGATGCGCTCTTGCAGCACGCCCATCTCTTCAGCCAGGGTCGGCTGGTAACCTACTGCCGAAGGCATACGGCCCAGCAGTGCGGATACTTCAGTACCGGCCAGGGTGTAACGGTAGATGTTGTCGACGAACAGCAGAACGTCGTTACCTTCGTCACGGAACTTCTCGGCCATGGTCAGGCCGGTCAGTGCCACGCGCAGACGGTTTCCCGGCGGCTCGTTCATTTGACCGTAGACCAGTGCCACTTTGTCCAGAACGTTGGAATCCTTCATCTCGTGGTAGAAGTCGTTACCCTCACGAGTACGCTCACCCACACCAGCGAACACGGAATAACCGCTGTGCTCGATGGCGATGTTACGGATCAGTTCCATCATGTTTACGGTTTTGCCTACACCGGCACCACCGAACAGACCAACCTTACCACCCTTGGCGAACGGGCAAACCAGGTCGATAACCTTGATACCGGTTTCCAGCAGGTCGTTGCCGCCTGCCTGCTCTGCGAACGACGGCGCAGCGCGGTGGATACCCCAACGCTCTTCGGTGTCGATCGGGCCAGCTTCGTCGATCGGGTTGCCCAGTACGTCCATGATCCGGCCCAGGGTCGCTTTACCGACCGGTACGGAGATGGCTGCGCCAGTGTTGTTGACGTCCAGACCGCGCTTCAAGCCTTCGGTGGAGCCCATCGCAATGGTACGAACCACGCCGTCGCCCAGCTGCTGCTGAACTTCCAGAGTGGTTTCGGCGCCTTGAACTTTCAAGGCGTCGTAGATGCTCGGTACGCTGTCGCGTGGGAATTCCACGTCGATAACGGCGCCGATGATTTGAACGATACGTCCGCTACTCATAGCTGGATCCTCTGAATATTTGAACCGTTAAACCGCGGCAGCGCCGCCGACGATTTCCGAGATCTCTTGGGTGATCGCAGCCTGACGCGCCTTGTTGTAGACCAGCTGCAATTCGCTGATCAAATCACCGGCGTTGTCGGTAGCGTTCTTCATCGCGATCATCCGCGCAGCTTGTTCAGCCGCGTTGTTCTCGACCACCGCCTGGTAGACCTGCGACTCCACGTAGCGGACCATCAAGCCGTCAAGCAGCTCTTTGGCGTCCGGTTCGTACAGATAATCCCAGTGGTGCTTGAGTTCCTGATCCGGGGTTGCCACCAGTGGAATCAATTGCTCCACGGTAGGCGTTTGCGTCATGGTGTTGACGAACTTGTTGGACACCACGGACAGGCGATCGATACGGCCATCCAGATAAGCATCCAGCATCACCTTGACGCTGCCGATCAGGTCATTGATCGACGGCTCTTCACCCAGGTGGCTGATAGCTGCAACGACGTTACCGCCGAAGTTGCGGAAGAAAGCCGCACCCTTGCTACCAACGACACACAGGTCGATCTCGACGCCGTTTTCGCGGTTTACCGCCATGTCCTTGACCAGAGCCTTGAACAGGTTGGTGTTCAAGCCACCACACAGACCACGGTCACTGCTCACCACGACATAACCGACGCGCTTTACTTCGCGGTCGATCATGAACGGGTGGCGATATTCCGGGTTGGCGTTGGCCAAATGACCAATAACCTGGCGGATACGCTCCGCATAAGGACGGCTAGCAGCCATGCGCATTTGTGCCTTGCGCATTTTGCTGACCGCCACTTTTTCCATGGCGCTGGTAATTTTTTGCGTGCTTTTGATGCTCGCAATCTTACTGCGAATCTCTTTTGCGCCTGCCATGTAACACCTATCAGGTTAGCAAGCGGGAGCCTTGCGGCTCCCGCTGCGGCTTACCAGGTTTGGGTGGCCTTGAACTTCTCGATACCGGCTTTGAGGCCAGCGTCGATTTCGTCATTGAAGTCACCTTTCACGTTGATCTTCGCCATCAAATCGGCGTGATCGCGGTTGAAGAAAGCGATCAGCGCTTGTTCAAAGCTGCCGACCTTGGTGATTTCGACGTCAGTCAGGTACCCGCGCTCAGCGGCATACAGCGACAGCGACATGTCGGCGATCGACATTGGCGCGTATTGCTTCTGCTTCATCAGCTCGGTAACGCGCTGACCATGCTCAAGTTGCTTACGGGTCGCTTCGTCCAGGTCAGAAGCGAACTGGGCGAATGCCGCCAGTTCACGGTACTGAGCCAGAGCGGTACGGATACCACCGGACAGCTTCTTGATGATCTTGGTCTGAGCGGCACCACCCACACGGGATACCGAAACACCGGCGTTCACTGCAGGGCGGATGCCCGAGTTGAACATGGCCGATTCCAGGAAGATCTGACCGTCGGTGATGGAAATCACGTTGGTCGGAACGAACGCGGAAACGTCGCCAGCCTGGGTTTCGATGATCGGCAGTGCGGTCAGGGAACCGGTTTTGCCGGTCACTGCGCCATTGGTGAACTTCTCAACGTACTCTTCCGAAACGCGGGATGCGCGCTCCAGCAGACGGGAGTGGAGATAGAACACGTCGCCTGGGTAAGCTTCACGGCCTGGTGGACGGCGCAGCAGCAGGGAAATCTGGCGGTAAGCCACTGCTTGCTTGGATAGATCGTCATAAACGATCAGCGCGTCTTCACCGCGGTCGCGGAAGTATTCGCCCATGGTGCAACCGGCGTACGGAGCCAGGAATTGCAGCGCAGGAGATTCCGAAGCACTGGCAGCCACGATGATCGTGTTGGCCAGGGCGCCGTTTTCTTCCAGCTTGCGAACAACGTTGGCGATGGTCGATTGCTTCTGACCGATCGCGACGTAGACGCAGAAAATGCCGCTGTCTTTCTGGTTGATGATCGCGTCGATCGCCAGAGCGGTTTTACCGATCTGACGGTCACCGATGATCAGCTCACGCTGGCCACGGCCGACAGGGATCATGGCATCGACAGCCTTGTAGCCAGTCTGTACAGGCTGGTCTACCGATTTACGCCAGATCACGCCTGGAGCAACTTTCTCGACCGCGTCGGTCTCGGTGTTGTTCAGCGGACCTTTGCCGTCAACTGGGTTACCCAGTGCGTCGACTACGCGACCCAGCAGTTCCTTACCAACCGGAACTTGCAGGATGCGGCCAGTGCACTTGGCGCTCATGCCTTCGGCAAGAGACTGGTAAGCACCCAAAACAACGGCACCTACGGAGTCTTGCTCCAGGTTGAGGGCCATACCGTAGACGCCGCCCGGAAACTCGATCATCTCGCCGTACATGACGTCGGCCAGACCGTGAATCCGCACGATGCCGTCAGATACGCTGACGACAGTGCCTTCGTTACGGGCTTGGGAGGTCACATCGAGCTTGTCGATGCGGCCCTTGATAATTTCACTTATTTCGGAAGGATTGAGTTGCTGCATTGCTCTGCTGCCCCTTCAAACTCAAGATTTCAATGCTTCGGCAAGTTTCGCGATTTTGCCGCGAATCGAGCCATCGATAACCAGGTCGCCGGCGCGGATGACAACACCCCCAATAAGGGAGCTGTCTTCCTCGACTTGCAGGCGCACTTCCCGGTTGAGTCGTGCACTGAGAACCGTGGCGAGTTTGTCTTGCTGTTCTTGGTTCAATGCAAAAGCACTGGTCACTTCAACGTCTACCGACTTCTCTTGTTCGGCCTTGTACAGGTCAAACAGAGCGGCGATCTCCGGCAACAGCGGGAGACGGTCGTTTTCGGCAACGACGTGAATGAAATTCTGTGCCTTGACATCAAACTTGTCGCCACACACGTCAATAAACGTGGCGGCCTTTTCTGCGCTCGTCAGTCGCGGGGCCTTGAGCACGCGCAGCATGGTGTCGTCTTGCGACACCGCTGCTGCCAGGCCGAGCATGGCTGACCAATTGGCCAGTTGCTGGTGGGCCTGAGCGTGCTCGAAGGCCGCCTTAGCGTAAGGTCGGGCCAACGTGGTCAGTTCTGCCATGATCGCCCTCGCTTAGATTTCAGCAGCCAGTTGGTTAACCAGCTCTGCGTGCGCGTTTTGATCGATTGTGGCACCCAGAATCTTCGCAGCACCACCAACGGCCAGGCTACCCACTTGGGCACGCAGCGCGTCTTTGACACTGTTCAGTTCCTGTTCGATCTCGGCCTGAGCCTGAGCCTTCACACGGTCAGCTTCGACGCGAGCCTGTTCACGGGCTTCGTCGACAATCTGGGTACCGCGTTTCTTGGCTTGCTCGATGATTTCAGCTGCCTGAGCTTTCGCTTCGCGCAGTTGCTGACCCGCTTTCTCTTGGGCCAACTCCAGGTCGCGAGCTGCTCGGCTGGCAGCGTCCAGACCATCAGCGATCTTCTTTTGACGTTCGTGCAGAGCCGCGATGACCGGAGGCCATACGAACTTCATGCAGAACAGTACAAAAATCAGGAACGCAACGGACTGGCCAATCAGGGTCGCATTAATGTTCACGCCAACACCTCGCAGTTACGTTGTCCATCACACCAAATTACCCGGAAGATCCGAGTAATTAGCCAGCGATCTGACCAACGAACGGGTTCGCAAAGGTGAAGAACAGAGCGATACCAACACCGATCATGGTTACGGCGTCGAGCAGACCGGCAACGATGAACATTTTAACTTGCAGCATTGGAACCATTTCTGGTTGACGCGCAGCGCCTTCCAGGAATTTGCCGCCCAGCAGGCCGAAACCAATTGCGGTACCCAGTGCGCCCAGGCCGATCAACAGTGCAACAGCGATAGCGGTTAGACCAACTACAGTTTCCATCTTTCCTCCCGACTTTTACGTCGTATGGTTTAGGTTTTTTTAATTTAAAGCGGTAAAACAAATCGTTTCAGTGGCCCGGTAAGGACCCCCTCCCGTTTGACCGGGAGGGACATCAGACTAGTCGAAACTGGCCTTAATGGTTTTCTTCGTGCGCCATCGACAGGTAGACGATGGTCAGCATCATGAAGATGAACGCCTGCAGGGTGATGATCAGGATGTGGAACACCGCCCACGCCCACTGCAGGACAACGCCCAGGCCACTGAGCCAGAGCAGGCCGCTGCCGAACATCACAGCGATCAGAATGAACACCAGCTCGCCGGCATACATGTTGCCGAACAGACGCAGGGCCAGAGAGATCGGCTTGGCAATCAGAGTCACGAATTCCAGCAGGAAGTTCACCGGGATCAACAGCGCCTGAACGAGAATGTTCTTGCTGCCGAACGGGTGCAGGGTCAGTTCGCCGATGAAGCCGCCGATGCCCTTGACCTTGATGCTGTAGAAAATGATCAGTGCGAAAACCGAGAACGCCATGCCCAGGGTCGCGTTCGGGTCGGTGGTCGACACGGCACGGAATGGGATGTGTGCATCACCGGAGATCAGGATGGCCAACTGAGGAATCCAGTCGACCGGTACCAGGTCGACGGCGTTCATCAGGAACACCCAGACGAAGATGGTCAGTGCCAGCGGTGCAATCACCGGGCTACGGCCATGGAAGCTGTCTTTCACGCTGCCATCGACGAATTCGACCAATACTTCAACGAAGTTCTGTAGAGCACCAGGTTGACCGGAAGTCGCTTTCTTCGCCGCCATGCGGAAAAGGAGAACGAAGATCAGACCCAAAGCGACCGACCAGCCGAGTGTATCGACGTGGAAAGCCCAGAAGCCCATTTCCTTGGCTTCTGCTGCGGTGTGAGCAAAGCCCCAGCCGCCGGTAGGATGCTGACCGAAAGTCAGGTTCTGCAAGTGGTGCTGGATATAGCCCGAAGCGGTTGTTTCTGCCATGGTTGCCTCAAACGCCCTAAGGTCTCGAAAGTCTTGTTCTCATCAGCAGGGGAGCGAACCAGCTGACCGACTGGGTCAGCACGAAGGCACCGAATACTGCAATCGGCGCCAATGGCTTCACACCTGCAAACACCAGTGCAAACAGCACTGCCGTCAAAATCAGTTTGCCTGCCTCGCCGGCATAAAAAGACCGGACGATGGACTGGGCTGCTCGGGCACCGGAAAACCGAAATGCCTTGTGAGCGAAATACACATTGGGCAGCAAGGCTATCAGGCCTCCGCAAAGTCCCGAATATCCGGCAACGACTCCGCGCCATTGCCAAAGCGCCAGAGCAGCGATCAGCAGGACGACAAACTGAGCCATCAACACCGGAAAAACTGCCAGTCGATGGAACGGCAAGCGGTTTGGCGTGCGGCTTTCCATCACTATTGCTCTCCAATGGTCGGCTGCCAGAAATCAATAACTTGGCATAATTTGTGCCGACAAAATGCGCGCAGAGTATAGGGGCGGTTCAGCCCCTATTCAACTATCAGGTAGTGATTTCCGACTGCGCGCTACATGAGGAAATGTTTCAGCGAATGTGTGCGAGCACACCCTGAAGTTCATCGAGGGAGTTGTACCCGATCACCAGCTGTCCCTTTCCCTTTTTACCATGGCGAATCTGCACCGCAGAGCCTAGGCGCTCGGCCAGGCGCTGCTCGAGTCGGGCAATATCGGGATCCTGTTTTGCAGGTTCCGCAGGCTCCTGTTTGCCGTTAAGCCACTGGCGTACCAGTGCCTCAGTCTGGCGCACGGTCAGCCCTCGTGCGACAACATGTCGCGCCCCTTCAACCTGTTGATTTTCCGGCAATCCCAGCAAAGCACGCGCATGACCCATTTCCAGGTCGCCGTGTGACAGCATGGTTTTGATGACTTCCGGCAACGCGATCAAGCGTAGCAGATTCGCAACGGTGACCCGGGACTTGCCCACGGCTTCGGCAACCTGCTGCTGAGTCAGCTGGAATTCCTGCTGCAAACGCTGCAGGGCCACTGCTTCCTCGATCGGATTGAGGTCTTCGCGCTGAATGTTCTCGATCAGCGCCATGGCGATCGCGGTTTCATCCGGCACATCGCGCACCATGGCCGGGATGGTTTCCTGACCCGCCTGCTGGCTTGCGCGCCAGCGGCGTTCGCCGGCGATGATCTCGAAGCGTCCGCTGCCGATAGGACGCACCACGATCGGCTGCATCACACCCTGGCTCTTGATCGACTGTGCCAGTTCTTCCAGCGCTTGCGGGTCCATGTCCCGGCGCGGCTGGTATTTGCCACGCTGGATCAGGTCCAGGGGCAGATGTTGCAATTCACGCGCATCGGCCTGTACCGCTTGTTCTTCCAGCGAACTGACAGTCGGACCGCTGAGCAGTGCATCCAGTCCTCGTCCGAGACCTCGTTTCTTGACGGCCATGGGGATTCCTTAAATTGCCTGGGCAGCGGCGGTGCGTGGATTTTTGCGTTGACGGCGAACCATCTCGCCCGCCAGCGCCAGGTAGGCAATCGCGCCACGTGATGTCTTGTCGTACGCCAGCGCAGGCATGCCGTAACTGGGCGCCTCGGCCAGACGGATGTTGCGCGGGATGACCGTGTCGTACAGCTGCTCGCCGAAGTGCTCCTTGAGCTGAGCGGAAACATCGTTCATCAGACTCAGTCGCGGGTCATACATCGTACGCAGCAAGCCTTCGACCTTCAGGTCAGGGTTGAGCAGTTCGGCGATGCGCTTGATGTTATCCACAAGGTCGCTCAAGCCTTCCAGCGCGAAATACTCGCACTGCATGGGGATAATCACCCCGTCAGCGGCGACCAGTGCATTCAACGTCAGCATCGACAGCGACGGCGGGCAGTCGATGAGAATGTAGTCGTAGTTATCACGAATGGGCGCCAGCGCGCTTCGCAGGCGACTTTCCTTCATCTGCATTTCCAGCAGAACCACTTCAGCGGCAGTCAGGTCGCGGTTGGCCGGCAGGAGCTGATAACCACCATGCTCGGAGAAGTGGATGGCCTGCGCCAGATCGCATTCACCGATCAGCAGGTCATAGACCGAGTTTTCCAGGCCGTGTTTATCCACACCGCTACCCATGGTGGCGTTGCCCTGTGGATCGAGATCGATCAACAGCACCCTGCGCTTGGTAGCGACCAGGGAAGCTGCGAGGTTGATGCAGGTGGTGGTTTTACCCACACCACCTTTCTGGTTCGCAATCGCGAATACCTTAGCCATTCTTGCTTGTGTTCCCAATCATGCCGTGCGGCGCAGTATCAGCAGATGGCGTTGGCCTTGGCAACCGGGTACGGCCAGGGCGTGTTCGCTATCGAGGTGGAAGTCTGCCGGCAATGCTACCAGCTCATCGGCAGGATGAACGCCCTTCATTGCCAGCCAGCGTGTATCGGCATCGCCCAGGTGGCGGGTCCAGTCGGTGAAGTTCTCCATGCTGCTGAACGCCCGGGAAATAATCCCGTTGAATGGCTGGGCAGGCTCGAAGGCTTCGACGCGACTGTGGATAACTTGCAGGTTGTCCAGCTTGAGCTCGAGTTTGACTTGGGTCAGGAAGCGGGTTTTCTTGCCGTTGCTGTCCAGACAAGTGACTTGCGCCTGCGGAAACAGGATGGCCAACGGTATACCCGGCATGCCGCCGCCACTGCCCACGTCGAGCCAGCGCCCGTTTTCGATGAATGACATCACGCTCAAGCTATCGAGCAGATGACGCGACACCATCTCGTCCGGATCGCGTACCGCAGTCAGGTTGTAGGCCTTGTTCCATTTGATCAACAGGGCCAGATAGCCCAGCAGCTGCGCGTGCTGGGTTTCTGTCAAGGCAACACCGAGCTGGCGAGCGCCTGTGGATAACTCTTCGGCGTGTTTCGAGGTGACCAACGAACTCAAGCGCTTTGCTCCAACTGACGGCCAGCGCCGCGTTTTTTCAAATGAATCATCAACAGCGAAATCGCAGCCGGGGTAACGCCGGGGATACGTGATGCCTGGCCGAGCGTTTCAGGGCGGGTAGCGCCCAACTTGCTCTGGATTTCCTTGGACAGCCCGGAAATGCTCGTGTAATCGATATCCACAGGCAGTTTCGTGTCTTCACTGGCGCGCAAACGGGCAATTTCATCCTGTTGACGGTCAATGTAACCGGCGTACTTGGTCTTGATTTCGACCTGTTCGGCAACCTGTGGATCTTCTGCGCCCCCGCCGGTCACTGCGACCAGCCCAGCGTAGTCGATTTCCGGACGACTCAAGAGGTTGAGCAGGTTGTATTCGTGGGTCAGCGGGGTGCCGAACTTTTCGGCAATCGCATCGCCTTGTTCAGTGTTTGGCCGGACCCAGGTGCTTTTCAGACGCTGCTCTTCTCGCTCGATGCCTTCACGTTTTTCGCAGAAAGCCGTCCAGCGGGCGTCATCGATCAGACCCAGTTCACGACCTTTTTCAGTCAGGCGCAGGTCCGCGTTGTCTTCCCGCAGGATGAGGCGGTATTCGGCGCGGGAAGTGAACATGCGGTACGGCTCTTGGGTGCCAAGGGTAATCAGGTCGTCAACAAGTACGCCGATGTAGGCTTCATCGCGGCGAGGGCACCAGGCTTCTTTGCCCTGTGCGCGCAGCGCAGCGTTGGTTCCGGCCAGCAGCCCCTGGGCGCCGGCTTCTTCGTAACCAGTGGTGCCGTTGATCTGCCCGGCAAAGAACAGGCCGCCGATGACTTTGGTTTCCAGGCTGTATTTCAAATCCCGTGGATCGAAGTAGTCGTATTCAATCGCATAGCCCGGACGCACGATGTGCGCGTTTTCCATGCCGCGGATCGACTGGACAATCTGCAATTGCACGTCGAATGGCAGCGATGTGGATATCCCGTTCGGGTACAGCTCATTGGTGGTCAAGCCTTCCGGCTCGATGAAGACCTGATGGCTTTCCTTGTCGGCAAAGCGATGGATCTTGTCTTCAATCGACGGGCAATAACGCGGGCCAATCCCTTCGATCACCCCGGAATACATCGGCGAGCGATCAAGGTTGGCCGCGATGATTTCGTGAGTCCGGGCATTGGTGTGGGTAATCCAGCAACTGATCTGCTGTGGATGCAGTTCCTTGGAACCCATGAACGACATGACCGGAATCGGCGTGTCGCCAGCCTGCTCGGTCATGACCGAGAAATCCACAGACCGCGCGTCAATGCGCGGGGGCGTACCGGTTTTGAGGCGACCAACTCGCAAGGGCAGTTCGCGTAAGCGGTGTGCCAGGGCAATCGACGGCGGATCGCCGGCGCGGCCGCCGGAAAAATTCTGCATCCCGATGTGGATAAGTCCGCCCAGAAAAGTGCCAGTGGTCAACACCACCGAGTCCGCGAGGAAACGCAGGCCCATTTGGGTCACGACACCGCGCACCTGATCCTGTTCGACGATCAGATCGTCGGCAGCCTGTTGAAATATCCACAGGTTGGGCTGGTTTTCCAGGATCTCGCGAATGGCCGCCTTGTAGAGAACGCGATCGGCCTGGGCGCGGGTTGCACGCACTGCAGGACCTTTGCGGCTGTTCAATACACGGAACTGGATACCGCCTTTGTCGGTAGCCAGAGCCATCGCGCCGCCGAGGGCATCGATTTCCTTGACCAGATGGCTTTTGCCAATCCCTCCGATGGCGGGGTTGCAGCTCATGGCACCGAGGGTTTCCACGTTATGCGTCAGCAACAGGGTTTTCACACCCATGCGTGCTGAGGCCAGTGCTGCCTCGGTACCGGCATGACCGCCGCCGATGACGATCACTTCAAAACGGGAAGGGAAATCCACCACGCACCTCGTGCCTGCTTAAGTAGGTAATTCAGGAAAATTGGGACAGGTTTCTGAACCTGGTCGACAAGTATAGGGACTTCGCCTTCTCTAAAGAACCCTTTGCACAAAATTTAACCAGCTGTGGAGAAGTCGGAGTTATAGAAATTAAAAAGAGAGAAATTTATTAAATCTTTGTTTTTATGTTTATTCTTAGTGACCATCAAATCTGTGGATAGATTTATGAAGGCCTTATATCACATGGTGTACAGAGATTTATAACCCTGTGTCCATGTGCGAAGGAGGGCCTTGGATAACCGGTTTAAGCCTGTGGATTAAAGTGGTGTTTATCCACAGAGGGGTTTATGTTCAGCTTTCGAGGCCTGTTATCAACGGCCCTCAGGCGCGGTTATTCACAGGGCTTAATCCACAGAAATCGCTCAGAGGTGGCCACATTCAGATGGCAGTCATGCCCTCACTGCCAAAGGCACGTGTACTTCTGGGGATCGAGGAGCACGAGGTTGAATGCAGGGTATTGTGAGGAGGTGTAACAAAAGCTAATAATAGCCATTATCATTAAGCCACCCTCCTCTTCCCTTTATGTCCATGCCACCTCACACCGCAGCAATCGAGCGCATCTATGTGCAGCACCATTCGTGGCTGTATGGATGGTTGAAGGGGAAACTGCATGACGCCTGCGATGCGGCCGACGTGGCGCACGATACGTTCGTGCGCCTACTTGGCTCACGAGACGCCAGCCAGATTCTTGAACCCAGGGATTACCTGGCAACCGTGGCACGCGGGCTGGTGATTGACCGCTATCGCCGGCGCGCAATCGAGGTGGCTTATCTGCAAACCCTGGCAGAACGACCGGAAGCGACAGCCATCAGCGAGGAAGACAAGGTGCTGATTATTGAAACCCTGGTCGCTGTGGATAAAGCCCTCGCTAACCTGGGGGCCCGGGCACAGCGAATCTTCATGTTGTCGCAGATCGAGGGGCTGACTTATCAACAGATCGCCAATCAGCTGAAGGTGTCCCTGACCACCGTGAAAAAACACATGGTCCGCGCACTGACCGAATGCTCGATGATCATGGCGGCACGCTGATGATCCCCGACCGCAAAGTCTTCGAAGCTGCCGCCACTTGGTACGTGCAATTTCAATCCGAACCGCCCACGGCGGCCCAGCGTCAGGCATGGCAACACTGGGTCGACAGCAGCCCGGCGCATCTGGCTGCCTGGAACCAGATGGAACAGGTTCAACGTCATCTCGGCAGCCTGCCCCGGGACCTGTCCCGGCGGGCATTGTCCTCGACACAACAACGCCGCCAGGTGCTCAAACTGCTGTTGATCCTCGCCGGCACCGGTTACCTGGGCTGGAACGTCCAGCAACACACCTCTGTGGGCAACATCTGGGCGGACTACCGGACCAAGGTCGGGCAGCGGCGCAAGATCGAGCTGGCCGACGGCAGTCAGATTCACCTCAATACCGGCACCGCCATTGATGTGCTGTTCGACGGAGAGCAGCGCCTGATCCGTTTGCGCGAAGGGGAAATCCTGGTCCGCACCGGCAAGCAGGGCGACCAGCGACCGTTTTTTGTCGACACCCGCGAAGGTCGTATCAGGGCCCTGGGCACCCGTTTTTCAGTGCGCCAGTTATCCGGCTCCTCGCGGATCGGGGTGCTTGAAGACCGGGTCAGCATCCAGCCATACGACCAGCCCAAGCATTCCCAAGTGTTGGTGGCCGGTGAAGGCGTGGACTTCGACAGCCATCGCATCGGTGCGATTCATCCCTATCGCTCCACCGATGCCGCCTGGATCAACGGTCAATTGATCGTCCTCGATGCACCGCTGGGGAATGTGATCGCAGAACTGGGCCGTTACCGCCCCGGGGTCTTGCATTGCGATGAGCGCGCGGCACGCCTGCGGGTCTCCGGGACATTCCGCCTGGACTCAACCGAAGCGGTGCTGGCCAACCTGAAAGCATCATTACCGGTCAGCGTCAGTTATTTCACGCGGTACTGGGTATCGATCAAGCAGGTCGGTTAAGCGGTTTGCGCTATGCACGAAAATTTGTTCACTACAGGGTTATCTTTTTTTCCCTGTAACGGCCCTACAGGTAATCGCGGTTCAACGCGGCATTTGCCACCTTCAGGGCTTTGACTACCCATGCGACTTCCTCACTTGCGTAAGCGTTTCACTCCCCATTGCATTGCCTACAGTTTGCTGATGAGCAGCGCCGCCACGAGCGCGCTGTTCGTCCCCCCTATCATGGCCGCCGATGCCACCCAGCGTTACGCCATCGGGGCTGGCCCGCTGGATAAAGCCCTGAGCGAGTTCGCTTCCGTGGCCAACGTGATTCTCTCGTTTTCCCCACAGCAGACTGCCAACTTGCGTACGCAGGGCCTGTCCGGCAGTTATCCGGTGGAACAGGGCTTCTCCGTTCTGTTGCAAGGTTCCGGATTGCAGGCCGTGCCCCAGGCGCCGGGCAGCTACATCCTGCAAACGGTCCCCGACAGCGGTCCCTTGGTACTCGGCACCACCAACATCAATGGCCAGCAGCCGAACGAGATGAACCTCGATTACGCCGCAGACACAGGGTACAAGGCCAACAACAGTCGGGTGGGGAGCAAAACAAGCACGCCGCTATCGCAAACCCCGCGCTCGATCTCGGTCGTCACCGCCCAGCGCATGAAAGATCAAAAGTCCCAGACCCTGACCGAGGTCCTGGGTTACGTGCCCGGTATTTTCGCGCCGCCGTTCGCGGCCGGTGACAGCCTGGCTGGGGATCTGTTCTTCATTCGGGGTTTCAACGCTACAGACTACGGCTACGGCCTGCTGCGCGACGGCCTGCGCGTGCAAGGCAACCGTTATGACACCACCACCGAACCCTATGGCCTTGAACGTGTTGAGGTCTTCCGCGGCCCTTCGTCATTGCTTTATGGCGAAAACGCGCCGGGCGGCCTGGTCAACCTGGTGAGCAAGCGCCCGACTTCCGCTCCGCAAGGCGAGGTGCAACTGGGTTACGGTTCCAACAACCGGCGGCAATTGGGCATCGATGTTTCCGGGCCACTGACCGAAAACGACAATGTGCTGGGCCGGTTGGTGATGCTTGGACGCAATTCGGATACCCAGACCAAGCACGTGCCGGACGACCGGATCTACATCGCACCATCCCTGACCCTGAATTTCGATGACTACAACACGCTGACACTGCTGGCCAATTACCAGAAGGATCACACCAACATGGAGCTGGGCCTGCCCGCTGCCGGTACTCTGTTGAAGAACCCCAACGGCAAACTGGACAAGGACACGATGCTGGGGGATCCGGACTGGAACACCTTCGAAAGGGAAACCTGGAGCGTCGGCTACGAGTTCAGCCATAGCTTTAACGATGACTGGCAGTTCCGGCAGAACTCGCGTTACATGCAATCGCGCATCAACCGTCATGAAACCTGGCCGGGCAACCTGAACAACGCCGGGTTTGGCACGCGCGTGAACATGACCGCCTACGATCGCTTCAACAAGTCGATGGTTTACTCGCTGGATAACCAGCTCGAAGGCAAGTTCCAGGTGGGTGGCCTGGAAAACACCGTGCTGTTTGGCGGCAGCTTTGACCGCACCTCGTTCAACCAGGACTGGAATGCAGGGTTGGTCGGCCCGATCGATGTCTACAACCCGGTTTACCTGCGTGATCCGACAACACCAATTGCCGTGCAGAACACTTTGCTTGAACAGCAGATGAAAGGTGTTTATGCACAGATCCAGAGCAAATATGACCACTGGCTGTTCTTGCTGGGCGGTCGGCAGGACTGGGTCGACAGTGATTTCCGTGACAAGGTCGCCCGCGGCGTAAACATCAGCTCTGTGGATAAGAAGTTCACCTACCAGGGCGGCGTGATGTACCAGTTCGACAATGGCCTTACGCCCTACGTCAGTTATTCCACAGCCTTTGTCCCGGTACAGCAGATTTCCAACTCCGGCCAGCCACTGGACCCGATCACCAGCAGCCAGTATGAAGTCGGTCTCAAATACGAGCCGGCGGGTTGGGATACAGCGTTCACCGCTTCGGTGTACGACCTGCGCAAGAAGGATGACACCTATCTGGACGCCACCACCTCGACCTATCGCCAGGTGGGCGAAAGTCGGTCCAAGGGCGTGGAGCTGGAACTCAACAGCAACCTGACCCCTAATCTGAACGTCACGGCCGCCTACACGTACACAGATGCACGGATTACCAAAGATGCCGCTGCCTCGTTGGTCGAAGGTCACCAAATGACGGGCGTGCCGCGCAATCAAGCCTCGGCCTGGGCTAAATACCGTTTCCTGGAGGGTGGCCTGAAAGGGTTCTACGTTGGGGGCGGCGTGCGCTACTTTGACAGCGCGTTCGCCTACACGGCACCGACCTTGTATGGAAAGCTCGATGCCGGCGACGTTACCCTGGTCGACGCGGCGGTCGGTTATCAGATCGACAGCTACTGGAGCGTCGACCTGAACGCGAAAAACCTGTTCGACAAGGAATACGTATCAGGCTGTAACGATGCCGGCCGCTGCTACTGGGGTGAGGATCGCACCTTGCTGGGTACGGTGTCCTATAACTGGTAACGTTGAAGGGCTGTGGATAAGTTTCCCACAGCGCTCCACAGTTATTTCCCTATGCAGAAACTCGAAAAAATCCTGCCCAACAAATCATCGGAGCTGAATGCGCCGGTGATTTCGCCCAATGATTGCTGAGCCTGGCGTAAATCCTCGGCCAGCAACTCCCCTGCTCCCGCCAAGGTCAGTTGTGAACGCCCGTGTTCCAGGGAGTCGCTGGCATGGCGCAGGGCCTCGAGGTGCCGCCGACGAGCACTGAAGCTGCTTTCGGATGTCTGTTCATAACCCATGCAGGCCTTCAGGTGGTCGCGTAACAATTCCAGTCCCGATCCCGCCGATTTGGCACTGAGGCTGATGGTGACATGGCCATCATCGCTGACATCCAGGGCGATCGCCTCACCCGTCAGGTCGGCCTTGTTACGGATCAGCGTGACTTTTGAAGGATCAGGCCGGGTTTCGAGGAATTCCGGCCACAGGGCAAAAGGATCGAGCGCTTCGGGGGCGGTGGCATCAACGACCAACAGCACGCGGTCGGCTTCGCCGATAGCCTTGAGCGCCCGTTCGACGCCGATCTTTTCCACATGATCATCGGTGTCACGCAGACCGGCGGTATCCACGACGTGCAGAGGCATACCATCGATGTGGATATGTTCACGCAAAACATCACGCGTTGTACCGGCAATCTCGGTGACAATCGCTGCTTCGCGGCCAGCCAGGGCATTGAGCAGGCTCGATTTGCCGGCGTTTGGCCGACCGGCGATCACTACGGTCATGCCGTCGCGCAGCAAGGCGCCCTGCCCGGCCTCACGCATCACTGTGGATAACTCTTCACGAACCTTGTCGAGCATGCTCAGCACGTGGCCATCGGCGAGAAAGTCGATTTCCTCCTCCGGAAAGTCGATCGCTGCCTCGACATAGATGCGCAGCCCGATCAGTTGCTCAGTCAAGTTATGCACACGCGCGGAGAAAGCGCCCTGCAACGAACGCAATGCATTGCGCGCTGCCTGTGCAGAACTGGCTTCGATCAAGTCAGCGATGGCTTCGGCCTGTGCCAGGTCGAGCTTGTCATTGAGGAAGGCGCGTTCGCTGAATTCACCCGGCCGCGCCAGACGGCAACCCAGTTCCAGGCAACGCTGCAACAGCATATCCAGGACGATCGGCCCACCGTGCCCTTGCAACTCCAGCACGTCTTCGCCGGTGAACGAGTTCGGCCCGGGGAAATACAGCGCGATGCCCTGATCCAGGACCTCGTCGTCTGCACCGAGGAACGGTCCGTAGTGAGCGAAGCGGGCTTTGAGTTCGCGGCCGCTGAAAGCCTTGGCTGCAACACTGGCCAACGGCCCGGAAATACGCACGATGCCGACACCGCCACGACCTTGAGCCGTAGCGACGGCAGCGATGGTTTCACGGGGAGCGCTCATAAACCGGTATCCAGAGACAAAAGTGACAGATAGCAAAACGCCCCACTAGGGGGCGTCTTGAGTGGTTATCCACAGTGTAAATCAGGCAGCCGCTTTGGTAGCCGCTTCGATTTTACGTGTGATGTACCACTGTTGGGCGATTGACAGGCAGTTGTTCACTACCCAGTACAGCACCAGACCGGCCGGGAACCACAGGAAGAAGAAGGTGAAGATGATTGGCATCATTTTCATCACCTTGGCCTGCATCGGATCCGGAGGTGTCGGGTTCAACTGCTGCTGGATGAACATGGTTGCACCCATGATGATCGGCAGAATGAAGAACGGATCCTTGATCGACAGGTCAGTAATCCACAGCATGAACGGCGCCTGGCGCATTTCCACGCTTTCCAGCAGAACCCAGTACAGGGAGAGGAAAACCGGCATCTGCACGAGGATTGGCAAGCAACCACCCAGCGGATTGATTTTCTCCTTCTTGTACAGCTCCATCATGGCTTGCGACATTTTCTGCCGGTCGTCGCCATGTTGCTCTTTCAGCGCAGCCAGTTTTGGTGCGACTGCACGCATGCGGGCCATGGATTTGTAGCTGGCAGCCGACAGCGGGAAGAAGATCCCTTTGATCAGCATGGTCAGGAAGATGATCGACCAGCCCCAGTTACCCACAATCGCGTGGATGTGTTGCAGCAACCAGAAGATCGGCTGGGCGATGAACCACAGAATGCCGTAGTCGACGGTCAGTTCCAGGCCTGGGGACAACTCTTTCAGCACCGCCTGGCTTTTCGGGCCGGCGTACAGAATGGCGCTGGTTTCAGCCTTGGCACCCGGAGCAACGGTCAGCGAAGGACCGGTGTAGCCGATGATGTAGTTGCCTTTGCTGTCTTTACGGGTCTGGACGACGTTGTTTTCGCCCTTCGCCGGAATCCAGGCAGTCACGAAGTAGTGCTGCAACCAGGCAACCCAACCACCGTTGACGGTTTCTTTGAGCTGAGCCTTGTCCATGTCCTTCATCGACACTTTCTTGTACGGCTCGGAACTTGTCCACAGGGCGGCGCCCAGGTAAGTCGCGGTGCCGGTGGCAGTGCTGGAAGAAGGATCGGAGCTGGCATCACGCTTGAGTTGCGCGAACATCGCACCCGACCAAGGTTGGGCGCTTTCGTTATCGATCAGGTAGCTGACGGTTACGTCATACAGGCCACGTTTCAGCGTGAAACGCTTGATGTAGTTGACGCCGTCTTTGCTGAACTTCAGGTCCACGACCAATTGGTCCTGACCATCTGCCAGCTGATAAACCTTCTTCTCCGAGGAGTACACCGGACGACCAGCAGGATTTGCATCCGGACCGTTGGCACCGATCAGGCCGCTTTGAGCCAGATATGTACGCTCGTTGCCGTTATCGAACAACTGGAACGGGATGTCCGGATGGTCCTGGCGACGCGGATACAGTGGCAGCGTCAACTGGGCAACATCGCCACCCTGTGGGTCGATTGCCAGGTTGAGCACATCCGTTTTGATCTGGATGAGATCCTTGCTGACAGCCACTGGCGTTTCAGCAGGAGCACTGGTCTCGTTTGCGGCGCGGGGGATGTCGTCACTGACGGAAGCATTATTGCCAGTTGGCGTATCCGGTAGACCCGGTGTGGTCGTACTGGCTGCAACATTCTGAGTCGGCAGGGCAGCCTGGCCATAGTCCTGGTTCCATTTGAGAACCAAAACGTAGGACACGATTGCCAGGGCGACGATCAGGATCGTGCGTTTGATATCCATGATTACTCGGCCATCGAAGAAGAACGGGAGGTAGGGATAGGTGGAACCGGGTCATAACCACCGGGATTCCACGGATGACAGCGACCTAAACGACGAAAGGTCAGCCAGCCACCGCGTAGAAGGCCATGATTTTCGATGGCTTCCAACGCGTAGCAGGAACAACTGGGGTAGAAACGACAGTGGCTGGCCATCATTGGACTGATGGCATAGCGATAAAACTGGATCGGAACGAGCGCCAGTTTACGCATCTGGACTGTCTACCCCTACAGTTTCGGTTTTGACTGCTGGTACTGGCTTGCTGCGCGCCAGACGCTTCCAGAGTTTGCCGAAATGCTGAATCAATTCGGGGTTTTCTACGTCGCCCAAACCTTGGCGCGCGACGATAACGATGTCCCAACCGACCAGGGAATCCTGATTCAGGCGGAACGACTCGCGCATTAGACGTTTGAGGCGATTGCGCTCAACGGAGAGCTTTACGCTCTTTTTCCCGATAACCAGCCCGAGACGGGGGTGATCAAGATCGTTGTTGCGCGCAAGGAGCAGGAGATTTTTCCCCGGAACCTTGCCGGTAGGGGAGTCAAAGACTGCCTTGAAATGCCGGGGTGTAAGCAGACGCTTTTCCCGACTGAAGTCCTGACTCACCTGCAGTGCCGGATTATCAAACTGCCAGACGCGCACGACCTTTGGCGCGACGACGCGACAGGACGGCACGACCGTTCTTGGTAGCCATGCGGGCACGGAAACCGTGGGTGCGAGCGCGTTTGATAGTGCTTGGTTGGAAAGTACGTTTCATGTCGTGTTACCTGGTTCGTCCACAACGGGCCGGAATGGCCCCCGTTTTAAGAGACCGGGGATTCTAGAGAAAGCAAGTCCTCAGGTCAATTTCCAACCAGCGTTTCCCCATAAATAGATGCGTGAGCCTCTGGATCCTGTTCAACCTTGATCAAACATAAAAATAAAGAAGGAAAGTATTTAAAGCTTTTCTGTAAAGCTTATAGAAGCTAAGGCGCCAATCATCTGTGGATAACTGCCTTGGGAGCTTCTATTACGTGATGTACAGAGAATGACAACTACAGTGGAAAACCGTGTTCAGCCTGTGTTGCAGGGGCGGATAAGCTGTGTGCGAAAGACAGTGTTATCCACAGGCGGGTTATCCACTGACTTATCCGTCGAGTTGTGCAACGATCTCAAGGGCGGTTATCCACAGAGCTTACTCACTGACCACTGGTCGCCTTTTTTGCTCATAAAGCGTTGATTCTTCTTGGTCAGTGCACAACCTTCGTGTGGATAAGTCGGCGTCTGGTCGTTACAATGGCCGCTTGTTTTTGCCTCACCGGCTTTCTACTTAGGGGATATCCGTGTCAGTGGAACTTTGGCAGCAGTGCGTGGAGCTTCTGCGCGATGAGCTGCCTGCCCAACAATTCAACACTTGGATCCGTCCACTACAGGTCGAAGCCGAAGGCGACGAGTTGCGTGTCTATGCACCCAACCGTTTTGTCCTCGACTGGGTCAATGAAAAGTATCTGGGTCGCGTCCTTGAGCTGCTCGATGAGCATGGCAATGGGATGGCGCCGGCGCTTTCCTTATTAATAGGCAGCAAACGCAGCTCGGCACCGCGTGCCGCGCCGAATGCGCCGCTGGCTGCTGCTGCTTCACAGGCACAGGCGGCTCAGCCACAGGTCAGTGCGCCAGCCTCGGCCCCGGCAGCCGCTTTGAGGGCGGCTGCCAAAAATGTCGCGCATGTCGACGAAGAGCCTTCCCGCGACAGTTTCGACCCGATGGCAGGGGCCAGCTCGCAACAGGCGCCGGTGCGTTCCGAACAGCGCACCGTCCAGGTCGAGGGTGCGCTCAAGCACACCAGTTACCTGAACCGCACGTTCACCTTTGAAAATTTCGTTGAGGGTAAGTCCAACCAACTGGCCCGGGCTGCGGCCTGGCAGGTGGCGGATAACCCCAAGCACGGTTACAACCCGCTCTTCCTTTATGGTGGCGTAGGTTTGGGTAAAACCCACTTGATGCATGCTGTGGGTAACCACCTGTTAAAGAAAAACCCGAATGCCAAGGTCGTCTACCTGCATTCGGAGCGATTCGTGGCCGACATGGTCAAGGCTCTGCAACTGAACGCCATCAACGAGTTCAAGCGTTTTTACCGTTCGGTGGATGCACTGCTCATCGATGACATTCAATTCTTTGCGCGCAAGGAACGCTCCCAGGAAGAATTTTTCCATACCTTCAACGCTCTGCTCGAAGGTGGCCAGCAGGTCATTCTCACCAGTGACCGCTACCCGAAAGAAATCGAAGGGCTTGAAGAGCGTCTAAAATCGCGCTTTGGCTGGGGTTTGACGGTCGCCGTCGAGCCGCCGGAACTTGAAACCCGGGTTGCGATCCTGATGAAGAAGGCCGACCAGGCCAAAGTCGATCTGCCTCACGACGCCGCGTTCTTCATCGCCCAGCGCATTCGCTCCAACGTCCGTGAGCTCGAGGGCGCGCTCAAGCGTGTCATCGCTCACTCGCACTTCATGGGCCGCGACATCACCATCGAGCTGATCCGCGAATCCCTGAAGGACCTGTTGGCGCTGCAAGACAAATTGGTCTCTGTGGATAACATTCAGCGTACGGTCGCCGAGTACTACAAGATCAAGATTTCCGACTTGCTGTCCAAACGCCGTTCGCGTTCGGTGGCACGTCCGCGACAGGTTGCCATGGCGTTGTCCAAGGAGTTGACTAACCACAGCCTGCCGGAAATCGGCGATGTGTTTGGTGGCCGTGACCACACCACGGTTTTGCACGCCTGCCGCAAGATCAACGAACTTAAGGAATCCGACGCGGACATCCGCGAGGACTACAAGAACCTGCTGCGTACATTGACCACTTGATGAATTCCAGCGCAGCTAATTAAGGCAAGGGACTAGACCATGCATTTCACCATTCAACGCGAAGCCCTGTTGAAACCCCTGCAACTGGTCGCAGGCGTCGTCGAGCGCCGCCAGACCTTGCCGGTGCTCTCTAACGTGCTGCTGGTTGTCGAAGGCCAGCAGCTCTCGCTGACCGGTACTGACCTGGAAGTCGAGCTGGTCGGTCGTGTCGAGCTCGAAGAGCCGGCCGACCCGGGTTCCATCACGGTCCCTGCGCGCAAGCTGATGGACATCTGCAAGAGTTTGCCGAACGATGCCCTGATCGACATCAAGGTCGATGAACAGAAGCTCGTGGTGAAGGCTGGCCGTAGTCGTTTTACGCTGTCGACGCTCCCGGCCAACGACTTCCCGACGGTGGAAGAAGGCCCAGGCTCACTGACCTGCAGCCTGGAGCAAAGCAAGCTGCGTCGCCTGATCGAACGCACCAGCTTCGCCATGGCCCAGCAGGACGTGCGTTACTACCTTAATGGCATGCTGCTGGAGGTCTCCGCGGGGATCATCCGCGCAGTGGCCACCGACGGTCACCGTCTGGCCATGTGCTCGATGCAGGCCGACATCGGTCAGCCGGATCGCCATCAGGTCATCGTACCGCGCAAAGGCATCCTCGAACTCGCTCGTCTGCTGACCGAGCCTGAAGGCAACGTCAGTATCGTCCTGGGTCAACACCACATCCGCGCTACCACCGGTGAGTTCACCTTCACTTCGAAACTGGTGGACGGCAAGTTCCCTGATTACGAGCGCGTCCTGCCTAAGGGCGGCGACAAACTGGTGCTGGGTGATCGCCAGGCGCTGCGTGAGGCCTTCAGCCGTACCGCGATTCTGTCCAACGAGAAGTACCGTGGCATTCGCCTTCAGCTGGCCAGCGGTCAGTTGAAAATCCAGGCCAACAACCCGGAACAGGAAGAGGCAGAAGAGGAAGTCGGCGTTGAGTACAACGGCGGTAACCTGGAGATTGGTTTCAACGTGAGCTACCTGCTCGACGTGCTGGGCGTAATGACTACCGAACAGGTTCGCCTGATCCTGTCCGACTCCAACAGCAGTGCGCTGGTGCAAGAGTCCGACAACGATGATTCGGCCTACGTCGTCATGCCGATGCGCCTGTAATCAGCACAACGAGATGTCCTTAAGTCGCGTCTCGGTCACCGCGGTGCGCAATTTGCACCCGGTGACCTTCTCCCCCTCCCCCCGAATCAACATTCTTTACGGCGCTAACGGCAGCGGCAAAACCAGTGTTCTGGAAGCCATTCACCTGCTGGGGCTCGCCCGTTCGTTTCGCAGCACCCGTTTGTTGCCCGTCATTCAATATGAACAGTTGGCGTGCACCGTGTTTGGCCAAGTCGAATTGGCTGAAGGCGGACAGAGTGCTCTTGGCATATCCCGGGACCGACAGGGCGAGTTCCAGATTCGCATTGACGGCCAAAACGCCCGTAGCGCTGCGCAGCTGGCTGAGATCCTGCCTTTACAGCTGATCAACCCTGACAGCTTTCGCCTGCTGGAGGGGGCACCGAAGATTCGCCGCCAGTTTCTCGATTGGGGTGTGTTCCACGTGGAACCGCGATTCATGTCGACCTGGCAGCGCTTGCAGAAGGCTCTGCGCCAGAGAAACTCTTGGCTGCGGCATGGTACACTTGACGCCGTTTCGCAGGCGGTTTGGGACAGGGAACTGTGCCAGGCCAGCGCTGAAATTGATGAATACCGCCGCGCCTATATCAAAGCCTTGAAACCAGTCTTTGAACAGACCTTGAGCGAGCTGGTTGAGCTTGAGGGTTTGACGCTCAGCTATTACCGAGGCTGGGACAAAGACCGCGAACTGAGTGCAGTGCTTGCCGGATCCCTGCAACGGGATCAGCAAATGGGTCATACCCAGGCCGGTCCGCAGCGAGCAGATTTGCGCCTTAGATTGGGGGCAAACAATGCTGCGGATATTTTGTCCCGCGGTCAGCAGAAGCTGGTGGTCTGTGCATTGCGAATTGCCCAAGGGCATTTGGTGAGTCAGGCTCGGCGTGGTCAGTGTATTTATCTGGTGGATGACTTGCCGTCCGAATTGGACGAGCAGCACCGTCGCGCGCTTTGCCGCTTGTTGGAAGACTTACGCTGCCAGGTGTTCATAACCTGTGTAGATCATGAATTATTGAGGGAAGGCTGGCAGACGGAAACGCCAGTCGCTCTGTTCCACGTGGAACAGGGCCGTATCACCCAGACCCACGACCATCGGGAGTGAAGGCATTGAGCGAAGAAAATACGTACGACTCATCGAGCATTAAGGTGCTGAAAGGCCTGGATGCCGTGCGCAAACGTCCCGGTATGTACATTGGTGATACTGACGATGGCAGCGGTCTGCACCACATGGTGTTCGAGGTGGTGGACAACTCGATCGACGAAGCTTTGGCCGGTCACTGCGACGACATCAGCATCATCATCCACCCGGATGAATCCATCACCGTTCGTGACAACGGTCGAGGCATTCCGGTAGATGTGCACAAAGAAGAAGGCGTCTCGGCAGCCGAGGTCATCATGACCGTACTGCACGCCGGCGGTAAGTTCGACGATAACTCCTACAAGGTATCCGGCGGTTTGCACGGCGTGGGTGTGTCGGTAGTGAACGCCCTCTCCGAAGAACTGGTACTGACCGTTCGCCGCAGTGGCAAGATCTGGGAACAGACCTACGTGCACGGCGTGCCGCAGGCGCCCATGGCCATCGTTGGCGACAGCGACACCACCGGCACCCAGATCCACTTCAAGGCTTCCAGCGAAACCTTCAAGAACATTCACTTCAGCTGGGACATCCTGGCCAAGCGTATCCGTGAACTGTCCTTCCTCAACTCAGGTGTCGGCATCGTCCTCAAGGATGAGCGCAGCGGCAAAGAGGAGCTGTTCAAGTACGAAGGTGGCTTGCGTGCGTTCGTTGAATACCTGAACACCAACAAGACGGCGGTCAACCAGGTGTTCCACTTCAACATCCAGCGTGAAGACGGCATCGGCGTGGAAATCGCCCTGCAGTGGAACGACAGCTTCAACGAGAACCTGTTGTGCTTCACCAACAACATTCCGCAACGTGACGGCGGTACTCACTTGGTGGGTTTCCGTTCCGCACTGACGCGTAACCTGAACACCTACATCGAGCAGGAAGGCCTGGCCAAGAAGCACAAGGTCGCCACCACGGGTGATGACGCTCGCGAAGGCCTGACGGCGATTATCTCGGTGAAGGTGCCGGATCCGAAGTTCAGCTCCCAAACCAAGGACAAGCTGGTGTCTTCCGAAGTGAAGACCGCTGTCGAACAGGAAATGGGTAAGTACTTCTCCGACTTCCTGTTGGAAAACCCGAACGAAGCCAAACTGGTCGTCGGCAAGATGATCGACGCGGCGCGTGCCCGTGAAGCGGCGCGCAAGGCTCGCGAGATGACTCGCCGTAAAGGCGCGTTGGACATTGCTGGCCTGCCGGGCAAACTGGCTGACTGTCAGGAAAAAGACCCTGCCCTCTCCGAACTGTACCTCGTGGAAGGTGACTCTGCTGGCGGTTCTGCCAAGCAGGGTCGTAACCGCCGGACGCAGGCGATCCTTCCACTGAAGGGCAAGATCCTCAACGTCGAGAAAGCACGTTTCGACAAGATGATCTCTTCCCAGGAAGTGGGCACCTTGATCACCGCGCTGGGCTGCGGCATCGGCCGCGAAGAGTACAACATCGACAAGCTGCGTTATCACAACATCATCATCATGACCGATGCTGACGTCGACGGTTCGCACATCCGTACCCTGCTGCTGACCTTCTTCTTCCGTCAGTTGCCAGAGCTGATCGAGCGTGGCTACATCTACATCGCCCAACCGCCGCTTTACAAGGTCAAGAAAGGCAAGCAAGAGCAATACATCAAAGACGACGACGCCATGGAAGAGTACATGACGCAGTCGGCCCTGGAAGATGCGAGCCTGCACCTCAACGAAGACGCTCCAGGCATCTCCGGTGAAGCGCTGGAACGTCTGGTGAATGACTTCCGCATGGTGATGAAGACCCTCAAGCGTCTGTCGCGCCTGTACCCGCAGGAGCTGACCGAGCACTTCATCTACCTGCCGGCCGTGAGCCTGGAAAAACTCGGCGATCACGCCGCCATGCAGGAATGGCTGACCCAGTACGAAACCCGCCTGCGCACTGTCGAGAAGTCTGGCCTGGTCTACAAAGCCAGCCTGCGTGAAGATCGTGAGCGTGGCGTGTGGCTGCCGGAAGTCGAGCTGACCTCCCACGGCTTGTCGAGCTACGTCACCTTCAACCGCGACTTCTTTGGCAGCAACGACTACAAAACTGTCGTTTCGCTGGGAGCACAGTTGAGCACTCTGTTGGATGAGGGCGCATACATCCAACGCGGAGAGCGTAAGAAAGCCGTCACCGAGTTCAAGGAAGCATTGGAGTGGCTGATGGCCGAAAGCACCAAGCGCCACACTATCCAGCGATACAAAGGTCTGGGCGAAATGAACCCGGATCAGCTGTGGGAAACCACCATGGACCCAAGCGTTCGCCGGATGCTGAAAGTGACTATCGAAGACGCCATTGGCGCTGACCAGATCTTCAACACCCTGATGGGTGATGCGGTCGAACCTCGCCGTGACTTCATCGAAAGCAACGCCTTGGCGGTATCCAACCTGGACTTCTGATCCAGCGGTGTAGGTGGACAAAGTTATCTGCCACTTCGGCCAAAGTTAAGCGGTTCGGCCAGAGTTAACTGTCCACTGCCCTGCTGATAAAACCCCCGCCTGCTCACGATAGCGCCGGGGGTTTTTGATTTATAAGGGGCTGGCCTATGGCGGGCTTGGTTAGGGTGTTTGGTACAATCGAGGCCAACTAACTCCTCAGATCAGCAATATTCGCAGCCGACAGTCGCAGAGTTCAAATTAACTGACAGGGAAGGTTTTGATGACTGAAAATATTTGGGAAAAACGTCGGTTAGAAGATCCGCGCCGTACCGGTGAGGTTCGCTCGGAGTGGGAGCGTGATTACGCCCGCCTAATTCACTCATCGGCATTCCGTCGTTTGCAATCCAAAACACAAGTGTTGGGTTTAGGGGAAAGCGATTTCTACCGTACGCGCCTTACCCATTCGATGGAAGTGGCACAGATTGGTGTTGGAATTGTGCGATGGCTTAAAGAGCGCCATAAGGATAACGAGGAAATCATCGAAGCTCTGCCGCGTTCAGCGCTTATGAGTTCTATTTGCCTGGCACACGATATTGGGCACCCTCCTTTTGGGCATGGTGGCGAAGTTGCCTTGAACTTGTGTATGCGTGATTCCGGTGGTTTTGAGGGCAATGGCCAGACATTACGCATCCTGTCGAGACTGGATAAGTACACTGCTGATCATGGTCTAAACCCAACTCGTCGCCTTCTTTTAGGCGTACTGAAGTATCCCGCACCGTATAGTGAACTGGTAGGTGAGACTGCGTACGGACAAGTCCCTGCTCAGCGCTGGCTGTGTAAAGCTAAAGAGCAGCACCCGCCCAAGTGTTATCTGGATGATGAGCGTGATGTAGTGGACTGGGTTTTGGCACCTCTAGCACAGGCAGAAAAAGCCGAGTTCACGACGTGGCGTAAGCATAAGTCAAGTCACATGAAGCCAATCTACAAGGGACTTGATACGTCGATTATGGAGCTGGCGGATGATATTTCGTACAGCCTGCATGATCTTGAAGATGCTATCTCTTTAGGAATGATTACCCGAAAGTATTGGGATGAACATAATCAAGGGAAGGCGGTGTTGTTCATAAATTGTGAGCGGGATGTTAACCAATTAGCTGATCAGCTGTTCTCGGATGAAAGCTACGAACGAAAAAAAGCTATCGGTGGACTGGTTCACCAATTCATCCTCAATACAGTGGTTAAAGAATCCGGAATGCCATCAGCAACCACACCGCTGATCAAATGGAATGCATGTATGGATGAAAATCATAAAAAATTGCTGAAGCATATCTTCAACCTTGTAATGAGCAAGGTAATCGAGAGCCCCAATGTTCAGCAGTTGGAGTTCAAAGGTCAGAAACTGGTGATCGAACTGTTTGATGCGCTGAACTCTGATCCAGAGAGGCTTTTGCCATCCTCAACGCGGAAAAGATACGTCAGCGTGGATAGTGCCAGCCAAAAGATGCGAGTTGTTTGTGACTACATCTCTGGGATGACAGATGAATATGCAACCCGTCTGTACGAAAAGATCTATTACCCTCATAAAGGGTCGATTTTTGACAGGCTGTAAATTGGTACGCTGTTAAATCAGCCCTGCTGACAACACCTCGCCAGATCCTAAGATCTGCCGGGGTTTTGTCATTTATGAGGGGGTGACTCAGTGTTCTGGTCAATCAAGAATACGCGGAAATGCGGTGCATGGCGTTGGACGCATGAACTGCTCTCACGGCCTAAGTAGCGAAAATGCAGGGATTACCACATAACTGCTTGGCTCACTCACTGCGCATCTCGTACGGTGATTTCAAAGTCATCACACAGCTTTTCAACCAGATCTTCGGTTTCCTTGAAAAAATAGTCGCCAACAGTCTGCCTATGGAGCGCTTTGTACCGACGATAAATTTTGGCAAAATCGTCGTAAATTTCATGCTCGGAAACGTGTGATTTGATCTTGACGATCAACCGTTCGCCCTCGCTGGACTCACGCACGTAGCGGAAGAAATCAACGATTTTGGCTTCGAAATCCTTGATCAATGTTCCCGTCTTTGCTTCCTGTTCGTTACGGGCGGCAATGATGGCCAAAATATCAAACTGCCCACCAGGGCCCGGTGGTGTGCCCACAGCAACTTCTGTTGGCTTTCTTTTCTTCTTTTTTTGATCATCTGGCAGCACTTCAATCATGCCAATCTGGTTGTCAAAATACACTTCAATCGGGTCTTTAATGTCCTCGCTTCTATGCAGCATATTGTAGAGCGTATTGAACTTGCGCCAGAAGAATAAAAAGATCGGTGCGCTGTACTTCGCATCCAACTCAATCACGTATTCAATGCGATTGAGAATGGTGAAATACTGCGATGCCTTGGCTTTGGTATCGGCGGTGCGCTGCGGATTGGCGTCGATGTATTTCTTCAGGCTGCTTTCAAAGTCCAAATAGCTCTCTGGATCGTCGCGCTTAGCGGCGTCATTGTAGATACCCATGAATACGGCAAAAAATTTGTCGTAGGTATCAGACTTCTTCAATTCGCTCAGCAATACGTCCAGTACCTTTTTGTCGCCAAACGGGTCGAAGTCACTCACCACCACATCAGAAAAATGCTCGAAAGCATCCTTGATGTTTTGCACATTCACGTTGTTGTAGGAAAAATCAACAATCTTGCAGTCGTTCTTGTATTTCGTCGTACGGTTCACGCGAGAAATGGTTTGAATGGCGCTGATCCCCTTGATTTCTTTATCCAGGAATAAGGTGTGCAATTTTTTCTCGTCGAAACCGGTTTGCAACTTAGCGACAACAATCATCAAACCATTTTTACTGAGCGCAAAACTCTCCAGCACCTTTTCTTCCGTCAAGCCACCATTGAGTCCGGTAGCGCTTTGTTCATCCTGGTTGCTGGAATACACCACATGGATTGGCGCATCGGCGTACTTTACGTACTTGGGATCCTTCACCAAGACGTTGAAGTGCTTAGTCACCGCACCTTGATACGCTATGGCCGCCTTGATTGAGTACACAGCTAGCATTGCTTTGCCTGTACCGCGTATTTGCCGGTACACGTCTTTGACTAATAAGTCGGCCACATACTTGGCGACGGCATCGATACGATCCCTGTTTTCATAGACCTGTTTTTTCTGCGCGTCCTTGTATTCTTTCTCGGTAAATCCTTCGAGCGGATTTGCGGGTAAATCAAACAGCATCTTGGAGGCGACTGGCACAATGTTTTTCAGTGGGTTCAGAATGAAGCCATCTTCTATCGCTTCCTTCATCGTGTAGCAGTCAAAGGGCCGCCAGAGTTTCTCGCTTTCGGCATAGCCACTGAACTCGCCAAAGCGGGCCAGGGTGTGGTCATCTGGCGTGGCGGTAAAACCGATGATCAGGTTCTTCTTGGTGGCCTGTCCGGTGTAGGCGTCGCCATCAAATGGGCTTTGCAGCTCGTCAAAAATGCTCACCATCTCTTCGTGCTGATCACCACTGTTTGAACGATGGATCTCGTCAATCAGGAACACAATGCGCATGCCCGCCAGCTTTTTCAGCACATCGGCGTCGAGCATTTCCCGTACCGCGCCAAACTTCTGCAAATTAACAATCACCAATCGGGTGTCAGAGGCCAGCGCTTCTTGAAAAGTCTTCTTGTTGGTTGCCTCGATCACCATACGCTTGTCGATGTTCATGTTCAGCATGAGCGAATCAATTTGGCTGCGCAGTTGCAGGCGATCCACCACGATTATGATCTTGTCGTACACGTACTGCGCTTTGCCGTGGCTATCGGGGCGGCGTAAGTCCTTTAACTGCAAGGCTGACCATCCGATGATATTGGATTTTCCGAACCCGGCGGCGTATTGCATGAGCAGTGAATATACATTCTTGTTGTTGGAGTAGGCTTTGCGCTTTTCCAGCAGTTCTTTCTTTTTGGCTTCGCCAACACCCACTAATTGCTTCTCTAGCAGCTTTTCAAAATAGTCAGGCTCTTGCTCGTGCGCTAAAAATTCGTCGATCTTGGCCATGATCTTGTCGGTGCCGAACTTCTGCTTCGGGCGCGGAGAAATCAAATGGCCTTGCTCGCTTTTAACCTCCTTCACCCCTTTATTGACATAGACATCGCGCTCGATGAAGTTGTAATACAGGATTTCCTTCTCGATCATTAGCTTGCCGTACAAAGCGGCAAACAGCTCTTTGAGCTTGTCCTTCTTTTCGGCATCGTCTGCAAGCAGGGGGTAGAGCTTGAATACGCTGTGGGCCTTTTTTTCTATTTCTTCACGGTCAAATTTGCCTTCGCGGCAGGTAGCCAATATCTCGTCAAAGTAGTCGACAATGGTGCGGATGACATAGGTTTCCCCAATGTCAGTGGTAGTGATGTGAATGGCGTTCTCAAAAATTTTGAGAAAGTCTTTGCGCACACTCTGCTTTTCTTTGTCGCTCAGCATGGCATTACTGTCGATGTGCTGGTGATAGACCTTCACAGCTTCAAAATAATCTTTCAGCACCTTGCTGCGCCCGTTCTTGCTGGCGCTCTGGTTGGTGTAGTTGCTTTTTAATTCGCTGTAGCCGAGGTAAATGCCGTTTACAAACATCACTAGGTCGGGGCGGAACGAAAAGATCTGCGCACCTTGATGGTTGAACTTGTAAGGCAGCTCTTGCACCACCGAAAAAATATTTTCATCAAACAAGGCATTGCCGTGAATCACGCTGTCACTGGTGTAGAACAAATGCAGTTTGATGCCTTGAAAGGTAATCGACTTATTGGCGTTGATGAACAAAGCCATATTGCGGCTGCTGGCAATACGCTCGGCAATCACTGCCATTAGGTCTTGCAGCAAGGTCTTTTTATCGCCCTTGTATTTTTTGAGCAAAGTCTCGTAGGGCTTTTGGTTGAGCGAACTCTCGGCAATAAACGCCTGCAAGTCTTCTTCAATAATCAGAGACTGGGTGACCGTATTGGCTTTGACTTCCTTGAAGCCCAAGCCCTCCCGAAAGAACGGGATCAGGAATTTGTCTTGCAGATGGAGTTCGTTCATACGGCAGCCCCTTCGCTCACGATTTTTATTTTTCCGGTCACCACATCGTTGATCAGCACCTTGCGCAGCTCTTTAAGCTGTTCGATTTTCTGGTTAATGGTGGTGACGATGTTGTCTATTTTTGATGTCTTTTCGTCGAGAAAATTACCAATTGCGACTTGTTCAGTGAATGGAGGAATAAGGAAAAACATATCGCCAATCACCGTCGCATTAGTTGCAGGATAGCTGACTCCAGTTGAAAGAGCGCAAACCTCATCAACAATGCAATTTGAGGTTAATAAATAGGAGCAATATCTATCTGCAATTTTTTTGCGTGGTGTAATTACCGCAAAACCAGTAGAGACAATTAAATCGATAACTTCCGTATCAATACTCATTATTGCTTTCAAATATGTCCGTACTGTTGAAATTATCGTATCTCCTTTTTGTACAATACGCTTAGCTCTAGATGGAGCAGAATCGAAGGTCATTCGCTCTTTTGTGTACTCTCGTACCCCGTATGTGACACTACCAATATCAACATAATCAAATTCATATGAGGCAGGTGTTTTTTCAGTGAGAGTTTTTTTATTGATGTCGCAAACTTCCTTAATACGTTTTACCTCCCAATGCTCCGGCACCTCCCCAATCCACTCCACGCCACTGCCTTTCATTGGCGCGGATTTATCCAAACCACGGGTAACGGTTTCGTTGATCAGCGATTGTTTGAGCTTGCCGTACTGGGTCGCCTTTTGGCCGAGCAAGTCTATTTGTCGATCAATCTGCGAGGTTTTGGTGTCAAGATAGCCAGCGATGGCGGTTTGTTCGGGTATTGGCGGAAGAATGACTGAGAGTTTATTTAATAAACCTTGACCCAATGAGGCTCTCGTTACTATTGCCACTTCCTTACAAAAAAATGCACGAAGAATATTGGCCGAGAAATAAAATTTCGAGAACTCTTTCGTCAATTTATTTGAAGTTGGTCTAAATCGTATAACGAATCCCGAGAAGACAGACTTTGGAATTGTTTTTAAACAGGTGGCAGAAAAACCAATTTCCTCTATGGTTTCTGATGTTCGAGTAAAAAATACATCACCTGTTCGGCAGGAATAAATTTTCTGATCTTCAAGTGTTGAATTTGCATAGGTTTTAATTTTTTCTAGTGAGATAGTATTGTTGTAGACATTGCCATAGCTTACGAACGGCAATCCAAAACCGAAATATTCACCACTTTTACTAATACCGTTTTGCAAAAAACCTAAGTCCTTTAAGCGTACTGTTCTCCAATTTTCCGGAACTTCCCCAATCCACTCCACACCACTATCTTTATACGCCACATAGCGTTCAGCTTTCACCGCACTCATAATGCCAGCTCCGCTTCAAGTAGCTTCAGCGCCTTATCCAGCTCAGCAATTTCAGCCGCAATCTTACCTATGGGGCGCAGGGTTTCGGGTTTGTAAAATATCTTGTTGAAGTTCAGCTCCACGCCGACCACGTTTTCCAGATAAACAAACGGCTTGCTGATGTAGCGTGCCATAAAGGCTTCGATGGCAGCCTGGTTGGCATCGGGATCTTTGTGAAAGGGAATGATTTCGTAATCTTTTTGGTAGTCCGCCGTCAGCTCCACGCTGATTTCAATGCGCTCGGCCAGTTTCTTGGTGGCCTTTTTGTGGCTGGCTTTAACGATAATCTTTCCGCAACCAAGCGCTTCTTTGTTGCCGCCTGATTCTTTGATCAGGGTTTCTTGATCGGCGTCGTAATAGTAGTTGGCGTCAGCCGTGGTGATGAGTAAGGGCTGCTCTTTGTAGTCAAGCTGGGCAGTTTTGGTTTTGATGGCCTCATGATGATATTGTTCCAACGAGGCGTATTGGGTCGCATCGTATTTGGTTATGCTGAGTTCGGTCAGCACAATATCACCCTGCGTGATCTTGGTGGGGGTCAACTCGATGGAGCTGGCACGCTTCATTTCGCCGAACTTGTCTTCCTTCAGCGGTAAATGCGCTTCAAAGGTGCGGCCCTGCTCGTCAACATTGGTGAGCATGATGGCCTGTTTGTTGAAGTAGAAAAACTCTTTGTTAAACACGCGAGCGTAATCATTGTCTTGGTAGGCGGTGAGCGTGGCGGCGATTTCCAGGCGGCTGGCTTCGTCTACCTCTTTGCGTTTAGAACCTTTGCTTTTCTTTAGCGGTTTGAATTTGTCGCTGGCGTTAATCAGCATCACTTTGTCTTTGTGATGCGCCTGCTTGTTTTTATTGAGTACCCACAAATAGGTGTAAATGCCGGTATTGAAGAATTCATCGGTGGGCAACTGGATCACCGCTTCAACGATATCGCTATCGAGCATCCATTTGCGGATATTGCTTTCAGCCGAGCCTGCATCTCCACTGAACAGGGTCGAGCCGTTGTGTACCACCACGCCCATGCCGACGTTGTCAAGTTTGGATATGAGGTGTTGCATGAACAGCAGTTGCCCATCTGAAATAGAGGGCAAGTATTTGAAACGCTCGGTCTTGTCGTTGGTGATGTCTTTTTGGTAGCCAGCCCAGCTCACGCCGTAGGGCGGATTGGCGATGACGACGTCGAATTCTTCGTTGTCGAATTTGTCTTCTACCAGAGTGTTGCCGTGTTCGATTTTTGAATCTGGGCGAAAGCGGCTTTCAATCTTGGCCAGCGCATACAGCGCATCGTTCCAGTCCTGGCCATAGGTTTGCGTCAGGCGTTTGAACTTCTGGTTGATGCGGTCTTCGACCCCAAACAACATATTGCCGCCGCCGCAGGTGCAGTCGTAGATTTTGAGGAGCGTGTCGGACTCCTCGATTTTGGAAGAGATGATTTCGGCGATCAGTGCGATCACGTCGTCTGGGGTGTATTGCTCTCCGGCGGTCTCGGCAGAAATGTCCGCCCACTTGCGTTTGATGTGTTCTTCCAGCGTGGTGATTTCGGAGTTGTTGAAGGGTTTGAGATCAATCTTTGCCCACAGTTTGGTGTAACCAAGCAGCACCTTCTTTGCTTTGAGCTTGGTGATGACACCTTTGATGTCGAGGAATTTTTCACCCTCGGAGGCATCAACGCCCAGCAGGTCTTTGGTTTCGCCATCAAAGCCTTTCAGGTAAGCATCGAAGTCGATATCAAATGACTTATCGTTCTTGCAAATATCCATCAACGATTGGGATTTTTCAAAAATGAAAATGTTATAGCCCTGGCCTTTGTCTTTGATCAGGTCGTACAGATCGTCTTTGTGAATTTTGGCAAACGCATCTTCACCAATCTCGGCTTTGAGGTCGTCAAACATCCGCACCAAGCGGCTTTCAATCATAGCCAGTGCAAAAAACGGCATCATGAAGGATGGCCATTCAGATTCTTTGATGCCACAGCCACGCAGCAAGTCGGCAGTGGCCCAGATTTTTGATTCGTATTGGAGGATGTCCATTGTATTGGTCTCGAATAATTTCAATAAGTGTGCAGTTCTGTTGCTAAGCGAGTTATAGGTGCCAGAAGCCTGCGGCTAATGTGGATTGCTTTTCTCGTAAATGTTGAATTTCCATCTGAATCTGTGCTTCCTGCTTAAAGGCTTGAGCCATCTTGTCCATTTCCTCTGGCGAGGAGATAGGGATCTTCAGCTCCTTGAGGGCGGATACCTGTATGGAGTACATGGCTACTCCCACCGCCATTCGGTTGAGTAGAACCTGACCAATTTCCGAACGCAGGTACACTACTAGCGCTTCAGGTAGGTACTTGGTTTGTTTGCTAGCTCTCAAGATCACAAAGGATTGACCAGCAATCCATCCGCCCTCTCCTGCTGGAGGCACATCGTTGGCTATAGCCACCTTACCAATGGCACCCCGAAAACTAAGCAGGATGTCTTTGTCTTGCAGGAAGTAAGTATTGGCTTTGGGAGAATCTAGGTCGAACAGTGCTTCTTTGCTGGCCTTAGTGAGATAGCCATACTCGGGCAAGTCGAGGGTTTGCACTTCAAGGACGTTAGAACCACGAGAGGCGGTCGTGTGTTGCCTGGGGCGGATGATCTCGAAATGATCGCTCAATAGAGAAAAGGAATGCTCCCTAAGCGCAGCTGCTAAACGACGTGCTTTGTCGTCCAATATGTAGCGAGATACCTCTAGGTTGTAATCATTGGCAGCGATTGCTGATAAAGATACGGAGGCAGATATTTCCGTCTGCTCGGATGACTCTGCCAGATCAATCAGCTTATCTAGGTTGATGAGCGTAGTTTTTCTTTTGGCACCGGTTGTCCGGTAGCCATCGTCGTCGGCAGTCACGAAGCGAACCTGCTTCGAGGGCTTGGCGGTGTTCAATATCAGAATGGCTACCGGGATATTTGTGTGGGTACAGAGGCCCGCAGGCATGGAGATCACTGCTTCTATCAGGCCAGACTCTACGAGGTACTCTCTGAGTTGGCGTTCGGAGCCGGTGCCAAACAAGAGAGCTTTGGATACCACGGTAACGATCCGACCTTTCACTTGCGCAAGGAGATGACGGATTTGAAGAACGTCGCCAACCGGCGACTTTTCCGTGAACCGTCCCAGCAGGTCGTTGCTGATGACCTCGGGACGATAGCGAAGGCCCATTGGAGGAAAGCAAACCGCGCACCCGAATTGTTTGAGTTTGCCCTTTTCCAGCGCTGAAGGATTGGCAAGGGGCTCTGTGACATGGAGTGTCCAGCCTGTGCTTGCTGCAGCACAAAGCAGGGGGGAAAGTAGCGTTGGATTTTGGGTTTCTACCCAAGTGCTGGCTCCGGTTTGGATGATGCGTGCAGCAAGTTGGCCCGAGCGATCCCAAGGGACGTAGACGTCGTCGTCGCCCTTCAGTTTGGCTAATGCGACCACGAGATCCGCCAGGCTGGGCGAAATGGCCATATCGCTGCTTGGCTCGCTAGCCATCCAGAAGCCTGCGTCCCGGAGGTCTAGGTTGTCGAGAAAGCCTTGATTTTCCAGCTGCAAGATTTTTTCCGATACCGGGCGTAGGCCATTCGGTGTTTGCAATGCGAACTGCCATGCACCTTCATAAATGAACGAATAGGGAAGCGAATCTTGAGCTTGTCGAAGTGCATCCAGCTGGCCGGCAATCGGTTCGAAGGCCCAAGCTTCAAAGCGGAGACTCTTTGGAATACGTTCCTCCTTTGACAGCTTCCACCAGCACAGCAGCTGGAGGATTAGCGACAGGGCAGAGTCGTTGGAAGCGGTGGCGTATCCGCGAGCCGTGTCCAGCAGCTGGTAGAAGATTTTCTCGTTCATGTTCATTCCGGTGTTGTTGGCTCAGCGATGGCCAGAGCAGTTGTAGGTAGTGATCAGGGCATCCCCCTCTTGGATGACGGCAACGCCACCTTTATCCGTAATCTTCATCAGCAGGCGTTTCTCAGACTCAAGCTCTATCAGTCGTTTCTGAGCATCCTTCTTACCAAGAACGACTCTGTCCTGCGTCCAATTGGTGCCATGCATGAGCACATATTCGACCATGCTGGGCGTGATCCCGCGCTGTGACTGTCTGACCTTGCAGTGGTGGGTGGTATGCATGGTGGCGAACCTCCGATGAAATACGAATCTGTGACTCAAGATAGGCTACGGATTTTTGTTCGTCAATAAGGATTAAATCCTTTTGTTTGGTTTTATTGATTTTTTGTGTCTGACGCGTATGCTGGATTTAACGTCGTCAGGGCTCTCGGATGAGAGAGGGACTGAGACGGCTCTAGAGCTTTGTCAGAACTTTGAAGGGATTGCCTATGAAGCTAGTCCGGGATGCTCGAACTTTAAAAAACAAGTCCATCAGCTCCCTACGCACCGGAATGGAGGCCTTTAACAGCTTTGATGACGATGGGCGAATCACCACAGTGCTTCTGCATCTCCAGCATGCCTGCGAGATGCTGTTAAAGGCGGTGTTGGTTCAGAACAAAGCCAAGGTGTTCGATAATATTACCGGGCGTTCTATCTCCTTCGATAAGAGCCTCGGTCTGTGCATTGCTCACCACGGACTGACCGCCGAAGAAGCGGGTGTGATGCGCGCGGTCGATAGTTTGCGCGATGCGGCCCAACACTGGCTCATTGTGGTTGCCGAGGATCTGCTGTACCTCAATACGCGGGCGTTGATTACCGCCTTTGACGCCTACCTTCAGCGAGCCCTGGAAGATGCGTTGATCGAGCATATCCCGGCTCGGGTATTGCCCGTCTCAACTATGCCCCCTGGCGATTTCGAGTTTCTGGTGGATCGCGAGTATCGCTTGGTCAGGGAGTTACTGGAGCCAGGCCGAAGGCATCGTGATGAGGCACGTGCGCGCATTCGTGCCCTGCTCGCGATGGAGTCTATTGCCGTCGAAGAGGTAGAGGTTTCAGAGCGCGACATTGACCGTATCGAGAAAGCCGTGCGTGCCGGGCAAGGAATCCATGAGGTCTTTCCTCGGCTGGCGACGGTAGGCACTCGGACGGACGGTGAAGGGGTGAACCTGGTTGTTCACTTTACTAAGAAGGAAGGCGCACCTGTCCGCTATATCGGTGGTGATGATCCTGCCGATGCGGCGGCGGTGCGTGAGCTAGATCTCCAGAAGAAGTTTTACTTAGGGGCATCAGAGCTTGCGGCGAAGATCGGTTTAACCCAGCCCAAGGCCAGAGCATTGCGCGTGCACTTGGGCATCGATGAGGATGTGGCCTGCCGTCATGTCTTTGAGTTTGGTTCGACCAGACATCCCTGTTTTTCTGACAATGCGTTCAGGAAAATGCGTGAAGCCCTGGATAACCTGGATATCGAGGAGATTTGGCGGGCGCGCCCGCGATAGGAGACGCGGACTCATAGCTCGACGGTCAGCACCTTGATCCCCACCCCCTCGCAGAACCGCCCCACCGCCGTCAGCGAACGCCAGTACCTGATCGGTTCGCGCCGCGAGCGCACCGGTAACCATTTCACACCGAGGCGCAGTTCCAGGCGCCAGGCTTCCCCGTCCCGCAGCACGCGAAACTCCCGCGCCGCGCCGGTCTCGACCAGCGCGGCCAAGGTGTCCTGCTCAATGGCTCGTTTCATGTTGATCCCCTGCGCTCGCGTCCAACCAGTCCCCAGGGTAGTGGTATAGCGCAGTCGCGGCATCCGGCGACCAGGATGCCCCTGCAGCTGCACCAGGCGGTGGCTCACGGTGGGGGCGATTCACCATAACGTCCAATTACGCGCAGGGATCGCAGGCGTGCCATTGCAACAAGTGATAGCATTTTGCAACTTATCGCTTGAGCCTCTGCGAGAGCACCTTTAAATCAGATCAGGGAGCGATCATTCGTGAACAGCCTTCGCCAAACAGCCAAGCAAGGGGATGCTTCTGCTCAATACCTCCTTGGAACCTTGTACGAAAGTGGTGAGGGTGTCGCGCAGGACGTTGTGACAGCGGCCAGTTGGTACCACCAGGCCGCCACGCAGGGACATACTGCTGCTCAGTACACTATGGGACGTCTTTATGAGTTCGAGGAAGGTCTCCCACAGGACACCGCCAAAGCGGCAGCTTGGTACCGCAAAGCGGCTGAGCAAGCAGCTAACTCGATCGAGCTGGCGTTGGACGCTTTTTATGAAGATGAACATGTTCCGGACAGTTTCGGGGTAACAACAGTCTGTTTCTACCAAACGGCCAGCGAGGCGCGGGTCGAGGCTCAGTATGCTTTGGCCTGCTTATACGAAAATGGAGACGGAGTTTCACAGAGTTTGGTGAAAGCGGCAGCCTGGTACCGAAAGGCTGCTGAACAAGGCCATTGTTTTGCCCAGCAGTCCCTAGGCGATCTGTACAAGCGGGGGGACGGCGTCCGACAGAGTTATGCAAAAGCTGGTGCTTGGTACCGAAAAGCCGCTGTGCAAGGATATAGCTGGGCCCAACTTGCCCTGGGAGATCTGTACAAAAAAGGGGATGGCGTCAGGCAGAACGCCGCGAAAGCGCAGAGTTGGTATACGAAAGCCGCTGACCAAGGGAACCGTTCGGCCGAATACGCTCTAGGATGTCTATACGAGAAAGGCGAAATTTGCTCACGGGACTTCGCGGAAGCGGCAGCCTGGTATCGCAAAGCGGCCGAACAAGGGCACGCTTCGGCTCAGGACGCGCTTGCACGCTTGTATACGAATGGCCATGGTGTCCCTCAGAACTTCGCAGAAGCGATGGTTTGGCACCTTAAGGCTGCCGAACAGGGATCGGCTTGGGCTCAGTATGCTCTGGGCGATGTTTACGAAAGCGGCAAAATCACCCCCCAGAATTTTTCAGAAGCCGCTGTCTGGTACCGTAAGGCGGCAGAGCAGGGATTCGACTTGGCCCAAGATGCACTCGGAGCCCTGTACGCCCAAGGGCGAGGTGTTTCACGAGATTTCGTAGAGGCCGCAGCCTGGTATCGCAAGTCTGCTGAGCAGGGGTTTGACTTGTCTCAGTACACACTCGGGCGCCTTTACAAGAAGGGACGAGGCGTGCCGCAAGACTTTGCAGAGGCAGCAATCTGGTATCGCAAGTCCGCTGAGCAGGGGTATGCCTGGGCTCAGTACATCTTGGGCGGACTGTACAAGAACGGCGAAGGCGTCGCGCAGGATGATGAGAGCGCCTATGTGTGGCTTTCGCTGTCCATTAAGAATCGCGTCTTTATGAAAGGTGTACGTAAGCTATGTGATGCGGTAGCCAAAGAGCTGTCGCCTGCGCAGTTGGCGTCAGCGAAAAGCACAATTACAGAATATTTGGAGCGGTATCGAGCACCTCGGTGATCAGCAAGGCATCGGAATGGATCATTGGCCAGAGCGGATCGCGCAGTTTTTCCATCCAACTACGTTTTACTCATTGCTTCTTCGTCCGGGTGGAAGAGTGTCGCTGATGTAGGGGGCACAAAAAACATACCCCTCTCTGTTGGTTGATCTGCGCTTCGAATAAGACAGACGCCTTGTGTGAGAGCAACTACCTCTGCTTCTTAACCGAAAAAATGGAATGGCGAACACAAAAATGGCCGAGGTCTACCCTGATTTTGAAAATATACATCGATTAAAGGTCAAGCCCACAGAGGGAGAGTTGCATATTCTAGAGTATTTGTCTGCAAATCTCGGGTCTGAATATGAAGTTTACTTCCAGCCTTTTTTGAACGGTGATATGCCTGATATTATCGTAATGAGAAAGAAGTGTGGGGCTTTAATCATCGAGGTGAAAGATTGGAACTTGTCTGCGTACCATGTAGATGCGGATAATAAGTGGAGAGTGGGCAGCAGTAATCAATTTATCAGATCCCCTGCGCAACAAGCATTTGGCTACAAAAACAATATATTTAACCTGCATGTGAGTAGCTTAGCCGAAAGGTACGCACTCGATAAAAGATTTTACAGTACAATAAAAACATTTGTTTACTTTCATAATGCCACCAAAAAAGAATTATCAAGTATATATGCTTCTGCCGAAATTGAGTTGGCCGAAAAAAAGAAAGCCTTGAACTACCAATATAAAAACAATGAGGTTCAAGATGTGCAGTACGACAAAAAAATGGACTATCTTACAAATAAGTCAAGGCAGATCAGTCGAGACAGAGGGATGTCCATTGATAGGGACAGCCTTTCAAAGTTACTTAATGAAATAAGAACTGAAAATCTGCTGTTTTTAGACGAAGCTTATGATGAACTGAAGCGCTACCTCAAACCGCCCTATCATGTTATGGAGCAAGGAATTGACATAGCTTACAGTTCCTTGCAGTCCAGGCTCTCAATCAGCCAGCCAGGCTTTCAAAAGATGAAAGGAGTGGCTGGCTCTGGAAAAACAACCATACTGGCGAAAAGAGCAGTAAACGCGCACAAGAGACACGATGAGAAAGTACTTATTTTAACGTTCAACAAGACATTAAAGAGCTATATTCGCGATAAGATAAGTAATGTCAGAGAGGGGTTCTCATGGGGGGCATTTAACATCTCCAATTATCATTCTCTGATTGCCTTGGAGATGAATAAGTGTGGACTTTTGATACAGCCGCCACAGGGAAAAGAGCTGTGGTCGAAGTACTTCGATGATCTGTTTTCAAATGAGGATGTATTTCAAAATCATGATGAGAGGATCTATAAGTACAAAACTATATTGATCGATGAGGTGCAAGACTACGAGCAGCAGTGGATTAAAATAATTCGGAGGTATTTTTTAGATGAAGATGGCGAAATGGTTTTATTTGGTGATGATAGCCAGAATATATATGGTCGTGACTTAAGTAGTAAAAATCCGGCCCTGGTTCAGGGGTTTGGTCGTTGGGAGAGGCTTACTAGGTCTTTTAGATCCTCTGCTGACTCGAAATTGACGCTTGTTTCAAAAAAGTTTCAGGAACAATATCTTTTAATAAAGTATGACATTGATCTGGTTTTAACGGAGCCTCAACAAGGAATGCTTGCCTTTGATCTTGTTGAACGGCACGAATTTGATGGTGTCAGCAGTGCCTTTTCCATTTTTGACACGATTCAGAAGCGTATTAAAAGTAATTCATTGCATCCCAATGATGTATGCATAGTCTCAACCAATATTGCGATACTGAGAAAACTGGATCAAAGGTTTAGATTAGCGTTAAACGAAAGAACACAAACGACATTTGAGAGTGAAGAGGAGCACTTAGAAATACTGGAGCTGCCTGAAAGTGAAAGAGAGGCTGCCAGAAAGCTTATCAGAGACAGTCGTAAATTTTCATTTAATTTAAACAGTGGTCTGGTCAAGTTGTCTACGGTTCAGAGCTTTAAGGGTTTAGAGACGCAAACGGCCATCTATATTTTGATGAGCGATGATAACGTGGAGGCAGTGTATACCGGAATAACAAGGGCCAAGAAAAACCTTATTCTGTTCCTTCAGAAAGGAAATAAATATACCGATTTTTTTTATGCTGAAGTCAGGAGCTGAGCAGTGTTGAATATGATATCGCCCTCTCGCCTCTGCGAACGGTTACCCGTTTTTCAATCACCCACATGCGTGCGCTGAAATCCCCAGCAAAATGCTTGCGAAGGGAGAGTCGGTTTTTTCATTAGTTCCAGTCGCATCGTTCTCTTTTATGTATTCCCCCGAGATTTTCGTGGCTGCATAAACGTCCAATTACGCGTACGAGCGGCGGCTGGTTTTGCCTCCCTGTCGGGCAGCGCCTCAAGCGTATGTCGGTTTTGACCACCATATCGTGAGTAAAACTTGATTAAACTTGATTTTGATCGGGTGAGGCACTACATTGGCTACTATGCAAAATACCCTACATACCGAGTCGCTCCGCGCGGCCCTCGTTCAGCGTGGCTGGACACAAAAAGACCTGGCCGATCAGTTGGGGGTCTCGGCGCAGTCCGTCACCAACTGGCTCAAAGGCAAGGATTTTCCTCGTCCAGACAAACTGCTGAAGTTGGCCACCACACTGCAGCTTTCATTTTCACAGTTGGTCGCGCCGCCTCCGGATCAGCCCGTGGTGGCGTTCCGCAAGAAGGCGGGCGCCAAAACCACCGATGAACACATTCTCAAAGCGCTGGGCATCGGCGGCTTACTCAAGCCGCTGGTCGACTTTTTGCCGGAGCTGCCCACCTTACGTACCCAGATTTCGTCGCCCTCCACCAGCTATGCACGCTTGCAGAGCGATGCGTCCCAGGTACGCAATAAATTGGGTCTGGGTAAGCGCAGTGTGCTCGGGTATGAGGCGCTGATCGCCGAATTCAAGGCGTGTGGCGCGGTGCTCGTGCCCGTCCTCTGGGGGCACAAGCAGCAACACAAGAATGGAATGCACATTCTCTTGCCAGCGTCTGATGTCACCTTCGTGTTCATCAACCTGGATACCAAGCTGGAAGACTTTAAGTTCTGGATGGCTCATGAGCTGGCGCATGTTTACACCCCCGAACTGGCGGGGAGTGACGCGGGGGAGGATTTTGCAGATGCCTTTGCCGGTGCCCTGCTGTTTCCTGAGGCCTGTGCTCAGCTCGCGTATGCCGAAGCGGTGCAGGCGTCTAATGCAACTGGGGAGGTGAATGTCCTGCAGCAGCATGCCCGGCATCACCAAATTTCATTGAACACGGTGTTCCAACAAACACAGGGCTATGCGAGGGAAAACCAGCTGCCATCGTTGCGGGTGATTGAAACAACAATCCATAAGGTGCGAAACAGCTCAGCCCCCCAACTGGTCAGCACGCTTCTGTTTGATCCGACCCCACCCAAACCCGCGCAATACCTTGCTGCTGCGTCGAATGTGTTTCAGTCAGAGTTCTTCCTGGCGCTGAAGCGCATGATTCGCGAACATGGCACGGGCCCGTCGTATGTACAGCAAATCATGGACGTGTCACTCAGTGATGCCACCGCGCTTTATGGCGAGCTGGCGCGTTGAGTGCGGCGTCCACGCTCGTCTTGCTGGATACCAATGCGTATCTACGGCTGGCGAAGCGTGTACGACCGATGTTGGGCGTTGCGTTTGGGCAGAAAAACTACGTTCTGACCATTCTGAAAGACGTCGAGGACGAAGTGCATCGCAGTGGTCACGGATGACTTGGGCATGCACCAGCTCGCTCAAGACTTCGACATTGCTGTCTGGCATGGTCATGAGCTGCTCAAGAAAATGCTCACGGCAAAGTTGATCAGCAATGAGCAGGTCAAAAGTATCTTCGAAGCGCTGGAGCTCAATGGCGATCTGACTGAGACGTGGTGCCAAGCGAAACACACTGCCTTTGTGAGGCTGTTCGGTAAGGGTTAAATGAATGATGCCCAGCATTGAATGTATTGGCTAAACCTCGCAGACGTTGCGCTTCATGCACTGGGGCTGGCATGCAGAGAGAGCGATTACTGGTCAAAGTTTCCGTCTTGATCACCATGCAGAGAAGCCGTGAGCATGGGTGAGTGATTGCTCAAAAAATGACCAATTATAAGCCAGCCATAATTTCCCATAATTTTTTACGTGCGCCATACCACCTGGAGAAAATGCCCATTTTCAGCACCAGCTCGGCAGGCCTGAGCGCTCCGGGGTCTAGTTCGCATCGGTTGCTACGGTTTCCAGAACGGGTAAGAACTCTCCATTTTTCTTCGCCTTATCCAGAACGGCAAAGCCTTCCCACTTGAGGGGACTACCGCCAAACAGCTCTTCAGTGAAGGCGCGTGCTAGGTTCCAGAACTTCTCAATCGCCTGTTCCTCTTCGCTCAGCGTGGCCAGGGACAGCCAGTTATCAAACGCTTTGATGGCATGAGCATGATACGCAAGCTCGTGTACCACCCCGGAGGGCTCGGGGAAAACAAACCAGATTTTTTCGAAATAGGGTCGGGCCATGCTCGCCAGTTTCAGGAGGTCGGCGGCGGCTTTTTCTTGCTTGCGGGAGGTGTCGCCAACTCGAATAAAGATGGCAGCCTTCTGCTGTCCGTTGAGCTGGATCATGAAAAATTGGCTAAAAAAATCGGAGTGAGTGACCTTGATGATCTCCCCACCCGGAAAGCCAAAAAAATCCGCGCCCGCGTCTAGGATGGCCGCCGACGCCAGACGCTCATGGTTAGCCACGCGGCTACGTGCCTTTGAACGGGCAGTGGTGGCCGGTGTACCGGCTACGGTGGCGTAGTGCGTTATGGTTTCGCGTAAGGTTTGTAAGGTGTGTTGGTTCGCCAGGGTCGCGGATAGCATGGAAGTTGCGACGATGGCGTCCAGCTGATGCAAGCGTTCCAAGAGCTCAATATGCGCATAGCCACACTTGACCTGTTCCGGGGCCAGCGTAGGCGAAAGGCTGACGAGAAAATTACCAGCCTTGAGCATGCGCGAGACGACTTTGGCGTCATAACCTGCCTCTTGCGCCAATTGTCGAATCAGTAAGTTGATGCTGTCAGTGCCTTGATAGGCATTGATACGAGAACGCACTGCTTGAAAAAGCATGTACCACGGCTGTTTAGCCTGTCTCCCCATTCCTCTTCCCCCAACCCAATGCAAGGGTGTGCCTACCCTTTTGGGTACACCTCACCAAATATTGACAGTCTACCGAGTCGGGGTTATACCTAACAGTTCGAATATTTGGTGAAGTGTACCAATGAAACTTGATACCCAAAGCCCTGCCTTCAGCCGTGACGTCGCCAAGCGCTCCAAGCGGGCGCGAAGGGCACATGTCATATGCTCGCCGAAAAATGGGTTTGTCGAAATTCGGCTGGAGTCGCGACTGGAGCAATCGGTCGCGCAGGCATTAGAGCTAGACCCCCGGGTGCGGGCCTATCGCGCCCAACCGTTTACGCTTGATTTATCAACGGGCGAACGGCTGGCGGCGAAGCACCTGATAAAGCCATCGGGAGCGGTGTATTACACCCCGGATTTTGCCGTGGATCTGGACGACCTACAGGTCGTGGTCGAAGTTAAACCCCGCGCATTCGTGCAGGAGCACAAGGCGCTATTGGAGAACGTACGCGAGGCTCTGCGCCAGCAAGGTTTGCGTTTCATTGTCATCACGGAGGCCGATTTTACTGGCCACTACCTGAGAAACGCTCAACTCTTCATGCAGTACTTGGCGCAAGCTGCCCCTTCCCTCCCCAGTTGGGCAGCTTCCTTGCAAGCGCGCGATCCTCATGCGCTGACGGGGCCCGTCACCCAAGTGCTAACCGGCGATGTGCCGCTGAACTATCAGTTGGCCGCAGGAGTATTGCTTGGGCTCATAAGGTTCGACTTGGTACGTCATCTGTTTGAGCACATGGATTTCGACATCGTTCCGGCGTTCGGCAGTTTGAGCGCATTCGAGGTCATTCGTTATGAACAGTAATCTGCAAGTGAGCCAAGCCGTGGTTTGGCAGGAGACTTGTTACGTCATCAAGGCGATCAAGCCGACATTGGGCGATATCGTCCTCGAGGCCAAGGGTGGAGTGGAGCGTGCTGTCGATATACGGGCCTTTTACAATCTCATTGCCTCGGGCGAGATTGAGCTGTCGCAACGGCAAATTGAAGCCACGCAGCGTTCCTGGACGGTCAGCGAACAACGCGAGGCTGACTTTCGTCAGCAGCTGCTCGAGTTTCAGCGTTCGCTGGAAAAGCAAGGTCTCGACCCGTCGATATGCGATGCACAGATTGATAGATACTGTCAGCGGCACGGTCATAAACGCCCGTCAAACAAGACCATTCAGCGCTATCGCAAAGACTTAAAACGCTTAGGCTTTGAAGGTCTCATTCCCAACTTCAGTCGTCGAGGGGGGACGGGCTGGGCCAAAAAAACCGCAGCGAAGGCGGTCGCCGAGAAGGTGTTGATTCAGACCTTTATGAAGGACGACAAAGTCAATTTGTCTTCCGTGGCATTGATGGTCAACGAGGAACTGAAGACGCACAATCAGGCCACCGGAGCCGATGAGAAAGTCGATCGCAAAACCATCGCGCGTATGCTCCAACAGCTGCCGAAGTCACTGGTTAAAGAGGGGCGACTCGACCCGCGTACCTACAATTTGTGGAACCGGCAAGCCGTCCGCCGGTACGACGTCAAACTGCCTTTTGAACGGGTGGAGATTGATGCCAAGACGATTGATGTGTACTGCTGTGACGAGTATGGCCATCGCTACACGGAGCTGACCTTGTACGCCATGGTCTGCGCGCGTACCTCTTACCCCGTAGGTGTATTCGTCAGTGGCGGCAAGCCCAGCGAATACACCCTGCTCAAAGTGTTTGAGTTTTTTTTAATGCCGAAAGACCCGGCCTTCAACGCGCGGTTTGGCATCAAAACAAATTGGGTGCATCCCTGTGGGATTGCCTTGGTAGTGCTCGACAACGCGTCAGAGAATTTCTCGGATCTGGCTCTGGCTATCGTGCGCCGACTCGGTATTCAAATCGAGTATGCCCGCATCGCGCGCGGCGACGATAAACCGCATGTGGAATCCTTCTTCAAAGCGGCGGATGAAGGCTTGTTCAGCAAGATGCCGGGAGCGAAAAAAAGCCAGGACAAGCGCATCAAAAACCGCCATGCCAAGGCGGCTGCCGAAGCCTGTTACTCCATCGACGAGATCTATCGCCAGGTGGTGACCTTCGTCGCGGATGTGTACATCCATAAACCGAATCAAAAGCTGGGGTTCCGCCATGGCAAGCCTATGAGCATCAAGAGTGCCATGGATGAAGCGCTCACCAACTTCCTGCCCGTACCGCCGCCTTCACTCGATCAACTCAAAAAATTGCTGTTAGAGGTCAACCGGGATAATCGCACAATCCATCATTACGGTATCGATTTTGAGGGGTTTCAGTTCCACAGTCAGGCGCTGGCAGTGCTGGCGCGTGAACGGAGCCTCAGCGACATCGACATCTTGTTCAACCCAGAGGACTGCACGGTGATTTATGCCGTGCATCCGGATGACGGCAGCCACATTCCGCTGCAGAACAAGACGGTGGGTATTCCTGAAGTATCCTTTGAGGTCGCCAAAACCCTCAAAAAAGCCTACGCGGGCCATTCCGCCACGATGTCCGGCCATGACTATCAGCGTGTATATGCTCAGATGCTGGCGAAGTTCACCGCTGATAGTCAGCGCCGCCCCAGCATCAAAGCCAACAACCAGGCATTGCGTGTGCGCGAGAAACAGGCGCAGAAGGCGGACATCGCCGCGCAGTTTGCACAGCACGCGCCGAAGCCGCGTCCTTTGCCTCCTACTCCTACCTTAGCCGATAGCGATGATGAGTTCCGTCCGGCGCCACGGAGGACGGTATGAGCACGATCGCCAACGAATTGGTGGGTCACGCTCGGTTTAACACCGTGCATGGTCATTTGGTGGAGGTCTTAACGCGGGCCAGAGCAGGTGATCCACAAATCCTTCCGATTGTCGGGCCGACACGGGTCGGTAAGACGTGTCTGTTGGACAATTTCAGGGCGATGAATTCGACGTCGGGGACGAGCCGCTCCCGCGAAATTATCAGTGTCGTCAGCCCCAAGCATTTGACCGGTCGGGCGCTGCCGGATGCATGCTTGACGAGTATCGATATGAATCCAGCGCTGTTCAATAATCATGTCGCTGCGACAGACGCCTTTATCAAGGCGGTCAACAAGCACGGCGCACGACTGATCATCTTTGATGAAACGCAGCACATGCTTGAGCGCGGTAGCAGCACCACCGTGCGCGCGGCAGCGGACTTTCTCAAAGGCCTCTTCGACCAAGCCCAGGCCAGTATCGTGCTGGCAGGATTGCCAAGTTTAATGGGCCTGTTTTACGCCAATGAACAACTGGCGGATCGCGCGCGCCGTCCAGTGGAGTACTTCCCGTATTACTGGCAAGGCAAGGATTACATCAGCTTTCGCAGCGCCTTGGGCAGTGCGCTCGATTACCTGGAGGACAGCGGCTGGGACACATTCGAATTCAACGACCGGGACTTTGCCCAACGCATGTACGTCGCGACGGCTGGCCGTTATGGCCTCATCAACAAGATTTTCATCGAGGTGCAGGCACTCGCTGGGACAGTGAAGATCGCACGTTATGAGGCCTTTGCCAGGGCTTTTGAGCAAGCCGTGATGAACCGCCTGATCGAATTCAATCCGTTCGATGTCGATCAGACGATCCAGACCGAGCACATGGCTTTGGTGTATGCCAAGGTCATGCAAGAAGCCGGTGTGAAGGTCTAGGAGCAATAGCATGTTGGCATTTATTCCCGAGACCGACTTCGCTGACGAAAGTCTCAACGGTTACTTACTGCGGCTCGCCGAAGAGAATTTTCTTGGATCAACCACTGCCCTGTTGCGCCCAATAGGGATCAGGCTCAAGGCCCAGTATTCGCCCCGGGAACTGCAGGCGATTGCCGAGTATCACGGTCTGGAACTGCAGCAACTGCAACGGCTGGCCAGTTTTCCCACCATTAACGGGTCGCTGGTGACCGGCGCCTTTATGCGTAAGGCCGCGATCGCGGTCTGTCCCGAGTGCCTTGGGCAAGCAGACTACATCCGGCAGGCTTGGCACCATGAGTTGTTTACGGCCTGCCCAACACATCGAGTACTGCTGATGGAGCAATGCCCCGAGTGCGACGCGCCAGCAGAGCTCAATCGCGGCGCGGTGTCTCGCTGTCGTTGCGGCTATGCGCTGAGCGAGGCTCGTGGACGCCCTGCCGACGCGGCGAATTTGTTCATCTCGTCGGTGTTGCTGGCGGAGCCCAGCCGTCCGTGCGTGCTGAGCGGTCTGAGCGATGAGCCGGGCGTGCCAGAGGATGTCGACAAGTTTCTCCTGTTCCTGGCGAACTTGACCCTGCCGACACCGCAGCGCAAAAACGCCGCGATCAGTTTTCACCGAGCGTTGGAGATTAATGAAGCATCCTTTGTGCTGGCAGAGGATCTACCGGAACGCTTTCGTGTCTATGTGCAGAACAAGGTACAGGCGGCTAACCAGCTGAAGTCCAGTCGCTTCGTCCACAACCTCGGCCCCTGGTACAAAGAACTGAATGCAACCTTCACGTCCGCCGCCTACAGCTCGGTTCGAGCCACGGTGTGCAGCGTGATGTTGGAACAGGCCGATGCTCCCATCAACCGCAAAATGAAGTACATCGCTGCCGAACTGTTGGGGCTGAAAAAAACCTTTACCGCCAGCGAGGCGGCGCGCTTGCTGGGCTCCTCCCCAGATCGAATCGTTTCTTTGGTGAAGACCGGACAACTCTCGGGGGAAATCATGAGTGGCGCCGCCGTGGAATTCTGTGTGGTCGATCGGTCGGCGGTGGAAGCGCAGCAGCAGGCCGCCAAGGGCTTGGTCGCTGGCAAGGAACTGCTTAGCCTGCTCAACATCAGCCGCCGCGTGCGTGAACGCTTACTGGCGTCGGGTGTGCTAAACCGCGTGCCTGACAGCGATAAGCCGCTGTTCGCCAAAGGTGATTATCGCGTGGAGGACATCCAGTGCCTGATCGATACTTTGGCCGAAGGCTGTCGCCACGCCGCGTCTGCCTCTACCTTGGGGCTCGAGGACATCAGCGGCAAACGTTTTTCCAGCCAGCAGACCCATGAACTGTACCGGTTGATATTTAGCGGTCAGATCAAGCCCGTGGTGAGTGATGCCGGTATCCAGGGCTTGGCCGCGTTCGGGTTTGATCATGACGAACTGCTGGGTCACCTTCGGCAAGAGCCGACCATGCCTGACCTTAGCATTACCGATCTGACCAAGATCACGCGCTGGAAACACGAAACCATTAAGGCGTGGATTGATAGGGGCTTGCTGCCTGCACGCATCGAGTTCGACGAGGGCAAGCACCGGGTGTTTATTTCCGTGGCGAACCTGGTGACGTTTCTCTCGCGCTATGTGGTGGCGGCAGATGCCGCCGAGCGTTTGGGAAGCAAGTCGATTTGGTTGACCAAGTCGCTCAAAACCAAAGGCGTGTTGGCGCAAGGGGCGCACGCTACCCGCGAAGGCAGCCAGCGTGGCGTTCTGTTGTCCGCCGACGCCTTGATCAATGTCGCCTCCGGTCGGTCGTCCGACTGGGCCCGCCACCCATCACCGGCGTGGGCTGACCCCTCGAGCGCCCCTGGTGGATAAACATAACAGGCACGCGCTGTCCCACTTGGAGACTTAGCCATGAGCGTCCCGGATACCTGGACTGAGCGGCGGATGCAGGAAGCGCTACACAACCCGTTTGCGGCGCCGGTCACGGCCTACCTGACCGATGTGTTGATCAGCAGTTGTTGTGCGGTGGGGGTTATTTATCACGATGCGCGACCGGCTATGCGAAAGCGGTTTCGGGATGGCCAGCGCATTCGTACGTCTGACATCCACAGCGTCTCTCGGGAAGGGCGTTTTTGGGTCATCCGGACAGCCAGCCGGAGCCGCTATGTCGTCGTCAGCTTTCATGCCGATGGCGGAAAAAGATCGTTTATCGATTTTTTGAAGATTCTGTCCAACGGTTTTTACGCCACTCCGGGCCGACTGCAATAACCGGGAGGTAGGCGGATGACAGCGTCGTTCGAGTTGGCGCAGGCACTTGGTAATCGTGGGCTGTGGTTATCCATGACGGCCTTCCTGGTCGAGGTGCGGATCGAGTGTGATTGTGCCTGCGGGCGTGTGTATGCCGATGTGTTGGAACGGATGGCCGACGGTACTGCGTTGTGTACCGCCGAGATCGATAGTCTGGTGATGCGCCAGGGCTATTGGACATTCAAGACTATTGAGGCTGAGTGGTATGTGATCGTCAGCTTCGATGGCCCAGCGGGGCGGCGCTCGTTCTATGAGTTCGCCCGGTTGATGGCCGGTGGCCTTTTTCGCACCCCGACTGCGCTGCAATAACTGAGCACAGACCACTGCCTAGGCCGGTGCCCAGCGATGGTGCCCCGTAGCCGATATCAGGCCCAGGCGGTTGATCATTTAACGGAGGTAAGCGAGATGAGCGAATCGAATCCATTAGCGCAGATGGCCAACTTTTTGTACGGCGCCGGCACGCCGACGGCGGGCCTAGGCCTCAGCCCGGAGGAGGCGAGCCGTGAAGCGCAGCGCCGCTACCCGAACAAACCCTACTGTTTGGTCAGGCAGTGGATGTTGGTGGATCTGCTCATGGCGGATCCGGCGCAGTGGGCTGCTGAGCATCCGGGTAAGGCGCCGCGGCTCGTGTTGGCGCATAACATTGTGTTCGACAGCGCTGGACGCTTTGCGCCGGGCTATTGGGTCAGAAGTACCTTTGAGGTCTCGTATACAGCACCAGGTTTTTTCGAGACAGGCAATACCGTTTATGTACTGCTGGGCGAGGGCTGCAGCAAAGCCGAAACGCTGGAGGTGGTGTTCAGCCTGTATTGAGGCGTCGCCACGGCTTCGCACGTTTTTCAGGCGCTACCGCCACCGATCCGCTTGGCCCACCGGGGCGGCAACACCTCGGCCCAATGCAGTTGGGCGAACGTGCCCGTTCATCATGAGGTCGTACCATGCGTATCTACGTGCTCTCCGATTTGCACCTGGAATTCACCCCGTTCGTGCCGCCCAGCGTGGACGCGGACGTGGTGATCTTGGCCGGTGATATCGATATCGGTACTCGAGGTTTGGTCTGGGCGCAGCGCACCTGCAACTGTCCCATCCTGTATGTCGCCGGCAATCATGAATACTACGGCGGACACCTCAACCGCACGCTGGCAAAGTTGCGGGCGTTGCAAACCCCGCGCGTGCAGGTGCTCGAGCGCGATGAAGTGATCATCGATGGCGTGCGGTTTCTCGGCACAACGGCCTGGACGGACTACGCTGTGACGGGCAATGCCGTGCGCGCCCAATGGCTGGCGCAGGCGCAGATGACGGATTTTCGCCGCATTCGCACCGCCGGTTACCGTCGGGTGCGCCCCTCAGACTTTATGGAACAGAACCATCAGGCCCTGACCTGGTTGCGGCAGCGCTTGGCGATGGCGTATGCCGGCCCCACGGTGGTGATCACGCACCATGCCCCGTCACTGCGTTCGCTGCAAAACAGCCCGTATGCCGGTACCGATCTCGACGCGGCGTATGCCAATGCGTGGGAACGGATGATGGGGCCCACCATTAATCTATGGGTGCACGGGCATGTGCACGAGGCCGAGGATTACGTCCTCGCGGGGACGCGGGTGGTGTGCAACCCGCGCGGTTATCCCGGGGAAAACACGCGCTTTGATCCGGGGCTGCTCATCACGATATGAGCCTGTCGGGGTGTGCCGGTGGCCATCAGGGATTCGAACCGCACTGCGCATAACCGGCACAAGGTTAAACCCGACGGCGGGCATCCCCTGGCGCCGATTGCAACATTTCGGAAGCCCTTACTGGCCGGCCTCGGCGATGTCACTCCGATGCGCCCTGCTATGGCTCGCGGGTTTCCGTTGAAGGGTGAACCGGTGATAGTGGCCCGACGGTAAAACGGTGGAAATCAACGTGTGTTTTGCTAGCGGCTGAGCATTGAGGAGCCGATCATGGAGCAATATGATCGTGGTGTGCTGCTGGAGCAGGTCTGGACTGACCCCGTGTCAGTGGTCGCGCCCAAGTATGGGCTGTCTGACGTCGGACTGAAAAAGTTGTGCGCAAGACTGCAGATACCGACGCCCATGCGAGGGTATTGGGCAAAACGTAAAGCCGGTAAGCGCGTGCCGCCTCAACCCCAACTCCGGGATTACACCGGGCCTGCGAGCTACCTATGGCATCACCCTTCGGTGCCGGCACCACCATCCAAAGTGCCCACCATCGAGTCGGTTGATCCCCGGCTGCAAAGGGTCATCGAATATGAGCAACTGCCGACTCACCGGATACGCGTGGCAGAGCTGCTGACCAATCCCCATGCCTATGTCGTGCAGACGCGGGAGGCGTTGCGTCATCCCGTCTTGGATCAGCGGGGCATGCCCTTCCCCAGTCGTCGTCAGCGGGCACTGGATATGAAGGTTTCGACGGCCATGCAGCCTCGGGCGCTTCGGATTGCTGACGCCTTGATCAAAGCCTTCGAGACCCGGGGGTATACCGTGCTCATGGGTGATCGATGCACAGTCGAAATATTCGGGATACAGATTGGTCTGCGCTTTTTCGAGCCGACCAAGCGTTCGGAGGGCAGTCCACCTCCGCGTACCTTGACGCGAAATGAACACATCCATTGGAGTTCGATATCGTCGTCGCAGTACGTTCCCACAGGCCAGCTTCACGTGTTGGGAGATGCAGGGTATGGCGGGAAAATTATGGACTCCACCCATACGCCTGTTGAGCAGCAACTCAACAAGCTGATCATCATGATGGTTCGGCGCGCCGTCGAGCTGTTGATCGGGCGGGAAGAACGGGCCATTGCTGAAGTGGGGCGTCGGCAACAACGCAATGAAGCCTTAGCCAAAAAGGCGGAGCAGGATGCCGAGCGAGAAAAACTACAGCGGCTTGAAGAGGACGCCCACCATTGGCGACGGGCCAATGCGCTTCGCGAGTATCTTGTCGAGTTAGAAAAAGTAACCTACGGTGCCGGAGCCCCAACGCAAGTGCAGCTCGCCTATTTACAGTGGGCTAAGGCCAAAGCGGATTGGCTTGATCCCTTTATCCATAAGTCGGACGGGCTGCTGGATCTGGAGATTAAAATACCCAACCACTATGGCTGGTAGAGGGCGTTCTCCGTCGGCTGCCCTCGTATTTCACTCAGCACCGTCAGGCCATTGTTCACGAGCGCCGCTACGTTTGGCTTAAGGGCCTACCACTCATATCGTTACTGGTCATGAACATCACCGTTTGTGCGCTGTAGACCCTAGCGAAATGGGCTTCTCAGACCAACGTAGAAAATCGTGTAAGGACGAGACACGGGATTGAATAGAGACCCCATGACTGAATCTGATTCACTGGCACAGTTACAGGCAGAAAATGCCCGATTGATTGCTTTGCTGGAAGCCAATGCTATCGAGTGGCGTCTGCCAGTCGCCGTGTCCGTCGTGCCCATTTCGGTGATCGAGTTGCCCGCCCAGCATCTGGGAACCGAGGCCAAGCTCAAGCTGTTTCAGCGCTTGTTTCGAGGACGAACTGATGTGCACCCACAACGCTGGGAGAGCAAAGCCGGTAAGGCAGGATATTCACCGGCCTGTGCCAATGAATGGCGCCCAGGTGTTTGTCAGAAGCCGAGAATAAAGTGTGGTGACTGCAGCTTCCGCCAATTGGTACCGCTTAATGACCAGGTGCTTTATCGGCATTTGGCGGGCGAAATAGTCGCAGGCGTTTACCCCCTGCTAACCGATGACACCTGTTATTTCCTTGCCGTGGATTTTGACGAGGCCGACTGGCGTGAAGACTTGCTGGGCTTCGCCCAATCCTGTCACGAGCTGGGTGTGCCCGTGGCTTTGGAAATCTCTCGCTCGGGCAATGGTGCTCATGCATGGATTTTTTTCGCTAAAGCGGTCACTGCCCAAGACGCCAGGCGGCTGGGCACGGCGATTATTAGCCATACCTGCGCTCGGACTCGCCAACTCAAGTTGAGCTCGTATGACCGATTGTTCCCGAACCAGGACAGAATGCCGAAAGGCGGCTTCGGCAACCTGATCGCACTGCCCTTGCAAAAGAAAGCCCGCGAGCACGGGTGCAGCGTCTTCGTGGACGATGAACTGAAACCGTATGCCGATCAATGGGCATTCCTGGCCAGCATCCAGCCTATGGCTGTGGAGGATATCGATCCGGCCATCGTGTGTGCGACCGGTCATGCACATCCTCTGGACGTAACATTTGTCGCGGAGGAAGACCAGCCGGAGCCGTGGAAGACCCCCCGCGAACAAAAGCTATCCTGCCCAATGCCGGCAACGTTGACCGTTACGTTGGCCAACCTGATCTACTTCGAAAAGACCGAGCTACCCCAGGCACTGGCTAATCGATTGATCAGGCTGGCCGCGTTTCAGAATCCAGAGTTTTATAAGGCGCAGGCGATGCGTCTGTCGGTCTGGAACAAGCCCCGTATCATCGGCTGTGCAGAGAACTTCCCCAAGCACATCGCGCTGCCTCGCGGTTGCCTGGATGCCGCGTTGGAGCTTTTGAACGATAACGGTATTGCCCCGATTGTTCAGGATGAGCGTTTTGCCGGAGAGCCGATCAACCCTAACTTCGCCGGTTCGTTGCGGGAGGATCAGGAGGCTGCTGTAGCGGCGATGCTAGAACACGATGCAGGCATCCTGTGTGCCCCAACCGCATTCGGCAAAACCGTGGCCGCTGCCGCGCTGATTGCACGCCGGGGCGTTAACACGCTGGTGCTCGTCCATCGAACTGACCTGCTTCGACAATGGCAGGAGCGTTTGCAGATGTTTCTTGGACTCGGCAAAGGTCTCGTCGGCACTATCGGCGGTGGTAAGGCCAAGCCGACTGGGGTGATCGATATAGCCGTGATGCAGTCGTTGTCACGGCAAGGAGAGGTGAGCGATCAGGTGAAAAATTATGGGCAGGTCATTGTTGATGAATGCCATCACCTGTCGGCATTTTCGTTTGAAGCGATCCTTAAAAGTGTTCGGGCAAAATACGTGCTTGGCCTGACAGCCACACCGGTACGCCGTGATGGACAGCACCCCATCATATTTATGCAGTGTGGGCCGATTCGACATACGGCAAGCAGGTCAACAAGTGCCCCGAGTGATTTGATGGTGGAAACTCGACTGTTGCCAGGCCAGATCAATGTGCCCGAGGGCGCGGGTATTCAGGAAGTATTCCGGCATCTGGCTGACAATATTGAGCGTACCCAGCGGGTCACGTTCGAAGTGGAAAAAGCCTTTAACGAAGGGCGTAAGGTGCTGGTGTTGACGGAACGAACGGATCACTTGAGCGCCATTGAAGCGGCACTGGTTGGTCGTGTGCAGAACCTGTTTACCTTGCACGGGCGAATGTCGAAAAAGCAGCGTTTGGCGCTAACGGATGAGTTGGCTGCTCTGTCTCCAGATGCCCCTCGGGTACTCTTGGCCACCGGTAAGCTGGTCGGGGAAGGCTTTGACCACCCTCCTTTGGATACCTTGGTACTGGCGATGCCCATTTCTTGGAAGGGCACACTTCAGCAGTATGCTGGGCGTTTGCATCGGGAGCATGCGAGCAAAGCAGACGTGCGCATAATCGACTTCATCGATGCAGGGCATCCAGCGCTGATGCGAATGTGGGATAAGCGCCAAAGTGGATACCGGGCGATGGGTTACCGACTTGAAGATACCTCCAGCTCAATGGAGCTGTTTCGAGCTTGAGCGATGAGTTCATGGCCTTCAAACGGGACTGCTCAAATCCTGAGCGTTCGGCTCAATCGATCTATTTTGTCGGTTCGGCAGCGGGATCCGGTAGAGCCGTTTCTAGTTCGTCACTTCCCCAAGGTAGTTCAGTCAGCTCGGCGATGGATTGGAATTCTTTCAGGTATTCAGGTTGGTGCTTGGCCAGCCACCGGACAACTGCAGCGTTGGCGAGAAGCTCGGTTAGATAGCCTTTGATGACCGTGAGATGAAGTACATCTGGCCCGTAGTCCTCCTCGACTGTTTTGATCTGCATTTGCAAGGCGGCAAGCTCACGCTCTAGGCGAGCGATTGATTCCGCTGAAATTTGCTGATCTGGAAGGGACTTTCTTGGTACTGCCAGTTGGTCTGATGGCGTGGCAGCCAAAAGGGCTTTAGCAAGCAGGACTGAGAAATTTTTGTTTCCAATCATCAACTCAGCCGCTTCAATTTGTCTCAGTGGTTTCATCTGCCTTAGAAGATTGAATACGTTTGCTGGGCAGTCGGTGTCACCCAGAAGCATTATGGCTTCCGCACAAATGCCATTAAGCAGACGAAACTTCTGCTTGATTGTCTGTGGTGATAACCCAAGGGCTTTACCAAGTCGCTCTGCCGAGACCCCGCGCTCCATCGCGCGCACAATCATTTTGTTGCTTTGTACGGCAGAAAGTTTGTTCGTACGTTTGTTGTAGGAATACGTGTCATCGTCAGTGGCCACGAGACAATCAACGTCTAACTCGCCCAAATCCTTTAGCGCCTCAATACGCAGATGGCCATCAAGTAAAAAATAATGCCCATTGCGGCCAGGAACTGGCGTAACAGCCGGAGGCTCGACCAATCCCACATCCTGGATCGAAGCGAGAATTTGTTGGTACTTGGTACTTTCTTTTACTGCTGGGCGGGAGATTTTAAGGGGCAGAATATTGGCCACTTTGACTCGAACGCACTCGTCCAAAAAAGCATTGGTCGGAATGTGGTTCGGCTTGGGGTTAGTAGACTCGTGTGTTTGGTCAGGCATCACAACCCCCTTCCATTCCAAAGTCGGGCCTGTATCAGTTTCGGCAGTGAGTTCAGATGCTCTGTATAAAGCAGCTTTTCGAAATCACTGACGGATAAGAGATCTTTGATAGCCTGAATGGCGAAAACTACCCGGTCATGGGTAAATGCTGCCTTTTTCACCATCAGGCGTTGTCGTTCGGCCTCCCGTTCGAACAGGCGTCTCAGGTCTGCGGGCGTTATTCTTTTCTTTTTATTCTGGCTACCTGCGCCTAGCGAGCTCCCCCGAACGAGCTTGTCCCTCTTGGCCCGCAGCTCGAGAAGGTGTCGTAGTTTCGTAATTTTCTTTCCTTTTATTCCGCGCTCGTAGGCGTCAGTAAGTACATTTTGAATGTCGCTTTCAGTACTGCGGGCTATGTCTGTGGCCATGCTGAGGGGAATCAGCCCAGTTTCAACCGCCGACAGGAGCTTTTCTTCTCCCCGTTCGAGAAGCCCAACAATCATGCTGACCCATGATGCCGTGGTGCCAATTATTTTTGCGATGTCCGCATCTGACTTGCCCCGCTCCTTTAAACGACCGACCTCGTTCATCAGATCTATCGGGCGGTGATGCCTTCGAGCTACGTTCTCCACCAAACTCATCACAAGACAGTCTTCTTCCACAGCATCAATCACAAATGCTGGAATCTCTTTGGCTTCCAGAGCGAGGAACGCTTCGAGGCGACCTTGCCCGCACACGAGGTCATAGTTGAGTGGCCCTTGGGGCGAGGCTTTTCGGCTTAGGGTGATAGGGCGCTTAAGGCCCACCGTTTTGATATTCTCGATCAGCTCGCGGTGAACCTTCTTGTTTCTCGTGCGAGGGTTCAGGATGTGGATTTGTGAGATGGGAATGAGTGCAACATGGTCACGTACAGTTGATGGGACGGTCATTGGCAAGCCTCTTTCAGGGAGCAACGCGCAGCAAGCCCATCCAGTACATCCAGCGTTGCGAAACGGTAACTGTCTATTAAGGGGCTGTTTTCTTCGGCCATTCTTTTTGGCCACGTCCCCATGTCTATACTGGGAACCAGGTAATAGTCCCGTACTTGAAGGTTTGCTTGTTCCATGCGCACAGCAATTGTGATGTCAGGGGCCAGGCTATTGTCGAATCTGAGTTTCCAGCGAAGCGTTCCAGCCGGTGTGGGTTGGCAACGGGCAATGACCACGGATGCAGTCCATTGATTGTTAACGGTCAGCAGGTCATTCTGATCGCTGAGTTCGACTCTTGCCCCAACGAACTTAAAGTGGTTTAGAACATCTTCAAGAACCTGCGGATGCAGCTGTCTTAGAGACCGATTGATCTCCAAATATCGATAGTCTCGATCTGGTGTATAACCGATAAGGGTGTAGGCACGTAAAAGGCCGCCGAAGCGATTTATATAGATAGTGCTGGAGGGCATGTTGTCCTGCTCGTCGATGAGCATCCCAGACAATGAGCCCGCCCGCTCTAATAGGGTACGAAGCAGCTCAAGCAGTTGTGCGTCATCCAGGCGGTGCGAGCGCTGTAAGATGATTTCGCGTACGCCGGCAAACACCTCCAGTGAAACAATGCCTTGGAATGCGCCATCACAGCGAACCCACTTGTCGGGTGGGTTGCGACTGATGCGTTTGCGTAGCTTGGAGGATGTTTTGTTGTAGACGTTGTTACCAATATATTTCTCGTTGGTCAGCACCTGGTGCACGCTGCCCCGGCTCCAAGGGCGATCAAAGTCGGTGACCAAACCTTCAGCGTTCAGCGCATGGGCAATCTCTCGTTCGCTCATCCCGTTGTGGATGAATTGGTGGTAGATGCGTTGAACCACTTCGATTTCCGCGTCGGGCCCAGGAATTAGGATGACCCTGTCGGTCTGGATGCTCTTTTGTTGGCCCCGTGAGAGTTCTGCCTTGAACTCGCTTTTCTCATCGATCAATGCCCGGCGTAACCCATAGCCTGCTGGCCCACCTTGGTGAAAGCCCTTTTCAACGAGACGGCACTGACCAGCGAAGACTTTTTGGGACAATTCACGGCTGTACTCGCCAGCCATGGATCGTTTGATGCCTTTATATATAGTTGCTAGTGGCGAGCCGTCGTTTTCGAAAGGTTCTGCGCAGTACACCACCCTGATGCCGCTGCTGGTGCATAGGTATTCGTAGTGAGCACTCTCATCTGTGTTCTGAAAACGTCCCCAACGGCTGACGTCATAGACCAGAATGACTTGGAATTGAGTCCTTCCGGTCTGAACATCGTCAAGTAGTGTGCGCAATGCATCCCGACCGCCAATATCTAGGCCGCTTTTCCCTTCATCACGATAGGTGGTAACGATTTCCATGCCATGGCTCATGGCGTATGCATGAATAGCCGCCGACTGGTTTTCGGTGGAGTAGCGTTGATGATCCGTGGACATGCGAACGTATTCCGCAGCCGGAACAGGGCTGTCGGAGGAGTTTTCTGAAGTTATCCGCGTGCTTGGAGAGGGCAAGCAGGCCTCCTTTGGGTCAGGAAAATCCTGGCCCATTCGATTCAGCCTAGGGACGATTTGTGACGTAACAGTGACGAGGCATGACCATCAGTCTGGTGGTGGGGAGGGCTCTCGATATTTTAAAGACGCCAAAAGGCGATGCTCATCAACTTATCGTAGGTGTCTATACGTACAGTTGTTTAAGGTTGATGTTCTTTACGACAGTTATTGAGGGTTTAGCGCTTACGTACCTGCAATTACCAGCGTGCAGTCCTACTTGAATAGGCAAAAATTTTAGTTTAAATTGATCTCATGTTTTGACAATCTGTCAATTTTATACCGGCTGTAATAGTTGGAGGATTAACATTGGCCGAAGTTAGGTTTTAGGCGAATAACTTTTCCCGAAGTGGAAATTAACTTTGTCCAATCTTGTTGTATACCGCTGATATTCCAATGTGTCAAAGTCGGTTAACTTTGCTCACCTACAAGCGGATTCGCCAAACTAAAAAACCAGCGCATTGCGCTGGTTTTTTTTGGGTTTTTTCCTGGATCGAAACGCGATCTCCCCTAAAAAAACGTGGTGTTGTGTTGGATATTAATGTTATATGTGTAACATAAATGCAGTTAATGACACCGCAATAACAATTTTTCAAACGGTGGTGCTGAGATGTCGACCGAAAAGAACAGCTTCCTTCAGTTGCTTGAGCAAGAGTTCTCGAATCTGACGCCTACGGGCAAACGCATCGCCAGCTACCTATTGGGCAATCCGGACCAGCTCCCTTTCGAGTCAGCCGACAGCATCGCGCAGCAGGCTTCCACCACCGGCATTTCCGTGGGTCGTTTCTTTCGTTCACTGGGTTACCAGAATATTGATGAGGTCAAACAGAGCCTGCGCGGCGATGCGCCAGCCTCCTGGTTGATTACCGACCGCATCGGCGCCTTCCGCACTGAAAGCGAGCGCGAAGATGCACTCGACCGTTCCCTGAGTCGCGAGATCGAAGCCATCCGCCACGTCTACGCGCTGGCGCGCACGGGGGTGTTTGCCGACATCGTGCAGCGCATCCATGAAGCTGACGCGGTGTTCATCCTGGGCATCCAGTCGACCCGCGGGATTCTGACCGCATTTCACAGTCACCTGGAGTACATCCGGCCGAAGGTTTACTACGTCGATGGTCTGTCGGGCATCTACGCCGAGACCCTCAATTCTGGCTTTGAAAACCCCTACGCGATCATTTCGGATTTCCGTGCCTACTCAAGCGTGACTCGCACGTTCTGCGACGCGGCAATCGATAACAACCTGCCCATGGCATTGATCACCGACCTGCAATGCCCCTGGGCCCGTGACTATCAGTTGGACCTGTTGCAGCTTAAAACCGATGTCGGGCAGTTCTGGGACTCCCCTGCTCCGCTGGCCAGTCTGTTGAACCTGATGGTGTCGGCCGTCGCGGAAAAATACGGCGACCGCCTGGATGAGCGCCTGACAAAAAATCGCCAATTGCAAAAAGCCTTTGGTCAGTTCGAAGGTTAGATCCATCCCAACCCCAATGGAGTTTTTGCGTGAACAGCAGCCCCCTTGTAGAGATTGATCCCGAGCGTTATCAGGTACAAATCGACCTGATCTACGCCAGCGCCGACAATCTGGCTGGAAAGGTGATCTACCCCAGCGCCCGTTGCCTGCTGCATCGCCAGGCGGCCGACTGCCTGGCCAAGGCCAGTGAGCTGGCGCGGCTGGCGGGCTACACGCTGCGTATCTACGACGCCTACCGTCCGCCCTTCGCCCAATTTCTGCTGTGGGAAGCATTGCCGGACGGTAATTACGTGCGCGATCCACATTTGGGTTCTCACCATAGCCGTGGCGTAGCCGTGGACCTGACGCTGATTGATAGCGATGGGCAGCCGCTGGACATGGGCACCGGCTTCGATGTCATGGAAGAGAAGTCCCACCCGTTCTACCCCGACCTGCCCGTCCAGGTGCAGCGCAATCGTCTGCTCCTGCTGGGGATCATGCTGGCATCCGGATTTCGTGCGATTGACACCGAGTGGTGGCATTACGAACTCCCGGATGCCGACAACTACCCGCTGCTGGAAGACAACCAGACCTCTTTTTCAAGCAACGCAATCACCTGAAAAACGAAACCGCAGAGTTTCGCCAGCACTACCAAAACAACAAATGAGCTTTACCCGCTTCACCTGCAACTGCCCGGTTATAGCTTTTATAAAAAACCTGACGTACTTCCATACATCGAATGATCAAGGAAACCGGCATGACCCCAATGAACACCGTGAGCAGCAAAACCTTCCCACGCAGCAAATTGCTGCTTGGCCTCTTATGCAGCGCGTTGAGCCTGGGCGCTTGGCAGGCCGCCACTGCGGCGACAGCCCCAGACACCCTGGTGATCGGCAAGCCCGCCGACCCACAGACGCTGGACCCTGCGGTCACCTTCGACAACAACGACTGGACCATCACTTACCCGTCCTACCAGCGACTGGTGACCTACAAGACCGATGGAGACAAGAGCAGCACCGAAGTGACCGGCGATCTGGCAGAAAGCTGGACCGTGTCGCCAGACAACCTGGTTTGGGAGTTCAAGATCAAGCCCGGCAACAAGTTCGATGACGGCACGGCCGTGGATGCCAATGCCGTAAAGTTTTCCTTTGATCGTCTGATGACCCTCAAGCAGGGGCCGTCCGGTGCATTCCCGGAGGACATGGTGGTGGCGGTGATCGACCCGCAAACCATCCGATTTACCCTGAAAACGCCATTCGCCCCGTTCCTGTTCACCCTGGCTCACAACGGCGCCTCGATCGTGAACCCGCTGGTAGCCGACAAGGGCGCCGAAGCCAATGCGTGGCTGTCCAGCCATACCGCAGGTTCCGGCCCGTTCCGTCTGAGCAGTTGGCAAAAGGGCCAGTCCGTGACGCTGGAGCCGAACCCGCACTATGCCGGCGCCAAGCCTGCGTTCAAGACGGTGATCCTCAAGACCATCGCCGAGCCGTCAGTGCGCCGCCTGCAACTGGAACGCGGTGACCTGGACATCATTGAAGACATGCCCGAGGACCAACTGGGCGCGCTCGCCACCAAGCCGGGTGTGGCTGTGCGCGAATATCCGTCGCTGCGCGTGACCTACCTGTACCTGAACAACAAGAAGGGTCCGCTGGTCGACGTCAACGCTCGCCGGGCCATCACCGAAGCGGTGGATTACAACGGTATCGTCAAAGGCATTCTCAAGGACAAGGCCAAGCTGCTGAACGGGCCGATCCCGGATGGCATGTGGGCCTACGACAGTTCGCTGCCTGTCATGAAGCAGGATATGGCGGCCGCCAAGAACAGCCTGGCCAAGGCGCCGCAGAAGATTACCACGCTGAACTATATGTACTCCGACAAGGACGCCAACTGGGAACCGATCGGCCTGACCTTGCAGGCGGCACTCGCACCGCTGGGCATCAACCTCAAGCTGGAAAAGACCGCCAACGCTACCCTGCGTGAACGTGTTGGCCAGGGCGATTACGACATTGCCGCCGGCAGCTGGAGCCCGGATTTCGCTGACCCCTACATGTTCATGAACTTCTGGTTCGACTCCAAGATGCAGGGTTTGCAAGGTAACCGTTCGTTCTACAGCAACCCGGAAGTCGACAAGCTGATCCGTGAAGCGGCCGCTGTCAGCGACACGGCCAAGCGAGTCGAGCTGTATCAGACCGCGCAAAAGAAAGTGCTCGACGACAGTGTCTATGTGTACCTCTATCAGAAGAGCTACACCCTGCCGATGCGTGATTCAGTCAAGGGCTACGTGTTCAACCCCATGCTCGAACAAGTGTTCAACCTGGGCAGCATGAGCAAGTAACCCTGCTCCATCGCGCCAGCCAAATGGGCTGGCGCGGCTTCTGATTTCATTGCTCGTGTGACTGAGGTGCCAGATGGCCTTCCTTACGTTGTTGCGCAAGCGCCTGTTCGGCCTGATTTTGGTCGTGTTCGGTGTTTCGCTGATTACCTTCTCGATTTCCCACTTGATTCCGGGCGACCCGGCTCGCCTGATCGCCGGCGACCGCGCCAGCGACGCCCTGGTGGCTGGCATTCGTCATCAATTGGGATTGGATCTGCCGCTGTATCAACAATACGGCCGCTACCTGATGGACCTTTTGCACGGTGACCTGGGGACATCGATCCGTACCAACCGTCCCGTGCTGGACGACCTTCAGGCCTTCTTCCCGGCAACGCTGGAATTGGCGCTGGTGGCACTGGCACTGGCGATTCTGGTCGGGGTGCCACTGGGCGTGTTATCCGCGGTTTACCACAACCGGCTGATCGACCAGATCGCGCGGACCCTGGCGGTCACGGGTATTTCCACGCCGGCCTTCTGGCTCGGCCTGGGTGCTATCGTCCTTTTCTACGGCCATCTGGGCTGGCTGCCAGGTGGCGGCCGGTTGTCCGAAGGGGTTATGCCACCGGCGACGATCACTGGTTTTTACCTGATTGACTCGTTGTTAGCCGCAGATATCGGGCTGTTTCTCGATGCCGCCGAGCACCTGATTCTTCCTGCCGCGACCTTGGGTTTCGTGACCCTTGGCGTGGTTGCCCGGCAGATCCGCTCTGCCATGCTCGATCAACTGGGTGAAGATTACATCCGCACCGCTCGCGCTTATGGTCTGTCCCGCTGGACCGTGATTTTGCGTCACGCGCTGCCCAATGCCCTCATCCCTTCGGTGACGGTCCTCGGGCTGACCCTCGGTGACCTGCTATACGGTGCGGTGCTTACCGAAACCGTGTTTGCCTGGCCCGGCATGGGGGCATATGTGGTCAAGTCGATCCAGTCACTGGATTTCCCGGCGGTAATGGGCTTCGCCATTCTGGTGTCGTTCATCTATGTCCTGTTGAACATGGCCATCGACCTTTTGTATCGCGTCATCGACCCACGCATCGGCGAGGTGAATTGAAATGTCCGTAAATCTGACGGCAGCGCCCCGTGCGCGCTGGGCGGAAAAACTCGCCTACCTGGGCTACCAGATCCGCCGCAGCCCGCTGACCATGGCGGGGCTGTTCATCACCACGATCGTATTGTTGTGCATGATTTTTGCGCCATGGCTGGCCAGTCATGACCCGAACACCTTGAACCTCGGCGAACGCCTGGCGCCGCCATCTGCCGAGCACTGGTTCGGCACCGACGAAGTGGGCCGCGACCTGTTCAGCCGGGTGCTGTTCGGCAGCCAGCAGTCGGTGGGCGTTGGCCTGTTCGTGGCTTTTGCCTCCTGCATCATTGGCGGGTTGCTCGGCTGTTTTTCCGGGGTGATCGGCGGGCGTTTTGACGCGCTCGTCATGCGTCTGATGGACATCATGCTCTCGGTGCCATCCCTGGTGCTGATCATGGCATTGGCCGCTGCGCTGGGGGCGAGTCTGTTCAACGCCATGCTGGCGATTACCCTGGTACGGATCCCGTCCTACGTACGCCTGGCCCGTGGTCAAGCCCTGAGCATTCGGCAGATGGGTTACGTCAAGGCCGCCCACACCTTTGGCGCCGGGCGCTGGCATGTCGTGCATTGGCACGTGGCGCGCAACGCGATGCCGCCGTTGCTGGTGCAACTCAGCCTGGACATCGGCAGCGCGATCCTCATGGCGTCTGCCCTGGGTTTCATCGGTCTTGGCGCGCAGCAACCTACCGCCGAGTGGGGCGCAATGGTCGCCACCGGGCGTAACTACATCCTGGATAACTGGTGGTACTCGACGTTTCCAGGCCTGGCGATCCTGATCACCGCCACCGGCTTCAACCTGCTGGGCGATGGCGTTCGCGATCTGCTCGACCCACGGCAACAGGGGAAATGACCATGAACACTTCAAGCCCTGTGCTGGCCATCGATAACCTGAGCCTGGAATTCCCGGCTTACAAAAACAATGTGAAGGCGCTTAATGGCGTGAGTTTGCACGTCAATCCCGGCGAAATTGTCGGTGTGGTGGGTGAGTCCGGATCGGGCAAGTCGGTCACGGCGATGCTCAGCATGCGTCTTCTACCTGAGCGCAGCTATCGCATTACCGCAGGCAGCCTCAACATGCTGGGCCGCGACATGCTGGCGACACCTGAAAAGGAACTGCTGAAGATTCGCGGACGTGATGCGGCGATGATCTTTCAGGAGCCAATGACCGCCCTGAACCCGACCCGGCGCATCGGTCGTCAGATGCTCGATGTGATCATGCATCACCAGAAAATCAGCGCGGCCCAGGCCCGGCTCAAGGCGATTGCCCTGTTGCGCGACATGCACATCGCCAGCCCAGAGCATGTACTGGAAAGTTACCCTTTCGAATTATCCGGCGGCATGCGCCAACGGGTGATGATCGCGCTGGCGTTCTCCTGTGAACCGCAACTGTTGATCGCCGACGAGCCGACCACCGCCCTGGATGTGACGGTGCAACGCCAGGTGTTATTGCTGCTGCGGGAAAAGGCCCGGCAACGGGGCACCGCGATTCTGCTGATCACCCACGACATGGCGCTGGTGTCCCAGTTCTGTGACCGGGTGTACGTGATGTACACCGGCGCAGTGGTCGAGGAAGGGCGCACGGTCGATGTCATGCACTCGCCCCAACATCCCTATACCCGCGGGCTGCTCAGTGGCCTTCCGGAAATGGTCGAGCCCGGCCAGCCATTGCTGACCATCCCCGGGCAAGTGCCCAACCTGGCGTCGCTACCTGAGGGCTGCACGTTTCAGGAGCGTTGCGCCTACGCCATGTCCACGTGTGCCAAACGCCCGCCCCTGATTGCCATCAACGAGGACCGCAAGAGCGCTTGCTGGTTGCCCGTCCAGGAGCTTTCATCATGAACAGTGCCGTTCAAGAGGGTGCAACCCAAATGGTCCCTTCGATCCTTGAGCTCAATGATGTACGCGTGCGGTTCCCGGTCAGCAACGATTGGCTGGGTCGGCCGCGCGGTTATGCCCATGCCCTTAATGGCATTGACCTTCAGGTTCGCGCGGGCGAAACCCTGGGCATCGTTGGTGAGTCGGGCTGCGGCAAGAGCACGCTGGCACAGCTTTTAATGGGCTTGATACCGCCCAGCAGTGGCGATCTGAACTGGGCAGGCCATGGCGCAAGTGAAAGCAGCAACGTGCAGATTGTGTTCCAGGACCCGCAGTCTTCACTGGACCCGCGCCTGCCGATCTGGCGAATCATCACCGAACCCTTATATGCCCGGGGGAAGGTCAATCAGGCTCACATGCGCGAAGTCGCTGCCAGGGTCGCAGCCCAGGTTGGCATCAGGCCGGAATACCTGGACCGCTTCCCCCACCAGTTTTCCGGTGGTCAGCGTCAGAGGATCGCCATTGCTCGTGCCCTGTCCTCCGATCCGGACATCATCGTCCTCGACGAGCCGACCTCGGCGCTGGACATCTCGGTTCAGGCGCAGATCCTCAACCTGCTCGCAGAGCTTCAACGCGCGCGCAACCTGACCTATATCCTGATTTCTCACAACGTGTCCGTGGTTCGTCATATGGCAGATCGAGTGGCGGTGATGTACCTGGGGCAAATCGTCGAACTGGGCAACGCCGCTCAGGTACTCGATCAGCCGCGCCACCCCTACACCCGCCTGTTGCTCGACGCCGTGCCGCGACTGGGGGTTGCCATGCATGGGGAGCAGGTCGCGGCACCGACCGAGCTGCCAGGCAACCGTCAGCTCCCGACGGGCTGCTTCTTTCGTGAGCGTTGCAGCCTGAGCACTGCGGGTTGTGAGAAACCCCAGGTGTTGCAGGGGAGCGAGCAGCAGCGGGCGCGGTGTCATCTACAGAGCTGACTCCACCCCCATAAAAATACGGATTTCTGCGCACAAAAAAACCGGCTCCATAAGCCGGTTTTTTAACACCCCAAGAAACCTATGCACATTTTTCCGAGTTTTATGAGCTTAAGAAATATGTATATAAATCAATTAATTATGGCGTGATATCGACAAGCGCCAGCAAAACGGCACACAGGTTATCCACAGATTTCACGCTGGCAGTTGATTGCCTTCCTGCGGGGCATGCGCCGTAGGCGGAAGCGAGCCCATTTCCCTCTGCATCTGTTCGTTCCAGGCCTGCACCCGGTCGTTGAGGTCGGCAATGGCGCGAGGCCCGCTGCCTTCGGCGTACATTGGCTCGCCGATGATCACGGTGATCACGCCCTGCTTCTTCTCCCAACCGGTTTTTGGCCAGAACTTGCCTGCGTTGTGTGCAATTGGCAGCACGGGGAGCGATGCATTGACAGCCAGTGCGGTGCCGCCACGGGAGAACTTGCCGATGCTGCCGTAGGGAACCCGGGTGCCCTCGGGGAATATCAACACCCAGACACCATCCTTCAACAGTTCGTCGCCCTTCTTCGCCACGTGCTTGAGTGCTGCCTTGGGGTTGTCGCGATCGATGGCGATCGGTCGCAGCATGGCCATGGCCCAACCGAAGAACGGCACATACAGCAGGGAGCGCTTGAGCACCTGGCTCAACGGCTCGAAATAGGCCGAGAGGAAGAACGTTTCCCAGGTGCTCTGGTGGTTCGATTGGATCACGCAGGGTTGGTCGGGCACGTTCTCGGCGCCTTTCACTTCATAGCTGATACCCAGGAACACCTTGCTCAGCCACAGGGCGCATCGGCACCAGTAGACGTTGATGAAACGATAGCGCGCCTTGAATGGCAAAAACGGCGCGATAAAAAAGCTCAGGCTGCACCAGAGCAAGGAGCTGGTGCCCAGCAGCAGGTAAAAGAGGAAAGTTCTGATGGCCTGCAGTATCGACATGGTGACGTTTACCGTGCGGGCTTTGCCCGCCTATATAAAGCGCACTCCCGAACAATCCCTGGTCAGGAATTCGAAAGCGCTCTAATTGTGGATAAGTTCTGCGGCAATCGCCGCAAGATCGTCAAAAATCAGGGTGCCCACTGGCAGGGTCTTGCCTAGCGTTTTTTCGCCTTTCCCGGTCTTCACCAGAACAGGTTGAGAATCGACGGCTTTGGCAGCTTCCAGGTCACCGAGACTGTCGCCGACGAACCAGAGATTCGTCAGCGGCACGTCGTAATGTGTGGCGATGGTTTTCAACATCCCCGGTTTCGGCTTGCGGCAATCGCAGCCTTCGTCCGGCCCATGTGGGCAATAGACAATCAGCCCGACTTCACCGCCCTGCTCCGCCACCAGCGTGCGCAAGCGCTCGTGCATGGCATCCAGGGTGGCGAGATCGTAATAGCCGCGAGCGATGCCCGACTGGTTGGTAGCAACCGCTACCGTCCAGCCGGCCTTGCTCAACTGCGCGATGGCTTCGATCGAACCGGGGAGTGGTATCCACTCCGCCACCGATTTGATGTAAGCGTCGGAGTCGTAGTTGATCACCCCGTCCCGATCGAGAATCAGCAGTTTCAAACAGGCTTACCCCAGCAACGAAATGTCGGCAACGCCGAGGAACAGCCCACGCAGGCGAGACAGCAACGCATAGCGGTTGGCGCGCACATTGGCGTCATCGGCGTTGACCATCACGGCTTCGAAGAACGCATCCACCGGTTCGCGCAACGCCGCGAGGCGTGCCAGCGATTCGCTGTACTGACGCGCCGCCGCCATTGGCTGCACAGCCTGGTCAGCTTGCTGGATCGCCGAGTACAGGGAGAACTCGTTGGCGTTGTCGAAATACTTGGCCTCAACCACAGTCGGCACGGAGCCTTCCACTTTGCTCAGCAGGTTCGACACACGCTTGTTCACGGCTGCCAACGCTGCCGCTTCCGGCAATTTGCGGAAGGCCTGCACTGCTTGCACACGCTGGTCGAAGTCAAGGGCCGAGCCCGGCTTCAGGGCGCGAACCGACAGGTAGGTGGCCACGTCGACGCCTTCGTCTTCGTAACGTGCACGCAGACGGTCGAAGATGAACTCCAGCACCGCCTCGTTCAGGCCGGCCGCCTTGACCTTGGCACCGAACGCATTCACGGCGAACGCCACGGCGTCGTTCAGGTCCAGGTCCAGTTGTTTTTCGATCAGGATGCGCAACACGCCCAGTGCGGCACGGCGCAGTGCGTACGGGTCCTTGCTGCCGGTTGGCAACATGCCAATGCCGAAGATACCCACCAGGGTGTCCAATTTGTCGGCGATGGCCACGGCCGCACCGGTCAAGGTGCTCGGTAGCTCCGCGCCGGCACCGCGCGGCATGTACTGCTCATTCAGTGCCAGGGCGACCTCTTGCGGCTCGCCATCGTTGACGGCGTAGTAGTAGCCGGCAACACCCTGCATTTCGGGGAACTCACCGACCATTTCGGTCGCCAGGTCGCACTTGGACAACAGGCCCGCACGCGCAGCCCAGGAGGCGTTGCCACCAATGCGCGCGGCAATGTAGGCGGCGAGTTTGGAAACGCGCTCGGCCTTGTCGTAAACGCTCCCGAGTTTCTCCTGGAACACCACGTTCTGCAGACGCTGGTTGAAAACCTCGAGTTTCTGCTTCTTGTCCTGCTTGAAGAAGAACTCGGCGTCGGTCAGGCGTGGGCGGACCACTTTCTCGTTACCGGCAATGATCTGCTGCGGGTCCTTGCTTTCGATGTTGGCCACGGTGATGAAACGCGGCAGCAACTTACCGTCGGCATCCAGCAGGCAGAAGTACTTCTGGTTGTCCTGCATGGTGGTGATGAGGGCTTCCTGCGGCACGTCGAGGAAACGTTCCTCGAACGAGCACACCAGCGGCACTGGCCACTCGACCAATGCGGTCACTTCGTCGAGCAGCGCCGGGGGCACGATCGCGGTGCCTTCCTGGCGAGTCGCCAGCTCTTCGGTGCGCTTGCTGATGATCTCGCGACGCTCGTTGGCATCAGCCAGCACAAAGGCGGCGCGCAGGTCGGCCAGGTAGCTGGACGGCGAACTGATGCGCACGCTTTGCGGGTGATGGAAGCGGTGACCACGGGATTCGCGACCGGCCTTCTGGGCGAGGATGGTGCAGTCGATGACCTGGTCGCCCAGCAACATCACCAGCCATTGGGTTGGGCGAACGAATTCTTCCTTGCGGGCGCCCCAGCGCATGCGCTTCGGGATCGGCAGGTCGTTCAGCGAGTCTTCGACGATGGTCGGCAGCAGGCTGGCGGTCGGCTTGCCGGCGATGCTCTGGCTGTAGCGCAGTTTCGGACCGCTCTGGTCGATTTCGCTCAGCTCGACGCCGCACTTCTTGGCAAAGCCGAGGGCGGCCTGGGTCGGGTTGCCCTCGGCATCGAACGCCGCCTGGCGTGGCGGACCGTCGAGGTTGATGCTGCGATCGGGCTGCTGCGTGGCCAGCGAGGTGATCAGCACCGCCAGGCGCCGCGGCGCCGCATAGACGGTTTTGGTCTCATAGTTCAGGCCGGCGGCTTGCAGGCCCTTGTCGATTCCGGCCAGGAATGCATCGGCCAGGGTATTAAGGGCTTTGGGTGGCAGTTCTTCGGTGCCCAGTTCTACCAGGAAATCTTGAGCACTCATTGTGCAGCCTCCAGCTTGGCCAGTACTTCGTCACGCAGGTCCGGGGTTGCCATCGGGAAGCCCAGCTTGGCGCGGGCCAGCAGGTAGGCTTGTGCAACGGAACGCGCCAGGGTGCGTACACGCAGGATGTATTGCTGACGCGCGGTCACCGAGATTGCACGGCGCGCATCCAGCAGGTTGAAGGTATGGGAAGCCTTCAGCACCATTTCGTAGCTTGGCAACGGCAGCGGCACTTCGAGTTCGATCAGGCGCTTGGCTTCGCTTTCATAGAAATCGAACAGTTCGAACAGTTTGTCGACGTTGGCGTGTTCGAAGTTGTAGGTCGACTGTTCCACTTCGTTCTGATGGAACACATCGCCGTAGGTCACCTTGCCGAACGGACCGTCAGCCCAGACCAGGTCGTAGACCGAGTCCACGCCTTGCAGGTACATGGCCAGGCGCTCAAGACCATAGGTGATTTCGCCGGTCACTGGGTAGCACTCGATGCCGCCCGCTTGCTGGAAGTAAGTGAACTGCGTCACTTCCATGCCGTTGAGCCAGACTTCCCAGCCCAGGCCCCAGGCACCGAGGGTCGGCGATTCCCAGTTGTCTTCGACGAAGCGGATGTCGTGGACCAACGGGTCCAGGCCGACGTGCTTGAGCGAGCCCAGGTACAGTTCCTGGAAGTTGTCCGGATTGGGCTTCAGGACCACCTGGAACTGATAGTAGTGCTGCAGGCGGTTCGGGTTTTCGCCGTAGCGGCCGTCAGTCGGGCGACGACTGGGCTGCACATAAGCGGCGTTCCAGGTTTCGGGGCCGATGGCACGCAGAAACGTGGCGGTGTGGAAAGTCCCGGCGCCTACTTCCATATCGTAGGGCTGAAGTACCACGCAACCTTGCTCGGCCCAGTATTGCTGGAGGGCGAGGATCAAGTCTTGGAAGGTACGCACGGCTGGCGTAGGCTGGCTCACGAAATTCACCTGTTTCTTGGGCTGCGATTTAAAGAGCGGGAGTATACCCGATTCATGGCTGCGCACGCCCCCTGGAGCCTTATGCCACGCTGCTTTTGGTGTACCGAAGATCCGCTGTACATGGCTTATCACGATCAGGAGTGGGGCACGCCGTTGCGGGACGCGCAGGGTTTGTTCGAGTTGCTTTTGCTCGAAGGGTTCCAGGCTGGCCTGTCCTGGATCACCGTGTTGCGCAAACGCGAGCATTACCGACAGGTACTGTTCGGCTTCGACGTGCAGCGCGTCGCGCAGATGAGCGACGCCGAAATCGAGCAATTGATGCTCGACCCCGGAATCATCCGTAATCGCCTGAAGCTAAACGCCGCCCGGCGCAACGCCCAAGCCTGGCTGGCGCTGGAAGACCCGGTGGGGTTTCTCTGGTCCTTCGTCGACAACGTGCCCAAAATCAATCATTTCAAGGATCGCAGCGAAGTACCGGCGATCACGCCCGAGGCTCAAGCGATGAGCAAAGGCCTGAAGAAAGCCGGCTTCACCTTCGTCGGCCCGACCATCTGTTATGCCTTGATGCAGGCCTCGGGAATGGTCATGGACCACACTCGCGATTGCGATCGCTACGCGACCTTGGCCAACGGCGGTTAGAATGACCGCCTCGCGCACCGCACAAGATCAGGAGTGACCTGTGGATAAGTTTAAAGGCGCCTTGCTGGTAGGCGCTCTGCGGCTGTTTGCCCTGCTTCCGTGGCGGGCCGTACAGGCCGTGGGCTCAGCCATTGGCTGGGTGATGTGGAAAACCCCGAACCGTTCCCGTGACGTGGTGCGGATCAACCTGGCCAAGTGCTTCCCCGAAATGGACCCCGCCGAGCGCGAGCGTCTGGTCGGCCAGAGCCTGAAGGACATCGGCAAGTCCCTGACCGAAAGCGCCTGTGCGTGGATCTGGCCGGCACAGCGTTCCATCGACCTGGTGCGCGAAGTCGAAGGGCTCGACGTTCTGAAAGACGCCCTCGCTTCCGGCAAGGGCGTCGTGGGTATCACCAGCCACCTGGGTAACTGGGAAGTGCTGAACCACTTCTATTGCAGCCAGTGCAAGCCGATCATTTTCTATCGGCCGCCCAAGTTGAAGGCGGTGGATGAATTGCTGCAGAAACAGCGGGTGCAGTTGGGCAACAAGGTCGCCGCTTCCACCAAGGAAGGGATCCTCAGTGTCATCAAGGAAGTGCGCAAAGGTGGTGCAGTAGGCATTCCCGCCGACCCGGAACCGGCCGAATCCGCCGGGATCTTCGTGCCGTTCTTCGCGACCCAGGCACTGACCAGCAAGTTTGTCCCGAACATGCTGGCCGGCGGCAAGGCGGTCGGTGTGTTCCTGCATGCGCTGCGCCTGCCGGACGGCTCAGGCTACAAAGTAATCCTGGAGGCCGCGCCCGAGGCCATGTACAGCACCGATACCGAAACTTCCTGCGCGGCCATGAGCCAGGTGGTCGAACGCTACGTGCGGGCGTATCCAAGCCAGTACATGTGGAGCATGAAGCGTTTCAAGAAGCGTCCGCCTGGAGAGGCGCGCTGGTATTGAACCTATTGGCATGATCTGTGGATAAATCCGCGAAGGGATTTATCCACAGCTGTTGAGGAAAGGGCGCAATAGATGTCCGAACACAAGTCGTTTCGCATCAAGATCAGTCATGAGAGCTTCGGCGAATGCCTTGGCCAGACGCGCAACCTTTCCACCACGGGGGTGTACGTCAAGCATCCGGCCTTGGCCGCTTTGTCCAAGGGGGCAGTGGTGTACGGGCAGGTACAGGATTTACCCACAGGCGCCCCGAGGGTCAAGATGGAAGTGGTGCAAGTGGACGCCGAGGGTATTGGCCTGCGTTACCTCTGATCAGCGCGCCTGACGTTCCAGCTTTTTCAGGAACACGGTCATTTCCTTTTCTGCCTGCTTGTCGCCATGGGTGCGGGCGGCCTCCAGACCTTGTTCCCAGGCCTGACGCGCGCCGGCAAAGTCCTCTTGCCCCAGACGGGCCTTGCCCAACAGCTTCCACGCCGCCGAGTACTTGGGGTCCAGCTCCACGCAGCGCGCGAAGTGCTCGACTGCCTTCGCGTTCTCCCCGAGATCCAGATAACCCTTGCCCAGGCCGAAGCGCAGCAGGGCGTTATCCACACCCTTGGCGAGCATTTTTTCCAGCGATTCGATCATGTTGAGTTTCCTTATAACCTGTAGGAGCGAGCATGCTCGCGATGGTCGTCAACGATGACGCGGGTTGTCTGATACCCAGTGACGCTCCTGACTCCATCGCGAGCATGCTCGCTCCTACAGGGAGGCCAGTGTTGTTCTTACAAACCTTGGAATCAGAAGAAGCTCAACCCCACATGGAACAGCTTCTCCACATCGCGGATGTGCTTTTTATCGACAAGGAAGAGGATCACATGGTCCCCGGCGGCGATCACCGTATCGTCGTGGGCAATGATCACTTCTTCATCACGAATGATCGCGCCAATCGTCGTGCCCGGTGGCAGGCCAATGTTCTCGATGGCCTTGCCAATCACCTTGCTCGACTTGGAATCGCCATGGGCAATCGCCTCGATCGCCTCCGCCGCACCACGACGCAATGAGTGCACGCTGACGATATCGCCGCGCCGCACGTGGGCGAGCAAGGTGCCGATGGTTGCCAATTGAGGGCTGATGGCGATGTCGATGTCGCCACCCTGGATCAGGTCGACGTAGGCCGGGTTGTTGATGATGGTCATCACCTTCTTCGCACCCAGCCGCTTGGCCAACAGCGAGGACATGATGTTGGCTTCGTCGTCGTTGGTCAGGGCGAGGAACAGGTCGGCGTCGGCGATGTTCTCTTCCAGCAGCAAATCGCGGTCCGACGCACTGCCCTGCAACACCACGGTGCTGTCGAGGGTGTCGGAGAGATGGCGGCAGCGGCCTGGGCTCATCTCGATGATCTTCACCTGATAGCGGCTCTCGATGGCTTCGGCCAAGCGTTCGCCAATCTGTCCGCCACCGGCGATGACGATGCGTTTGTAGCTCTCGTCGAGACGACGCATTTCGCTCATGACCGCGCGAATATTGCCCTTGGCGGCGATGAAAAAGACCTCGTCATCGGCTTCGATCACCGTGTCGCCCTGCGGCAGAATCGGTCGGTCGCGACGGAAAATGGCGGCGACGCGGGTTTCGACGTTCGGCATGTGCTCGCGCAACTGGCGCAGTTGCTGGCCCACCAGCGGTCCACCGTAGTACGCCTTCACCGCGACCAGCTGCGCCTTGCCTTCCGCGAAGTCGATCACCTGCAATGCGCCCGGATACTGGATCAGGCGCTTGATGTAGTTGGTGACGACCTGTTCCGGGCTGATCAGCACGTCCACCGGAATGGCTTCGTTATCGAACAGTTCGGGGCGCGTCAGGTAGGACGCTTCGCGCACACGGGCGATTTTGGTCGGGGTGTGGAACAGGGTGTGGGCGACCTGGCAGGCGACCATGTTGGTCTCGTCACTGTTGGTGACCGCCACCAACATGTCGGCGTCGTCCGCACCGGCCTGGCGCAGGACCGTCGGCAGTGAGCCGCGGCCCTGGATGGTGCGGATGTCCAGTCGGTCGCCGAGGTCGCGCAGGCGTTCGCCGTCGGTGTCGACCACGGTGATGTCGTTGGCTTCACTGGCCAGGTGTTCTGCCAGCGAACCGCCCACCTGCCCTGCGCCGAGGATGATGATTTTCATCCAGTCACTCCCTTAAACCGGTTAACCGCGCGCGGCGGCGATCTTGATCAGCTTGGCGTAGTAGAACCCGTCGTGACCCCCTTCCTGGGCCAGCAACTGGCGACCATGAGGCTGCTTCAGGCCGGCTGCCGTAGCAAGGTCCAGCTCGCGGGCGCCCGTCGTGCGGGCGAGGAAGGCTTCGATCACTTCGGTGTTCTCGGTCGGCAGCGTGGAGCAGGTCGCGTACAGCAGGATGCCGCCGACTTCGAGTGTCTTCCACATGGCGTCGAGCAATTCGCCTTGAAGCTGTGCCAGGGCAATGATGTCCTCCGGCTGGCGGGTCAGCTTGATGTCCGGGTGCCGCCGGATCACGCCAGTCGCCGAGCAGGGAGCGTCGAGGAGGATGCGCTGGAAGGGTTTGCCATCCCACCAAGTGGCGGTGTCGCGGCCATCGGCGGCGATCAGTTCGGCATTCAGACGCAGGCGTTCGAGGTTTTCCCGCACCCGCACCAAACGCTTGGCTTCAAGGTCCACCGCGACCACCCCAGCCAGTGCCGGTTCGGCTTCGAGGATGTGGCAGGTCTTGCCCCCCGGGGCGCAGCAGGCATCGAGTACCCGCTGTCCGGGGGCGAGGTCGAGCAGGTCGGCGGCCAGTTGCGCCGCTTCGTCCTGCACGCTGATCCAGCCTTCAGCGAAACCCGGCAGGCTGCGCACATCGGTGGCCGCTTCGAGAATGATGCCGTCGCGGCTGTAGACGCAGGCTGTGGCGGCGATGCTGGCGTCGGCGAGCAAGCCCAGGTAGGCATCACGGCTGTGATGGCGGCGGTTGACCCGCAGGATCATCGGCGGGTGCGCATTGTTCGCCGCGCAAATGGCTTCCCACTGCTCTGGCCAGAACGCTTTCAGGGACTTTTGCAGCCAGCGCGGGTGGGCGGTGCGCACCACCGGGTCGTGTTCCAGCTCGGCCAGCAACGCTTCGCTTTCACGCTGGGCGCGGCGCAACACCGCATTGAGCAGCGCCTTGGCCCAGGGTTTTTTCAGTTTGTCGGCACAACCGACGGTTTCGCCGATGGCCGCGTGGGCTGGGACGCGGCTGTAGATCAGTTGGTAGAGACCGACCAGCAGCAACGCCTCGACATCGGCATCGGCAGCCTTGAACGGTTTCTGCAACAACTTGGCTGCCAGCGCCGAGAGGCGCGGCTGCCAGCGGGCGGTTCCGAACGCCAGGTCCTGGGTAAAACCGCGGTCACGGTCCTCGACCTTGTCCAGTTGCGTGGGCAGCGAACTGTTGAGCGAGGCTTTCCCGCTCAGGACGGCAGCCAGAGCCTTGGCGGCAGCCAGACGGGGATTCATTGAGCCTCCGCCGTTTGGCCGAGCACGGTGCCGATGGCAAATTTCTCACGTCTGCTGTTGAACAGGTCGCTGAAATTCAGCGCCTTGCCGCCGGGTAATTGCAGACGTGTCAGACACAGCGCCTGCTCACCGCAAGCGACGATCAGACCATCCTTGCTGGCGCCGAGGATTTCTCCTGGCGCGCCTTTGCCTTGCGCGAGGCTGGCAGCCAGCACCTTCAATGCTTCGCCGTTCAGCATACTGTGGGTGATCGGCCATGGGTTGAAGGCGCGAACCAGACGTTCCAGCTCAACCGCCGGGCGGTTCCAATCGATGCGTGCTTCGTCCTTGTTCAATTTGTGCGCGTAGGTGGCGAGGTTGTCATCCTGCACTTCACCTTCCAGCGTTCCCGCCGCAAGACCGGCGATGGCCTGGATGACTGCCGCGGGGCCGATTTGCGCCAGGCGGTCGTGGAGGGTGCCGCCGGTGTCGTCGTCGCTGATTGGCGTAGTGACCTTGAGCAGCATCGGCCCGGTGTCGAGGCCCAGCTCCATGCGCATCACGGTCACGCCGCTCTCGCTGTCGCCAGCTTCGACGGCCCGCTGGATAGGCGCAGCCCCACGCCAGCGTGGCAGCAACGAGGCATGGCTGTTGATGCAACCCAGACGCGGGATATCCAGCACCGCTTGCGGCAGGATCAGGCCGTAGGCCACCACCACCAGCAAGTCCGGCTTGAGCGCCGCCAGTTCGGCCTGCGCCGCTTCATTGCGCAAGGTGGGTGGTTGCAGCACCGGGATGTCGTGTTCCTGAGCCAACTGCTTGACCGGACTGGGCATCAGCTTTTGCCCGCGACCCGCCGGGCGGTCCGGCTGGGTGTAGACGGCGACGATCTCGTAAGGGCTGTCGAGCAGCGCCTTGAGATGTTCGGCGGCGAATTCCGGGGTGCCGGCAAAGACGATGCGCAGTGGCTCAGTCATGGGGAACTCTCATTAAAGCAATTGCAAAGAAAAGGCTTGCCGCAGCAAGCCTTTGAAGGGAGGGCATCAAGCGTTCTGGCGATGGATCTTTTCCAGTTTCTTTTTGATCCGGTCGCGTTTGAGGCTGGACAGGTAGTCGACGAACAATTTGCCATTGAGGTGGTCGCATTCATGCTGGATGCACACGGCGAGCAGACCTTCGGCGATCAGTTCGTAAGGTTGGCCGTCGCGGTCCAGGGCCTTGATCTTGACCTTTTGCGGGCGATCGACGTTTTCGTAGAAGCCCGGCACCGAGAGGCAGCCTTCCTGATATTGCTCCATCTCCTCGGTCAGCGGTTCGAACTCGGGGTTGATGAACACCCGTGGTTCGCTGCGGTCTTCGGAGAGGTCCATGACGACGATACGTTTGTGCACGTTGACCTGGGTAGCGGCAAGGCCGATGCCTGGCGCTTCATACATTGTTTCAAACATGTCGTCGACCAACTGACGCACTTCGTCGTCCACTACGGCCACTGGTTTGGCAATAGTGCGCAGGCGCGAGTCGGGGAATTCGAGGATGTCTAAAATGGCCATAAGATCAACTGATGCACGTGTGAGGTAAAGTCGGGTCGATGGCCTGGCGGGTCTGAAGATGCCGGCTACCGTTGTAAAACGTAGCTCCTTTTTCTCAATTGAGCAGGGAGCGGGCCACGAAGGCTCTGGCGTTTCACGCGAACGCACATGATAAAGGGATTCACCGCATGAGGAAATCACTACTCGCCCTGCTGCTCCTGGCTTCGGCCGGTTTTGCGCACGGGCAAGTGCAGCTCAGGGAAGGTTTTCCACAGCAATACACCGTCGTAGCAGGAGACACACTCTGGGACATCGCCGGCAAATTCCTGCGCGAGCCCTGGAAATGGCCTGAGCTCTGGCAGGTCAATCCGCAGATCCAGAATCCCAACCTGATCTACCCAGGCGACTTGCTATCGCTGGTCTACGTCGATGGCCAGCCGCGCCTGACCCTCAATCGTGGCGCATCCCGGGGCACCATCAAGCTGTCGCCACGGGTGCGCAGTTCACCGGTGGCCGACGCGATCCCGAGCATCCCGCTACAAGCGATCAACAGTTTCCTGCTGAGCAATCGCATCGTCGACAAGGCCGAGGATTTCGACAAGGCGCCCTACATCGTCGCCGGTGATGCCGAAAGGGTGCTCAGTGGCACCGGTGACCGCATCTTCGCCCGTGGCCACTTCGATCAGCAGCACCCGGTCTATGGCATTTTCCGCCAGGGCAAGGTCTATACCGACCCCGAGAGCAAGGAGTTTCTGGGGATCAACGCCGACGACATTGGCGGCGGTGAGGTGGTCGCCACTGAAGGTGACGTCGCCACCCTCGCCCTGCAACGCACGACCCAGGAAGTGCGTCTTGGCGATCGGCTGTTCAGTAGCGAAGAACGGTCGATCAACTCGACGTTCATGCCCAGTGCGCCAGCCAGTGAGATCAATGGCCTGATCATCGATGTGCCGCGCGGAGTCACGCAGATTGGCGCGCTGGACGTAGTGACGCTGAACAAGGGGCAACGTGACGGCCTGGCCGAAGGCAATGTACTGGTGGTGATGAAAACAGGTGAAACCGTGCGCGATCGGATCACCGGCCAGCCGTTGAAGATTCCCGATGAGCGTGCCGGTTTGCTGATGGTATTCCGCACCTACGACAAGCTCAGTTACGGCCTGGTGCTCAACGCTTCGCGGTCCCTGGCGGTGATGGACAAGGTGCGTAATCCTTAGCCTGCTTCACAACTTACCAACAGAGTTATCCACAGCTTGTTCCTGCTGGAAAGGAACTCATAAACGATCAAGGATGATCCATGACCGTGTCTGCCATAACACCGGTTTCCCCTGCGGAACTGGAAGCTCGACTACGTCTGCATCGTTTGCCGGCGCTCGGCCCGGTGCGATTCAAAAAACTGCTTGAAGCCTTCGGCTCTGCTTCCAAAGCCATCGGTGCACCGGCCAGCGCCTGGCGTTCGCTGGGCCTGCCGATGGCCTGTGCCGAGGCGCGGCGCAGCACTGAGGTGCGCGATGGTGCCAGCCATGCATTGGCCTGGCTAGAGCGTTCGGGCCAGCATTTGTTGATGTGGGACCAGCCCGACTATCCGGCGCTGCTGGCAGAAATCAGCGCTGCACCGCCGCTGCTGTTTGTTGCTGGCAACCCGGGCATTCTGGAAAAGCCGCAGTTGGCGATGGTCGGTAGCCGTCGCGCTTCGCGACCAGGCATGGACACTGCGGCGGCGTTTTCCAGAAGCCTGGCCGGGGCAGGTTTTGTCATCACCAGTGGCTTGGCGCTGGGCATCGATGCCGCCGCGCATCAAGCTGCGCTGAATGTCGGCGGGCAAACGGTCGGCGTCCTCGGGACCGGCATCGAAAATTTTTATCCACAGCGCAACCGCAGGCTGGCTGACGACATGATCGCGTCGGGCAGCGCGGTGGTTTCCGAGTTCCCGTTGGATGCCGGCCCCACCGCGAGCAACTTTCCGAGGCGCAACCGCATCATCAGCGGGCTGTCGCTCGGCGTGCTGGTGGTGGAGGCCAGCGTGGCCAGTGGTTCGTTGATCACGGCGAGGTTGGCAGCGGAGCAGGGTCGTGAGGTGTATGCGATTCCGGGATCGATTCATCATCCCGGTGCCAGAGGTTGTCATCAGTTGATCCGCGACGGTGCGACGCTGGTGGAGACCATCGAGCATATCCTCGAGGCCCTGCGCGGCTGGCAGCAGTTACCCTTATCCACAGAGACGCCGACGACAAATCACCCGCTGCTGGCCCTTTTGCATGCGGCGCCTCACACCAGCGAAGCGCTGGCTGAAAGCAGCGGTTGGGCATTGCCCAAAGTGCTGGCGGCGTTGACCGAACTGGAAATGGATGGCCGTGCGAGCTGCGAAAGCGGGCGGTGGTTTGCGCGGGTGAGCTAGGTTTTACAAGGAAGATCGGTAAACTGCGCAGAGCCTAATTCCGGAGAGTTTTTCATGGTCAACAGTTGGCGTGTGCAACAAGCCGCGCAAGCCGTTCGCGCAGGAGCGGTGATTGCCTATCCAACCGAGGCGGTCTGGGGTCTGGGTTGCGACCCGTGGGACGAAGAGGCGGTGGAGCGTCTGCTGCTGATCAAGGGGCGCGCAGTCGACAAGGGGCTGATCCTGGTGGCCGACAACATTCGGCAGTTCGATTTTCTCTTCGAAGATTTCCCCGAGCTGTGGATGGATCGCATGGCCAGCACCTGGCCGGGGCCGAACACTTGGCTGGTGCCCCATCAGAACCTGTTACCCGAGTGGATCACCGGGGTGCACGACACGGTGGCGCTGCGAGTCAGCGATCACCCGCTGGTGAGAGACTTGTGTGCGCTGGTCGGACCGCTGGTGTCGACATCGGCCAACCCCCAAGGAAAACCTGCGGCGCGTACGCGGTTGCGGGTGGAGCAGTATTTCCGTGGGGAGGTTGATTTCGTGTTGGGCGGCAACCTGGGCGGGCGCAAGAACCCGAGCCTGATTCGTGATCTGGCGACGGGGAATGTGATTCGTCCGGCTTGAGACCGTGGTGCCTTCATCGCGAGCAAGCCCGTTCCTACGGGTTTGTGAACGGCGTAGCCCCCTGTAGGAGCGAGCTTGCTTGCGATGGGGACCTCAAGGCAACAGGATGGTCGAACCGGTCGTACGCCGCGCCGACAACTCGGTCTGCGCCTTCGCCGCTTCAGCCAGCGGATAGCGCTGGCTGATATCGACCTTCAGCTTGCCGCTGATGATCATCTCGAACACTTCATCTGCCATGCGCTGCAGGTTTTCGGCGTTGTTGGCGTAGGTCGCCAGGGTTGGCCGGGTGACGTACAGCGAGCCTTTCGCCGAAAGAATGCCCAGGTTCACCCCATCCACGGCACCGGAAGCATTGCCGAAACTCACCACCAGGCCGCGAGGTGCGGTGCTGTCCAGCGAGGTCAGCCAAGTGTCCTTGCCGACGCCGTCGTACACCACCGGCACCTTCTTGCCGTCAGTCAACTCCAGCACCCGTTGTGCGACGTTTTCCACGCTGTAATCGATGGTCGCCCATGCACCGTTGGCTTTCGCCAGCGCGGCTTTTTCCGGCGAACTGACCGTGCCGATCAGCTTCACGCCGAGAGCCTTGGCCCATTGGCAGGCCAGGGAACCGACACCGCCGGCCGCCGCGTGGAACAGGATGGTTTCGCCACCCTTGAGCTCATAGGTCTGGCGCAACAGGTATTGCACCGTCAGGCCCTTGAGCATGACGCCGGCGGCCTGTTCGAAGCTGATTGCATCCGGCAGATGAATCAGATTGGCTTCCGGCAGTACGTGCACGTCGCTGTAGGCACCCAGCGGGCCACTGCCGTAGGCCACGCGATCGCCGACCTTGAAGCGAGTCACCGCGCTGCCTACGGCCTCGACCACGCCCGCGCCTTCGGAGCCCACGCCAGACGGCAAGGACGGCGGCGCGTAAAGGCCGCTGCGGTAGTAGGTATCGATGAAATTCAGGCCGATGGCCTTGTTCGTCACGCGCACTTGCTGCGGGCCGGGCTCGGCCGGTTGGTAATCCACATACTCAAGTACTTCGGGCCCGCCATGGGTGCGGAACTGGACACGCTTTGCCATCAGAACTCTCCTTGGGTCTTGGTACCAGGGCTGTAACGCCAAGCCCTCTATCGGACTCCTAAGCTTGATCTTCGTCAACAGCGACGCGGGCGCCTGCGATGTTATGCTACGCGCCCATTTGCGCCGGACCCCGCTCCGCTGGGGCGCCGCGTAGTTTTGCCCTGATCCAAGGTGATGACATGACGACCCGCACCGAGGCCGTAAAAGCCTATCTGCTCGACCTGCAAGACCGCATTTGTGCTGCCCTGGAAGCCGAAGACGGCGCCATGCAGTTCGTCGAAGACGCCTGGACCCGTGCGGCAGGCGGCGGCGGTCGCACCCGGGTGATCGAGAATGGCGCGGTCATCGAAAAGGGCGGCGTGAACTTTTCCCACGTTTTTGGCAGCGGTCTCCCACCGTCCGCCAGCGCCCATCGGCCGGAATTGGCCGGGCGTGGCTTCGAAGCCCTGGGCGTGTCGCTGGTGATTCACCCGCACAACCCGCAGGTGCCAACTTCCCACGCCAACGTGCGTTTTTTCATCGCGGAAAAAGAAGGTGAAGAACCGGTCTGGTGGTTTGGCGGCGGCTTTGACCTCACCCCCTACTACGGCAATGTCGAAGACTGTGTGCATTGGCACCGTGTTGCCGAGCAGGCCTGCGCGCCGTTCGGTCCAGACGTCTACTCACGCTACAAGGCCTGGTGCGACAGCTATTTCCATATCAAGCATCGCCACGAGCCACGCGGTATTGGCGGCCTGTTTTTCGATGACTTGAACGAGTGGGACTTCGACACCTGCTTCGCCTTCATCCGTGCCATCGGTGATGCCTACATCGACGCCTACCTGCCAATCGTGCAGCGCCGCAAGAACGATACGTTCACCGCCCAACAGCGCGAGTTCCAGGAATTTCGTCGCGGCCGTTACGTCGAGTTCAACCTGGTGTATGACCGAGGTACGCTGTTCGGCCTGCAGTCGGGTGGGCGCACCGAGTCGATCCTGATGTCGCTGCCACCCCAGGTTCGCTGGGGCTATGACTGGAAAGCCGAGCCGGGCACCGAAGAAGCCCGTCTGACCGAGTATTTCCTGCAAGATCGCGATTGGTTGGCCGAGGCCTGAACGAGGAAACCTGATGGACCGTTACGTCGTATTCGGCAACCCGATTGGCCACAGCAAGTCGCCGATGATTCACCGGTTGTTTGCCGAGCAGACCGCTCAGCAACTGGATTACAGCACTTCACTGGCGCCGCTCGAGGATTTTTCGGCCTTCGCCCGGGGATTTTTCCTCGAAGGGCGCGGGGCGAATGTGACGGTGCCGTTCAAGGAAGAAGCGTTTCGCCTGGCAGACAGCCTGACGGCGCGTGCCCAACGGGCTGGCGCGGTGAACACCCTGAGCAAACTCGCCGACGGCACCCTGCTGGGCGACAACACCGATGGTGCCGGACTGGTGCGGGACCTGACGGTCAATGCCGGGTTCAGCCTCAAGGGCAAACGCATCCTGCTGCTCGGCGCCGGTGGTGCGGTGCGTGGAGCGCTGGAACCACTTTTGGCCGAGCAGCCGGCTTCGGTGATCATCGCCAACCGCACGGTGGAAAAGGCCGAGCTGCTGGCCGAGCTGTTTGCGGACCTGGGGCCGGTGTCGGCCAGTGGTTTCGATTGGCTGCACGAGTCGGTGGACCTGATCATCAACGCGACGTCGGCGAGCCTGTCCGGTGATGTCCCGCCGATTGCCGGCAGCCTGGTCGAGCCCGGCAAGACCGTCTGCTACGACATGATGTACGGCAAGGAACCGACTGCGTTCTGCCGCTGGGCAACGCAGCAGGGCGCAGCGGTGTCGATGGATGGCCTGGGCATGCTCGCCGAGCAGGCGGCGGAAGCCTTCTTCCTGTGGCGTGGCGTGCGCCCGGACACGGCGCCGGTGCTGGCGGAGTTGCGTCGGCAGTTGGCTGCATAAACCGGACGCTCCTACAGGGGTGGTGTATCAATCCTCGAACCGTATCGGGCACTTCTGCGCCCCCTCAAGCTTCCTCAGCTCCTCCACCACCGGCGGCCGAGCCCCGCGCAGCGTCAGGCTGCGATCCTGACGCAACAGCCGTCGTGCCTCCTGATGCAGCATTTCCACCCCTGAATAGTCGATGAAGTTGATCTGCTGCGCTTCGATCACCACGCGCGCGGCGTTCATCCGTTGCAGGCGCACTTGCAGGTAATGGCTGGCGCCGAAGAAGATCGAGCCGCCGACCCGCAGAATGTCCTCGTCGCCGTCACGCCAGTGCTGGACCCGTGGTTGCGAGGTGCGTTTAAGGTAGAAGAACAGCGACGCGAGCACGCCGGCGTAGATCGCGGTTTGCAATTGCAGCAGCAGCGTGGCGACGCAGGTCAGTGCCATCACCGCGAATTCCGCGCGGCTGACTCGCAGCAAGGCACGGATGCCGCGATGATCCACCAGCCCCCAAGCGATCAACAGAATGCTGCCTGCCATGGCCGGGATCGGAATGTGCGCAATCAGGTTGGCGCCGAAGATGGCAAACAGCGCCACCCAGATGGCGGAAAAAATCCCTGCCAGCGGTGAGCAGGCGCCGGCTTCGAAGCTCAACCCAGAGCGTGTGAAGGAGCCGGCCGACAGGGACCCGGAAAAAAACGCCCCGACAATGTTCGACAAGCCCTGTGCACGTACCTCCTGGTTCGCATCGAGCAATTGCTGTGAACGCGCCGACAGGGAGCGGGCAATCGACAGGCTGGTGACCAGCCCGAGCATTCCCACTGCGACGGCGCTGGGCAACAGTCGAAGGACCACATCCAGGTCCAGCGGCAACGGGCTGAACGGCGGCAGCCGGCCGACAAAGGTACTGACCAGGCCGACATGGCCGAACATCGAGGGCCACAACCACACCACCAGCCCGCTCAGTACCAACGTGATTAACAAGGTTGGCCAGCGCGGCAACAGCATTTTCAGGATTACGCCCACCACCACGGTCGCTACGCCGAGCACCAGTGAGGGGCGATCAACTTCGCCCAAGTGGTGAAACAGTGTCATGAAACTGTCCAGCGCCGTCGCCTGGTTGGGTACATCCAGCCCTAGCAGGTTGGGCATCTGGCCAATGGCGATGACCACCGCTGCGCCCAGGGTGAACCCCAGCACTACCGAGTGTGAAACGAAATTGACCAAAGCGCCGAACCGCAGCAGCCCCAACAACCACTGGAAAACCCCGGCCAGGAACGTCAGCAGCAGGATCAACGTGATGTAGTCCTTGGAAGCCGGCACCGCCAGCGGACTGACACTGGCATACAACACAATCGAAATGGCCGCCGTAGGGCCGCAGATCAGATGCCAAGATGAACCCCACAGACAGGCGATCAGCACCGGGATGATGGCGGCGTACAGGCCGTACTCCGGTGGGAGTCCCGCGATCAGGGCGTAGGCAATGGACTGCGGTAACGCAAGAATGGCGCCGCTCAAGCCAACGATCAGGTCACGCCCGACGCTGGCGCGGGTTTGCCGGGGCAACCAACTGAGGAAGGGAAAGAGCGAATGGCGGCTTGGAAGGGCCATGGGTCCTCTCGGTCAGGGTTTTGCGAAAGAGTAACAGCAGATGACATTGTGGGAGCGGCGGTGCGCAGCTCCCACAGGGGAGAACGTTAAAGCTTGGCCTTGACCACCGGCAACGCCTCCTTGCCATCCAGGGTCTTCACGCCGTCCAGCCACTTGTCCAGCACAGCCGGGTTGGCCTTGATCCACGCCTTGGCCGCATCGGCGTTGCTCAGCTTCTTGTTCACCACCTCAGCCATGATGCTGTTTTCCATGTCCTGGGTGAAACTCAGGTTGGTCAGCAACTTGCCGACATTCGGGCAGGCCTGGGCATAGCCCTTGCGCGTCAGGGTGTGCACGGTGCCGGTGTCACCGAAGTACTTCTCGCCACCCTTGAGGTAATGCATTTTCAACTGCACGTTCATCGGGTGAGGCGTCCAGCCGAGGAAGGTTACGAATTTCTGCTTCTTCACGGCCCGCGACACTTCAGCCAGCATGGCCTGTTCGCTGGACTCCACGAGCTTCCACTGCCCCATGTCAAAGTCGTTTTTCTTGATCATGTCCTGCAGCGAAATGTTGGCCGGCGCGCCGGAGCCGATGCCATAGATTTTCTTGTCGAACTTGTCGGCGTATTTGTTCAGGTCGGCAAAGTTATGCACACCCGCGTCCCAGACATAGTCCGGCACGGCGAGGGTGAATTCGGTGCCGTCGAGGTTTTTCGCCAGTTGCGTCACGTCACCGGTAGCCACGAATTTGTCGTAGAAACCTTGTTGCGCTGGCATCCAGTTACCCAGGAACACGTCGACCTGGCCGTCCTTCAAACCCCCGAAGGTGATGGGCACCGCGAGGGTGTCGACCTTGGCCTTGTAGCCCATGCCGTCCAGCAGAAACCCGGTGATGGCGTTGGTCGCGGCAATGTCACTCCAGCCAGGATCGGCCATCTTCACCGTCTCGCAGCTCTTGTCGTCGGCAAATGCCGAGGCACTGCCCAGAGCCAACAGACCGATTGTCAGTGCTGTGGATAACTTTTGCATGGACTTCCCCTTAACATTATTGGTTTTGGCAGGGTTGTGGATAACGTGCTTTGCGCTCCAGGTCGTCGAGGTCGATGTGGTTGCGCATGTACTGCTGACTGGCGTCCACCAGTGGCTGGTGATCCCAGCTCTTCAGCTTGCCGATGGTCAGCGCATCGGCAACGAAACGCCGACGACGTTGACTGGCGAGCACCTGCTGGTGAATCGCCGGGATATCCCATTTGGCCCGTGCTTCGGCGAGAAATTCATCGAACAGCCCACGATGTTGCGCAGACTGGCTGAGTTCTTCCTGCTCGCAGGGGTCATTGTTTATGTCGAAGAGCAGGCAAGGGTCTTGCTCGCTGTAGATGAATTTGTAGGCGCCGCGGCGAATCATCATCAACGGGCTGGTGGTGCCTTCGGCCATGTACTCACCAAACACTTCGTCATGACCGCCCTGCCCTTGCAGGTGCGGCACCAGGGAGCGACCATCCAGTGGCAACCCAGGCTCCAGTGAGCCTCCAGCCAGTTCGACGAAGGTGGGCAACAGGTCGGCGGTCGACACGGCGGCGCTGACCCGTCCTGCACCGAACTGCCCGGGCGCGCTGATCAACATCGGTACGCGGGCTGCCATTTCGAACCAGTGCATTTTGTACCAGAGGCCGCGTTCGCCGAGCATGTCGCCATGGTCGCCGGAAAAGACGATGATGGTGTCGTCGATCAACCCGGTTTCTTCGAGCGTTTGCAGGAGTTTGCCGACGTTGCTGTCGATATAGCTGCACGCACCGAAGTAGGCGCGTCGCGCGTCGCGGATCTTATCCACAGGCAACGGCTTGTCCCATAAGTCGTAAACCTTGAGCAAACGTTGGGAGTGAGGGTCGAGCTCGCTCTGCGCCGGCGTTTCCGGCAACGGGATCTCACTGTCTTCGTACAGATTCCAGAACGCCTTGGGAATCGTGTACGGGTCGTGCGGGTGAGTCATCGACACGGTCAGGCAAAACGGCTGGTCGCCCTCTTCGCGCACGTGATCGAACAGATACTGCTGGGCCTTGAATACCACCTCTTCATCGAAATCCAGCTGGTTGGTACGCACGCACGGCCCGGCTTGCAGCACCGAAGACATGTTGTGATACCAGGTGGGACGCACATCCGGCTCGTCCCAGTTTACCGCCCAGCCGTAGTCGGCTGGGTAGATGTCGCTGGTCAGGCGTTCTTCATAGCCGTGTAGTTGGTCCGGACCGCAAAAGTGCATCTTGCCCGACAGCGCCGTCCGGTAGCCCAGGCGACGCAGATAGTGGGCGTACGTCGGCACGTCGGCGGGGAAATCGGCAGCGTTGTCATAGGCGCCGATCTTGCTCGGCAACTGACCGCTGACCAGGGTAAAACGCGACGGTGCGCACAGGGGGCTGTTGCAGTAGGCGGCATCGAACACCACGCCTTGCGCGGCGAGGCGGCTGAGATTCGGGAGTTTGATAGGCGAAGGGCCGTAGAACGGCAACATTGGCGCGGCCATTTGATCGGCCATGATGAAAAGAATGTTCTTGCGCTTCATGTGATCGCGGCATTCCATAGTGAATATTTATGCGAAAGTGCTGCAATCGAGGATGGATTCCATGCTCTTTGTGGTAAAGCCCATGCAAGACAATGACTAGGATAAGCACAGCTTATGTATGACGCCTTGGGTGATTTGTCCCTGGATCTGCTTCGGGCTTTCGAGGCGGCTGCGCGCCAACGCAGTTTCACCGCTGCGGCTGTGGAGCTGGGCACGACGCAGCCGGCGATCAGTCAGCAGATCAAGCGTCTGGAAGATCAACTCGCCACGCGTTTGTTCGACCGCATTTATCGCGGCATAGAAATGACCGAGGCTGGGGCGATCCTATTTGAGCAAGTTCAGCTCGGTTTGCTGAATATCGATGCAGGATTGAGCGCAATCAGCACTCAGAATCAACACGAAGTGTTACAGGTTGCCACCGATTTCGCCTTCGCCGCCTATTGGTTGATGCCGCGTCTGCACCGTTTCCATGCGGCCAACCCGCAGGTGGATGTCAGCCTGGTCACCAGCGAGCGCAGCCTCAACATGCTGCGCACGGATATCGATGTGGCCGTGTTGTTCGGTGATGGCCGATTCAAGCAGGGCGAAAGTCATTGGCTGTTCAGTGAAGAGGTCTTTCCGGTATGCAGCCCACTGCTGGTGGCGGACCGACCCCTGCCCTTGTCCGCTCAAGCGTTGCTGGAGTTGCCACTGTTGCATTTACGCGGCGAGAACAGCAGCAAATGGTTCGATTGGAGTGGCGTGTTTCGTGGACTCGGCCTTAGCTCGGCGCCTGCGCCTGGCCAGTTGCGCTTTGACAATTACACGCTGCTGATCCAGGCCGCGATTGGTGGCCAGGGTGTGGCAATTGGTTGGCGGCACCTTGTGGATAACTTGCTGGCGCAGGGGTTGTTGTGTCGTCCGATTGCCGACACGGTCATTTCCCGTCAGGGTTACTACGTGGTGCTGCCGCCCCGGAAACGACGCGGGGCGCTGATCCAGCAGTTCGTCGACTGGTTGATGGCCGAACAGGCCAGCAGCGCGCAATCGCTCAGCGGCCTGACATTGCCGTCTATTGCGGTGTAGTACCCACGAAGCTGATGTGGTCACCCACGTGCAGGTTCAAGTGCAACTCATCGGCGATACCTGTCGCGACACGACTGAGACGTTCGAGCGGTTCGGCCAAGCCGGGTTCCAGACTGCTGCTGACCTGGCTGAAATGCTCGATGGTCAGCCCCGCCACGCCTCGCGGTGCGTCGATCAGCGTCCAGTGCAGCGAGCTGCTTTGCAGGGCCTCGCGGATTTCTTCGGCGGCGTGGCGCTGCAGTTGGTCCTCAATCTCCGGGTCATCCAGCAGTTCGAAATCACCCACCAGAAACAATCGCGAAATGCCCGCCGCCTGCAGGCCATCGACTAATGCATCAACCGCCAGCACTTGCTCCACAGGCCCCGGCACAATGCTTCTTTCCACGTGCTCGCTGTTGAATGGCAGCCCTGGTGCATCCAGCAGGCAGATCACTGCCGAGCAGCCCGCCACGCTCTGCTTGACCCGCTCGGCATCGAACAGGTCACCGGTCTTGGTGCGCAAACCGGGACGGGGGGCCAAGGCTGTCAGTTCATCGAGTATCGCGATCACTTCATGCTGACGGCGCAGCATTTCAGCCATCAGCGCACTGCCCAGGCTACTCATGGCACCATACAGCACCACTTTGATGACTGGGGTTTCTGCATTTTTCATGGCTGATCTCCACACTTTCATACGTATATGGCGTGTGACCTGCGGTAATCGGTGAGGGTTCGAAAGGGTTTGGAGGGATTGCCATGCAGCAGATCAAGGGCTATCACGCCCATGTGTATTTCGACGCGAACAGCATCGATCAAGCGCGGGGGTTCTGGATGGGCGCGATCCGGCCATTGGACCTGTCTATTTTTTGATCACAGGGTTTCTTCGGCTTCACCCGGCAGGTGTTCGTCCAGGTGCAACCACGGCAGGCGGCTGTCGGTCCAGATGTGGCGCTCGGCCGGCGCCTGGTCCGGGTGATCGAGGGTGGCGATGGTCAGGTCGATGCTTTCCGGGCTCAGCCGGGTCACCAAGGCGAGCTGCGCCCCACATTTCGGACAGAAGTAGCGTACGCAACTGGCTGAAGAGTCGTACTGCGCCGGCGTGCCTGCAAGCCATTCGAAGGCTGCGGCCGGCACGGTGATCCAGGTGGTGACGATGCCGCCGCTGACCCGTCGGCAAATCGAGCAGTGGCAATGGGCGATGTCACGCAGCGGTCCGCTGAACTGGTAGCGCAGCTGGCCGCAGTGGCAGCCGCCGGTGTGGGTGTCGGTCATGTCTGTTGCTCCTGCGGTGTCTTTGATTATGCCTTCGCGAGCAAGCCCGCTCCCACAGGGTCCGCGCCGTCCTGTAGGAGCGAGCTTGCTCGCGATGGCTTCACCTCGGTCTCACGCCCCGACGACCGGTCACGCATCCGGTCACCACTTTCACGGGCGAAAGCTGGCTGAAAGCTTCCCCGATTAGGATCGCCCCACTACCGGCAACAGACCGGTCGGCCAATGCCAGCGTTTTACCGCTCGCACAGCCCATTAAACAACAACAATGGTGACCCTGATGTCCTTTACTACCCGCCGCTTCGCCATCACTCCGCCCGTACGCCTCGCGCTTCCCGTTCTGCGCTGACCCCTCCGGTTCGCCCATTCCCTAGCCGCGCTACGCCTGGAGTATTCCCATGCTGACTTTCCTTGGCTTCGCCATGGTCATCACGTTCATGTTCCTGATCATGACCAAGCGCCTGTCTGCGCTGATCGCCCTGATCATCATCCCGATCCTCTTCGCCCTGTTCGGTGGTTTCGCCCCGAAAATCGGCCCGATGATGCTCGAAGGCATCACCAAGCTTGCGCCAACTGGCGTGATGCTGATGTTTGCCATTCTGTACTTCGCCCTGATGATCGACTCCGGCCTGTTCGACCCGGCCGTGCGCAAGATCCTCAAGATGGTCAAGGGCGACCCGTTGAAGGTTTCGGTCGGTACCGCCGTTCTGGCGCTCGTTGTCTCCCTCGACGGCGACGGCGCGACCACTTACATGATCTGCGTGGCCGCGATGCTGCCGCTGTACAGCCGTATTGGCATGAGCCCGCGCATCATGGCCGGTCTGATCATCCTCGCCGGTGGCGTGATGAACATGACCCCATGGGGTGGTCCGACCGCCCGTGCCGCCAGTGCGCTGCATGTCGACCCGTCGGCGATCTTTGTCCCGATGATCCCGGCGATGGCCGCTGGTGTGGTGGCGATCCTGGCCATCGCTTACTTCTACGGCAAGCGTGAGCGTGCGCGCCTGGGTGAGCTGCACCTGGTGGGTGATGAAATCGACCACAGCGAAATCAGCGTTTCGCAGTTCCCGGATGCCCGTCGTCCGAAGCTGATCTGGTTCAACGGCGCATTGACCCTGGCGCTGATGTGCACCCTGATCGCCGGTCTGTTGCCGCTGCCCGTGCTGTTCATGGTGGCGTTCAGTATTGCGATGATCGTCAACTACCCTTGCCTGCAACAGCAGAAGGATCGCGTCGCAGCGCATGCTGGTAGTGTGCTGGCGGTAGTCGGCCTGATCTTCGCGGCGGGCATTTTCACCGGTATCCTCACCGGCACCGGCATGGTCGACGCGATGTCCAAGAGCCTGCTCGCGGTTATCCCGGATTTCCTTGGGCCGTACCTGGCCGTGATCACCGCGCTGGTGAGCATGCCGTTCACGTTCTTCATGTCGAACGACGCGTTTTATTACGGCGTGCTGCCCGTGCTGGCCGAAGCCGCCAGCCATTACGGTATAACCGCAGTAGAAATGGCACGTGCCTCGATCGTCGGTCAGCCCGTCCACTTGCTGAGCCCGCTGGTACCATCCACCTATCTGTTGGTGGCGCTGGCCGGTATCGACTTCGGTGACCACCAACGCTTTACCCTGAAATGGGCAGTGCTGGTGTGCATGTGCATACTGGTTGCTGCATTGCTGATGGGGATTTTTCCGCTGTTCAGCACTCTATAAGCCCAAGACTCACCATAAAGAGTCCAGGCTTCGTTGATTGAAGCCCGGACTTTTTTGGTTTAACACTCGCTCAAAGGAATACACATGGAATGGCTGACCAACCCTGAGATCTGGGTTGCCTTCTTTACCCTGACTGCCCTGGAAATCGTCCTGGGTATCGATAACATCATCATGATTTCGATCCTGGTCAGCCGCATGCCCAAGCACATGCAGGCGCGTACCCGTATCTTCGGCCTGGCGCTGGCCATGGTCACACGCATCCTGTTGCTGCTGTCCATCACCTGGGTCATGCGCCTCACGGCCGATCTGTTCGAAGTGTTCGGCCAGGGCATTTCCGGGCGAGACCTGATTCTGTTCTTCGGTGGCCTGTTCCTGTTGTGGAAAAGCTCGCAAGAGATGTACCACGCGCTGGAAGGCGAAGACGAAACCAACGACGAGCCAAGCGGCAAGGGCGGCAATTTCCTCTACACCATCATCCAGATCGCGATCATCGACATCGTGTTCTCGCTGGACTCGGTGATCACTGCTGTCGGTATGGTCTCCCACGTGCCGGTCATGGTCGCGGCGATCATCGTGGCCGTCCTGGTGATGATGTTGGCCGCCGGCACCATCAGCGATTTCATCGACAAGCACCCGTCGCTGAAAATGCTGGCGCTGTCGTTCCTGCTGGTGGTGGGTACCGTGCTGATTGCCGAAGCCTTCGACGTTCACGTGCCTAAAGGTTACGTCTACTTCGCGATGGGCTTCTCGCTCGCGGTAGAGGCCATCAACATCAAGATGCGCACCGCCATCGCCAGGAAGAAAAAGCAGCAGGACCCGGTGAAACTGCGCAAGGACATTCCGGGACAGTAACCCGAAACGCCGAACTTCTGTAGGAGCGAGCATGCTCGCGATGGACTCGAAAACGCCACGGGGTGCCAGGTACCCAGCGTTATCATTGACGACCATCGCGAGCATGCTCGCTCCTACAGGGGTAATGCGCTTCACATGACGGTTTTGTTTCAAACCTTTCTTTGGCTGTGCGATGCTGGCGCACAGACCGTTAGCCAACTACAGCTTAAGTACAAGACGTAGAAATTCGCGCGGTACCGTCAACTTGCTCCATTGGGGCGCTATCACCACAGGGGGCCTGTATGCTCACCCTGCTCAATCTGCTTTCCGCCGTGGCCCTGCTGATTTGGGGCACGCACATCGTCCGAACCGGCATCCTGCGGGTCTACGGTTCCAATCTTCGCCATGTAATCGGCCAGAACATGTCCAGGCGTTGGCTGGCATTTCTGTCGGGCATTGCCGTCACGGCCATGGTCCAGAGCAGCAACGCCACGGCGATGCTCGTGACGTCCTTCGTCGGCCAGGGATTGATGGCGCTGACCCCTGCCCTGGTGACCATGCTAGGGGCCGATGTCGGTACGGCGCTGATGGCGCGGGTGTTGACCTTCGACCTGTCCTGGCTGTCGCCACTGCTGATCTTTCTGGGGGTCATTTTCTTCCTGTCGCGCAAGCAGACCCGTCTCGGCCAGATGGGCCGCGTGGCCATCGGCCTGGGGCTGATCATCCTGGCGCTGCAACTGATCGTCGAAGCAGCCGACCCGATTACCCACGCCAAAGGCGTCAAGGTGATTTTCGCTTCGCTGACCGGCGACATCCTGCTCGATGCCCTGATGGGGGCGCTGTTCGCCATGATTTCCTACTCCAGCCTGGCAGCGGTGTTGCTGACCGCGACCCTGGCCGGTGCCAAAGTGATCAGCCTGCCGGTAGCCTTGGGCCTGGTCATTGGCGCCAACATCGGCAGCGGTGTCCTGGCCTTCCTCAGCACCAGCATGCAAAACGCCGCCGGGCGTCAGGTGGCCCTGGGCAGCCTGTTGTACAAACTGATCGGGCTGCTGCTGATCATCCCGGTGCTCGATCCGTTGGTGCACTGGATCGACAGCCTGGATTTCAGCCCGCAGGAAATGGTTATCGGCTTTCACCTGCTCTACAACTCCGCGCGCTGCCTGATTTTGCTGCCCACCGTCGGGCCGATGGCCAGGTTCTGTGCCTGGGTGCTGCCGGAGCAACCCCAAGCCAACGGCATGGCCAAACCCCGGCACCTCGATCCGACGGCGCTGGTCACGCCCAGTCTGGCGCTGGCTAATGCGTCTCGGGAAACCCTGCGCATGGGCGATCTGATCGACCACATGCTTGAGGCCATGCTGGATGTGCTGCAGGGCAAGCAAACCGCCGTCACCCAGGAAATACGCCGTCTGACCGATGATGTCGAAGCGCTGTACAGCGCGATCAAACTCTATCTGGCGCAGATGCCCCGCGAAGACCTCAGTGACCAGGACAGCCGCCGCTGGGCGGAAATCATCGAGCTGGCGATCAACCTCAAGCTGGCCAGCGACCTGATCGAGCGCATGCTGCGCAAAGTCCAGCAACAGAAAACCTCACAGCGCCGCTCGTTTTCCGAGGTTGGCCTGGAAGAGTTGGCGGGGCTGCAAAGCCAGTTGATTTCGACATTGCGCCTGGGCCTGTCGGTGTTTCTCAGTGCCGACAAGGAAAGCGCCCGTCAGCTGCTGCGCGAGAAACGTCGCTTCCGCGCACAGGAACGCCGCCTGGCCCACGCCCATGTCAGCCGCTTGCAACGTAAAATTGTGCAAAGTCTGGAGACCAGTTCGCTGCACCTGGAGCTGATCGCCGATATGAAGCGTCTGAGCTCTCTGTTCTGCAGCAGTGCCTATGTGGTGCTGGAAAACGCCGACACCGGGGCACTGATGGTCGACGATTTGGCTGACATCACACATTCGCCTTGAACGTCTGGCACAGTGATCAGTCAGTAACTTGGATCTGTAGGAGCGAGCTTGCTCGCGAAAGCGCCCTGACTGACGAAACGGATCCCTGACTGACTGCCCGGAAGCTTCTTATGCGTTGCCTGTTGTTCGCCTGCCTGCTGCTGGGCTCTCTCCCTTCTTTCGCCCTGGATCGCTTCCAGGTTGAGGGCTATACGCTGCGCAACGGCCTGCAACTGCTGCTCAAACCGGGCAGCGAGCGCGGGCATGTGGCGATTCGGCTGGTGGTAGGTGTCGGCATCGATGATTTCAGCTGCGCCGACAAAGAGCTGCCGCACCTGCTCGAACACTTGCTGTTCAGCGGTATCGACGCCACCGGTGAAGGTGGCCTGGAAGAGCGCATGCAGGCACTCGGTGGTGAGTGGAACGCCTTCACCAGCAACGCCGACACCACATTCGTCATCGAAGCCCCGGCGAAGAACCAGCGCAAGGTGCTCGACCTGCTCCTGGCGTTGCTCACGCAGACCCGCATCGATGACCACGCGATCAACGCCGCCAAGCAGGTGGTCGAGCGAGAGGACGGCGGTCACTACACCCATCTGCAACGCTGGCTGGATCGTCAGGACCTCGGTCATACCGCGAGCAATCAACTGGCGGTGGAACTGGGCCTCAGATGCCAGGAGCGGCCCGAAGTCGATCACCTGACCCGCGAACAACTGGAGTCGGTGCGCAAGGCCTGGTACGCGCCGAACAACATGACTCTGATCGTCGTCGGCGACCTTGAGCGTCTGCTGCCGGCTTATCTGGAGCGGGCCTGGGGTGCGCTCAAGGCGGTAGACCCGAGCGAGCATCCGCCCTTGCCGGTGATCCTGGCCAGCGCCGCCCATGAGCGTACCTTGAGCCGCGGCCTCGTGGGCGACACGGCCAAACTGCACTGGCTAGTGCCGGAACCGGTGCTGGACGATGTCAATGACGCCACCTTCGACTTGCTCAAGGACTACCTGGACTGGGCGCTGTATCGCCAGTTGCGCCTGGCGCACAGCCTGTCCTACGGTCCGTCGGCCGAGCGCGAGGTATTTGGCGGGGTGGGCTTCATGAGCCTCAATGCCGATCTTGAGCGAGGCGATGTATCAAAGGCTGCGCGGGCGCTGGACGAATTGAAGGCCGGCCTGCTCAAGAACGGCCTCGACGCCGACACCTTCAATCGCCTCAAGCAGGCCGCCATGGCACGCCAGGCCTGGGCCGTGCAAGGCAACAGCGCATTGGCGGATTACTACTGGAGTGCGCTGGGCGATTACGAGGACGGTCGATTCTCTGACCCGGCCCGGGAGTTGCACAGCGTGACCCTGGCGCAAGCGAACAAGGCCATGCGTGAATTGCTGATCCAGCCGGGTTACCTGCGGGTGGAGAAGCCGCTGCTGGGTGATGATCAGTTGATCGTGGCGATCGCCGCCGTCCTGGGTCTTCTCGTATTGGTGCTGCTGGGTTGGTGCTGGCGCGCGCGGAAAACGGCGCAGGATCGGCTCGCCACAACGACCCGCGGGCGGTAACCTGTCGAGGATTTTTCCCACGACTACTGCGAATCGCCGAATGCCGACCCTGACCTTGTACGTACAGCGCCTTCTCGAATTGATGAAGCGCTACCCAGGCGTCATTGCGCTCGGCGGTTTCATCTCCGGGGTCGCCAGTTTCATGCTGGTGGACCGCCAACAGGGCCTGGCGACCTGGATCACCGTGATCATGGTCCTCAGCTGGGTCTGGCTGATGCTGGAAAACAGCCTGACGCAGCTATTTACACGCATCTTCAAGCGAGAAATCCCACAACCTTTGCTGCGTTACGCGACGCAGATGATCCACCAGGAAAGCCTGTTCTTCGTCCTGCCCTTCTTTTTCATCACCACCACCTGGAATAGCGGCCAGTTGTTTTTCACCGGGCTGTTGGGCATTGCCGCGCTGATTTCCATTATCGACCCGCTCTACTACAAATGGCTGGCCCCGCGGCGCTGGGCGTTCCTGGCGCTGCACACGCTGACGCTGTTCGCCGCGCTGCTGACCGCCCTGCCCGTCATCCTGCACCTGACCACCTCCCAGAGCTTCAAGCTGGCGCTGGGCACGGCGGTGGTCCTGTCGTTCCCGAGCCTGGCGTCGATCTTCCCGATCCGTACCGTGCGCAATGCCGTGGCGATCCTGTGCATCACCGTCGGCATTGGCGCTGTGGGCTGGGTCCTGCGGTCGTGGGTGCCGCCGGCCACGCTGTGGATGACCGACGTCGCGATCAGCACGCAGATGCAGGACCGCACGCCGGGCGACAGCCTCCATGAAGTGAGCGCCGAGCAGATTCGTGGCGGCGGGCTCTATGCCTACACGGCGATCAACGCGCCACGTGGTCTGGACGAGCGGATTTATCACGTCTGGCAGTTCAATGGAAAAGAGGTCGACCGCATTGCTCTGGACATCCATGGTGGTCGCAAGGAAGGCTACCGCGCCTGGACCCATAAACAGAATTTCCCCGGCAACCCGGCGGGTGACTGGCAGGTTCGCGTGTTGACCGAGGACGGCCAGTTGATCGGTGTGTTGCGATTCAAGATCACAGACAGCACACCGACCAAAGAAAAGTAACGGGGTTCGTGCTATTACGTAGCTCTGCGTAATAGCCGAACAAGCACGGAGCTTATGACCAGCAGCACAACGCCCGGCAGTGCCCTGATGGACACATCACTCTCCCCCGCGCAATTGCGGGTCGTGGGTGACTGGACGCTCGCCCACTACGCCGCCCTCAAGGATCTGTGCGAAAAGCTGCGCGGCCAATACGACAACAACACCCACATCGACCTCAACGGCCTCGGCGCGCTCGACACCGCAGGTGCATCGCTGCTGGCGGAGTTGCTGGGCTCGGAACGTCTTGGACGATCCGCCGAACACCCTGATTGCACCTTGCCCACTGCGGATCGGGCGTTGTTGCAGACGGTGTATCGCTCGATGACCGATTTCTGCGTACCGATCAAGGAGCCGGAGATCAGCGTCGGCATCCAATTGTTGACGCGCATCGGCCGTGCGGTGGATGCCGTCTGGCAGGACACCCTGCAACTGCTGGGTTTCGTCGGGCTGATCCTGGAAACCCTCGCCCGCGGATTGTTTCGCCCCTGGCGTTGGCGGATCACGCCGATGGTTGCGCACATCGAGCAGACCGGCCTCGACGCCGCGCCCATCGTCGCCCTGCTCACGTTCCTGGTGGGCGCCGTGGTGGCGTTCCTCGGGGCGACGGTACTGGCCAACTTCGGAGCGACGGTGTTTACGGTCGACCTGGTGGCCTTTTCCTTCCTGCGCGAGTTTGCCGTACTGCTGACAGCGATCCTGATGGCCGGCCGCACGGCCAGCTCGTTTACCGCGCAGATTGGCTCGATGAAGGCCAACGAAGAAATCGACGCCATTCGCACCATCGGCCTCGACCCCATGGAGCTGCTGGTGGTGCCACGGGTGCTGGCATTATTGGTGTCGCTGCCGATGCTGACGTTCCTGGCGATGATCTCCGGAATCGTCGGCGGCGGTGTGGTCTGTGCCCTGTCGCTGGATATTTCCCCGGCGATGTTCCTGTCCTTGCTGCATTCGGACATCGGCGTTCAGCATTTTCTGGTGGGGATCGTCAAAGCGCCGATCTTCGCGTTTCTCATTGCCGCGATTGGCTGCCTGGAAGGTTTCAAGGTCAGCGGCAGTGCCGAGTCGGTCGGCGCCCATACGACATCGAGCGTTGTGCAGTCGATCTTCGTGGTGATCGTGCTCGATGCCGTGGCCGCCCTGTTTTTCATGGAGATGGGATGGTGAGTCGTCCACTGCGTGCGCCCTCCGAGGCGGTGATCGAGGTACGTGGCCTGTGCAATCGCTTTGGCAGCCAAAGCGTGCACGAAAACCTCGACCTGGATTTGAACAAGGGTGAAATCCTTGCCGTGGTCGGCGGATCCGGCAGCGGCAAGTCGGTGCTGCTGCGCAGCATTGTCGGCTTGCGCCAGCCCAGCGAAGGCATGGTGAAGGTGTTCGGCAAGAACCTGCCGACCCTGTCTGAACATGAGCGCTCGCTGGTCGAGCGGCGGTTTGGCGTCTTGTTCCAGAAAGGCGCCCTGTTTTCTTCGCTGACGGTGACCGAAAACGTCGCCCTGCCCCTGATCGAACACGCAGGCCTGAGCCGTGAGGATGCCGAGCACCTGGCAGCAGTGAAACTGGCGCTGGCCGGCCTGCCGCTGTCCGCCGCCGACAAATACCCTGCCTCGCTGTCCGGCGGGATGATCAAGCGCGCTGCGCTGGCCCGGGCATTGGCGCTGGACCCGGACATCCTCTTTCTCGACGAACCAACCGCCGGCCTTGACCCGATTGGGGCGGCCGCCTTTGACCAGTTGATCCTGACATTGCGCGATGCGCTGGGCTTCAGTGTGTTCCTGATCACTCACGACCTCGATACCCTTTACACCATCACTGACCGCGTAGCCGTGCTGGCGCAGAAAAAAGTGCTGGTGGCAGGCCCCATCGATGTCGTCGCCGAAACCGATGATGCGTGGATTCACGAATATTTCCACGGCCCTCGCGGCCGCGCGGCGTTGACCGCCGCCCAACAGTTGAAAGAGGTCTGACATGGAAACCCGAGCCCATCATGTATTGATCGGCCTGTTCACGGTGATCGTCGTCGCAGGCGCCCTGCTCTTCGGCTTGTGGTTGGCCAAGTCCAGCGTCGACACCGAGTTCAAGGACTATGAAGTGGTCTTCAACGAGGCCGTCAGCGGCTTGTCCAAAGGCAGTTCGGTGCAGTACAGCGGGATCAAGGTCGGCGACGTGGTGACCTTGCGTCTGGACCCGAACGACCCGCGCCGGGTGCTGGCGCGCATTCGCCTGGGCGGTGACACGCCAATCAAGGAAGACACCCAGGCCAAACTGGCACTGACCGGGGTGACCGGAACGTCCATCATCCAGCTCAGTGGCGGTACCCCGCAGAGCCCGGCCCTCAAGGGCAAGGACGGTGAGTTGCCGACCATCGTCGCCTCGCCCTCGCCCATCGCGCGCCTGCTCAATGACAGCAACGACCTGATGTCCGGCGTGAACATGCTGATGCACAACGCCAACCTCCTGTTCTCCAGCGAAAACGTCGAGCGCATCGGCAAGACCCTGGAACACCTGGAACAAACCACCGGCACCATCGCCGAACAACGTGGCGATATCCGCCTGGCGATGCAGCAATTGGCGTCGGTCGGCAAGCAGGCCAGTGGCATGCTGGAGCAGACGTCGACCCTGATGCGCAACGCCAATGGCTTGCTCAATGATCAGGGCAAGCAGGCGTTCGGCAGCGCGGAGCAAGCCATGAAGTCGCTGGAACAGAGCAGCGCCACCCTCAATAAGCTGCTCAGCAGCAACCAGGATTCGCTCAACAACGGTATGCAGGGACTCAATGGCCTGGCACCGGCGGTGCGAGAACTGCGTGAGACGCTGACGTCGTTGCGGGCCATTTCACAGCGCCTGGAAGCCAATCCCAGCGGCTACCTGCTGGGCACTGACAAGAACAAGGAATTCACGCCATGAAGCTGTGTCACATTGCTCTCCTTGGCGCCTTCGCGGTGACCAGCGCCTGCTCGATCCTGCCCAAGGCCGAGCCCTCCGATGTGTATCGTTTGCCTTCGTCCCAGAGTGGCGCAGCCAGCAGCCATGGCACCGCGCAAAGCTGGTCGCTGCGCCTGGTCAAGCCGCAGGCCAGCGAGGCGTTGAACAGTCGCAACATCGCGGTGATCCCCCAAGGGGATCTGATCAGCAGCTACAAGGCTTCACGTTGGAGCGACCCTGCGCCGGAACTGCTGCGCAATCGTCTGCTCGATGGCTTCCAGCATGATGGCCGGGTGTCGTTGTTGAGCACCGACGACAGCAATTTCCAGGCAGACCTGGAACTGGGCGGAACCCTCCAGGCCTTCCAGACCGAGTACCAGGGCAAGGCCGTCAGCGTCGTGGTGCGCCTGGATGCCTTACTGGTGCGTGGTTTTGACCAGCGCATCCTCGCCAGCCGCCGCTTCGAAGTGCGTCAGCCGCTGGGCGACGTCGCCGTCCCATCGGCGGTGAGCGGGTTTGGTCGGGCCAGTGATCAACTGACGGCGCAGGTGGTCAACTGGGCGGTGGAACAAGGCCAGAAGGTGGCGCCAGCGCGCCCGTGAGGCCAATGATCCCCCTGTAGGAGCGAGCGAGCTCGCGATGCGGTGTGCCATGGAACATCTAGGGTGGCTGATACTCCGCGATCGCGAGCAAGCTCGCTCCTACAAGGGAACTTGGATTAACCGAAGAACCAATAACAAACCCCAATTGCCCCCAGCACCCCAGCCAACTCCGCCAGCAACGCACAGCCCACCGCATGCCGGGCGCGCTGGATGCCCACCGCGCCGAAGTACACTGCCAGCACATAGAAGGTCGTCTCGGTGCTGCCCTGAATCGTCGCCGCCACCAGCGCCGGGAAACTGTCCACGCCGGAGGTTTTCATGGTTTCGATGAGCATTGCCCGGGCAGCGCTGCCGGAAAACGGCTTGACCATCGCCGTCGGGAGCGCATCGACGAAGCGGGTGTCCCAGCCGGCCCATTCCACCAGGTGACGAATGCCATCGAGGCCGAAATCCAGCGCCCCGGAAGCACGCAGCACCCCAATCGCACAAAGCATCGCCACCAGATACGGCAGCAGGTTCTTCGCCACATCGAAGCCTTCTTTCGCTCCTTCGACAAAGGCCTCGTAGACCTTCACCTTGCGCAGCGCGCCGATGATCAAAAACAGCATGATCAGGCCGAACAGCGTGAGGTTGCCCAGGATCGATGACAGGCCGGCCAATGCAGTGGCCGACATCGTGGCCAACAGCGCCATGAAGCCGCCAAGCAAGAGAACGCCGGGAATCAGGTAGGCCAGCACCACCGGGTCCCAGACCCGCAGGCGCTGCATGAACGCGACGGCGAGGAAACCCACGATGGTGGAGCAACTGGTGGCCAGCAGGATGGGCAGGAACACCAGCGTCGGGTCAGGCGCGCCTTGCTGGGCGCGGTACATGAAGATCGTCACCGGCAGCAGGGTCAGCGAGGAGGCGTTGAGCACCAGGAACAGGATCTGCGCGTTGCTGGCAATGGTGTCGCTGGGGTTGAGTTCCTGCAATGCCTTCATGGCCTTGAGGCCGATGGGGGTGGCGGCATTGTCCAGGCCCAGGCCATTGGCGGCGAAGTTCAGGGTGATCAGGCCGATGGCGGGGTGGCCGGGCGGCACTTCGGGCATCAGGCGCAGGAACAGGGGCCCCAGCGCCTTTGCCAGCCATTCGACGATCCCGGCTTTCTCGGCGATCCGCAGGAAGCCCAGCCAGAGGGTGAGGGTGCCGAACAACAGCACCATGACTTCGACCGACAACTTGGCCATGGCGAAAATACTCTCCACCATCGCCGCAAAGATTCCGGCGTTGCCGCCGATCAGCCACTGCGCCAGCGCCGACACGGCGGCCACGATGAAGAAGCCAAGCCACAGGCCATTTAGCATCAGTCAAATCCCCCAAAAGATGCGCGAATGATAGCGGGGCGGCCAGAAACGACAAACCCCGGATTGTTCCGGGGTTTGTTTGGGTGCTGGGAGTTAACCCTGTGGGAGCGAGCTTGCCCGCGATGGCTTTATGTCAGCCAACAAATAGGTTGAAGCTGCCGACCTCATCGCGGGCGAGCCCGCTCCCACAGGTAAGACTTAACTGTGAGATGACTCAGCGACCGGCATTTTTTCCTTGCTGCGCCAGTGCGGCAGGGAGTTCCAGTAGCGCTGGCCCTTGGCATCGTCGTACATGCCTTCCCAGCGTGAGATGACCAGTACAGCCAGTGCATTGCCGATCACGTTCAGGGCGGTCCGCGCCATGTCCATGATGCGGTCGACACCGGCGATGAACGCCAGGCCTTCCAGTGGGATACCGACGCTGCCCAAGGTGGCCAGCAGCACGACGAAGGATACGCCTGGAACGCCGGCGATGCCTTTGGAAGTAACCATGAGGGTCAGCACCAGCAGCAGTTGCTGGCTGATCGACAAGTCGATGCCGTAGAGCTGGGCAATGAAAATCGCCGCGATGCTCTGGTACAGGGTCGAACCGTCGAGGTTGAACGAGTAGCCGGTCGGCACCACGAAGCTGCAGATGGCTTTCGGCGCACCGTAGGCTTCCATTTTCTCGATGACACGCGGCAGCACGGTTTCCGAAGATGCGGTGGAGTAGGCCAGGACCAGCTCATCCTTGAAGATGCGCATCAGCTTGATCACCGAGAAGCCGAACAGGCGAGCGATCAGGCCCAGTACCACGAAGGCGAAGAAGGCGATGGCGACGTAAACCAGTATCACCAGTTTCGCCAGCGGCAGCAGCGAAGCGAAGCCAAAATTGGCGACAGTTACCGCGATCAGGGCGAAAACGCCGATCGGGGCGTAGTTCATGATCATGTGAGTGACCTTGAACATGCTTTCCGATACGCCCTGGAACATCGTGACCAGCGGATCGCGCAGTTCCGGCTTGAGGCTCGACAGACCGAGACCGAACAGTACCGAGAAGAAGATGATTGGCAGCATTTCGCCGCGGGCCATGGCCGCGAAGATGTTGGACGGGATCAGGTTGAGGATTGTCTCGATGAACGCATGTTCATGCTGAACTTCGGCGGCGGTCGCCTGATACTTGGAAATATCCACCGTACCCAGCGTACTCATATCGATGCCGGCGCCCGGATGGAATACGTTGGCGAGCAGCAGACCGACCACGATGGCGATGGTGGTAACAATCTCGAAATAGATGATGGTCTTGAGGCCGATGCTGCCGAGTTTCTTCGCATCGCCCACGCCGGCGATACCGACGACCAGCGAGGAAATGACGATCGGGATCACGATCATCTTGATCAAACGGATAAAGATATCGCCCGCCGGTTGCAGGACGTTGCTGATCCACCAGGCCTTCTCCGCACTGAAGTGGTTGAGCAGCGCACCGATTGCAATCCCCAACACCAGACCGATGAGGATCTGCCAGGCGAGGCTGAGCTTTGCCTTCTTCATATCTTTACCCTTACTTCAGTTTGACTCGGACTGGATGCGCAAACTGGACCGCTCATGGCGAAAAAGTCGTGTGCATCCGCCCCCGTATAAGGTACCCGGAGCGTTTTTATGGCTCTCTGGCAGCTGAAAAAAGGCGCAACTATTCCGATGCGGGGAAGCGGCGTCTAATGCCGTAAACGACTACCCTATGCCGAATCGGCATGAGGTTTATGAGTCAAAAGCGACGTCGCAAATGGTTCGAATGTGACATTTCGGCGCTTCAAGTGCCGTGAACCGGTCATCTCCGAGGTGAATGATTGATTTACGGTCAGTTATCCAAGCGGTGGTTTTCAGAAAAATCCGACATTGCCTCGCGACAAAACGCCGCAAAATAGATCGAGTTTTTCTCGATGTACGGTCATGAAGAAATCGCCGGCTGGAAATCACGAAGGGGTGAATGCAGGGAGGGGGCGATACCGAATGGATCGTCCATAAATATCTCAGCGTTGAGCAAGCTCTCCGCAAGTCCGTCGAACCAATATTGGACGGCGAACTTGCGTCGCAGCTTTTACCTGACCCGGCCCTTGCGCAGGCACTCCATGTACCCGTAGGTCACTCCGCCCCTGTAACAGGCAGAACGTCCCGACCCCTTGGTCATGCGCCTACCTTCCTCGGGCGGCGCATCAGAGAGAAGCAATGTTGCTTCTTTCATGTGACAGATTCAGTACCAGTTTGGATCTTTCTTTAGCTGTTCCATCAACATCGTCTGCATGCCCTGGTCGGGTTTGCCGAGGAAGCGATAGTCGGCATGCCGCGTTGGCGACTTGTCGGTCGGCAAGCCTGCCGGCACCTGCACCAACATCGCATACGCGTCCTTCCTGTCGAGGCTGACGGCAACGATCAGTCTGTTATTGCGGCAGGTGTCCGGAGTTTCGCAAAGCGGGCCCACCAGATAATCGTCGCCATCTTCCTGTACGGCATTCATTTGCTCAGCATTACCCGAGAGATTCATCACCCATTCCGGCAGGCGTTCTTCCTTCTTTACCACACCTTGCCAGGTGTCCCGGAACTGCGGGTCGCTGCTTAGCAGTTCGTTGACCCGCGTCTGGCCATCATTGGCCGCCATCGCTATGGCACTGCCGCCCAGAAGCAGGGCGGCTGCCAGCGTCTTGAATGGAACGTTCATCCTCAGCCCCGACCACGACGGCCAAAGAAGAACGAAGCAATGAACATCACCAGGAACACGACAAAGAGGATCTTGGCGATACCCGTGGCGGTGCCTGCGATACCACCGAAGCCCAGTACGGCGGCGATGATGGCAATGATCAGGAAAGTGATTGCCCAGCTCAACATGGTGATTCTCCTTACTTCTATTTAGAGGTCTTGCTCATGCCCGACGCGCTGCCCGCGTCAAGTTCGTATCTTCAAAATACCCAGCGCTCCTGGCGTGGCATCTCATCCAGGGGCTGAGCCTGGTCGACGTCCATCATGCGCAATGGCTGGTTTTCGGCGGCCGAACTGCGTGCGGCGCTGAAGTGAGTTTGAGTGGGATACTGAAACGATACCCGCGGCGCTTCCGGCTGCTGGCTCAGCTCCCAACGCAGCAGCTGTTGACCGCCAATCAGGGTGATCAACAGTGCCAGGACCGCGAACAGACCCTGCTGGATATGCAGTGGCGAGATACGCATTTGGGCGGCACGTTGGCGATTCATCCTGAAATTCCTCCCACACTGTGGTGTTTTGGTTGAGCGAGTGTTTTCGCTCGGGCTGAAAACACTATTGCAGTGTGCGTGCCAGCTTTTTCTTCACAAAAAATCTAATAAAAACAATGATTTAGTAAACACAAAAAATCAATGTCGGACGCATCCTGCACGATGCCCTATTGGTTGTCGTGCGAAATGCACGATAAATTCGTGGGAGCTTTCAGAATTTTTTGAATTGCGTGAGACACGCTGGTGTCTGATGGGGAGCAGATTCAGCCTCGAATGGCAGAACCGATAAAAACAGTGAAATCAGGTGATTAAAAACGGGGTGAGTAGATTTCTCCCCCGACGTGGCCGGAATCGACCAGAATTAACCATGCAACTTGCCCGATTTTTCCGGGACTAACAAAGATCATTCATTTAGGAGCGTAGGAAAAATGGAATCTGCCACCGAGCATCAGGGCCGCATTCTGCTGGTGGATGACGAATCCGCCATCCTGCGAACGTTCCGGTATTGCCTCGAAGACGAAGGCTATAGTGTCGCCACGGCCAACAGCGCGGCACAGGCCGATGTGCTATTGCAACGTCAGGTGTTCGACCTGTGTTTCCTTGATTTGCGCCTCGGTGAAGACAACGGTCTCGACGTGCTGGCGCAAATGCGTATCCAGGCGCCATGGATGCGTGTGGTGATCGTCACCGCACACTCGGCCGTGGACACCGCCGTGGATGCAATCCAGGCAGGCGCAGCCGATTATCTGGTTAAACCCTGCAGCCCTGATCAACTGCGCCTGGCGACCGCCAAACAACTGGAAGTGCGACAACTGTCGGCGCGCCTGGAGGCATTGGAAGGGGAGATCCGCAAACCCAAGGACGGCCTGGACTCTCATAGCCCGGCCATGAAGGTGGTCCTCGAAACGGCCCGCCAGGTAGCGACCACTGACGCCAACATCCTGATTCTTGGCGAGTCCGGCACCGGTAAGGGCGAACTGTCCCAGGCCATTCACGGCTGGAGTAAACGCGCGAAGAAATCTTGCGTCACCATCAACTGCCCATCGCTGACCGCCGAATTGATGGAAAGTGAGCTCTTCGGTCACAGCCGGGGCGCTTTTACCGGCGCCAGCGAAAGCACCCTCGGACGCGTCAATCAGGCGGATGGCGGGACGCTGTTTCTCGACGAAATCGGCGATTTTCCCTTGACGTTGCAACCCAAGTTGTTGCGTTTCATCCAGGACAAGGAATATGAGCGTGTCGGTGATCCGGTCACGCGTCGTGCTGATGTGCGCATTCTTGCCGCCACCAACCTCAACCTCGAGGACATGGTGCGCGAGGGGCGTTTCCGTGAAGACTTGCTGTATCGCCTGAACGTCATCACCCTGCATTTGCCACCGCTGCGTGAGCGCCGTGAAGACATCCTCAACCTGGCTGATCGCTTCCTGGCGCGCTTCGTCAAGGAGTACGCGCGACCGGCACGTGGTTTTAGCGAAGAAGCCCGTGAGGCTTTGTTGAGCTACCGATGGCCGGGGAACATCCGCGAACTGCGTAACGTCGTGGAACGCGCCAGCATCATCTGTCCGCAGGAACGTGTCGAGCTCAGCCATCTGGGCATGGCCGAGACACCGGCCAACAACGCGCCGCGCATTGGCGCGGCATTAAGCCTGGACGAACTGGAGAAAGCCCACATCGGCGCCGTGTTGGCCACCGCTGGCACCCTCGATCAGGCCGCCAAGACGCTGGGCATCGACGCGTCGACGCTGTATCGCAAACGCAAGCAATACAACCTGTGAGTTGCGCGTGATGAAACTGGCGATGAAGTTGCGTACTCGGCTTTTCCTGAGTATCTCCGCACTGATCACCGTCGCGTTGCTGGGGCTGTTGCTCGGGCTGGTCAGCGTGATGCAGATGGCGGGAACCCAGGAAGTATTGGTACGCAACAGCTTCGTCACCCTGGACCTTGGGCTGAAGCTGCGCCAGACCCTGGGCGACCAGTTGATTCTAATGCTGGGCAACAAGCCCGAGTCGCCGGAGTTCCAAGCGTCAAAACAGCACTATTTCGAATTGCTGGAGCAAGGCATCGCACATGATCTGGGCGAAGATCGGCGTTACGGATTCGCTCAAGCCAAGGCTGACTATCTGGATTTCCTTCAGGCTTTGGATCAGTCGAGCGATCCATCCCACATATTGAGTGGCAACGAAGAGCTGACCAGAAAATTCAATGTGGTGCGCAACGGGCTGATTACCGAGCACAAGAATGCGTTGGACGACATCAGCGACATGCAGCGCCAGGGGCGGGACCGGGCGCTACTGATTGCGGGGTTGTTGGGGTTGGTTGGCCTGGCGGTGCTGATCATCGGTTTCGTCACCGCACAGGCGATTGCCCGACGTTTCGGTGCACCCATCGAAGCGTTGGCCAAAGCTGCCGACAATATCGGCCAAGGCAACTTCGAGGTGACGCTGCCGGTGTCCTCTGCGGCAGAAATCAATCAACTGACCAAGCGTTTCGGCCTCATGGCTGAGGCGTTGCGTGAGCATCAGGCGACCAATGTCGACGAATTGCTCGCCGGTCAACAGCGCTTGCAGGGTGTGCTCGACAGCATCGATGATGGGCTGTTGATGATTGACCGCGAGGGTCGTCTGGAACACCTCAATCCGGTGGCGCAACGCCAGTTGGGCTGGGACACCGATTTCCTCGGGAAAGGACTGGGCTCGGCACTCGACAGGCCCGAACTGGATCAGCAACTGCAAATGGTGCTGCGCGGCGGCACGCTGGAGCGGGTGCCCGAAGACTTGAGTGTCGAGGTCGATGGCGAGTCGCGGTTGCTGACCTACAGCCTGACGCCGGTCAGTCATACCCAGGGCCATATCCTGGGTGCGGTGATGGTGCTGCATGATGTCACCGAGCAGCGCGCCTTCGAGCGAGTGCGCAGCGAGTTTGTCCTGCGCGCATCCCATGAGCTGCGCACACCGGTAACCGGAATGCACATGGCTTTCGGTCTGTTCCGCGAGCGTGCCCATTTCCCCGAGGACTCCCGTGAAGCGGATCTCCTGGACACCGTTAACGAAGAAATGCAGCGCTTGATGCAACTGATCAATGACTTGTTGAATTTCTCCCGCTATCAGAACGGATTGCAGAAACTCACACTGGCGCCCTGTTCCATCGAAGACTTGCTTGAGCAGGCCCGTTTGCGATTCGCCGAGGCAGCGCAGGCGAAGGGCATCGACTTGTTGGTGGAAGTCCAGGAGCCATTGCCGAGGTTGCAAGCCGATCAGCCACAGTTGGACCGGGTGCTGGATAACCTGATCGACAACGCATTGCGTCACACCGGCACGGGTGGCCAGATCCGCTTGCAGGGCCGACGTCATGGCGAGCGAGTGATTATCAGCGTCGAGGATAATGGTGAAGGCATTGCCTATGGCCAGCAGGGCCGGATCTTCGAACCCTTCGTGCAGGTTGGACGCAAGAAAGGTGGCGCTGGGCTGGGCTTGGCGCTATGCAAGGAAATCGTGCAGTTGCACGGCGGGCGGATGGGCGTTTATTCGCGGCCGGGGCAGGGCACGCAGTTCTATATGGCGCTGGCGGTCTGATTGGCGTCAGGCCTCGTCATCCAGGCGTCGTGCGGCGATACGCCGGCCACGGGTAATCAGCTCGATGAACTGCACGGCGCTCAATGCATGGGCGAACAGCCAGCCCTGGCCGAACTTCACCCCTTCACTGCTCAGGAACGCTGCCTGGGCTTCATGCTCGATACCTTCGGCAATGACCTTGAGTTGCAGCGCCTGGGCCATATGAATGATGTGTGGCGCAACGCCACTGCTGGCTGCGTCATGCCCCAGCGCATCAATAAACGCCTTGTCGATTTTCAGGCAATCCACCGGCAGGGTTTGCAGGTAGGCGAGGCTGCAATAGCCGGTGCCAAAGTCATCGATCAACACCTGGTGCCCGACATCACGCAGAGCCTGGAGGTTTTCCCGGGCCACCTCGACATCGATCAGCCCACGCTCGGTGACTTCAAAAGCAATCTGTCGGGCTGCCACGCGGTGCAGGGTCAACAGGCGCGCCATCACCTGGCCGATTCGCGGCACCATCACGTCGCAGGCTGCCAGATTGACCGAGATATAGAGCTGCGGATTGGCACGCAGTAAATGCCCCAACTGCTCCAGCAGACGTTGCAGGACGAAATCGGTCATCTGGCGGATCTGCCCGGTGTTCTCCGCCATGGGAATGAACAGGTCGGGGCTGGTCAGGGTGCCGTCGGGTCGACGCCAGCGCAGCAGGGCTTCAGCTCCGACGCAATGGCGGTTGTCGAGGTTGAAGATTGGCTGATACAACACCTGCAGCTCCCCGCGTCGTATCGCGCCCGCCAGCTCCGCGTCCAGCGACTGGCGCTGGCGCACCAGCAGGAACACCATGAAGCCCACCAATAGTCCTGCTATCAGGCTGGCCGGGCCCAACCACCACCATGCGGTAGGCACATGCCTGCCGGTGCGCGGCGAGATCAGCACCCATTGGTACTCGGGATTGTCGGTGGGCATGCGATAGATCAAGCGAGTCTGGGTCACTTGCAGGGCATCGCGTTTATCCGCTGGCCAGGCTTCGTCGGGGGGCCAGGCCTGCGCCGTACCCAGCACCGGGATGGCTCGCTTGCCGTGGTCGAGCACGACCAGAAGACTGCTGCCCGGCGACAGGTCGACCATATCGGTCAAATGCCCGCGAGAGGTCGCGACGCGAAAGTTGCCACGTCCCAGCATTAGCGCGGCGCGGTTTTCGTCGGGCTCGGTGGAGGTGTTCAGCCAATAGCTGTAGCCCGGATCCTTGATGTCCGGGGGCCGTATCATCGACAGGCCTTCCTGGCGGGGACGGTTGGAGCAGATCCGCGAACCGTCCATGAATGCGGCTTCGTACACGAAGCGATAATTGAACGTGACCTGTTGCAGCGTGGCGACCATTTCGTCGTTGCAGGTGCGCAATGGCTGGGCTTCCAGATCATCGAGACTTTCGCGCAATTGTCCGAACAGTTGCTCGAGACGCGCCAGGAAACGCTCACCTTGCGCATTCATTTCAAGGCTTTCGTTCTGCTGGATCTGGTTCAAGGCCACGAACATGCTGCCGGCCAGTAGCATTACAGTGCTCAGCACAGCAGCCAATATCGCCAGAAACCAGGGGCGATAAAACCAGCTACGGAGTGTCTCTCGAGCAGCAGTCATATTGGATATCCGAAGGATTACCAATGAGTTATAGCTGCTGATTTGGAAAGCGCGCTGACCGTCGGGCGGGCGTCATTATTTTGTCTGATTCAACACCAACAGAAGTGCGGCAGTTTGCGCGTCGGGCAGGCCGTCGAAGCGCGAAGGACGGAAATGCATCTGGAACGCCGCGAGCACATGACGCGTCGCGACGTCCAGCTCACCGGTTTGCGGCGTGGCATATCCAAGTCGGGCCAACTGCCCCTGGAACCAACTGATGCTCGGCAACTGGGTGTCGAATTGCGCCTGTTGCCGGGCCACTGCCTGTTCGTTCGGCCAGATACCAAGGCCTTCATCCGCCAGGCGTTTCCAGGGGAACAGCGGCCCAGGGTCGAGTTTGCGCAGTGGGGCGATATCACTGTGGCCGATGATGCTGCGAGGGTTGATGGCGTAACGTTTGCTTATGTCCTTTAGCAGGGCGATCAGCGACTGGATCTGTGCTTCGCTGTAGGGATACCAGAGGCGCTTGCCGTCCGCCGTTTCCTTGAAGCCGGGATTGACGATCTCGATGCCGATGGAGCTGGAGTTCAGCCAGGTTCGGCCTTGCCATTCGCTCTCACCGGCATGCCAGGCTCGAAGGCTTTCATCCATCAATTTGTAGATGGTGGCGTCTTTATCGTCGCCGATCAGGTAATGGCTGCTGACTTCGCCATGGGTCAGCAGTTGCAACGAGCGTTGCAGGGACGCGGAAGTGTAATGCACCACTACAAACTGGATGCGGCTGTCGTGATTGGCCGAAGGATGGCTGGTGTCGTACCGGGGCCCGCTGGCACAACCGGCCAACAGGATCAGCGAAAGGATGAGGGCAAGATATTTCATGGCAGAAGACAGCACGCGAAGGACAGTAATGCAACAGTGTAACGTACTGCCTCGCGCCGTGACGGCTGACCGGGCCCATTTCAACAAAATGGGACAAATTGCCCGTCAGCCGAGTTCGATCCGGTTGCGGCCGGCGTGCTTGGCCCGGTAGAGCGCCTGGTCGGCCCGCTTGAGCACCAGATCGCTGTGTTCGCCGGGCCTGAAGGCGGTCACTCCCATCGAAACGGTAATGGTCACTGGCTCTCCCTTGAAGTGAAACGGGCAGGCTTCGATTGCCGCACGCAATTTCTCCAGCAGTTTTGCTCCCACGGCGGGAACGGTGCCAGGCATCAGCAGGACGAACTCTTCACCGCCGAACCGGGCGATGAAGTCGGTGCCGCGCAGGCGTTTACGCAACACGCTGGCGATGATTTTCAGCACCTTGTCCCCAGCCAGGTGGCCATAGTTGTCGTTGATGCGTTTGAAATGATCGAGGTCGAGCATGGCCAGCAACAGGGTATTGCCATGTTGCTGCCATTGGCCGATCTCGTAATCCAGTCGTTCGCTCCATGCCGCGCGGTTGGGCAGGGTGGTCAGCGGGTCGATCAAGGCCTTCTGGCGCTGTTCTTCCAAGTGCTCGCGGTAGCCCAGCGCTTCCTGCTCCATATGCGCCACGCGTTCGGCCAGACCTTTAAGGCGGGCCGCGACCTCCTGCTCGCGCTCGTCGCGCTGCTTCTGGTGCTGATCCATGGTTCCAAGCAGACCTTCCAGGTGGTTCTCCAGCACGAGCTTGAGATCGTCGAGGTCGGCTGCCTCCTGCACGCTGCTCTGCAAGCCGTCGACTTGTTCGCGGATCTGCGTGTCCATCTCGCGCGCCGCCGATAGGTTGTCGGCGTGGCCATCGCTGGCCGCTTGCAGGTTGCTCTGGAAAGACTCCAGGCGCTCATTGAGCTGTTGCAAATAGACTTCGAACTCATGCTGGCCGCTGTCGTTGATGGCCAGCATCAAGGTCGCCAGATCGTCGAGAATCGGCAGCAATTCGTACCAATTCAATCCATTTTGCAGCCGGTCACGCATGGCTTCGGCTTGTGGGCGATGGCGCTCGGGCAACGACAAGTCGTCCAGCAGGCCCAGCAGGGTGTCTTCGATATGCTTGGCCACAGAACTGTAGGACGGTTCCGGCGAATCCGGCAGCGCGTAGAGAATGTCTTGCTCGGGTTGCTCCGGATCGATGGCGGCCAATGCCTGGGCCATGACCGGGGGCAGGGGCAGGCGGTCGAGGAAGACCTCCGGCGTCAGTTCGTCCGGATTGCCTTGCGGCGGTGCCGAAGCGACCGGCGTGGCGTCCGGCGGCTCATGTTGTTCGGCCTGCGGCGGCTCGGGCGTTTGTGCCTGCGGTGCGGGTAGAACTTCAAGAATGGGGGGAACAAACGCCACGACTTGCGCCGGTGGTGGTGCGGAGGGGGCCGCTTCGGTTGCCTGCGCCTCGTCCTCGACAGCTTGTTCGATTGACGGCGTTACGGGTGGCGCCTGGACCACTTGGGGCGCTTCGACCTCCACCTTTGACGGTGTGGGGGGCGCTGCGGCAACTTCTTGTTGAGCTTCTACGTCAGCCGGTTGCGCTGGCGACTGCACTGATGTCTCGAGCGCCACTGCCTGCTGCGGTGCTTCTTCGTTTTCACGCTGGCCAAACAAGCGCTGCAGCAAACCTGGCCGGCCAGGTTCCGCTGGGTGCTCCAGTTGACTCAGGGCCTTGCCTTGCAGCCCGCTCAGTTCGCTGAGCAGTAGCGGCATTTCACGAGCCTGGCCGACACGAGCGTCCAGTTGTTTGGCGAAGTTCTTCAGGGGGCGGCTGACTTCGCGCGGCAATGGCAAAGTTTGCAACTGAGTGACCAGTGCAGTCAGCGCGGCGCTGGTCTGGTTGACCCGGGTTTCGCGGCGTTGCTCGGAGTCAAGCACGGCTTTTTCCAAGCGAGGCAACAACGCCGCCAGGCCCGCATCCATTTCATCGGTGCGGATGACGTCGCGCATCTCCTTCATGCACTGGTCGACGGCGCGGTCAGTGCCTTCCGCCGCCAGGGTGCTGCGTACCAGCCCGCGCCGCAGCAGGTCGAGCCGGGCGTCCCAGCGACGCTCGAGCTTTTCCTGTTGTTCGACGCTCTTGAGGTATTTTTCTTTCCAGCGCTGTGTTTCGTCGCTCATTCAACGGTTCCGCGAAGGGCAGGACTCAACGCGGGCAATGCATCGGCCGTGAGCGAACCTGGCAGACGAATCTCTACCGCGACCGGCAGGTGATCAGAAATGGGTTGAGCCAGCACTTCGACTTTTTCGAGCGTCAGGGTCGGGCTCAGCAGAATATGGTCCAGGCAGCGCTGAGGGCGCCAGCTGGGAAACGTCGCTTCCACTTGCGGAGCCAGCAGGCCAAGGTCGCGCAACGGGGAGTTTTGGAGCAAGTCGCTGGCGTGGGTGTTCATGTCCCCCATCAGCACCTGATGCTTGTAGTCGCCGATCAACTCGCGAATGTACGCCAGTTGCAGGCTGCGGGTGCGGGCCCCGAGTGCAAGGTGCATCATCACCACCACCATGGCTTCGGGACCTTCGCCGAACCGCACCAGGATCGCACCGCGCCCCTTGGGGCCCGGCAACGGGTGATCTTCGATGGCCCACGGGCGCAGGCGACTCAGCACGCCGTTGCTGTGCTGTCCCAGGCGCCCGAGGTTGCGATTGAGTTGTTGATACCAGTAGGGAAAGGCGCCCAGTTGGGCCAGGTGTTCCACCTGATTGATGTAGCCGGACCTGAGGCTGCCGCCGTCCGCTTCCTGCAGGGCGACAAGATCGAAGTCGCCCAGCAAATTGCCGATTTTCTGCAGGTTATCGGCCCGCCCGGGGTGGGGCAGTACGTGCTGCCAGCCACGGGTCAGGTAGTGCCGATACCGCTCGGTACTGATGCCGACCTGGATATTGAAGCTGAGCAAACGCAGACGGCTGTCCGTGGGCAGACCCGTCGATTCCAGGTGATGATCGTTGACCCGCGGATCATGCAGGCCAACGACACGTTCAGTTCCCCAGCGGCGCATGGCGGTCGCAGCGCTTAGTTGGCCGCAGCCTTGTGGGTCGCTCGCTCTTTGTCGACCAGTTGGTCGGCGAGTTTCAAGGCCTCTTCCGCGCCACCGGCAGAGCCGATGTCAAAGCGGTACTTGCCGTTGACGACCATGGTTGGAACGCCGGTGATCTGATACTTCTTGGCCAGTTCACGGGCCTGGACGATCTTGCCCTTGATGGCGAAGGAGTCGAAGGTCGCCAGGAACTTGTCCTTGTCTACGCCCTGGGTGGCAAGGAAGTCAGCCATTTCGTTCTTGTCAACGAGCTTCTTGTGTTCCTTCTGAATGGCATTGAAGACGGCGGCGTGAACCGAGTGCTCGACGCCCATGGCTTCCAGGGTCAGGAACATCTGGCCGTGGGCATCCCACGGGCCGCCGAACATGGCAGGGATGCGTACGAAGTTGACGTCCGAAGGCAGCTTCTCGACCCAAGGGTTGATCACGGGTTCAAAGGCGTAGCAATGCGGGCAGCCGTACCAGAACAGCTCCACCACTTCGATTTTGCCAGGCACTGCGACCGGGACCGGATTGGCCAATTCAACATACGAGTCGGGGTGTGTTTCGGCGGCTTGGGCAGTCACGCCGAACAGGCTGGCAGCGACGAATGCGGCGCTGATGATCAGATTACGCATGCTTTACTCCTGGAGAATTTGAGTCGCCTCGCGCGACCTGTTATCAGACGGGTCTGTGCGGGCTCGAGTTCTGTAGTGTAACGGCAGCGGCCACAAAAAAGGGCGGCCGGAGCCACCCTTTTTATACTTGTTGCGACAGATTAATGGAGCGTTAACGTAGCGGCAGATGTAAGCCCGCACGCCGCCCGATTAGCCGCGCTTAGTGCAGGCCCTGAATGTAGCTGGACACTGCGGCAATGTCTTCGTCGCTCATGCGCTTGGCGATGCTCTGCATTGGCTTGGCGTCGCCGTCGTTGGTACGGCCGCCTTCTTCCTTGCGGAAATCGGTCAGTTGTTTGCCAACGTATTGAGCGTGTTGGCCACCCAGGTGCGGGAAGCCGGCGGCCGCGTTGCCTGCGCCATTCGGAGAGTGGCAGCCGGTGCAGGCTGGCAGGCCCTTGGCCAGGTCGCCACCACGGAACAGTGCTTCACCACGAGCCACGAGTTTAGGATCGGCGGCGCCAACGCTGCCTTTCTGGCTGGCGAAGTAGGCGGAGATATCAGCCAGGTCCTGATCGCTCAGGTTGGTCAGCAGGCCAGTCATTTCCAGTACCGTGCGCTTGCCGGACTTGATGTCGTGCAGCTGCTTGTTCAGATAACGTTCGCCCTGACCTGCCAGTTTCGGAAAGTTAGGCGCCATGCTGTTGCCATCCGGGCCATGACAGGCGCCACAGACTGCGGCTTTCGCCTGGCCAGCTGTTGCGTCACCTGCAGCATGGGCTACGCCGGAGATCCCCACGGTCAACAGCAGACTCACGATCAATTTGTTCATCAGCTAATCCAACTACGGCTAAGGGTTAAAGAGTTATGGACCGGGATCACTCGCTCATCCACTGGATGATGGTTCGGTAATCCTCGGCACTGCAGTCCATGCACAAACCACGCGGCGGCATCGCCTTGAAACCCTGGGTCACGTGTTGCACCAGCGTCTCCATACCTTTCGCCAACCTCGGCGTCCAAGCTTCCTGATCGCCCTTTCGGGGCGCCATGGGGAGTTGGCCGGAATGACAGGCACCACAAACACGGTTGTACACAGCTTCCGGATCCTGTGTAGCCTGAGCGCTGTAAAGCGGTATCAGGACTCCGGCAGCCAGCAGCCATTTCGTCATAAAACGACCTTTTCAGGGTTGAGAGCGTTCTGCGTTCTAATGCGCAATCAAGGTCATTCGCTCTCGTGAACTTCATCCTACGCTGGGACAAAGCGCACACAAAATCTGCGGCATTATATACTGGCGCTACTGAAACGGAAACGACACCGCTTGCCGCGTCCATTCCCGGCGCCGCCCACATCGGAAATCCCATGCAACTCAAGAACCCCATCCTCGGCCTGTGCCAACAGTCCACCTTCATGCTCAGCGCTGCCAAAGTCGATCAATGCCCCGATGACGAAGGCTTTGAAGTCGCCTTTGCAGGGCGCTCGAACGCTGGTAAATCCAGCGCATTGAACACCCTGACCCATGCCAGCCTGGCGCGAACCTCGAAGACCCCGGGGCGCACGCAACTGCTTAATTTCTTCAAGCTAGACGATGATCGCCGTCTGGTCGACCTGCCGGGCTACGGTTACGCGAAAGTACCTATCCCGTTGAAGCAACACTGGCAGCGACACCTGGAAGCCTATCTGGGCGGGCGCGAGAGTTTGAAAGGCCTGATCCTGATGATGGACATCCGTCATCCAATGACCGACTTCGACCTGCTGATGCTCGATTGGGCCGTAGCGAGCGGCATGCCGATGCACATCCTGCTGACCAAGGCGGACAAGCTCACCTACGGTGCGGCGAAAAATACGCTGCTCAAGGTTCAGTCCGAGATCCGCAAAGGCTGGGGCAGCACGATCACCATCCAGCTGTTCTCGGCGCCCAAGCGCATGGGGCTGGAAGAGGCCTACACTGTATTGGCGGGTTGGATGGAATTGGCTGACAAGGGCGCGGAGCCTGCCGCGGAGTAAATCGCAGGCAAAAAAAACCCCGGACTTCAATGGGGAGGGGGAAGTTCCGGGGTTCAAGTTCCGGACCGCTAGGGCGGGGTCCGAATATCTGCCAACACTTAACACAACATAGGAGCAATGAACGGCTTCACCAGCCATTCAGTTACTCTGAGTCGCAGTTCACGTATTTAGTTCCGAACGCTCAAAAACCATTTGAAATAAGCCGCTTCGTTTTCTGAAATAAGCGCTCTTTGAGCCGGCCGCGACACTATGCCGCGGCCGTTCCTGGCAAAAAATACCGGTCAGTGGGCCTCGTCCCAGTTATTCCCCACCCCGACCTCCACCAGAAGCGGTACATCCAGCTTCGCGGCTTCGCTCATGTGCTGGCGAATGTCGTCACGAACCTGATCGACCAGGTCCTCGCGCACCTCCAGCACCAATTCATCGTGCACCTGCAGGATGACTTTGGCATCCAGGCCCGAGGTCATCAGCCAGTTATCTACAGCCACCATGGCTTTCTTGATGATGTCCGCAGCGGTGCCTTGCATCGGCGCGTTGATCGCCGTGCGTTCAGCGCCCTTGCGCAGGGCCGGGTTCTTGGCGTTGATTTCCGGCAGGTACAGGCGCCGGCCAAAGATGGTTTCGACGAAACCCTGTTCTGCGGCCTGGGCGCGGGTGCGCTCCATGTATTCGAGCACGCCTGGGTAACGGGTGAAATAACGGTCGATGTACGCCTGGGACTGTTTGCGGTCCACGCCGATCTGCTTGGCCAGGCCAAAAGCGCTCATGCCGTAGATCAAGCCGAAGTTGATCGCCTTGGCACTGCGCCGCTGATCGGTGGTGACGTTTTCCAGCTCGACGCCGAACACCTCGGCGGCGGTGGCCTTGTGCACGTCCAGGTCATTGCGGAAGGCGTGCAGCAGACCTTCGTCCTTGGCCAGGTGCGCCATGATCCGCAATTCGATCTGCGAGTAGTCCGCCGCCAGCAGCTTGTAGCCTTTGGGTGCAACGAACGCTTGGCGAATCCGACGGCCCTCAGCTGTGCGGATTGGAATGTTCTGCAGGTTCGGGTCGCTGGAGGACAAGCGACCGGTTGCTGCGACCGCCTGATGATAAGAGGTGTGGATCCGCCCGGTGCGCGGGTTGATCTGCTCGGGCAGGCGATCGGTATAAGTGCTTTTCAGTTTGCTCATCGAGCGGTACTGCATCAGCACCTTGGGCAGCGGGTAGTCCTGTTCGGCCAGCTCTGCCAGCACCGCTTCGGCCGTTGATGCCTGGCCCTTGGCGGTTTTGCTGAGGATCGGCATGCCGAGTTTTTCGTACAGGATGACGCCCAATTGTTTTGGAGAGCCGAGGTTGAATTCCTCACCAGCAATGGCGAATGCCTCACGCTCCAGTGCGACCATTTTGTCGCCCAGCTCGACGCTCTGGATGCCCAGCAGGTTGGCATCGACGAGCGCACCCTGACGCTCGATTCGGGCCAGGACGGGCACCAGCGGCATTTCGATTTCGTTCAATACCTTGCTCAGGCTTGGAATTGCGTTGAGCTTTTCCTGCAAGGTCTGATGCAGGCGCAACGTTACGTCGGCGTCTTCGGCGGCATAAGGCCCGGCCAGTTCCAGGGCAATCTGGTCAAATGTCAGCTGTTTGGCACCCTTGCCGGCGATGTCCTGGAAACCAATAGTGGTGTGGTTCAGATACTTCAGCGCCAGGCTGTCCATGTCGTGGCGAGTCGCGGTGGAATCCAGCACGTAGGATTCGAGCATGGTATCGAAGGCGATGCCTTGCACGTTGATGCCGCAGCTCTGGTCGCCACCGATGGCGCAGTTGGCCAGGATGTTCATGTCGTACTTGGCGTGCTGGCCGACCTTGAGTTTGTTCGGGTCTTCCAGGATCGGCTTGAGTGCACGCAGCACGGTGTCGCGATCCAGTTGGTCGGGCACGCCCATGTAGGAGTGGGTCAACGGGATGTAGGCCGCTTCATCAGCCTGGACCGCGAACGACAAGCCGACCAGTTGTGCTTGCTGCGCATCCAGACCGGTGGTTTCGGTGTCGAAGGCAAACAGGCTGGCGTCGTTGAGCTTCTTCAGCCATAGGTCAAAATCGGCCTGGGTGAGGATCGTGGTGTATTTGCGCTCAGTCTCGCCAGCGGCGTCTTCGACCACAGGCGCGGTCACTTCCTGGCCGGAACGCTTGGCATCGCGCTGATTCTCATCAAACCAGCTCTTGAATTCCAGCAGGGTGTAGAGCTCGGCGAGGGCATCGTGATCCGGCCGGCCCATCTGCAAATCGTCGAGACCGATGTCCAGCGGGACGTCGATCTTGATTGTCGCGAGCGCATAGGAGAGGAAAGCCATCTCCTTGTGCTCTTCGAGCTTGGCCGGGAGGGTTTTCGCACCACGGATCGGCAGGGTTGGGACGATGTCGAGCTTCGCATACAGCTCGGTCAGGCCACCATTCACGCCTACCAGCAAGCCAGAAGCCGTCTTGGGACCAATGCCCGGAACGCCTGGGATGTTGTCGGAAGAGTCGCCCATCAGCGCCAGGTAATCGATGATCTGCTCGGGAGCGACGCCGAATTTCTCCTTCACGCCTTCTACATCCAGCGCGCTACCGGTCATGGTGTTGACCAAGGTAATGTGGCCATCAACCAGCTGCGCCATGTCCTTGTCGCCGGTGGAGATGACCACCGGGCGGTCGGCTGCTGCACTGCTGCGGGCCAGTGTGCCGATTACATCGTCGGCCTCCACGCCATCGACGCACAGCAGTGGAAAACCCAAGGCCTTGACGCTGTCGTGCAGCGGCTGGATCTGTACGCGCATGTCGTCTGGCATGCTCGGGCGGTTGGCCTTGTATTCGGCGTACATTTCGTCGCGAAAGGTCCCACCTTTGGCGTCGAATACTACGGCAAACGGGCTGTCCGGGTACTGCTTGCGCAGACTCTTGAGCATGTTCAGCACGCCTTTGACCGCTCCGGTCGGCATGCCTTTGGAGGTGGTCAGTGGCGGCAGGGCATGGAAGGCCCGGTACAAGTATGAAGAACCGTCCACCAGGACGAGGGGGGCTTGGCTCATGAGCAGGATCAACCTTTTCGGCGGGTCCGGCGCTAGAATAGCGGGACCGTTGACGACAAAGGGACAAGGTTATCATGCGTACACTAAATCGCCTGTTGCTGGCTGGCTTGTTTGCAATTACACCTTTGGCCGTGATGGCCGCAGATGATGCGCCATCGCCTGAACCGGATGTCACCATCCGAACCGAAGGCGACAATACGATCAAGGAATTCCGCCAGAATGGTTTTCTGTACGCCATCCAGGTCACGCCGAAGGGCGGAAAACCCTATTTTCTGGTGCGCGCCGATGGATCGGACGGTAACTTCATCCGCTCGGATCAGCCCGATATGCTGATTCCGTCGTGGAAGATTTTCGAATGGAAATAGTTTCCTGGAAGTAGATTCTTAATTTCACTTGGCGCCGGCCCCTGGCGGCGCCCGTACTGGCAGTTAAAACATGTCTGTGTTCACCCCGCTGGCTCGGCCCGAGCTGGAAACCTTTCTCGCCCCTTACGGGCTCGGCCGCCTGCTTGATTTCCAGGGAATCGCCGCTGGCAGCGAAAACACCAATTTCTTTATCAGCCTGGAAAAGGGCGAGTTCGTCCTGACCCTGGTCGAGCGCGGCCCAGTGCAGGAAATGCCGTTCTTCATCGAGTTGCTGGATGTCCTGCACGAGGCCGACCTGCCGGTGCCATACGCCTTGCGCACGACCGACGGCGTTGCCCTGCGCGAGCTGGCCGGAAAGCCTGCGCTGCTGCAACCGCGCCTGGCGGGCAAGCACATCAAGCAAGCCAATGCCCAGCATTGTGCCCAGGTCGGTGAGTTGCTCGCCCATCTGCACCTGGCAACCCAGGCCAAGATGATCAAGCGCAAGACCGATCGCGGTCTGGACTGGATGCTGGAAGAGGGCCACCAACTGCTCTCGCACCTCAATGCCGAGCAAAGCGACCTGCTGCAGCGGGCGCTGGACGAGATCACACTTCAAAAAGAGAAAATTCTGGCGCTGCCACGGGCGAATATCCACGCCGACCTGTTCCGCGACAACGCGATGTTCGAAGGCACGCACCTGACCGGGTTGATCGACTTCTACAACGCCTGCTCCGGGCCGATGCTCTACGACGTGGCGATCGCGTTGAACGACTGGTGTTCGGACGATAACGGCTTACTGGACGGCCCGCGAGCGCGGGCATTGCTTGGCGCCTACGCGGCGCTGCGGCCATTCACCGCTGCCGAGGCCGAGCTGTGGCCGACCCTGTTGCGAGTGGCGTGCGTGCGGTTCTGGCTGTCCCGGTTGATCGCCGCGGAATCGTTCGCCGGCCAGGACGTGTTGATTCACGACCCGATGGAGTTTCAGCTGCGCCTGGCGCAGCGGCAGAAGGTCAGTACGCCTTTGCCTTTTGCCCTCTAAAAATATCGCGAGCAGGCTCGCTCCCATTCACCTGTAGGAGCGGGCTTGCCCGCGATAGGGGTCACCTCAATCCTGATCACAGCGACTCCAGGCACCCCGCCAAGTCATTGCCCAGTTTCTCAAGTATCTGCTCATACCCTTGGGCAGTCGCCGGCGTGTACCCCCCCAACGCATCCAGCTCCGCCAGTTTCACCGGCAGGCCCGCGACCAGGGTCTCGGCCAGGCGTGGGCGCAGTGGTGGTTCGCTGAACACGCAGGTCTTGCCCACTTCCTGCAAGCGAGTGCGCATCGCCGCGACGTGCTGAGCGCCTGGCTGCACCTCGGCGGCGACGCTGAACACGCCAGTGTGCTTGAGGCCGTAGGCGTCTTCGAAATAGTCGAATGCCTCATGAAAAACGAAATACGGTTTGCCGGCGATACCCGCCAGGCGCGCTTTCAGGCGCAGATCCAGGGCATCCAGGCGTTCCTCGAACCCCTTGAGATTGCTTTGATAGCGAGGGGCGTTGGCCGGATCGGCTGCGGCCAGGTCCGCTGCCATTTTGGCGGCAATCACTCGGGCATTCGCTGGCGATAGCCACAGATGCGCATCCAGGCTGCCAGGGCGGTGATCGTGATCATGATCGTCCGCCTCCTCGGCGTGAGAGTGGCTGTCCTCGGCAAAGTGGCGCAGCTTCAAACCGGGCAGGTCCTGTATGGCGATGCTCGGCAACGTACGACCTTTCATCACACGAGGCAGGAAACCTTCCATATCCGGTCCAATCCAGTAAACCAGATCTACCGATTGCACCTTCCGTACGTCGGATGGGCGCAGTGCGTAATTATGCGGGGAGGCCCCGGGTGGCAGCAGCACTTCGGGAATCGCCACGCCGTCCTGCACCGCCGCGGCTATCAGCTGCAGAGGCTTGATGCTGGTAAGTACCTTGACCTCGGCCTGGGCTGCACCGACGAACAGAAAACTTGCGACGAAAGCGACAAAGATGGAAAAAAGTCGGGACACGATGACCACTCAAGGAGGTAAGAACGGGTAACATAATAACGTCTCTAACAAAACTCGTCGCCGCTCATGCCTATTACACCGATTGCCAGCCGTCCCCACGACCACTCCCATTGCGTTCACAGCGCCCTGTCTGAGGCCGATGCCCTGTGCGCGCGCCAAGGCCTGCGCCTGACCGCACTGCGCCGGCGGGTGCTGGAGCTGGTGTGGCAAAGTCACAAGCCGCTGGGCGCCTACGACATTCTGGCGGTGCTCAGCGAACAGGACGGCCGTCGGGCGGCGCCGCCTACGGTTTACCGCGCGCTGGATTTCCTGCTGGAAAACGGGCTGGTGCACCGCATCGCCTCGCTCAATGCCTTTGTTGGCTGTAATCACCCGGAGCATGCGCATCAGGGGCAATTCCTGATCTGCCGCGAATGCCATGCCGCCATCGAACTTGAACAGAAATCCATCAGCGACGCGATTGTCGGCAGCGCCAGGGATGTAGGGTTCGTGGTCGAAGGCCAGACCGTTGAAGTGGTCGGCCTGTGCTCGGGCTGCCAGGGGGCTTGATGAGCAATGCGTTGATCCGCCTCGAGCAGGTTGCCGTCACCTTTGCCGGGCAAATCGTGCTGGATAATATCGAGCTGAGCGTCGAGCCGGGGCAGATTGTCACCCTGATCGGGCCTAACGGCGCCGGCAAGACCACCCTGGTGCGGGCGGTGCTCGGTCTGTTGAAACCGGACAGCGGCAGCGTCTGGCGCAAACCGAAGCTGCGGGTGGGTTATATGCCGCAAAAGCTGCATGTCGATCCGACGTTGCCGCTGTCGGTGCTGCGATTCCTGCGCCTGGTGCCGGGAGTGGACCGCGCTCGCGCGTTGGCGGCGCTCAAGGAGGTCGGCGCCGAACACGTCATCGACAGCCCGGTGCAAAGCGTCTCTGGGGGCGAAATGCAGCGCGTGTTGCTGGCCCGGGCGCTGTTGCGCGAACCCGAGTTGCTGGTGCTCGACGAGCCGGTGCAAGGCGTCGATGTAGCGGGGCAGGCGGAGTTGTACAGCCTGATTACCCGTCTGCGCGATCGTCACGGTTGCGGTGTGCTGATGGTGTCCCACGATCTGCATCTGGTCATGAGCACCACCGACCAGGTGGTGTGCCTCAATCGCCATGTCTGCTGCTCTGGCCATCCTGAGCACGTCAGCGGTGACCCGGCGTTCGTCGAGTTGTTTGGCAAGAACGCCGCGAGCCTGGCGATTTATCACCACCACCACGATCACGCCCACGACCTGCATGGCTCGGTGGTCAAACCCCACGTTCACGGAGATCACTGCAAGCATGGCTGATTTTCTGCTCTATGCCCTGCTCGCAGGTTTGGCCCTGGCGCTGGTGGCGGGGCCACTGGGATCGTTCGTCGTGTGGCGGCGCATGGCTTATTTTGGCGACACCTTGTCCCACGCGGCATTGCTCGGCGTGGCATTGGGCTTTTTGCTGGATGTCAGCCCGACGGTCGCGGTCACTGTCGGCTGCCTGCTGTTAGCGGTGTTACTGGTAACGTTGCAACAGCGCCAGCCACTGGCTTCTGACACGCTGTTGGGAATTCTCGCACCGAGCACTCTCTCTCTCGGTTTGGTCGTACTAAGCTTCATGCACGAAGTGCGGATCGACCTGATGGCTTATCTGTTCGGCGATCTTCTGGCGATCAGTCCCAGCGATCTGGCGTGGATTCTTGGCGGCAGCGCGGCGGTGCTGGTGTTGCTGGTGACGATGTGGCGGCCATTGTTGGCGATCACGGTGCACGAAGAACTGGCGCGAGTGGAAGGATTGCCGGTGCCGGCGCTGCGCATGACCCTGATGCTGCTGATCGCCGTGGTGATCGCAGTGGCGATGAAAATCGTCGGTGTGTTGCTGATTACGTCATTGCTGATCATCCCCGCAGCTGCGGCACAACGTCACGCCCGCTCGCCCGAGCAGATGGCGTTGGGCGCAAGCCTGCTGGGCATGCTCGCGGTGTGTGGCGGGTTGGCGTTGTCCTGGTTCAAGGACACCCCGGCGGGCCCTTCCATCGTGGTGACGGCGGCCGCACTGTTTCTGCTGAGTTTTGTCCTGCCCCGTCGAGGGGTGTAGACTTGCTCGTTTTTTGCGCAAATAGAGAGTCGCAGGAATGAAGCCGTTCGCCTCCCGTTATCTGCTCCTTGTCGCGTTTTCGCTGCTACTGGGCGCATGCCAAAGCACCCCGCCGGCGGCCACCCAGGCCACTGATGCGCGGGCTACGGCCATCGCACAGCTCGAGCAAAGCCTTGCCAGCAGCGAACTGGCGACCGCCGAAGGCCAACTGGCGGCCTTGCAGGCCGAGACGCCCAATGATCAATCCCTGGAACAGTACCAGCGGCAGTTGGCTGAAGCCTACCTGCGTCGCAGTCAGATCGTGCTGCAAAAAGGTGACGTGAACGCCGCCGCCACGGCACTCAGCCGGGCTCGGGCGCTGATGCCCAAGGCGCCAGCGCTGACCGGTGGGGTCAACAATGCCATCGTCAATGCGCGCAAGGCTGAGTTGGATAAAGCAGAAGCGGCGCTCAGGGCTGCTGAAGCCAAGCCCGCCGCCAAGGTGATCGATCCAACGGCAGAGAGCACGACCGTGGCGCTGAACCTCAGCGATATGGGCAAGCTTCGTCGCCAACTGGACGCGATCGCCGCTGATGTGGTGAATTATGACTGCGATGTGAGCATTCAGGCGCCCCGCACCGATGACTACCCGTGGCTGGCCACCTTGCTGACCAAGCGGGTGAAGAAGCTTGACGCGGATTTTGACCTGAACCTGCAAAAGCAAATTTTACGCAGCGTACCGGCGCAGGTTGTCCTGAGTCCGCGTAAACCCTGACAGCATCGCGAGCAAGCTCGCTCCTACAGGGTTTGTGATCAACCTGTAGGAGCGGGCTCGCCCGCGATCGCATCAGCCCGGTTGATACAAATCCTAAGCCGGAACCCCCTTGGCCTTCGGCTCCCGCTCCCAGACCCGGTGCTGCCCAATCGCCGCAATGAACGCTTTGGCCAGCGTGGCATCCGTCCCTACGATCAACCCAACATCCGCCTCCAGCTTCAACACATCCAGCAACTGCTTCGCCTCGCCGTGCAGGGCAATCGCTTTCAAGTGTTTGTAAGCCTCAAGTACGTAATGCAATGCCACCCCATCCCCGCTCAACGCCTTGATCGATGCCGCGCCTCCGGGCACGAAGACGGCGTCGAAGGCAATGGACGGCATCCCTTCCATGGAAGCATCCACCGGCAACGTTGTGCCATCGGCGGTCTTCACGGGAGCGGAGGTCGGCCCAAGCAGTTTGGCGTGCGCACCTTCGGCTTTCAGTGCTGCCTTCATCGCATCGATTGCAGCCCCATCGACACCATTGGCCGCCAGGATCGCGATTTTGCGGCTTTTGATATTCTCGGGCAGCAAATTCGCCTGGCTGAGTGCTGGCGAGCGCTCCAGGGATGATTTCGGCACGTCGACGGTCCCGGCGGTGGGCGCTGGTAAACCGAGGTTCTGCGCAACCCGTTTAGCCAGTTCCAGGTCGATGTTGGCCAGAATCTCATTAACCTCCCGAGCCCGGATGAACTCACGCTCCACTTTGCCCAGCTCGAAGCTGTACGCGGCAATGATGTGTTCTTGCTCGTGCTTGCTCATGCTGTGGAAGAACAGGCGCGCCTGGGAGAAGTGGTCGCCAAACGACTCGCTGCGTTGACGGATCTTGTTGGCATCGATGCGCTCCGGATAGGACTCGAATCCACCGTCCTGTGCGGCTGGAGGCGTTTCTTTTGGCCAGCCGCCATCAATGGAGTTCGGTTCGTACGCCGCACGTCCCTTGTCGATGGTGCTGCGGTGCTGGGCATCGCGCTGGCCGTTATGGACGGGCGCTATCGGGCGGTTGATCGGGATTTCGTGAAAGTTCGGCCCGCCGAGGCGGCTGATCTGCGTGTCGGTGTAGGAAAACAACCGGCCTTGCAGCAGTGGGTCGTTGGAAAAGTCGATGCCCGGAACGATATGCCCTGGGCAGAACGCCACCTGCTCGACTTCAGCGAAAAAATTGTCCGGGTTACGGTTGAGCACCATCTTGCCCAACGGTGTGATCGGGACCACTTCCTCGGGAATGATCTTGGTCGGGTCGAGAATGTCGAACTCGAAAGCGTGTTCGTTTTCTTCTTCGACCACTTGGACACCCAATTCCCACTCGGGATAGTCGCCCATCTCGATGGCTTCCCAAAGATCGCGACGATGGTAGTCAGTGTCCTTGCCGGCGAGCTTCTGCGCCTCATCCCACACCAGCGAACAGGTGCCAGCCGTTGGACGCCAGTGGAACTTGACGAAACGTGACTTGCCCTCGGCGTTGATCAGGCGAAAGGTGTGTACACCGAAGCCCTGCATGCTGCGCAGGCTTTTGGGAATGGCCCGGTCGGACATGGCCCAGATCACCATGTGGGCCGACTCGGGCACCAGCGAAACGAAATCCCAGAAAGTGTCGTGTGCTGAGCCGCCAGTCGGTATCTCGTTGTGGGGTTCGGGTTTTACCGCGTGCACGAAGTCGGGAAACTTGATCGCATCCTGAATGAAAAACACCGGCATGTTGTTGCCCACCAGGTCGAAGTTGCCCTCGTCGGTGAAGAACTTTACGGCGAAACCGCGCACGTCGCGCACGGTGTCGCCCGACCCGCGAGGACCTTGTACCGTGGAAAAACGCACGAATACCGGAGTTTTTTTGCCCGGGTCCTGTAGAAATCCGGCTTTGGTCAGCGCCGCATGGTTTTCGTAGGTCTGGAAGTAGCCGTGGGCGCCGGTGCCTCGGGCATGGACGATACGCTCCGGGATGCGTTCATGGTCAAAATGCGTGATTTTTTCACGCATGATGAAGTCTTCCAGCAATGATGGTCCGCGAGCGCCTGCCTTCAAGGTGTTTTGGTTGTCCGAAATCTTCACGCCCTGGTTGGTTCGCAGCGCCTGATCGGTGGCATCGCTGCGGAAGGTTTCCAGGCTGTCGAGCTTGGCATTGGTATTACTGCGGTCCGGGGTGTCGGTCCCGGCCATCGCGCTATTCGGGGCGGCAGGCTTCTTGGTACTCATCAGTCGAAACTCCTCGTCGAACGTGGAAATATCCCTCCCAGGCACGGCACCTGGTGGTTGTCGAGTTGCTTTAAACAGTGACTGATGAAGGTTTGAGGCGTTCCTTTTATATGACTCTCGGTGGCGTTATTGCCAAATCGAAGGTTGCATGCGCAATAAATGCTAATAACCTCTATACGGACAGGCTAAAATGCGCGCCCGGCTAACCGCTGACCCTATTCCAACGCGCCCCACAAGGTTCGCTACGTGATCGAGTTTCAAAACGTCCATAAAACCTACCGCGTCGCCGGTAAGGATATCCCCGCCCTGCACCCGACCAATCTGACGATTGAGAACGGTCAGGTATTCGGCTTGATCGGACATTCCGGAGCGGGAAAAAGTACCCTGCTGCGTCTGATCAATCGCCTGGAGAATTCCTCTGGCGGCAAGATCATCGTCGACGGCGAAGAAATCACCGCGCTTGATGCCAATGGCTTGCGCCGTTTCCGTCAGCAGGTCGGCATGATTTTTCAGCACTTCAACCTGCTGGCCTCCAAGACGGTTGCCGATAACGTCGCGCTGCCGCTGACCCTGGCCGGTGAGCTGTCGCGTGGCGAGATCGACCAGCGTGTCGCCGAGCTGCTGGCGCGGGTGGGGTTGTCCGACCATGCTAAAAAGTACCCGGCGCAGTTGTCCGGTGGCCAGAAGCAGCGCGTTGGCATCGCGCGCGCCTTGGCGACCAAACCGAAAATCCTCCTGTGCGATGAAGCCACCAGCGCCCTGGACCCGCAGACCACGGCCTCGGTCCTGCAGTTGCTGGCCGAAATCAACCGTGAGCTGAAACTGACCATCGTGTTGATCACCCACGAGATGGATGTGATCCGTCGCGTTTGCGATCAGGTGGGGGTAATGGATGACGGCGTCATCGTCGAACAGGGTTCGGTGGCAGACGTGTTCCTGCACCCCAAGCACCCGACCACCCGGCGCTTCGTGCAGGAAGACGAGCAGGTCGACGAAGGCGAGCAGCGCGACGACTTCGCCCATGTGCCGGGCCGTATCGTGCGTCTGACCTTCCAGGGCGAAGCAACCTACGCGCCATTGCTGGGCACCGTCGCTCGCGAAACTGGCGTGGACTACAGCATCCTGGCCGGTCGTATTGACCGCATCAAGGACATTCCCTACGGGCAACTCACCCTGGCCGTCACCGGCGGCGACATGGAGGCGGCGTTTGCCCGCTTCACCGCGGCTGACGTTCACATGGAGGTGCTGCGCTAATGGAAGCCCTGACAAATTTCTTCGCCAATATCGACTGGTTCGAAATCTGGCTGGCCACCGGCGACACCCTGCTGATGCTCGGCGGTTCGCTGCTGTTTACCGTGTTGCTGGGGCTGCCGTTGGGCGTTCTGCTGTTCCTGTGCAGCCCGCGCCAGTTGCTCGAGGCCAAAGGCGTTTACGCGATGTTGTCGCTGGTGGTGAACATCCTGCGTTCGTTGCCCTTCATCATCCTGTTGATCGTGATGATTCCGTTCACGGTGTTGATCACCGGCACGTCGCTGGGTGTCGCCGGTGCTATTCCGCCACTGGTGGTGGGCGCCACGCCGTTCTTCGCGCGTTTGGTAGAAACCGCCCTGCGTGAAGTGGATCGCGGCATCATCGAGGCAACCCAGTCCATGGGCGCGACGACACGCCAGATCATCACCAATGCCCTGCTGCCCGAAGCTCGACCTGGCATCTTCGCGGCAATTACGGTGACAGCGATTACACTGGTTTCCTACACCGCGATGGCGGGTGTGGTGGGCGCTGGCGGCCTTGGCGACCTGGCGATCCGTTTCGGTTACCAGCGCTTCCAGACCGACGTGATGGTGGTAACCGTGGTGTTGCTGTTGGTTCTGGTTCAAGTGTTGCAAACGGTTGGCGATAAGTTGGTTGTGCATTTTTCCCGCAAGTAAGCGGGTCTCAAGGAGTTAGCTGAATGAAAAATCTACTCGTCGCGTTCGCTGCCGTTGCAGCCTTTTCCGCTCACGCGGACACCCTGACGGTGGCGGCCACTCCGGTTCCGCACGCGGAAATCCTCGAGTTTGTGAAGCCAGCCCTGGCCAAGGAAGGCGTGGACCTGAAGGTCAAGGTCTTCACCGATTACATCCAGCCGAACGTGCAGGTCGCGGAGAAGCGCCTGGACGCCAACTTCTTCCAACACCAGCCGTACCTCGATGAGTTCAACAAGGCCAAGGGCACTCACCTGGTGTCCGTGGCGGGCGTGCACCTGGAGCCGTTGGGCGCGTACTCCAGCAAATACAAGAAACTCGATGAGCTGCCAAGCACCGCCACCGTGGTCATTCCCAACGACGCCACCAACGGTGGCCGCGCATTGCTGCTGCTGGCCAAGGCAGGCGTGATCACCTTGAAGGACTCGAACAACATCCTGTCGACCGTTAAGGACATCACTGCCAACCCGAAGAACCTCAAGTTCCGTGAGCTGGAAGCCGCGACGATCCCACGCGTGTTGACCCAAGTTGACCTGGCGCTGATCAACACCAACTACGCGCTGGAAGCCAAACTCGACCCATCCAAGGATGCGCTGTTCATCGAAGGCAGCGACTCGCCGTACGTGAATATCCTCGTCGCCCGCCCGGACGACAAGGACAGCGAAGACATGAAGAAGCTGGTCGCCGCGCTGCACAGCCCGGAAGTGAAAGCCTTCATTCTCGAGAAGTACAAGGGCGCCGTGGTGCCTGCGTTCTGATTCGCGAGTCATGACAAAAAAGGGGCGCATTGAATGCGCCCTTTTTTTGTGCCTGCAATTTCGCCCCCTGTAGGAGCGAGCATGCTCGCGATGGAGGACCAGACAACGCGGGGCGTCAGGCCGTCAGCGTTATCGTTGAAGCCCATCGCGAGCAAGCTCGCTCCTACAGGGAGAGATGTTGACTATTTACGTTGAAGCATCACCGGCAACTGCGCCACCAGCTTCTGGTTGTTCAACGGCGCACGGATGAAGCCGCGTTGCTTGCCGTCCGGGCCGATCACCGCGAGGTTGCCGCTGTGGTCCACGGTGTAGTTGGGCTTGCTGGTGTCGGCCGGGATGAACGGGATGCTCACGGCATTTGCCAGCTTCTGGATGTCGTCCACCGAGGCGGGCGTCAGGCCCTGGAATTGCGGGTCGAAGTAGCCCAGGTACTGCTTGAGCTGCTTGGGCGTGTCGCGGTTCGGGTCGACGCTCACCAGGATAATCTGCAGGTTATTCACGGCCTCTGGCGGCAGCTCGCTCTTGATCTGACGCAGTTGGGCGAGAGTGGTTGGGCAGATGTCCGGGCAGAAGGTGTAGCCCAGAAACAGCAGTGACCACTTGCCTTGCAGTTGATTGACCGCGACCGGTTTACCGTCCTGGTCTGTCATCGTCACGTCCGGCAGCGTGCGGCTTTGGGGCAACAGGATGATCCCGGCGTCGATCAACGCGGTGGGGTCACCCTGGCCTTTGCCGGACAGCACTTTGTTGATGGTCAGGCCCAGGACCAGCGCGATCAGGGCGACAAGGATAAAGACGGTTTTCTGAGTTCGAGTCATAGGTTCAACAATAGGTAGTGGTCTACGAGCAGCGCGATAAACAGCAGGAATAAGTAGTAGATAGAGTACTTGAACGTGTTGATCGCCGCGTGTGGTCGAGTGCCACGGTACAACACCACGGCCCATTGCAGGAACCTCGCGCCCAGGCCCAGCGCGCAAATCAGGTACAGCGTGCCGCTCATGTGGATCACATAGGGCAACAGGCTGACGGCCAGCAGCGCGAAGGTGTAGAGAAGGATGTGGACCTTGGTGTAGTGCTCGCCGTGGGTGACCGGCAGCATCGGGATGTCGGCCTTGGCGTATTCCTCCTTGCGGTGAATGGCCAGGGCCCAGAAGTGCGGCGGGGTCCAGGCGAAGATGATCAGCACCAGCAACAAGGGTTCAGCGCTGACGTGACCGGTGGCAGCGGTCCACCCCAGCAGCGGTGGGGCGGCACCTGCCAGGCCACCGATGACGATGTTCTGCGGCGTCGCGCGTTTGAGGAAACCGGTGTAGACCACGGCGTACCCCAGCAAGGACGCAAGGGTCAGCCAAGCGGTCAGCGGGTTGGTGAAGGCCAGCAGCAGCGCCTGGCCCAGCAAAGCCAGAATCAGGGCGAAGGTCAGCGCCGCGGTGGGGGAGACGCGGCCTTCGGCCAATGGTCGCTTGTGGGTGCGGGCCATCACCGCATCGATCCGCCGATCCACCACATGGTTGACCGCCGCCGCCCCGCCGGCACACAAGGCGATGCCCAGGTTGCCAAATACCAGCACGGTCCATGGCACCCCGGCACGGGTCGCGAGAAACATGCCGACCAGCGAGGTGATAAGCATCAGCACCACCACCTTGGGCTTGGTCAGTTCCAGATAGTCACGCCAGATCGCCTGGCCGTGACGCGCGCTGGTCAGAGTCGCCATGGCATCTCTCCTTTTATTGTGATGGGCCTGGCCGAGGGCTTGCGGGGGCTGAACCGCCAACGTCCCAGGGAGGGTTGCCGGACGCGAACCAGGCTGGTTCGTGCGTGGTAATTGACCAGCACCAGAGTCAACAGCAACGCTGCACCTCCGGCGTTATGGGCGACGGCCACCGGCAGCGGCAGGTGAAATAGCACGTTGCTGATGCCGAGGGTGATTTGCGTGGCCAGGGCGATCAGCACCAGGGCAGCCAGGCGGCTCATGCCGACCACTTTCAACTGCCACGCCAGCCCCAGCAGCACCAGCGTGACCAACAATGCGCCGATCCGGTGAGTCAGGTGAATGGCGGTACGGGCGTCGCTGTCCAGTTGCCCGCCAAGATAATTCGGGCCGATGTGCTGGGTCAGGTGAAAGCCATTGGCGAAGTCCGCAGGTGGCAACCATTGCCCGTGGCAGGTCGGGAAATCGATACAGGCCACGGCGGCGTAGTTGGAGCTGACCCAGCCACCCAGGGCAATTTGCAGGATCACCAGCAGCAACCCGGCGGTCGCCCAATATTGCAGACGCCGGGGCACCGTCAATGCCGGCAGCACGCCGGACAATCGCAGGGTCAGCAGGAACAGCAGGCTCAATGTCGCGAAACCGCCGAGCAGATGCCCGGTGACCACCTGCGGCCAAAGCTTGAGCGTCACCGTCCACATGCCGAACGCGGCCTGCGCAAACACCACGGCCAACAGAAACAATGGCAACTTCACCGGCTGCCCCGGATGACGCCGATGTACCCAGGCTCGACCGGCCAGCACCGAAATCAACAGCCCCAATGTGCCAGCGAAATAGCGGTGGACCATTTCATTCCAGCCCTTGTGGGCTTCGACAGGTGAGTCAGGAAAATGCAGCTCCGCATGGGCCAGTTGGGCTTCGCTTTTGGGCACGCTGATAAAGCCATAGCAGCCAGGCCAGTCCGGGCAGCCGAGGCCGGCGTGGGTCAGGCGGGTGTAGGCGCCGAGCAGCACCACGATCAACGCCAGCAGGGTGGCAAACAGCGCGAGGCGAAATCCAGGTTTGGCCATGACGATGCCCTTATCCGATGTTCGACAGTTTCAGCAGATGCCGCAGGTCGTTGAGCAGGTCTTTGCCCTTCACCGTCGGGTCGTAGCGCAGCACCAGATTGCCATGCGGGTCGATGATCCACAGCTGGGGCATGGTCTGCTCGTGGGTGGATTTGCTGAATGTGGTCAGGTCCATGGGGTAGCGTTGAAGTTGCGGGTATTCGCGGGTCAGCTTGGCGTCGTAATCGCTGTTCAACGGTTGCGCAACCGCCAGTGCGTGGCTGGCACGCGAGGCATCACGGCCAAGGCCGATCTGGATCTGCCGCGCCAGATACACCAGTTGCTGGCAATCCACGGAGCAATCCTTGGGCGCCGTTACCAGCAACTGCCAACGCTCGTCCTGCACCTGCACCCCAAGGTCGGCGCGTGTCTGGCCGTTTCCGATCAATTCGCCGTGATAGCTGCGGCCCTCGGGCACCCAGAACTGTAATTTGTACATGCCGGTGGCGAGGATCATCGGACCGATCACCCCCAACAGGATCAGCAACAACTGCAAGCGACCCTTGCGCCGGTTAACCGGTCTTTTTGCCTCAGACATGCTGGGTGGATTCATGGCCGCTCCCATGGTGTTTCTCCTTTGCGTTGTGCCAGCCGAGGTAAATGAACAGGCCGAGCAGGGCGATCGCCATGGCAAACCACTGCACGGCGTAGGCGATATGTTTTTCCGGGCCAAGAGCGACCACCGGCCAATCGACCCGGTAGGCCGCTGGGCCGCCTTCTTCGCGTAGTTCGTAGGCAAAGCCTTCACGATCCAGGGCAGTCCAGAGTTTGGCGGGATCGACAACGGTTACCAGCTCTGGCCAGGTGGTGCTGGTCGGATCGGCGTGTAACTGAAACGTCGCGCCGGGCGGAACATAGACCCAGGCATCAAGCGTCAGCGACTGGGTCGGCGTGGTGAATTGCGGCGGCGTGCGCCGGTCCGGCCAGGGTAACCAGCCACGATTGACCAGCAGCCACAATCCGGTGGCCTGGTCCCGGAACGGTTGCAGCAATTCCACGCCAACCTTGCCATCGCGTTGGCGGTTATCCAGCAGCAGGCTATGGGCGGCATCGAATTGGCCTTGCAGGCGCACGCGACGAAAGGCCGGGTCTTGCGTATGTTGCAGCTCAGTGCTGGCCATGGGCTGCGCGGCACGACGCTCGGCATAGGTGCTCAGCAGCGCGGTTTTTTCCGCGCCACGGCCCAATTGCCAGAAGCCGAGCGACACCAGTAGCGGCAGCAGCAATGCAACCACCAGTGTCGGTATGACGCCTGGCCGGAAGCGCTTCATGGCGTCGCCAGAAAGTAGCTGGTCACGAAAGCTATACTCAAATGCATCGCCTTCCCCCGGAGTTTCCCCATGCTCAAGGCAGCTATCGTCCTGATGCTGATTGCCACGGTTGTCAGCCTGTTCAGCGGCCTGTTTTTTCTGGTCAAGGACGACAGCAGCTCAAACCGCCTCGTCATTGCCTTGAGTGTTCGTGTGGCCCTGGCCGCCATCACCGTCGGCTTGATCGCCTGGGGCTTTTTCAGCGGCCAGTTGGTGTCCCACGTTTCGTGGTAGTTACGATCTGCAAGCTGCAAGCGCTTCAACCTTGAGGCTTGCAGCTCGAAGCTTGCAGCTGCTGTCAGAGCACATAAACGAAAACGAACAGACCGATCCACACCACGTCCACAAAGTGCCAATACCAGCTCGCCGCCTCGAAGCCGAACTGATGTTCGTTATCGAAGTGCCCGCGCAGGATGCGCATCAGCATCACGAACAGGATGATGGTGCCAATGGTCACGTGGGCGCCGTGGAAACCGGTGAGCATGAAAAAGGTCGCGCCGTAGATGCCCGAACCCAGGGTCAGGCCCAGCTCGTTGTAAGCGTGCATGTATTCTTCAGCCTGGAAACCGAGGAACGCGCAGCCCAGTAGCACGGTGATCGCCAGCCAAAGTTTCAGCGCGCCGCGATGGCCCTTTTTCAAGGCATGGTGGGCGATGGTCACGGTGACGCTGGAGCTGACCAGAAGCACGGTATTGAGCAGCGGCAGGCCCCAGGGGCTGATGACTTCCTTGGGCGGTGGAAAAAGTTTGGAGTCCGGGTTGTTCAGCAGTGGCCAGGTGAACTCGAAGCCTGGCCACAGCATATGGGCGAGGCCTTTGGTGCCTTCGCCGCCCAGGGCTGGGCCAGACACGTGGCGCACGTAGAAAAGCGCGCCAAAGAAGGCGATGAAGAACATGACCTCGGAGAATATGAACCAACTCATGCCCCAGCGAAACGAACGGTCCATCTGCGCGCTGTACAAGCCCGCGCGACCTTCCTTGATCACCGCTCCGAACCAGCCGAACAACATGTAGGCCAGCAGCAGGCCGCCGACGAAAAAGATCAGCGGGCCATGGGACTCCGGACGCGCAGCCTTCAGGTCGTTGAACCAGGTCGCCAGGCCGAACACGGTGACGAACATGCCCACCGTGGCAATGATCGGCCATTTGCTCTGGGCCGGTACGTAATAGTGCTCATGAGTTGCCATTTATTGTTCTCCTTATCGGGCACGCTCAACCGCCAGTGTTTACGGCAACCGGTGGATGTCGGGCGGTGATATCGAACAGCGTGTAGGACAGCGTCAGGTGCTTCACATCCTTGGGCATGTCACGGTCAACGATGAAACGTACCGGCATCTCGATCCGTTGACCGGGCTGCAGCACTTGCTGGGTAAAGCAGAAACATTCGGTCTTGTGGAAATACGCTGCCGCCGCACTGGGCGCAATGCTCGGCACGGCCTGGGCGCTCATCGGGCGGTCGGTCGGGTTGTGCGCGATGAAGATCATTTCGTTCACCGCGCCCGGGTTGGTCGTCAACTCATCCTGTTTGGGGTAGAAATCCCAGGACATGTCGGCGGAATTGGTCGACAGGAACTGCACGCGCACCTGCCGCGAGGCGTCGACTATCTGCTCACCCTCGTACTGCCCCGCAGTTTTGCCGTTGATGCCGAACACTTTGCACATCACGTCGTAGATCGGCACCAGGGCAAACCCGAAGACGAACATCGCCACCACCACCAACATCAGGCGGGTGACCAGTTTTTTCATCGAAATCGAGTCAGCCATGGTCAGAAATCCCTGTAGGAGCGGGCTTGCCCGCGATGGCGGCGTATCTGGCACACCGCGTCAGCTTCATCGCAGGCAAGCCAGCTCCCACAGGGGTTAGTGTCAGGCAGTCAATGTTCATTTCACTTCCGGCGGCGTGGTGAAGGTGTGATACGGCGCCGGTGACGGAATGTTCCACTCCAGCCCCTCGGCACCATCCCACGGTTTGGCCGGTGCTGGCGGGCCGCCGCGAATGGTCTTGATCACGATGAAGAGGAAGAACAGTTGTGTGGTGCCAAACATGAACGCGCCGATCGACGACACCATGTTGAAGTCGGCGAACTGCAGGTTGTAGTCCGGAATCCGTCGCGGCATGCCGGCGAGCCCGACGAAGTGCATCGGGAAGAACGCCATGTTCATGCCAATGAACGAGAGCCAGAAATGCAGCTTGCCGAGGGTCTCGTCGTACATGTGGCCGGTCCACTTCGGCATCCAGTAATAGGCGGAGGCGAAGATCCCGAAGATCGCCCCCGGCACCAGCACATAGTGGAAGTGCGCAACCACGAAGTAGGTGTCCTGGTACTGGAAGTCCGCCGGTGCGATGGCCAGCATCAACCCGGAGAAGCCTCCGATGGAGAACAGGATCACGAACGCCACCGCGAACAGCATCGGCGTCTCGAAAGTCAGCGAGCCTTGCCACATGGTGCTGGCCCAGTTGAACACCTTCACCCCGGTTGGCACTGCAATCAGCAGCGTGGCGTACATGAAGAACAATTCGCCCACCAACGGGATGCCGACCACGAACATGTGGTGCGCCCAAACGATGAAGGACAGGAAGGCGATGCTCGCCGTTGCGTAGACCATCGAGGTGTAGCCAAACAGCGGTTTGCGCGAGAAGGTCGGGATGATCGAGCTGACGGCGCCGAACGCCGGCAGGATCATGATGTACACCTCGGGGTGACCGAAGAACCAGAACACATGCTGGAACAACACCGGGTCACCGCCACCGGCGGCACTGAAGAAGCTGGTGCCGAAGTGGATGTCCATCAGCATCATGGTCACGCACCCGGCAAGCACCGGCATCACCGCGATCAGCAGGAACGCGGTGATCAGCCAGGTCCAGACGAACAGCGGCATTTTCATCAGCGTCATGCCGGGGGCGCGCAGGTTGAGGATGGTGGCGATCACGTTGATCGCGCCCATGATCGAACTGATCCCCATCAAGTGGATGGCGAAGATAAAGAAGGTCACGCTTTGCGGCGCATAGGTCGTCGACAGCGGAGCGTAGAACGTCCAGCCAAAGTTCGGTCCGCCGCCAGGCATGAACAATGTCGACACCAGCAGCAGGAACGCCGCAGGCAACAGCCAGAAGCTGAAGTTGTTCATCCGTGGCAGGGCCATGTCCGGAGCGCCGATCATCAGCGGCACCATCCAGTTGGCGAGGCCGACGAAGGCCGGCATCACCGCACCGAAGACCATCACCAGACCGTGCATGGTCGTCATCTGGTTGAAGAATTCCGGCTGGACGATTTGTAACCCTGGCTGGAACAGCTCGGCGCGAATCACCATCGCGAACGAGCCGCCCAGCAGGAACATGGAAAACGCGAACCACAGATACAATGTGCCAATGTCTTTGTGGTTGGTGGTCAGAACCCAGCGCATCAGGCCTTTGGCGGGGCCGTGGGCGTGGTCGGCATGACCATGGTCATCGATGACGGCGCTCATGGTTTGGCTCCTGCAAACAGTTGGGCTGGGCAGGTCGGGGCGCGTTGCCCCGACCGGTTGCTTACATGCGCAATGGACCGTGTCATTTGCTTTCCGCCTGTTTCAGCTCCAGCACTTCTTTAGGAGTGACCATGTCGCCCTTGTTGTTACCCCAGGCGTTACGTTCATAGGTCACGACCGCCGCGATATCGACTTCCGAGAGCTGCTTGCCAAACGCCGCCATCGCGGTGCCAGGCTTGCCGTGGTAGACGATGCTCAAGTGGCCGTCTTTCGGTCCGGTGGCGATTTTCGACCCCTTGAGTGGCGGGAACATCGGCGGCAGGCCCTGGCCCTCGGCCTGGTGACAGGCCACGCAAGTGGTGTGATAGACCTTGTCGCCACGCTCCTTGAGCTCTTCGAGGGTCCATTCCTTGGAGGTCAGCTCTTTGAGTTGCGCCGCTTCTGCCTTGCGCTCGCCCAGCCATTTCTCGTAATCGGCCTTTTCCTTGACCTCGACCACAATTGGCATGAAACCGTGATCCTTGCCGCACAGCTCGGCGCACTGCCCGCGATAGATGCCAGGCTTGTCGATGCGGGTCCAGGCCTCGTTGACGAACCCGGGAATGGCATCGCGCTTGACCGCGAAGGCCGGCACCCACCAGGAGTGGATGACGTCGGCAGAGGTCACCAGGAAGCGCACCTTGGCACCGATCGGCAGCACCAGCGGCTTGTCGACCTCCAGCAGGTAGTGTTCGCCCTTGGCTTCCTTGTTGTGGATCTGGTCGGCGGGCGTGGCCAGGTTGCTGAAGAACTCGACATCCTGGCCCAGGTATTTGTAGTGCCACTTCCACTGATAGCCGGTGACCTGGATATCGATATCCGGCTCACTGGCGTCGTACATCTTGATCAGGGTGGCCGTCGCGGGGATCGCCATCGCCACCAGGATCAGGAACGGCACGATGGTCCAGAGAATTTCGACGGTGGTGCTTTCATGAAATTTTGCGGCCACCTGCCCGGTCGAGCGGCGGTGGAGGATCATCGACCAGAACATGGCGCCGAAGACGATGATGCCGATCACTACACAGATCCAGAAAATGGTCATGTGCAGGTCAAACACAGCGTGACTGATTTCAGTCGCTCCAGGCGCCATATTCACAGTCCATGCGGCGTGTGCCGGACTGAAAATCGACCACAACAGGAGGCCCATCCAGACTTGTGGATGTCGCATCATTGCGGGTTCCCCTTATCGTTCTTGTTATCCCGCCGGCTTTCACCTGCGGCAAGGGAGCGGCTGCATCAGACTACGAACTTGATCGCCGGGCCTTGCTGCGTGGGCAGTCGGGCGTCATCAGCTAACTCCATTCAAACCCGAGTATAGACAGCGAGTGGGACCTCGCAATGTCAGGGCGTAAATCATCTGAAACAGCTGGGACTTGCGTTGAAGGTCCCGAATGGAGAAGGATGCAGACGAGTGGTGGCAAATGGTTATAACTTTGCTGTCTCAACGATGAAACAATTATGACAAATGCGTCTTAAGCGTTTCGGTCACCCAGCTAAGTTATGTCTTCCCTATTTCATTGCCTTCGTTTCCTGGAGTATTCATGAACACCGCCGCATTGCGCGAGCAGATCCAAAAAGCCCAACAACACGAAGCCGATACCGGTCTGCTGATGCGTCAGCTGGAAAGCAAACTGCCTCAACTGCATCCTTCGATCCAATTGCCGGAAGCGGATGCCCACGGCGTGCTGACGCGTTTTGTCGCTGCCTACATCGATGAAGTGCCGGATCTGTTGGATGCAGCCAATGAAGTCGCCAGGGAAGCCGGTATCGAGTCACAGATCAAACCGGTACTGAAAATTGCCGAGCAGTACTTCCTCCAACCTCCCAATATCATGGCGGGGCATGTCGGGCTGGACAGTCTGCTGGATGAAGCCTATCTGGCGCATCGGTTCGTCGAAGAGGTCAACGACCTGTACATCAAGCATTTTGGCCAGCCATTGATCCCCTTGGACATGACGGTTGCCAATCTCATTGCCCACCAATTGATCGGTGAGGCCTTTGCCAACCAGTTGGACGAAGTGGTGCACCACGCGGTCGTGAGCATGCTCGACGACGAGAGCTTCGCGCTGGAGTCGGTAGAGGTCTACCGAGAAAAACTCAGCAGCCCGGACACCGGCGCTGCCTGGAAGCGCTGGCCGTGCATGTCGCGCCGACTGGGTGTGGGGCTTGAGTTGGAGGCGTGAGCCTTTACCCCTAACCCCTGTAGGAGCGAGCATGCTCGCTCCTACAGGTTATTTATACGGCCGAACCTATTCCGGTATTCGTCCGCACACGCCCTTCCAGCCTGCGCTTCAACCCCCGCGACTCAATCACCAACTTCGAACCCTTGGCCGCATTGGCCCGTCCCCATTCTTCCAGCAGTTCCAGGCACGAGTGATCGATGTAGCTCAGGTTGTTGAGCGGAACATGCACTCTCGAGCCATCGGGGATGGTCCCTAGCACCTGCGTGAGGGCCGGTACCTTGAGAAAGGTCGCGGCGCCGACCAGGCGCAATTCCATCTCTCCATCCCTGGGCAGGTCGATCAGGCTAATCTTCAACCGCGAAGCCTTCAGCGCCAGCTTCACCAGGGTCAGGCCAAAACCGATCAGCACGCCGGTCAACAAATCAGTAAAGATGATCGCCAAGGCAGTGGCCGCGTAAGTGAACATCGGCATCCGGCCATAGCGTCCCAAACCCTTGAAGACCTTCAAGTCCACCAACTTGAAGCCAGTGTAGACCAGCACACCTGCCAGGCTCGCCACCGGAATGCTCTGCAGCACGCTGGACAACAGCAACACGAACGCGAGCAACCAAAGGCCATGAAAGATCGTTGAAAAACGGGTTGAGGCGCCTGCCTGGACGTTGGCCGAACTGCGCACGATTACACCCGTCATCGGTAATGCGCCCAACAGGCCGCAGAGCATATTGCCGACGCCCTGGGCACTGAGTTCGCGGTCGAAGTCCGAGCGCTGGCCGCTGTGCATGCGGTCCACCGCCGCGGCGGACAGCAGGGTCTCGGCGCTGGCGATGAACGCGACGGCAAGGGCTGCGATCAGCAGCGTCGGGTCCGCAAGGTTGAGCAAGTCCGCCGGTTTCAGCCAGTCGATGGCCTCTGCCAGATTGGCTGGGACCTCCACCCGTTTGACCTGCAACGCCAGCAGCAGGCTGGCGCCCGTGGCCAAGCCGACGCCGAGCAAGGCGCCGGGAATGAAGCGCAGGGAATGCGGACGGAATTTTTCCCACAACCACATCACGGCAATGGTCGAAAGACCCAGCAATCCCGCTTGCCAGCCAACCGACGGCAACGCTTGAATCAGCGCTGCTGGAAAAGCTGCCAGGTTATCCAGCCCAGAGGCTTTGGGCGCTGCGTCGAGCATCACGTGCACCTGTGACAACACGATCAGCACGCCAATCCCGGCGAGCATGCCGTACACCACCGCTGGGGCCGTGACTCGAAACCAGCACCCCAGCTTCAGTCGGCCGGCCACCAGTTGCAGCAAACCGGCCAGCAACAGAATGGGTCCGAGCATGGCGATGCCATGCTCGCGCACCAACTCAAACACCAGCACGGCCAAACCTGCGGCCGGCCCACTGACTTGCAACGGCGAGCCTGCGAGCCAGCCCACGACCAGTCCGCCGATGATGCCAGTGATAAGGCCTTTGGCCGGCGGTAATCCCGAGGCGATGGCGATGCCCATGCACAAGGGCAGGGCGACCAGAAACACAACCACCGAAGCCAATAGCTCCCGTGGCAGAACAGCTTTTAGTTGCGCTGCACGCATGGTGATTCTCCCGAAGTTTTCTTCAGGCATGGCGAGGCCGGACCGCTGAAACAGCGGCCGGCATCAAACCACACAGATTTTTAGGAGGATTTAGAAGCGCGCTTTGGGCGTCGCCACCGGAATCGGTCGGCTGCCGTCGAGCGGCAGGAAGTCGCCCTGGTCCGCATCGTAGGCTTTGATCTTGCTGGTTTCGATGTCGTAGACCCAGCCATGAATGAACAGCTGACCGTTCGCCATGCGCGAGGCTACCGAGGGGTGGGTACGCAAGTGCTGCAGTTGGGCGATGACGTTTTCCTCGGTGAGGACATGCATCGTCTCGTTTTCATCGGCGCAGTTACAGTTGTCGTGCACCATGGTTTTCGCCACTTCGGCATGTTGCAGCCAGGCTTTTACCGTGGGCATCTTTTCCAGGCTGGCGGGGTTTAGCACTGCACGCATGGCGCCGCAATCGGAGTGGCCGCAGATGATGATGTGCTGCACACCCAGCGCCAGTACCGCGTATTCGATGGCGGTGGAAACGCCGCCATTCATCTGGCCGTAAGGCGGGACGACGTTACCGACGTTGCGGGTGACGAACAGATCGCCCGGCGAACTGTGGGTGATCAGTTCGGGCACGATGCGCGAGTCGGCGCAGGTAATGAACATCGCCCGGGGTTTTTGCGCCGTGGCGAGTTTCTTGAACAGTTCTTCCTGCTGCGGAAAAACCTCGTGATGAAAATGCAAAAAACCGTCAACGATGTGTTGCAGCGCTGCATCGGCGCTTTCTGCCTCGGGTGAGGCCGAAACCGACGCAGCCAACGGCTGTTTATCCTTGTCACTCATGAAGTCTTCCTCATTGGCGGAGTCAGGGGAATTTTCCCGTTTTGTCCGGCGTGAAGCCAGTGGCTGTTTAAAAAACGTCCAGGTGAGAGATCTCGACCCGTCAGTCACTCGATGAACAAGGTAGTCGTTGAAACTTAACTCAAACTGAATCAAAGGCTCTGGGACGTGTGTTCCAGATCATGCCAAGCGTGACCGGACTGAATCTTTCATACATTCCCACTCATGAACCATAGGCCTATTGTCCTTAAATCAGCGACATCTGGCGACCCGGCGGACAAAAGGCATCGCAGTCCAGATTGAAACCATCACGATGGTTGAGCCCCAGGCGTTTGATCGTCTTGGCAAAACGTTGCGCCAGCAGGTCGGCAAACGGGCCCTCCCCCCGCATCCGACTGCCAAATCGACTGTCGTAGAGCTCTCCGCCCCGGCTCTGGCGGATCAGACTCAACACATGGGCAGCCCGCTGGGGGTAATGGGCCGCCAGCCACTCCTCGAACAATGGCGCCACTTCCAGAGGCAGGCGCAACATCATGTACGCCGCACTTTGCGCTCCCGCCGCGTCTGCCTCGGTCAGCAGGTTTTCAAGCTCGCTGTCGTTGATCATCGGAATCATCGGCGAGCACAGTACGCCCACTGGAATCCCGGCCTCGCGCATCACGCGAATAGCCCGAAGGCGGGCCTTGGGAGCGGCGGCATGGGGTTCGAGGATGCGTTTGAGCTCATCGTCCAGGGTCGTGAGGCTGATCATCACCGCCACCAATCGCTGCTCGGCGAGTTCAGCCAACAAATCGAGGTCGCGCAGGATCAACGAGCCCTTGGTGATGATGGTCACCGGGTGCCTGTACCGCAGCAGTACCTCCAGGGTTTTGCGGGTGATCTTGTGCTCGCGTTCGATCGGCTGATAAGGATCGGTGTTGGAGCCCAGGTTAATCGGAGCGCACTGGTAGCCGCGCTTGCTCAGCTGTTCTTCGAGCACCTCGGCCGCGTTGGTCTTGGCAATCAATCGGGTTTCGAAATCCAGCCCGGGCGACATATCCCAATAGGCATGACTTGGCCGCGCATAGCAGTAAATGCATCCGTGCTCGCAGCCACGGTAGGGATTGATGGAGCGGTCGAAGGGCAGGTCAGGCGAGTTGTTACGGGTGATGATGGTTTTCGCTTTCTCGATTTGCACCTCGGTGCCCTGAGTGACCGGTGCTTCTTGAAACCAGCCGTCGTCGTGCGTCACCGAGCGGTTCGGGGCGAATCGGTTGTGCGGGTTGGTGGCGGTGCCGCGACCGCGGGGTGGTAAAGGCGTATTCATCGGGCATCACTCAAAAACTGTATGTACATACAGTATCGAAGGTCGTGCGAATCAGCCAGTGCCGTTTGGCACTTCACATTGCCGATGTGTGTTGTCCTCTTGGTTATGGAGAGATCGTTGCAACTCTGGGAAACATAAAGCGAATAGCTCGAAAGTTACCTTGATCAGTAATATCCAACTCGCACGAGGTGTCGTGTATTCACTTATTAAATGGAACTTAAAGAATGTCGTTTTTTAATCAACGCGGTATCTTTTTACAACTATTGTCCCCCAGTGCGACCAATCCTCGGGAAGCACAAGTCTCTATGCAACTTGCTCGCAAGGAGTCGATTTGGAATCCAGAAATAGAGCAGGTGAAGGAGACCCTTGAAGATAACGTCTACGTGACGGCGGTCTCCGACGATGGCGGCCGCTCCTTCGATATCAAGAATTTGAAGAGCGATATCGACGGTGACGGCGATATCGATAATGACGACAGGCAAAAATTGTTGGCCCTGGCCGCTGCTTATTCGGCAATCGTCAACCCTTGATAGTTTTATCGAACGAGCCTGCATGAAATTCATGTAGGCTCGTTTTTAAAGTAAGCATGCCAACGTTTTGCTGTTCACAATCTTTTGACAGGACGCTCACGGTCCTTTGACCGTTTACGGCTCAACATCGGCGCCATCATCCTTTCATGGTCGTCACGTATGTCTTCACGTTCAATTTGCGCGATGTGCCTGTCGCTGGTTGCCTTGTTCAACCTGACGTTCGCGGTCGCTGACGACTCGGTCGTGTCCCACCCGTCGGATTGGGCGCAACCGGTCGAGGCCCGGTACAACCTTTTCCAGATGTCCCCGACTCTTTATCGCAGCGCGCTACCCGACAGTACTGCGGTGCCGCTATTGGAAAAGCTCGGCATTGCGACTGTGATCAACTTCCTGCCGGAGTCCGATTCCAGTTGGCTGGCCAAGCCAGGTATCGAACGTGTTCAGTTGCCTTATCGTACCAATCATGTGGACGATGCCGATGTCATCAAGGCTCTGCGCACGATCCAGACGGCCGAAGCCAAAGGGCCAGTGCTGATGCACTGCAAACATGGTTCCGATCGCACTGGCCTGATGGCCGCCATGTATCGGGTGGTCGTGCAAGGTTGGAGCAAGGAAGATGCCCTGAGCGAAATGACCGAGGGCGGCTTTGGTGACAACAAGCATTTCAAAGACAGTATCCGTTACATGATGCAGGCCGACGTGGAAAAACTGCGCACGGCGCTGGCCAACGGGGATTGCAGCACCAGTCCGTTTGCCGCGTGCTCCATGAAAAACTGGTTCAAGTCAGCCCACGTCGAATGAGTGGCGCCCGCCACCGCAATGCGCGGTGGCGGCGATGCCGGGCATCAGTGCTGCTCGTCAGGCTTTTTCTTCAGTTTCGGGTTCGGGAAAAACTGCACCGCCTGAACCTTGGCGTCTGGCACCTTCAGCGCTGAAACGTTGACCCGCGTCCCTAACTCCTTCGGCACCGACAGCCCTTGTTCATTTAGGGTATCGGTATAACCGCAGGCCACACACTCGCGATGCGGGACGCTGTCCTCGCTCCACATCATGAGCTTATCCGGCTCGCTGCACGCCGGGCAGACCGCCCCGGCGATGAAGCGTTTTTTTGTCTTCACAGGCACCTCACTCATGCTGCTGCTTCCTCACTGAGGCCGCTGTGGCGCAACAGTGCGTCAATCGAAGGGGCGCGGCCACGGAAGTCGACGAACAGCACCATCGGCTCCTGGGAACCACCGCGTGCCAGGATCGCCTCACGGAACGCGCGACCGGTTTCGGCGTTGAGTACGCCGTCTTCTTCAAATTTGGAGAAGGCGTCGGCTGACAGCACCTCAGCCCATTTGTAGCTGTAGTAGCCGGCTGCGTAACCGCCGGCGAAAATGTGCGCGAAGCTGTTGGGGAAGCGGTTGTACGCGGGTGGGCGCATGACCGACACCTCGTCTCGCACGCCTTCGAGCACCTGCAATACACCGCGGCCATCGCCGTGGGTCGCGTGCAGTTCGAAGTCGAACAACGAGAATTCCAGCTGGCGCACCATCATCAGACCGGATTGGAAATTCTTCGCGGCGAGCATCTTGCCCAGCAGGTCTTGCGGCAGGGGCTCGCCGGTTTCGAAGTGACCGGAAATCAGCGCCAGGCCTTCCGGCTCCCAGCACCAGTTTTCCATGAACTGACTCGGCAGTTCGACCGCATCCCACGCCACGCCATTGATGCCGGACACACCCGCGTGTTCTACGCGGGTCAGCAGGTGGTGGAGGCCGTGACCGAACTCGTGGAACAGGGTGGTGACTTCATCATGGGTCAATAGCGCTGGCTTGCCGCTGTCGGCCGGGGTGAAGTTGCACACCAGGTTGGCTACCGGGCTTTGCAGTGCACCCCCTGCCGTGCGGCGACGGTCGCGGGCGCCGTCCATCCAGGCACCCCCACGCTTGTTGGCGCGCGCATAGAGATCAAAGAAGAAGCGACCGACATGCTGGCCGTTTTCCTTGATTTCAAACAGGCGCACATCCGGGTGCCAGGTGTCGAATCCTTTTTGCTCCGTGATCTCGATGCCGTACAGGCGCTGGACGATGGCAAACAGGCCGCTCAGCACTTTGCCGATCGGGAAGTAGGCGCGCAGAGCTTCCTGGGCCACGCTGTAGCGCTGTTCGCGCAGTTTTTCACCGTAGAATCCACTGTCCCAGCTTTGCAGGTCCGGGCAACCCTGCTCGGCGGCGTAGGCCTTGAGCTGTTGCAGGTCCTGTACGGCAAAGGGTTTGCTGCGCTTGGCCAGGTCGCGCAGGAAACTCAGCACGTGATCGCTGGACTCGGCCATTTTGGTGGCCAGGCTCAACTCGGAGAAGCTGGCGAACCCGAGCAGTTTGGCCAGCTCCTGCCGCAGATCGAGGATCTCTTCCATGACAGGGCCGTTGTCGTTCTGGCCGGCATTCGGGCCTTGGTCCGACGCGCGGGTGCAGTACGCCGCGTAGACTTCTTCACGCAGGGCACGGTCTTGGGCGTACGTCATCACGGCGTAGTAGCTGGGGAATTCCAGGGTGATCAGGAAACCTTCCAGTCCTTTAGCCTGGGCGGCTGCGGCCATCTGTGCCTTGGCCGAATCGGTCAGGCCCGCGAGGGCGGCTTCGTCGATCACGTGTTTGGTCCAGGCTTGCGTAGCGTCGAGCAACTGGTTGGAGAAGCGGCTGCCCAGTTCCGAGAGCTTGCTCTGCACTTCGGCATAACGTTTCTGCTCGGCTTCCGGCAGGTCGATACCCGACAGGCGGAAGTCACGCAGGGAATGTTCCAGGATAGTTTTTTGCGCCACGTCGAAACCGGCGGCTTCGGGACTGTTGGCCAGGGCCTGGAAGGCTTCGAACAATTCGCGGTTCTGGCCCAGCTCAGTGGAGTAGGCACTCAGGGCCGGCAGGCACGATTCATACGCTTCACGCAGTTCGGCGCTGTTACACACGGCATTGAGGTGGCTGACCGGGCTCCACGCTGCGCCCAGGCGATCGTTGAGTTCATCCATCGCCAGTACCAGGCCGGCCCAGGTCGGTTGTTTGCCCTGGGTCTTGAGGATCTCGATAATAGCGGCGCGGTTGTCAGCCAGGATCTGTTCAATGGCCGGTTGCACGTGTTCGGCACGGATCGCGGAAAACGGCGGCAGGTCGTAGGACTGCAAAAGAGGGTTGTTCACGCTCACGGTTGACACCTTGGCTGGAAGAAACATGCAGCCATCTTAATTACAATCGACGCTCACCGCAGCTATCAGCGACAGAGAGAAACACTATCGTGAACCTTCGCAAGTACCAGAACCACACGCCGTTGCTCGGCAAGGGCGCTTTTGTCGACCGTTCAGCGGTGGTGATCGGCGACGTCGAAATCGGCGATGACAGCTCGGTTTGGCCGCTCACGGTGATTCGTGGCGACATGCACCGCATCCGCATCGGTGCACGCACCAGCGTGCAGGACGGCTGTGTGCTGCACATCACCCACGCAGGGCCTTTCAACCCGGAGGGTTTCCCGTGCCTGATCGGCGATGACGTGACCATCGCCCACAAGGTCATGCTGCATGGCTGCACCGTCGGCAGTCGCGTGTTGATCGGCATGGGCAGTATTGTCATGGACGGTGCGGTGGTCGCCGATGATGTGATCATCGGCGCCGGCAGCCTGGTGCCGCCGGGCAAGCGCCTGGAAAGTGGTTTCCTCTATGTTGGCAGCCCGGTGAAGCAGGTACGGCCGTTGACGGACAGGGAGCGGGCCTTTTTCACCTACAGCGCGGCGAACTACGTGAAACTCAAGGACCTGCATCTGGCCGAAGGCTACGACCAGGCCTGACCCCCGAAGCTCCAATTCAGGATTCGAAATGCATTACCAAACCGTTTTGTTCGACCTCGATGGCACCCTGACCGATCCGCGTGAGGGGATCACCCGGTCGATCCAGTTCGCCTTGGGCAAACTGGGGATCGACGAGCCCGACCTGAGCAAGCTCGAGCACTTCATCGGTCCGCCTTTGTTGCAGGCGTTCATGCAGTTCTATGACTTCGACGAAGCCAAGGCCTGGGAGGCGGTGAATTTTTATCGCGAGCGTTTCAAGGTTACCGGACTTTACGAGAATCGCGTCTTCGAGGGCGTCACACCGTTGCTGGAAACCCTGAGCGGGCAAGGGCGGCAGTTGTACATCGCCACGTCCAAGCCGTGGATCTTTGCTCGGGAAATTGCCCGTCATTTCGATTTTGCCCGGCACTTCAAGGTGATCTACGGCAGCGAACTGGACGGCACCCGCACCAATAAAGTCGAGCTCATCGCCCACCTGATGGCGGAAGAAGACCTGGACCCGGCCAATACCCTGATGATTGGCGACCGCAAGCACGACCTGATGGGTGCGCATAGCAACGGCCTGGATGCGGCAGCGGTGGGGTATGGGTTTGGCAGTCGCGAAGAGCTGAGCGCCGAGGCGCCGGCTTATCATTTCCAAACGCTGGTCGAGATGCACCAGGCGTTTTTGCGGCGTTAGCAAGAAAGCTATCGCGGGCAAGCCCGCTCCCACAATGTATTTTGTAAACAATGCAAATCCCTGTGGGAGCGCGCTTGCCCGGGATAGGGCCCTACAAGCCGCCAGATTTGTCTGCCTCCGCCAAAGCCCTCAATGCCGCCTTCCGCTCCTCGATCGGCAACACCGCCAACTTCTCCACCGCGGCATAGAAAGCCACCCAATTGCCATTTTGTTGCCTGAACAACTCCGCAAACGCCGGCACCCACTGGTCATACAAACCAAACGGCAATAAACGTGCGTTGTTCATCGGCGCGTTTATCCACGCGTCATAACGTTTATCCCCGGCCCACTGACTATCCCGCAACGTACGGTACTCGCTGCGCAGCCGTTCGAATTCCGCGGCCTTGCGCTTGCGCATCTCCCCGGCGGCCAACGGCTGCGCGTACAACCGTTCAAGCCTTGAGCGCGTCTGCAGGACCAGTTCGATGAATTGATCCCGTTGCTGCCCCTGATGCCCCTTGTCCGGCGGCAAACCGCGATAGGCGCGCCACTGCCGCGTGCCTTGCTGTTCCACAAATGTGGCGAAGGACTCGTTGAACTCCGTGTCGTCCTTCACATAAACACGCTGGTGCGCCAGCTCATGGAAGATCAGCGTCGCCAGCCGCTCGTCACCCCAACCCGTCATCGAGCTGACGATCGGATCGTTGAACCAACCGAGCGTCGAATAAGCCTCGACGCCGCCGATCGACACGTCCATACCTTGCTCTCGCAGCAAAGCCGCCTGGCCTCGGGCCGCACTCTGGGTGTAGTAACCGCGGTAGGCGACGCAGCCGGCGATGGGGAAACAATGGTTTTGCGGCGACAGAGAAAACTCCGCCGTGGCGAACACGTTCCAGACGACGAACGGTCGACCAATATCGGCGTACAGGCGGTAGCTCTGGTTATCCGGCAGATGCAGTTGCTGGCTGGCGAATGTTCGTGCCCTCTGCGACTCGGCCAGTCGCGCGCGCAAAATCGGGTCGCGGGACGGGTCGGCAATGACCTGCGAAACCGGCTCCCGGGCGCGCAGCAATTGCAGCTGACCATTGGCCAGTTGGCCGTAGTAACTGACGCTGGTGCAGCCATTGATTAATAAAAGCAGCGTACCTGGAAACAAAACGCGCAAAACGCGATCAAGTAACCCAAGGCTTGGAAGCGGCCTGATCAAAATAAAATCATCCCTGGAAAGTCTGCCCGCAAGACTATCCCGCCTGACTGGAGCTCCGCTATGCGCAAGATGATGCTGACGGGAAGCCTGTTGATGCTGACAGGTTGTGCAGGTTTCGGTTTACCCCACCATGACCCCTCGCAAGCGTGGATCGATCTTGATTCGCCACAGCAAGACACCGCGCTCCAGGCGCTGGAGGTCGATGCCAAGGCTTCCACGGACAAACGCTATTTCGAGGTTCAGCCTGGCAGCCATGAGCTGACGGTGCGTTATCAGTTTGCGGTGGAGCCGAGCAACATTGGGCCGGGCGCCGAAACACTTTGGCGCGATTGCCAGATGAACGTGAAATTCAACGGCTTCAATGCCGGTGAGAAATATCAGCTGCAAGCCGGCAATATCGGCTTCCGGCCGTGGGCCAAACTCTATGATCAACAGCGAAACGTGATTGGCCAGGGCACACCGGCAGGCTGCCAGCGGACCTGATCGGCGCTATGCTGAATGTCTAATCCTCGGGACATTCATCATGCGCAGGTTGTTGCTATTGCTCGTGGCTGGCGCCATCGCTGGCTGCCAGAGCCCTTTACCGGCGGTCAATCCACAGATGGCCTGGGTGGATTTTGCGACGCCCACTCCCGGTGGCAAGCTGATGATGGCTGAACGCCTGGATCACCAGCGCTTGCGCGACGGGCGTTTTTTCCAGGTCACCCCCGGCAGCCATGAACTGCGTGTGCGCTTCGATTTTGAGGTCTTTGGCGGTGGTGGCAGCCTGATGACCGGCCCCGTGGAGCGGTTGTGCTACCTGACCATCCGCTACGACCATTTCGAAGCGGGCCAACGCTACGTGTTGGAAGGCCGCTCCCTGGCGTTCACGCCCAGCGCCCGGCTGTACAACGCCAAGCGTGAGATCGTGGCCGAAGACCGGGAAGTCAACTGCATCATCTAAGTGAATCAGCGGTCGTTCTTCTGGTAGATGATGGCTTTGGTGCCGTTATCGCAAGTGCCGACGACCATGGCGACGTCATGCTTTTCGGCTTCTTCCTTCGACACGATTTCCAGCGTGTAGGAGGGCACGGCATTCGCCTGGATTTTCACCTCGATTTCGTTCTTCAATTCTTCGCAGTCCTTGGGCGCGGCCAATGCCGAAGTTGCCAGCGCAGTGCAAATAACCGCCAGGGCAAAACGTTTCATCGATGAAGCTCCTTTAAGGCAGCACGCAGAGGTTTGCGTTTTCGTTGCTGTCATTTATTCGACCACAAACGCGCCGTTCGGGTTTTGTTTCTGCGTAAAAAAATCGCAGCCGGGGCAGGCTGCGATTCGTCTGTCGCGGCGAGGTGAAATCAGCTGACCAGTGTGGCCTCCAGCGTGATCTTTGCATTCAGCACTTTGGACACTGGGCAACCTTCCTTGGCTTTATTGCTTAGCTCTTCGAATTGCGCCTGGGTGGCACCGGGGATTTTGGCTTTCATGATCAACTTCACGGCGGTGATCGCAAAGCCACCCTCCACCTGGTCAAGCACCACTTCGGCGTTGGTGTCGATGCTGTCGGCCTTGAGGCCGGCGTCGCCGAGAATCATTGAAAAAGCCATGGAGAAGCAGCCTGCGTGGGCCGCGCCAATCAGTTCTTCCGGGTTAGTGCCCTTGCCGCCCTCAAAACGCGCCTTGAAGCCGTATGGCGCTTCTCTCAAAACGCCGGTTTCCGTGGAAATGGAGCCGATGCCGGTTTTCAGATCACCTTCCCAATGCGCCGATGCCTTCTTGGTAATAGCCATGTCTGCCTCCTCAGAATCCGGCGCGAAGTGCCGCGCCTTGGTGGTTTTACTTGCCAAGGTTCTGAGGATAGACGGTGATGCAAAGTTCACCCTATCTGTTAAATCCGACTAAATTCGTAGGAAATTTCCACGCGCCTCTTGAAACTCGGGTATATGCCCTCATTGCATGAAGCACGCTATGCATTCGGCAGGTTTTCGTTCGTCATAAAAAACCTGCGCCAATTGGAGAAGCAGGATTATGAAACGACTGTCCGATATCAAGTTTTCGACCCTGGATCTGGTGCCTGTGCGCGAGAACGGCAGCGCGGCTCAATCGCTGCGCAATTCCCTGGACTTGGCGCAGCATGTCGAGAAATTTGGCTACACCCGGTTCTGGGTCGCCGAACACCACAACATGGACGGGATCGCCAGTTCAGCGACCTCGGTGTTGCTCGGTTACCTGGCCGGTGGTACTTCAACGATTCGGGTGGGCTCGGGTGGGGTGATGTTACCCAACCATGCGCCGCTGGTGATTGCGGAGCAGTTCGGCACCCTCGAAAGCCTGTATCCAGGTCGCATTGACCTGGGCCTGGGCCGTGCCCCCGGTTCCGATCAGATGACCGCCCGCGCTCTGCGCCGTGAACGTTCCGGCAGCGCTGACGATTTTCCGGAAGATGTCGCAGAACTGATGCGCTACCTCGGTCCGCGTACACCGGATCAACGTGTCATCGCGATGCCGGGCACCGGCACTCAGGTGCCGATCTGGTTGTTGGGTTCCAGCTTGTTCAGCGCCCAGTTGGCGGGGGAGCGCGGTTTGCCCTATGCATTTGCTTCCCATTTTGCTCCGCGCTTCATGCACGAAGCGATTCGTGTCTACCGCAATCACTTCAAACCATCAGCCGTCCTGGAAAAGCCCTACGTGATGTTGGGTGTTCCGTTGGTGGCGGCTGACACCGATGAACAAGCCGATTACCTGGCGACCTCTGTCTACCAGCGTATTCTCGCGTTGATGCGTGGGCAGAGTCTGGTGCAGCGCCCACCGGTGAAAACCATGGACGGCTTGTGGTTGCCCCATGAGAAAGAAGCGGTCGGTGATTTCCTTGGTCTGGCAATGGTCGGCAGCCCGCAGAAGATTCGCGCCAAACTGGAGGTGCTGGTTGAGCAAACCCAGGCCGATGAGTTGATCTTCACTTGTGACCTGTATGAGCACGCCGACCGCGTGCATTCCTATGAGCTGCTGGCGCAGTTGATGAAGGGCTAAGCCACTCCTACAGGGGTAAGCAGAAAAAAACCGACGCCAATGGCGTCGGTTTTTTTGAGCGCACTCAACCGCGCTTGTAGACGATTTCCTTGGTGCCTTTTTCACAGGTGCCGACCACTTTTCCGTCAGCCGCAGTGCCTTTATCGACAATCTCCAGCGAATAGTTCGACGCACCCTTGGCGTCGATCTTGGCCGCAATTTCGGCCTTCAACTCTTCGCATGGTTTGCCATCAGCCAGCGCTGTACCTGCGAGACTCAACAATCCTACCGCCAACATAAACTTCTTCATCGGTCGCACTCCCTGGTCGGATCAAAGGGAGCATCCAGCCATGTGCCGGATGCACACATATAGCGCTTTGCCATTCCCTATGGCACTCGGCCAGCGCGCAAGTTCAGAAGACTCGCTCAAACTCAGCTGCTGGCAATCTTGAATCCTACTTTGAGTGTCACCTGGAAGTGAGCGGCCTTGCCGTCCCGGATGTGCCCGCGAGTTTCGGTCACTTCAAACCATTCCAGATGCTTGATGCTCTTATTGGCTTCGGCCAGCGCGTTGTTGATGGCGTCTTCGATGCTGCTGGTAGATGAGCCGACAAGCTCGATTTTCTTGTAGGTGTGATGGTCAGTCATGGGCGTTCTCCTTGGGTGTGAATACAGCCTAGCAGTGATTTTCGTATTACTTCTGGCGGCCAATCCCACGCAGAAGTTCAGATTTACTGCACTTTCTCGAACCCCTGAAGTCCCAATCAACACACGCCACTCATCACCAACGCAGGAGAGCCACCATGGCCAACACCTCTTTACGTAAAGCCTCATTGCAAAGCATGGAAGCCGAGATCGAGAGTCTGCTGAAGTCTTTGGAAAGTCTGAAGGATGACGCCTCGGACGAGTCGCGTAAAACGCTCAAGGCGCTGAAAACCAATGCCGAGAGCGCGCTGAAACATTCGCGTCACCTGCTCAGCGATGCGTATGAGGAAGTCAAAGTCAAAACCCGCGAAACCGGGATCGCCACCCGAGACTATGCACAGGAACACCCGTGGACGACTGCCGGTGTGGCGGTGGGCGCCTTGGGTCTGTTGGCCGCTTATTTGCTGTGCAAACGCGACTGATCTGTCTGGCGCAGCTCGGTTTTCAGCCACTGCGCCAATTGCCGGGCGCGCCCGTCAGCGGCGCGCTTGGGTAGCCACAACGCCAGTTGCGCCGGGGTTTCACTGAAACCCCATGGCGCAATGAGGCGACCGGCCCTCAAGTCCTCGGCCACCAAAGGTTGCGGGGCAATCGCCACGCCCAGCCCGGCCACGGCGGCCTCCAGCAAATAATACAAATGCTCAAAACCCTGCCCGTACTTCAACGCTTTAGCGTCGAGGCCATTTTGCTGTGCCCAGCTTGGCCAGGCTTGCGGTCGTGAGGTGGTGTGCAGCAAAGGTTCGTTCAACAAGGCACTGGCCGGCGCAGTTTCGAGGCGTTGGTAGCCAGTGAAGCGAGGGCTCATCACAGGACCGATGCGTTCGCTGATCAGCTCATGGACCTGCATGTCCGCGGGCCATGGCGGTTCGGCAAACAGCAGCAAGGCATCCAGTCCGGGGCGGCGGGGGTCGAGGTCGCCTTCACCGGCCGAAAGGTGCAGGCGCAGGTCCGGGAGGTCGGCATTCAACCGGCCCAGGCGCGGAATGAACCAGCGCGCCAGCAGGCTCCCCGAGCACCCGAGCACGAAGGGGGCGTCGGCGGTGCTCTGGGTCAGATCGGCGCAGACGGTGCGCAAACGTTCGAAGGCTTCGCCACTGGCATCGCGCAGCCGCACGCCGGCATCTGTGAGTTTAAGGCCGCGACCATCCTTGACGAACAGGCTCACGCCCAAGTGTTCTTCCAGGACTTTCAATTGCCGGCTCACCGCGCCGTGGGTCACGTGCAACTGCTCGGCAGCCTGACTGACACTGTTCAAGCGGGCAGTGGCTTCGAAGGCGCGCAGGGCGTTGAGCGGGGGAAGGTCGTGGCTCATGAGATCTGTGAGTTTTCCTGACAGGTTGCGGCGATCTTATCGGTTTTCAGGCCGGGGCGTCAGGGGTAGAGTTAAGCCCACTTGCTGTTCACCAGCCTCCCACGCATTCAAACGGAGCGACCCATGACCCAGACTAATCTGCGCAACGGCCCCGACACCAACGGCCTGTTTGGCACGTTCGGTGGCCGCTACGTTGCCGAAACCCTGATGCCGTTGATCCTCGACCTGGCCCGTGAATACGAAGCAGCCAAGGAAGATCCGGCGTTCAAGGAAGAACTCGCCTACTTCCAGCGTGACTACGTCGGGCGTCCAAGTCCGCTGTATTTCGCAGAGCGCCTGACCGAGGCCTGTGGCGGCGCGAAGATTTACCTTAAGCGCGAAGAGCTGAATCACACCGGCGCGCACAAGATCAACAACTGCATCGGCCAGATCCTGCTGGCACGTCGCATGGGCAAAAAACGCATCATCGCCGAGACCGGCGCCGGCATGCACGGCGTGGCAACCGCCACCGTGGCCGCACGGTTCGGTCTGGAGTGCGTGATCTACATGGGCACCACCGACATTGAACGCCAGCAGGCCAACGTGTTCCGTATGAAGCTGCTGGGCGCCACGGTGATTCCGGTAGTGGCCGGCACCGGCACCTTGAAGGATGCAATGAACGAAGCCCTGCGTGACTGGGTGACCAACGTCGACAGCACCTTCTACCTGATCGGCACAGTCGCGGGCCCGCATCCTTATCCGGCGATGGTTCGCGACTTCCAGGCGGTCATCGGCAAGGAAACCCGCGACCAATTGCAAGCCCAGGAAGGTCGACTGCCTGACAGTCTGGTGGCTTGCATCGGGGGTGGCTCCAACGCCATGGGCCTGTTCCATCCATTCCTCGATGACACGGGTGTCCAGATCATCGGTGTTGAAGCGGCCGGCTACGGTATTGAAACCGGCAAGCACGCGGCCAGCCTCAATGGCGGTGTTCCGGGTGTGTTGCACGGCAACCGCACCTTCCTGCTACAGGACGACGACGGCCAGATCATTGATGCCCACTCGATTTCCGCCGGCCTCGATTATCCGGGTATCGGTCCGGAACACGCCTGGTTGCATGACATCGGTCGTGTCCAGTACACCTCGGTGACTGACGACGAAGCCCTCGATGCTTTCCACAAATGCTGCCGCCTGGAAGGGATTATTCCAGCACTGGAAAGTGCCCATGCCCTGGCTGAAGTGTTCAAACGCGCGCCCACCCTACCCAAGGACCACTTGATGGTGGTGAACCTGTCCGGTCGTGGCGACAAAGACATGCAGACCGTGATGCACCACATGGAAAACTCTCAAGCCAAGCAGGAGAAACACTGATGAGCCGCCTGCAAACGCGTTTTGCCGAACTCAAGCAACAGAATCGTGCCGCGCTGGTGACTTTCGTCACCGCTGGCGACCCGAGCTATGACACCTCCCTGGCGATCCTCAAGGGTTTGCCTGCCGCTGGCGCGGATGTGATCGAGCTGGGCATGCCGTTCACCGATCCAATGGCCGACGGTCCGGCGATCCAATTGGCGAATATCCGCGCCCTGGGTGCCAAGCAGAACCTCAAGAAAACCCTGCAGATGGTTCGCGAGTTCCGCCAGGACAACAGCGAAACGCCGCTGGTGCTGATGGGCTATTTCAACCCGATTCACATGTACGGCGTGCCGCGTTTCATTGCCGATGCCAAGGAGGCGGGTGTCGATGGCCTGATCGTGGTCGACATGCCGCCCGAGCACAATGGCGAGCTGTGCGATCCGGCCCAGGCGGCCGGCATCGATTTCATCCGCCTTACCACGCCAACAACGGATGATGCGCGCCTGCCCACCGTGTTGAACGGCAGCTCCGGCTTCGTCTACTACGTATCGGTTGCCGGTGTGACCGGTGCGGGCGCGGCCACACTGGAACACGTCGAGGAGGCCGTAGCACGCCTGCGTCGCCACACCGATTTGCCGATCAGCATCGGTTTCGGCATCCGGACGCCGGAGCAGGCGGCATCCATCGCGCGTCTGGCTGATGGCGTGGTCGTGGGGTCGGCACTGATCGATCACATCGCCAACGCATCGACGCCCGATCAAGCAGTCGATGGCGTATTGAGCCTGTGCGCGGCGTTGGCCGATGGCGTGCGAAAGGCCCGCATCGATTAAGGCGAGCTACAGTATTTCGTGACACCGGCTCATCGAGGGTCCCAGAACACTGTTCTGGGACCCTTTTTTCATGGCAGTTCCAATCCACCGGCCGCTTTGTGCAACTTGCGCAAATGTTCGCCCACCTGTTTCAGGTTGGCTTCGTTGGCGGCCATCTCGGCGGCACGGCTCGGATCCAGGAGGGCCCGAACTTCTTTGTCGAGATCACCGGTCAGCAGTTGAAGCTGTTTCTGGCGCAGGCTGCTTTCCGATTCCAGGCGCTGCCATTCGTTGGGTTGCGGCAAGCCATAACCGCCGGCGGCCAGCAATTCAGCCGGACGACTGAGGAAGCCGCTGTTGGCGAGGATCTCCTGCAAGGTCGCGTTGGCCTTTTCCATGCCGCCGTTCTTCAGCTCCCGGGCACCGAGGTAGCGTTGCTTCACTTCGTCCTGGGCCAGTACCAACTGCTGGCGGAATGCGGCCTGTTCCAGCAGCAGCAACGCCGCGCTGGTGCGCAAGTCAGCCTGCTCGATCCATGGGCGACGCTCTTCAGCCTTCAGGGACAGCCAGTCCTCGACCTTTTCCTGCTTGATCGGCAGGTGTTTTTTCAGCACGTCGAACATGGCTTGATAGCGATCGCGGAACGAGTCGAAGCGATAGCCCAGGCGCAACGCTTCGCGGGGATCGTCCAGCACGCTGGTGTCTGCCAGCCCTCGGCCCTTGAGCACTTCCAGCAAGCCGTTGGGCATGATGTTGTCGAGTCCGACCAGTTTGGCGTTATTGCTGCCACTGCGCAGCAGTTTCAAGCCTTCCACGGCGCAGTTGTTGGACAGGAAGAAGTAATTGCCGTCGTAGCTCCAGTGCATTTCAGCGGCGTGTTCCACCACGCCCTCGATCTCGTCGCGGGACAGGTTCAGTGGCACCGAGGCGAGGCTGCGCAGTTCGGTTTTGGTGTATTCGTCGATCACCTGGGCCAGGGGCAGGACGAACAGGCGCGACGGATACTTGCCGACCAGCCCGTCCCAGCTCGAGAGTTGCACGTCGCCGACAAAGGCGCGGTAAGACAATACCAGGTGCTGATCCAGATCGAGCCGGCAATCCGGGCCACGGGGGCGCCCCGGTGCACAAATCACCAGGCGCAGCATGCTGTGCCCCCACCGGCTGACCCAGTTCTGGTTGGCCTCGGCCAGCAGATAGTCAACGGCGTACACCCGCTCGGGGTCGACCTGCCCCAGAGGCTGCTTGGCAAAGTCGTTGCCGGCATTGAGGAACGCGAAGGAGCGACTGCAGGTGTCCTTGGCGGCGGGTGCCCAGCCGAAGTGGTCCTTGTAATAGCGATAGAGCGAAGGGCGGCGACAGGCGTAGCTCGGATCGAGCAGGAAATACTCCATGTTAACCGCGACGAATTCCTTGGGGCTGCTCGTTTCGTAGATGTCCGGACTGCGGGCGACCTGGCGGTTGTGTTGTTCACGCTCGCCGCGACGGCCGACGTATTGCGGCCACCCCGCGAGGTCGAGCAGGCGCGGGTCGTCGCTGAGGGTAAAACGTCGGGCGGATTGGCCCCGGCATTCATCGGGGATGCCGATCAGCCCGGCGCTGTTGCTGCGTCGGGTGCAGCGCTGGATCAGCGTACGCTCCGTGGCCGGCCATAGACGCGAGCGATCATAAATGTGGGTGAGTTCGTGCAGCACCGTCGCCAGCATCTCGCGGCGCACCGTGCCGTGGGGACGATAGGTTTTTTTGCTGGCTGCGCTGCCGTCGGTGAGACTGGCGAGCAGATTGCGATTGAGATCGAGCTCGGACACCAGCGACGCCTGGCCGTAGGCATTGCTTGGCATATCGTCGGACCAGCCGACGTCGATGCGCCGGTCAAGTTGCTCGATGAAACGCGGCGGTAACGCCTGCATCGCTTCATCCAGCAGTGCCTGGCTGGCCTGTTGTTGAGCAGGGCTAAGGCCATCGGTCTTGAGCCGCAGTTGAAGGTCGGCATGGGCCGTATTGCTCAGCAGCAATACGGCCCCGGCCAGTAGCCAGGCATTCAATCGCCTCACAATGCGAGGATGGCTTCGGCGAGTGCGTGATCGCTGGCGTCCCGGGCTTCAGGCACACGGGCGCGCAATACATTGATGGCGGCTTCCAGGTTCGCGCCGCGAATGTCACCGTCGGTGGCGACGAAACTCGCTGCATCGTCATGGGCTTCGCGAACGATTTTCGAGTCACGTATGGACGTGGTCGTGTCGGAGGTGAAGTCCAGGGAGCGCCGGGTGGCGTTGAGGAGCATGTTACTGGTGCCAACCAGGGTGTGCGCCTGGGTGACGTCGGCCAGCAACAACAGGCCGAGGGTGGCAATAATCAGCGGGCTACGCATGGAACGACTCCGGAGGAACAAGATTAACTATTTGACGAGAATCGCCTGCGCCAGTTCAAGGTCGCTTGCATGAAGTTTCGGCTGGGTCCGATGCAGATAATTCAGGGCGGACTCCAGTTGTGCTCCGCGCAATTGGCCGTCACTGGCAATGAATGACGCAGCGTCATCCCGGGCGGCCAGCAGCTTACGATCGAAAGGCGCGGAGGTCACCATACTTGTGGCGTAGCCCGAGGCGACGACACCTTGGGTGGTCAGGTCAAAGGCCTGAGCCGAGCCTGCCCAACAGGCGAAAAGAAACGGTGTGATCAGTAGGTGTTTAGGAAAGATCATGGGACTCGACTGTCGAAAGTGAGTCCCAAGGCTAGCGTAACGCCCGGTCTAGAGCCAGTGCTGAGGTGTGGGGACACCGCATCGGTGTCCCGGGGCGGGTGACGCTCAGATCGTCAGGATGGCTTGGGCCAGCTGTGCATCTGTCGCGTCCAGGCCTGGTGCCTGATGGCGGATGTGGTCCAGTGCGCTTTCCAGCTTCACGCCACGGATGGCGCCTTCGCTGGCGACAAAGCTGGCAGCGTCGTCACGTGCGGCGCGCACGATCTTGTCATCGCGGAACGACGAGGTGACGTCCGAAGTGGCATCGGACGTAGCCTTGAGCGCGCCGACGACAGCATCGGTGGTCACAATGAAGCTGGTGGCATGGGCATTGGCAGCCATGGCAAGCAGGGCGGCAGCACTAAGCAGGCGTAGACGGGGCATGGGGATGACTCCTTTGATTGAGCGGATGGAGAGGTGGCGCAGTATCTGGTGAGTCAGACGCCTGTCACACACTCATCGCCACGTTCTGGCTTGATATTAGGCCTGCCTGCGTCGATTCGCACAGCCCTTGTGTTAAACGCCATCATGGATTGCCAGTGCCGCACGTCAATACGAGTGAAGGCGATGGCCGTTGTCAGACGCGCCAAGCTGCAATTGTACTGGTTCAGTAGGTGATCTTCACAAACTGTACCTGTTTCACGCGTATCCGCTATTTTGGGTTTTCACAGCACCCGAAACGACAAAACCCGTCGTGGTTTCCCACGACGGGTTTTGCTTGTTCAATTCGGGGGCTGGCGGGTGACCCTTGGGTCAGAGCCAGCGACGCTAAATTAGCGCCAGAACGGCTTGGCCAGTTCTTCGTAGCGTTGTGCTTCGCTAATCCCGGCATCGGCCAGCAGACGCGAATCCAAACGAGCCAGTTGATGGCGGCTGGCGATACGACGCTGCCACAACATCAGGTTGGCGATAACACGAAGAGGCAGGGAAGCCTGGGTCTTTGCAGCAGTATCTTCGAAGAACAGCTCGGAACTGAGTGTACGTTCCATGATTGACATCCTTCCGCTTGTGGCGGGATTAGGTAGTGGTTTAACTGATGCCAATGATCCTCTTGTTTGGCCAGTCCCTCTAGATACAGTTCACCTGTAATGTGAGAGACCAGTTAACTGTTTAAAGGTGGTGTACTGGTCCAATTTGAGGCAACTGTACCTGTCTGCACTTAATTAGTGCGTTTTTGCGCTTTTAGGCAAGCATGGTAGGAAAATAGGGTAGGAAATCGCCGGTACAGTAGTACAGTTTTAAGCAGATTGGTGCCGTGCAATAGACAGCTGACGAAACTGTGTTTGCGTCAGCTGCTGTCTGTACACGTTACTGGGCGAGCATCTTCCCGGTTTCTTCCAGGTTGATGTGCCAGCTCAGGGCATCGCGCAGGATGTGCGGGGTGTGGCCCCCGAGTGCGCAAGCCGCGGTGAAGTAGTCGTTCAAGGCGGGGCGGTAGTCCGGGTGCACGCAATTATCAATGATCACTCGCGCCCGCTCCCGCGGCGCCAGGCCACGCAAGTCAGCCAGGCCGATTTCGGTGACGAGGATGTCGACATCGTGTTCTGTATGGTCGACGTGGCTGACCATCGGCACCACGCTGGAAATGGCGCCGCCCTTGGCAATCGATTTGGTCACGAAGATCGCGAGGTGAGCGTTACGGGCGAAGTCACCTGAACCGCCAATGCCGTTCATCATCCGCGTACCACACACGTGGGTGGAGTTGACGTTGCCGTAAATATCGAACTCCAGCGCCGTGTTGATGCCGATGATGCCGAGACGGCGCACCACTTCCGGGTGGTTGGAGATTTCTTGCGGGCGCAGGACCAGTTTGTCCTTGTAACGCTCGAGGTTACCGAACACGTCACTGTTGCGACGGCTGGACAAGGTGATCGAGCTGCCCGAGGCAAAACTCAGCTTCCCGGCGTCGATCAGATCGAAGGTCGAGTCCTGCAGCACTTCGGAGTACATGGTCAGGTCTTCGAACGGCGAGTCGATCAGGCCGCACATCACCGCGTTGGCAATGTTACCAATGCCGGCCTGCAACGGGCCGAGCTTGTTGCTCATGCGCCCGGCCGCCACTTCCTGTTTGAGGAAGCCGATCAGGTGGTCGGCAATGGATTGGGTGTCGGCGTCGGGGGCGTTACGGTCGAAGGCGAATCCGCCTGGTCGGTGATGACGATGGCGACGATTTTTTCCGGCGGGATTGGAATGGCGGTGCTGCCAATGCGATCGTCGACCTTGGTCAGCGGAATCGGCGTGCGCGTCGGGCGGTAGGTCGGGATGTAGATATCGTGCAAACCTTCCAGATTCGGGTTGTGCGCGAGGTTGATCTCGACGATCACCTGTTTGGCGAAAATCGCGAAGCTAGCCGAGTTACCCACGGAGGTGGTCGGCACGATGTGGCCTTGCTCGGTAATCGCTACGGCCTCAATCACGGCGATATCTGGCAGTTTGAGCTGCTGGTTGCGCAGTTGCTCGACGGTTTCCGACAGGTGCTGGTCGATGAACATGACTTGGCCAGCGTTGATTGCCTTGCGCAGTGTGCTGTCGACTTGAAACGGCATGCGTCGCGAAAGGACGCCGGCTTCGGTGAGCTGCTTGTCGAGGTCGTTGCCCAAGCTCGCGCCGGTCATCAGCGTGATCTTGAGGGGTGAGACTTTGGCGCGCTCGGCCAATGCATGAGGCACGGCCTTGGCTTCGCCGGCTCGAGTGAAGCCACTCATGCCGACGGTCATGCCGTCCTCAATCAGAGCAGCAGCGTTTTCTGCGCTCATTACCTTTTCCAACAACGAAGGCAAGCGAATACGTTCACGGTACATGGATTGTTATCTCGGGCAACGAAAGCAAGGTGTGCAGTCTAGTGATTTGGAAAAAAATCCTCGCGCGACCATGGTCGAATGCAGACTTGCGATTTAGAGCCTTTGGTCGGTTTTTGACGGCTAATAAAAAACCCCAGCCTACTAAAGGCTGAGGTTTTTGGTATTGCGCTGGAACAAGTTTTAGTCCACGGCTTTGACCATGTCCTCGATGACTTTCTTGGCGTCGCCAAATACCATCATGGTCTTGTCGAGGTAGAACAGTTCGTTGTCCAGGCCGGCGTAACCGCTGGCCATCGAACGCTTGTTGACGATGACGGTCTTGGCCTTGAACGCTTCGAGGATCGGCATGCCGGCAATCGGCGATTTTGGATCGTTCTTGGCCGCCGGGTTGACCACGTCGTTGGCACCCAGCACCAGCACCACGTCGGCCTGACCGAACTCGGAGTTGATGTCTTCCATCTCGAACACCTGGTCGTAAGGCACTTCAGCCTCAGCCAGCAGCACGTTCATGTGGCCGGGCATCCGACCGGCGACCGGGTGGATCGCGTACTTCACGGTCACGCCGTGGTGGGTCAGCTTCTCGGTCAGTTCCTTCAATGCGTGCTGGGCACGTGCTACCGCCAGGCCGTAGCCAGGGACGATGATGACGGTGTCGGCGTTGGTCAGCAGGAAGGTTGCATCGTCTGCCGAGCCAGATTTCACCGGCCGTTCTTCCTTGGCGCCGGCAGGACCTGCGTCGGCGGTATTGCCGAAACCACCGAGCAACACATTGAAGAAGGAGCGGTTCATTGCCTTGCACATGATGTACGAAAGAATCGCACCGCTGGAGCCTACCAGCGAGCCGGCGATGATCAGCATCGAGTTGTTCAGCGAGAAACCGATCCCCGCCGCTGCCCAGCCCGAGTAGCTGTTGAGCATCGACACCACCACTGGCATGTCGGCGCCGCCAATCGGGATGATGATCAACACGCCCATCACGAAGGCCAGGACAAGCATCAGGGCGAAGGCACCGAGGTTGCCAGTCAACATGAAGGTGATGCCCAGGGCCAGCGTTGCAAGACCCAGCAGCAGGTTCAGCTTGTGCTGGCCGCCGAACTGTACCGGTGCGCCCTGAAACAGGCGGAACTTGTACTTGCCCGACAACTTGCCGAAGGCGATCACGGAGCCCGAGAAGGTGATTGCACCGATCGCCGCGCCCAAGAACAGCTCCAGACGGTTACCGGCCGGAATCGAGTCGCCCAGTTGCTTGACGATGCCCAGCGATTGCGGCTCGACGACGGCGGCAATGGCGATGAACACCGCTGCCAGGCCAATCATGCTGTGCATGAACGCCACCAGCTCCGGCATCTTGGTCATTTCAACGCGCTTGGCCATGATCGAGCCGGCAGTGCCGCCGATCAGCAGGCCGACGATGACGTAGCCGATGCCGGCCGTAGCCAGCTCTGCGCCCAGCTTATAGATGAGGCCGACCGTGGTCAGGATGGCCAACGCCATGCCGAGCATGCCGAACAGGTTGCCGCGCCGCGACGTGGTCGGATGCGACAGGCCTTTGAGGGCCTGGATGAAGCAGATCGACGCGATCAAGTAGAGCGTCGTTACGAGGTTCATGCTCATTACTTCGGCGCCTCTTCTTTCGGGGCTTTCGGGGCTTTTTTCTTGAACATCTCAAGCATTCTGCGGGTGACCAGAAAGCCACCAAACACGTTCACTGCTGCCAGGGCCACCGCCAGGGTGCCCATGGTCTTGCCCAATGGCGTAACGGTCAGTGCTGCGGCGAGCATGGCGCCGACGATCACAATCGCCGAGATTGCGTTGGTGACAGCCATCAGCGGCGTGTGCAGCGCAGGCGTAACGTTCCAGACCACGTGATAACCGACATAAATCGCCAGCACGAAGATGATCAGGTTGTAGATACCGGGGGAGATAAGCTCTTCCATCGTCTGAATCCCTGCTTAGGCGTTTTTGCGGATGACTTGGCCGTCGCGGCACATCAGGCACGCGGCGACGATGTCGTCTTCGAGGTTGATCTCGAACTGGCCTTCCTTGGTGAAGACCAGCTTGAGGAAGTCCAGCAGGTTGCGGGCATACAGGGCCGAAGCGTCTGCCGCGACTTCACCGGCGAGGTTGGTCGGACCGCAAATGGTCACGCCATGCGCCACTACGACCTGGTCGGCCACGGTCAGCGGACAGTTACCCCCCTGGGCGGCCGCGAGGTCGATGACGACCGACCCCGGTTTCATCTGCGCCACGGTGTCCGCGCTGAGCAGCGTTGGCGCCTTACGGCCCGGGATCAACGCGGTGGTAATGACAATGTCGGCCTGCTTGGCGCGCTCGTGCACGGCTTGGGCCTGGCGCTGCATCCAGCTCGCCGGCATCGGGCGTGCGTAACCACCGACACCCACGGCGCACTCACGCTCTTCATCGGTTTCGTAAGGAACGTCGACGAACTTGGCGCCGAGGGATTCGATCTGTTCCTTGACCGCCGGGCGTACGTCGGATGCTTCGATCACCGCACCCAGGCGTTTCGCCGTCGCGATGGCCTGCAGGCCTGCCACGCCGGCGCCGAGAATCAGCACACGCGCCGCTTTCACGGTACCCGCGGCCGTCATCAGCATCGGCATGAAGCGTGGGTAATAGTGAGCCGCCAGCAATACAGCTTTATAGCCGGCAATGTTGGCTTGGGAGGACAGCACATCCAGGCTCTGGGCGCGGGAGGTGCGCGGAGCGGCTTCGAGTGCGAATGCGGTAATGCCGCACCCAGCCAGTTTGGCGATGGTTTCATTGCTGAACGGGTTGAGCATGCCCACCACGACTGAGCCGCTCTTGATAAGGGCGAGTTCGCTATCGCTGGGGGCGACGACCTTGAGAATCAGCTCGGCACCGAAAGCATCGTTGGCATCGCCGATGGTTGCGCCTGCGGCTTCATAAGCACTGTCGACAACGCTGGCGTTCACGCCGGCGCCGCTTTGAACCGTGACCTTGTGGCCCTGGCTGATCAGCTTCTTGATGGTTTCCGGGGTTGCAGCAACCCGTGTTTCACCCGTCTGGGTTTCGAGAGGAACACCAATGTGCACGTCAAATCTCCTGCGTGATCTTATTGAGTAAACCCAGGCACTTCGGATGGTGCGGCTGGGGCGGCCGATCAGCACGATCCCGCCAAATCAGGGCGGGGCGCGGCATTTTGCAGGCGAACTATGTGCCCTTCAAGGGATTATGACGCGTGACGGAAAATTAACTACAAGTCACCCTGTGACCGAATGTCGCAACACGCCGGCTCTATCCCTTACAGGCCATGCCTTGTAAGGATTCTGGCCCATAATGAGAAATTTACTCATTGGCTAGGTGAATGAGCCGACATTGACTGGTGATAGAGGCTCAAGGCCACGTTTTATGGTGCTTGTGGGACGTTTGTACTGATTGCGATACAGTCTGCGCATATGCGACAAATACTTATATCTGTAGGGCTTTTAGATTCCTGACTACGAAGTCAATTGCGTGTAAGGCCCTTTATCCTACTAGGTTGTAGCTTTGTGCCTGGTGTACCAGCCAGTCGCGAAATGCCCTCAATGACGCAGATTCGACTTTTCGATCAGGAATCATCAAGTAATACGCCTTGATGCTGGGCAGCGACTGTCCATTGGCAATCACCAACCGTTTCTCCGCCAGCTCGCGTTGAATCAGGAACGGCGGGATCAAGGCTATTCCCATGTCATGCATGGCGGCCTGGGCCAGCATGGAGAATAGCTCGTAGCGTGGCCCTGTCATGTCGCGCGGGACATTGACGTTCTGCGAGTTGAACCATTGGCGCCAGGCGTATGGTCGAGTGGTCTGTTGCAGCAGGGGCAGCTCGGCTATTTCAGCGACAGTCAGGCCGGCTCTGTTTCCTAGCAGGCGGGGGCTGCAGACCGGCATCGGGTTTTCACCCATCAGTCTGTGGGATTCGGTACCCGACCAGTCGGCATCGCCAAAGTAGATCGCTGCATCGAACTCGGTGTCGGCAAACAGGAACGGGCGGGTGCGGTTAGTGAGATTGACCGTTACCTCCGGATGCTTTTGCTGGAAGTCCTTGAGCCTTGGCAGCAACCATTGGGTGCCGAAGGTTGGCACGACGGCCAGCTCAATCACGTTGGTGCCTTGCTGCCCCATCACGGACAGGGTGTCGCGCTCGACGGCATCCAATTGGGTTGCGACCCTGCGGCTGTAGGAAAGACCGGCCTCCGTCAGTTTGACTCCGCGCCGGGAGCGCCGGAAGAGTTCCACGCCGAGGAAATCCTCCAGGCTGGCGACCTGTCGGCAAATTGCTCCCTGAGTGAGTGAAAGCTCCTGTGCCGCTTTGGTAAAGCTCTCATGGCGTGCCGCTGCTTCGAAGCTTATCAGCGCTGCGGTGCTGGGGATTTTTCTGCGCATGTACGTCTATCTCACTAATACGTCGCATAAAGGCGGTTATACGATATTTCGGAGTGAGAAATTAGCACAACAGTATGCAAAATCCTCGTTTGCGAACGGGGTGAACCGCGCCTAGGATCAGTCCACGTTATTTGACCTGATTCGAGAGGACACACTCATGGGCAGTAAAGTCAGCTTCAACTGGATCGATCCGCTGCTGCTGGATCAACAGCTCACTGAAGAAGAGCGCATGATTCGCGACACCGCTGAGCAGTTCGCGCAGCAGAAGCTCGCGCCGCGTGTTCTCGAGGCTTTCCGTCATGAGAAGACTGACCCGGCGATTTTTCGCGAGATGGGCGAGGTGGGTCTCCTGGGAGCAACCATCCCCGAGCAGTACGGCGGCAGTGGCCTGAACTATGTCAGCTACGGACTGATTGCCCGTGAAGTCGAACGCGTCGATTCGGGTTACCGCTCGATGATGAGTGTGCAGTCGTCGCTGGTAATGGTGCCGATCAATGAGTTTGGCACTGAAGCGCAAAAGCAGAAGTACCTGCCGAAACTGGCGTCGGGTGAATGGATCGGTTGCTTTGGTCTTACCGAGCCCAACTACGGTTCCGACCCGGGTGCGATGATTACCCGTGCACGCAAAGTGGACGGCGGCTACAGCCTGACCGGCAGCAAGATGTGGATCACCAACAGCCCGATCGCCGATGTGTTTGTGGTCTGGGCCAAGGACGATGCAGGTGATATCCGTGGTTTTGTCCTGGAAAAGGGCTGGAAAGGCCTGAGTGCTCCGGCGATTCACGGCAAGGTTGGCCTGCGCGCATCCATCACCGGCGAGATCGTCATGGACAACGTATTCGTCCCTGAAGAGAACATCTTCCCTGACGTCCGCGGCTTGAAGGGGCCTTTTACCTGCCTCAACTCCGCACGCTACGGTATTTCCTGGGGCGCACTGGGGGCTGCCGAGTTCTGCTGGCACACCGCTCGCCAATACACATTGGACCGTCAGCAGTTCGGTCGCCCATTGGCCGCTACTCAGCTGATTCAGAAGAAGCTGGCTGACATGCAGACCGAAATCACCATGGCGCTGCAGGGTTGCCTGCGTTTGGGGCGTATGAAGGATGAAGGTACGGCCGCGGTCGAAATCACTTCGATGATGAAGCGCAACTCCTGCGGCAAGTCCCTGGACATCGCCCGGATGGCGCGTGACATGCTGGGTGGCAACGGTATCTCGGATGAGTTCGGCGTGGCCCGTCACCTGGTGAACCTTGAGGTGGTGAACACTTATGAAGGTACGCATGACGTCCACGCGCTGATCCTCGGTCGTGCGCAAACCGGCCTTCAAGCGTTCTATTAATAGGAGAAGGCCATGGGCGCGCTTTCGCATCTGCGGGTACTGGATTTATCGCGAGTGCTGGCCGGGCCTTGGTCTGGTCAGATATTGGCGGACCTTGGCGCCGAGGTGATCAAGGTCGAGCGCCCTGGCAGTGGTGACGATACGCGTGCCTGGGGGCCCCCTTTCCTCAAGGATGCCTACGGCGAGAACACCAGCGAGGCGGCCTATTACCTGTCGGCCAATCGCAACAAGCAGTCGGTGACCATCGACTTCACCCGTCCTGAAGGGCAGAAGCTGGTGCGCGAGCTGGCGGCCAAGTCGGACATTTTGATTGAGAATTTCAAGGTCGGTGGTTTGGCGGCTTATGGGCTCGATTATGAAGCGCTCAAGGGGCTCAATCCGAACCTGATCTATTGCTCGATCACCGGGTTTGGTCAGACGGGTCCTTACGCAAAGCGCGCCGGTTATGACTTCATGATCCAGGGGCTGGGCGGTTTGATGAGCCTGACGGGGCTGCCCGAGGGGGCGGACGGGGCTGGGCCCGTGAAGGTGGGCGTGGCGCTCACCGACATCCTGACGGGACTCTATTCGAGCGTCGCGATTCTGGCCGCCCTTGCGCATCGCGATCAGGGGGGCGGTGGCCAGCATATCGACATGGCATTGCTGGATGTTCAGGTGGCGTGCCTGGCCAACCAGGCAATGAACTATCTGGCGACAGGTAACGCGCCCAAGCGCTTGGGGAATGCGCATCCAAACATCGTGCCTTATCAGGATTTTCCTACGGCGGATGGTGATTTCATCCTGACGGTGGGTAACGATGGGCAGTTCCGCAAATTTGCTGAGGTCGCCGGTCAGCCGCAATGGGCGGATGACTCGCGTTTTGCCAGCAACAAGCAACGGGTGGCCAATCGGGCGGTGCTGATTCCGTTGATTCGCCAGGCTACGGTCTTCAAAACCACCGCTGAATGGGTGGCACAGTTGGAGCAGGCGGGTGTGCCTTGTGGTCCGATCAATGATCTGGCTCAGGTGTTTGCCGACCCCCAGGTGAAGTCGCGTGGGTTGGCGATCGAGCTGCCTCATGCGTTGGCTGGGAAAGTGCCACAGGTGGCGAGCCCGATCCGCTTGTCCGAGACCCCGGTGGAGTATCGTCGTGCGCCTCCGCTGCTGGGGGAGCACACCCTTGAAGTGCTGCAGCGAGTGTTGGGATTGGACGCTGATGCGGTCGCGTCCTTTAAGGAGGCCGGGGTGCTTTGAGTTGTTCTTCTATATAGAGGAACAGGTGGTTTTCCGGCTTTGTGCAAGTTATTGATAGAAATGTAAAAAAAGGTGTTGACGGCAGATTTCAGAAGTCTATAATTCGCCCCACTTCCGGCGCAGTCGAAACGGAAAACTCCTTGGTAAACAACGAGTTACGCGGTTTTCGGCAGTGTTGAGCTTCAGGTCATCGAAGCCTGGAAGGAGTCGGTCAGGCAGGAAGTTGTCGCTTGATAGACGGTTCGATCTTCTCGGTCGAAAGCGGTGAAAAAGAGGTGTTGACAGCAGCGTGTAACGCTGTAGAATTCGCCTCCCGCTGACGAGAGATCAGAAGCGCAAGTGGTTGAAGTTGCAGAGGAAACTTTGAAAACTTCTTAAAATAACCGCTTGACAGATACACCAGGCGCTGTAGAATGCGCGCCTCGGTTGAGACGAAAGCTCTTAACCAGCCGCTCTTTAACAACTGAATCAAGCAATTCGTGTGGGTGCTTGTGGAGTCAGACTGCTAGTCAACAGATTATCAGCATCACAAGTTACTCCGCGAGAAATCAAAGATGTAACCAACGATTGCTGAGCCAAGTTTAGGGTTTTCTCAAAACCCAAAGATGTTTGAACTGAAGAGTTTGATCATGGCTCAGATTGAACGCTGGCGGCAGGCCTAACACATGCAAGTCGAGCGGTAGAGAGAAGCTTGCTTCTCTTGAGAGCGGCGGACGGGTGAGTAATGCCTAGGAATCTGCCTGGTAGTGGGGGATAACGTCCGGAAACGGACGCTAATACCGCATACGTCCTACGGGAGAAAGCAGGGGACCTTCGGGCCTTGCGCTATCAGATGAGCCTAGGTCGGATTAGCTAGTTGGTGAGGTAATGGCTCACCAAGGCGACGATCCGTAACTGGTCTGAGAGGATGATCAGTCACACTGGAACTGAGACACGGTCCAGACTCCTACGGGAGGCAGCAGTGGGGAATATTGGACAATGGGCGAAAGCCTGATCCAGCCATGCCGCGTGTGTGAAGAAGGTCTTCGGATTGTAAAGCACTTTAAGTTGGGAGGAAGGGTTGTAGATTAATACTCTGCAATTTTGACGTTACCGACAGAATAAGCACCGGCTAACTCTGTGCCAGCAGCCGCGGTAATACAGAGGGTGCAAGCGTTAATCGGAATTACTGGGCGTAAAGCGCGCGTAGGTGGTTTGTTAAGTTGGATGTGAAAGCCCCGGGCTCAACCTGGGAACTGCATTCAAAACTGACAAGCTAGAGTATGGTAGAGGGTGGTGGAATTTCCTGTGTAGCGGTGAAATGCGTAGATATAGGAAGGAACACCAGTGGCGAAGGCGACCACCTGGACTGATACTGACACTGAGGTGCGAAAGCGTGGGGAGCAAACAGGATTAGATACCCTGGTAGTCCACGCCGTAAACGATGTCAACTAGCCGTTGGGGACCTTGAGTCTTTAGTGGCGCAGCTAACGCATTAAGTTGACCGCCTGGGGAGTACGGCCGCAAGGTTAAAACTCAAATGAATTGACGGGGGCCCGCACAAGCGGTGGAGCATGTGGTTTAATTCGAAGCAACGCGAAGAACCTTACCAGGCCTTGACATCCAATGAACTTTCCAGAGATGGATTGGTGCCTTCGGGAGCATTGAGACAGGTGCTGCATGGCTGTCGTCAGCTCGTGTCGTGAGATGTTGGGTTAAGTCCCGTAACGAGCGCAACCCTTGTCCTTAGTTACCAGCACGTTATGGTGGGCACTCTAAGGAGACTGCCGGTGACAAACCGGAGGAAGGTGGGGATGACGTCAAGTCATCATGGCCCTTACGGCCTGGGCTACACACGTGCTACAATGGTCGGTACAGAGGGTTGCCAAGCCGCGAGGTGGAGCTAATCCCACAAAACCGATCGTAGTCCGGATCGCAGTCTGCAACTCGACTGCGTGAAGTCGGAATCGCTAGTAATCGCGAATCAGAATGTCGCGGTGAATACGTTCCCGGGCCTTGTACACACCGCCCGTCACACCATGGGAGTGGGTTGCACCAGAAGTAGCTAGTCTAACCTTCGGGGGGACGGTTACCACGGTGTGATTCATGACTGGGGTGAAGTCGTAACAAGGTAGCCGTAGGGGAACCTGCGGCTGGATCACCTCCTTAATCGACGACTCAGCTGCTCCATGAGCTCCCACACGAATTGCTTGATTCATTGAAGAAGACGATTAGAAGCAGCTCCAAGCTTAAAGCTGCAAGCTTCAAGTTTGATTGCGCTAAGCATCAAAATTGGGTCTGTAGCTCAGTTGGTTAGAGCGCACCCCTGATAAGGGTGAGGTCGGCAGTTCGAATCTGCCCAGACCCACCAATTTTGTTATGGGGCCATAGCTCAGCTGGGAGAGCGCCTGCCTTGCACGCAGGAGGTCAGCGGTTCGATCCCGCTTGGCTCCACCATTAACTGCTTCTACTTGTTAGAGTTTAGAAATGAATATTCCGTTGTGAATATTGATTTCTAGTCTTTGATTAGATCGTTCTTTAAAAATTTGGGTATGTGATAGAAAGATAGACTGAACGTTACTTTCACTGGTAACGGATCAGGCTAAGGTAAAATTTGTGAGTGACTCTTAAGAGTTTTGCGAATTTTCGGCGAATGTCGTCTTCACAGTATAACCAGATTGCTTGGGGTTATATGGTCAAGTGAAGAAGCGCATACGGTGGATGCCTTGGCAGTCAGAGGCGATGAAAGACGTGGTAGCCTGCGAAAAGCTTCGGGGAGTCGGCAAACAGACTTTGATCCGGAGATGTCTGAATGGGGGAACCCAGCCATCATAAGATGGTTATCTTAAGCTGAATACATAGGCTTAAGAGGCGAACCAGGGGAACTGAAACATCTAAGTACCCTGAGGAAAAGAAATCAACCGAGATTCCCTTAGTAGTGGCGAGCGAACGGGGACTAGCCCTTAAGTGGCTTTGAGATTAGCGGAACGCTCTGGAAAGTGCGGCCATAGTGGGTGATAGCCCTGTACGCGAAAGTCTCTTAGTCATGAAATCGAGTAGGACGGAGCACGAGAAACTTTGTCTGAATATGGGGGGACCATCCTCCAAGGCTAAATACTACTGACTGACCGATAGTGAACTAGTACCGTGAGGGAAAGGCGAAAAGAACCCCGGAGAGGGGAGTGAAATAGATCCTGAAACCGTATGCGTACAAGCAGTGGGAGCAGACTTTGTTCTGTGACTGCGTACCTTTTGTATAATGGGTCAGCGACTTATATTCAGTGGCGAGCTTAACCGAATAGGGGAGGCGTAGCGAAAGCGAGTCTTAATAGGGCGTTTAGTCGCTGGGTATAGACCCGAAACCGGGCGATCTATCCATGGGCAGGTTGAAGGTTAGGTAACACTGACTGGAGGACCGAACCGACTACCGTTGAAAAGTTAGCGGATGACCTGTGGATCGGAGTGAAAGGCTAATCAAGCTCGGAGATAGCTGGTTCTCCTCGAAAGCTATTTAGGTAGCGCCTCATGTATCACTGTAGGGGGTAGAGCACTGTTTCGGCTAGGGGGTCATCCCGACTTACCAAACCGATGCAAACTCCGAATACCTACAAGTGCCGAGCATGGGAGACACACGGCGGGTGCTAACGTCCGTCGTGAAAAGGGAAACAACCCAGACCGTCAGCTAAGGTCCCAAAGTTATGGTTAAGTGGGAAACGATGTGGGAAGGCTTAGACAGCTAGGAGGTTGGCTTAGAAGCAGCCACCCTTTAAAGAAAGCGTAATAGCTCACTAGTCGAGTCGGCCTGCGCGGAAGATGTAACGGGGCTCAAACCATACACCGAAGCTACGGGTATCATCTTCGGATGATGCGGTAGAGGAGCGTTCTGTAAGCCTGTGAAGGTGAGTTGAGAAGCTTGCTGGAGGTATCAGAAGTGCGAATGCTGACATGAGTAACGACAATGGGTGTGAAAAACACCCACGCCGAAAGACCAAGGTTTCCTGCGCAACGTTAATCGACGCAGGGTTAGTCGGTCCCTAAGGCGAGGCTGAAAAGCGTAGTCGATGGAAAACAGGTTAATATTCCTGTACTTCTGGTTATTGCGATGGAGGGACGGAGAAGGCTAGGCCAGCTTGGCGTTGGTTGTCCAAGTTTAAGGTGGTAGGCTGGAATCTTAGGTAAATCCGGGATTCTAAGGCCGAGAGCTGATGACGAGTGTTCTTTTAGAACACGAAGTGGTTGATGCCATGCTTCCAAGAAAAGCTTCTAAGCTTCAGGTAACCAGGAACCGTACCCCAAACCGACACAGGTGGTTGGGTAGAGAATACCAAGGCGCTTGAGAGAACTCGGGTGAAGGAACTAGGCAAAATGGCACCGTAACTTCGGGAGAAGGTGCGCCGGTGAGGGTGAAGGACTTGCTCCGTAAGCCCATGCCGGTCGAAGATACCAGGCCGCTGCGACTGTTTATTAAAAACACAGCACTCTGCAAACACGAAAGTGGACGTATAGGGTGTGACGCCTGCCCGGTGCCGGAAGGTTAATTGATGGGGTTAGCTAACGCGAAGCTCTTGATCGAAGCCCCGGTAAACGGCGGCCGTAACTATAACGGTCCTAAGGTAGCGAAATTCCTTGTCGGGTAAGTTCCGACCTGCACGAATGGCGTAACGATGGCGGCGCTGTCTCCACCCGAGACTCAGTGAAATTGAAATCGCTGTGAAGATGCAGTGTATCCGCGGCTAGACGGAAAGACCCCGTGAACCTTTACTATAGCTTTGCACTGGACTTTGAATTTGCTTGTGTAGGATAGGTGGGAGGCTTTGAAGCGTGGACGCCAGTTCGCGTGGAGCCATCCTTGAAATACCACCCTGGCAACTTTGAGGTTCTAACTCAGGTCCGTTATCCGGATCGAGGACAGTGTATGGTGGGTAGTTTGACTGGGGCGGTCTCCTCCTAAAGAGTAACGGAGGAGTACGAAGGTGCGCTCAGACCGGTCGGAAATCGGTCGTAGAGTATAAAGGCAAAAGCGCGCTTGACTGCGAGACAGACACGTCGAGCAGGTACGAAAGTAGGTCTTAGTGATCCGGTGGTTCTGTATGGAAGGGCCATCGCTCAACGGATAAAAGGTACTCCGGGGATAACAGGCTGATACCGCCCAAGAGTTCATATCGACGGCGGTGTTTGGCACCTCGATGTCGGCTCATCACATCCTGGGGCTGAAGCCGGTCCCAAGGGTATGGCTGTTCGCCATTTAAAGTGGTACGCGAGCTGGGTTTAGAACGTCGTGAGACAGTTCGGTCCCTATCTGCCGTGGACGTTTGAGATTTGAGAGGGGCTGCTCCTAGTACGAGAGGACCGGAGTGGACGAACCTCTGGTGTTCCGGTTGTCACGCCAGTGGCATTGCCGGGTAGCTATGTTCGGGAAAGATAACCGCTGAAAGCATCTAAGCGGGAAACTTGCCTCAAGATGAGATCTCACTGGAACCTTGAGTTCCCTGAAGGGCCGTCGAAGACTACGACGTTGATAGGTTGGGTGTGTAAGCGCTGTGAGGCGTTGAGCTAACCAATACTAATTGCCCGTGAGGCTTGACCATATAACACCCAAGCAATTTGAGTCGAAAGGCCAGATTGCGGTGTTGTGAAGACGAAACGAACCGAAAGTTTGCGACTCACAAAGCCGAAAGCCATCACATACCCGATTCGCTGGAATGTCGAAAGACACGTCAGCTCAAGAATTTCTTGACGACCATAGAGCATTGGAACCACCTGATCCCATCCCGAACTCAGTAGTGAAACGATGCATCGCCGATGGTAGTGTGGGGTTTCCCCATGTGAGAGTAGGTCATCGTCAAGATTAAATTCCGAAACCCCAATTGCGAAAGCAGTTGGGGTTTTGTTTTAGTAGAAGTCACCAATTTTACTGGCACGCTACATTCGTAACGGACCGGTCACAGAATTTCTTGACGACCATAGAGCATTGGAACCACCTGATCCCATCCCGAACTCAGTAGTGAAACGATGCATCGCCGATGGTAGTGTGGGGTTTCCCCATGTGAGAGTAGGTCATCGTCAAGATTAAATTCCAAAACCCCTGTTTGCTAAGGCAAACAGGGGTTTTGTTTTTTCGGGGTCTGTAAACAGCGAAGGAAGCAGTAGTGCTGAAGCAGTGCCCTACACGAACCGCTTCAACACATTGCCCATCGCGTCATCGGCAAATCCCTGCACGAAATCCTTGAACCCAGGTAAAGCCTCCGCACCACCTTGTGCAGGCTCGGCCATGATGGTCCACGTGGCTCGGCACTGGTTTTCATCGAGCATCTCAACTGCCATTGCAGCCCATAATTTGCCCACGCCCAGCGTGTTGTAGATCATGGTCCAGGTCATGTACCGCTCCTGGTCATTGCGCGAGTTGAGTTGTTCGACCACCAGGTTGCCATCCTTGAAGAACTTCTTGCGCAGGGAAGAGACACCTTCTCCGGTCATTTCGATGTGGGACAGCGCCGGGATGAATCGGTCGAAGCCGGCAAAGTCGCCGACCAGCGCCCAGACAGATTCGGCCTGCGCCGGGACGTCCACAGACGACACAACGTGGCAGCCTTGAGGATTTTGGATCAGGGTATCGGGTTGCAGGGTTTTCATGGTTTTGCTCCGTTTGGATGAATCAGATGAAATTGATTTCCTTGAGGTAGTCGCAGCCTCGACGCAGCAGCGCTGGAGACTTTTCCGGGTAGTGAGTGCCCATCAGCCGTACGCCGTTCTGAGCGTTGTCATGGCTGATCATGGAGATGTCGCCAATGTCTTCTTCGAAGCCGTTGAGGTAGAAACCCAAGACGCCAAACAACGCGTTGTCGCTGTCGACCCGACCCAACTGCTGCTGCCAGTCGGGGATGCTGACCATGGAGAACTTCTGGCCGGCTTCACGAAAGGACGCGACGTAATCGTCCCAGCTCAGCGGTTCCGGGTTATGGAGGTTGAATACGGCTTTGTCCGCGCAATAGCGGGTGGCATGGAAGGCAATGAACCCGGCGAGAAAATCCACGGGCATCAGGTCGAAGTTCAGCGCTAGGTCCGGCACCTTGCCGAGCTGTATCGAGCCCTTGAGCATCAACATCAAACGATTCTTATGCGGTTGGCATACACCGGTGAGGCTGTTGAAGCTGATGTTGCCGGGCCGATACACATTCACCTGGACCCCACGCTCCCGCGCGCGCTCAAGAATGCGCTCGCCGACCCATTTCGACAGGTTGTAACCGTTCTTGATGTAGATCGGCGGCGTGCGCGCGGCAGGCAGTTCCAACACCCGGCCATCGTCAGTCATGGTGCTGGACGCCGAAAGGGTCGAGACAAAATTGAAGATCTTTTTACTGCGGCCCTCGCACAAGCGCAGACACTCGAAGATCGGTTCGACGTTGTCCCGCGCCAGAGAGCTGTAATCCAGTACGTGATTGACGTTGGCGGCGTTGTGGACCAGCACGCCGAACTCGCGGTCCAGGCGCTCGTAATCCTGCGGTGTCAGCCCCAGCGAGGGCTGCGTGATGTCTGCGGGGTACACCCGTACTCGGCTCACGTCCAGATGCGTCAGACGGTTTTCCCGCAACGACTGAATGAAGCGCTCCTGGGCAGATTGACCGTTGCCCTCGCGCACCAGACAAGCCACCTCGATGACGCCACAGGCCAGCAATGCCTCGACGATGTGCGCGCCTACAAAACTGTTGGCACCCGTTACGATCACCTTGCGCACATCGCCCATGCGGCTGGCAGGTAGGGGCTGAACTTGAAGTGGGCGAAAGGCATCGTCAAGCGCCTGTTCGCTCAGCACCTCTTCCGTGCCGGCACCGCGGACCAATGTCGCCAGTTTTGCGATAGTCGGCAGCTCGATGAACCGGTTGATCGAAATACTGCGTCCGAACGTCTCCCGCAGTCGCAGGAGCATGCGCGACAGCAGGATCGAGTGCCCCCCCAGATTGAAAAAGCTTTCATCGGTGCCGATGTCGCTGGCAGGCAACTGCAGCAACTCGGCCCAGATATCGAGCAGCACCGCTTCATCCGAGTTGGCCGGCAACCGCCGTGAGATGTTATCGCTCAGGCTGACAGGCACTTGCAGAAGTGCCTTGCGATCCACCTTTCCATTGCTCGCAAACGGCATGCTGGGCAATTCGGTCCAGGCACAAGGTTGCATGTAATCCGGCAATAACTGGCAAGCGTGGGCCATCAATGCTGTGCGGGCGATTCCGGGTAGCGTCTCCCGAGGTTGCGCGAGGAACGCGAGAATGCGCCGCTGGCTGTCGATCACCACTGCAACTTGGCGATACAGCTGACTGTCGCGCAGACAGCGTTCGATTTCTTCCGGTTCGACCCGAAAGCCGCGGATCTTCACCTGGTTGTCCAGGCGCCCGCACAGCTCGATGCCGGCTTCGGTCCACTTCGCCATGTCGCCCGTGCGGTAGGCGCGCAGGGTCTGCCCGTCTGGCAGGTTGAGGTTCAAATATCGTTCGGCGGTCTGCTGTGGATTGTTGAGGTAGCCGAGGCAAACGCCGGGTCCGACGATGTACAGTTCGCCAACGGTGTGTTCGGCCACCGGTTGCAAATCTTCATCGAGAATCAGTACCTGGCTGTTGGCGATCGGCGCGCCAAGGGTGCGATTGCTGTCGCCGCTGCGTAATTGCCTTGCGGTGATCAAGACCGTCGCTTCAGTCGGGCCATAGAGGTTATAGAGGCTGCCCTGACGCGTGAGCTGTTCGATGACACAGGGTTCGCACACGTCGCCCCCGGTCATCACGTGTTCGAGGCCCAAAAGTTGCTCCAGTGGCAGAATGCTCAGCAGCGCCGGAGGCAAAAAGGCATGGCTCAGTCGCTCGCGACGGATCAGCTCCACCAGTTGCAAAGGGTCGCGGCGTTGGTCATCCCCGGGGACTACCAGTCGGGCACCTTGCAGCAGGGTTGGGAAAATATCGATCAGCGAGGAGTCGAACCCCAACGATGAGAATTGCAGCACATGACAGTCTTCGGTCAGGTGCACATAGTCGGCGTACCACGCCGTGAAGTGCGCCAGGTTAGCCTGGCTGAGCGATACACCCTTGGGGTGACCGGTAGTGCCCGAAGTGTAGAGCGCCATGCAGGGTGCTTCGAGCGCGGGACGTCTGCGCATCAGCGGCTGATGGAGGACCACGTCGTCGAAGTCGATCGCACAGATGTCCATACTGGACATCTCATCGGCGAGTGGGTGATTGCCGTCATGCAACAGCAACACAGCACCGGCGTTTTCCAGGATGTATTGCTGACGTTGCAGCGGATGGCTCGGCTCCAACGGCAGATACACCGCACCGCTGCCCAGGATCGCCAGAATGCCCGCATACAGCGCGCTGCATTTCGGCAGGCAGATACCGACGACCCATGGCCCCTCATGCGCTGCGAGCAACGGCTCCAATTTCTGAGCGATGGCCCGGCTGTAAGCATGCAACTGACCATAAGTGAGCGTGGCGCCGGCGATGCACAGCGCCGGCCGGTGGGCTGACTCGATAAAACGCTGCTCCAGGCGTTCGATCATTGGGACTTGGGCGAGTTGCTGCAACCGCTTATCCGTAGTGGCATTGAGCCGATGGACGAAGGCGAGGCGCTCAAGAAACAGCAGGCCTTCCACTTGCTTGAACGGCGAGAGAGGAGCGGGTTCGGCATTGAGAAAAGAGTCCGCGTCTCGTGAGAAACGGCTGACCAACACTGCGACGTGTTCGACGATATTTGCCATGGCTCGCAGACGTAGCGCCTGGCCGTTGCCAGAAGGCTCTTCGGCTATCGGCATTCGTGTGAGCAGCGTCGACCCCAGCGTGCACAGCAGGTCCAGCGGTGGCAGCCCTGATGCACCCGCAGCGCCGACCCCCAGGCTCAGTGTCAACCGCAGTGCATCCACTGGGTGCGTGAATGTCAGGCTGGCATCATCGATGACCAGATCGACCGAGACCGGTGTTGGCTGATTCAGATCTTCAAGATGCGTCAGTGAATGGCCGTGTTGTTCAAGCTCCAGCGTCAGCTCGGTCAAGGCCGGACTGCGGCCAATGAGCAAAATATCGAGACGTCTCATGATGTGCTCCTCGTTAAGCCAGGTATTCGCTAAAGGCGGTCTGAACGCACGGTGAGTCGAGCAGCGAACTGCTTTGGAAAAACCGCACGATGTTGGCGACCAGCGGGTGATGGCGGTTGACCGGGTAGGCCAGTCCGCCGACTTCACTCTGGAGGGCATGGCGTGCGGTATCGCTGATCTGCAAGGCATCGATCAGGCGCAAGTCGAAGGATTTCTGGATGTCGTTGGTCAGGTAATGGCTGATGAACACCGGCAGGATTCGCGCGATGCATTGGCGGTCCGCTTCACTCGCCGTGTGCCAGTAGATGCGCACCAATTGTGCCCAGAAGCCGGAATGGCGACCCTCGTCCAGCAAGTGATCGGCCATCAGTCCCTTGATCGACTGCTTGACGCTGTCGTCCCTGGCGAATGCCGCGACATCGCCGGTGACGGTGTTCTCGGCTATGGCCACACAGATCAACTCCACGGCTGCGCGCAGAGGCTCGGGTGCCAGTGCGATCGCTGCTGGAATCGCCCGGCTCAGCTCGATTTCATCCGGCAACTCGATGGGAGCGATTCCCGTGAGTGCAATGGTCTGCTGCATGAAGTCCATCGCCACCAATGCGTGATAATCCTCATCAATCACCACGCTCATGGCGTCGTAACGGCAGGCAAACGGGAAGGGCACGGGGAAGCGATTCTTGGCAATGCTGCGTGCGGTTTTGTCGACGATCTCGGTTTCGAAAATCACCACATCGTTGATGAACTTATAGAGCGTCTGGACGAGGGCGAAATCCCGTTGTTCCGGGCATTCGCTCCCGAAGGTCTCGCTCAGCACCAGCGGCTGGCGGCTGAGCGGGTAGATCAGCCTGTCGTCGTTCTCCAGCATGCGGCGCGGGCGGGTGCGAATGGTCGCGCGGCTTTCCCAGGTGTCGGCAAAGGATTGGTAGTCGGCGGCGTTCATGCGTTCACCTGCGCCAGGGGTTCGTTCATGCTTTGGCGCAGCCCGTCCCATAACGCTATGCGGCTTTCCACGGCGGCCAGGCCGCTGGCATACACGTCTTCTTCGCGTTTTGGGTCGCCATCGACCAGCCGAGCCAACAATTGTTGCGCAGCGGGGCCGTGATCTTCGGAATCGACTTCGATATGCCGTTGCAGGTAGTAACGGAAGGTCGGCGCCTGATCCATGCCGATGCCCCAATCATCGAGAATGCGTTGGAACATCTGCGGGATCACGCTTTCGCGTCCATGCAGAAAAGCGGCCGCCACGCTGTGGGCGGGCGCGTGCAGGGCAGTGCGCAAGGTTTGGCGCACGAACTGCGCGACAGCCGGGTCGACCTCTACGCTGCGCAACGCCACGTCATAACTCACGCCTTGCCGTTGCAGCGCCACGAAACGTTCTACGGTAAAAGTGCTGGCACCGACTTCGCGCATGGCATCGACGTACAACTCGAAATGGCTGCAGTGGCCCTGGATGGGACGATCGTCGGATTCTTCACCAAGCACGATTTCATTGATCAGTCGCGCGGCACGGGGATCCGATGGCGGCAGCCATGGCAACTGGACGCACGTCAGTTCCTGTTGCATGCGTTTGGTCAGCGACATGAAATCCCAGACTGCAAACACATGGGATTCCATGAAACGTTGAAGTACCGAAAGGGAATGTATTTCAGAAAATATGGGGTGCGAACTTAATTCTGCCTTTTTCTGATCAAGACGATCTTTAATCGATTTCATGACGAGCCTATAGGTCGATAATTTGAAAGAGGTGTACTGGGGTTACAACTTAAATGAAGTTTCCTTTTGGCGAGCGAGTGCTGCTGGCGTTGAGCGGTCAGTGATGTACACGACACGGTGTTAGCGCCTTCGAGCCATGATTCAGGGTGGCACATAAAAAATTAATACACGAACAAAGTGTTGGGCAAGTTATTTTTATACTATTTTAAAGTTCAGCTTTTTAATGCGCGACAGGCCCCGATAAAACTTTTTATCAGGTTTTATTGGGGCGAAGTTGCTCCTTCCGACTTATATAAGTAGAAATGGAAATAAAGAGTGAATGCCTCACTCGAGCAACTTTCTAAGAGGGATCATTAGTGTGATTTGAGGAGTGGAAGATGGCCGAATGCCAATCCTTCCTTTTCCCGTGGCAAGACTCCTTCCGTAGGTTCTTGATGGGGTGGCGGCGCCGATCACGCAGCGCTTCGCCGATTTGTTATTGGTTGGCAATCCAAGAGTGAGCGTAAATCAAGGCAGCCGCTATCACCGACGTGTCCTGTCGTCAGAGAAGGGATGGAACCCGCGGGAGGAAGGGACGTACGCGCTCGCGGCAGACACCTCGAGCAGGAACGCCTGCTCGATCAGGGCTGACACAACGCTTTGTATCTAGGCTTTTCTGTTTTTGGCTTCGGGGCTTTCGAGGTAACGGGTGATGGCCTCTACGCCCCGATTGAGGTGGTTTTCCAGCAACTGCACGGTGTGCTCGATGTTGCGCGCTTGTGCCGATTGCAGCAACGCGCGGTGATCATCCTGGGACAGCTTGCCCAGGCCCATGGCTTCCAGGTTGAAGCGCAGGAAACGTTCTTCTTCGTTCAGACCCTCTTCGATCAGCTTCAACAAACGCTGGTTAGGTGCCCGGCTATAGAGTGCCATGTGAAACAAGCGGTTGAGCCGACCGATTTCGGCGTAGTCGTGCTCGGTTTCCAGCTCGTCGATACAGCGGGCCGCCAGTTCGAGATCCTCGGGTGTGAGCAACGGGATTGAAAGCCGCAGCGCCTCACACTCCAGCAGTATGCGCAGCGCATAGGTTTCGGCGGCATCACCCTGGACCAGGGGCGCCACGACCGCGCCTTTATGGGCGATGACATTGAGCAACGCCTGGGCTTCGAGCTGGCGCAGTGCTTCGCGCACGGGCATGCGGCTGACCCCGAACAGGTCGGCCAGATCCTGCTGACGAAGAGCGGCGCCGCACGGGATTCGACCGTCGAGAATGGCGGCGCGCAAGGTTTGCTCAATGACGGAACGGGCCTCGTGGGCGGGAATCGGGCCGTTGACCTTGATACTGCCCAAAGGGTTCGGTTTTTGTGTCACTACAACGCACCCTGAATGCTGAAAAATTGGATCCAAATTGACACTAGTGACTGCCTCAAAGGTTGTCAAACCCGCTATTCAAACATCTTGTACACGCAAGCTTAGCGCGGCTGCGCGATCTCACCGTGCCATTGCTGCTGTAAACGGCTAACCTTCACCACCAACCGACTCCACCTGCCTACATGGATGCCTCGCATTGGCGGTACGTTTCGCGATCCCTCGGACTGTGCGCTGGCTATGCGGCGCGTTGTTGCTGGCCGGCATCTTGCCGTTTGGCCTGCATGCCGATTGGGATTTTTCCCTGATCAGCCGTCGGGCGCAGGCATTGTACGGACCTTTGGGCGAAGGTCAGCAACGAATCGATGCCTGGCAGAATCTGCTGGCTACGCAAAAGCAGGTCAGCGAGCTGGAGAAGCTCAAGGTGGTCAACCAGTTCTTCAATCGGCAAATGCGCTATCAGGAAGACATCGACCTCTGGCACACGGTCGATTACTGGGAGACGCCGATCGAAGCCTTGTGGAAGGGCGCCGGAGATTGCGAAGACTATGCGATCGCCAAATATTTCAGTCTGCGCCATCTCGGCGTTCCCAGCGACAAACTGCGCATCACTTACGTCAAGGCGCTGAGCCTGAATCGCGCGCACATGGTGCTGACGTACTACGCCAGCCCCGATGCGGTGCCACTGGTGCTCGACAGCCTGATCGAGGCAATCAAACCCGCCAGCCAACGAACCGACCTGCTGCCTGTCTACGCTTTTAATGCCGAGGGCGTGTGGCTGCCGGGTGCCAAGGGCAATAAACGAGTCAGCGATACCAAACGCCTGTCCCGCTGGCAGGACGTTCTGAAAAAAATGCAGGCCGAAGGATTTCCGGTCGAGTCGACTAACTAGGAGCACGCTCTCAGATGTCTTTGTTCAAACAGCTGTTGATCGCAATCTGTCTGTTCCTCGTGGTCGCCTTCACCGGCAGCTTCATGGTCAGCCTTGAAAGCTCGCGTACCCAGTACGTCAACCAGCTGCGCTCACATGCGCAGGACGCCGCGACAGCGCTGGCGCTGTCGTTGACGCCGAACATCGATGACCCGGCGATGGTCGAGCTGCTGGTCAGTTCGATTTTCGACAGTGGGTATTACGCCAGCATCCGCGTGGTCGATCTGTCGAACGACAAGACGCTGGTCGAACGCAACGGCATTCCTTCGGTGAACAACGTGCCGGACTGGTTCGTCAAGCTGATCGGCCTGGAACCGGCCGGTGGGGATGCGATTGTCAGTCGTGGCTGGGAGCAGGCGGCGCGGGTCGAGGTGGTCAGCCACCCGATGTTCGCTATCGCCAAGTTGTGGCAGAGCGCGCTCGGCAGCCTCGGCTGGCTGCTGCTCTGCGGCGCGGTCAGTGCGGCACTGGGTGCGTTGCTGCTGCGCCGGCAATTGAAGCCGCTGGACTACATGGTTCAGCAATCCCATGCCATCGCCCGCCGGGAATTCCTCAGCCTGCCCGATCTGCCGCGCACCCCGGAATTGCGTCGGGTGGTCCAGGCCATGAACCAGATGGTTGAAAAGCTCAAGGCGTTGTTTCAGGAGCAGGCCGAACGCAGTGAAAAACTGCGCGACGAGTCTTATCGGGATTCGTTGACCGGGTTGGCTAACCGACGGTATTTCGAGATGCAGCTGAATGCGGCGGTGAGCAATCCCGAATCGGCCAGTTCGGGTTACCTGATGCTTTTACGGGTCAAGGATCTTGCCGGGTTGAATCAGCGCCTCGGGGGCCAGCATACCGATGAGCTGCTCAAGGCGGTCGGCCTGCAGCTATCCCGTGAATGCGCCAGGCATCCCGAGACGTTGAACCTGGTGACGCGGGTTCGCGGTGGCGAATTTGCCGTGCTGGCGCCGGGGCTGATGCATGCCGAAGCGCTGCAACTGGCGCAACACCTGGACCTGGCCCTGACCAGTTTGCATGCGACGGGCGCCACCGATGTGGCAGCAGTGGCCTACATTGGCCTGGCGCCGTTCAAATTTGGCGATGCACCTCAGGCGGTACTTGGCCTTGCCGACCAGGCCCTGGCCCAGGCAGAAGGCCAGGGTGATTCGAGATGGGTGTGCCTGGATCACAGCGCACCTTCTACCCTCGCCGACGATCATCACAGCTGGCACCGTTTGCTCGATCAGGCGCTGAACCAGCGTCGGTTCGAGTTGTATTTCCAACCCGTGGTGGCCAGCCAGGACACGACGTTGGTGCTGCATTACAAAGTGCTGTCGCGGCTGATCGACGATCAGGGCGAGGCGATTCCCGCTGGTCGGTTCTTGCCGTGGCTCGAGCGTTTCGGCTGGGCCGCGCGGCTGGATCGCCTGATGTTGGAACAGGTGCTTGAGCACATGCCAGGCCATCAGGCGTCACTGGCGCTGAACCTGTCGTCGGCGACGCTGACCCATCCGCAGGCGCTGGGGAAAGTCTTCGACATCCTGCGCGCCCATTCCAACCTCGGTCCAAGGCTGATCCTGGAAATCGGCGAAGAACAATTGCCAGAACAGGCCAAGCTGGAAGACCTGATGCGACGCCTGCGCGAGATTGGTTTCTCACTGGGCCTGCAACACTTCGGCGGGCGCTTCAGCATGATCGGCAACCTGGCCCGCCTGGGGCTGGCGTATCTGAAAATCGATGGCGTGTACATCCGCGCCATCGATCACGAGAGTGACAAGCGCTTGTTTATCGAGGCGATCCAGCGCGCGGCACACAGCATCGACCTGCCGTTGATTGCCGAGCGGGTTGAGACCGAAGGGGAGCTGGCGGTGATTCGCGAGATGGATATTTTTGGTGTGCAGGGGCAGTTGGTTGGGGAGCCAAAGCCCTGGGAGTGATTCCGCAAAGGCTTTGCCCTCCTCAAGGACAAAAATCCGAAGCTAGATCAGCCCCAGATCATCCTCATCCACAAGATGAGCCAAACCGCCCAGCGCTTCCCGCGCCTGGTAGCGATCTGACAGCTTGGTTTGCGCGGCGGCTGGAAGGTCGGTGACGCGGATGACGCCCTTCTCGATCAGCACTTGGATCAGGTCGTCGATGACCCGGATCATGTCCAGGTCGCTCTGTTTCAATTGCTTGAGCTGTTTGATCTGCTGCGATTGTTTCTGGCTGGTGGCCATCAACTTGCTGGCAAACCATTCCTGCAGGTCGGGGTGATCGGCCGGCAGGGTTTCGGTGGATTCGGCGTACGCTTGGGCTTCGACGCGCATCAATTGGCCGGCTGTGTCGCGTTGCACGTAGAACATTGAGCATCCCTCACACGTTGAGCAGCGTCATCCTGTCAGCAGCATAGGCGAAATAAGCCATATGGTTATTCGCTAACGGTATTTAAATTAAGCTTCTTATATCTATAAAGTCATCCCCCTGCGTACCTGCCGACCAATCGGCGCGCCGCACGACACGAACCAACACGGGACCTCCGTGAGTTTCTGATCGACGTGCGCGCCTTTGAGCGTGCCGTGCGTGGGAGTAATTTTATGTCCGCCGTTTGCGAAACACGCAATATCGCACCGCAAGCCTTCGAGATCCGCCCGTTCAACGGCGTCGTGGGTGCCGAAATTGTCGGCCTCGACCTGTCCCTCCCGGTCAACGACCAGGACTTTGCTCGCATCCATCGCGCACACCTGGAACATCATGTCGTGGTCTTCCGCGACCAGCGCATTACCCCAGAACAACAGATCGCCTTCAGCCGCCGTTTCGGCGTGTTGCAGATCCACGTACTCAAACAATTCCTGCTGACCGGGCACCCGGAAATCCTCATCGTTTCCAACATCATCGAAAACGGCCAGTCCATCGGCCTGGGTGACGCCGGCAAATTCTGGCACTCGGATCTTTCCTACAAGGAACTGCCCAGCCTGGGTTCGATGCTGCATGCTCAGGAGTTGCCCTCCGAAGGCGGCGACACCCTGTTCGCCGACATGCATAAAGCCTGGGACAACCTGCCCGACGCGTTGCGCAAGGCCGTCGAAGGACGCTCGGCGGCGCATTCCTACACGGCACGCTACAGCGAGACCAAGTTCGAGGGCAATTGGCGCCCGACCCTGACGCCGGAGCAACTGGCCCAGGTCGCCGAAGTCGTTCATCCGATCGTGCGCACGCACCCGGAAAACGGGCGTAAGGCGTTGTTCGTCAGCGAGGGTTTCACCACCCGTATCGTCGGTTTGCCTGAGGACGAGAGCAAGCACCTGCTCGATGAGCTTTATGCCCACAGCGTGTTACCGCACAACATCTACCGCCACCAATGGCAGCCCCACGACCTGGTGTTCTGGGACAACCGCTCATTGATCCATCTCGCCACAGGTTGCCCAAGCCATCTGCGCCGCAAGCTGTATCGCACCACCATCCAGGGCACCAAGCCGTTTTAAGGGAGCTGATCGACATGAACGCCCCATTGCCAGGCCACACGGTCAGCAACCCGAACGCCACAGCCCAGGCGCTGTTGTCGGTCGATAACGTCAGCCTCGAGTACCGCACGCCCCAACGGGTGGTTCGAGCGACCCATCAAGTCAGTTTCGAGATCGATCCGGCGGACCGTTTTGTCCTGCTGGGGCCATCCGGATGCGGTAAATCGACCTTGCTCAAGGCTGCAGCCGGATTCATCCAGCCGGTCGAGGGTGAAATCCGTCTGCAAGGCCAGCGCGTCGATGCGCCGGGGCCGGACCGGATCGTCGTATTTCAGGAATTCGATCAGCTGCCGCCGTGGAAAACCGTCAAACAGAACGTGATGTTCCCGTTGCTGGCGTCGAAAACCCTCAAGCGCAAGGAAGCCGAAGCCCGAGCGCTGCATTATCTGGAGAAGGTCGGGTTGGCGGCATTCGCCGATGCCTATCCGCACACCCTCTCGGGCGGCATGAAGGCGCGCGTGGCCATTGCCCGGGCCTTGGCCATGCAGCCAAAAATCCTGCTGATGGACGAACCCTTCGCCGCGCTCGATGCGCTGACTCGGCGCAAGATGCAGGAAGAATTGCTGCTGCTCTGGGAAGAGGTGCGGTTCACGTTGCTGTTCGTCACGCACTCCATCGAAGAAGCATTGGTGGTGGGCAATCGCATCCTGTTGCTGTCACCGCATCCGGGGCGCGTGCGGGCGGAAGTCCACAGCCATCAATACGATCTGCACAGCCTGGGTGGCGCGGGGTTTCAGGAATCGGCGCGGCGCATTCATCGGCTGTTGTTCGATGAAGGCCCGTCAGAGCAAACCGAACGCGAACTGGATTTCACCGATATCCGCATCGCTTATTGAGCCAGTTGAGAGGAGGGCCCGATGAGCCATTTATCATCCCCGCGTGAAGAATTCGAAAATGTTCTGCCGCCACTTGCCAACGTGCCGCTGGAGCGTGAACTGCCGCTGGGCCAGCGCCTGTGGCAACAGGGCTGGATTCGCAAAGGCCTGATCCTGATTCTGTTGGCGGTGCTGTGGGAAGCCATCGCCCGTTACCAGAACAACGACCTGCTGCTGCCCAGCTTCGTGCAGACCGCCCAGGCGCTGTATGGCGGGCTGGCCAGTGGCGAATTGCTCGGTAAGGTGTGGATTTCCCTGGTGGTGTTGGTCAAGGGCTACCTGATCGGCATCGTTCTGGCGTTTGCCCTGACCACCCTGGCGGTGTCGACCCAGTTGGGCCGTGACCTGCTGAGCACGCTGACCTCGATGTTCAACCCGTTGCCGGCCATTGCCTTGTTGCCGCTGGCGCTGTTGTGGTTCGGGCTGGGTCAGAACAGCTTGATATTCGTGCTGGTGCATTCGGTGTTGTGGGCTCTGGCGTTGAACACCTACGCCGGCTTCCTCGGTGTTTCGGAAACCCTGCGCATGGCGGGCCGCAACTATGGCCTCAAGGGCATGCGTTTTGTGTTGTTCATTCTGATCCCGGCCGCGCTGCCATCGATCCTCGCTGGGTTGAAAATCGGTTGGGCGTTCGCCTGGCGCACCTTGATTGCGGCGGAACTGGTGTTTGGCGCCACCAGTGGCAAAGGTGGACTGGGCTGGTACATCTTCCAGAATCGCAATGAGTTATACACCGACAAGGTGTTCGCCGGGTTGGCGGTGGTGATCCTGATTGGGTTGCTGGTTGAAAATCTGGTGTTCGATTCGCTGGAGCGGGTGACGGTGAAGCGGTGGGGGATGCAGCGGTAGGTGTTGCCTGCTCGCGATGGGCCGGTGCAATCACCACCCGTTTTGCTAGCATTGCGCTCAAATCAATCCCCATTGCCAATGAGTGCTCAGCATGCAACTCCCGGACATCAACCTTTTGGTCGCCCTCGACGCCCTGCTCGACGAAGGTAGCGTGGTGGGCGCGGCGCGGCGGATGAACCTCAGCCCGGCCGCCATGAGTCGCACGTTGACGCGCATTCGCGAGGCGATTGGCGATCCGATTCTGGTGCGCGCCGGTCGTGGCCTGGTGCCGACACCCAAGGCGCTGGAGTTGCGTGAACAGGTGCGCGATGTGGTGGAGCAGGCGGCCAGGCTATTTCACTCGGCGCGAGTGGTGGACCTGGGCAGCTTGCGCCGGCGCTTCAGCATCCGTGCGAACGACTTTTTTGTCGGGGTTTACGGCGGCAAGCTGTCCGACACCCTTGAGCGTCAGGCGCCGCATTGCGAGCTGCGTTTCGTCCCGGAAGGTGATGGCGATGATGAGGCGTTACGCGAAGGGCGTATCGACCTGAACGTCAGCAACAACCGTCCGCTGATGCCGGAAGTGAAGGTGCAAAATCTGTTTTCCACACAGTTTGTCGGCCTGGTGCGCGAGGATCACCCGCTGCTGGACGAGGAGATCACGCCCGAGCGTTTTGCCACCTTTTCCCACATCAGCGTGTCCCGGCGCGGCATCGCTCGCGGACCCATCGATACGGCGTTGAATGCCCTTGGCCTGGATCGCCGGGTCGCGGTGATCGCCCCGAGTTTCCATGCGGCGATGTTCGCATTGCCCGATTCCGACCTCATTCTGCCAGTGCCCCGCGAAACGTTGCTGAGCGTGCGCCGCCTGGGCTTGAAATTGCGTTCGTTCACCCTCCCGGTCCCGCTGCCAACCCTCATGCTGACGCAAGCCTGGCACCCGCGATTCGACAATGACCCGGCACACCGCTGGCTACGCGAAACGGTAAAAGCCTGCTGCGAGGAAACGTGGTTGGCCGCCCAAGGTTGATGACTGCAATGGTCGTTAACACCTATGGATGGTGTTGCGTCTGACACTGAGGTGTCAGGCTGTGCGCCTCGGAGTGCGACACAACATCGTTGTGTCTGGTGCACTTATACATTGCCGATAAGTCAGTTTTCGTCAGTGGTGGGCGTCCGTAAACTGCCAACCTATTCATTTTGGAGTCTTGAACCGATGACCTCCCTGACGGCCTCGGCGCCGTTGGCCGCGCCCGCACAATTGGGCCTGCGGACCATTATTGGCCTGGTGGGCGTGTTGCTTGCCGTGCTGGTGTCGGGCCTCAACGAGATGGTCACCAAGGTCGCCCTCGCCGACATTCGCGGGGCCCTGGCCATCGGCTACGACGAAGGCACCTGGCTGGTCGCCAGTTACACCGCTACCTCGGTGGCCGCAATGGCCTTCGCGCCGTGGTGTGCCGTAACGTTCTCGCTGCGACGCTTCACCCTCTGCGCCATCGGCCTTTTCACCTTGCTGGGCGTGCTGTCGCCGTTTGCCCCGAACTACGAAAGCCTGCTGCTGATGCGCACCTTGCAAGGCCTGGCGGGCGGTGCATTGCCGCCCATGCTGATGACGGTGGCCCTGCGTTTTCTGCCGGCCAACGTAAAGCTATATGGCCTGGCCGGTTATGCCTTGACCGCCACGTTCGGCCCTGGACTGGGCACGCCGTTGGCGGGTTTGTGGACCGAGCATGTCGGATGGCAATGGACGTTCTGGCAAATCATCGCACCGTGCCTCATTGCCATGGCGGCGGTGGCCTATGGCATCCCCCAGGACCCGGTGCGTCTGGAGCGTTTCAAGCAATTTAACTGGCGCGGCGTGGTACTGGGTTTTCCAGCGATCTGCATGTTGGTCATCGGCATTTTGCAGGGCAATCGGCTGGACTGGTTCGAGTCGAGCCTGATCTGTGGCTTGCTGGGCGGCGGGCTGGTTTTGCTGGTGCTTTTCCTTATCAACGAATGGTCACAACCGATTCCGTTCTTCAATCTGCAGATGCTGGGCATCCGCAACCTCTCGTTCGCTTTGCTGACGCTGGCCGGCGTATTGGTGATCCTGCAGGCGGTGATCATCCTGCCTTCCAGTTACCTGGCGCAGGTTCAAGGATATCGCCCCGTGCAGACGGCACCGATCATGTTGCTGGCGGCCTTGCCGCAGTTGATCGCACTGCCGTTGGTAGCGGCACTGTGCAACCTGCGTTGGGTGGATTGCCGCTGGGTGTTGGGGGCCGGCCTGAGCATGCTGGCGCTGTCCTGCATCGGCGGCTCGCAACTGACGTCGGTGTGGATTCGCGACGACTTCTACGCGCTGCAACTGCTGCAGATTTTCGGCCAGCCGATGGCGGTGCTGCCGTTGTTGATGCTCTCCACCGGCAGCATCACGCCAATGCAGGGGCCGTTCGCCTCTTCGTGGTTCAACACCGTAAAAGGCCTGGCAGCGGTGATCGCCACAGGCGTGATCGAGACGCTGACCACTTCGCGGCTGCACTTTCATTCGACCATGTTGGTGGACCGCCTCGGTCATTCGCCGATGGTCGATGGCGATAGCGCGGGCTTGGCCCATCGGCTGCACGAGCAAGCCGTGGTGCTGACCGCTTCGGACCTTTATCTGTGCATGACCGGTATCGCCGGCGTGCTGATGCTGTTGATTTTCTGGCTGCCGACCCGGATTTTTCCGCCGCGCGCGCCGACGTGAATGCTCCACTGGAACTGAAGGTTTTTATGATGACTCAATCAAAGAAAAAAGTGGCTGTAGCCATCGCCGCCGTGGTGGCGGTGGGCGTGCTGGTCTATGTCCTGGCGCCGGGACTGTTCGGCAAACGCACCCAACAGAACACCAATGATGCCTTTGTTTCCGCTGACTTCACCCTGGTGGTGCCGCGTGTCGCCGGGTTCATCAAAGAGGTGTACGTGGAGGACAACCAGCAGGTCAAGGCCGGGCAATTGTTGGCGTTGATCGATGATCGGGACCTGCGCGCCGCCGCCCAGGCGGCCGACGCCGAAACACTGGTCGCGCGGGCGCAACTGCAAAACGCGAGGGCGACGCTGGAGCGCCAGGTGTCGGTGATTGCCCAGGCGCAAGCTTCGGTCGTGTCGGCCAAGGCGGAACTGGCTTTTGCCGAACATGAATTGAAACGCTACAACCACCTGGCCGGCGTTGGCGCGGGCACGGTGCAGAATGCCCAGCAAGCCAGCTCGCGGATCGAACAGGCCACGGCCAGGCTGGCGAATGCCACGGCGGTGCTGGCAGCCGAACGTAAACAAGTCGAGATCCTCACGGCGCAGCGTGATGCGGCCGACGGGGGCTTGAAACGCGCACAGGCGGCGCTGGAAATCGCCAGCTTCGAGCTGTCCTACACTCGCATCGTCGCCCCGCAGGACGGCATGGTCGGCGAGCGCGCAGTGCGCGTTGGTGCGTATGTCACGCCCGGGAGCAAGCTGCTCGCGGTAGTGCCGCTGACCCAGGCCTATGTGGTCGCCAACTTTCAGGAAACCCAACTGACCGACGTGCAACCAGGGCAGGACGTGCAGGTGCGCGTCGACAGCCTGGGCGGTGCAGCGTTGTCCGGTCGCGTCGAGAGCATCGCACCGGCCACCGGGGTGACCTTTGCCTCGATCAAACCGGACAACGCCACCGGGAACTTCACCAAGGTGGTGCAGCGCATTCCGGTGAAAATCGTGCTGGAGCCGGGGCAGCCGTTGGCCGATCGGTTGCGGGTGGGGATGTCGGTGGAGGCGATTATTGATACCGCTGGAGGCGGCAAGCGTGAGGTTGTGCAGCGATGAAGATTATTGCTGGCCGCTCTGGCTTCATCGCGGGCAAGCCCGCTCCCACACGAGCACCGCTGTACCTGTTGGAGCAGGCTTGTCCAATCGTCGCACCGTCGCGATGGCGCCATCAGCCCCCACTCATCGTTGGCGCCTTGCTGGCCATCAGCTTGTCAGCCTGTACCCTTGGGCCTGACTTTCACAAACCCGAATCCCAGCCCATCAGCCAATGGTCAAAACCTGAGCAGCCGGCCCCCAGCCAAGCCGTTGCCGAGACCATGAACGAGCGCTGGTGGGAGGTGTTCCAGGACGCCAAACTGTCGGCCCTGACCCAGCGTGCACTCACCCGCAACCTGGACCTCAAGCTTGCCAGCAGCCGCTTGCAGCAGAGCCGTGCCGTGCGCCAGGTGATCACCGCCGAGCGTTACCCGAACACGGCGGCCACGGCCAGCTACGGACGCAAGCGCAACAGCAGCGAAGGCTTGAGCGACCCGTCGGGGCACCAGGGGAAATCGGCTTTCAACTTGTGGGACGCGGGTTTTTCCGCCTCCTGGGAGCTGGATTTCTGGGGTCGGGTGCGCCGTGAAACCGAAGCGGCGGATGCGACCCTCGAAGTCGCCGAAAATGACCAGCGCGGTGTGCTGTTGTCGGTGCAAGCCGAAACCGCTCAGGATTACATTCAACTGCGCGGCGTGCAAAACACCCGGGCGGTCACCGAGCAGAACCTGGAGGTCGCAAGGCACAGCCTGAAGCTGTCGCGGCTGCGTTTGGCTGACGGTGTGGCCACGGACCTGGACGTTGCAGAGGCTGCCGCGCAGGTGGCTGCCATCGAATCGCGCCTGCCGGCATTGGAGCAACGCCAGTCGCAATTGATCAACGCGCTGAGCTTGTTGATGGGCGAACCGCCGCAAGCGCTGCAAGCCGAATTGTCCGCTGACGGCCCCGTTCCACAGACCCCGCGCCAGGTAGCGATCGGCCTGCCCTCGCAATTGGCCGAGCGCCGGCCAGACATTCGCCAGGCCGAAGCGCGCCTGCATGCCGCCACAGCGAACATTGGCGTGGCCAAGGGTGACTTCTATCCGCGCATTACGTTGTCCGGCAACTTCGGTTCCCAGGCAATGCAATTGAGCGATTTTGGCTCCTGGAGCTCGCGCTCGTTCGGCATCGGCCCGCAGATTAGCCTCCCGCTGTTTGACGGTGGTCGCCTTCGCGGCGTGCTGGAACTGCGTGAAGCCCAACAACAGGAGGCCGCGATTGCCTATCAGCAAACCGTGCTGCGCGCCTGGCATGAAATCGACGATCAACTGACGGCCTACAACGCCACTCAACTGCGCCGCGACAGCCTCGCCGAAGCGGTGCGGCAGAACCAGATCGCCCTGAGCACTGCCAAGCAGCAGTACGTGGAAGGCGTGGTGGATTTCGTCAACGTCCTCACCGTGCAAGCCGAGTTGCTGGCGACGCAGCAGCAATGGGTCGAGAGTTCGACCGGCGTGTCGCTGGCGATGGTCGGGTTGTACAAGGCGTTGGGTGGCGGGTGGGAGTCCGTGTATCCATTGGCGGCGCAACGTTAATCGTTTTGCCAAGTGGCTGCGTTAAGTGTAATGATAATTGCTATCAATCACGCGCATAGAACCACACCATGGACGCAGCCACTGGCGGCAACGATTCTTTTCATCGTCTTTACCGCGAGAACCATGGCTGGCTGCAAGGCTGGTTGCGCAAACGCCTGGGCGACCGGGAGCACGCGGCGGACGTGGCGCAGGATACCTTCCTGCGCCTGCTGGTGTCGGGTCGCATGCCCGGCCCGCAGGAAAGCCGCAGTTACCTGACGCAAATTGCCCGCAATCTAGTGATCGATCAGTGGCGCCGCCTGCGGATCGAGCGCGCCTATCTGGAAAGCATCGCGCATCTGCCGGAGCCGGAATCGCCTTCGCTGGAAACCCGAGCCCTGATCCTTGAAACCCTGATGCAGATCGACGCGATGCTCGATCGCATGCCGGATAACGTGCGCCAGGCTTTCCTGCTCTCGCAATTCGAAGGGATGAGCTACGCGCAAATCGGCGAGCGGCTCGGGGTCACGGTCAGTTCGGTGCAGAAGTACATGACCCGGGCGATTCTCGCCTGTTATCAGTTGGTCTACGAATCATGAGTCGCGCCCACGACGCGCCCATTGATCCGGTCATTGTCGAGCAGGCCAGTGAATGGCTCATGCTGCATTGGGGCGATGATCTGAATGCCGAGAAGCGCCAGGCCTTCGTGCTGTGGCAACAGGCTCATCCAGAGCACCAGCGTGCCTGGCAGCGCTTGCAGCAACTCCAACAAACCTTCGGCTCGGTGCCGGCGCAATGTGCACGGGCGGTCTTGCGCGACAGCCCTGACCCGCAGCGCCGCGCTGCGCTGAAGATGCTCGGTGTGCTGCTGGTCGCGGGTGGGAGCGGATACCTGCTGCAAAATCAGGTGGCCTGGCGCGCGACTTTCGCCGAGCACCGCACCGCCACAGGCGAGATTCGCCACATGACCCTGGGCGATGGCACCCGGCTGGACCTCAACAGCGACAGTGCAGTTGATCTGCGTTTTACCGCGCAGGAGCGTCGGATCAAATTGATCAAGGGCGAAGTGCTGCTCACCAGTGGACACGACCCGATCCGGCCGCTGATCGTGGAAACCGCCGGCGGCGATGTCCAGGCGTTGGGCACGCGGTTTTCCGTACGTGAAATGGATGACGGCGCACTCGTTGAACTGTACGAAGGGCAGTTGCGCATCAGCCCCAGACGAGGCACGCCAGTGCTCATGGATGCCGGCCATAGGCTGTGGTTCAACGCTGGCGGAACCGGTTCGATGCATCCGGCAAGCATCACTGCCAGCAGTTGGAGCCAGGGTCGCCTGGTGGCCGAACGGCAGCCGCTCGGGCTGTTCCTGGCGGAGCTGGCGCGTTATCGGCCGGGTTGGATTCGCTGCGATGAGTCGGTCTCGCCGTTGCTGCTGACCGGCGTATTTCCACTCGATAACACCGACGCGGTCCTCGCCGCGCTCGAACGTACCTTGCCGGTGCAAGTGCGGTCCGTGACCCGTTACTGGGTGACGGTGAAACGCCGCACCTGAAGTCGCAAAAAAATTTCTCACAAGCGCTTGTCGGTTTTCTTGCCCCGTTCGGGATACCTCTTGAAAGCAAATCAAGAAGCATTCTCATACGGAGTTCCAGAATGCCAACACAGAAGACTTTTGCGCTTGATGGCGTCTTGCGCCGCAGTGTATTCGCGACCTTGCTGGCCACCACGCCGCTGGTGCCAAACCTGGCCTGGGCCGAAGACGCCGCCGTCAGTCAGGCACGCCAGTACACCATTGCTGCCGGCAACCTCGATCAGGTTCTGAATCGTTTTGCCAGTGAGGCGGGCATTCTGCTGTCGGTGGATGCGCAGCTCACCGAGGGCAAGCGCAGTGCCGGTCTTCAGGGGCGTTTCGATGTGAGCCAGGGCCTTGAACGGTTGCTGGCGGGCAGTGGCTTGCAGGCCGTTTTTGCCCAGGGTGGCTGGTCCTTGCAGCCGATCTCGCAAGATGGCCCTCTGCAGTTGGGTGCTACCCGTGTCAGCGCGCCCGAGGCGCGGGAAAATGCCTGGGGCCCGGTCGCGGGCATCGTCGCCAAGCGTAGCGCCACCGGCACCAAGACCGATGCCGCGCTGGTGGAAATTCCGCAAACGATCAATGTCGTCACCGCCGCCGAAATCAGCTCACGCAACGCGCAAAGCGTGACCGAAGCCCTGCGCTACACGCCGGGGATTACCGGCGGTGGCTTCTCCGACCGGGTGAAGATTTTCGATGAGCCAACCTCGCGCGGCTTCTCGCCGACGCCGCTGTACCTCGATGGCCTGCACCTGCCGTATGGCGGTGGCAGTACCGGTGGTGCATTGCAGATCGAGCCCTACTCGCTGGAACGCATTGAAGTGCTCAAAGGCCCGGCGTCAGTGTTGTACGGACAGAATCAGCCGGGCGGCATCGTCAATCTGGTCAGCAAGCGCCCGACCGCAGAGGCCCTGCACCAGATCAAGTTCGAAGCTGGCAGTTACGATCACAAGAGCGCCGCCATCGACCTCGGTGGGCCGCTGGACGACGAAGGCAAGTATCTTTATCGCCTGACGGCCCTGGCCAACGACAGCCAGGATGAAATCGATTACGTCAAAGACAAGCGTCAGTTCATCGCCCCGAGCTTCACCTGGCGCCCCACTGACGACACCAGCCTGACCCTGTTCGCCCAGTACCAGAAAGACGAAGGTGTTCCCGAGGCGCAGGGGCTTCCGGCCGTGGGTACGTTGTTCGATAACCCCAATGGCAAGATCGACCGCGACCTGTTCCTCGGCGAGCCTGGCGTCAATGACTATCACCGCGAGCAGTACGCCTTCGGCTACGAGTTTTCCCATCGCCTGAACGACGTCTGGACCCTCAAGCAAAACGCACGATATGCGCGGGTCAACGACCACTACACAGCGCCCCTGCATGGTTACCGCTTCGTCGCCAACCCGATCACAGGGCAGAACGATCAGCGCTACCAGACCCGTTACGGCGTGAACTGGCAACAGGACAACAAGGTGTTCGGTGTGGATAACATCGCTCAGGCCGAGTTCGACACTGGGCCTCTCAGCCATACGGCAATCGTCGGTGTCGACTACTACCACTTCAACTCTAAGTTCGACGGTCTGTATGACTACAACCCGCCGATCATTGACCTGTTCACGCCGGTCTATGGTCAGTCGCTGAATTTCAGCAACAACAATCGCTGGGACAACACCATCACCCAGACCGGTTTGTACGCGCAGGACCAAATCAAACTCGACCAGTGGGTCTTCGTGCTCGGTGGTCGCTACGATTGGGCCGAAACCGATAACAAACAGCCGCTGACAGGTGTGCACAGCAACAACAAGGACGAGAAGTTCACCGGGCGTGGTGGCATCGTCTACCTGTTCGATAACGGCATTGCACCTTTTGTCAGCTATTCGGAGTCGTTCCTGCCAATGACGGGCACCGATGTACGGGGCAGCGCCTTCGACCCGTCCACTGGCAAGCAGTACGAGGCGGGTGTGAAGTACCAGCCGCCGGGCCAGAACAGCTTTGTGCAGATATCCGCCTACGAGTTGGAACAGGAAAACATCCTGACCACGGACCTCGCCAATCCCGGCTTCAGTGGCCAGACCGGCGCCATTCGCTCCAAGGGGATCGAGTTCGAAGCCAAGGCCGAGGTCACCGAATCCCTGAGTGTGATCGCCTCGGCATCGCGTAACGATATCAAGTACACCAAGGACAACGACGGTCGAGAGGGTCGCCACCCGGCGAGCAGTCCGCCGCTGACGGCGGCAATGTGGATCAACTACACGGTGCTGGGCGACACACCGTTGGCCGGAGTCGGCGCCGGGGTCGGCGCGCGGTATGCCCGCAGCAACTATGGCGATGATTACGAGGGCTCCTTTCAGATTCCTTCCTACACCGTGTACGACGCGAGCCTGACGTACGACCTGGGCATGTCTGCCTTTCGTCTCAAGGGGGTGAAACTGGCGTTAAACGTGAAAAACCTTACGGACAAGGAATACGTCGCCAGTTGCAGAAGTGAGTGGGATTGCTACTACGGAGAGGGTCGGACGGTGGTGTCGAGCGTGTCTTACGATTGGTAACCCGGGCTGTGCTAGCCGGCATCCAGGCGCGATGCCGGCATCCGGCCTAGACTTTTGGGTCATGAGCGAAGTGGTCGTCGCCGCACACACCGCTATCGCGAGCATGCTCGCGATTGATCGCAAAGCGGTCGCTCAACTTTTCCCCAGGAGCCCACTATGCAATCCCCAACCCACAGCCTGCCCTCGCTCTTCAAGCAATTGGGCCTGCCCAATGATCCGGTCAGCATTGACCAATTCATCACGTCCCATTCCCCGCTCAAACCCGACCTGCACCTGGCCGACGCTTTTTTCTGGAGCCAGAGCCAGGCGGCGTTTCTGCGCGATGAAATACTGGATGACGCCGATTGGGCGGAGGTTGTGGACCAGTTGAACGTGCTGCTGAGGAAGGGGCGGGTACAGGGTTGCTGATCGGATAATTGTTTCAAAACTTGACCGGATTTCCCGGTGGATGTCATATTGATAGTTAGCAAACTAACAGTGTGTCCTTTATCCCGTGCCCAAAAACCTCGACGCTCTCCAGATGAACATCAGCAGTGCCATGGTGGTGGCCGCCCGGCATTGGCGGAAAATCTGCCAGACCACACTGGTCAACTACGGCATCTCCGAAGCCTGCGCCGTCCCTTTGTTGATGATCGGGCGATTGGGCGAGGGCGTGCGTCAGGTGACGGTGGCACAGGCTGCCGGGATGGAGAGCCCGTCGTTGGTGCGCCTGCTCGATCAGCTGTGTTACGCCGGCTATGTGCGGCGCACCGCCGATGCCCAGGACCGTCGCGCCAAATGCCTGAGCCTGACGGACACCGGCCGCGAGCTGGTGCAGGCGGTGGAGGTCGAGCTGGTACGCTTGCGTCACGAAACGCTCGCCGGTATTCCCACCAGTGATTTGGAAGCCGCATTGCGAGTATTAAAAGCCTTTGAGGCGGCCAATGCCCCAGCCGTGGTGACACCTTGAGCGGATTTTTCGCCGGCGTTCCCCCGGCCCGCGACTGGTTTTACGGCGTGCGAACCTTCGCGGCCTCGATGATCGCGTTGTACATCGCCCTGCTCATGCAAATGCCGCGTCCGTACTGGGCGATGGCCACCGTCTACATCGTCTCCAGCCCCTTCGTCGGCCCGACCAGTTCCAAGGCGCTGTACCGCGCGATCGGGACATTCATGGGCGCGGCAGCAGCGGTGCTGTTCGTGCCGATGTTCGTGCAAAGTCCCTATGTGCTGGTACTCGTCATTGCCCTGTGGACCGGGATCCTGCTGTTCCTGTCCATGCACCTGCGCACGGCCAATAACTATGCGCTGATGCTGGCCGGCTACACACTGCCGCTGATTGCGCTGCCGGTCGTGGATAACCCGCTTTCCGTATGGGACGTGGCAGAGGCACGCACGGAAGAAATTTTTCTCGGCATCGCTGTTGCGGCGGTCGTCGGCGCGATGTTCTGGCCACGCAGGCTGGCGCCAGTGTTCAGCGACTCGGTGAGCAAATGGTTTGCCGATGCCTCGACGTACAGCCTGCGCTTCCTCAGTCGCAACGTGCAGCCCGAAGAAATCAGCGCGTTGCGCTCATCAATGGTCGCCACATTCAACACCCTGGAATTGATGATCGGCCAGTTGCCCCACGAAGGTGCCCGCCCTCAGACCGTGCGCAATACCAAGGAGCTGCGCGGGCGAATGATTCACCTGTTGCCGCTGATCGACGACCTGGATGACGCGCTTTACGCCCTTGAGCGGCGCACGCCAGAGCTGGTAGACCGGTTCGCGCCGTTGCTCGCCGCCACCCGGCAATGGCTCGAGTACAAGGACGCGGACATCGGGCGCTGGCAAGCATTGAAGGATCAACTCGAAGCGCTGCAACCGTCTGCCCGGGCGCTGGATGATCGCAAGCAACTGCTGTTTTCCAATGCCCTGTATCGACTCGGCGAGTGGATCGATCTGTGGCAGGACTGTCGCAGCCTGCAATACGCCATCCAGTGCGAAAGCCAGGACAGCTGGCATGCGGTCTATCGGCATTGGCGACTGGGGCGGTTGTCGCCGTTCCTGGACCGTGGGCTGATGCTGTATTCGGCGGCGTCCACGGTCACCGCGATCATCGTCGCCTCGGTGCTGTGGATTCTGCTCGGCTGGACCGACGGTGGCGCTGCAGTGATTCTCGCAGCAGTGGCGTGCAGTTTCTTCGCGTCGATGGATGACCCGGCTCCGCAGATCTACCGGTTCTTTTTCTGGACCGCGATGTCAGTGGTATTCGCCAGCCTTTACCTGTTCCTGGTACTGCCCAACCTGCACGATTTCCCGATGCTGGTACTGGCGTTTGCGGTGCCGTTCATTTGCATCGGCACGCTGACGGTCAAGCCGCAGTTCTACCTGGGCATGCTGCTGACGCTGGTCAACACCTCGTCCTTCATCAGTATCCAGGGCGCCTACGACGCGGATTTCCTCAGCTTCGTCAACTCCAACCTGGCAGGTCCCGTGGGTTTGCTCTTCGCCTTTGTCTGGACGTTGATCGCCCGGCCCTTTGGTGCGGAGCTGGCGGCCAAGCGCCTGACCCGTTTCAGCTGGCGCGACATCGTCAGCCTGACCGAGCCGGCGACCCTGGCCGAACACCGGCAGTTGGGGGTGCAGGTGCTTGATCGGATGATGCAGCACTTGCCGCGGCTGGCCATCACCGGCCAGGACACCGGCATCGCGCTGCGCGAAGTGCGTGTTGCGTTGAACCTGCTCGACCTGCTGGCCTACACCCCGCGCGTGCTGGGTGTTCCACAGGTGCTGTTGCATCAAGTGGTGAACGAGGTCGGCGAGTATTTCAAGGCTTGCCTCAAGGCCGATGAGCGCCTGCCCGCCCCGAGCGCGTTGTTGATGTTGATGGACCGTACGCGCCGCGCCCTCGATCACGAATGCGATGACGGTGCGCGCCTGCACCTGCTGCACGCCTTGAGTGGCCTGCGCCTGGCCTTGCTGCCCGGGGTCGAATTTGTCGGCAGCGCAGAACCCGAAGAACCGCTTCCCCATGGCATTGATGGAGCGCCTTTATGATCGGTGATCTGGATATCAGTGGGGTGTTCCTGCCCACGCTGCTGGTGCTGATGGGCATTACCTACCTGATTTACCTGCTGGTGCACGGCCTGCTGACGCGCCTGCATTTTTACCGCCTGGTCTGGCACCGGGCATTGTTCAACGTGGCTCTGTACGCCTTGCTGCTGGGCGCTGTGGATTCACTCAGCCGATACCTGATGACATGAAAAAACCTTTTTGACCCTCGGCCGTGTGGTCCTGACGCTGTTGATCGTGAGCTTCGCGGTCGTCGTGGTCTGGCGCATGGTCATGTATTACATGTTCGCCCCCTGGACCCGTGACGGGCACATCCGTGCCGACATCGTGCAGATCGCACCGGATGTGTCCGGGCTGATCCAGCAAGTGGAAGTGCACGACAACCAACCGGTCCAGCGTGGCCAGGTGCTGTTCAGCATCGACCAGGACCGCTTCAAGCTGGCTTTGCGCCAGGCGAAGGCCTCGGTCGCCGATCGCCAGGAAACCCTGGCCCAGGCACAGCGCGAAGCCAAGCGGAACAAGGGGCTTGGCAACCTTGTGCCGGGCGAGCAACTGGAAGAAAGCCAGTCGCGGGTGGCCCGTGCCGAAGTGGCGTTGATGGAAGCGCAGGTGGCGGTGGACAGCGCCCAGCTCAACCTCGACCGCTCGACCATTCGCAGCCCGGTGGACGGCTACGTCAACGACCGGGCCCCGCGTCCCCAGGAGTTTGTGACCGCCGGGCGTCCGGTGTTGTCGGTGGTGGACAGCAATTCATTCCACATCGACGGGTATTTTGAAGAAACCAAACTGGACGGCATTCACGTTGGCCAGAGCGTCGACATCCGTGTAATCGGCGACAACGCTCGCCTGCGTGGCCATGTTCAAAGCATTGTCGCCGGCATCGAAGACCGTGACCGCACCAGCGGCAGCAACCTGCTGCCCAACGTCAACCCGGCATTCAGCTGGGTGCGCCTGGCGCAACGGATTCCGGTGCGGATCGCCTTCGACGATGTGCCACCGGACTTCCGCATGATTGCCGGGCGCACTGCCACCGTGTCGATCATTGACGACAGGGAGTCGGCAAAATGAGCAAGGCCTCGGGTTTGGCGATCGCCGGATTAGGCTTGCTGTTGTCGGCGTGTCAGACGGTTGGGCCGGATTATCACGTACCGCCGGAGGCGGCCGTCCAGCGTGCAGATTTGCAGGGTGAACTGGCGGTCAATGGTAAACCGGTGGTCTCAGCCCCGGTGCCGGCCGATTGGTGGCGCTTGTATCAGGATCCGCGACTCAATCAATTGGTCCAGCAGGCGCTGGCGTCCAACACTGATTTACGTGTGGCCGCTGCGAGCCTGCTGCGGGCACGCGCCCAGGTCGATCAGGCCGAGGCCGCCGGTGGCTGGAGCGGTGGTATCAAAATGGGTGCCCAGCGCTTGCAGGAATCGGGCGAAGCGTTCCTGTTGCCGGAAAAAGTGCCGGTGGCCAACATCGGTGATATCGGCATCAGCGCCTCCTATCAGTTCGACCTGTTTGGCACGCTCAAGCGCGGCATCGAAGCCGCCAAGGCCAATGCCGATGCAACCCAGGCGGCCGCCGATACCGCACGCATCACCCTGGTGGCCGATGTGGTGCGGGCCTACACCCAGGTGTGTGCGGCCAACGAGGAGCATGAGATTGCCCAGCATTCCCTTGATCTGCAGTCGCAAAGCACCACGTTGATCCAGCGGCTGCGCGATGCCGGTCGGGGTGACGAAACCCAGGTCACCCGTTCGCAAACCCAATTCAAATCCCTGCGCGCCGAGATGCCGCGCTACGAGGCGGCGCGCCAGGCAGGGCTGTACCGTCTCTCGATGTTGCTGGCCACGCCGGTCGATCAGTTGCCCGCCGGCACCGCGACGTGTGCAGAACTGCCGAAGATCGCCCAGTTGATACCGGTGGGCGATGGCGCTTCGCTGCTCAAGCGTCGTCCCGATATTCGCCAGGCTGAACGCCGATTGGCCGCCGCGACTGCCGGGATCGGTGTGGCCACCGGCGAGCTGTACCCGGACATCCGCATCGGCGCGACGATCGGCACTGTCGGTCTTCTGGAAAACCTCGGTGAGCCTTCCGCCAATCGTTGGGGATTCGGACCTTCGCTGACCTGGAACGTGCCGACCAACGGCGCCAGGGCGCGTATCCGTGAAGCCGAAGCCGTGACCCAGGCGACCCTGGCCCACTTCGATGGGGTGGTGCTCAATGCCATCCGTGAAACCCAGACCAGCCTGGCGCAGTACTCGGCATTGTTACAGCGCCGCGAGGCCCTGGCGGATGCCGAGCAATCGGCGAAGCTGGCCGCCGACCAGACGCACCGCTTCTTCCAGGCGGGCCGCGAATCGTTTCTCGCCGACCTGCAGGCGACCCGCACCTACACCGATGTCACCGCGCAACTGGCCGCCGCCAATACCCAGGTCGCGCTGAGCCAGATCGATTTGTTCCTGGCGCTGGGTGGTGGCTGGGAAAGCGGACGAACGCAAGGTTCGAACGCCAGCAAACCCTGAGGCCGTTGCTATGCTTTGACTTGATGAGGTCGCGCGACGAACTCATCAATCAAGGCTAGCGTTGGTCATGGGGACTCTAATAATGAAAAACCCTTATGCTCCCGGCTTTTGGTGCGCCATTGCGGCATTGGTCTTGCTGTCGGCCACCTATTTCTACGGCGTCATGCTGGCGCATCAGCTCGATCAAGCGATGGTGTTTCTCGACAGCGCAGCCGCGCTGATCGCGGTGATGGCCATCGTGGTCGTGGCCTGGGCTTCGCTTCAGGGCCAGCGCATCAAAAAAAGACAACTCGAGCAAGGCAAGACACTGGTGCTGATCTGGGACACCAAGGTTGCGTTGCGCCGGGTAGAAACCGTATTCGATCGCTATTTCTGGGGCAGCTACTGGCAACCGGGGCGCACGTTCCAGGAAGTCATGGGCGAGCTGACCGGCACGCCGCTGGAAAAAAGCCTCGAAACCCTGAAAAAGCAGTGCCAGGCGCTCGACAAGCAGATAGCCGAGGAGGGCTGGCATTGGCTGAACAATGCCCGTGAGCTCTCGGATGTCGCTTCGGCCATGGCTCGCGAACGTTATCAACTGGACTTCTGTGACCCGCGCGCGGATGTGACGGGTGGGGCGGTGATCAATCGCGACTTTGAAGTGCTGGTGTACACGTGGACGGCGCGGCTCAAGAGCTTTGATCATCAGCTTGATGAGATGGAAGTGCAGTATTCCTGAGTGCTGTGGTGCCTGGGCGGGCCTCATCGCGAGCAAGCTCGCTCCTACAGGTGGGATGCGCGTCCCTGTAGGAGCGGGCTTGCCCGCGATGGCGGCCTGTAACCCAGCGAAAATCCCAGGCCATGCCATGGCCAAAATGACATTCTTTCACCTTTAATCATTGGGCCACCCCCCGCGCCTGATGCTAACCTGCATGCCACTTTCGTCGGAGTCGAGCCATTAACCCGCCAAGGGTTCAGGGAAGACGACCACACCTCAAACAACGGACATTGACTGGGTCATTCATGAATAAATCAGCAGGCGTACTTCTTGGAATTGTTGTAGCGATTGGCGTCATCAGTGCCGGCGGTGCCTGGTACACCGGCACCCGAATCGAAGGGGTGTTGAACAGCTCGATCGCCGACGCCAACAAGGAGCTGCAAGCCGCGCTGGTCGGCACCAAGGGTACCGCTTCGCTGGAACTGGTGTCGCTGGAACGTCACCTGTTCAGCAGCACCGCGCACTACCGCCTCAAGGGTGAGGGGGACGCGTTCGGCGAAACCCCGGTCGAATTGCTCTTCGTGGACAACATTGAACACGGCCCACTGCCATTCTCGCGACTGGTGTCGCTCAAATGGCTGCCCGTCATGGCCACCAGTCACTACGCACTGGAAAAGACCCCCGTCACCGAGAAGTGGTTCGCCGCCGCCAAGGACAAGTCGCCGCTCACCGGCGTGGTCAACATTGGCTACGACAATTCCACCAACGGCAATTTTGAATTGCTGCCGTTGGACGTGGCGCTGGACGACAAGTCCCACTTGAAATTCTCCGGCCTGAACCTCGAAGTCTCGGCCAGCGCGCAGGCGCAGAAAGTCAAAGCCAACGGTTACATGGACAACTTCACCTTGACCACCGTCGACGAGAGCCAATCGCCTGTCAAAGTCGAGTTGAAAGGTCTGACCCTGGCCAGCAACCTGATCAAGAGCACTTATGGCTACTACACCGGTGAGAACACGGTCGAGCTGACGGACAGCAAAACCACATTCGGTCCACAGCAATTGGTCTTGGGCCTCAACAAATTTGAAATGAAGAGCCTCACCGAAGAGTCGGGCACCAATGCTTCCGGGCGCGCTGACTACAAGATCGGCGAAGTGTCGCTTAACGATAAAAAAGTGGGCTCCGCGCAGGTGGCCATGAGCCTGAAGAACCTCGACATTCCAGCGACGATGTCGTTGATGCAGGTATATCAGACCAAACTGCAACCCTATGAAGAGGCCGCCGCCAAGGCGGCTGCTGCCGGTGAACCGGCCCCCGAGCTGGTGCTTACCCCGGCTGAAGAGACTCAGGTCAAAGCCGATCTGGAAAAACTGTTGGCTGCCGGCCCTCAACTGGCGCTGGAAAAACTCGCCTTCACCACCGCCAACGGCGAAAGCCACGCCAATCTGGTACTGGACCTGACCAAGCCGAAATCCATGGACCTGCCGCCTGACCAGTTGATCAAACAAGTGGTTGCCCTGCTGGACGTCAACATCCAGGTGTCCAAGCCGATGCTCGTTGATGTGTTAAGCGTTCAGGGGCAACTCGATGGCCAGACCGACGCCAAGACCATTGTCGATCAGGCCAAGGCCACCGCTGATATGTTTGGCGCCATGGCCGTCGGTACACAGTTCGCGACGGTGGACGGCACAAACGTCATCAGCAAACTGCACTACGCCAACAATGAAGTGGAGTTCAATGGCCGGAAGATGACTGTTGAACAGTTTATCGGCTTCATGATGAGCAAGCTCGGCGGCGTCGAAGTCGCCGAGTAATCCCTAGAGGTCGCGGATCAGCCGCCACGCTTCGTCAATCGGCAGCGGCTGTTTCATCCGTTCGGCGAGCATCGCCATTGCCCGCTCTTCATCGCAGGCGATGGCGGCCGTGACCACACCGTTCTTGCCGAACAGGCCAATGAACGGTGGGTGATAAGGGTCGCCCTTGAACTCGACCTCGTCCCAGTCCTGGGCATGACCGAGATAGTCGTAGTTCTTGCCAAAGTGCCAGGTCCAGAAGTACGGCACATCCAGATAGTGCTCATCGCCACCCAACATGTTGGCCGCCGCAATCCTTGCGTGTTGTTGCGCCAGGCGCCAGTGTTCGATCCTTTGTGGCTGGCCGTTGAACGGGAAGGTGGCAATATCGCCTGCCGCCCACAGTCCTTCACTGACACGCATGCCGCCGTCGACTTGCAGTGACAGGTCTTTTTCCATGGGCAACCCGGCAAACGGGTCGGTGGCTGGGCTGACGCCGATGCCCACCAGGACCAGGTCTGCCGGAAGGCGCTGGCCGTCCTTGAGCTTAACCGCCTCGACCTTGTTGTTGCCCACTATCTCCGAGGCTTCGCTGTCGGTATGGAACACCACCCCGTGGGCCACGTGGCGAGCCAGAATCGCCTTGCCGACGGTCTCACCGAACTGCTTGGCAAAGGGCACGGCGTGACGGGCCAGCACCGTGACATCCAGGCCGTGTTCGCGCAGGGCGGCGGCGGACTCCATGGCAATGAAACTGTCGCCGATGACCACCGCCCGCTGACCGGGTTGCGCGGCGTTCAGAATGGCTTGTGCCTGGTCCTTGGCGCGCAGCAGGAAGACCTGCGGCAGGTCCGCACCCGGCAGCTCGAGCGGTTTGGGGGCCCCACCCGTGGCGAGCAACGCGGCGTGGTAGTTCACGGTCTGGCCGTTGGTCAGGCGTACGCTTCGGCTTTTGGCATCCAGGCTCGCCACTTCGGCTAGCAGGCGCTCGATGCGTTGCTCGCGATAAAAGTCATCGTCTCGCAACGCCGGGATTTCGTCCGGTGGCATTTCACCGGCGATGACAAATTTGCTCAGCACCGTGCGGTCATAACCGGCATCGGCTTCGCGGTCGATTAGCAGCACGCGGCCGCCAAAACCTTTTTCCCGTAGTGCGGCTGCCGCTGCCGTGCCTGCGGCCCCCGCACCGATAATCACAAAGGTGCGATCATCATCGGCTGGCGGGGTGTGGGAATCGGGCAGCGGTTGCTCATCGACCCAGATTTCATCGCCACGGGTTTCCAAGGGATAGCGCCTGAGGCTGTCCAGTGACGGCGGCTCGCACAGGGCGCCATCGTCGATCCGATAAGCCGCTTTATGCCAAGGACAAATCAGCCGCCCATTGCAGAGCGCACCCTCGGCCAGCGGCGCCCCGGCATGGGGGCATTCGCCTTGATAAGCGCGCAGTTGATCACCTGCGCGCAACAACACGATTTTGCGCTCGCCAACACGCACTTCCAGGCCTCGGTTTTCGGGGATATCGGCTAAACGGGCAACGCGGTGCAGTGCCATGATCGCTCTCCAGGAAGGCGTTTCACTTAAGAGTTTGGCCAATATTGCGAGGTTCAGCCAAATCCCGCTGCCACGGCACGAACGGTCCGCTATAGTTTGCACGCCGACCACGGCCCCACCCGCACAAGGTGCTCCGGAATGACTCGATTGACCTCTCTGAACCCTTGGCTGGCGGCCATTGCCGTCGCCCTTTGCGTGCAGATTCCCGCACAGGCCCAGGAACGCTTCACCGTCAGCATGCCTGGCGTGTCGGACAACCGTCTTTTCACGTCGGTGGCGGCCAGCGACGCCAGCGGCTGCGGCGGCAAGAACCAGTCGCCGGCGCTGAGTTGGAACGCCGGCCCTTCAGGTACCCAGAGCTACGCCATCGTGATGCACGATCCGGACGGCCAGAAAGGCCTGGGTGTCGATCACTGGATTCACTACGGCATCAAGGCCGGCACCCGACAGATCCCGTTCGGCGCTGGCACCAAGACGTCCTTTGAAGGCGCGGCAGGCACCAACAGCAAAGGCACCACCGGTTACGTCGGGCCATGCCCGCCGGTGGGCGACAGCTCCCATCACTACATCATCCAGCTCTACGCCTTGGACCTCGCCCCGGACGCCTTGCCGGCGGGCCTCACCCGTGCGCAACTGATGGAAAAAATCAAAGGCCATGTGCTCAAGAACAGCAGCGTGGTGCGGCGTTACCACCGCTGAAGATTTTTCTGCGGGTTTAAGCCACTATCTATTTCAGTCGCCGATGCGTTGGAGGATGCCGTGGCCAAGAAAATCGATCGCATCGCCCAAATGCTCAATTGCCCGGAAAAGGGCGAAGAACTGCGGCGAGCGATTACCGAGAGTCGTAAGGAGTTTCTTCTGGCCAAGCAGGCTGAAGAGCCGGAGGAGGAAGACAACCTCGATGAGGACGACTTCGACGATGATTACGACGAGTTCGATTGGACCACCCCGTAGGAGCGAGCATGCTCGCGATGGGGCCAACGATAACGTGGCAATCTGAATGCCCGCGGTGTTTGGCCTACCATCGCGAGCATGCTCGCTCCTACAGGAGATCAATGTCGGCCCTGTGTTGGGTCGGCTGTTTAACAGGCCTCTGTTTTACTTCCTGCAAGCTACAAATTCTTGCGCCGTTGCCTACCGCCACGCCAGAATCCGCCGGCTTGTGCGCTTTGGGACCGCTCGGTAATTTGATTCCTGTCACTGATTGTCAGTGATCGGGTTTAGTCGCCCGCTGGTAATTGAAGCTGCATGAGCATCCTTCAGACAGGTCTCAGTCACCTGCTTTTGATGGTGGTTGTGCGCAGGGCACCTTCGGGTGCGCCGGCTTCTTCAATTCCCCGGTCCGACTAACCTGCGTACAGCCGCCACCCCTCGTTTAGTCGCGCAAGGGTGAGGGCATCACAAGGAATTGAAGATCATGTCGAAAGCCATTCCCGACCCACCGAAAACCGAACCAGAGCAACCCGCACGCGAAGGCTCGCTCTTTACCGTCAATCCCCACATCCACACCGAAGCCCTGCTCTCCAACGCCTCCGAAGACCTGCTGGCGATCAGTGCCTTGGCCGCTGACCTCGCCGACGAAATCAACGGCTCCCGCCGCTCCATCGCCCTGGCGATCAACCGCATGGCCAATGGCGTCCACCTGCTGGTGGAACGAGCGCTGGATCATCTGGATGACCCGGAAATGGCCGCCATCTTCGCCAAACAACAAAACCGTTCCCTCGACGCTTCAACATAGCCCGTGCACACAACCTGTGGGGAGGCTGCCGAACTTCGTGAAGCTATCGCTGCCAGCTGTCGGCGGATATCGATCATCTGTTGCTGCGTCAGGTGGCGGGTCACCTGGACAGCCAGCGTGTGGTACTGGCCCCGGGCAGCGCGCCGCTTTGAGGCGCGCATCGTCCATGACGAAGCCTTTTTGCAGGTACTCGCCCAGCGTTCGGGTGGCCCATTGGCGAAATTGCGAGCCGCGGGTTGAGCGAACGCGGTAGCCGATGGCGATGATCATGGGCAGAGCATAGAGCTGAGTCAGGTAATCCTTGCCATCAGCAGCAGTTGTCAACTTTGAGTTGACAACTGCTGCCTCTGCCAGCTCCCCCTCGGCCAAAACCGCCTGAATGTGTTTGCTGATGTTCTGCTTGCTGGACTGATACAGGTCGGCGAGTTCCAGTTGAGTCAGCCAGACCTGATCATTCATTTCTCGCAGACTGAACTGCGCCAAGCCATCTTCCGTGCTGTAAAGAATCAAGTCGTTGACGGCCATTAGGCAATTTTTACCCCGATCCGAAATTTCCTGGCGACAGGTCTTTTCATCAGTGCGAAGCTCACGTCACTTCCTTTGTTGTATGGGTGGCTCTGAAGACAAAGTCTGTCGGGTTGATCGGCATATTGAACGCATTGCCGAAAGGGCGGAACAAGGAAGGTGTTTCAGCTATCGACAGCGGCGCAATTGCGCCCACAAAAAAGCCCCAGACCCTACGGCCTGAGGCTTTCTCGTTTTCAAATATGGTGCACCAGGCGGGATTCGAACCCACGACCCCTGCCTTCGGAGGGCAGTACTCTATCCAGCTGAGCTACTGGTGCAATGCGGGCGCATGATACTCATATGCTTGGCAGGCGTCCATGCTGCTGAATCGACAGCGCTTTTTCAAAGCGTAACCCACGTTTGCTACGCTGATCTGAAAAATGGGGTTAAGGCGGCGTTTTCGTTCTTTTTTTCGAACAGGCTATTGTCCTTTACCCCCTTTGATCCTAGGATTCGTTTGAGATTTCAAACGCTCTTGTCTGGGTGCTGAACCGCACGAATCCATTGCGTGCGCTATTTATGTGCTTCAGCCCGGTGAATGATTTCCCTGACGGCAGCCTTCAAGGCGCCTTTCTACAATCATAATCCGCTCCGCGCGTGCGCGGTGCTGTTCAAGGAAAGCCGACATGCAGCTTAAAGACACCCAGTTGTTCCGCCAGCAAGCCTTCATTGATGGCGCTTGGGTCGATGCGGACAATGGTCAGACGATCAAGGTCAACAACCCGGCAACGGGTGAAATCCTGGGCACCGTGCCGAAGATGGGCGCTGCCGAAACCCGCCGCGCCATCGAAGCGGCCGACAAGGCGCTGCCGGCCTGGCGTGCACTGACCGCCAAGGACCGCGCCAACAAGCTGCGTCGCTGGTTCGAGTTGATCATCGAGAACCAGGACGACCTGGCGCGCCTGATGACCCTCGAGCAAGGCAAGCCATTGGCCGAAGCCAAGGGCGAAATCGTTTATGCCGCTTCCTTCATCGAGTGGTTCGCCGAAGAGTCCAAGCGCATCTACGGTGACGTGATCCCGGGCCACCAGCCAGACAAGCGCCTGATCGTGATCAAGCAGCCAATCGGCGTGACCGCCGCGATTACCCCGTGGAACTTCCCGGCCGCTATGATCACCCGTAAAGCCGGCCCGGCCCTGGCCGCCGGTTGCACCATGGTGCTCAAGCCTGCTTCGCAAACCCCGTTCTCGGCTTTCGCCCTGGCCGAACTGGCCCAGCGTGCCGGTATTCCGGCTGGCGTGTTCAGTGTGGTGACCGGCAGCGCCGGCGACATCGGCAGCGAGCTGACCGGTAACCCGATCGTGCGCAAATTGTCCTTCACCGGTTCGACCGAAATCGGTCGCCAACTGATGTCCGAATGCGCCAAGGACATCAAGAAAGTGTCCCTGGAACTGGGCGGCAACGCGCCGTTCATCGTGTTTGACGACGCGGACCTGGATAAGGCTGTCGAAGGCGCGATCATTTCCAAGTACCGCAACAACGGCCAGACCTGCGTCTGCGCCAACCGCCTGTACATTCAGGATTCGGTCTACGACGCGTTCGCCGAGAAGCTGAAAGCGGCTGTGGCCAAGCTGAAGATCGGCAACGGTCTGGAAGAAGGCACCACCACTGGCCCGCTGATCGACGAAAAAGCCGTGGCCAAGGTTCAGGAGCACATCGCTGACGCGGTTTCCAAAGGCGCCACCGTGCTGTCCGGCGGCAAGTCCATCGAAGGCAACTTCTTCGAGCCGACCATCCTGACCAACGTGCCAAAGAACGCGGCCGTGGCCAAGGAAGAAACCTTCGGTCCATTGGCACCGCTGTTCCGCTTCAAAGATGAAGCCGAAGTGATTGCGATGTCCAACGACACTGAATTCGGTCTGGCTTCTTACTTCTATGCCCGTGATCTGGGTCGTGTGTTCCGTGTCGCCGAAGCCCTGGAATACGGCATGGTGGGCGTCAACACCGGCCTGATCTCCAACGAAGTTGCGCCTTTCGGCGGCATCAAGGCCTCGGGCCTGGGCCGTGAAGGCTCCAAGTACGGCATCGAAGATTACCTGGAAATCAAATACCTCTGCCTGGGCATCTAAGGCGTCCCGGCAAGGCATTGCTTCAAGCGCAAAGGGCACGAGAGCGCTGTCCTTTGCGCCGCTTCAAATGGCAAATTTCTTTGCGGCCGGGAACGCCGTGGCAGTCGATCATCGCATGCTGCCGCCGTTGACTCCCCGCCGCTTCATCCTTGAACCACGCCGCCCGATGAGCGGTGAATGAGGACTGTAATGAGCAAGACTAACGCTGATTTGATGGCCCGCCGTGTCGCCGCTGTACCTCGCGGTGTTGGCCAGATTCACCCGATCTTCGCCGAGTCCGCGAAGAACGCCACCGTGACGGACGTTGAAGGTCGCGAGTTCATCGACTTCGCCGGCGGCATTGCCGTGCTGAACACTGGCCACGTGCACCCGAAAATCATTGCCGCCGTGACCGAGCAGTTGAACAAGCTGACCCACACCTGCTTCCAGGTACTGGCCTATGAGCCATACGTGGAACTGTGCGAAAAAATCAACGCCAAGGTGCCGGGTGATTTCGCCAAGAAAACCCTGCTGGTCACCACCGGTTCCGAAGCGGTCGAGAACGCCGTGAAAATCGCCCGTGCGGCGACTGGCCGTGCCGGCGTGATCGCGTTCACTGGCGCTTACCACGGTCGCACCATGATGACCCTGGGCCTGACCGGTAAAGTCGTACCTTACTCGGCTGGCATGGGCCTGATGCCAGGTGGCATCTTCCGCGCGCTGTACCCGAACGAGCTGCACGGTGTGAGCATCGACGACTCGATCGCCAGCATCGAACGCATCTTCAAGAACGACGCAGAGCCAAAAGACATCGCCGCGATCATCATCGAGCCTGTTCAGGGTGAAGGTGGTTTCTACGTGGCACCCAAAGAATTCATGAAGCGCCTGCGTGCCCTGTGCGACCAGCACGGCATCCTGCTGATCGCTGACGAAGTGCAAACCGGCGCTGGTCGTACCGGCACCTTCTTCGCCATGGAGCAGATGGGCGTTGCCGCCGACCTGACCACCTTCGCCAAGTCCATCGCGGGCGGCTTCCCGCTGGCCGGTGTGTGCGGCAAGGCCGACTACATGGACGCCATCGCTCCAGGCGGCCTGGGCGGCACCTACGCCGGTAGCCCGATCGCTTGCGCTGCGGCGCTGGCCGTGATGGAAGTGTTCGAAGAAGAGCACCTGCTGGACCGCTGCAAGGCCGTCGGCGAGCGTCTGGTGACTGGCCTCAAGGCTATCCAGGCCAAGTACCCGGTGATCGGCGAAGTGCGTGCCCTGGGCGCGATGATCGCCGTCGAGCTGTTCGAAAACGGCGACAGCCACAAGCCAAACGCTGCCGCTGTAGCCTCGGTCGTGGCCAAGGCGCGCGACAAGGGCCTGATCCTGCTGTCCTGCGGCACCTATGGCAACGTTCTGCGCGTACTGGTGCCGCTGACTTCGCCGGATGAGCAACTGGACAAAGGCCTGGCAATCATCGAAGAGTGCTTCTCGGAGCTTTGATTAGAGCCTCGATGATTGTGTGACCTGATCGACAAAAAACCCGCTCCGGCGGGTTTTTTGTTGCCTGCGAAACACCCTGGCCTGTTTCGAATCGCGCACATTGTCTAAGGTGCATGTATTGAGAGGGAGCTTTGTGCATGACTGCTGTTGATTTGCCTGCCGTACCCCGAGTGCTGATTGCTGAGGCGGACCCCTGGTCGCGCGATCTGCTCAAGGAAGTCCTGCTGAAAGTGCGTTGCGATGCGCGCCTGGATCTGTGTGCCGATGGCAAGGACGCGCTGGCGCGTCTGGCAGAAAACGCCTACGACCTGGTCATCGCCGACTGGGAGTTGCCGGGCGTGGATGGCCTCAACGTCCTGCGTGGCATTCGTCAGCGCAAACGTCAGCCACCGCTGCCATTCATCCTGATGAGCAGCCGCAGCGACAGCGCCAGCGTGCGCGAGGCATTGCCCCTGGCGCCCACCGCCTACCTGACCAAGCCGTTGAACATGGACAGCCTGACCCGGCGCCTGCAGGGTTTGCTGCTTGACGCCGGTGAAGAAGTGTTCTGTGAGATTCCGGCGCTGGCGCCAGGCATGACACTGTCGGTGTTTCTTGAGCGTCGCCGCGACCTGACCGAGGGCGCGCCGCTGATGACCGATGTGCAATTGGCGGTCAAACGCAGCCTCAACCCCAATGGCCTGGACCTCACGCGACTGGAAGATGAAGTACGTAACGATCCACAAATTACTGCGGTGCTGATCGCCGCTGCCAACAGTGCGGCCCAGCATCATGGTGCGGGCGTGCAAACCCTGTCCCAGGCGCTGCAACGCCTGGGCACCGGTCAGAGCATGAACCTGATTCTCGGTCTTGCGTTGAAGCGCAGCGCGCAGCTCAGTGATCCTCTTCTTGCCGATTACGCCGAGCGTTTTTGGGACCTCTCGCTGCACACCGCCGAATACGCCCGCACGCTGGCGCGCTTGCTGGATCTGGATCAGGAGCGCTGTTACTGCGCGGGCATGTTGCATCGCTTGGGCGACCTGGCGTTGCTGCGCTGCTTGCAGGAGTGGCGGCAGGCCGGCGGTGAGCTGGATGAATGGGAAGAAGTCGGCGAGGCGCTGGCCGAATTTGGCGCGGCCTACGGTTCGGCGCTGCGCACCCGCTGGCGGCTGCCCCTGGAGCTGCGTGAGCTGATTGCGGCGGTGTATCAGCTCGGTGGTGGGGTTTATTCCCGCGAGGCGCTGGTGATGAACATGGCGGCGCAGTTGGCGCGGCTGAACGAGCATGAGGGGCTGGAAGAGCTGGCCAAAAGCCGGACGGCGCGGTTGCTCAAGATCGGTTTGCCGGAACTGGTGCGGATGCGCAAGAAATAAGACCGTCGCTCCCACAGTTGTTATGTGTACAGGCCATCACCCCGAAATAATCCGGTTCTTGCCCTGACGTTTGGCTTCGTACATCGCCGCGTCTGCCCGGGCAAACAGGCTTTCGATGCTTGCATCCTCGGCCTTCAGGTTGGTCAGGCCCTGGCTGACGGTGATACCGAACGTCCTTTGCTCATGGTTGAAGCTCAGTCGCTGAATCTCCCGTTGCAAACGTTCGGCCACTTGCAGGGCCATGTCGGGGGCACACCCTGGGAACACCGCCGCAAACTCCTCGCCACCAATACGCCCGAACACATCGCCCCGTCGCAAGGCGCCGCGCCCGGTCTCGGCGATCTGCTGCAACACCTTGTCGCCCTCGGGGTGGCCGTAGGTGTCGTTGATCTGCTTGAAGTCATCGATGTCCAGCAACAGGAACGCCAGGGGGCCGCCTTGCTGGCGAGCCAGCTCGAATTCGCGGTGGGCACAGTCGAAGAAGTGCCGACGGTTACTGCTCTGGGTCAGCACATCGGTGGTCGCGAGGCGATGCAGCTCGCTTTCCATGTTTTTCTTGTCGGTGATGTCTTCGGCAAAGCCGACAATGATTACCGGCTGGCCCGGCTCCACCTGGCGTTTGAGGAAGCACTTGTCACTCAGCCAGCGCACCTGGCCATCGGCGGCGATGATGCGGTACTCACGGTCTTCGACCGCGCCCTTGACCAGTACTTCGGCGAGGCTGCGCTCGGCGTATTCCAGATCGTCCGGGTAAATGCTGTCGCGCCACTGGTTGTAGTCGCTCAGTAACAGACCCGCGGAACGACCAAATATCCGTTCATAGGCAGGGCTGACATAAAGCACCTGGCGGGTTTCCCAATTGAACGCCCACAGCACGGCGTTGACGCTCACCAGCAGAGCGCTGAACAACTGTTCGCGTTCACTCAGGCGGGCGACCTCTCCCTGGGCATGCATCAAGGCCATCAGGGTTTGCGCGGCCTCGGGCCACGGGGGGACGGATGAGTCTTGCAGGTTCTTGTTGAGCATCGACACAAATCTCAAAGGGCGTGCTGCGTGTTCGACAGCGGCTACAGCCAGGCCCGCCGTAGTGGCGAAGTGTTTTTGAGATATGAGATTTGGAGCGAAGTTCCGAAGGGTGCGCCCCTGAACAGGGCGCACCGATCAACGGTGTCAGGCGACAGTGGCGGGGCGTAGGGAGTAGGTCTTCAACTGGTCGGCGAAATCGCGCAGCGACTGAATCCCGCTGGCTTCGGCTTCGTGGACCCAGTCCTTGATCGCCGCCAGCATGTCGTGACCATTTGCACTGGTCTTGACCCAGATCTGCTGCAAGGCCAGTCGTTTCTCGTAAATTACCTTCAGCGCCTGACTGTGCTCGAGCATGGTCTGGATGCGAACATGGTGTTTGTCATCGAGCAGGCTGGTCTCGCGCGCGAGCAGGCGCTTGGCCCGGTGGAACTGGTGACGGACCGAGTGATCGACCTTTTCCAGCTCCTGTTTGACCAGCGGCGCGATGACCAGTTTGCGGTACTGGGCCATGATCTGGAAGCGGTTGTTAAGGATGGCGATGGCGGTGTCCATGTCCAGGATGCCCTTGCCTTCGACCCTATGGGCGATTGGCGCCACCCGTTGCACCTTGGCCAGGCGCAGGAAACTGAAGACCTGGATCCAGGCCCAGCCCAGGTCGAATTCCCACTTTTTCACCGACAGTTTGGCCGAGTTAGGGTAGGTGTGATGATTGTTATGCAGTTCTTCGCCGCCAATCAGGATGCCCCACGGCACCAGGTTGGTCGCGGCATCGCGGCATTCGAAGTTGCGGTAACCCACGGCATGCCCAAGGCCGTTGACCACGCCGGCCGCCCAGATCGGGATCCACATCATCTGGATGGCCCAGATGGTGATGCCGATGGTGCCGAACAGCAGCAGGTCGATGACCGCCATGATCATCACGCCCAGCTTGGGGTAGCGGCTGTAAAGGTTGCGCTCGATCCAGTCCTCGGGGCAGTTCTTGCCGTAGATGCGCAGGGTTTCGGGATTTTCGGCCTCGGCGCGGTACAGCTCGGCGCCTTTGCGCAGCACCGTGGACAAGCCTTTGATGACCGGGCTGTGCGGATCATCGACCGTTTCGCACTTGGCGTGATGCTTGCGGTGAATGGCGGTCCACTCGCGGGTGTTCTGGGCTGTGGTCAGCCACAGCCAGAAGCGGAAGAAATGTTTCAGGCCGGCATTGAGCTCAAGGGAGCGATGGGCTGAATAACGATGCAGATAGACCGTGACGCCGATGATCGTGACGTGGGTCATCAGCAGGGTGACTGCCACCAGAGACCAGGGCGACAAGCCGAGAAAACCTTGGTACCACATAGACAATTGGGCCCTCGAATAAAGAAAAAACAGCCGTTGCATTATCACTGAGCACACAGATAAAACCAGTCGCTCTTTCAGATAAGAGTCTCTGGATGTTACTTAACTTATAATTCGAAACCTTTTTCAGGGACAGGGACAGCACGAAATGTCTGCCACCTATCGCGTCGCATTGCGTGCGGCACTGTTCTACCTGCTGCTGTCAGTCGTATGGCTGCAGGTGAGTGGTTATTTATTGAACAGTTTCTTCGATGGCTCCGACGAGCAGATGCGCTGGCAACTGATCAACGGCTATTTCTGGGTCCTGTTCAGCGCCGGGCTGATCTTCGTTGCCCGTACGCGATTGCTGCGTTGCCTGGGCTTCGGCGCCACATTGCGCGAACATCATGAGGATCGCGAGCGTCTGCGTCAGGCTGCGGCCGTGTTCGATTGCACCCGTGAGGGCGTGCTGGTCACCAACGGCGAGGGGGTGATCGTCCATGTAAACCGCGCTTTCATGCAAATCACCGGTTATCAGCAAGAAGAAGTCCTGGGTCAGGAGCCCAGGATGTTCAAGTCCGGCCACCATCCGGCATCGTTCTACCAGACCATGTTCAACACGCTGCAGCGCGGCGGCGAATGGAGCGGTGAAATCTGGAACCGTCGTAAAAGTGGTGAAATTTACCCGCAATGGCAGACGATCCGCCTGATTCGCGATGATCACGGTGAGCCCAGTCACTACGTCGCAGTATTTTCCGACATCAGCAAGATCAAGGACTCGGAGCACGAGCTCAAGTACCTCGCACACCACGACCCGCTGACCGACCTGCCCAATCGGCTGCTGTTCACCGACCGCGCCCAGCAGGCCCTGGCGTCGGCACAGATCAACAAGCGCGGCTGTGCGCTGCTGCTGATCGATCTGGATCACTTCAAAATGATCAACGACAGCCTGGGCCACACCGTCGGCGACAAACTGCTCAAGGCGGTGGCCAAACGCCTGAAAGCAATGTTCGGCCCGGGCATTACCCTGGCCCGGCTCGGCGGTGACGAGTTCGCGGTGCTGGCGGAGAACTGCCCGCAACTGGTGCAGGCGGCGGCGCTGGCCCAACGGATCCTTGATGGTCTGCGCGAGCAATTCCCGATCGATGACCACCAGTTGTTCATCAACGCGAGTATTGGCATCAGCCTGTTTCCTGGCGATGCCCTGAGCGCCGAACAACTGTTGCGCAATGCTGACTCGGCCTTGTTCAAGACCAAAAGCGCGGGACGCGATGGCTACGCGCTGTACACCGAAGAACTGACCGCCCATGCACAGCAGCGGGTCGAAACCACGTTTGAGCTGCGCCGGGCGTTGGAGCAGCAGGAACTGCGCGTGCATTATCAGCCTGTGCATGACCTCAAGTCCGGCCGCCTGGTGGGCGTCGAGGCGCTGGTACGTTGGGAGCATCCACAAAGGGGACTGGTATCGCCCGCCGAGTTCATTCCAATTGCCGAACGTACCGGCCTGATTGCCGAGATAGACGCCTGGGTCATGCGTCAGGCCTGCGAGCAGATGTGCCAGTGGCAACAGGCGGGCGTCGTGTTGTCGTTTGTCGCGGTGAATGTTTCATCACGCCTGTTCGCCCGTCACGAGTTGTATCAGCAAGTGGCGCAGGCCCTGCACGACACCGGGCTGGATCCGGCGTACCTGGAACTGGAAGTCACCGAAAGCGCAGTCATGGACGACCCGGAAGTGGCACTGGAACAGATGTACCGCCTGCGCGAGCTGGGTGTGCGGTTGGCCATCGATGATTTCGGCACGGGTTATTCATCGTTGCTGCGCCTCAAGCGCTTGCCAGTGCAGAAGCTCAAGATCGACCAGGGTTTTGTCGCTGGCTTGCCTTGGGACGAAGACGATGGCGCCATCGTGCGGGTGATCATCGCCTTGGCACAAAGCATGGGCATGCAAGTGCATGCCGAGGGGATCGAACAGGTCGAGCAGGCCGCGTTCATCCTCGAGCAGGGCGGCGATCTCGGCCAGGGCTACTGGTTCGGCCGCCCCATGCCGGCCGAACAACTCGACTGGACCCGAGCCCCGTTAATCCCCGTCGTCACCTCCTGACAGCTTGCAGCTTGCAGCTTGAAGCTGCTTTTTAGTTCTATAAACATTCTTAAATAGTCTTTTTAAGAATATCTGCATCTCTCTACTATTGGTCTCACGCCGTAAGCAGTCCCGAAAGCTGCCAGGCAACCTCTCAGTCGAAGGAGCAGCACCATGAGCGCATCCCTGCGTAGCGTTGACGGTCAAGACGAAGCCACCATTTTGCGTGAGATCCAGAGCGCCCTGCGCGACCTGCGTTTCGGCGCCGTGGAAATCACGGTGCACAACGCCCAGGTGGTGCAGATCGAGCGCAAGGAAAAATTCCGCTTGCAGAACCCGAGCAACAAGCCGAGCTGAACCGCCGGCAAGCCGCTTCCCGCCCCCTATAAAAAAAGCCAACACACTTAGAATTCCAGGAGCTTTCACCATGTCGTCGATTCGTCATTTCGCTTTGGCCGCCCTGGCCAGTGCCCTTTTTGCGGGTTCCGCGGTTGCCAAGGACTATGAGCTGCTCAACGTGTCGTACGATCCGACCCGTGAGCTGTATCAGGACTACAACGCCGAATTCGTCAATTTCTGGAAGAAAAGCAATCCAGGCGACAACGTGAAAATCCAGCAGTCCCATGGCGGTTCGGGCAAGCAGGGCCGCGCCGTCATCGACGGGCTGCGCGCCGACGTCGTGACCCTGGCCCTGGCCGGCGACATCGACGAAATCGCCAAACTGGGCAAGACCCTGCCGGCTGATTGGCAGAAACGCCTGCCGGACGCGAGTACGCCTTACACGTCGACCATCGTGTTCCTGGTGCGCAAGGGCAACCCAAAAGGCATCAAGGACTGGGGCGACCTGGTCAAGAATGACGTGTCGGTCATTACACCCAACCCGAAAACCTCCGGCGGCGCACGCTGGAACTTCCTGGCGGCCTGGGCCTATGGCCTCAAAGCCAACGGCGGTGACGAGGCCAAGGCCAAGCAATATGTAGAGACCTTGTTCAAGCACGTGCCTGTGCTGGACACGGGCGCTCGTGGTTCGACCATCACCTTCGTCAACAATGGTCAGGGCGACGTACTGCTCGCCTGGGAAAACGAAGCTTTTCTGGCCCTGAAAGAAGATGGCGGCGCCGATAAGTTCGAGATCGTCGTGCCTTCGCTGTCGATCCTTGCCGAACCGCCCGTTGCAGTGGTCGATAAAAACGCCGAGAAGAAGGGCAACGAGCAAATCGCCGAAGCTTACCTCAAACACCTGTACAGCCCGGCCGGCCAGGAAATCGCCGCGAAGAACTTCTACCGTCCACGGGATAAGGACGTGGCCGCCAAGTACACCCAACAGTTCCCGAAACTGGAACTGGTGACCATCGACAAGGACTTTGGCGGCTGGAAAACTGCACAGCCGAAGTTCTTCAATGACGGTGGCGTGTTCGACCAGATCTATCAGGCGCAGTAATCTACCCAATACGAGCCTGGATGCTCAGGCATACAAACCTGTAGGAGCGAGCTTGCTCGCGATAGCGGAGTGTCAGTCAACGTATGTATCAACTGACCCACCGCCATCGCGAGCAAGCTCGCTCCTCCAGGATTGCGTTTATTGACCAAGGACTTTTATGTCGCGTCGTATCTCCCCCGTCATACCCGGCTTCGGGCTGACGCTGGGCTACACCTTGGTGTACCTCAGTCTGATTGTGCTTATTCCGCTGGCAGCGATGTTTGTCCATGCGGCCCAACTCACCTGGGATCAGTTCTGGGCCATTGTCTCGGCGCCCCGCGTGCTGGCCGCATTGAAGCTGAGCTTTGGCACCGCGCTGTACGCTGCAATCATCAACGGCATCATTGGTACGTTGCTGGCCTGGGTGCTGGTGCGCTATACCTTCCCGGGTCGCAAGATCATCGATGCGATGATCGACCTGCCGTTCGCCCTGCCCACCGCCGTGGCGGGTATCGCGTTGACCGCGTTGTACGCGCCGGCAGGCCTGGTCGGGCAATTCGCTACTGACCTGGGTTTCAAAATCGCTTATTCCCCTCTCGGCATCACCCTGGCACTGACCTTCGTCACGCTGCCGTTCGTGGTCCGCACCGTGCAGCCGGTGTTGGCTGACATTCCTCGTGAGGTTGAGGAGGCGGCCGCTTGCCTGGGTGCAAAACCGCTTCAGGTGTTCCGTCATATCCTTGTGCCCGCGCTGCTGCCCGCTTGGCTGACCGGTTTCGCCCTCGCCTTCGCTCGTGGTGTCGGGGAGTACGGCTCGGTGATTTTCATCGCCGGCAACATGCCAATGAAAACCGAGATCCTGCCGCTGCTGATCATGGTCAAGCTCGACCAGTACGATTACACCGGCGCGACGGCCATTGGCGTGCTGATGCTGGTGGTTTCCTTCGTCCTGTTGCTGCTGATCAACCTGCTGCAACGCCGCATCGAAACCCCATAAGGAGGCGCGAACCATGTCCCAATCGTCTATTGCGGCCGCCTCTTCGGCCAATGCTGCCCGCCGTGGCAGTGCCACTTCCCGACGCGTCCTGATCGGCCTCGGCTGGTTGGTGTTTGCGCTGTTCCTGTTGTTGCCCCTGTTGATCGTTGTGTCTCAGGGCCTGAAGAATGGCCTGGGGTCTTTTTTTACCGCGATCCTTGAACCGGACGCCCTGTCGGCGCTGAAACTCACGGTGATCGCCGTATTGATTTCGGTACCGCTGAACCTGGTGTTCGGCGTCAGCGCCGCGTGGTGCGTGAGCAAGTACTCGTTCCGTGGCAAGAGCATTCTGGTGACGTTGATCGACCTGCCATTCTCGGTGTCGCCGGTCATCGCGGGTCTGGTGTATGTGTTGATGTTCGGTGCTCAGGGCCTGTTCGGGCCGTGGCTGCAGGATCACGACATCCAGATCGTCTTCGCCTTGCCGGGCATCGTGCTGGCGACGATTTTCGTCACCGTGCCGTTCGTGGCGCGCGAGCTGATCCCGTTGATGCAGGAACAAGGCACTCAGGAAGAGGAAGCCGCACGCCTGCTGGGCGCCAATGGCTGGCAGATGTTCTGGCACGTCACCGTCCCCAACATCAAATGGGGCCTGATCTACGGCGTGGTGCTGTGTACCGCCCGTGCGATGGGTGAGTTCGGGGCGGTGTCGGTGGTTTCCGGGCACATTCGCGGGGTGACCAACACCTTGCCGCTGCACGTCGAGATCCTCTACAACGAATACAACCACGTGGCTGCGTTCGCGGTTGCGAGCCTGTTGCTGATCATGGCGCTCTTCATCTTGCTGCTCAAGCAGTGGAGCGAAAACCGTATTAACCGCCTGCGCGCCAGCGCCGCGGAGGAATAATTCATGTCGATCGAAGTGCGTAACGTCAGCAAGAATTTCAACGCGTTCAAGGCCCTGGACCACATCAGCCTGGATATTCAGAGCGGCGAACTGGTGGCGCTGCTGGGCCCGTCGGGTTGCGGCAAGACCACGCTGCTACGGATCATCGCCGGCCTGGAAACGCCGGATCAGGGCAACATCGTGTTCCATGGCGAGGACGTTTCCGGCCACGACGTGCGTGATCGCAACGTCGGCTTCGTGTTCCAGCACTACGCCCTGTTCCGCCACATGACGGTGTTCGACAACGTCGCGTTCGGCCTGCGCATGAAACCGAAAAACCAGCGTCCGAGCGAAAGCCAGATTGCCACCAAGGTTCACGAGCTGTTGAACATGGTGCAACTGGACTGGCTGTCGGATCGCTACCCGGAGCAACTGTCGGGGGGACAGCGCCAGCGTATCGCCCTGGCTCGCGCCCTGGCGGTGGAGCCCAAGGTGCTGCTGCTGGACGAACCGTTCGGCGCCCTCGACGCCAAGGTTCGCAAGGAGCTGCGGCGCTGGTTGGCGCGGTTGCACGAAGACATCAACCTGACCTCGGTGTTCGTGACCCATGACCAGGAAGAAGCGATGGAAGTCGCCGACCGTATCGTGGTGATGAACAAGGGCGTGATCGAGCAGATCGGCTCGCCGGGAGATGTCTACGAAAACCCCGCCAGTGATTTCGTCTACCACTTCCTCGGCGACTCGAACCGCCTGCACTTGGGCGAGGACAACCATGTGCTGTTCCGTCCGCACGAAGTGTCGCTGTCACGGCATGAACTGGATGATCACCACGCCGCCGAAGTGCGCGATATTCGTCCGCTGGGCGCGACGACCCGAGTGACGTTGAAGGTTGAAGGGCAGAGCGATCTGATCGAGGCCGAAGTGGTAAAGGACCACGACAGCCTGATTGGGCTGGCGAAGGGGGAGACGCTGTTCTTCAAACCGAAGGTCTGGCAGAAAGTCGCCAATCTCTAAAAGCGAAAAGCATCGCGGGCAAGCCCGCTCCTACAGTGGGCCGGTGTGAACACAAAATCTGTGATCAACCGGTAACGCTGTGGGAGCGGGCTTGCCCGCGCTAGCGATCTAAGCCGCTGCGCGATTCGGATTGACTCGCACCCCACCCACCCGCGCCTCGATCTGCTCTTTGAGGCCGTGCCGCATCCCCAGCAGGAACGCCAGTTCCACCACCACGAACAACGGCCCGACGATCAATCCGGTCAGGTCATCGACAAACGCCGGCTTGCGTCCTTCGTAATAATGCCCGACAAACTGGATGGCCCAGCCCACCACGAACAGCCCGGTGCCGCTGGCCAGCCAGACCAGGGTGCTTTGCTGCGCTACGGCGTGGCCCGCCCAAACGGCCAGCCCCATCAAGGCGCTCATCAGGACGCCCAGGCGCAGTTCCAGGCGCAGGTAGAACCAGGCCGATGCCAGGGCCACCAGCACCGCCGGGGAAAGCCAGCCACCGGCCCATTGCGGACGGGCCAGCAACACGGCCACCGCCACGACAATCAGGGGAATGCCGACAAAGTGGCTGGCGATATTGCGCGGGTCACGGTGATAGGCGGCGTATTGGCTGAGTTGGTCAACGAGGGTTTTTTTCATTGTTATTCCTCCTGTAGGGTGATCGATCATGCCCCGGGTTCGGCGTTCGCTCTGTCAGCCAGGCGACAATCTCCAGGAGTTTCGATGGACATGCAGGTTTGGCGCTCGCGCCTGATGACGGGCCAGTGGTTCAGCCATCTTCCTTCGCCCTTACAGAATAGTCTGCTGTCGACCGCCAGGGTGCGACGCCTGGCGGCCGGACAGCGTCTGTTCAAACGCGGTGATCCACCCTGCGGGTTGTACGCGGTGCTGGACGGCGCGATACGCATCGCAACGGTGAGTGAACAGGGCAAGGAAGCGTTGCTGAGCCTGGTGGAACCGCCGCACTGGTTCGGTGAAATCTGCCTGTTCGACGGCCAACCGCGCACCCACGATGCGTTTGCCATGGGAGAATGCGCGCTGCTGCACATTGCGCAGTTGACGCTGCTGGCCCTGCTCGACGAGCAGCCTGCCTACTGGCGACAACTGGCTCTGCTGATGAGCCAGAAACTGCGGCTGACCTTCATCAACCTCGAGCAGCTGAGCCTGATGCCGGCCCCGGCCCGTCTGGCTCATCGCCTGTTGCTGATCGCCGAGGGCTATGGCGAACTCGACCCACCACGGCGAGTCCTGCACCTGCCACAGGAGCAATTGGCGTCGATGCTGTCGCTGTCACGCCAAACCACCAATCAAATTCTCAAGGACTTGCAGGGGCAAGGGATTCTGAATTTGAAGTATGGCGAGATTGTGATTCTGGATGTGGGGCGGTTGCGGGGGTTGGCTTCGATCTGAAGGGTGGGTTGTCTGGGCTGGCCCTATCGCGAGCAAGCTCGCTCCTACAGGGTTCTGTGTCTGACACAAATCCTCTGTAGGAGCGAGCTTGCTCGCGATGGGGCCATTTCAGTCACCGCAACCCATCCCGAAACTGCCCCGGTGTCATCCCGGTCCAGCGCTTGAACGCACGACTGAAACTGCTGGTGTCGGCAAACCCCAGCAGGTAGCTGATCTCATTCAACGAACATTGCGGGTCTCGCAGGTGCAGCAGGGCGAGGTTCTCGCGGCTTTCGTTGAGCAGTGTGTCGAATCGGCAACCTTCGTCCGCCAAGTGCCGTTGCAGGCTGCGCAGGCTCAGGTGCAGGGCTTGGGCGATGTGCTCTGCGCTGGGTTCACCCTCGGGCAGTTGCTCTTCGATGGCGTCGCGCACCTTGCGCTCCCAGGTCAGCGGTTTGAGCTGCGCCAGGGTGCGCTTGAGCACGGCTTCATTGTGCTCGGCCAGTTCCGGGTTGGCATCGTCCAGGTGGCTGTCGAAATCCGCCAGGGAAAACTCCAGCCGGTCCTCGGCAGCCGAAAAATGGACCGGGGCGCGAAACACCTTGTGCCATTGATGCGGGTCTGCCGGTTCGGGGCGGCGCAGGTACACCGCCAGTGGCGCGTAATCCCGACCGAGACGGTTGCGACAAGTGCGCACGTAGATTGCCATGAAGGCGTCGATGGCCTCGAAGGCCGGCGATGGATTGCCGGGCGGGATGTGCAAGCGAAAGTGATAGCGGTCTTCGGCACGGCTCAATTCAAGCACCAGGGCATCGCTGACCACCGGGTGATAGCGCACGATGCGCTCGAACACCTCGCGCAAGCTGCCGCTCGCCACCAAGGCATAACCGAGGGCATGGAATGTGGTCGGGCTGACGAATCGAGACACGCGCAACCCAATCGCCGGGTCGCCGCTGGCCTGCACGGCGATTTCCCAAAAGCGTGTGGTGCCGGACAACGGGTAACGTGCGTTCGGGTCGTCCATCCATTGCGGGTCGAGCCCCGCCTGCCTGCACAGGTCGGTGCTGTCCAGACCCAGCGCATCGAGTTGCTTGCGCAGGGCACGGGTCCAGCTGGCGAGGGTGGTCGGTTCACTCATGCTGATTGGCGCTTCCGGTCAACAGGTTGGCGTCTACGGCTACCACGTGTCGAGACTTCACAGGGCAGGATGCGAACATCAATAACCAGAGGATGGAAGCATGGAAGGTACTTCTGCAAGTCCCCAGCGACACAATGCAGCGCAGCGTTCGGCGCACATTCGCGAAGTGGTGTTGGCCAAGGGGGTCGAGCTGCGTAGGCGTTTTCCGATTCTTAACCATCAAGATGCCTTGGGCGCGGCCATCCTGGCCTTCGCGCTGGCGGGGATGATCGGCTCGGCAGCGCTCTATCTCGGTGGCTACATGGCAGGGTGGGTGTGCCTGCTGCTCAACGCATTTTTCGCTTCGCTGACCCATGAACTGGAACACGACCTGATCCATAGCATGTACTTTCGCAAGCAGCGCGTGCCGCACAACCTGATGATGGGTTTGGTGTGGCTGGCGCGGCCAAGCACGATCAACCCGTGGATTCGCCGGCAGTTGCATCTCAACCACCACAAGCTGTCCGGCACCGAAGCAGATATGGAAGAGCGGGCGATCACCAATGGCGAACCCTGGGGCATCGCCCGGTTGCTGATGGTCGGCGACAACATGATGTCGGCCTTTATCCGCCTGCTGCGGGCCGGGACCTGGGCGCACAGATTCAGCATCTTCAAGCGCGTGCTCAAGGTCTACGCGCCGCTGGCGTTGCTGCATTGGGGAGCGTGGTACGTGTTCCTGGGCTTCCATGCTGCCAATGGCGTCGCCGCCGTGTTGGGCACGAGTGTCGAGTGGTCGGCGACCACGCTGGCGGTGATGCAGGTGATCGACATCGCGGTGGTGGTGATCATCGGGCCGAACGTATTGCGCACTTTTTGCCTGCATTTCATCAGTTCGAACATGCACTACTACGGCGATGTGGAACCGGGCAACGTGATTCAACAGACCCAAGTGCTGAACCCCTGGTGGTTGTGGCCGATGCAGGCGTTCTGCTTCAACTTCGGCAGCAGCCACGGCATTCACCATTTTGTGGTGAAGGAGCCGTTCTATATCCGCCAGATGACCGTACCGGTGGCGCACAAGGTCATGCGTGAGATGGGCGTTCGGTTCAATGATTACGGCACTTTTGCGCGGGCCAACCGCTTTGCACGCAAGGAGGACACGGCGATGGAGGAGGTGCGCACGGCCCAGGCCTGATCGATGACCCCGGAAACTCAACGAAGCACTCGTCATCAATCTGACCCAAACGGGCGTTAGGTTTGGAGGTTATCGGGTGGTTCAGCTTGATATGCGTAATTGGCCTAAGCAGGTAATTAAATATTCCTTTATCGGATATCCGTTTCAGCCAATCATCACCTCATCAGATTTGAGTTTTCCGGGGCCGTCTCCTTGGCAGGGTGCGGTCCCTTTTTTATTCCTTGAATAACCCCCGCAAACCTACCCCTGTAGGAGCGAGCTTGCTCGCGATGGCGCTGGGTCAGCTAGCATCATCGAGGATTGATACACCGCTATCGCGAGCAAGCTCGCTCCTACAGAGGCTTTCTTATATTCGATAGGTCTTAATAAATAGCTTCTTATTCCTTAACGAATATAACTCTCCTCCCTATACTCGGTCAGCAACAGACACGCAGCAGGAGAGTTCCCCATGCGCAACGAATCCATCCGTTACCTGATTGTGCCGGGCTGGCAAGGATCGCCAGAAGATCATTGGCAGTCCCATTGGCAAAACAGCTTGCCGAACAGCGCGCGGGTGGAACAGGCCGACTGGCTGACGCCGCGTCGTGAAGACTGGGTGGCGGCGCTCGCCGAGGCGATTGCTGCCGACAGTACGCCGGTGATCCTGATCGCCCATAGCCTGGGGTGCATCACGGTCGCGCATTGGGCGGCCACTGCGCCGCTGAATTTCTTGCGTCAGGTACGCGGGGCCTTGCTGGTTGCACCGGCCGATGTCGAGCGTCCAGCGTGTGCGCCAGCGCTGCGCAACTTTGCGCCGATTCCGACCGATCTCTTGCCGTTTCCCAGCCAGGTCGTCAGCTCCGACAACGACAGCGCCGTCAGTGCGCCGCGGGCCTTGGAGCTGGCGCGCAACTGGGGTGCCGAGGCGGGAATTCTCTCAGGTGCCGGGCACATCAACGTGAAGTCTGGTCATCAGCGTTGGGAGCAGGGGTTTGCCTATCTGTACCGCCTGCAGAACCGCATGGAACATCACGCGCTGCGTCGCGCTTGAGCCCTTTATATTTTTAAAACGCCCCCCCGTCTCCCGGCGGTTTGGGGCGGGAGTCTGCCATGAGTCTTGAAATCTTCGGCCAGCCGCTGCTGACCTTCCCCGACGCCGAAAAAAGCCCCCTGAGCATCCGCGCCAAGGCGCTGGTGTTCGTCGATCCGCGCTCACGCCAGCTACGCGAGGAACTGGAGCAACTGGCACCGCGCGAGGTCTCGGTACTGATCCGTGGCGAAACCGGTAGCGGCAAGGAATTGCTAGCCCGGCATATCCATCGTGCCAGCGATCGTGGCGGGTTGTTCGTGTCGGTCAATTGCGGGGCGATCAGCCCGACCTACGCGGATGCCGAATTGTTCGGTTATGCGGCAGGCAGTCATAACGGCTCGGCGAGCAGTCGTGCCGGGTGGTTCGGGTCGGCCAATGGCGGCACGCTCTACCTGGACGAGATCGGCGACCTGCCGCTGCCAATTCAGACCAAGCTGCTCGCGGCGCTGGAAAACCACGAAGTCACCCGCGTCGGCGCCACCCACCCCAGCCCGGTGGACGTGCGCCTGGTGGCGGCGACCAGCATCGATCTGGCTCAGGCAGTGGCGGCTGGAAAATTCCACGAGCGGCTTTACCACTACCTCAGCGAAGGCCAACTCGAATTGCCGGCGTTGCGTGAGCGGGTTGGCGACATCCTGTCGCTGTCCGAGTACTTCCTGGGCATCTACAGCCAGCGTCTGGACCTGCCCGTGCCGCTGATCAGCGAGTCCGCGCAGCGGGTCCTGGAGCGCCACAACTGGCCCGGCAATACTCGCGAGTTGGAGAACGTGATCCACTTTGCGCTGTTGGTCAGCAGCGGCGACGAAATCCTTCCGGAGCATCTGAATCTGCCCACGACATCGCCGTCTGTGCCCGTTATCCAGAACTTGATCACCCAAGTCCTGAAAATGGGAGACGCCTGCGATCGTGAGGCGTTAATTCAATACCTTCGTAGTTTGAATATTTAACGCGCCGATCGTTCGTCATCTATTCCATTGTTGTGTTTGGAAAATGTTGTAATGCGGGCGTAACAATTTTTCCTGCGTGATCGGTGGTGGCCCTGTCGTATTCTTTTTCCTTGTGGATATTTGATATCCAAAACGACTAAATTGTTTAAGGAAAAAGATTGTAATGGACTTCATTAATAATGACGCGGCGACCATTCCGGATATTGACGACGTTCGAAGTTCCGGTCATGCCCTGGAGTCATATGCACTTGCCGATGCGGGGATGGCACCGAACTGGATAGAGCTAAAACACTTTGGCGTATTTTCCGCCTGGGGAGGAAACCGTCTCTACGCCAATGGCCGTCAGCAATTGAAACTTATCGTTGTCGTACAGGCTGTCGGTTCAGATTACAAAGTCGTCAAGCTTTCCCGGGAGGAGGTGGAGAGCATCCACTTAGTGGATGCTTACACGAACACGGCACTGCCGATCGATACCATCCACGATGGTGAGCGCGCTTCCTGGAAATGCTCGCTGGCGCGCAATGAAAGATTCCAACCCTTTCCTTACTCTGGCGATCTGCAGGGCCCCGATACGCGTGGTAAGGACACGGTGCTGAAGGAGTTCTTTGTCAGCAGCAACAGTTTGGAGCCTATCAAGCTGGTGGCCGCCATTACGCGTTCGGATGGCAAAGTATTTTATTCGCAAGACACTGCAGAATACGGCCATATCAGTCTTAATACGGTTCCACCTGCAACTTATCGCAAAGAACAATACAGATTGGGTCGTTCATCGGTTTACCTGCCAGCGACGCAGAATGTCGCCAAAGTAGACCGTTATGTACTGGACCTGATACTCGAGCAACGTCATTTGAAGTTTGTCGAGTGCAACATGCCCTTCAAATTGCAAGCCCGCAGCAACCATCATGACTACCTTGGGTATTATGTTGTTCCCTATTTCAATGGCGGCAAGGCCGACAGCGATCTTTGGGCCACCTGGGAAACTGCAGATCACGTTGCGGCGAGTGATGACGAGTCAGGGAGAATGGTTTTCCTGTTGCACTTTGCAAAAAAAGGCGGACGCGGTCAGATTCGGTCCGATTCATTTCAGGCCAAGGCTTATCTTCGGGATATGTTCGGCAATCAGCATGTACTCAACATCACGTTGAATATGGCCGATCCGTCGATCATCGAGATCAATTAATCACCCATCAAAAGGACAGGATGATGAGTTCAGCAGGGCAGCAATTAGAATCGAGTGCTTTCAATTTCTCTGAATATATCCAGTCCGGTGTCGATGTACGCACCGGGTCTTACAGTACCCGTCTGAAACTGGCGGGCTGGACCGCGAATGAGGGTAATGGCCCGCACCTCCCCTTGCAGGTGTCGTTCGACAGTTTCCGTGCGACGGACCTGGGGTGGGGGCGCGGCTGGTCGCTGAGCCTGAGCTCCTTTGATCAGAAGACCCATCGGCTCACCCTGGCCAGTGGCGTTTCCTATCGCCTTTTCATCGAGAACGGCCAGGTGATCGTCAAGGACAAGAAGCTGGAAAATACCCGGGTCACCCTTGATGGCGACAAGCTGGTGGTCAGCCATCTGGACGGGACCATCGAGGTGCTCTCGCGACCGGACGACACCTATGACGAGTGGCTACCCGAGCATGTCTACTCCAATGAAGGTCGCTCGATCAGCCTCAGCTACGGGCTGGTACGGGGGCGCCGGCTGTTGAAAGAGATTCGTGATCAGCAGCACCGCGCGGTGCTGCTCGATTATGAAAGCGAAGATCAATCAGCCAGCATCATCCTTTGGCCGGACATTGCGCAAAGACGCCTCGGTTTCAGTTTCCGGGTGCGCGATGGATGGCTCCGGCAGATAGACCTGGATGACGGCTCCGACACGGAGATGAGCTGGTCGTTCGACTACCAATTGCTCAACGGCCTACTGGTCATGACCGATGTCAGATCCCCCGGCGGGAGCTTCGAAAGGATCGAGTACGAGCCGCAGGGTCATCGCTTGCCCTTGGACGCGCCGGTCAAATCGATCCCGGCCGTCAGGCGCCGAGTGCTGGCTCCAGGCGCGGGGCGTCCACCCATCACCCACGCCTACGAGTACTCGGCCGCCAACTTCCTGGGCTTTCAGTCCGGCCTGCGCTGGACGCAAGACGGCGATGTTCTGGCGAGTCACGGCGGACCCTACACCTACACCTGTACCGAGCGACTGATGAACACGCAGGGAAGTGAAGGGGTCGAGGAAAGCCGGACGCAAAGAATCTACAACCGCTTTCACCTGATGATCGAGGAAAAGCACATCGCAGGCCGGAAAGCACAGCAAACGAACGTGACTTATCACGACGTCGATGGCCTGGCTTTCGCTGATCAGCCGGCGAATTTCCAGATGCAAAAAACCTCGGCCGTCACGTACTCCGACTCCGCGGCCAACACCCCACCCAGAACCGAAACCACCCACACGAGCTACGACGTATTCGGCAATCTGCTGGTCAAGATCAACCCCAGCGGTGCGCGTGAGGATTACCTTTATTATCCGGCCGAGGGCGCCCAGGGCTGCCCCGCCAACGCGCTGGGATTCATCTCGGCGCTCAAGGAACGCGCGGTAACGCCATCGCCGGACTTTGCCCCGGCGCAGACCGTTCGGGTGCGTTTTACCTACATTGATCTGCCGTCTTTGCGCAGGGGTGGCCATCGCTTCCTCCTGCCTCAAAGCGAAAAGCTGTTCGAAGGTGATCAGACCCAGGCGCGTCTGGACACGCGTTTCGAATATCACGATGACACGGGCCATGAATTTTTCGCACGTGTCAAACAGCGCTCGCTGGTCGGACAGTCCGAGGCTCGTGCGCTGGAGTCGGCGTATTCAATCGAAGGGGACTACGTAAAGACCCTCGAAACGTTGGTGGTGTCAGGCCATCGTCACGTGCGTGAAGTCTGGCACGACCGGCTCACCGGGCTCGAATGCAGGGCTCGGGATGCAGGCGGGAATGAACTCATCCGGCAATACGACCGCATAAGCCGTGTGATTCGGCAGACGGTGGCCTCCAATCAATCTTCGCAGGGGTCGCGGACCACGGCTTACCTCGCGGATGGCGAACAGGGCCTGCGCATCGATGTTACCAGCGTCAGGGGCGTATCGAGCAAAACCTGGGTGGATGGGTTGGGGCGCACCCTCAAGGTCGAGCTTCAGGATGTCGACGCCCCAAGCCAGCCGATGCGCCGGGTCCATGAGGCCGAATACGATCATGCAGGCCGGCTGACAAGCGAAGTCAGCCACGATTGGTCGGGTGAACAGTCGACTCCTTCAGCCACTAGCTATCACTACGATGGATGGGGGCGTGTCTGCAAAACCGTAGCGCCCGAGGGGGTCATTACCCACGATGTGTTCGACCCGGTGTCGATGACGCGTACTCGCTGGATCGATGGCGCCGGCAAGACCCGCACGACCATGAACGTGTTCGGCAAGCCTGATCGGGAGGAGCGTCTTCAGACCCAGGGATCCGACGAGGTCAGCCGCGTAGTCGCAACCTTTTCCTACGACGGTTTGGGACGATGCGTGCGGCAAACCAACGAAGCAGGGGCCGAGACGCGATTCAGGTATGACGTGTTCGGTCGCGTGATCGAAACGGTGCTGGCCGATGGCACCTCGATCAAAAAGAAATACAGCCCCTTGAGTACTGGCGAGCATCCGATCGAGATCAAGGCCAACGACTATCTGCTGGGCACGCGCACGTATGACGGTCTGTTTCGTGTCACCCAGGAAACTGTCGGCGGCAGAAGCCAAACCAAGCGCTACGAAGGGGGATATTTGCAAGCCTGTGAACAGGTGACGGCAGCCGGCGACCGTTTCACCTTTACCCTCGATCCCCTGCTCAATGGAGCCGTCACCGCGCGCGAAGGTGCGCATGCGCAGTCTGCGAGGTTCCGCTTTGATCCCTTGACCGCGCAGATCGTCGAAGCCACCAGTCCGGTCATTCAGCGACGTGTTGAATACGCGCCTTCCGGTCAGATGAAATCCGAAACCTGGCGTTCAAGCGACAGCCGTTTCAGCAACGTCACCGACCGTTCGTTGAAGGGCCTGCCGACCCGTTTTACGGATGTCAACAATGTGACCACGACTTACACCTATGATGCCGCAGCGCGACCTGTGCTCATTCAGCAGGGCTCGGTAGTGGCGAAGTACACCTATGACCCGCAAGGGCAGGTTCTGACACTGGCGCTCGAGGATACCGCTTCGCAACGCTCCGTGAAGACGACGCTGACCCACGACCCGTTTGGGCGCGAGATCAGGCGTATCTCTGAGTTCGGGTCCGGCGCCCGGCTGGAAATCCTCCAGACGTTTGGTGCCGACGATAAGCTGCAACAGCGCTCGCTGACCTGTGGTGCAGCCACTCGCAGCGAAACCTTCGCCTACGACCTGCGCGGACGATTGACGCGTTATGACTGCCAAGGTACGAACGCCCCGACCGACGCCTGGGGCAAGCGCATCGCGTTTCAAGTCTTCACCTATGACTACCTGGATAACCTGTCGACGGTGCTGACCGGTTTCGAAGGAGAGGAAAACCTGTGCACGTTTTCCTACGATCGCCCTGACAAAACCCAGATGAGCGCGTTGACCCATAGCCATCCGGACTATCAACCTCGGAACGTGACATTTGAATACGACACCAATGGCAATTTGCTCAATGATGATCAAGGACGCACATTTAAATACGACGCCTTGAGTCGGCTCGAGTATGTGATGGGCCTCGGCGACGGCTCGCACTATCAGTTCGATGCCGAAGATCAGTTACATGCGGTGGCCTCCGACGCTGGCTCGTTGCTCAGGTTCTTCTACAACGAGCGGGCATTGTGCAGCGAAGTCGAGGGCGGGCAGCGGCGCAGTCTGCTGGAAAATGGCGGGATGGTATTGGCCGAGCGACAAGGTGACGAGGTCGTCTTGTTCATGACGGACGGGCAGGGCACATCACTCGGGCGCGTGGGATCTGCGGACGAGCCCTTTTTGTCCCACACCCCCTTCGGTGATCGTCCTGCCTCGAGCGGGCTGGGCAGTCTGCCAGGATTCCAGGGTGAGCGGCTGGACCCATCCACCGGCTGTTATCTGCTCGGAAGGGGCTACCGGCCCTACAACCCGCGCCTGATGCGATTTTGCAGCCCTGACAGCTGGAGTCCCTTCGAGGGCGGCGGCATCAATGCTTATGCCTATTGCCTGGGCGACCCTGTCAATCTCAAGGATCCGACCGGGCATATCTCGGCGTGGGGATGGGTGAAAATCGGTGTCACGGCGGCGCTGACGGTAGCCTCGGTTGCATTGACGATCGTCACCCTGGGCGGCGCGGCGCCGCTGGTGCCGATTTCCGCGAGCTCCTTTGCGTGGCTGGCGATCGAAGCGGTCAGCGGCGCGATTTCGATTTCCTCCAGCATTGTCGACGAGTTGGCACCGGACACCCTCGGCGCCGAGATTCTCACCTACTCCTCGTTGGCGTTTGGGTTGTTTGCCTTGAACGCCTCCGTGGTTGCAAAGTTTAGCAACAAGGGCATTGGCTATGCGGTGAAGAAAAGCGTCGAGTCCCTGGAAAGCGTGGCGATGGCGCAACGCGGCGCTGCACGGGTCGCGGTGGGCCGACGGCAGTATGGCGCGCTTTCCACGGCCAACGCGGCGCTGAGAAACACGACGAAACTGCAGCGTCGCCTCGATCACCTGCTGACGGCTAAACCCATCACCAGCGCGGTGAGCGTCATTTCAAAGAGCGCGTTCGTCGTTGCCTATTCTGAGAAATACGCCGCCAAAGCCGACCAGTTTCTTGAAGACAATATCCCCTCGCTGTCGCAAGAGTTCAGCCTTCAGGATCTTCGGCAAGATGTCATTGACGGCCTCGAAGGTTTCGCCCAGGAGATTGGCGATCGTATTTCCAGTCTGCGCGCAGAGTAAGCGCTCACAAATATGTACTTGAGCAAAATGGAATATAAGAGTGAATAAAAGTTATTGTTCGGGAATATAAAATCCCGGTATTGTCCGCTCCACGCCAGCGATAGCACATCACTGGCACACGTACTAAAGCCGTCGTCGATGACGACCGTGATTTTCGATAAGGACACTGCATGAAAAAGGTTCTGTTGTTCACCGCATTGGCGGCTGCCCTGACCACGGGCCTGGCCCAGGCTGGCGAGAAACTGGTGGTGGCGGCCACCCCGATCCCGCACGCCGAGATTCTCGAGTTGATCAAGCCAACCCTCGCCAAAGAAGGCGTGGACCTGGAAATCAAAGTGTTCACCGACTACGTTCAGCCCAACGTACAGGTTGATCAGAAGCGCCTGGACGCCAACTACTTCCAGACTCTGCCATACCTCAAGAGCTTCAACGAAGGTAAAGGCACACACCTGGAAACCGTGATCGGCGTTCACGTTGAACCGTTCGGTGGTTACTCGAAGAAAGTCAAAACCCTGGCTGAACTCAAAGACGGCGCGACCATTGCGATCCCGAATGAAGGCAGCAACAGCGGCCGTGCCCTGATCCTGCTGCAGAAGGCTGGCCTGATCGAGTTGAAAGACCCGAAAAACGCCCTGGCCACTCCGAAAGACATCGCCAAGAACCCGCACAACTTCAAGTTCAAGGAACTGGAATCGGCCATGCTGCCACGTGTTCTGGACCAGGTTGACCTGGACATGATCAACACCAACTACGCACTGGAAGCTGGTTTGAACCCGGCAAAAGACGCGCTGGTGATCGAGGGTGCCGATTCGCCTTACGTGAACTTCCTGGTGGCCCGTCCGGACAACAAGGACAGCGTCGCCATCCAGAAACTGGCCAAGGCATTGACCAGCCCGGAAGTGAAAGCGTTCATCGAGAAGAAGTACAGCGGCGCAGTACTGCCGGCGTTCTGATTCAACGCAACATCGAACCCCTTCAGGGTTTAAAACGCCGACGGCTTGCACAGCGTCGGCGTGCTCGTTCCCGCCTCAGGCCACCCCGGCCTTCAATGCCCTGCGCAACGCCACCAGCAGTTTCAGAATGTCCTGCGGGTCCAGGCGTTTCGGTGTTCTTACGTCAGCCATATTGTTCTTCCTTGTGATGTGAGGCCAGGGGCTGGCCAACGCTGTGCGTCCTTGGAGGGCAGAAGTGAACAATCCCTCCCGCAGCGCTTGGAAAAGTAGTCGTGATCCGGCATTCCAGCAAATTCGCAGGATAGGTTTTTGCGTGATATAGATATGCTTTAACGGTATTTAAAATTAATTTCTTATACCTATAAAGTCGGTGCTTGCCGGGCAGTCATCCACTGCCCATGGACTGCACCACCGTCGCTTACCGAGCGGCGTCCAGGATGTTTCATGAACTTCGATTACGCCTTCATCCTCAGCACCCTGCCGGCGTTTCTCACCGCCGTGGGCGTGACCTTGCAGGTCGGCTTTATCGCCATCGGCACATCGTTGCTGGTGGCCGTGCTCAACGCAACGATCCTGGTGTTCCGCACGCCTTACCTGCGGCGCCTGGTGGGGATTTACGTGGAGCTGGCGCGCAACACACCTTTGTTGATCCAGCTTTTTTTCGTGTACTTCGCGCTGCCGGCGCTGGGAATCAAGGTCTCTGGCTTTACCGCCGCGATCATCACCATGACATTCCTGGGCGGTGCCTACCTCACCGAAGTGCTGCGTGCCGGGGTGGAAGCGGTGCCAGCGGCGCAATTGGAATCCGGACGCTCCATTGGGTTGTCCCACGGCCAGTTGCTGCGCTACGTGATCCTGCCGCAAGCCGGCATCCTCAGCCTGCCATCGTTGTTCGCCAATTTCATTTTCCTGCTCAAGGAAACCACCGTGGTCTCGGCCGTGGCGGTGCCGGAGATTCTCTACACCACCAAAAGCTACATCGCGCTCTACTACAAAACCTACGAAATGCTCGCCGTGCTGACGCTGATTTGCGTGCTGTTGTTTTTGCCGTTGTCGCTGTTGCTCAGCCGTCTCGAAAGGAGGCTCCAGCATGGCCAGTTCGGGTCTTGAGTTGTTGTGGGTATCGTTGCCGCAACTGGGCAAGGGCGCTGCGCAAACCCTGTCGATCTCCTTCCTGAGCATTGCCATCAGCACCGTGGGCGGCATTTTCTACGGTGTCCTGCGCACGCTCAACTCGAGATGGCTGAACGCGATTTTGCGGGTGTACCTGGAGCTGTTCCGAGCGATTCCGGTGCTGGTCTGGTTGTACCTGTTGTTCTTTGGGCTTCCCATTTTCTTCGGCCTGAGCATTGCGAGTTTTTGGTGTGCGGTGCTGGTCCTGTCCTTGTGGGGCGCCAGCGAGGTCGGCGAGGTGGTGCGCGGCGCTTTGCAATCGTTGCCGCGTGGGCAGCGTGAAGCGGGGTTGTCGATCGGCCTGGATGGCGCGCAGCTCTACGGCTACGTGTTGTTGCCCCAGGCGCTGAAACGCATGACGCCGCCGACCATCAACGTCTACACGCGGATCATCAAGACCAGCTCGCTGGCGGTGCTGATCGGTGTGGTGGACGTGATCAAGGTCGGCCAGCAGATCATCGAACGCACCTACGAATCGGTGCTGATCTATGGCGCGCTGTTCCTGTTTTTCTTTTTCATTTGCTACCCGCTTTCAGCCGCCTCGCGTGTGCTGGAGCGACGCTGGACGCAAGCATGAGCGCACTGATCGAGTTCAAGGGTTTCAACAAGTTTTTCGGCGAGCAGCAGGTGCTCGAGGGCATCGATCTGCAGGTCAAGCCTGGCGAAGTGATCGTCATACTCGGCCCCAGCGGTTGCGGCAAAAGCACGTTGTTGCGTTGCCTCAACGGCCTGGAGACCGCCCACGGCGGCAGCCTCAGGTTTGCCGGTCGCGAGCTGCTGGCCCCACGCACCGACTGGCGCGAGGTGCGGCAGCAGATCGGCATGGTGTTCCAGAGTTATCACCTGTTCCCGCACATGAGCGTACTCGACAACCTGCTGCTCGGTCCGGTCAAGGTGCAAAAACGCGAGCGCCGTGAGGCGCGGTCTCAAGCCGAGGCCTTGTTGGCTCGCGTCGGTTTGCTGGACAAGCGCGACGTCTTTCCCCGTCAGCTCTCCGGCGGCCAGCAGCAACGAATTGCCATTGTCCGCTCGCTGTGCATGAACCCCAAGGTCATGTTGTTCGATGAAGTCACCGCCGCTCTCGACCCGGAAATGGTCAAGGAAGTGCTGGAAGTCATCCAGGGCCTGGCCCGAGAAGGTATGACGCTGCTGATCGTCACCCACGAAATGGCCTTCGCCCGCGCCGTGGCCGACCGAATCGTGTTCATGGATGCCGGGCGAATCCTTGAACAGAACCCTCCCGAGACTTTCTTTACGAACCCGCAAACCGCACGAGCGCAGCAGTTCCTGGAGAAGTTCTCCTACGTCGCCGCCCTACCGAAAACGACTCAAACAAAGGAACTGCCATGAAAACTGCCAAGTCTTCACTGTTGTTACTCCCGCTGCTCGGCCTTGCGTTGTTGGCCGGCTGCAATAAGACCGAAGAACCCGCCAAGCCGAAAGTGGCCAGCGAAAGCGCCGCACCGGCCGGTTACCTGGACAAGATCAAGGCGCGGGACAAGCTGATCGTCGGCGTCTTCACTGACAAGCCGCCGTTTGGATTCGTCAACGAGTCGGGGCGTTATGTGGGTTTCGATACCGACATTGGCCGCCAATTCGCCAAGGATTTGCTGGGCGATGAAAACAAGGTCGAGTTCGTTGCGGTCGAACCGGCTAGCCGCATTCCATTCCTGCAGAGTGACAAGGTCGATTTGATCCTGGCCAACATGACCGTGACCCCGGAGCGCAAGGAAGCGGTGGACTTCACCAACCCGAACCTGAAAGTCGCGGTCCAGGCGCTGGTGCCACAAACCAGCGAAGTGAAAACCCTGGATGACTTGGCGAGTCGCACCACCATCGTCACCACCGGCACCACAGCGGACATCTGGCTGACCAAGAACCACCCGGACTGGAAACTGCTCAAGTTCGAGAAAAATTCCGAGTCCCTGCAAGCCTTGGCCAATGGTCGTGGAGACGCCTATGCCCAGGACAACCTGGTGCTGTTCAGTTGGGCCAAGCAGAACCCGGGCTACCGCGTGCTGCCGCAGACCCTGGGCGCCGAAGCGCCAATCGCCCCGGCGGTGAAGAAGGGCAACATAGAACTGCGCGACTGGGTCAACGCCGAATTGGCCAAGCTGGGTGAAGAGAAGTACCTGCTCAAGCTCTACGACCAGTACGTGCGCAAGGAGCTGAGCGATGACACCAAGCCTGAGAGCGTGATTGTCGAAGGCGGCAAGTGGCAGGGGTGATCAGTTTTCATTGATCGCCCCCGTCCCCTGTAGGAGCGAGCATGCTCGCGATGGAGGCACAGACACCGCGGGATATCAGGCAACCCGCGTTATCGTTGACGTCCATCGCGAGCAAGCTCGCTCCTACAGGGGAACGGCAGCGCAATATGTTTAACCAGCCAGGCACCTTTTGAACCCTGTTCTAAGCTCAGAGTCGTAACGCCATTGGCACGTTTGTCCAAGGCAAAAGGAGTCTGCATGGCTGGTCCGGGTTGGAAGTGTGTGGTGGGGCTTGGCCTGCTGGTCCTGTTGAGCGCCTGCGGTGAAAAACCCCAGGTCGAGAAGGACCGCCCGCGGGTATTCGTACAAGTGGTCAAACCGGCCGAATACGCCGCGACTGTGACCCTCACCGGTGATGTGCAGGCACGGGTCCAGACTGACCTGTCGTTCCGGGTCGGCGGCAAGATCATCCAGCGATCGGTGGATGTTGGTGACCGGATTTCGGCCAAGCAGGTGCTGGCCAGACTCGACCCGAAAGACCTGCAGAACAACGTCGATTCCGCCCAGGCCCAGGTGGTCGCCGAACAGGCGCGGGTGACCCAGTCCGCCGCCGCCTTCGTTCGTCAACAAAAATTGCTGCCCAAGGGCTATACCAGCCAGAGCGAGTATGACTCGGCGCAGGCCGCGTTGCGCAGCAGCCAAAGTGCGCTGAGCGCCGCCCAGGCGCAACTGGCCAATGCCCGTGACCAACTCAGTTACACCGCGCTGATTGCTGATGCGCCGGGGATCATCACTGCGCGCCAGGCCGAGGTCGGCCAGGTGGTGCAGGCAACGGTGCCGATTTTCAGTCTGGCGCGCGATGGAGGCCGCGATGCCGTATTCAACATCTACGAGTCGCTGCTGGCGCAGGAGCCGGACGACAAAACCATCGTGGTCAGCCTGCTCGACAACCCGGCGATCAAGACCACCGGCACGGTGCGTGAAATCACCCCCGCGGTCTCTGCGCAGACCGGGACGGTCCAGGTCAAGGTTACCCTCGACAGTCTGCCGGATGGCATGCAGCTCGGCTCGGTGGTCAGTGCGACCGCCAGGATTCCTGGCAAGTCCTCGGTCGAGCTGCCGTGGTCGGCACTCACCAAGAATCTCAGCGAGCCGGCCGTGTGGCGAGTGGACGAGCAGGGCGCTGCGCAATTGCAAACAGTCACCGTCGGTCGTTACCTGACGGGCAAAGTCATCATCAGTGACGGCCTCAAAGAAGGCGAAAAGGTCATCATCGCTGGCGGCCAACTGTTGCACCCGGGCGTCAAGGTCGAGATCGCCGAGAACACCTACAAGGACCTGGCCGAAGGAGCCCAGCCATGACGCGGATGTTACTGGTTGCCGTTGCGCTGATGCTGGCAGCCTGCTCGGACAAGGAGCCGCCGCCCGAGCCGGTACGCCCGGTGTTGTCGGTTGAGGTGCAGGCGCTGGACGAGCAAACCCTCGGGCGCTTTGCGGGCAACATCCAGGCTCGCTTTGAGACCAATGTCGGTTTTCGTATAGCTGGGCGCATTGCCAGTCGCAACGTCGACGTCGGCACGGAAGTGGAGAAGGGCACCTTGCTCGCCACGCTCGATCCCTCCGATCAGCAAAACCAGTTGCGCGCCGCGCAGGGTGATCTGGCGCAGGTCCAGGCGCAATTGATCAACGCCCAGGCCGATGCTCGACGCCAGCAGGAGTTGTTCGATCGCGGCGTTGGTGCCCAGGCCCAGCTGGACGAGGCGCAAACCAATCTTAAGACCACCCAGGCCGCTCATGATCAGGCGAAGTCAGCGGTCGATCAGGCCAAGGATGCGCTGGGTTATGTCGAACTGCGCACCGATCACAAGGCGGTCGTCACCGCGTGGAATGCCGAAGCCGGGCAAGTGGTGACAGCCGGCCAGCAAGTGGTGACCCTGGCGCAACCGGACATCAAGGAGGCGGTGATCGACCTGCCGGACACGCTGGTCGAGCAGTTGCCGGCTGATGTGGTGTTCAAGGTGGCAGTAGAGCTCGACCCGAGTATCAGCACCACCGCCACTGTGCGTGAAATCGAACCCCAGGCCGAGAGCGCCACCCGTACCCGTCGCGCACGCCTGACCCTCGCTGAGACACCGCCCGCTTTTCGCCTGGGCACCGCCATCAGCGTCACCCTCAGCTCGGCGATCGCGCCGCGCATTGAGCTGCCCCTGACGGCCTTGCAGGAAGTCGACGGCAAAACCCGGATCTGGGTCATCGATCAGCAGAACGCGACGGTTTCGCCCCGTGATGTGAACGTGGTCAGTCGTACCGATTCAACGATGGTCCTGGCCAGCGGTGTGAAGTCCGGCGATCGGGTGGTGAGTGCCGGTGTTAACAGCCTGAAGCCTGGGCAAAAAGTGAAACTCGATGAGGACAGCCCACGATGAAAGGGAGTTTCAACTTATCCGAATGGGCGCTCAAACATCAGTCGTTCATCTGGTACCTGATGCTGGTTGCGCTGCTCATGGGGGTGTTCTCCTACATGAACCTGGGGCGCGAAGAGGACCCTTCTTTCACCATCAAGACTATGGTCATCCAGAGCCGCTGGCCGGGGGCGACGCAGGAAGAAACCCTCAAGCAGGTCACTGACCGCATCGAGAAAAAACTCGAGGAACTGGACTCCCTCGACTATGTGAAAAGCTACACCCGACCCGGTGAGTCGACAGTGTTCGTGTTCCTGCGTGACACCACCAGCGCCAAGGACATCCCGGAAATCTGGTACCAGGTGCGCAAGAAGATCAACGACATCCGTGGCCAGTTCCCCCAGGGCTTGCAAGGTCCTGCGTTCAACGACGAGTTCGGTGATGTATTCGGCTCGGTGTATGCCTTCACCGCTGACGGTCTGTCCCTGCGCCAACTACGAGATTACGTCGAGCAGGTCCGTGCCGAGATCCGTGACGTGCCGGGGTTGGGCAAGATCGAGATGATCGGTGAGCAGGATGAGGTGCTGTACCTCAACTTCTCCACGCGCAAACTGGCGGCGCTGGGCATTGATGAGCGGCAGGTGGTGTCGAGCCTGCAATCGCAAAACGCCGTGACCCCGGCGGGGGTGATCGAAGCCGGGCCGGAGCGGATCTCGGTGCGCACCACCGGGCAGTTCGCCTCGGAAAAAGACCTGGCCAACGTCAACCTGCGGCTCAATGATCGCTTCTATCGCCTGGCGGACATTGCCGACATCAGCCGTGGTTACGTTGACCCGGCGAACCCGGAGTTTCGCTACGACGGTCATCAGGCCATCGGCCTGGCCATCGCCATGAAGAAGGGCGGCAACATCCAGGAATTCGGCAAGGCGCTTCACCAGCGCATGACCGAGCTGACCGCCGACCTGCCGGTGGGCGTCGGCGTGCACAACGTCTCCGACCAGGCGGCGGTGGTCGAGAAGGCGGTCGGCGGTTTCACCAGCGCGTTGTTCGAAGCGGTGGTGATCGTGATGCTGGTCAGCTTCGTCAGCCTCGGCGTGCGCGCCGGCCTGGTGGTGGCTTGCTCGATTCCGCTGGTGCTGGCCATGGTCTTTGTGTTCATGGAATACAGCGGCATCACCATGCAGCGGATTTCCCTCGGCGCGTTGATCATCGCCCTGGGCCTTCTGGTGGACGACGCGATGATCACGGTGGAGATGATGGTCACGCGCCTGGAGATGGGTGAGACCAAGGAGCAGGCCGCCACGTTCGCCTACACCTCTACAGCTTTCCCGATGCTCACCGGTACGCTGGTGACGGTCGCCGGTTTTGTGCCCATCGGGCTCAACGCCAGTTCGGCGGGCGAGTACACCTTCACGCTGTTCGCAGTGATCGCCGTGGCGATGCTGGTGTCGTGGATCGTTGCCGTATTGTTCGCGCCGGTGATCGGCGTGCACATCCTCAGCGCCAAGGTCAAACCGCACAATGCCGAGCCCGGCCGCGTGGGTCGGGCTTTCAATTACGGCATGCTCTGGTCCATGCGCAATCGCTGGTGGGCGATCGGGATCACCCTCGCCCTGTTCCTGGCATCGGTCTATTGCATGAAGTTCGTGCAGAACCAGTTCTTCCCGTCCTCGGACCGCCCGGAAATTCTTGTCGACCTGAACCTGCCACAAAACGCTCTCGATTGCCGAAACCCGCAAGGCGGTGGACAAACTCGAGGCGACGTTCAAGGACGACCCGGACATCGAGCGCTGGAGCACCTACATCGGCGAAGGGGCGATTCGTTTCTACCTGCCGCTGGACCAGCAATTGCAAAACCCGTATTACGCGCAACTGGTCATCGTCAGCAAGGGCCTGGAATCGCGTGAGGCCCTGAGCCAGCGTTTGCGTGAGCGCTTGCGCAAGGATTTTGTGGGTATCGGCAGTTATGTCCAGGCCCTGGAAATGGGCCCGCCGGTCGGTCGGCCGATTCAATACCGGGTCAGTGGCAAGGACATCGACCAGGTGCGCAAACACGCCATCGCCCTGGCCACGGAGTTGGACAAAAACTCCCACATCGGCGAGATCATTTATGACTGGAACGAGCCGGGCAAAGTCCTGCGCATCGACATCGCCCAGGACAAGGTGCGGCAGTTGGGGTTGTCCTCGGAGCAGGTGGCCAACCTGATGAACAGCATTGTCGCCGGGGCGCAGGTGACGCAGGTCGATGACGACATCTACCTGATCAATGTCGTGGGCCGTGCGGTTGACGAAGAGCGTGGCACACCGGAGACCTTGCAGAACCTGCAGATCGTCACGCCGAGCGGCACTTCGATTCCGTTGCTCGCTTTCGCCACCCTGCGCTATGAACTGGAACAGCCGCTGGTCTGGCGACGCGACCGCAAGCCGACGATCACCATCAAGGCGGCGGTGCGCGACGAGATTCAACCGACCGACCTGGTGACACAACTGAAACCGACCATCGATCAGTTCGCGGCCTCACTCCCGGTGGGTTACAAAGTCGCCACCGGCGGTACGGTGGAGGAGAGCGCCAAGGCCCAGGGCCCGATTGCCAAGGTCGTGCCGCTGATGCTGTTCCTGATGGCCACGTTCCTGATGATCCAGTTGCACAGCGGGCAGAAAGTGTTCCTGGTCGCCAGCGTCGCGCCGCTCGGGCTCATTGGCGTGGTGCTGGCGCTCATCCCCACTGGCACGCCGATGGGCTTCGTGGCGATTCTCGGGATCCTGGCGCTGATCGGCATCATCATCCGCAACTCGGTGATTCTGGTGACGCAGATCGATGCCTACGAAAAGGCTGGCTCCACGCCCTGGGATGCGGTGGTGCAAGCCACGGAGCATCGGCGCCGACCGATCTTGTTGACGGCGGCAGCGGCGAGTTTGGGGATGATCCCGATTGCCCGGGAAGTGTTCTGGGGTCCGATGGCTTACGCGATGATTGGCGGGATCATCATTGCGACGTTGCTGACGCTACTGTTTTTGCCAGCGCTGTATGTGGCCTGGTACAAAATCCGCGAGCCAAAGTAGAGAAGCAGAGCGCTTCGCGCTCTATCGCGAGCAAGCCCGCTCCCACAGTGGACCGAGTTGTTCAGTAGAACTCGCTCTCCTGTGGGAGCGGGCTTGCCCGCGAAGGCGTCAGTTCTCACACTGCAGAATCAAAGCCCTACACCTTGCGCCAAACACTCGCCAACCAAGGCTGCTGCTCGCGCGGCAACCCCGTTGGCCGGTAGTAATGCTCCAACTCCACAAACCCCGCCTCGGTGAGCAACCCGTGCCACGCCGCCAGATCGTGATAGGCCCCATACCGCGAGCCGTTCCAGCCTTCCTGATTCTCGCCACGCGGATTGGAGCTGAACAACACTCCGCCCGGCTTCAAGGTGCCGTGCAATTGCTTCAAAACGCGAGGCAACTCCTGACGGGGAATGTGAAACAGCACCGCATTGGCAAAAATCCCGTCGAAGCGTTCGGCTGGCAGGTCGAGCTTGAGGAAGTCCTGCTGCCACACCTCGCAACCACTGTCCTCGCGCGCCATCTGCGCAAACTTGTCCGAACCATCCAGGCCTACGGCCCGGTGCCCCAAGCGAGTGAAGGCTTGCAGGTCCCGCCCCGGGCCGCAGCCAAAATCCAGAATGTCGAACGGCGCCGCGCCATGGACATGGCGCAACAGCGCGTCGATGTTCTGGCTCACATCATGATCGCGTGTCCCCTCACGAAAGCCTTCGGCCACTGAGTTGTAATGACCCAGCGTGGTGGCGGTGATTTGTTCGAGGTCGGTAGGAGACTGTTTCATGGTCGGCTGCACGGCAATGGGATTTGACCCAATATACGCTATGCCACTGGTCGCCCCTGTTACTTCTAACAGTATCGGTTCGCCGCTCGATGTCTCAGTCTGTGCCGATTGGGGCGAGGGACTGTCAGGCCGTGAATGCTCACCGCGACACACCGACGTTGACCGTTGTGGACCCGCGTTCGCGACCGATCCGCAGCGTCGGTTATTGTCGCCTGGCTGACGGGGAGGACATTGAATCGCGCGTCACCCGTCAGGTTTTCGATGAAGTGGGCCGCACGGTTGCAACCTGGGATCCACGACTTTTCGGCACTTCAACGAAAGCCAATCAGGCGACAGTGTTTGGACTGAGCGGCCAGCCTGTGCTGACGGAGAGTGTGGATGCAGGTTGGCAACTGAAACTGATGAATCACGCAGGTACACTGCACTCGGTTTGGGACGGCCGAGGCAACCAGACGCGATTCGAGTACGACGACCAGCAGCGTCCGCTGACGGTCATTGAACAGATGCGGGTCGTGGATCGGTTCAGTTACGGTGATGGGGCGGCCACGCGAAATCAATGCGGTCGGTTGATTCGTCATGATGATCCGGCGGGCTCCGGCATCATTGATGAGTATGGATTGCTCGGTACTGCGTTGGTTGAAAGTCGGCGCTTTCTCAACGAATTGGAAACGCCCGACTGGCCCCTTGATCTCGAAGAGCGAGAGCAACGGCTGGAAGAGCAGTCCTATGTGACACGCCACGCTTTTCTTCCCACGGGAGATGTTGAACATCAGACCGATGCCATGGGTAACGTCCGAAGCTTCGTTTTTGGCGTGGCGGGCATGAGGCGTGAAAGCTGGTTGTTGCTGGCAGGGAAGCAGCCGCAGTGTCTGATCAGCGATGTTCATCACAACGCCTTGGGTCAGGTCGAAAGCGAAACCGCTGGCAACGGCGTACGAACGCAATGCTTCTACGGCGACGATGATGGTCGCTTGCGACGTTCCGTTGCATCAGTCTCTGGTCAAAACTCTTTGCAGGACCTGAACTACACCTACGATCCGGCCGGTAACATCACCGAACTGGAGGATAAAGCTCAGTCGGTAACCTGGTTCAACAACCAGCGCGTCGAACCGATCATCCGTTACCGTTATGACAGCCTGTACCAACTGATCGAAGCTTCAGGTTGGGAAGTCGTTACTCCGAGCCACGGCCCTGCATTACCCGCCTTACTCCCCATCCCGCTGGACCCCAACCAACGGCGCAACTACACCCAGGGTTTCGACTACGACAAGGCCGGTAACCTGATCAACCGCCATCACAGCAACGTCCCCGGTTTGACGATGTTCACGTCGGCTCACAGCAACCGAAGCCTGCCCCGGCGTGAGGATGGATCGCTGCCCGGCGAGCCCGATATTGACGCGGGTTTCGACGCCGCTGGCAACCAGCTGGCATTACAGCGCGGACAAGTCATGACATGGGACACACGCAATCAATTGAGTCGTGTGACCTTGGTCAGTCGCCACGATGACCCCGGCGATGATGAGCGATACGCCTATGATCGTCCGGGTCACCGGGTGCGTAAGGTAAGCGTGAGCCACAACAGTCGCCGCGCGTTGCAAGTAGAAGTCCGCTACCTGCCCAACCTTGAGATACGCCGTCAGGCTGATGGTGAAGAGCACCACGTGATTTCGATCGAAGCGGGGCGCAGTAGCGTTCGAGCACTGCATTGGCCGCAAGGTGTGTATGCCGATCAACTGCGTTACATCCTTAGCGATCATCTGGGCTCCAGCACGCTCGAACTGGACCAGGACGCGGATGTGCTGACGCAGGAGCACTACTATCCCTTCGGTGGTACCGCTTGCTGGGCGGGCAAGTCCGAATGGGTGGCGAAGTACAAGAACCTGCGCTATTCGTGTCGGGAGCGTGATGCCACCGGGTTGTACCACTACGGGCATCGTTATCTGGCGCCTTGGCTCCAGCGCTGGATCAGCCCAGACCCGGCCGGGCAGGTGGACGGGCCCAATCTTTATGCGATGGTGCGGAACAATCCGATCAACTTCTACGACAGGCAAGGCACGCTGTCGTTTCCGGTGGATATTTTCATCGCCGATATTGTCAATCCGATGAACAAGACCATAGGCACAGGATGGTTCGAAGAGTTGACCTGGAACCAGGAGCAAAGCGCGTTCATGAGTACCGGCCCGGTGTATGGCCGGGGAATGAACGTGATCGAAGGCGAAAATTCCGAGTGGTACCCGTCGTCCTCAGGCCAGGCCATTACCTTGTTTCGCGATCAGCAGGGAAAGCTCCGCCTGTTTGCCAACATGTACTTCCAGCATTTGGGCATGCAGCCGCAAATGGGGCTGCCGGTGTTCGCCGGGATATTGAAAGTCGACGAGCATGATGCGGGCAAATTCATATTCGACAACCATTCCGGGCATTACAAACCCGACTCCACGATCCATGTCGAGGGCTTGATCCGAGAACTCGGGCCGCCGCAGAACGCTGTGAGTTACGCTCCGATTCCTCAAGGCGCGGCGTTTGACTCGACACTCAGAATCAACGCCATCGGCTCGCCCGAAAGCTACGAGCGCCTGGTTAACATGTACAAAAAGGACTTCAATGGTTTGATCTCGTATTTGAAAAAGCAGGGCGTTTGGGAGGCAGCCAAAGAGCGCTGGGGTGAAAGCGCGGGCATGAACATCATCTTCAGGATGGAGGCGACGGGGATGACTGCCCAGCAAATCTACAACGAGGATTTGGCACGCAGTCATGCCCCAGCAGCCACAGCGCAGCCGGCGCCCCGCCCTGCCCAGGACTGGGCGGCCGCACCACCGCATCGGGAAAGACCGAAGAAGTCTTTCTTCAAGTCGTTGTTTGCCAGGCGTTGAAGGGGGCACCCACTCTCACCGTTTGTTCAACCCCCGCGCCAACCGATCCCCACCCAACTGAATCACCGCCACCAACGCCACCAGCAACACGATCACCGTCAGCATGATCTGGCTATCAAAGCGCTGATACCCATACCGATACGCAATGTCCCCCAACCCTCCGGCCCCGATTGCTCCGGCCATGGCCGAGGAGTTGATCATGGTCACCAGGGTGATGGTGAAGCCGCCGACGATGCCGGGGAGCGCTTCGGGCAGGAGCACATGCCAGACGATGTGCCAGCGACGGCAGCCCATGGCCTGTGCCGCTTCGATCAAACCGTGATCGACCTCGCGCAGGCTGACTTCGGCGATCCGCGCGAAGAACGGCGTAGCAGCGATGGTCAGCGGCACCACGGCGGCCCACACGCCGTAGGTGGTGCCGACGATCAGGCGGGTGAAAGGGATCAGCGCGACCATCAGGATCAGGAACGGAATCGAGCGGAACAGATTCACGAATGCGCCCAGTGCACGGTTCAACGCTGGGGCCTGGTAGATGCCGTCCTTGCCGCTGGTGACCAGGATCACCGCCAAGGGAATACCCGCCAGCAGCGCGATCAATGAGGACACACCGACCATCAGGAAGGTGTCGATGAAACCTTGTAGCAAGCGATCAAACCACATAGCCCAGCACCTCGACCTGTTGTGCCCAGTTTTGCGCACGCTGGCGCAACGATTCCGTCCCGAGCGTTGACCCGGACACCGCCAGCACCAATTGCCCCAGTGCATGCCCTTGAATGTGTTCGACACCGCCCTGGAGCAAGCGCACCCGTCCGCCGAGGGCGGCGAACAGGGCGGCGAGGTCCGGTTCATCGGTGGCGCTACCCGTGAGCTGCAGGCGAAGGACCACCGCAGCTTCAGAAGAGGGCGGTTGCACGTGCAGGCGGCTTTGCAACTCGGCCGGCAAGCCATGCTGCAACGGGGCGAGCAAGGTCTTGCTGACCTCGTGCTGCGGGTTGCCGAAGACTTCCCACACAGGCCCTTGCTCGACAATGCGGCCGTGCTCCAGCACCACAACGCGGTCGCAGATGTCGCGGATCACGGCCATCTCATGGGTGATCAGCACAATGGTCAGGCCCAGGCGCCGGTTGATCTCGCGCAACAGGCCGAGAATCGATTGCGTTGTCTCCGGGTCCAGTGCCGAAGTGGCTTCATCGCACAGCAGAATATCGGGGTCGTGCACCAGGGCGCGGGCGATGCCGACGCGCTGTTTCTGTCCGCCGGAGAGCTGCGCCGGGTAAGCCTTGTGCTTGGCTTGCAGGCCCACCAGCTCCAGCAATTCACGGACTTTCTGCTCGCGCTTTTCTTTCGGCACGCCGGCAACCTTCAACGGCAGCTCGACGTTCTGCCACACGGTCTTGGCTGACATCAGGTTGAAGTGCTGGAAAATCATTCCGATGCGTCGGCGCAGCGTCACAAGGCGGTCTTCATCGAACTCGCCGATGTCGACCTGATCGATCAGCACGCGGCCGCTGCTCGGTTGTTCCAGTCGATTGATGGTACGGATCAGCGATGATTTGCCGGCGCCGCTGCGGCCGATGATGCCGAACACTTCACCACGCTGGATCGCCAGGTCGATGCCGTGCAACGCGGCCACTGGACCTTGCTGGCCGTTGTAGGTCTTCCCCAGGCCGATGAAGCGTACGTGCGCGTGATTGAGCTGCGGATGCAGGACTGTTTGTTCAACTTTATGGGGCGCTGGAGTTTCCAGTCGCAGTGGCGTCGCGGCACTCATTCTCAGCTTTCCCAACCGGCTTGATAGAGTTTGCCGTGAGCCTTGTCCAGCGCGGCGCGAACGGCAGGCGAGTGTTGGTAGATGTCGACGAACTTGATCAGCCGCGGGTCGGTTTTGCTCTTGGGCTGAATGACGAACTGAATCACGTATTCCTTGTGGTCCAGGCCGTCGAACAACAGTGCGGAACCGGCATCGAACGTCTTCGCCAGGCGGATGTAGGCCGGGTAACCCTGCACCAGGTCGGCGTCGTCGTAGGCGCGCACCAGTTGCACGGCTTCGACCTGCAGGATCTTGATCTTCTTCGGGTTGGCGATGATGTCTTCTTCGGTGGCCTTGTAGCCCACCCCTGGCTTGAGTGTGATCAGCCCCGCCTTGGCCAGCAGCTGCAAGCCGCGCCCGCTGTTGATGGGGTCGTTGGCGATGGCCACGCTGGCGCCCTCTGGCAGTTCGTCGAAGCTTTTGTATTTCTTCGAGTAGAGGCCGACGTTGTTGATGATCCCTGGCGCGAACGGCACCAGGTCGAAACCGGCAGCGGCCTTGGCGTTTTCCAGGAACGGGATGTGCTGGAAGTAGTTCACGTCGATGTCGCCGGCCGCGAGGCTGACGTTGGGGGCGATCCAGTCAGTGAACTCCACCAGTTCGACTTTCAGGCCTTGTTTGTTGGCTTCATCGACGGCGGCCTCCAGCGGAATGGCGAAGGCGGCGGTGGTGCCGATTTTCAACGGCGCGTCAGCGGCGAAGGTGATGGAGCTGAAAAGGCCGAGGGCCAGGGCCAGTGCTTTGACTGGGTGGGAGAGGGTGTGTTTGGTCATGGTGGTTTTCCAGTCAGTATTTGAAATGTGTGCTGTTTGGTCTGGCCTCATCGCGGGCACGGCCGCTCCTTGTAGGAGCGGGCTTGCCCGCGATGCTTTTAACGCCGGTAAGCCGACCCGGTATGTTGCCCAGGCAAATGATCCCCTTCGCGAAACAGCTTCTGCCGCAAGCTGCCCTGGTCATACGCGGTCTTGTACGACCCGCGCCGCTGCAGCTCGGGGATCACCAGATCAATGAAATCGACATAACTTTCCGGCGTGACAATGCGCGTCAGGTTGAACCCGTCCAGGCCGGTTTCGGCGATCCACGATTCCAGCTCATCGGCCACTTGCTCGGGCGAGCCGACCACGGTGATGTAACGACCGCCGAGGGCGTGTTGTTCAAGCAGTTTGCGGCGGGTCCAGTCGTTGTTTTTCAGGTGCTGAGTGGCCGACTGGATCGCGTTGCTCTTCACGTACTGGATCGGCTCGTCGATGGCGTACTCGGAAAAATCGATCCCGGTGGACGCCGAGAAATGCGCCACGCCGGCCTCGGCACTGGCGTAGCTCAGGTACTCGGCATGCTTGGCCCAGGCCTGTTCCTGGGTGGCGCCGACAATCACGTTCAGGCCCATGAACACTTTGATGTCTTGCGGGTTACGCCCGGCCTCGACAGCGCTGGCGCGTACCTTGTCCACTTGGACACGGGTCGATGGTTTGTCCCGACCGCTGATGAATACGCACTCGGCATGCTGGCCGGCGAAGCGCAGCCCACGGTCCGAACTGCCAGCCTGGAACAGTACCGGGGTGCGCTGCGGCGAAGGTTCGCAGAGGTGATAACCCTCGACCTGATAGAACTCGCCCCTGTGCTCGACCTTGTGTACTTTTTCCGGCTGCGCGTAGATGCGCTGGCTCGGGTCGTTGAGCACTGCGTCGTTTTCCCAGCTGCCTTCCCACAGCTTGTAGAGCACCTGCAAGTATTCGTCGGCCTGGTCGTAACGCCGGTCATGTTCCACCTGCTCCCTCAATCCCATGGCCTTGGCCGCGCTGTCCAGGTAGCCGGTGACAATGTTCCAGCCCACCCGGCCGCTGCTCAGGTGATCGAGCGTCGACATGCGTCGGGCGAACAGGTACGGCGGCTCGTAGGTCAGGTTGGCGGTCAGGCCGAACCCGAGGTTTTTCGTCACGGCCGCCATGGCCGATACCAGCAGTAGCGGGTCGTTGACCGGCAACTGGATCGACTCCTTGAGAGGCACGTCAACTGAGTGCTGGTAGACGTCATACACGCCGACGATGTCGGCGATGAACAGCCCGTCGAACAGGCCACGCTCCAGCAATTGCGCCAGCTCGGTCCAGTAGTCGAGGGTCTTGTATTGGGTAGAGGTATCCCGTGGGTGCGTCCACAAACCATGGTTGATGTGCCCGATGCAGTTCATGTTGAACGCGTTGAGCAGGATCTTCTTTTTCGACCCGGCCATCAGATCGTCCCCCGCAGTGGAGGATTCTCGTCGTTGAGGTAGTAGTTGCCCACGGCGTGATACTTCCAGCGCACCGGGTCGTGCAGCGTGTGGACCCGCGCGTTGCGCCAGTGGCGATCGTAACCGTGTTCGATCAGGGTGGCCTGGCTGCCGGCGAGTTCGAACAGCGTGCTACCAGCCGCGAGGGAGACTTCGGTGCTGATGGCGCGGGCTTCGGCGACTGCAATCGATGCCGCCGCGACCGTATCGGCGCGGGTGTCGGCCTGCGCCTTGTCGAGGAATTCGCCGGCGCGCTCCAACAAGGCCTCGGCGGCATGCAAACGAACGCTCAGGTGGCCGAAGCTCTTGAGGGTCAGCGGGTCTTCGCTGGCTTTTTCATGGGTGGCGTCGATCCACGGGCGCGTCTTGGTCCGCACGAAATGCAGCGCGTCTTCAAAGGCTGCGCGAGCGATGCCAGTGTCGATGGCGGCGTGAAGAATTTGCGCCAGGGGGCCGACCGTGGTCGGGGTCTCGAACGCGCTTTGAAAAGGGATCACATCCTCGGTCGCGACAAATACGTCTTCGAACACCACTGAACCGCTGCCAGTGGTGCGTTGGCCGAAGCCGCTCCAGTCGTCGATCACCGTTAAACCTTTGCTGTCATGGGGTACGAAAGCAAGTTGCTGTACGCCGTTTTCGTCCACCACCGAAGTCGGGATGCGCTGCGCGTAGAGGGCGCCGGTGGCGTAGAACTTGCGCCCGTTGATGCGATAGCCATCACCGTCGCGGCTCAAGCGCGTGGTGCGGTCGTGGGCGGTTTTGGTGCCAAGCTCGGCCAGCGCATTTCCGAAGCGTTGACCGGCGAGTACTTCGGCATAAAGACGCTTTTTCTGCTCGACGCTGCCGGTTACGCGCAGCACTTCGAGGGCGTAAAAATGGTTTTGCGGGATCTGTCCCAGGGAACCATCGGCCTGGGCGATCAGGGCGATCACCTTGGCCAGTGTGACATTGGAAACACCGGCGCCGCCGTATTCCCCGGGCACGCTGATGCCCCACAGGCCAGAGCGGGAAAATACTTCCAGCTCCGGGTACGGCAGACGGCGCTCGCGATCACGCAGTGCGCTGTCGCGTTTGAAGTCTTCGGCCAGGTCAGTGGCGACGATCAGGGCTTGCTCATCGCTGGTGATGACCGCGACGGGACGAGAAAGAGGCATGTGTTTTCTCCAGGTGTCTGGTCGTTAAATCCAGGAATGACGGGCCGGCAATGTGCCGTTCAGTCGGTACGCGCCGACGGCGTGGTATTTCCAACGCACGGGGTCATGCAGGGTGTGCACGCGTGCGTTGCGCCAGTGGCGGTCGAGGTTGAACTCGGCCAGGGTGGCGCGGCTGCCGGCCAGCTCGAACAGCTTCTCGCTGGCCTGCAGCGAGATCTCGGTGGTCAGTACCTTGGCCTCTGCCACGGCAATCGAGGCGCGTGCGGCGGACTCGGCAGTGAGCGGCGCGGCATGCACCTGATCCAGTACTTGAGCGGCCTTGTGCAGCAGCGCCTCGGCGGCGTGCAGTTCGATCTTCAGTTTGCCGATGTCGGCGATCACATACAGGTCATCGCTGGCGCGTTCGACCTTGGCATCGATCCAGGGGCGGGCGCGGGTTTTCACGAATTCGATGGCATCGTCGATGGCGCCACGGGCGATGCCTGCGTCGATGGCCGCTTGAATCAACTGCGACACCGCACCCTGGGTGTTGGGTTTTTCGTTGATCTTCCAGTTGTCCACCACCAGCTCGGCGTCGACCCGCACGTTATTGAGCAGGATGGTGCCGCTGGCGGTCGTACGCTGACCGAACCCGGACCAATCGTCGACGATACGCAGGCCTGGTGTGCCGCGACGAACGAAGGCCAGCACCTGCTTGCCCTCATCGTTCAGTGCCTTGACGGCGACCCAGTGCGCGAACAGGGCGCCGGTGGAGTAGAACTTCTGCCCGTTGATGATATATCCGTCGCCATCAGCGGTGATCCGCGCCTTGAGTTCCAGAGTGTGTTTGGTCCCGCGTTCAGGTCCTGCGTTACCGATGCGCCAGCCCTCGAGTACGCTTTTGAACAGCTGCTTTTTCTGCGCTTCGGTGGCGCTGCCGAGTACCAGATTGAGAATGCCGAACTGGTTCTGCGGGATCTGGCCCAACGCCGGATCGGCAGCGGAAATGATCGCGAACACCTCAGCCAGGGTGACGAACGAAACCTGCGGCCCCCCGTATTCGCGCGGTATGCCAATGCTGCCCAGGCCGCTGCGGGTGAACTGTTCAATTTCTGACCAGGGCAGCTTGCGCTGACGATCGCGTCTGGCCGCCTGCAAGCGGGCGACCTGGGCCAACTCATGGGCTGCCTCGATGGCCTGGGCGTCGTTGCGCAGGACTTGGGCGGGTAACAACAACGGGGCGATGTCCACATCGCTCTGGACGATTGCGTCTGCAAGACTGGACATCAGTGCCGCTCCTTGGCTGCATGCAATGCCCTGGCGATCTGCACTGGGGTGATTGTGTTCCGGACCATACCTACCTCACATCTCATGAACCGCCGCGGGGGCGGCGAAGTAAAAAAAAGAAGGTCCGGTGGTCCGGTTCATATACCCTAAATGCGTATAAAAATTTAATAAACTAGATTTTTGGAATATGGATAGAAGTGTGTCTCTACCCACTGTGTGCCCGGCAACACTTGCTGTTGCAGCAACAGTGAAAAGGCGCACTTCGTTCAGTAACAAGGTGCGAGGTTCAGGATGTTTCCTTCGTCCGGACCATCAGGCACGGGTTGCTGCAGCCGATTTTCAAGGTGCGTGCCGGCGCCCAGCGCGAGTTGTTACCCACCCGGTCAAGGATGCAATAGGTCACTTCGAGTCGCAGGTCTTCACCGGCTTCAAGAATGATCGACGGCGGTACCCAGACATGAATCGGCTGGCCGACTTCGCTGGCCTTGAGCCGTGGCAGGTCCATGCGCGCGTCACCCCAGCGCAGGGTGATTGCGTCATCGACGGCCATGTTCAGGTACGGCTCGATGGTCAGGGGAACGCCGCGTTTGATTTGGTTCGGGTTGACCCCCTGGCGCCGGATGGTTTCCGGGATGCTCACGGGTGCCAGGCTCTGGTTTTCGTCACCACACAAGGGGCACGGTTGGCCACCCGGGCAGTCGAGCTTTACCTGGATGGGCGTCATGGCGGACAGCGCAGGCCCCTGACCTACCTGCATGAGGCGGTAATGAATACGTGAGGAGCCATTGGCAACAAAGCTTTCGGGCACTCGAAGGTTCACCGCTTTGCCGACGTCCTGGTGGGTCAGCACCTTGGAGGCCACGTAGCAGTCGTCCCAGAACAATTCGATCAGATCCCCGTCGTCCATGCCGGGGTAGGGCGCCACTTCGATCAACAGGTGAGACGCCGACGTCGTGTTGATGCCGCTTTTGTGGGATTGCGCCACCCTCGGTGGCGCGAGTTCGGATTTGTTCGTGGGGTTTTTCATTGGGTTCTCCTTGAGGCGAAGCAGCGAAGTCCGTTTCTGAAATAACTGAATGAACGAGTAACAAACGACTCATTACTTTGCATGACAATAAAAAGTATTTGGCTTGATCGGGCGCTAGATAAAAGTGCGCAGGAATAAGTGTCAATAGAGTGAGGGGATGAAGTATCGCATCGGTAGTTATTCAGAAAGCTCCTACGCGTGCGGGTTAATAGGCAGCGCCGCATTGGCGAAGATGGCCACAGAATCCGCCGCTTTTCGCAGCTTTTTACTTCAGTCCTTTACGAAGGCTGGTTTGAATGTCAGTGAATGGTAGGCGACAGGAATTTGTAGCAGGACATAAATATGTACCGCACCAGAAATCGGCGGAGGGCAGAAATTATGAGGGTGCTTACGCAGGGTGTAATGGTCGATTTAACAACTTCCATCCATGGAAGTTTATATGTGCGTGCTGGGTTTAGTTGTGGGTGTTGTTCAGGAATTTGCTAAGAAACTGTTGGGTCCGTACTTCTTTTGGATTGGCAAACAGCGCCTTGGCTTCGCCTTGTTCAACGATCACGCCCTTGTCAAAAAACACCACACGATTGGCCACGTCACGGGCAAAAGCCATTTCGTGGGTGACGATCACCATGGTGCGTTTTTCTTCGGCCAGGCTGCGAATGGTCGACAACACTTCACCCACCAGTTCCGGGTCGAGCGCCGAAGTCGGCTCGTCGAACAGGATCACTTCCGGCTCCATCGCCAGCGCGCGGGCGATGGCCACGCGTTGTTGCTGACCACCGGAGAGGCGTCGCGGGTAAGCGTCTTCCTTGCCCGCCAGCCCGACCCGGGCCAACAACTTCTTGCCCAGGGCAATGGCTTCGGCAGGCGGCGTCTTCTTCACCACGATCGGACCTTCCACGACGTTTTCCAGGGCCGTGCGATGGGGGAACAGGTTGAAGTTCTGGAACACGAAGCCCACATGCTGGCGCAAGCGTCGCACCAGGCTCTGCTGCTGATTCAACGGGCGGTTGCCATCGATCTCGATGTCACCGACCTTGATCCGGCCGCTGCTGGGTTCTTCGAGGAAGTTAAGGCAACGCAGGAACGTGGTTTTGCCCGAGCCGCTCGGCCCGATGATCGCCACGACCTCGCCTTCCTTCACCTCGAGATCGATGCCGTTGAGCACAACGTGACCCTTGAACTGCTTTGTCAGTTTTTCCACGACAATCATGGGGTCAGGACTCCTGGTCGTGCCGATTGACCCGCGCTTCCAACTGGTTCTGCAGGTGCGAAAGCACCGTCGCCAGAACCCAGTAGATCAGCGCGGCGGCCAGATACATGGTGAAAATCTCGAAAGTTCGGGCGGTGATCAACTGCGCCTGGCGGAACAATTCCGGCACCTGGATGGTGGCGGCCAGTGCCGTGTCCTTGACCAGCGAGATAAAACTATTGCCCAGCGGCGGCAGGGCCGTGCGCATGGCCTGCGGCAGGATGGCCCGGCGCAGGGTCTGCGCGCGGGTCATGCCGATGCTGGCCGCGGCTTCCCACTGGCCGCGCTCGATGGAGCTGATGGCGGCACGCAGGATTTCGCAGGCATAGGCCGCCATGTTCAGCGAGAAGCCGATCAGGGCAGCCGGCAGCGGATCAAGTTCGACACCCAATTGCGGCAAGCCGTAATAGATCACGAACAGCTGCACCAGCAACGGCGTGCCGCGAAAGAACGACACGTAGATGCGGGCAATCCAGCTCACCAGTTTGAAGCGCGACAGACGCATCAAGGCCAGGCCGAAGCCCATCAGCAGCCCGAAGAACATGCCGCCCAGGCTGAGGATCACTGTGTAGTACGCGCCCTTGAGCAGAAAGGGCGCGGAATCCAGTGCGAGTTGGAAAGCTTCTTCCATTATTTAGTGACGTCAGCGTTGAAGTATTTCTCGGAGAGTTTGGCCAGGGTGCCGTCGGCACGCAGTTTGTCGATGGCCTTGTTCACAGCGGCCAGCAGCTCTGGTTCACCTTTGCGCAGGGCGATACCGGCTTCCTGACGGGAGAACGCTTCACCGGCGGCGGTGGTGTCCTTGGCTTTCTTGGCGTATTCCAGCGCGGCCAGACGGTCGATCAGGATGGCGTCGATGCGGCCAACACGCAGGTCCTGGAACTTGGTCGGGTCGTCTTCATAGGTGCGCACGTCTGCGCCAGGCACATTGGCTTTGACCCACTGTTCGTAGTTGGTGCCCAGGCCCACGCCGACTTTCTTGCCGGACAGGTCTTGTGCAGTCTTGATGGTGTCCTTGTTCTTGGTCAACACCAGTGCCTGAATACCGGAAACGGTGTACGGCTCGGAGAAGTCATACTTCTTCTTGCGCTCTTCGGAGATGGTCACCTGGTTGATCACTGCGTCCAGGCGCTTGGACTCCAGGGCTGCGAGGATGCCGTCCCATTTGGTCGGTTGCAGTTTGACCTTCACGCCCAGCTCTTTGGCCAGTGCTTCGGAGAACTCCACTTCGAACCCGGCCAGTTTGCCGTCGGCGTCGACGAAACTGAACGGTGGGTAGGTGCCTTCCAGGCCGACGTTGATCACGCCCGCGTCCTTGATTTTTTGCAGCTGCTCACCGGCAACCGCTTGCCCCAGCAGACCGGCGCTCAGCGCCAGGCCCAGCGAACCAACCAGCAGATTTCGACGTAGTGCGGAAAAATTCATGACAAGCCCCTGTGTTTTCTTATGAAGACGCTTCGAGTGTTGGCGTAATCGGGATTTGAACGACTGCAATATCCTGCCTTAAAGCAGCTTATGCGTCTCTCGGCAATTTGCCTGCTGTATGACTATATGATGGCTTTTTTAGATTGGAAAATAATGAATGTTATTTTTAATATTCCATTCAGGAATAAATGCTATTCCAGTAGGAGCGAGCATGCTCGCGATGGTCGCCAACGATGACGCGGGCTGTCTGAACGCCCGCGGTGTCTGGACCTCCATCGCGAGCATGCTCGCTCCTACAGGTTCCGCGTGATCGTGGCGGGCGATCCGCCCTTACAGAAAATCCTTATAGGCAAACAACGCCGGTGCGCCACCGGTGTGCAGGAAAATGACAGGCCCCTCGTCGAAACGCTGGCGACCAATGCCGTCGAGCAACCCGGCCATGGCCTTGCCGGTGTAGACCGGGTCCAGCAGCAGGCCTTCCTGGCTCGCCAGCAGCTTCACCGCCGCCAGGGTTCCGGCATTGGGTTCGCCGTAGCGCGGCGCGAAATATTCGTCCCACAACTGGACTTTGAAAGCGGCGGGTACGTTCACTTCCAGCAGCGCTGCGGTGCGCTCTGCCAGGCCCTGGACCTTGGGTCGTTGGTCCTCGTCGCTACGCGACACTGTCACGCCAATTACCGGCAGATCCGGCAGGGCTTCGCTCAACGCCAATGCCAGGCCGCTGTGGGTACCGGCGCTGCCCGAGGCCAGCACCACCGCGGCGAAATTCAGGCCGGTGTCCTTGATCTGCTCGGCCAGCTCCAGGCCGGCTCGAACGTAACCCAGGGCTCCCAAGGCATTGGAGCCTCCAATGGGCACCAGATAAGGTTTTTTGCCAGTGGTGCGCAAGCGCACCGCCAGTGCCTGGAGTTGCTCATCGGCGTTGTCGAGATTCTCGACCAGCTCTACCTTCGCATCGAACAGATCCAGCAGCAGCCGATTGCCATTGCCGACGAAGTTGGCATCGTCAGAGCCCAGGGGGTTTTCCAACAGCGCGACGCAGCCCAGTCCGAGCCGGGCGGCAAGGGCAGCGGTCTGGCGCACGTGGTTGGATTGCAGCGCGCCGGCGGTGATCAGCGTGTCCGCACCCTGCGCCAGGGCATCGGCCCCCAGGTATTCGAGTTTGCGCAGTTTGTTGCCACCCATCGCCAGCGGCGTCAAATCGTCGCGTTTGACATAAATGTCGCGCCCCAGCCAAGTCGAAAGGCGCCCGAGTTTTTCCAGAGGGGTCGGGTGGCTGAGCAAGTCGAGGCGGTCGAAACGAGCGAGCTGTTGTTTGATCATGGGTCCGTACTGGGGATGGGCAAGTCAGGACTATAAGCACGGCTATAGAAGGGGGCAACCGCCAATCGTTTATAGCCAAAAGTGCTTAGTACAGCACAATCGGTTCTTAATTCGGCCTCCAACGCTTGCCGTACAGTTATCGCCGTCAGCGCGGTCAGACAGTCCGGCCGCCCGTGTGGAGTTTTTACCGTGAGTGAGCGTTCCAGCCATTGGCAATTGCAAACCATCGTCAGCCAACTGCGTAGCGCGCGCGATCAGTGGCGTACGCAAAACGGCCGAGCCAGTGGCGAGCAGGGCGGCCGAGAACTGCCGTCGCGTGCGGCCATGGCAGACATTCTGGAAGCGTTGTGTGGCGCGTTGTTTCCCATGCGCCTGGGGCCGGTGGACTTGCGTGAAGAAAGCGAAGACTTCTACGTCGGTCACACCCTCGACGTTGCGTTGAATGCGCTGCTCGGCCAGGCACGCCTCGAACTGCGTTACGTCGCTCGTCACAACGCCGAGGCCGATACCGAGGTCGAGGCGAAAACCATCGCCATCATTCAAGAGTTCGCCTTGGCACTGCCGGGCTTGCGCAGCCTTCTGGATACCGACGTGCTGGCGGCCTATCACGGCGATCCGGCGGCGCGCAGCGTCGATGAAGTGTTGCTGTGCTATCCGGGCATCCTGGCGGTGATTCACCATCGCCTGGCCCACCATCTCTACCGGGCCGGGCTGCCTTTGCTGGCGCGGATCAGTTCGGAAATCGCCCACTCGGCGACGGGCATCGACATTCACCCCGGCGCGCAGATCGGCCGCAGTTTCTTCATCGACCATGGGACCGGCGTGGTGATTGGCGAGACGGCAATCATCGGCGAGCGCGTGCGCATATATCAGGCCGTGACTCTGGGGGCCAAGCGTTTCCCGGCGGATGAAGACGGCCAGTTGCAGAAGGGTCATCCACGGCACCCGATCGTCGAAGATGACGTGGTGATCTATGCCGGCGCGACCATCCTCGGGCGGATCACCATCGGCAAAGGCTCGACCATCGGCGGTAACGTTTGGCTGACCCGCAGCGTGCCGGCGGGGTCGAACCTGACGCAGGCCAATCTGCAGCATGATGACGGGACGCAGAAGTAGGGTGTTGCTCTGGCCATTGAACGCTGTAGGAGCGGGCTTGCCCGCGAAAGCGGTGGGTCGGTCAATGGATAAAGGACACTGACACGCAGCCATCGCGGGCAAGCCCGCTCCCACAATATTGAGTGTTAAGTGCTACACAAACACGACCGCCCAGCCTTGCGATTAGTCCTTAGCAGCCTATCCATGTTTAAATTGAACGCTCATTCAAGTTAAACCGGTGGTTCGCCGCCCGCTCACAACAGGAGGCCTGCCTTTGCTGAGTCCGAATTTCACAGCCACGTTTTACTGCTTGGAGGTGCACCGTTAATGAGTGCATCGTCCCTTCCCGCCACCGAACAGGTGCGCATGAACCCGCCGGTTTTTTACTTCGCGGCGACCTTCATCCTGCTGTTCGGTGTCGTTGTCATCTGTATGCCGGAACAGGCCGGTGCCTGGCTTCTTGAGGCGCAAAACTGGGCCGCCAATACGGTCGGCTGGTACTACTTGCTGGCGATGACGCTGTATCTGGTCTTCGTGGTGGTCACCGCCTTGTCCGGCTACGGCAAGATCAAGCTCGGTGCCGACCACGACGAGCCCGAATTCAGTTACCTGTCCTGGGCCGGCATGCTGTTCGCTGCCGGGATCAGCATCACGCTGTTCTTCTTTTGCGTATCCGAGCCGCTGACCCATCTGGCCCAACCGCCACAAGGGGCGGCCGGGACGGCGGATGCGGCGCGTCAGGCGATGCAGATTCTTTTTCTGCACTGGGGCCTGCATGGCTGGGGCGTGTTTGCCTTCGTCGGCATGGCGCTGGCCTACTTCGCCTACCGTCACAACCTGCCGCTGGCCCTGCGCTCGGCGCTGTATCCGTTGATTGGCAAACGCATCAACGGCCCGATCGGTTACGCGGTGGACGGCTTTGGCATCATCGCCACGGTATTTGGTCTCGGCGCCGATATGGGTTTTGGCGTGTTGCACCTCAACTCGGGTCTGGACTACCTGTTCGGCATCGCTCACACCCAATGGGTACAGGTGGGGCTGATTACCCTGATGATGGGCGCTGCGATCATCGTCGCCGTCTCGGGAGTCGACAAAGGCGTTCGGGTGATGTCCGACATCAACATGCTGCTGGCCTGCGCGTTGCTGCTGTTCGTGTTGTTTGCCGGACCCACGCAACATCTGCTCAATACCCTTGTGCAGAATATCGGCGACTACCTCGGCGCGTTGCCGATGAAAAGTTTCGATCTCTATGCCTACGACAAACCCAGCGACTGGCTCGGCGGCTGGACAGTGTTCTACTGGGCCTGGTGGATTGCCTGGTCGCCGTTCGTGGGGCTGTTCATTGCGCGGATTTCCCGTGGCAGGACCATTCGCGAATTCGTCTTCGGCGTGTTGTTGATTCCACTGGGGTTCACCCTGGCGTGGATGTCGATCTTCGGCAATAGCGCCATCGACCAAGTGCTCAATCATGGCATGTCAGCACTGGGCCTGTCGGCCGTCGAGAACCCGTCGATGACCTTGTACCTGCTGCTGGAAACCTACCCGTGGAGCAAAACCGTGATCGCGGTGACGGTTTTCATCAGCTTCGTGTTCTTCGTCACTTCGGCGGACTCCGGCACCGTGGTGTTGTCGACGCTGTCTGCCAGGGGCGGCAACCCGGACGAAGACGGGCCGAAATGGCTGCGGGTGTTCTGGGGCGCGATGACCGCGCTGGTGACCAGCGCGCTGTTGTTCTCCGGCAGCATCGATGCGTTGAAGTCGGCGGTGGTGCTGACCTCGTTGCCGTTTTCGATGATCCTGCTGCTGATGATGTGGGGGCTGCACAAGGCGTTCTTCCTGGAGTCGCAAAAGCAGATCGCACAGTTGCATTCGCTGGCGCCAGTGTCCGGGGCGCGACGGGGCGGCTGGCGTCAACGCTTGAGCCAGGCGGTGCATTTCCCGTCGCGCGATGAGGTTTACCGCTTCATGGAAAGCACGGTGCGGCCGGCCATCGAAGAGGTGACGGCGGTGTTCGTTGAGAAGGGGTTGAACGTGGTCACCGTACCGGACCCTGCCCATGACAGCGTCAGCCTGGAAATCGGTCACGGCGATCAGCATCCGTTCATCTATCAGGTGCAGATGCGTGGTTACTTCACGCCGTCGTTCGCACGGGGTGGCATGGGCTCCAAGCAGCTCAACAACCGGCGTTACTACCGCGCCGAGGTGCATCTTAGTGAAGGCAGCCAGGACTACGACCTGGTGGGCTACACCAAGGAGCAGGTGATCAACGACATCCTCGATCAGTACGAGCGACACATGCAGTTTTTGCACCTGGTACGCTGATCAGGTTTGCTCGGTTAAGGCCATGAACAACACCAGCGCAGCCACCGGCACGCCGAACACGATGCTGCCCACCACCATCTCGGTGGTCACTGGCTGGCCCGCCGTGACCACCCCGATGGCGCCATTGATCATCGTCAGGGCCAGCCACAGGACGATGAAGCTGTAGGTCAGCGTCTGGCGGCTGAAGCCGATCTTCTCGCCGATGAACAGCATCAGCGCCAGGAGGATCAGGCCGAAGGTGATGATGATGGTGGTGTGCATGGGTTGCCTGTTGGATGGGGGGGCCTTCATCGCGGGCAAGCCCGCTCCCACAGTTTCGATGTTGCTCGCATTATTCGGTGCAACGCCAACCCTGTAGGAGCGGACTTGTCCGCGATGAATTCACCTCGGTTGTGGATTGAGCATAGTCACACCAGCCCCCCATTGGCGCGCAAAATCTGTCCGTTGACCCAAGCCGAATCCGGCCCGACCAGAAACGACACCACCCGCGCGATATCCTCCGGCTGACCCAGCCGTTCCAGCGGCGCCATCTTCGCGAAATTCTGGATCTGCTCCTCACTCTTGCCGTGCAAGAACAGGTCGGTCGCCACGGGGCCAGGCGCAACCGCGTTCACCGTGATCCGACGACCGCGCATTTCCTTGGCGAACACCTGGGTCAGGGATTCCACCGCCGCCTTGCTGGCGATGTACACCGCGTAACCTGGCAGGTTCATGCCGACAGTACTGCTGGAGAAATTGACGATGCGCCCGCCGTCATTCATCCGCGTGGCCGCTTCACGCAGGGTGTTGAAAGTGCCGCGCGCGTGAATGTTGAAGGTTTGCTCAAATAACTCGTCGCTGTGCTGTGCCAGCGGCATGACCTTGAGAATGCCGGCGTTGTTGATCAGCACATCGACCTTGCCCAGTTGTGTTTCGGTTTCCTCGAACATCCGCCGCACGTCATCGGCGTTGGCTACGTCAGCCCTGATCGCTATGGCTCGATGACCCGCCTGGCGCAATTCCACCACCAGTTTCGAAGCTTCAGTGGCGCTGCTGGCGTAGTTGATCGCCACGGCGAAACCTTCGCTGGCCAGTTGTTTGGCAATCATTGCGCCGATACCGCGGGAGGCGCCGGTGACAATGGCAACTTTCGATTGTTGAGCAGTCATGGTGCGGGTTCCTGTCGATGAAGAGTGGAGCCAATCTCACATGTTTACTCAACCTGATAAATGCACGAGAGTTGCCTTGACTGTTCAATAATCGCCAACAATCAGTGCTCAGGAGTTCGAGGTGGATCAAGTCAAGGCAATGAAGGTCTTTGTGCGGATCTACGAGCGCAGCAGCTTCACCCTGGCGGCCCAGGACCTGAACCTGCCGCGCGCCACGCTGACCCACACCCTGAATCAGTTCGAAGCCTGGCTCGGCACGCGTTTACTTGAGCGCAGTACGCGTAAGGTCCGTCCCACGCTGGATGGTGAAGCGTATTACCAGCGTTGCGTGCAGTTGCTGGCGGAGCTGGAAGATGCCGAACTGGCGTTTCGCGGCGTGGCGCCCAAAGGGCTGCTACGGGTGGATTTGCATGGCACCCTGGCCAGGAGCTTCGTCATTCCAGCGCTGCCGCAATTCATGGCGCGTTATCCCGAGATCGAGTTGTCGATCAGCGAGGCCGACCGTCTGGTGGACCTGATCAGTGAAGGCGTCGATTGCGTGCTGCGCGCCGGCACGCTGACCGACTCCACCCTGATCGGCAAACGCGTGGCCAATCTGCGCCAGATCACCTGCGCCAGCCCGTCCTACCTGCGCAAATACGGCGAACCGAAAAACCTCGACGACCTCAGGCACCATCGTGCGGTGAACTACGTCTCGCGCAGCAACGCCAAGCTGTTTCCATTCGAATTCCTGGTTGATGGCCAACTGCACGAAGTGCCAATCCCAAGCGCGATTTCGGTGTTCGGCGCCGAAATATACGCCGCCTCGGCCATCGCCGGCCTGGGCCTGATCCAGTGCCCGCAATACCGCATGCACACCCAGATCGCCCAGGGTCTGATCCAGGAAGTCCTGCCCGACACCCCGCCACCACCGATGCCAGTGTCGGTGCTGTACCCGCACAACCGCCACATGTCGCCCCGTGTGCGAGTGTTTGTGGACTGGTTGGGGGAGGTGTTTGCGGGGGCGCGGTAGCCATTGGTCTGGATGCAAGGTCGTTCCTGAGCTGACTGGCTAGTATTTTTCAAAGTGTGTATGGTGTGTATATTTGTTCAGCCTGTTCGCGTAGATTGCTCGAAGATTGCTGTCGAATAAGGCGAAGGAAATGCGGAGTCGGGAAATGATCAGGATGATCGAGGACGATGGTTGGTATCTGGTTGCCGTCAGAGGCAGCCATCATCAGTACAAACATCTCTGCAAGGCAGGGAGGGTGACGATCAAGCACCCTGATTCCGATCTTCCAAAAGGAACGATCAACAGCATATTGAAACAGGCGGGTCTGAAATGATGCCCGTGATCGAATTTGAAGGTCCCGTTGGGGACACTTCTCAGGAAGGATTCATCGACATGAAATTTCCAGTCGTTCTGCATAAGGATGCCGATTCGGACTACGGAGTGATCGTCCCGGATGTGCCGGGTTGTTTCTCCGCGGGCAGCACAGTGGCGCAGGCCCTTGATAGCGTGCAAGAGGCTTTGTCCCTGCATTACGAAGGGCTGGTGGCCGATGGTGACCCCTTGCCGCAAGTGCAGGAAATCGATGTGCACATCGCCAACCCCGATTACGCCGGAGGCGTTTGGGCGGTGGTGGAGTTCGATATCACGCCTTATTTCGGCAAGGCGGTGCGCTTCAATGCAACGCTGCCAGAGCAACTGCTTGAGCGAATCGACCAGACGGTAAGGCGCGACCAGCGTTACCGCTCAAGATCAGGTTTTCTGGCGGCAGCAGCGCTGCGTGAGCTGTCGACGTAGGAATCTGGCGAACGTTTTGTGAAACGTTTCAGCTAATAATCGAGTCAGAGGGTTTTTGGCGTTTGTCTGGGCGTATGCTGGGCGACTTGCGAAGCAGTCGATACCAACTTCAAGACAAACAAGAGAGGACTCGATGACTCACACCGCAGCCGAAAACCGCTATGAATCCATCCCTTATCGCCGCGTCGGTCGCAGCGGTCTGGTGTTGCCGGCCCTGTCCCTGGGCCTGTGGCACAATTTCGGCGACAGCACACCGATCGACACCCAGCGTGCCTTGCTGCGTACGGCGTTCGACCTGGGCATCAACCACTTCGACCTGGCAAACAACTACGGCCCGCCGTATGGCAGTGCCGAGATCAATTTCGGGCGTTTGCTGCGTGAAGACTTCAAGCCCTACCGCGACGAGTTGATCATCTCCAGCAAGGCCGGTTGGGACATGTGGCCGGGCCCATACGGGCAGGGCGGCGGGTCGCGCAAATACGTGCTGGCCAGCCTCGACCAGAGCCTGCAACGGCTGGGCCTGGACTATGTCGACATTTTCTACTCGCATCGTTTCGACCCGGACACGCCGCTGGAGGAAACGGCCAGCGCATTGGCCACGGCGGTGCAGCAGGGCAAGGCGTTGTACATCGGCATCTCGTCTTACTCCGGGGTGAAAACCCGCGAGATGGCCGCGTTGCTGAAAGAGTGGAAAGTGCCGCTGTTGATTCACCAGCCGGCGTATAACCTGCTCAATCGTTGGGTGGAAAAGGACCTGCTGGACGTCACCGATGAACTCGGCGCCGGTGTGATTGCTTTCACCCCGCTTGCCCAGGGGCTGCTGACGGACAAGTACCTCAACGGCGTGCCGGCCGATGCCCGTGTCAATCGTCCGGGAGGTGGTTCGTTACAGGCCTCGCACTTGTCCGAAGCCAACATCGCTCACGTGCGGGCGTTAAACGAGATCGCCCGGCGTCGTGGGCAAAGCCTGGCGCAACTGGCCTTGGCCTGGACCCTGCGCGATCCGCGGGTGACCTCGGCGCTGATCGGGGCGAGCCGGCCAGAGCAGATCGTCGAGAACGTGGGGGCGCTGAAGAGTTTGAGCTTCAGTGCCGAGGAACTGGCAGAGATTGACCGTTTTGCCCAGGAAGGCGGGATCAATCTTTGGGAGAAGCCTTCGTTGGCGCAGTGAGTGTTTGGCGCTGGATCCTCTGGCGCCTTTTCCTGACTCATCGCGAGCAGGCTCGCTCCCACAGGACGAGCGCGGTCTTCTGCAGGAGCGGGCTTGCCCGCGATAGCGCAGGTTCAGGCACTAAAGAAATCAGCTATTCAGCGAAAAAACGGCACATCCCCCAACACCGTCGCCCGCTGCATCACCCGCCGCGCCGGGCGGTAATCGTCCACCGCGTAATGCTGGGTCACTCGGTTGTCCCAGAACGCGACATCGTCCTGCTGCCAGCGCCAGCGAATGGTGAATTCCGGACGGGTGGCGTGGGCGAACAGGAATCTTAAAATCGTCTCGCTCTCGGTGTCCGACAGTTCGTTGATGCGCGAGGTGAAGCCTTCGCTGACAAACAGCGAACGACGCCCGCTCACCGGATGGGTGCGAATGACCGGATGTGACAGCGGCGGGTTCTTGCGCCGGGTTTCTTCCCATTGCGCCAGTGCCTCGGGAGTGTTGCCGTAGCGCTCCAACGGAAACGAGCGGGTGAAATCGTGAGTGGCGGTCAGCCCTTCGAGCAGGCTTTTCATCGGCGCCGACAGCGCTTCATAGGCGGCAATGCCACTGGCCCACAACGTGTCGCCGCCATACTCCGGGAGCAGTTTTGCGCTCAACACCGCCCCCATCGCAGGCGTCGCAAGGAACGTGACGTCGGTGTGCCAGATGGCGTTGTCGCGGACGTCGGTGACGGCGGTGTCGAGGATCAGTACCTCGGGTTGTTCCGGCACGTTCGGGTAGATCGGGTGAATGTGCAGGTCGCCAAAGTTGGCGGCAAAACGTGCCTGCTGTTGCGGGGTGATTGGCTGGTTGCGGAAGAACAGGACCTGGTGTTCGAGCAGTGCTTGTTCGACGGCATTGCGCTGTTCCACGGATAACGGCTGGCTGATGTCGATGCCGCTGATTTGTGCGCCAAGGGCGGAGCTCAAGGGGGTGATGTTCAGGCTGCTCATGGTAGTTCTCGTCGAATTCGGGGTGTGCCACTTTTCTGTAGGAGCGAGCTTGCTCGCGATGGCGGTGAATCAGGCACAGTTGTGCGGCTGAGACTCCGCTATCGCGAGCAAGCTCGCTCCTACATGGGGAGTTCGTTGTTCAGTGTTCAATGCGCCTGGCCATGCCACGGCACCAGCTTGCGTTGCAGCGCACGCAAGCCCATTTCGAGGGCGAAGGCGATCAGCGCGATCACCAGAATTCCCAGCACCACCACATCGGTGACCAGGAACTGCGCAGCCGACTGCACCATGAAGCCCAGGCCGCTGGTAGCGGCGATCAGTTCGGCGGCGACCAGCGTCGACCAGCCGACGCCCAGGCCGATGCGCACGCCGGTCAGGATGTCTGGCAGGGCGCTCGGCAAAATCACATGCCGAATCAGTTGCACGCGGGTTGCGCCCAGGGACTGCGCGGCGCGCAATTTCGCCGGGTCGACGGTGCGCACGCCGGTGGCGGTGGCGATGGCAATCGGCGCGAAAATCGCGAGGTAGATCAGCAGGACTTTCGACAGCTCGCCGATGCCGCACCAGATCACAATCAGCGGCAAATAGGCCAGCGGCGGAATCGGGCGATAGAACTCGATCAAAGGGTCGAGGATGCCGCGTGCAATGCGATTGGCGCCAATCGCGATACCGACGGGCACGGCGGTCAACACCGCGAAGCCCAGGCCCAGGCCAATCCGACCGAGGCTCGCGCCCAAGTGTTGCCACAACGTGGAATCCATGTAGCCGGAGGTTGCCAGTAGCCAGCCTTTTTGCAAGACGGCGGCCGGTGGCGGCAGGAACAAAGGTTCGATCAGCCCCGTAGCAGTGACAGCCCACCACAGGACAAGCAATGCAATCAAGGTCAGGACACTGATCCAGCGTGTGCTCAGACTGCGCCGAAGTGCAATGACGGTTGCGTCGGGTTTGACCGCGACGGCTGGAATCTCATAGCTGCTCATGCGCGCTCCTGCAGCAAAACCGCGCTGCGTTGCGAGAACACTTTGCCCAGAACGTGCTCGCGGGTTTCGATGAAGCGTGGGTCGGACTTGATCGAGCGCGCCGACTCACCGGCTGCGTAGCGCAGGCCGAAGTCCAGGTGCAGGCGCTCGACGATTTGCCCGGGGTTGGGCGCCAACAGAATCAGGTCCGTGGCGAGGAACACCGCTTCTTCGATGTCATGGGTAATCAGGAACACCGGTTTGGCGGCGCGTTGCCACACCTGCAACAGCAGCTCCTGCATTTGTTCGCGGGTGAAGGCATCAAGGGCGCCGAAGGGTTCATCCATCAGCAAAACACGTGGGTCGGCGGCCAGGGCGCGCGCCAGGCCGACGCGCTGCTTCTGTCCGCCGGAAAGCTGCCAGATGCGCCGGTGTTCGAAACCGGACAGGTCAACCAGCGTCAGCATTTCCCGGGCGCGCGCTTCGCGTTGCTCCCGGGGTACGCCGGCCAGTTCCAGGCCGAAACCGACGTTGGTCAGCACGTCCTGCCACGGCAGCAAGGCATCGTCCTGAAACACCACGCCGCGCTCGGCGCTTGGGCCTTTGACCGGCACACCGTCGAGGGTGATGCGCCCGGCGCTGGGCTTGACGAACCCGGCAATCAGGTTCAACAGCGAAGTCTTGCCACTGCCGGACGGCCCGAGGGCCACCAGCAACTGCCGGGGGCCCAGGCTCAGGGAAATGTCCGCCAGCACCGGTTCCGGGCTGCCGGGGTACTGTGCGCTGATGCGCTCCAGTTGTAGCAAGGCCATCGCGATGTACTCCCGATCAGTTGGTGATGAACTTGGCGCTGACGAAGGGCGCGTAGTCCGGCAGCACGGCCTCGACCTTGCCTTGCTCCTTGAGGAACACGGCGGTGTCGGTGATGGCTTTGGTGGTCGGTGCGCCCAGGCTGCTCACCTGATCAGCCGCCAGCGGGTAGAAGTTGCCTTGCAGCAGCAGAGGGATGTCGCTGGCCTTGGCACCGGACAGCTTCACCAGCTTGTCGACGTTGCTCTGGTTGGCGAGCCAGGCTTGCGGGTCCTTGCGGTATTCGGCGTAGGCGTCCAGGGTGACTTTGGCGAATGCGGTGACAATCTCTGGGTGCTTCTCGGCGAAGTCCTTGCGCACGATCCAGGCGTCGAAGGTCGGTGCGCCGAACTTGGCCAACTCACCCGAAGTGATCAGCACCTTGCCGTTTTCCTTGGCTACGCCGAGCGTCGGGTCCCAAACATAGGTGGCGTCGATGTCACCGCGTTTCCAGGCGGCGACGATGGCTGGCGGCGCAAGGTTGAGCACGGTGACTTTCGACGGGTCGATGTTCCAGTGCTTCAAAGCGGCCAGCAGGCTGTAGTGTCCAGTGGATACGAATGGCACGGCGATTTTCTTGCCGACCAGATCCTGAGGCGTCTTGATCCCGGAACCGTCACGCGCGACCAGGGCTTCGGCGGCGCCGATCTGGGTGGCGATGAGGAAGGTTTGCACCGGGACCTTGCGGGTGATGGCGGCGGTCAGGGGGCTGGAGCCGAGGTAGCCGATCTGCACGTCACCCGAGGCAATGGCGGCGATGATGTCGGCACCGTTATCGAATTTTCGCCAGTTGATGTCGGCTTTGGTGGCCTTTTCATAAGCACCATCGGCCTGAGCGACTTTGGCCGGGTCGACGGTGGTCTGGTAGGCGACGGTGAGGTCGGCCGCCTGAGCAAACAAACTCGCCGCGGCCAGCGAAGCGGCCGCCAGGAGGCGAAGGGGGAAATGCAGTTTCATGGGAAAGCTCCTTGTCGGGCGACCGAGGATCGGCGTGAGAAGGAGACTAAATGATCTAAGAATTCTAAAATAAATAACTTTTTAGAATTAGCTTAGCGTTGGTGGATTTTAGGCGTGGCTGCGCGGCGTTGCCATCGCGAGCAAGCTGCTCCTACAGAAAATCTGTGGACGCCACAAATCCCCTGTAGGAGCGACGGTGCGACGATTCGACGTGCTCGCGATGAGGTCCGCAGGACCTCTCGGGATCTAATTGCTGATCGCCAGAATGCTCGCCTGGTACGCCCCGACGAACACATCGAAATCGCCGACTTCGTGCTGTTCCAGCTCCACCTGCTCGGCCAGCGACGCCCGCGCGCGTTCTTCGAATGCTGTCTGGTCTTCGAGGCTCAGCGGCTCGCTGCGGAAGTACTCAGCGTGAGCCTGGCTCTGGCGCAGGGAGAACTGGGCGAAACTCTCCTTGTGCTCTGCCATGGCGGCCAACACCTGGGCCGAAGGGGTCAAGGACGAATCCTTGACCTTGGCCAGTTGCGCATCCAGCGCCTTGCTGTGGGCGTCGCCGCCATGGCTCTGATCCAGCAACGCCGCCAGCGGTGCAATCTTCTCCAGCAACTCACCCGCCCATTCCTTGAGCGCGACCGGTTGACCGTCACGCTGCAGTTGCAGGCCTGGGCGGCGACCTTCCTTGACCACGCTGAGGAAGTTCGACGTCGCATTGCCGCACGAATTGTTGGTCAGCAGCGGGCTGTCGTTGAGCGCGCAATACAGCAGGAACGCGTCAATGAAGCGTGATTCGGTGAGATCGATGCCCATCGGCAGGAACGGGTTGATGTCCAGGCAACGTACTTCGACGTACTGGATGCCACGGGCCATCAGGGCCTGGATCGGCCGCTCGCCGGTGTAGGTCACGCGTTTCGGGCGGATGTTGGAGTAGTACTCGTTTTCGATCTGCAAGATGTTGGTGTTGAGTTGAACCCACTCACCGTCCTGATGAGTTCCGATCTCTACATACGGCGCATACGGCGTGGCTACTGCCTGGCGCAGGCTGTCGGTGTAGCTCGCCAGATCGTTGTAGCACGGCGTCAGGCCGGCCTGGGCGTTGCTCTGGTAACCCAGGTCACTCATGCGCAGGCTGGTGGCATACGGCAGGTAGAGCGTGTCCGGGTCCAGTTGTTCCAACTGGTGCGAACGACCGCGCAGAAAACCGGCATCGAGCGCTGGCGAAGCACCGAACAGGTACATCAGCAGCCAACTGTAGCGACGAAAGTTGCGGATGAGGGCGATGTAAGCCGACGACTGATAGTCGCGATCGGTGCCGACAAAACCTTCGGTTTCCTTGAGCAGCGGCCAGAGCTTTTCCGGCAGGGAAAAGTTGTAGTGAATCCCGGCGATGCACTGCATGGTCTTGCCGTACCGCAGGGCCAAACCCTTACGGTAGACATATTTGAGCTGGCCGATGTTGGAGGTGCCGTAATAGGCGATCGGGATATCTTCCTCGGCCGGCAGCGGGCACGGCATCGACGGACTCCACAGGTACTCGTTGCCGAGCTTGCTGTAGGCAAAACGATGAATCTTGTCCAGGCTCGCCAGGGTGTCCGCCGGGTCGGGCAGGGCCGGAGTAATGAACTCCAGCAGCGACTCGGAGTAGTCGGTGGTGATCTGTTCGTTGGTCAGCGCGGAACCCAATTCTTCGGGGTGCGGCGTTTGCGCCAAGCGTCCTTCGCTGGTCACGCGCAGGCATTCACGTTCGATGCCGTGAAGGCACTGTTCGAGCAGAGAGAGGTTAGCGCGCTCGCCAAGCAGAGCCAGGCGGCGGTTGAGAAGTTCGCTCAAGTTGGATTCCTTCACGCGTCAGTCGCCCCAATATGGGGGTGGGCAGGACGGTCTACAAGGGTGAAGTTAAAACTGGCGTTTTCGCCTGGTTTTTATCGCTGTTTGATCAAAATCTGCGCATCCTCTCTACTGTAGGAGCGAGCATGCTCGCGATGGAGGTCAACGATAACGTTGGCTGCCTGACACCCAGCGGTGTCCGGCCTACCATCGCGAGCATGCTCGCTCCTACAAATATGGGGAAAGGCGTTACAGCGAAATTAACTCAAATTGATGGCGACTAGCTACAGCACAGCGAACGTGCCTTGTGCTTTTGCGACCAGTTTGTCGCCCTGCATCACCTCGGCCTCGACCACCAACGTGCGGCGGCCCGGGTGAATCACCCGCGCCGTGCACATCACTTCACCGTCGCTAACCGCGCGAATGTAGTTGATCTTGCATTCGATGGTGGCGCTCTGCTGGTCAAAACCGTGGGTACTGGAGCACGCCAACCCCATGGCAATGTCCACCAGACTGAACAACGCCCCGCCATGCAGCTTGCCGCCGCGATTACGCAGCGGCGGCTCAAGCGCCAGGGCGACTTGCGCTACCCCGGCTTCCAGGCTGTGCAAACGACAGCCCAGCAACTTGAAAAACGCGCTTTCGGTCAGCCCGGCCGGGATGTCCATCAACGCTTTTTCAACTGCTTGGCGTTGGCGAACAACGAAGCCATGGCGTTGTTGGCCGGGGCCGCCGCCGTGGTTTCCTTGCGCGGTGCGTTGTTCGACGACTGACGCGGTGCCGAACCCGGACGCGAGCCACGGGCACCGTCGACTTTTTCGCCAGGTGTGTCGCCCATGCGCATCGACAGGCCTACGCGTTTGCGCGGGATGTCGACTTCCATGACCTTCACTTTCACCACATCGCCGGCTTTCACCGCCTCGCGCGGATCCTTGATGAACTTCTCCGAAAGTGCAGAGATGTGTACCAAACCGTCCTGATGCACACCGATGTCGACGAATGCGCCGAAGGCGGTCACGTTGGTGACTACGCCTTCGAGAATCATTCCAGGCTGCAGGTCCTTGAGGTCTTCGACGCCTTCCTGAAACTCCGCAGTCTTGAACTCCGGACGGGGGTCGCGGCCTGGCTTCTCCAATTCTTGCAGGATGTCGGTGACCGTCGGCAGACCGAAGGTTTCATCGGTGTACTTCTTCGGGTCGAGGCGCTTGAGGAAACCGGCGTCACCGATCAGGGAGCGGATATCGCGGTCGGTTTCAGCCGCGATGCGTTGTACCAGTGGATAGGCTTCCGGGTGAACCGCCGACGAATCCAGCGGATTATCGCCGTTCATCACGCGCAGGAAACCGGCTGCCTGTTCGAAGGTTTTTTCGCCCAGGCGAGCGACTTTCTTCAGCGCTGCACGGGTTTTGAACGCGCCGTGCTCGTCTCGGTGGCTGACGATGTTCTGCGCCAACGTCGCGTTGAGCCCGGAGATGCGTGCCAGCAATGCGACGGAAGCGGTGTTTACGTCCACACCCACGGCGTTTACGCAGTCTTCGACCACGGCGTCCAGGCCGCGCGCCAGTTTCAGCTGCGATACGTCGTGCTGGTACTGGCCGACACCGATGGATTTCGGATCGATTTTCACCAACTCCGCCAGTGGGTCCTGCAAACGACGTGCAATCGACACCGCGCCACGGATCGACACGTCGAGGTCCGGGAATTCCTTGGCCGCCAGTTCCGATGCCGAGTACACGGATGCGCCGGCCTCGGAAACCATGACCTTGGTCATTTTCATGGCTGGGTATTTTTTGATCAGCTCGATCGCCAGCTTGTCGGTTTCACGGCTGGCGGTGCCGTTGCCGATGGCGATCAAGTCCACCGAATGCTTGGCGCACAGGGCAGCCAGGATCGCGATGGTTTGGTCCCACTTGTTGTGCGGCACGTGCGGGTAGACGGTAGCGTGATCCAGCAGCTTGCCGGTGGCATCGACCACGGCAACCTTGCAGCCGGTGCGCAGGCCCGGGTCCAGGCCCAGGGTCGCGCGTGGGCCGGCCGGGGCCGACAGCAGCAAGTCGTGCAGGTTGTGGGCGAACACGTTGATCGCTTCGGTTTCCGCGCCGTCGCGCAGCTCGCCGAGCAGGTCGGTTTCCAGATGGGTGTAGAGCTTGACCTTCCAGGTCCAGCGCACCACTTCGCCCAGCCATTTGTCGGCTGCACGGTTCTGGTTCTGGATGCCGACGTGTTGGCCGATCATGCCTTCGCACGGGTGCATCGTGCCTGGCAATTCATCACCTACTTTCAGCGCGGAGCTGAGGATGCCTTCGTTGCGGCCACGGAAAATCGCCAGGGCGCGGTGCGACGGCATGCTTTTGAGCGGTTCGTCGTGTTCGAAGTAGTCGCGGAACTTGGCGCCTTCCTCTTCCTTGCCGGCAATCACGCGGGCACTGAGGATGGCTTCCTGCTTCAGGTAGTTGCGCAACTTGTCGAGCAGGCCGGCGTCTTCGGCGAAGCGCTCCATGAGGATGTACTTGGCACCTTCGAGGGCGGCCTTCACATCGGCCACGCCTTTTTCAGCGTCGATGAAGCGGGCGGCTTCGGTATCCGGGGTCAAGGTCGGGTCGTTGAAGAGGCTGTCCGCCAGCTCGCCGAGGCCAGCTTCCAGGGCGATTTGGCCCTTGGTGCGGCGCTTCTGCTTGTACGGCAGATACAAGTCTTCGAGACGGGTCTTGGTGTCGGCGAGCTTGATGTCGCGCTCCAGTTGCGGGGTCAGTTTGCCCTGTTCCTGGATGCTGGCGAGGATGCTGATACGCCGTTCGTCGAGTTCTCGCAGGTAACGCAGGCGCTCTTCCAGGTGACGCAGCTGGGTGTCATCGAGACTGCCGGTCACTTCTTTCCGGTAACGGGCGATGAAGGGAACGGTTGAACCTTCATCGAGTAGCGCGACGGCCGCTTCGACCTGTTGTGGGCGTACGCCGAGTTCCTCGGCGATGCGGCTGTTGATGCTGTCCATAAAACCACCTGACAAATTGTGAAAGCAGGCTCGCTGGCACGTAAACAGGGCTCGGCGAGTCTGGTTGAGCGGCCTGGCGAGCACCGCTGCCTGGATCAACAGGCATCCCGTTGACCCGTGAAATCGAACAATTACTGCGGCGGCCAGAAAGATAAACGAGAGCCGCGGCAACAGGAATCAGGCATTGCCTGACACAAATGGCCGCGCATTATAACCAGCGTTCTGTCATTCGGGTGCATCACGGGGTGTAGGCACAATGCCCGTATTTCTGGCGGTGAAGGAAAAATCTGCTAACAATGCACACGGTGCGTATAACGGCAGCTACGCCATAATGCGCGCCGAGATCAAAGGAGCATCCAATGAGCAGCACTGCAAACATTGCTGAAGGCGAAAAAATTCTAATCGTTGACGACGACCCGGGGCTCAGCAGCCTGCTGGAGCGTTTTTTCGTCAGCAAGGGCTACCGCGCACGCGCTGTCCCGAACACCGAACAAATGGACCGCCTGCTGGCGCGTGAAGTGTTCAACCTGGTTGTCCTCGACCTGATGCTGCCCGGTGAAGACGGTCTGACCGCCTGCCGCCGCCTGCGCAGCGCGAACAATCAGATTCCAATCATCATGCTCACCGCCAAGGGCGACGAGCTGAGCCGTATCAAGGGCCTGGAATTGGGCGCCGACGATTACCTGGCCAAGCCGTTCAACCCGGACGAGCTGATGGCCCGGGTCAAGGCGGTTCTGCGTCGGCAGTCGGCCCCTGTGCCAGGCGCGCCCGGCAGCGAAGAGGAAAGTGTGACCTTCGGTGACTATGAATTGTCCCTGGCCACTCGTGAACTCAAGCGCGGTGCGGAAGTGCATATGCTGACTACCGGCGAGTTCGCGGTACTCAAGGCATTGGTGATGAACGCGCGTCAGCCACTGACCCGTGACAAGCTGATGAACCTGGCCCGTGGCCGTGAGTGGGATGCGCTGGAGCGCTCCATCGACGTGCAGATCTCTCGTCTGCGTCGGATGATCGAACCTGATCCATCCAAGCCGCGTTATATCCAGACCGTCTGGGGTGTTGGCTACGTGTTCGTTCCGGATGGCGCCGCCACCAAGTGATTGGCGATTTGTAGGAGCGGGTCATGCGGACGCAGTTGTCCGCAGACTCGCAATCCGCAATGTGCGAGCATCGCTCGCTCCTGCAAGTGTGTAGCGGTTATCCATGAAAACCCCCGTGTGGTTCCCCCAGAGTTTCTTCTCCCGCACCCTGTGGCTGGTGCTGATCGTCGTCCTGTTCTCCAAAGCATTGACCCTGGTTTATCTGCTGATGAACGAAGACGTGCTGGTGGACCGCCAATACAGCCACGGCGTTGCCCTGACGCTGCGTGCCTATTGGGCTGCCGATGAAAACAACCGCGACAAGATCGCCGAGGCCGCGACCCTGATCCGCGTGGTCGGTGCCGGTGTGCCGGAAGGCGAGCAGCACTGGCCTTATAGCGAGATCTATCAGCGCCAGATGCAGGCGGAACTGGGCGCCGACACCGAGGTACGATTGCGCATGCACTCGCCGCCAGCGTTGTGGGTTCGGGCCCCGAGCCTGGGCGATGGTTGGTTGAAAGTGCCGCTATACCCGCATCCGCTGCGCGGCCAAAAAATCTGGAACGTGCTCGGTTGGTTCCTCGCCATCGGTTTGCTGTCCACTGCGTCGGCGTGGATCTTCGTCAGTCAGCTCAACCAACCGCTCAAGCGTCTGGTATACGCCGCCCGGCAACTTGGCCAGGGCCGCAGTGTGCGCCTGCCGATCAGCGATACGCCCAGCGAGATGACCGAGGTGTATCGCGCCTTCAACCAGATGGCCGAAGACGTCGAACAGGCTGGCCGCGAACGTGAGCTGATGCTGGCGGGGGTCTCCCACGATTTACGCACACCGCTGACCCGGTTGCGCCTGTCGCTGGAGTTGATGGGCGACCGCACCGACTTGACGGACGACATGGTCCGCGACATCGAGGACATGGACGCGATTCTCGATCAGTTCCTGGCGTTTATCCGCGACGGCCGCGACGAGTCGGTGGAAGAGGTCGACTTGACCGACCTGGTGCGTGAAGTCGCCGCGCCGTACAACCAGAACGAAGAGAAAGTCAGGCTTCGTCTGGAGCCGATACAGCCATTTCCATTGCGCCGGGTGTCGATGAAGCGCCTGCTCAACAACCTGATCGGCAATGCCCTGCATCACGCGGGCAATGGCGTGGAAGTGGCGGCGCATGTGTCCGGCGATGTGAATGCACCGTACGTGGTACTGAGCGTGATGGACCGTGGCGCCGGGATCGACCCGGCGGAGCTGGAAGCGATCTTCAATCCGTTTACACGGGGTGATCGTGCCCGGGGTGGCAAGGGCACCGGCTTGGGCCTGGCAATCGTCAAACGCATCGCTTCGATGCATGGCGGCAACGTCGAGCTGCGCAACCGCGCCGGTGGCGGGCTGGAAGCGCGGGTGCGGTTGCCGTTGGGGTTGATGTTGCCCAGGGATGCGGTATAGGAGCAGCTTCGAGCTGCAAGCTACAAGCGGCAAGAAAAAGCCGAGCATCTCGCCGCTTCATCTTGCAGCTCGAAGCTGCTCCTCAACCCTTTCCTTTGGTCCGTGTCATGTTCGGCCCACCATTCTTCTCCAAATGCTCGATGATGATGCCCGCCACATTCTTCCCGGTGGTGGTCTCGATCCCTTCGAGGCCCGGCGACGAGTTCACCTCCATCACCAACGGGCCGTGATTGGAACGAAGGATATCCACCCCCGCCACCGTCAGCCCCATCACCTTGGCGGCGCGCAACGCGGTCATGCGTTCTTCCGGTGTGATCTTGATCAGGCTGGCGCTGCCACCGCGGTGCAGGTTGGAGCGGAATTCCCCTGGCTTGGCCTGGCGCTTCATGGCGGCGATCACCTTGTCGCCGACCACGAAGCAACGGATGTCCGCGCCGCCGGCCTCCTTGATGTACTCCTGAACCATGATGTTCTGCTTGAGGCCCATGAACGCCTCGATCACCGACTCCGCCGCCGTCGCGGTTTCACACAGCACGACACCGATGCCCTGGGTGCCTTCCAGCACTTTGATCACCAGCGGCGCGCCGTTGACCATGTCGATCAGGTCGGGAATGTCATCCGGGGAGTGGGCAAATCCTGTCACCGGCAAGCCGATGCCCCGGCGTGACAACAACTGCAACGAACGCAGCTTGTCCCGGGAGCGGGCGATGGCGACGGATTCGTTGAGGGGAAACACCCCCATCATTTCGAACTGACGCAACACGGCGCAGCCGTAAAACGTCACCGACGCGCCGATCCGCGGGATCACTGCGTCGAAACCTTCCAGCGGCTTGCCGCGGTAGTGGATCTGCGGCTTGTGGCTGGCAATGTTCATATAGGCGCGCAGGGTGTCGATCACCACCATTTCATGTCCACGTTCAGTACCGGCTTCGACCAGACGACGAGTGGAATACAGACGCGGGTTCCGCGACAGCACAGCGATCTTCATGCAACACCTGTGGAGGAGGTAGATACCGGGAACACCGGCTTGTCTTGTACATATTTGACGCCCGGGCTGACTACCAACTGGCCGTCGATCAGGGCTTTGGAGCCAAGCAGCAGGCGATAACGCATTGATTTTCGGCAGGCGAGAGTGAACTCCACCCGCCATACCCGATCACCGAGGGCCAGGGTGGTGCTGACCACGTAACGCTTTTGCGCATGGCCGTTGGAGCTTTTGATGGTTTTCATCGTCACCAGGGGCGCCTCGCAACGCCTGTGACGCAATTGCACCACCGTGCCCAGGTGTGCGGTGAAACGCACCCAGCTTTCGCCATCGCGCTCGAACGGCTCGATATCGGTGGCATGCAGGCTCGAGGTGCTGGCCCCAGTGTCGATTTTGGCGCGCAGGCCCGCCACTCCCAGATCCGGGAGCGCCACCCACTCGCGCAGACCGACAACGGTCAAATGGTCAAATGTCTTCAATAGGGAAAAACCGACGGTTAACGCTTCCAGGCGTCAGGCGATACCTGAGCCATCGCTTTGAATGCGGGCCTGGCGAACCAGTAGCCCTGCATCAGATAAATTCCACAATCCGCCAGGAAGTCGCGCTCCCCAGCGCTTTCGATGCCTTCGGCAACGACTGTAACGTCCAACTCCGCACAGATTGTGACAATCCCCCGAACGATCACCTGTCGAACGCGGTCGCGGTCCACATCGCGGATCAAGGCCATGTCGAGCTTGATCAGGTCCGGCTGGAAGTCAGCCAACAAGTTGAGCCCGGAATGACCCGCGCCGAAATCGTCGATGGCAGTCTTGAAGCCGAATTCGCGGTATTCACGCAGAATATTAGTCAAATGGCGATAGTTATCTACGTGCTCGTTTTCCAGGGTTTCGAAAATCAGCCGATCAAGCGGAAAATTGTGTTTTCTCGCCGCTTCCAGGGTGCTGCGAATGCACAGTTCAGGACGGTACACGGCATTTGGCATGAAGTTGATCGACAAGTGTGTCTGCATGTTGATACCGGCCGCACCTTCGATGGCGCGCGTCCGGCAGAGCTGATCGAAGCGGTAGCGATTGGCGTCTGTGACCTGTTCGAGTACGGTCAGCGCACCTTCTCCGGCAACGCCGCGCACCAGGGCTTCATGGGCAAAGATCGACTGATCCCTGAGGTCGACGATCGGTTGGTAGGCAAAGGCGAAGTCGAAATCCAGGGGCTCGCTTTGCTGGCAGCCCCGGCAACCGCCCTGTGGCGATGTCAATGAAGATGGAAATTGGGTCACTCGATCACTCCATGCCGTGGTCCGGCTTAGTCGACAGTCTATCTGGAGAGCCGAGTTCTTGCGCCCGACAGAAACGGTAGTACAGTTCTGACTATTGGCGGAGAGAGGAATTCAAGTGGCACAAAAAAGCGAAGAGGACGACAAGGTTCGTCTTGATAAATGGTTGTGGGCGGCGCGTTTCTATAAAACTCGTGCACTGGCCAAGGCCGCGATCGAAAGCGGCAAGGTGCATTGGCGAGGCGAGCGCTGCAAGCCGGGCAAGGAGCCGCGGGTGGGTGATGAGTTCGAAATTCGTACCGGTTTCGATGAACGCACGGTTGTGGTTCAGGCGCTGTCGATCGTGCGCCGTGGTGCGCCCGAAGCGCAGGCGCTGTACGCCGAAACCGAGGCCAGTATCGCCAAGCGCGAAGCCGCCGCGGCGATGCGCAAGGCAGGAGCGCTGGGTGTCAGTACCGATGGCAAGCCGAGCAAGAAGCAGCGGCGCGATTTGTTCAAGTTTCGCGGGAGTAGCAACGAAGAGTAGGCCTGTTGTTCTGTGGTGTTCGGACCGCCGCTTTCGCGGGCAATCCCGCTCCCACAAGAGCGAGGCACGCTTGTATGTGGGAGCGAGCTTGCTCGCGATCGAGTGCGCAGCACTCGCTCAACTCAACCGCTACGCACCACACTCATGCGCGACACCAGCGGCAGCTTCTCCAGCAACCCAAACAGCGGCGCCGTGACCTTCTGCAAAAACGTCGATACGTGATAGGCGAACGGCGTGTAATACCCCCAGCCCAACGCCCACACTGCCATCAACACGCCACCGATGTAATCGTCCTGGCCCCAATGCGCACCGGCTACCAGCCGCGGCATCATGAACAGCACCGCAAGGGCCCAGATCACCACGGTCTGCCAGGCCGTGCGGCTGAAAACGGTCATGAACAGTGCCCAGATCAGCAGCACCGAAGCGTGATCGCCCGGGAAGCTCTGGGTCGAGCGGTCCTTCAACTCCCAGCGGGCTTCAAGCCCCGGGAAGTAGTTGCTCATGCGGACGGCGCTGTCGATCATCATCGACGGGCTGCTGTGCTGCCAGCCCATGTAGCCGGTCAGCTTGGAGAACAGCATGCGGATGAACAACAGCAACAGCAGAATGCCGAAGAAACCGAAAAACGCCTGACGCACGTCGCCCGTCTTGAACACCCAATCGCCCTTGATCAGCAAGGTCAACAGAATCACCCCGACCACAGCGTCGAAAGGTCGCAGACTTGCAATTGCCCAAACGTGGAGCCATATCGGGTTAGTGGCCAGTGGAGAATTGAGCAGGTGAAACAGCCACTCGTCGAAAAGCACACACAACATCTGGCCCGTAGGCCATAACCAGAAGGCCAGCAGTGCCACTGGCACGAGATTGCAGAGCGCCAACCGGCGCAAGTTCCACCTTGCTTGGAACAAACCCGGATTGTTCATAAAATGCCTCCCTTGGCGAAACACCGCGCACCGACAGGGTGCTACGGGGGGCGCAATCTTCATGCTTTGTCATCATTTTGTCATTACTTCAGATACCCAGACCTATGACCGATTTACCGGATACCGATTACACCCAACGCTTCATCTTCGATGACAGCGACACCCGTGGCGAACTGGTTTCGTTGGAGCTCAGCTACGCCGAAGTCCTCGCCAAGCACGCCTATCCGGAACCGGTCGCGCAACTGCTCGGTGAGTTGATGGCCGCGGCGTCGTTGCTGGTCGGTGCCATGAAGTTCGATGGCTTGTTGATTCTCCAGGCCCGCTCGGAAGGCCCGATTCCCCTGCTGATGATCGAATGCTCCAGCGAACGGGAAATCCGTGGTCTGGCCCGTTACGAGGCGGACCGGATCGCCCCGGACGCGACACTGGCCGACTTGATGCCCGACGGCGTTCTGGCGCTGACTATCGACCCTCGCCAGGGCCAGCGCTATCAGGGCATTGTCGACCTGGATGGCAAAACCTTGTCCGAGTGCTTCACCAACTACTTCGTCATGTCGCAACAGGTCGGTACGCGTTTCTGGCTTTACGCCGATGGCCGTCGCGCCCGTGGCCTGCTGCTGCAGCAATTGCCCGCCGACCGCCTGAAAGACGAAGAAGACCGCGCGGCCAGTTGGCAGCACCTCACGGCCTTGGCCACTACCCTGACCGCCGATGAACTACTGAGCCTGGACAACGAAACCGTCCTCCACCGGTTGTATCACGAAGAACAGGTTCGCCTGTTCGATGCGCAGCGTTTGCGCTTCCGTTGCAGCTGCTCGCGCGAACGTTCTGCCAATGCGCTGGTCAGTTTGGGTCTTGAAGATGCGCAGGATCTGGTCGTCGAACACGGTGGCAACATCGAGGTCGATTGCCAATTCTGCAACCAGCGTTACCTGTTCGATGCCGCCGACGTTGCTCAATTATTCGTCGGCGCGGGTGTTGAGACGCCGTCAGATACCCGTCACTAAAACGGTTCAGCGCAGGTAAATTCACTGGTTTGTGCCGGAATAACGCCGTTACGACGGGAGGGCCCTACTTTTTTTGGGCGTTTCTGGCATAATCCGGCCCACTTTTTTCGCGGTAGTAGTGCACGACTTTCTACTACAACACGTTTGGAGCACTCGGCCACTGGCCGACGGGGAACCTCATGACGCAAGCCAATAACGCCGTGTACACCGATCTGAGTGTCGATGAACTCGTTAAAGAAGCCCTGAACCGCGGTGAAGGCGAGCTTGCCGACACAGGCGCGCTGGTGGTTCGTACCGGTCACCGTACCGGCCGTTCGCCAGTTGATCGTTTCATTGTTGAAGAGCCGTCCACTCAGGACGCTATCGCCTGGGGCCCGATCAACCGCAAGTTCCCCGCCGACAAGTTCGATGCCCTGTGGGCTCGCGTCGAGGCGTTCAACAATGCGCAAGAGCACTTCGTTTCCCACGTTCATGTAGGCGCGGCGGCCGAGCACTACCTGCCCGTGAAGATGACCACCCAGACTGCCTGGCAGAACCTGTTCGGTCGTTGCCTGTTCATCAACCCCGAGCAGTTCAACCCGGCGGGTCGTGATGAGTGGCAAATCCTCAACGTGGCCAACTTCGAGTGCGTGCCTGAGCGTGATGGCACCAACTCCGATGGTTGCGTGATCCTCAATTTCGCCCAGAAGAAAGTGCTGATTGCTGGCATGCGTTACGCCGGTGAAATGAAAAAAGCCATGTTCTCCGTGCAGAACTTCCTGCTGCCCGCTGCCGACGTGCTGCCTATGCACTGCGCGGCCAACATCGGCGAAGAGGGCGACGTGACCCTGTTCTTCGGTCTGTCCGGCACCGGCAAGACCACCCTGTCGGCCGATGAAAGCCGTTACCTGATCGGTGACGACGAACACGGTTGGGGTGAAGGCGTTGTCTTCAACATGGAAGGCGGCTGCTACGCCAAGTGCATCGACCTGTCCGAGAAGAACGAGCCAGTCATCTGGAAAGCCATCAAGCATGGCGCGGTACTGGAAAACGTCGTGATCGACGACGCCAAGCACGCCGACTACGCCGACGTCAGCCTGACCCAGAACAGCCGCGCAGCCTACCCGCTGGAGCACGTTGCCAAGCGTTCCGAAGCGAACCTGGGTGGCGAGCCGAACGCTGTGATCTTCCTGACCTGCGACCTGACCGGCGTACTGCCGCCAGTGTCGATCCTGAACAACGAGCAGGCGGCCTACCACTTCCTTTCCGGTTATACCGCGCTGGTCGGTTCGACCGAAATGGGTTCGGGCGGCGGCATCAAGTCGACCTTCTCCACCTGCTTCGGCGCACCGTTCTTCCCGCGTCCGGCTGGTGAATACGCTGAGCTGCTGATCAAGCGCATCAACGGTTTCGGCTCCAAGGTCTACCTGGTCAACACCGGCTGGACCGGCGGTGGCTACGGCGTCGGCAAACGCTTCAACATTCCGACCACTCGCGGCGTGATCGCAGCGATCCAGAGCGGCGCGTTGATCGGTGCCGAGACCGAGCACCTGGACACCATCAACCTCGACGTGCCAAAAGCCGTACCGGGCGTTGAGACTAACCTGCTGAACCCGCGTAACACCTGGGCCGACAAGGCTGCCTACGACGAAGCCGCCAAGGCATTGGCCGGCCTGTTCATCGAGAACTTCAAGAAGTTCGACGTGAGCGACGCCATCAAGGCTGCAGGTCCGAAGTTGTAAGATCGACATGCCGCACTGAAAAGCCGCCCTCAGGGGCGGCTTTTTTGTGCGCGTTACTACAGGTACGTTACACGCCTTCAAGCACCTCGGTGTCCCAGCGTCCGGCCTTGATCGCCCGGTAGAGCATGTCGAGTGTCAATGGCACCTTCTCACCGCGCCCTTTGGCTTTTCGTTTCAGATGCACATCGTAGCCGTCAGGCTGAAAATAGCGATAACTGTCGAAGTCCACGAAGTCGATGGCGAAGCGCTCTTCCAGGGCTTCGATCAAATGCTGCGCGTCGGCGCCGTTGCAGCCGAGTTCAAGGTTGATCGACGTGCTGAGGCTGATGGATTTGCGCTCGGGCAGGCCTATTTCTTCGTGGATGAGTTCGATGAGCTGGTGCAGGGCTGGGTCGTCGGGGAGGGTGGGGGAAAGGTTCATTGGGAGGGCCTTTTAATCGACTGGATCTGGCGATACTTTTCGCACTCCGAGACGCCTGGAGCGGCTAGCGTGTCTGCGGGCGAATCTACTCTACAGATATTATCTGCGTGCGTTTAACCGCTCCCGGGCGATCTCCAGCAGCTCACTCCCATCCTGGGTCAACAGGTACAACGCACTGACAATGTTCGGTATGTCACTGGCGTCAGCCTGTTTGAAGCATAGGCAATACAGGGTTTCGAGCAGGTCGCTGGCGGCGCGGATACGTTGGCGGGCGGCATCGAGAATTTCGTGGGGGTCGGCATCGCTATCGATGACCAGCACCGGGGTGTCGCTGTAGCTGGATTTGAGGGGGCGATAGCGGGGAGTGCGTGCATCAGGCATGTTCATCGAAGCAATCCTTTGGAGAGTCTGGCAGTCTCGCCGGTGGGCCGATTCACTGTCGGCCGCAGGAAAACTATGAAGCGCCAGGCACCCAGCAGCAAGACGGTCGCAATCGACAGCGCTCGTAGGGGGTTTTACTGGTTTTTACGGAATGGCCCTACATAGGCTGATGGTTTTCCACAGTTAAACCCCTATAGGTGAAATATCCCTCGGGTTTGTCAGGCGGATAGCCGAAAACCCCTGTATGGTGCGCGCCAAATGATGTGGGACATTTCGCTAATGTCCGCTCGCACTTAAAGGGAATCAAGGATGAAGTGGCTAAGAATGGCCTCGGTTTTGTTGTTGTGGGCAGGTGTTTGGCGTGGGGCGGGTGGGGCTGATTCGGCGACCTCGATGGTGCTTGCGAACATGGACCGTGCGTCGTGGCCGGACGCGCTCGCCACTCAGGCACAAAGGGACACCGCAACCCGAGCCGAGGTGCTGGTGTTCGGCAAGGCACTGATGGCCAGTGAGGCACTGGACGAACAAGGATTGAAGCAGCGCCTGGGTGTCCAGATGCTGAGGCTCAAGTCCGTGCGGCAGGTGCGCGACGGGCTGTGGGACCGGTTACTGACGACCTACCGCCACGCCAGCCAGAACTGTGACGGCGAATCGTTTTGTCCACGTGCGCGAAGCATCGCGGATTTGCGTCAGTTGGCAGCTGCGTTCACCGGCAACATCAGCCAGGCCCACTCTGCCTGGGCGAGCAAGAGTCAGGCGCTCCACGAACAGTCGCTGAATGAGCAATTGCGGGTGGCGGTGTTAGTGCCCTAGCGCTCCTGCCACCCGTCTTTCGCCTTTCAATTGACCACGGGTTGCGGATCCTGGCGCGAGGCCGCCTCAAGATCCATCAACCCACGACCGTAGGCCTCGCTGTTGGCGTAGATGCCCGTTCGATTTGCCGTGGCCAGCAGACGTTCGCGTACCTGCTGCGCGGTCATTTGCGGATAGCGGCTGTGCAAGGCCGCCAGCGCGCCGCTGACCATCGCGGTCGCCGGTGAGGTGCCGGCGGTGCGTACGTATTTGCCATCTTTGCTGGTGGTCAACAGCCCGAGTTCACCGGCCTCTCCCCCGGGAACCGCGATGCACCAGGCCGCTGCCACGCCGCAATAGTTGGATTTCGCGCTGATGGCCGTGCCGTCGGCTTTCAGCGCGACGACCGCGATCCAGCCTTTCTCCAGCTCGGGAAGCGCGAGCGGCAAGCCAGGTTCGGCCAATGGTTCTCGCTTGAGCTCGTTACCGGTCGGGAACACGAACACCGCGCCATCCTCGACCATGTCCCTGGCGACCTTCAAAGACTCTGGCATGACCTGGTTGTAGCGCGCTTCATTGATCTCTGTCGCCGGTATGGCATTGGCCCACGAGTTGTTGATGATGAACGCGCCATGATTGAATCCGTATCGCCAGGATTTGGCGATCTCGCTGTCGAAGAAAAACGGCTCGTTGTTGTCGCCGAAGCGATAAGGGATCAGTTGGGCATTGAAGGCCACGCCATGCATGCCCTGGTCATCCTTGTTGGCGGCGAGAATACCGGCCATCTGGGTGCCGTGACCGACCCGGTCGGTGGTGCCAGGACGGTCCTCGACGAAGTCATGACCGGGGTTGGCGACTCGGCCCTCGAATTCCGTCAACGTCTGGTTCAGGCCCGAGTCGACCAGCGCGACGATCTTGCCCTGCCCGGTCCCCCCTCGAGCATACAGGCTTGAAGCCTTGACCACCGCCAGGCCTTGCTGGCCCCTGTATTCGATGGTTTCGAAAGGGGTCGTATCGAGGGATGGCTTTGCGGGGTTTGTCAGGCACCCGCTCAATAAAAGAGGCAGTGCAAGTGCAGGGATGAATGGCAACAAGGGGTGGCGAGGCATGATCGTTCCTTCAAGAAGTATCCGCAGACATCAGGTTGTTCACGGCGCGGTGCGCGCTGAGTTTTTTGGAAGCTGAACCTTAACGGCGGAAGGGGTAGGCACGTCATGGAGGCCAAGTGCCCCGTGTGTTTCAACCTGTGGCCGAGGCGTGGTCTGGCGGACGCGGTATCATCCCGTATCGTTTTCAACCCTGACCTTTGCTCGACCCCGGCTAGGCTTTGGGCATCGCAGCGGTCAAAGGAGTGGCAGCTCATGCGCAACACCCTGGAACAGGTTTTCGGTTATCCACAGTTTCGGCCTGGCCAGGAGGCAGCGGTGAGCGCAGTGCTTGCCGGGCGCTCGGCAGCAGCGATTTTCCCCACCGGTTCCGGCAAATCACTGTGTTACCAACTGCCGGCCGTGTTGCTGCCGCACCTCACGTTGGTCGTCTCGCCACTGTTGGCATTGATGCAGGACCAGTTGGCGTTTCTGCAGCGTCACGGCATCGCGGCCGGCAGCATCGATTCCGCCCAGAGCCGCGAGGATGCCAGTTCAGTAATGGCCCGCGCCAAATCCGGCGAATTGAAGATCCTGATGATTTCCGTGGAGCGGCTGAAGAACGAGCGTTTCCGGCATTTTCTGCAGCAGGTGCCGCTCTCGCTACTGGTGGTGGACGAGGCTCACTGTATCTCGGAGTGGGGCCACAACTTCCGCCCCGACTACCTCAAGCTTCCCGACTATCAACGCCAGTTCAAGATCCCTCAAGTGCTGCTGCTCACTGCCACCGCAACGCCCAAGGTGATTGCGGACATGCAGGCCAGGTTCGCCATTGCCCCCGCAGACGTGGTGACCACCGGTTTCTACCGACCCAACCTCAATCTGCTGGTGGAGCCGGTACGCGGTCAGGACAAGCGCCGACGCCTGGTCGAGTGGATGCAACCACGCACCGGTCAGCCGAGCATTGTCTACGTCACCCAGCAGAAAACCGCCGAGCAGGTCGCAGAGCACCTGGAGCGCAACGGCATTCAAGCCCAGGCGTATCACGCCGGCTTGCCGCACGAACAGCGCGAAGCGATTCAAAAGCGCTTCATGGCTGGGCAATCCAATTGCATCGTCGCAACCATTGCCTTTGGCATGGGTATCGATAAGAGCGATATCCGCAACGTCGTGCATTTCGATCTGCCGAAGTCCATTGAAAACTACAGCCAGGAAATCGGCCGTGCAGGGCGCGATGGGCTGACGTCGGACTGCCTCGTCCTGGCTAATCGTGACAGCCTTAATGTGTTGGAAAACTTCGTCTATGGCGATACGCCGGAACTGAGCGGCATTCGTTGCGTGTTGGACGAATTGCAGGCCGCCGCGCCTTCAGGGCAGTGGGAGTTTCTGCTGGGTCCACTGGCCGACCAGAGCAACATTCGACAGTTGCCGCTCAAAACCCTGCTGGTGCAGTTGGAGTTGCGTGGAGTCATCGCACCGCGTTATGCCTATTACGCTGAGTACCGTTTCAAGTATTTGCTTGAGCCGCAAGATCTGCTGGCCCGTTTCGAGGGTGAGCGCGGGGACTTCGTGGCGGCGATCATCCAGACCTCACCCCGCGCTCGAACCTGGGCCACAGTGAATTTTGACGCACTCTACGAGCAGTTTTCCGCCGAGCGCGGTCGGGTGGTCAAGGCGCTGGATTACTTCCAGGAGAAGGGATGGGTCGAGCTTGAAAGCAAGCAGATGACGGAGGTCTACAGCCTGTTGCAAACCGACTTCGACAGTCAGGCCCTGAGTGCTGAGCTGCACGCCGGGTTCACTCGGCACGAGCGCGCCGAAATCTCACGCATCCACGCCATGCTGGCGTTATTCGCCACCGATCGCTGCCTGGGCTATCGCCTGGCCGAGTACTTTGGCGATGAAAATGCACCGCGGCGATGTGGGCATTGTTCAGTGTGTCATGGGCAAGTGGCGCGATTACCGGAGCCTGCGGAGCTACCCGCGCTTGTGGAAAAGAGTTTCGAGGCGTTGTGTGGTGAGTTTATTCGCAGGCACCAGCAGCATTCGGGTGGCGTACCTTCTGCCGAGCGAATGACGCGGTTCTTGTGCGGGATCAGCGTGCCACTGTTCACCAAACTCAAGGCGCGGTCGATTGTGGGGTTCGCGGCGCTGGAGGCGTATCCCTATGGCGAAGTGCGGGAGTGGGTTGAGGGGCATCCATTCGCTGAATACCTGACATCACACGCATAAATCCCGCAAACGTTTAAGGTGGTGCCTGTTACGCCGTCCTGTCTTCACACGAGAGAACAACAAAAAATGAGCCAGACGCCATACAACATTCAGCGCGCCGCCGTCATCGGTGCAGGCACCATGGGCCGTGGCATTGTCATGTGCCTGATCAACGCCGGGGTACCGGTGCAGTGGGTCGATAACAACCCGCAGATGCTCGAGCAGGCACTGGCCGCCGTGGCTGATACCTTGGCGCACAACGTTCGGCAGGGTCGGATCGACCAGGTCGAGGCGGATGCGCGTATTGCCCGTATCGAGACGGCGGTCGATTACATCGCGATTCACAACGTCGACCTGGTGATCGAAGCGGTTTACGAAAACCTTGAACTCAAACAAAAAATCTTCCGTGAGCTCGATGGCCTGCTCAAGCCCGAAGCCATCCTCGCGAGCAATACCTCGGCGTTGGACATCGATGCGATTGCCGCCGCTACACGCCGCCCGCAACAGGTGTTGGGCCTGCATTTCTTCAGCCCGGCACACATCATGAAACTGCTGGAAATCGTACGCGGCGCCCAAACCGCGCCAGCAGTGCTGGAGGCCGCGCTGGCGCTGGGCAAGCGCATGGGCAAGGTCAGTGTGGTGGCGGGTAACTGCGATGGGTTCATTGGCAACCGCATGCTCAATACCTACGTGCTGGAGACCCGCAAGATGTTGCTCGAGGGCGCTTTACCCTACCAGGTCGACGCCGCATTGCAGGGCTTCGGATTCGCCATGGGGCCGTTTCGCATGTTCGATGTGGTCGGTATCGATTTGCAATGGCGCGCGCGGGAATTGGCGGGTGTCGGACAGGATGCGCCGCAGGTACAGGTGGATAACCGCCTGTGTGACATGGGACGTTTTGGCCAGAAAAGCGGCAATGGCTACTACCACTACGAAGCGGGCAGTCGTCAGGCCGAGCACGATGTGGTGGTGGATGCGCTGGCGCTGGAAGTCAGCGAAAGCCTGGGCTATCAACGGCGTGAGATCGCGCCTGAGGAGATTCTCGAACGTTGCCTGCTGGCACTGGTGAACGAAGGGGCAAAGATCCTCCAGGAAGGCGTCGCGGCGTCTGCCCATGACATCGACCTGGTGTATCTCAATGGCTACGGCTTCCCGGCGGACAAGGGTGGGCCGATGGCCTGGGCAGATCGGCAGGGCCTGGCGGACATCCATGCGCGCCTGCTGGCGTTGGAAACCCGGCAGGGCGATCACTGGCAGCCTGCGCGATTGATAGGTGAATTGGCGGCGGCGGGCAAGCGGTTTGCCGAGCAGTGATTGATGTGGCGCCCTCGCGAGCAGGCTCGTTCCCACATCGAGCCTGCACACACCGAAACACTGTGGCAGCGAGCCTGCTCCGGGCGGCGTTCCGACGATGAACGATAACGCCGATTTCGCCTTAGACTAGCGAACTCACTCAGGAACCCACATTGATGCCGCTACGCACTGAATACCCCCACCTCCAACCCATCACCACCCGTTGGCACGACAACGATGCCTACGGTCACGTCAACAACGTGACTTACTACAGCTTTTTCGACACTGCGGTGAACACCTACCTGATCGAAGTCGGTGGCCTGGACATTCACGACGGTGAAGTCGTCGGGTTCGTGGTAAGTTCGGCCTGCGATTACTTTGCTTCCATCGCGTTCCCCGACCGGATAGAGATCGGTCTGCGCGTGGCCAAGCTGGGCAACAGCTCGGTGCAATACGAGCTGGCGGTGTTCAAGGCGGGGGAAGACGAAGCCTGCGCGGCCGGGCGCTTCGTGCATGTATTTGTGGATCGGGCGTCGAATCAGCCCGTGGCCATTCCTGCCGGGTTGCGCGGGGCCCTCGAGCGCTTGGTCGTTTAAACCGGGCAAAAAAAATCGCAGCCCTGAGGCTGCGATTTTTGACCTGAAACACAACCGGTCTCAATCACGGTGACGGTAGTACTTCTTGTGCTTGCGATGGCCATAGTGGTGCCCGCGATCATGGTGGCCGTCACGGTAGTAGCGACCACCACGACGATCGTCATCGTCGTCATCGCTTTTGTTGCCCATATAGTTACCCAACGCGCCACCGGCGCCACCGCCTGCGGCAGAGCCGATCAGGCTGCCGGTGCTGCCACCCAGGCTGCGACCGACCACGTTACCGCCTGCCGCGCCCAGCGCACCGCCAATGGCTGCTTCGCCACGGCTGCGTTTGTCTGCGCCGACGGCGCTACCACCCGCGCCACCCAGGGCCGCGCCAATGGTTGAACCTGTGTTGCCGCCTAACGATTGACCGACGACCGAGCCTAGAACCCCGCCCAATGCGCCGCCCACACCTGCTTCGGTGGTGCCACCGGCAGAGGCGATGCCACTAACCAGGCCAAGGGACAACAAGAGAATCGAGGAGAACTTCATGGAGGAACCTCAAGGGGATGACGACGCGATCCTGACGCTGTGTCTGGGGTGTGACAATCGAAATCCGACGAGTAACACGACTTCAGCACATTTCTATAAGTTACTGTTTTCTATGCGGAACTTAATGCTTTTTCGCCGGTCTTTAGCTACTTCGGAAGGGCCGTTTTTGTGAGAAAACGGCCTTTTTTGTGGGCGTTTGGAAAGTGATCGTTCAGGGATTGATGTTGTTCATTCTGACGCCATCGCGGGCAAGCCCGCTCCTACAGCGATGGGGCCAGTACAGCCGCTACATCAAGCCGACCTGGCCATGATCAACCCATTATCACTCGCCGCTTCCAGGCGAATCGCCACGAACTTCGACGTCGGCGTATGGCTGCCATCGCCAATGCTTTCCAGTGGCACCAGGGGGTTCACTTCCGGATAGTACGCGGCCGCTTGCCCTGCGGGGATGTCGAACGCCAGCAAGGTAAACCCTTTGACCCGACGTTCGCGGCCATCATCCCAGAGCGAGACGATGTCGGCTTTCTGTCCAGGTTTGAAGCCCAGTCGAATGATGTCTGCCTCGTTGACGAACAGCACATCACGCTGACCTTTTACCCCGCGATAACGGTCGTTGAGACCGTAGATCGTAGTGTTGTACTGATCGTGGGAGCGCATCGATTGCATGATCAGGTCTGGCATCACACCCGTAGCGCGGGTGCGTTCGTGTACCAGATCCTGTGGCAGCACATTGGCGCGGAAGTTGGCCCGACCCGAGGCGGTGGCCCACTTGCGCGCACCGGCTGTGTTGCCCAGATAGAAACCGCCCTTGTTCTTGATCTTCTCGTTGAAGCCCTTGAAGTTCGGGAGAATATCCGCGATCAGGTCGCGAATACGGCTGTAGTCGGCCACCAGCCAGTTCCAGTCCACCGGGTGGTTGCCCAGGGTAGCGGCGGCGATACCGGCCAGGATTGCCGGTTCCGAGCGCATCTGGTTCGACAGCGGCTGCAACTGGCCGTTGGAAGCGTGCACCATGCTGAAGGAGTCTTCCACGGTGACCGCTTGTGGGCCTTCGGTCTGGATATCGATGTCGGTGCGACCCAGGCACGGCAGGATCAGCGCGTCTTTGCCGTGAGCCAAATGGCTGCGATTGAGCTTGGTGCTGATCTGCACGGTCAGGTCGCAATTGCTCAGGGCCTTGAACGTGCGGGGGCTGTCCGGGGTGGCCTGGGCGAAGTTACCCCCCAGACCGATGAAGACCTTGGCCCGGCCTTCAGCCATGGCATGAATCGCCTCGACCACGTTGTGGCCGTTTTCGCGCGGGACCTTGAACTGGAAGCGACGTTCCAGGGCATCAAGGAACGCCACCGGAGGTCGCTCGTTGATGCCCATCGTGCGGTCACCCTGCACGTTGCTGTGGCCACGCACCGGGCACAGGCCGGCGCCCGGCCTGCCGATGTTGCCGCGCAACAGCATCAGGTTGGCGATTTCCTGGATGGTGGCCACCGAGTGACGATGCTGCGTGATGCCCATGGCCCAGCACATGATGACGTTCTTGCCCTTGGCGTACATGCGCGCCGCTTGTTCGATCTCGACCAAGGTCAGGCCGGACTGCTCGACAATCTGGTCCCACGAGGTGTCATCGATGACTGCCAGGTAATCCAGCACGTTGACGCTGTGCTCGTTGAGAAAGTCGTGATCGAACACGGCCGGTGCGCCAGCCTTCTGCGCATCGCGTTCCCATTGAAGGAGGAACTTGGCCATGCCGCGCATCAACGCCATGTCGCCGCCCAGTGCTGGACGGAAGTAGGCGGTGTTGGTCGGCTTGTCACCGTTGGTGAGCATTTCGATCGGCTTTTGCGGGTTCTGGAAGCGTTCCAGGCCGCGCTCCTTCAGTGGATTGACGCACACCACCTGGGCGCCGCGTTTCACCGCTTCACGCAGTGGTTCAAGCATCCGCGGGTGGTTGGTGCCGGGGTTCTGGCCCCAGACGAAAATGGCGTCGGCGTGCTCGAAGTCATCATAGGTCACGGTGCCTTTGCCGACGCCGACGCTCTGTGACAGCGCGACACCGCTGGCTTCGTGGCACATGTTCGAGCAGTCGGGGAAGTTGTTGGTGCCATAAGCTCGGACGAACAACTGGTAGAGGAACGCCGCTTCGTTGCTGGCCCGGCCCGAGGTGTAAAACTCGGCCTGATCGGGGCTGGACAGGCCGCGCAGGTGCTTGGCGATCAGCGCGAAGGCATCGTCCCAGCTGATCGGCTGATAGCGGTCGGTCTCTGCGTTGTAGCTCATAGGCTCGGTGATTCGCCCCTGGTACTCAAGCCAGTAGTCACTTTGCTCCAGCAGAGCGGTAACGCTGTGTTTGGCGAAGAACTTACTGTCCACGCGTCGCTTGGTCGCTTCCCAGTTCACCGCCTTGGCGCCGTTCTCGCAGAACATCACCATGCCGCCTTCCAACGAATCGCCCCAGGCGCAGCCCGGGCAGTCGAAACCGCCGTTCTTGTTGGTCTTGAGCATCATGCGCAGGTTCTTCAGCGCGTTGTCGCTGGTCAGCCAGGCCTGGGTCACGCTGATCAGCGCGCCCCAGCCACCGGCCGGGCCTTTGTAGGGTTTGTAGCGAGGGACGGGGGTCTGATCGGCTTGACGGTGTTGACTCACGCTTGGCTCTCCAACGCCGGGCTGTAGACCCGTGGGGCGTTCTTCTGTGGCAAATGGATAAGATTGAGGTTATGGCGACGGGCCCATTGCACGGCCAGGCCCGTGGGCGATGACAGGCTGACCAGGGTCTGGATGCCTGCGCGCAAAACTTTCTGGATCAATTCGAGGCTGCAACGGCTGGTGACAATGGCCACGCCGCCTGCCGTTGGGATTTTCTGGCGGATCAGTCCGCCAATCAGCTTGTCGAGGGCGTTGTGCCGGCCGATGTCCTCACGTCCCAGGCGCAATTCGCCGGTGGCGTCCATGAACACGGCTGCATGCACCGCGCCGCTGTACTGGCCCAAGGGCTGAAAGGCACCGATGCGCTGGCGCAGGCCCTCGAGCGATTCGAACGGGGGCAACGGCGCGCCCGGCATGACCTTGAGGTCGGGCAGCGCCTGCTCTACTGCTTCTACGCCACACAACCCGCAACCGCTGGTGCCGGCCAGTTGTCGACGCTGTTGCTTGAGGTTCCAGAAGGCGCGGTTGGCGATGGTCACTTGCGCATACTGCGCCGACCCCGAGCCACTGAGTTGCAGGTCGTAGATGTCCGAGGGGTCTTCGATGATGCCGCTGCCAACACTGAAGCCCACGATGAAATCTTCAAGATCGGTCGGGGTTACCAGCATGACCGCCTGATTGATGCCGTTGTAGGCGATCGACAGCGCGACTTCTTCGGCCAATGCAGTACTGGCATTTTCAGTGTATTGAAGGTCGCTGTAGGTGTACGTCTGGCTGGCGGCGGGCGCGGGCGTTTCGAGGGCTGGCGCCGCGCAGGTTGGGCGCTTGGCGTTCATGGGGCATCACCAACGGTTTGGTCAGTGTTAAGCCTAAGCGCGACAATGTGTCGCGTCTAATTGCTATTACTGATCTGCCGATAGATGACGTCGATCAAGAGTCGGTCGGTGATTTCTGATACAGCGCGAAACAGGCTTCCGCCAGCGCCGAGCGCGGTGCGCTGCGGCGCATGATCAGCCCCAGCCGGCTGAGGGTTTGCGCGTTTTCAATCGGCTGCAGGCGCAAGTGGTCGGTCAGGTTTTCCAGGCCGCCTTCCAGCGGCATCACCGCGCAGCACAAGCCACCGTGAACAGCCTGCAGCAACTGATGCACCGCATCGGTCTGCAACAGCGGCTGGGGGCTGAGGCCGCGACTGTGGAAGTTGTGATCGATGGACTGGCGAAAATGCATGCCGCTGGTGAGCATGCCCAGCGGCAGTTCGATCAGCGACTCCCAGCTTAGCGGCGCTTCGCCGAAGCTGAAGAAGCGTTGATCGTAGAGCAGCCCCATCCGGGTTTCGCTGAAGGCCAGTGAATCGAAACGCTCGGCGTCCAGGCGCTCCAGATAGGACACGCCTAGGTCCAGGCGATTGTTCGCCAGTTGTTCGAGGATCTGCTCGGAACTCAACGACGACAGTTCGAAGCGCAGGTTCGGGTGCTGGGTGTGCAGGCGTTGCATCAGCGGCAGCGGATCGAAACTCGACAACGGCACCACGCCCAGGCGCAACGTACCCACCAGGTTGCCACGACAGGCTGCGGCCTCGGCTTGCAAGCCATCGCACGCCGCCAGTACGGTGCGCGCCCAGGCCAGCACCCGTTCGCCCGGCGCGGTGAAGCCTTCAAAGCGCTGACCACGTTTGACCAGTGGCAGATCCAGCTCTTCCTCAAGGCTGCGCAGGCGCATGGACAGGGTCGGCTGGGTGATGTGGCAACGCGCGGCGGCCTGGCCGAAGTGCCGGGTTTCGTCGAGGGCGATGAGGAATTTCAGCTGCTTGATGTCCATCTTCGTTCCAGGGCGCGGGTAGACCGGGATTCTAGCGCCTGGGGACAAGTGGCGTCATTGGTCGGTTTGGATCCTTCTTTGGCAAAGCTGGACTAGGCTTTTGCGTCTGGACACATACATTCCAAGGAGAGCGCACAATGAGTCTGTTCAGTTTTCTGAGAGAAGCGGGTGAAAAAATCCTCGATGCGCTGACGCCGGACAAGGCCGAAGCCAACAGCGAGGCACTGACCAAACATGTGAGGGATGCACTGACGGGGATCGACACGTCGAAAATTCAGGTGAAGGTCGAAGGTGAGAAGGTCATCGCCACGGGCGAGGCGAGCAGTCAGGAAGAGAAGGAAAAAATTCTCCTGGCGCTGGGCAACGTGGCAGGTATCAGTGGCGTTGAAGACCAGATCACGGTAACAGGGCCGGTCGTCGTTGCCTCGAAGTTCGTGGTGGTACAGAGGGGCGATACCCTGAGCGCTATTTCGTTGCGGGTGTATGGCGATGCCAACAAGTATCAGAAGATTTTCGAGGCCAACAAGCCGATGCTCAAGGATGTGAACAAGATTTATCCGGGGCAGTCGTTGCGGATTCCTGATTAGTCCCTAAGATCGCCATCGCGGGCAAGCCCGCTCCTACAGGGGCACCGCCGGACCTGTAGGAGCGGGCTTGCCCGCGATGGGTTCACCTCGGTCTCAAAGCCCGGCAATCAACTCCCGATAATCCCCCACCGCCGCAAACTCGGCCGTGTCCTTGGGGCCCTTGCGGCTGTCCGGCTCCCGTACCGCGAGCAGATGCGCCACCCCATAATCCCGGGCGCTGCGCAGGATCGGCAAGGTGTCGTCGATAAACAGGCTACGCGCAGGGTCGAACCCGATGTCGGCCTGCAAGGCATCCCAGAACTGCCGGTTTTCCTTGGGGAAGCCATAGTCGTGGGAGCTGATCAGGCGTTCGAAGTACGGTGCCAGTTCCACTCTTTCCAGCTTCAATGACAGCGAGTCGCGGTGCGCATTGGTGATCAACACCACACGCTTGCCGGCGTGCTTGACGGCGGCCAGGAATGTGTCGGCGTCCTGGCGCAGGGCGATCAGGTGTGCGGTTTCCAGTTTCAGTTCGCGCACCGGCAATTTCAGCTCGGCGCTCCAGAAGTCCAGGCAATACCACTGCAACTGCCCGGCATTGCGCTCGAACAGCGGTTGTAACTCCATTTCGGCCATGGCCCGACTCACGCCGTGCAAGTCGGCGTAACGCTGGGGCAGGTGTTCGAGCCAGAAGTGGTTGTCGAAGTGCAGGTCCAACAGCGTGCCGTCCATGTCCAGCAGAACGGTGTCGATGTCGCGCCACGGCAGCAGTGACATAAAAAACTTCTCCAACGGTAAAAAAGATATCCGGGATCAACAATCAGGATAGGCCGGGTATAGTAACCCGTTCACGCCAAGGAGCTTTTCATGCGCCAGAAACCCACTGTCCTCGCCCGCGAGATTGTCGCCACCAGCCGCCTGTTCTGCGTTGAAGAGCTCAAGCTGCGCTTTTCCAATGGTGCGGAGCGTACTTATGAGCGGTTGGTGGGCAAGGGCGCTGGATATGGGGCAGTGATGATCGTGGCGATGCTCGATGCAGAGCACGCCGTGCTGGTCGAGGAGTATTGCGGTGGTACCGATGCGTACGAGCTGTCGTTGCCCAAGGGTTTGATCGAGCCGGGCGAAGACGTGTTGGCGGCGGCGGAGCGCGAGCTCAAGGAAGAGGCTGGCTATGGCGCGCGTCAATTGGTGCACCTGACCGAGTTATCGCTGTCCCCCGGTTACATGAGTCAGAAGATCCAGGTGGTGTTGGCCACGGATCTGTATGAAGAACGGCTGGAAGGTGACGAGCCTGAGCCGATGGGGGTGGAGACGATCAATCTTCGCGAGCTGTCTGCGCTGGCGCAGAACCCGAAATTCACCGAGGGTCGCGCCCTGGCGGCGTTGTACCTGGCCCGTGACCTGCTGACTCAGCGCGGAGTGTTCCTGCCATGACGTTCCCGCATCCATTGATGGCACCCGTGGTGGAACTCGCGTTGCAGGCCGGAGAGTCGATCCTGCCGTTTTGGCGCACCGGTACGGCGGTGGCCGCCAAAGCCGATGATTCACCGGTCACGGCGGCCGACCTCGCCGCCCATCACCTGATCCTGGCCGGGCTGACGGCGCTCGCCCCGAGCATCCCGGTGCTTTCCGAAGAGGACGCCAACATCTCCCAAAGCGTGCGCGCCGGCTGGCAGCGCTGGTGGTTGGTCGATCCATTGGATGGCACCAAGGAATTCATTGCCGGCAGCGAGGAGTTCACCGTCAACATCGCCTTGATCGAGCAGGGCCGGGTGGTGTTTGGGGTGGTGTCGATGCCGACCAATGGACGTTTTTATGCCGGCGGTGCGGGGCTCGGGGCCTGGCGCGGCGATCGAGGTGCCGAGCCGCGAACGATTCGGGTCCGTAATGCGCCGGCCCCCGGGCAGCCATTCACCGTGGTCGCCAGCCGTCGGCACTCGAGCCCGGAGCAGGAACGGTTGCTGGCGGGATTGAGCGCCAGCCTGGGTGATCTCGAATTGGCCAGCATTGGCAGCTCGTTGAAATTCTGCCTGCTGGCCGAAGGCGCGGCGGATTGTTACCCGCGCCTGGCGCCGACGTCCCAGTGGGACACGGCGGCAGCCCAGGGTGTTCTCGAAGGTGCCGGTGGTGAAGTGCTGGATTTGAGTGGCGCGACCTTCAGCTATCCGGCGCGTGAGTCACTGCTCAATGAATTCTTCCTGGCGCTGCCGGCGCAGGCGGCCTGGCGTGAAACGTTGCTGGCGCTGGCGCGTAGCTAAGGCCCCTGTAGGAGCGAGCTTGCTCGCGATGGCGGACTGTCAGCCGACACATGTGCAAGCTGACACACCGCCATCGCGAGCAAGCTCGCTCCTACAGGTGATGAATCACGATCAGCGGTGCAAGACGTACTGCCCGGTGAACGTCACGGCATCGTCATCGCTGTTCACGTTGACGACCCGCGAATGCAGAGTCAGCCGCGCCCGTCCATAACGCTGGTACATCGCCAGGAATTTCTTCCACACCGCCGCACTCGGCGCCTGGCAGATTGCCGTGGCGTCACCGGTTACCGGCAGCGGATAGCTGATCTGTCCTTCGTGGATCACGATGTGCCCGTCTTCGATTCCTTCTTCGCGCAAGCGCAAATGCAGCCAGCCCCAACCGGCCAGTACCGCACCGCAATACAGGCTGCCGCCGAACATGGTGCTCTTGTGATTGATGTTGGCTTCCAGCGGCAAGTGCAGGCGCAGTTGCTGGTCGTGCCAATCGAGCACCTTGATGCCCATGGCTTGTGTCAGGGGAATGTCGTGATGCAGGACCGATTCCAGGTCGTGACTGTCGCGGTTCATGCGGGGCCTCTTGTTGGGCGTGAGCGGCTCAATCGTGTTCGTCGGTGGAATGTTGCGGGCTACTGTCGGCGAAGTTCAGACCGTGTTTGCGCAGTTTGTCGTGCAGGGTCTTGCGCGGAATGCCCAGGGCTTCCGCCAGGCTGCGTACCGAGCTGTGGGAGCGGGCCAGCTCGGCGGCAATCAATGATTTCTCGAAGCTCTCCACCTGTTCGCTCAGGCCGCCACTGACCATCTCTACAGGGGTGCCGGGCGCACCATCTGGTGGTTGGTTATCCAGCGCCAATTCCAGGCCCAGGGCGAAACGCTCGGCGGCGTTCTGCAGTTCCCGCACGTTGCCAGGCCACGTGTGGCGCAGCAACAGCGCCCGTTGCCCCGGTTGCAATTCATGGGGCGGCAAGCCATGGCGGGCGCTGGCTTCGTCCGCGAAGTGCTGGAACAGTACGAGTGCATCTTCACCGCGCTCGCGCAGTGGCGGGATTCGCAGCGGCGCGACGTTGAGGCGGTAGTACAAGTCGGCCCGGAAGCGGCCCTGATCGGCGGACTGGCGCAAGTCTTCCTTGGTCGCGGCGATGATGCGGATGTCCAATGGGATCAACTGATTGCCACCGAGGCGCTCCACCACTCGCTCTTGCAGCAAACGCAGCAGTTTCACCTGTACGTCCAGGCTCATGCTTTCAATTTCATCGAGGAACAACGTCCCGCCGTTGGCGAATTCGAACTTGCCGATACGGCGTTTCTGCGCGCCGGTGAAAGCGCCTGGTTCGTGGCCGAACAGCTCGCTTTCCACCACAGACTCCGCCAGGGCACCGGCATTGATCGCCACGAACGGACCGTTACGCCGACCCGATAGATCGTGCAGGGCACGGGCCACGACTTCTTTGCCGGCACCGGTTTCGCCGAGGATCAGGACGTCGGCCTTGGTCGCTGCCAGTGCGCCGATTTGCTCGCGCAAACGCAGCATGGACGCCGATTGCCCGACTAGACGGGCACTGAGCTCATGACGATCGCTCAGGGCCAGGCGCAGGCTGCGGTTGTCCAGCACCAGGCGGCGCAACGCCAGTGCGCGGCGCACGCTGTCGAGCAAGGCGTCGCTGGCAAAGGGTTTTTCCAGAAAATCGTAAGCTCCGGCTCGCATCGCTTGCACCGCCAGCGGTACGTCGCCGTGGCCGGTAATCAACAGCACTGGCAACTCCGGGTCGAGTGCATGCAGTTCACTGAGTAACTCCAGGCCGTCCATGCCCGGCATGCGGATGTCGCTGACCACCACTCCCGGCCAGTCGCGCTCCAGTTGTCCGGCCAGGCCCTTGGCTTCGCCCAGCGACAGGATTTTCAGGCCGGCCAGGTCCAGGGTCTGGCTCAGGGCCTGGCGCAGATGCGGATCATCGTCGATCAACACGACCTGCAGTTGGTTGTCGATGGTCATGCACTTCGGTCCTCGGACGGTTGCAGGCTCACGCCCGGTGCGCCTGCGCGCAGTTTCAGGGTAATCAGTGCGCCGCCTTCCTTGTGGTTGGAGAACAACAGTTCCCCACCGAAGGCGAGCATCAGCGTTTCACAGATCGCCAGCCCCAGGCCCAACCCTTGCGTACGCGTCTTGGTGGTGTAGAAGGGCTCGCTGGCGCGGCCCAGGGCCTCCATGCAGAAACCCGGGCCGTTGTCGCGAATGGTCAGGGTGACGCCCTCCGCAGTGGATTGGGCACTCAGCCAGAGTTTACGCGGCGGCCCCTTTTCCGTCAGCGCGTCGAGGGCGTTGGCCAGCAGGTTACCGAGCACCTGACGCAAACGGGTTTCCCCGGCCTCGACCCACAGGGTGGCTGCCGGCAGGTCACGAATCAGCTCGACCTCCATGCTGCGTCGGCGCTTGGCCAGCAGCGCCAGCGCATCATCCAGCGCCGGTTGCAACGCCACGCTTTCCGGCGCGTGACGGTCACGGCGGGCAAAGGCGCGCAAATGGGCGATGATCGAAGCCATGCGCCCGGTCAGTTCGCTGATCAGCTTCAAATTGCCACGCGCATCCTCGGTACGTTGATGATCGAGTAGCACCTCGGCATTTTCCGCGTAGCTGCGAATGGCCGCCAACGGTTGATTGAGCTCGTGGCTGATGCTCGCTGACATGGTGCCCAGTGCCGACAGCTTGCCCGCCTGGACCAGGTCATCCTGGGCGCGCACCAGCTCCTGTTGCGCCTGCTCGCGCTCCAGCACTTCCTGTTTCAGGCGGCGGTTGAGGCCCTCGAGGTCGCTGGTGCGCTCGGCGACACGGCCTTCCAGTTCGCGCCGGGCCTTGGCCTCGAACGCGATCCGGTCCAGATAATGCCGGCGGCGTTGCATCATCAGTCCCAGCAGCAGCATCAACACCAGTAACGTGGCGCCGCCGATGGCGACCACCGTGCGTACCGGGCGATCGATCAGCGTGCGAGGTGCAAGGATACTGACGCTCCAGCCGGTTTCATCAATTTGCTGGGTCTGGGTCAACCAGGCCTCTGGGCTTAGACTCAATGGCTTGGGTTCGCGGGTCGGGTAGGGTTGAATCGCAGTGATCGCAGCACGCTCGGCATCAGTCAATGGCCGGGTCGCGCGAAAGCGCCACTCCGAGCGCGAGGTCAGGATGACCACGCCGTTATGGTCGGTTACCAGCAGTTGTTCGGGGGTTTTGCCCCATAGGCTTTCGGTGTGGTCCAGGTCGACCTTGGTCACCAGCACGCCAATGACTTTTTCACCATCACGTACGGCGGCGGCGAAGAAATAACCGCGCTTGGCGGACGTGGTACCCAAGCCGAAAAATCGCCCCAGACGCCCGGCCATGGCCTCGCTGAAATACGGTCGGAACGCGAAATTTCGCCCGACAAAACTGTCATGTTTGTCCCAGTTGGACGCGGCGATCGTATTGCCCTGGGTGTCCATCAGGTACATGACTTCGGCACCGGTCTGCAGGGCGATGTTTTTCAACAGCCGGTTGGCATTGCCTTGAACGACACCGTCATTCGGTGCCATCAGGTCCGCGCGCAGGGCGGGCAGGTCGCCGAGGATCTGCGGCAGCACTTCATAACGGTGCAGGGTGCCCAACAGGTTGGCGACGTACAGGTCGAGGGTCTGGCGGTTCTGCCCGGCCAATTCGCTGCGGTAGTAGCGCTCGGCCAGATGTTCCAGCGGCCACAGCAAGGGCGCCAGGCACAGCGCAAGCAGGGCCAGGCTACGCCAGCGGGGTCTGCGGGGAACGGTGGGAGTCATGAGCATCAAGCGCCTGTGGGTACAGGCGCATTATGCCTAGGCTTGTGCGGCAAGACACTCGCGCAGCGCGGTTTGCCAGTCAGGTTGGCTGACGCCCCACTCGCGTTGCAGGCGCTGCCCATCCAGGCGCGAGTTCAGCGGTCGGGTGGCCGGGGTCGGGTAGTCGCTGGACGGAATCGGCAGCAGGTTGGCGCAGGCCTTGCCCTGTGCGCGCAAAGCGTCGCCAATGGCCTGGGCAAAACCAAACCAGGACGTTTCGCCCTGCGCGGTCAGGTGATAGGTGCCCCAGGCGCCGGATTGTCCCGCCTGCCAGCGTTCGATCAGGGCGCGGGTGCTTTGGGCGATGGTACCGGCCCAGGTCGGCGCGCCGATCTGGTCGGCGACCACGCGCAGCTCCGGTTTTTCCTGCAGCAGGCGTTGCATGGTCAGCAGGAAGTTACGGCCATGGTTGGAGTACACCCAACTGGTGCGCAAGATCAGGTGCTGGCCTTGCACCGCCGTGATGGCCTGTTCGCCAGCCAGTTTACTTTGGCCATAAACGCCCAGCGGGTTCGGCGCGTCGTCTTCGTTGTAAGGCGTGCTTTTGTTGCCGTCGAACACGTAATCGGTGGAGTAGTGAATCAGCGCAATGCCCAGCTGCGCTGCTTCCTCGGCCAGAATGCCGGGCGCCGTTGCGTTGATGGCGAACGCTATCTGCGACTCGTTTTCAGCTTGATCGACCGCAGTGTAAGCCGCGGCGTTGATGATCAGGTCGGGACGAACCCGGCGTACCTGCTGACGCAATTGCTGTGGATTGGTCAGATCGAACTCGGTGCGCCCAAGTACTACCAATTCGCCAAGTGTCTTCAAGTGATGTTGCAGCTCGGTTGAAACCTGTCCATGTTGACCGCTGATAAGAATTCTCATGGAAACAGGTCGACCTCCTGCAAGGTTTTGCCGAGCTGGTCTTTGGCTGACAGTTGCGGCGCTTCGGTCAACTGCCAGTCGATGGCAAGTGTCGGGTCGTCCCAGCGGAGGCAACGCTCGGCCGACGGGTTGTAATAGTCCGTGGTCTTGTACAGGAACTCGGCGACATCGCTCAGCACCACGAACCCATGGGCAAAACCTTCCGGTACCCACAGCTGGCGGGCGTTTTGCGCGGATAGGCGCACCGCCTCCCACCTGCCGAAGTTCGGTGAGCTGCGACGGACGTCCACCGCGACGTCGAGCACTTCACCGACCGTTACCCGAACCAGCTTGCCCTGGGTGTTTTCCAGTTGGTAGTGCAGGCCACGCAGCACGCCTTTGAGCGACCGCGAATGGTTGTCCTGAACGAACTGGCGCTTGAGCCCGGTCGCTTCCTCGAATGCCTTGGCGTTGAAACTCTCGTAAAAAAAACCGCGCTCATCACCGAAAACCTTAGGCTCCAGGATCAACACGCCGGGCAGGGCGGTTTCAATCACATTCATTTGCTCGCCTCGGCCAGTTTGAAGAGGTACTGACCGTACCCGGTTTTGCCGAAATAGCTGGCGCGTTCCAGCAGGCGATCGCGGCTGATCCAGCCATTTTCGTAGGCGATTTCTTCGAGGCAGGCCACTTTCAGCCCCTGACGGTGTTCGATGGTCTGCACGTATTGCGAGGCATCGAGCAGGCTGTCATGGGTGCCCGTGTCCAGCCAGGCGAAGCCGCGGCCGAAGCGCTCGACCTGTAGATCGCCGCGTTGCAAGTACGCATTGTTGACGTCGGTGATTTCCAGTTCACCACGAGGAGATGGCTTCACGGCCTTGGCGATCTCGATCACATCGTTGTCGTAGAAATAGAGGCCGGTCACCGCATAGCTGGACTTCGGCGCCTTGGGCTTTTCCTCGATCGAGAGGGCACGACCCTCGTCGTCGAAATCGATCACACCGAAACGCTCGGGATCCTTGACCCAATAGCCGAAGACTGTGGCACCGGATTCACGCTTCACGGCTTGTTTCAATTGGTCGCCGAAGTGCTGGCCATGGAAAATGTTATCGCCGAGGATCAGGCACACCGGATCATCGCCGATGAACTCTTCGCCGATCAGGAAGGCTTGGGCGAGGCCATCGGGCGAGGGCTGCTCGGCGTAGCTGAAATGCACGCCGAACTGGCTGCCGTCACCCAGCAGGTTGCGGTATTGCGGCAGATCCTGGGGGGTGGAGATCAGCAGGATTTCCTTGATGCCGGCCAGCATCAGCACCGAGATCGGGTAGTAGATCATCGGCTTGTCGTAGATCGGCAGCAGTTGTTTGGACACGCCCAGCGTGATCGGGTGCAAACGCGTGCCCGAACCACCGGCCAACACAATTCCCTTCATCATGCGATCAACTCCTTGGTATTGATGGCGCCCAGTCGTTCGCCCTGGTAGCTGCCGTCCTGAACGCGGCGGCACCACTCGAGGTTTTCCAGGTACCACTGGACGGTTTTGCGTAGGCCAGTCTCGAACGTTTCTTCGGGCACCCAGCCGAGTTCGCGTTCAATCTTGCCGGCATCGATGGCGTAGCGCACGTCATGGCCAGGGCGATCCTGGACGAACGTGATCAGATCGGCGAAGTTCGCCACGCCTTCGGGTTTTTTCGGCGCCAGCTCTTCAAGCAGGGCACAGATGCCGCGCACCACGTCTATGTTCTTCTGCTCGTTGTGGCCGCCGATGTTGTAGGTCTCGCCGACCACGCCTTCGGTTACCACCTTGAACAGGGCACGGGCGTGGTCTTCGACAAACAGCCAGTCGCGAATCTGCAGGCCGTTGCCATAGACAGGCAGTGGCTTGCCCGCCAGGGCGTTGAGAATCACCAGCGGGATCAGCTTTTCGGGGAAGTGGAACGGCCCGTAGTTGTTCGAGCAGTTGGTCAGCAAAACCGGCAGGCCATAGGTGCGCTGCCAGGCGCGGACCAGGTGGTCGGACGCTGCCTTGCTGGCGGAATATGGCGAGCTGGGTGCGTACGGCGTGGTTTCGGTGAACAGGTCATCAACGCCGTGCAGGTCGCCATACACCTCATCGGTGGAAATATGGTGGAAGCGGAAGGCGCTTTTTTCAGGCTCGGCCAGGGCGTTCCAGTAGGCGCGAGTGGCTTCCAGCAGGCTGTAGGTGCCGACGATGTTGGTCTGGATGAAATCCGACGGGCCGTCGATGGAGCGGTCGACGTGGGATTCGGCTGCCAGGTGCATGATCGCATGCGGCTGGAAGCGTGCCAGCACCGCGCTCACGGTCGGCTGATCGCAGATGTCCGCCTGGACGAATTCGTAGCGAGTGTCGGTGGCGATGCTGGTGAGCGATTCCAGGTTACCGGCGTAAGTCAATTTGTCGAGATTGAGCACTTCGTGCTCGGTGTTACGAATGAGGTGTCGAACCAGGGCAGAGCCAATGAAACCGGCACCGCCGGTGATGAGAATACGCATGTAGGCCAGCCTTTATCTGTAAGAGCGTTGAAGCACATGAGCATAGCTTGTCGGCAGCAGACCAGAGGTGCAATAGCGATGTGAAAGCTATTTGAGATTTGGTCCTGCTATGGGGGTTGATTATCGGCCGGCGCAGTGGCGATATAAGCGCCTAATAACATTTCAGGGGTCGTTCCATGCCGCTCGCCACGTTGATTCATCGCGCCAGTTTGCCCAGCCCGCAGGTGTCTGCGGCGCAAGCGCTAGAGCTGCTCGAGGGGCATTACGGGCTGAGCGGTCGCCTGCACTCTCTTGGCAGCCAGCAGGACCTTAACTTTCGCGTCGACAGCGCCGAAGGGCGTTTTGTACTGAAAATTTGCCGGGGCGACTATTCGTCGCTGGAGCTGCAAGCCCAGCACGCCGGGCTCAAGCATCTGGCTGAGCACTCACAGGTGCAGGTGCCGCGGGTGATAGCGTCGCGGACCGGCGCTGATCTGCTCTCGCTGGAGATCGCAGGGCAAGCGGTGCATGTGCGTTTGCTCGAGTACATCGAGGGGCAGCCGCTCACGGCGCTGGAGCATTTGCCGAGGTCAGTGGTGGCCGGCTTCGGCCGGCTCTGCGGTGAAATGGATCTGGCACTGGCCGGTTTCAGCCATGCCGGCCTGGAGCGCACCCTGCAATGGGACGCCCGCCACGCCAATGCGTTGATCGCGCACTTGCTGCCGGTGATCAAGGACGATGAGCAACGCGCCTTGATCGCGCAAGCTGCCGCGCAGGCAGATCAGGCCTTGCGGCCAGTGGTCGACAAGTTGCCGGTACAGGCCATCCACATGGACATCACCGATGACAATGTGGTCTGGCAGCGTGATGCGCAACGCCAGTGGCAATTGCAGGGCGTGATCGACTTCGGCGACCTGATCCGCACCTGGCGCATCACCGACTTGTCGGTAACCTGCGCGGCGCTGCTGCACCATGCCAATGGCGACCCTTTCTACATCTTGCCGGCGATCCAGGCCTATCACGCGGTCAATCCGCTGCAACAGGAAGAATTGCTGGCCCTGTGGCCGTTGATCGTTGCGCGGGCTGCCGTGCTGGTGCTCAGCGGTGAACAGCAGGTCAGCATTGATCCCGGCAATCAATACAGCCGTGACAACCTGACCCACGAATGGGAAATTTTCCGTGTCGCCACCTCGCTGCCCATGGCGTTGATGGAAGCCGCCATCCTCACGTCCGTGGGGCTGCGCCTGCCGGAGATCGGCAGCGAAAATTTTGCGCCGTTGCTGCCCAGCCTGGTCGGGCGTGAATTCGCCTTGATCGACCTGGGTGTCCTGAGCCCGCATTTTGAGGCCGGCAATTGGGAGCAGGACGGTATTGATCAGCGCCTGCTGGACGAAGCGGCTGCCGCTCACGGTCTGGCGGCCAGCCACTACGGGCAGTATCGGTTGTCCCGCACGCGACCGGACAGCGCCAACGAGCCGGATACTTACCCGTTGCATGTCGAGTTGCGTGTGCCCCACGGCACCGCCGTTGAATCGCCTTTTGCCGGGATGGTTCACCAACCGGCGTCCGGTGTGCTGCAGCTCGATGGTCCTCAACTGAGCGTGCGCCTGTGGGGCGTGACACCTTCGCTCCACAGTGGCGCGGCGCTGGTCAAAGGCCAGGTATTAGGCTCCGTCAGCGGGCCGTTGCGGGTGCAGTTGTGCCGAGGTACTTCACTCGACGCGCCGTTGTTTTGTACGCCGACCCGAGCGCCAGCCTGGCAGGCGTTGTGCCCCTCTCCGGCCGCGCTGTTGGGACTGGCCTGCGATGCACCGGCAGAGCTCGATGCGCAAACCCTGCTGGCGCGCCGCGATGCCAGCTTCGCCCGCACGCAAAAGCACTACTACGTCGATCCGCCGCGCATCGAGCGCGGTTGGCGCAATCACCTCATCGACATGCAGGGCCGCTCTTACCTCGACATGCTCAACAACGTTGCGGTGCTCGGTCATGGCCATCCACGCATGGCCGCGGTGGCGGCCCGCCAGTGGTCGCTGCTCAACACCAACTCGCGTTTCAACTATGCGGCGGTGGCGGAGTTTTCCGAACGTCTGTTGAAGCTGTCGCCGGACTCCATGGACCGGGTGTTCCTGGTCAACAGCGGCAGTGAGGCCAATGACCTGGCAATCCGTCTGGCGTGGGCCTACAGCGGGGGGCGCGACATCATCAGCGTGCTCGAGGCCTACCACGGCTGGACGGTGGGCGCGGATGCGGTTTCAACCTCGATCGCCGACAACCCCAAGGCCCTGAGCAGCCGTCCCGACTGGGTGCATCCGGTGCCAGCGCCGAACACCTATCGCGGTGAATTCCGTGGCCCCGACAGCGCCCCCGATTATGTGCGCAGCGTCGAGCACAACCTGGCGAAAATCGCCGCGCAAGGTCGCCCGCTGGCCGGTTTCATTTGCGAGCCGGTGTATGGCAATGCCGGCGGCATTTCGCTGCCGAAAGATTACCTCAAACAGGTCTACAGCCTGGTCCGCGCCCAGGGCGGTGTGTGCATCGCCGATGAAGTGCAGGTCGGTTACGGGCGTATGGGCCATTTCTTCTGGGGCTTTGAAGAACAGGGCGTGGTGCCGGACATCATCACCATGGCCAAGGGCATGGGCAACGGTCAGCCGCTGGGTGCGGTGATCACACGCCGGGAAATCGCCGAAGCGCTGGAGGCCGAGGGCTACTTCTTCTCGTCGGCTGGCGGCAGTCCGGTGAGCTGCCAAGTCGGTATGGCCGTGCTGGATGTCATGGAAGAGGAAAGGCTCTGGGAAAACGCGCAGGTTGTCGGTGGCTACTTCAAGGAGCGACTGGAAGCGTTGATCGAGATCCATCCGCTGGTAGGCGCGGTGCATGGTTCCGGTTTTTATCTGGGCGTGGAGTTGATCCGCAACCGGGAGACCCTGGAGCCGGCCACCGAAGAAACCACGGCGTTGTGCGACCGCCTGCGCGAACTGGGAATCTTCATGCAGCCGACCGGGGATTACCTGAACGTGCTCAAGATCAAGCCACCGATGGTGACTTCGCGCCGGAGTGTGGATTTCTTCGTGGACATGCTTTCGAAGGTATTAGGGGAGGGGTTGTAACCAATTTTTCTGGATTTCCACAGACCCTGCGGGAGCGGGCTTGCTCGCGATGGCGTTGTGTCAGCTGATGAATTCTTTACTGACACACCGCCATCGCGGGCAAGCCGGCTCCTACAGGGGATGTGATTATTCAGATATTTATCGGTTTTATTTTGGGTTGTTTTCGGTATTGCGGTGAATTTCGCTTCTAATGTCGATATTTATCGGCTATAAAGTCGCACATACCGAGGCGTGGATGAACCATGCCCAATCGTCGCGCACTTGCCCGGAGATGATCCATGAGCCGTATCGTTACCGTCGCTGCCACCCAGATGGCCTGTTCCTGGGATTTGGAAGCCAACCTGGAAACCGCCGAAAGACTGGTGCGCGAGGCTGCGACCAAGGGCGCGCAGATCATCCTGATCCAGGAACTGTTCGAGGCACCGTACTTCTGCCAGAAGCCCAACCCGGATTACCTGCAACTGGCCACGACCGTTGAAGACAACGTCGCCATCAAGCATTTCCAGAAGGTCGCCAAAGAGCTGCAAGTGGTGCTGCCGATCAGTTTTTATGAGCTGGCGGGCCGCGCGCGTTTCAACAGCATCGCGATCATCGACGCCGACGGCACTAACCTCGGGATTTATCGGAAAAGCCATATCCCGGACGGCCCTGGCTATCACGAGAAGTACTACTTCAACCCGGGCGATACCGGTTTCAAGGTGTGGAACACCCGTTACGCGAAAATCGGCGTGGGCATCTGCTGGGACCAGTGGTTCCCGGAATGCGCGCGCAGCATGGCGTTGCAGGGCGCGGAAATTCTGCTCTACCCGACGGCCATCGGCAGTGAGCCGCACGACAAGACCATTTCGTCCCGTGATCATTGGCAGCGCGTACAACAGGGTCATGCCGGCGCCAACCTGATGCCGCTAATCGCCAGCAACCGCATCGGCAACGAAGAACAGGACGGTTACGACATTACCTTCTACGGTTCGTCGTTCATCGCCAACCTGTTCGGTGAGAAAGTCCAGGAACTCGACACAACCGAGGAAGGCGTGCTGGTCCACCGTTTCGACCTCGATGAGCTCGAGCACATCCGCAGCGCCTGGGGTTCCTTCCGCGACCGCCGTCCGAACCTGTATGGTGCTATCAAAACCCTCGACGGTTCTCTGGAGTCCTGATCGTCATGACCACACTAAACAGCACCCCCCGCGCCGACGGTTTCTACATGCCGGCCGAATGGGCCCCACAAACCCAGACCTGGATGATCTGGCCCGAGCGTCCGGACAACTGGCGCCTGGGTGGCAAGCCGGCGCAAGCCGCTCACGTCGCGGTGGCCAAGGCCATTGCCCGGTTCGAACCGGTGACCGTCGCCGTATCCGCCGGCCAGTACGAAAATGCCCGTGCGCGCCTGGACGTGCCGAATATTCGCGTCGTGGAAATGTCCAGCGACGATGCCTGGGTGCGCGACACCGGTCCGACGTTCGTCATCAACAACAGTGGCGAAGTTCGTGGCGTGAACTGGGACTTCAATGCCTGGGGTGGTTTTGACGGTGGCCTGTATTCGCCGTGGAACCGCGACTCGCAGGTCGGCGGCAAGATCCTCGAAATCGAGCGCAGCCCGCGTTACCGCACCGAAGGCTTCGTGCTGGAGGGGGGCTCGATTCACGTCGATGGCGAGGGCACCCTGATCACCACCGAAGAATGCCTGCTCAACCGCAATCGCAACCCTCACCTGGGCCGTGAAGAGATCGAAGCGGTGCTCAGCGCGCAGCTGTCCGTGGACAAAATCATCTGGCTGCCGGACGGTTTGTTCAACGACGAAACCGACGGCCATGTGGATAATTTTTGTTGCTATGTGCGTCCGGGCGAAGTCTTGCTGGCTTGGACCGACGACCCGCAGGATCCGAACTACCCTCGCTGCCAGGCCGCGATGAAAGTGCTGCAAGGCAGCACCGATGCACAGGGGCGCCCGTTTACGGTGCACAAGATGCCGATTCCGGGGCCGCTGTACGCCACCGAAGAGGAATGCGCCGGTGTCGATCCGGTGGACGGCACTCAGGAACGCAATCCGTCGGTTCGCCTGGCCGGTTCCTACGTGAATTTCCTGATCGTCAACGGCGGCATTATCGCGCCGAGCTTCGATGACCCGCTGGATGGGCCGGCCAAGGAGATTCTGCAAAACCTGTTTCCGCAGCACGAAGTGGTCATGGTCCCGGGCCGTGAACTGTTACTGGGGGGCGGAAATATCCATTGCCTTACTCAACAACAACCGGCGCCGCACAAAGAGTGAGTGCAGGCGTAACAGCCTGAGATCCTTACAAAATCGGTCGGATAAAGGTTTATCTCTGACCTTCGGCCAGAAGCCCGCAGCCCGCAAGGACTGCGGGCTTTTTTGTATCCGTCCGCTGACCGTCGCGACACCTTGGCACAGCTCTTGTATCTGTCATGAAGTGAAACGGGGAGGGGGAGAGCTTCGATGTTCTGTCATAAACCTTGGATAAGTTAGCCGCTCACGAACCGGGAGAGAGCGCGGACATGAACGCTGAAATGAACTTGATGAGCAAGCGGGCACCGCACCCCCTGGCAGTAAACAGCGAATCGCTCCAGGTCCTGGCGCACTGGTTGAAGTCCAATGGAACGCGTCAGATCAGGGAACCTGATCCGCGCCGGACAATGATCGAGCGTTACCCCGCTGGTTTATTCAGCGAGGCGGAACTGGATGCGTTGTGGGATGTGATAGAAGGATAAGAAGAATAAACAACGGATTGATCAAGACGCTGCCAGGATGGCGGCGTTTTTTATGCTTGCGCGTGTGAGCCCTTCATTTCGTCGGCGCTTATAGCTTTTGCGCCTATCTTCAGACGATTCATGAAATTGACACAGACTTCCGGGCCCGACTAGGATGCCCTCCAACGCCTGTGGCCAACCGCCATGACTCAAAATAATAAAAAGGCCCGCCGCGATGTTTCGTGGGCGGGCCTTTTTGTTTCGAGGTGAAAAAAGAGTGCATCAGCGCCGTTTCAGCCGTTCGACACAGCGCGTATCCACCCGTAAACAGGAAAAAAACAAAATGTTAAATAAGCGAATCAGTCTGATCGCTCTGGGGATGTTGAGCGCTACTTCGGCTATGGCCAACGACCAAGCCGAGTCCAAGGGTTTTGTTGAAGACAGCAGCCTTAAAGTGCTGCTGCGCAATGCCTACATCAATCGTGACAAGAAAGACGGCAACCACGACCAGCGTGAATGGGGTCAAGGCGTCATCGGTAACTTCTCGTCGGGCTTCACCCAAGGCACCATCGGTGTCGGCGTTGACGCCTTCGGCCTGTACGGCCTGCGCCTGGACCGTGGCAGCCACAGCGGCGGTCAGGGCATCGACTTCTTCAAGGAAGGCGACAGCGGCAACCCGGCGGGCGACCTGGCCAAGGCTGGCGGCGCAGTGAAATTCCGCTTGTCCAACACCGTACTGACCTACGGCGACCAAATGCCGGCACTGCCCGTGCTGAGCTACGACAACGTGCGTCTGCTGCCAGAAAGCTACACCGGCACCATGATCACCTCCAAGGAGATCAAGGGCCTGGAGCTGAATGCCGGTCGCTTCACTGCTGAATCGCGCAAAAGCGCCGAAGGCCGTGACAGTGGTGGCTTGAAGTCGATCAACGTATTGGGCGGTAGCTACCAGTTCACCGAACAGTTCAAGGCCGCGCTGTACGCGTCCGACGTTGAAGACGTGCTGAAAAAACAGTACGTGAACGCCAACTACGTGTTCCCGATCGACAAGGATCAGTCCCTGACCCTGGACTTCAACGGTTACCGTACCAAGCTGGACAATTCCTACGTCCGCGAAAACGGCGTAACCGGCGACGACAACAAAATCTGGAGCCTGGCGGCTACCTTCGCTACCGGCCCGCACTCGTTCACCATCGCGCACCAGCGCAGCACCGGTGACAGCAACCTGGGCTACGCCTACGGCGGCTACCAGAAGGATCAAGGTCGTGTGGGCGATGGCGGCAACACCATCTACCTGGCGAACTCCTACTGGTCCGACTTCAACGCCGAAGACGAACGCAGCTGGCAACTGGGCTACGGCCTGGACTTCAGTGCATTCGGCATTCCCGGCCTGAGCTACAACGTGGCCTACGTACGCGGTGACAACATCACCACGTCCACCAGCGAAGGCGGCACCGAGCGCGAGATCTTCAACCAGTTCAAGTACGTCGTACAAAGCGGCCCGGCCAAAGACCTGAGCGTGAAACTGCGTAGCTCGGTTCTGCGTGTGTCGCAGAAATCCAGCGAATACAACGTCAGCGGTAACGAACTGCGTGTGTTCGTGGACTACCCGATCAACATCTTCTGATGATTGCTCGGTGATAGAAGAAAGCCCCGACTGGTTCGGGGCTTTTTTTCGTCTCGGGAGGGGCACATTTCGCGAAAAAATTGGTTGAGCACCCTACTTACCGAGTCTGCCACAGCACCTGTAGGAGCGGGCTTGCCCGCGATGGAGGTCAACGGTGACGCGGGTGGTCTGAATGCCTACGTTGTATGGACGTTTTTTCGCGAGCAGGCTCGCTCCTACAGAGATATACGCGCTTTTACTCGCCCCGATTATGCATCGGCGCCTCAAGCACCTTCACCACATCATCAATGATCGCCTTACTCATATCCTGCAAAAAATGCGACGCCCAGGCATGGCGGTCGCTGTCGCGAACCATGGCGGCGTCAGCTGCGAGCAGCTTGGAAATGTGCAGCAAATCCGAGGCGTGGGAGAGCGCGCTGATGATGGGAACATCCCCACAGACGCGGAACAGTGGCTCGTTGTCGTGGTAGCAGAAGGGGGTGTAGCCGATGGTTTTCAGATCGCTGGGGCAGGTCATTGGGCACCTCCGGTTTTTGAGCCGAGGGTGATAGCGACCGCTACAGTCGAGGTACAAATTTTGGACGGAGTGATAGTGGGCATGCGAAAACTCCTGAATCAAAGTTTGAGCTGCCTATTCGTTCTCAGGCGAATGGGTGGCAGCTATGCGCAGGCTGAGAAACCGGAGATACAGGAATCCGGCAGACCCCGAAGGTCTCCCACGCACAGCCGCCATTACACGGAGATGCTGACACAGAAAAGCGCCGGCAATCGTGACTGGAGGCGCTTGTGCGCCCGTATCTTACTCAGGTTCTCAGGCCCGGTCGCTGAATTGGCAGCGACGGTTTGAAAGTATCGGGAGAAAGTGGGCTGCGCAATCGTGGCTAGGTGGTGGCGTAGGTTTGAAAAACTACCCGGAAAAGTGACGGACTACTTCAAAAAAGGCAGCGTCCTACTGCCAAATCATCCGACGGTAACTACTAAGCAACGCCCTGTTAATCGTCTACTGGAACGCCGAAAACTATCGGCTGCGCCAGCCAGGGATCAAGCGATTGAAAAGGTTTGCTTTCGTAAACGAAGCCGCAACGCGTGAATACAAGGACTTACCGGAATGGGTGCAGGACGAGTTTGGAAAAGACCTGATGCGCGTGCAATACGGGGCTGATCCGCAGTTGGCCATCAAACAACTGAGTTCGGTTGGCGCAGGTGTCATTGAGTTGATCATCAACGGCAGTCCCGCCTACCGATGCCTCTACATTGCGAAATTTGCAGATACCATTTTCGTGCTCCACTCGTTCTTGAAGACCACGAACAGAACCGATCGTCATGCAATGAAAGTCGTGGCAGATCGGTTGAAAGAACTCAAAAGAGAGCTTCGGAAAATGGGGTTCAATGTCTAGCAGGATTGAGCTCGGGAAATGACGATTTGAGGCATGCCGTCTGCGTCGCTGGACGACCTGGAGAATGTGCTGCGAAAGCCCAGTTTATCCAGCATATCCATCATTGCATCGATCGTGAATTTCTCGATCTTGCCGGTGGCCAGTTCTGAAACGCGAGATTGCGCAATGCCCAAACGTGTCGCCGCTTCGCTCTGCTTGAGGTTGAGCGTTTTGAGGCAGTCAGTGATGAACATCGACAGCTCCATTTTCAAAGCCATCTTGCTGGCGACCTCGTCATCATGGGTGACATGGAACGGGCTTTCGAAGAATTGAATGGCCATGATTTATCCTTGAGCGTTTATCTAAAATTTAAGATAAGTCAAAGGCTAGCCGATTGACCGTTTTTTCTCTACGCATTTTTTCTTGCTGGAGATAACCGATTACATCGCGTAACTAATGATGTTCCCGCCCCCACCTTTATCCCCATCCCCCACACGCCTACATTTAGCTCCAACACCTACCCATCATCCCGATGAGCAGGTCACTGGAGATCTTCCTCATGCCATTTGTAAGCGTACGCATCACCCGCGACGGCGTTACCTCTGAGCAGAAAGCTCAGGTGATCGCCGAAATCACAGAGACGTTGCAACGCGTGCTCAAGAAGGACCCGCACCTGACCCACATCGTGATCGAAGAAGTCGACACCGATAACTGGGGCTACGCCGGGATTACCACCACTGAGTATCGAAAACAGCTGACGGAAGAGGGGGGCAAGTCGTGACGGCGCAGGTTTCCATCGACTTCATCTCCGACGTGGTGTGCCCATGGTGCGCATTGGGCGCGACGGCACTGGAGCAAGCGATTGCCAATGTGGCCGATGAGATTTCGGTTGAGCTGACCTACAAGCCATTCGAGCTGAACCCGAACATGCCCGCCGAAGGCGAAAAAGCCGTCGAGCACTTGATGCGCAAATACGGACGCACCGCGCAAGACGTGGCAGCTGGCAAGGCCATGCAAATCGCTCGCGGCGAGGCCATCGGTTTCAAGTTCGATCTGGAGAAGCGCAGCCATTTCTACAACACCTTCGATGCCCATCGTTTGTTGTTCTGGGCATTGCAGGAGGGGCGGCAGGTGGCACTGAAGAAGATCCTGCTGCGCGCCTACTTCACCGACGGCCAGAACCCGAGTGACCGCCAGACGCTGGTTAGCCTGGCTGCCGAAGCCGGTCTGGATGCAGCCGCGGCGCAAGAGGTGTTGGCCAGCGGGGCGTACGCCCAGGAAGTGCGTGAACTGGAAGGGTTTTACCAGCAGCGCGGCATCAACTCGGTCCCGGCCATGGTCCTCAACGGTCGTCACCTGGTGTCGGGTTCGCAATCGGTCGAGTACTACGAACAGATGTTGAGACAAATGGCCGAGGCCCCTGCCGAAGCCTGATTACTTTCTAAATCATTTCTTTATTTGCAGAGGTTCATCATGAGCAATTCGAAAAAAGTCATCGTTATCACTGGCGCCTCCCAAGGTCTGGGCGCAGGCATGGTCAAGGCATTCCGTGACCTGGACTACAAAGTCGTCGCCACCTCGCGTTCGATCAAACCGTCCACCGACCCGGACATCCTCACCGTGGCCGGCGACATCGGCAACCCGGAAGTCGCGCAAAAAGTCATCCGTGAAGCCATCGATCGTTTCGGTCGCGTCGACACCCTGATCAACAACGCCGGGATCTTCGTCGCCAAACCGTTCACCCAGTACACCGCCGAAGACTACGCCAACGTGCTGTCGGTGAACCTGAACGGCTTCTTCTACATCACTCAACTGGCCATCGCCGAAATGGAAAAACACGGCAGCGGCCACGTGGTGAACATCACCACCAGCCTGGTCGACCACGCCATTGATGGCGTGCCATCGGTCCTGGCCTCGCTGACCAAAGGCGGCCTGAACGCCGCGACCAAATCCCTGGCGATCGAATACGCCAAACGCGGCATCCGGGTAAACGCGGTGAGCCCTGGCATCATCAAGACGCCAATGCACGGCGAAGAAACCCACGCGGCACTGGGCGCCCTGCATCCGGTTGGGCACATGGGCGAAATCAGCGACATTGCGCAGGCGGTGGTGTACCTGGACTCGGCCAACTTCGTGACGGGTGAAATCCTGCACGTGGATGGTGGGCAGAGCGCCGGGCACTGATTGTCCCAAGCCTGAAAATGACAAAGCCCTCGTAGTGATACGGGGGCTTTGTTTTTCGCAACGATGGCGCGAGAGAACGGGTTCAGTCAGCGGCACCTGGAGCGGGAGATGGGTTGTTCGATGGCCACGTCGACAAGGCCTGCTCAGCCACCAACTCCAGCACTTCGCGACTGAATCCGGCCTTAGCTTGAACAGCCATACCGTGGAGCACCGCCAGCAAGAAAACGGCCAGCGCCGCGCAATTGGCTGTTGGCGGCAGGTCGCCTTCCGCTTTGGCCCGTTCAAAGCGCTCGCGTAGCGCATTTTCGCCGGCTGCGCGCGCATCGATCAGCATCCGCCTCACCGGTTCTGCGTCGTCCGTGCCCGCCAGGGCACCGTGGATCCCCAGGCATCCGGTGCGGTCCGGGTAACGGGTTTGCAGTTCGGCTGCCTTGTACAGAATCTCGCGGGCGACTTCCCGAGAGGTGGGCTGGTCCAGTGCCGCAGGGTAAAAATCCAGGTAACGGCCGTAATAACGTTCCAGCGCTTGGCGAAACAACGCTTCCTTGTTACCGAATGCCGAGTAGAGCGCGGGCCTTTCCACACCCGTGGCCTGCGTCAGGTCGGTATACGACGCGCCTTCGTAGCCTTTGCGCCAAAAGACACAGAGTGCCGCGTCCAAGGCTGTGTCTACGTCGAACTCACGCTGACGCCCCATTAAATTTGCCCCTGCCGGTTTTTCGTAATGGTCGATATTAAATCGCTTGACGGTGGACGTCCAATTCCATAACGTTCGTTAGCGTAATGACCGTTACGAATCCTTTCAGCATCGTTGAGGTTTTCATGAATAAATTATTGGCTGGCAAAGTAGCACTCGTGACGGGCGGATCGCGTGGTTTGGGGGCGGGTGTTGCGCAAGCGCTTGCCGAACAAGGCGCCGATGTAGCGATCAGCTACGTCGCATCCGTCGAAAAAGCGGAGGCGGTCGTCGAGACGTTGAAGGCCAAGGGCGTGCGTGCCATCGCGATCAAAAGCGATCAAGCCGACAGTTCGGCTGCCAAACCGCTGATCGAGAAGGTGCTTGCTCACTTCGGCAAACTCGACATCCTCGTCAATAACGCTGCCATTGCGGTTCAAGGCCAGTTGGTGGATGACCCGCAGCTGGAGACGGCCAAGCTTGATCACCAATGGCAGGTCAACGTGATGGGGGCGATAGCCACCACTCGCGCCGCTGCCCCGGTGCTGACAGAAGGCGGTCGAATCATTTTCATCGGGTCACTGCTGGGGAGCCGCGTGCCCTTCGCTGGTGCTGCCGACTACGCAGGAACCAAGGCCGCGATAGCCGGTTATGCGAGAGGCGTTGCCCGTGACCTTGGCGCACGCAACATCACCGTCAATGTTGTACAGCCCGGCGTAATGCCGACTGACATGGCGGCAGAGGTGCTCAACACCGGCGTGCCAGAGGCGCTTCTGGACCTGCACCCCATCCGTCGGATCGCGACACTCGAGGAAGTCTCGGCCACAGTTTGCTTTTTAGCAGGGCCGAACGCCGGCTACATCACTGGTGGCGCTATCGACGTCTCTGGCGGCCTGGGTGTTTGAATCCACTAATAAAGTAGACCGACCCATGACCACCATCGGCATAATTGGCGCCGGCGAAGTCGGCAGCCAGATCGCGAGGGCCGCCATTGCGAACGGCTACAACGTGGTGATTGCGAACTCGCGAGGCCCCGAGACGCTGCAACCCCTCATTGACGAACTGGGCCCGGCGGCGCGCGGCGCTACTGCTGCGGACGCAGCTTCGGCGGGCGATTTCGTCGTTGTAGCCGTCCCCTTGAAAGTGACCAACGACATGCCCGTGAAAGAACTGGCGGGGAAAATCGTCATCGACACCAACAACTACATGATCTGGCGGGACGGTCATATCCCAATCATCGATTCAGGCGAAAAAACCGAACACCAACTGCGCCAGGAACACCTGCCAGCCTCCCGAGTAGTCAAAGCTTTCACCCATATTCAGGCGCCCCGGATCACAAAATGGGGCATGCCCACTGGAGCCCCTGGCCGTCTAGCCTTGGCGGCTTCAAGTGATTTCCCCGACGCAGTAGCGCTGGTGACGAGGCTTTACGACCAATTTGGCTTCGACACGGTCGACCATAGCCCGCTCAGCGAGTCATGGAGAAACGGACCGGGGCAGCAGGCGTGGAAGCAAGAGCGGCAGACGAAGGAGGAGCTGTCGGCCAACCTTGCCAAGGGAGCTCGGGTGGTTATGCAGTCGATGTAAAGGCGGGGCTGCAGGGGAGCTATGAAAGGGAAACACTGGTAAAAGTAGGCATCCATCACATCGCTGTGACCGTGCGAGCCGCCGGACGCTAATCGCACTTTGGAAGAACCATCACGGTGTGGCGTAGCCTTAAAGGTTCTGGCTACCTGGGTTGCTGTCAACGACAGCGCGTTGCCCATTCGGCCCAAGAGCCATCGACCTAACTCCCCTCGATCAAAGCCCGCTCTTCAAGCCAGATCTCTTGAACAAACTGATCCGTAATCGCGTAAATCCCGTGCCCTCGTCGCATGATGATGTTCTGCGCGACCAGTGCGATCACTACCGGTTGAATCTCTTCAACCCGAACTTCTCGGCCCACTGACTTCGAATACTCAGCCGCAGCGTCAGTAGAGAAGATTCCCCTCGGTAGTCGCGCCTTCGACGGCGATGCGAGTCCACTTGGAGCGAAATTTCTTTTTCATGGGTGAGGCCTCAATGCGTTGGCTGCGGTGGCAGGTAGCGTTGAGGCCATGGTCGGCAGCGGGCACGCGGCGAGCAATGAGGCTGGACTGTAGCTGGCGGTCTTACAGGTCGCGGCGTTAGGGGCTTCGCGCGCGTGACGGCAGCATCTGCGTCATGAATGAAGCCGCCCACCCACCGATGGACCCTCGCCGCCAGGCCAAGTTTTTGTACTGGACGGGTTGGCGCGTCACCGATATTGCCGACTTCCTGAGCGAGAAAGAGAAAACCATTCACTCCTGGAAGGCCCGCGACGACTGGGACCGGGCAGACAATGTCGAGCGCATCGGTGGTGCGTTGGAAGCACGCCTGGTGCAGTTGATCCTCAAAGAGGGCAAGTCCGGGGGGGACTTCAAGGAAATCGACCTGCTGCATCGGCAACTGGAGCGGCAGGCACGCATTCAGCGGTTCCAGGGTGGCGGTACCGAAACCGACCTCAATCCGAAGCTGGCCGCGCGTAACGCTGAACCGAAGAAACAACCCAAGCGTAACGACTTCTCCGAGGATGACTTCGAGAAGTTGGAAGAAGCGTTTCGAGATGGCTGTTTCGAGTACCAGCTCGACTGGTATCGGTCGATGAACCAGCGCACTCGGATGCTGCTCAAGAGCCGGCAGATCGGGGCGACCTATTACTTTGCCCGCGAGGCACTGATCGATGCGCTCAAGACCGGGCGCAACCAGATTTTCCTGTCCGCCAGTAAGGCTCAGGCCCACCAGTTCAAGAACTACATGCAGGCGTTCGTCAGTGATGTGCTTGGCCGGCAACTGACGGGCGATCCGATCGTGCTGGCCAACGGCGCCGAGTTGCATTTTCTCGGGACCAACTACCGCACGGCGCAGGGCCGCTCAGGCAACTTCTACTTCGACGAATTCTTCTGGACCCACAAATTCGAGGAGCTCAACAAAGTTGCCTCGGGCATGGCGCTGCACAAGCACTGGCGCAAGACCTACTTTTCGACCCCGTCGAGCATGGCCCACGAAGCCTACAAGTTGTGGACCGGCGAGCGTTTCAACAAGGGTAAACCGACCGCTCAACACCTCAAGCTGGACGTAAGCCACGACGCGCTGGGGCAGGGCCGGCTGTGCGAGGACCGTATCTGGCGCCAGATCGTCACGATTCTTGATGCCGAACAACGTGGTTGCGATCTGTTCGACCTGGAGGAGCTGCGCTTCGAGTACAACCCCGAGCAATTCGCCAATTTGCTGATGTGCCAGTTTGTCGACGACGGCGCCTCGATCTTCCCGTTGCAAATGCTTCAGCCCTGCATGGTCGATAGCTGGGTGGAGTGGGGTGAGGATTACAAACCGTTCGCAGCACGTCCCTTTGGCGACCGGCAGGTGTGGGTAGGCTACGACCCGGCCGAAACCGGTGACAGCGCCGGACTCATAGTTGTGGCACCACCGCTGGTACCGGGCGGCAAATTCCGCGTGCTTGAGCGTCATCAGTTCCGGGGTATGGACTTCGCGGCACAGGCTGAGGCCATCCGCCAGGTGACCAAGCGCTACTGGGTGACCTACATCGGCGTCGATGTTACCGGTCTGGGCAGCGGCGTGGCCCAGCTGGTGCGCCAGTTCTTCCCGGCCGTCACCACCTTCAGCTATTCGCCCGAAGTGAAAACCCGTCTGGTACTCAAGGCCTACGACGTGATCAAGAACGGACGCCTCGAATTCGATGCCGGCTGGACCGACATGGCCTCCAGCCTGATGGCCATCCGCAAAACTATCACCGCTTCAGGGCGGCAGTTCACTTATACGGCCGGTCGTAATGACGAAACCGGTCACGCCGACTTGGCGTGGGCATTGTTCCACGCCCTGCACAACGAGCCGCTGGAAGGGCAGACCGCTGCCAACACCGGCATCATGGAGATTTGTTGATGACTACTGATCTGGTTGAGGCGCTTCCTGCGCAGAGTCAGTCCCATGCATTCACCTTTGGTGATCCGGTACCGGTGCTCGATGGCCGGGAGATCCTCGACTACCTGGAGTGCTGGTCGAACGGGCGTTGGTACGAGCCGCCGCTGTCGCTGGATGGTTTGGCCAAGTCGACCCGGGCCAGCGTGTACCTGCAATCGGGGCTCAACTTCAAACGCAATGCCCTGGCTCGAACCTTCATTCCGCACAAACTGCTCAGCCGCCAGGCCTTCGAGCAGGTGGCCCTGGATTTCATCTGGTGCGGCAACACCTACCTGGAGAAGCGCGACAACATGCTGCGCCAAGCGTTGGGGTTGTTGCCGGCGATGGCCAAGTTTGTGCGTCGAGGCGTCGAGGAGGGGAGTTACTTCCAGGTGCGTGGCTGGCGTGACGAACATGAGTTTCGCAAAGACAGCATCTGCCATCTGCGGGAGGCCGACATCAACCAGGAGATCTACGGCTTACCGGAGTGGCTGTCGGCGCTGCAGAGCGCCTTGCTGAACGAGGCAGCGACTCTGTTCCGGCGCAAGTACTACCAGAACGGCAGTCATGCAGGCTTCATTCTGTACATGACCGACGCGGCGCAGAACGAAGACTTCGTCACTGACCTGCGCGGTGCCATGAAGAGCAGCAAAGGCCCGGGCAACTTCCGCAACCTGTTCATGTATGCACCTGGTGGGAAGAAAGACGGCATCCAGTTGATACCTATCAGCGAAGTCGCGGCCAAGGATGATTTTGGCTCGATCAAAAACATCAGTCGTGACGATCTGCTCGCGGCTTTGCGGATTTATCCCCAACTGATGGGCATCGTGCCGCAGAACTCGGGGGGCTTTGGGTCGATGCGCGAAGCCGCCCAGGTGTGGGGACTGAACGAGCTGGAGCCCCTGCAGGCGCGCCTGCTGCAATTCAACGAATGGCTGGGCGAGGAGGTTATTCGCTTCAAGCCGTTTGAGCTTGGAGAGGGGAAGTAAAACCCGCGCAGTGAATAAACGAGGCGACGAGCTGGTGTTGAAGCACCAGCCCGACGTCGTACCACTCGAGCATTCCGAGTGATCCAACCCAAGGCCTCGCCCCACTGCGCAGGGGGTGCGAAGCCTAAGCGAATCCAATAGCAGAGACAAGGATCACTTATGTCTACACCGATTTTCCCTTGGATGGGCGGAAAGCGCCGCATGGCCAAACACATCCTGCCTGAGTTCCCAGAGCACGAATGTTATGTCGAGCCGTTCTGCGGTGGCGCAGCATTGTTCTTCATGAAAGAGCAGAGCCACGTTGAGGTCATCAACGACTTTGATGGTGAGGTCGTCAACCTGTACCGGGTGGTGGCGCATCACCTGGAGGAACTGGTCCGGCAGTTTCGTTGGTCGTTGGTCAGCCGCAAGATGTTCGAGTGGACCAACATGCAGATCCCGGAAACGCTGACCGATATTCAGCGGGCTGCTCGGTTTTTCTATCTGCAGCAGCAGTGCTTCGGTGCCAAACCAACGGGGCGCACCTTCGGTACCGCGACCACTTCGCCGCCCAGGTTGAATCTGTTGCGAATTGAGGAGCGGCTCAGTGAGGCGCACCTACGACTGGCCAGAACCACGATCGAGCATCTCGATTGGAAGGAATGCATCCGGCGTTACGATCGTCCGCACACACTGTTTTACCTTGATCCGCCTTATTGGGAAACGGCCGGGTACGCACCTGGTGCATTCAATTTCGAGCAATACCAGCTGATGGCTGAATTGGCGGCATCGATCAAGGGCCGGATGGTTATCTCAATCAACGACCACCCGCAGATTCGAGAAGTGTTCTCTGGGCTTCGCCTGAAGGAGGTGCCGTTCCGGCATATGGTGGGGGGGCAGGGCGGCAAGCAGGCCAATGAGTTGATTTACTTCAACTGGTTATAGGCGCGCCAAGTAGGCGCTTGAGTCAATGACAGTACTGCCGCCTTCGGGCGGCTTTCTTATGGGCAAAAAAACCGCTTCAACCTAAGCTGAAGCGGTCCATTTTGGCGACCTTATTTCAGGTCATCTAAGTGATCTAGCAGCAGTTCAACGGCGTGATGTACACGCACACAAACCACCACGAAATCCCACGCATGTTTCAAATATTTCAACATGCCTTGACCCCTATGGTTGGGCCAAACCTCCAGCACACTCATCGGACTTGTGTGCCTTTGGGATCACGTGAATGCTCCCTGTGAGGCGGCTAAGCTGATGGACGCCTTCTGAGTTATCCGCACGGATTACAAGCCCGTGTCAGAAGGCCGTCGCGCGGCAGTTACAGACACCGTGCGAGTGCCTGCATGGTAACGAATTAATTTCCAACGTGGTGGGGCGTATCGGCGCATTGGCTGTGTATAAAAGAGCACTTTTTCGGCCAGAGGTAGACACTACGGGGCTTTGGCGGGGGGAAGATTTTTTTCACAAAAATGGGGATATTTGCTCGATTGCACAAAAAACCATCAAAGATGGACTTTTTTACCAAAAAAGGCCGCACCCATCACTACATCTTGTGTTTTACGCACGCCCCAAAACCGCCAATCGTTAATTATTGCCACTGCAAGTGCCACCTTGTACTCTGTCGGTACGTGAATGCTCCCTGTGAGTAAGAAAGCCCGGCCACTAACTGGGCTTTCGACGAAAAAGCCGCCCTTACCAGGCGGTTTTTTTTTGCTTGGAGTTCAGACCCGTGCCCCGTCACAGCTAGACGCTAAAGCCCTTCAACCCAATGCCATCGGCAAAACCCGGCCCACCGCGGTGAAGCTCGCGCAGGTGCGCGCCTTATCTCGTCGCGAACGCACCGCGGGGTGCTCGACCAGAGCGCGCAACACGTCCTCCTTAATGTGACGTCGCCAATCAGTGCTCCAGCACCATCAGCCGCGCCGTCGCGGCGTGTTCAAACGCCAGGTACAGCGCCTCGATGCTTGCCGCGTTCAGCGCCTTAACCGTCTCAACCCCCAGGCCGAAGCCTTCGGCACGGTCCGCCGCGCGATGGCAGTCGGCCGCGGTGCGCGCCTGGGCGATGTTGGCCAGCAGTTTCAGCGCCTGCTCGTGGATCGCATGTGGCAGGTTGTACGCGGCAAGCGCGTCGCCTACTGCATTGTCGCGGCTCATGCGTAGATCGCCTCGGCTTGCGCCGTAAACGCTGCCGCCTGCTCGGCACTCAAGGCACCGTCTTTAACAAACTGGGCTAACCACCCCTTTAGCCCAGGTACACCGCTGGCTCGTTTCTTGGACAGTTTGTATCCCAGCGCAATGACCATGCCGCGCACCTGCAACTCGTTACGGATTATGGTTTTCTGGTAGTCCAGGGTTTGCAAGATGGCAGCCGTCAGTGTCGCCTCGCCCGGATGGGTCTGGTGTAAATCGCTGAGGCGCTTCTTGAGAAAATCGGCTTCAAAGCTGGGATCAATGTTGTCGACGGTCACGGGCGTTTACCTTTGCGAGTAAGTGGCGGTCAGTGCGTAAAACCAGACGGTGGGGGTTGGTCATCAAGTCTAGGGGACTGGCTTCTTTGCTTACAAAAAAAAGCCCCCACACCTTGGCGGTCTCACTTTACGTTCATCCACTCGGTCGGATCCACTTGATGCCATTGCTGCGCCTCGCGATCAAATTCCGTCCATACGGCTTCCAGTTTGGCACGATCGCCAGTGAACATCGGACTATCTAGATGCTTGAACTGGTCGAATTGTGCAACGGGTAACACAGTGCCTGCGCCGCTATAGCAGAACCAGGAACCCACTACATGTGCAACCTCAGCAATCTCGCGCATAGCCTGCTTGGCGTCAGTCAGGCCCCAGCGCTCCAAAACTCTCCCTTCACGGCTTGCCTCTGTCGCAGCATGGGCAATCTCGACGTTGACGTGATCAATTACGGAAGATAGTCGCTCCAAACGGGATTCAAGCATGTCGAATATTTCCTCCCGAATGAGATCATCATGCCTAGAGATATTCGCGGTCACCCCGCTGAGCCAATCAAACTCCTTGTGCCGTTTCATCGCAAGCTCGTAGTGTAATTCGATCGGTACCCAGTAACTGTGGTTCCCCTGCCGAAGCTGCTCCGTGGCATAGGCATCGCTCGCGGCGCGGGTGCGGAGGTAGTTGTATTCCAAGCCAGCAATATCTTTGACATAGACCTCGCGCGTAAGCTTTCTGCGTGAAGCGCGAATGTCGGCAATTAATCCACCCAGTGAGCACACGCTTTTACGTCCGCGAATAGGCTCCTTCTCGACCAGCCGCCGGATTCCCTGCATGGTTCCTGCCCAGAAACCGGACGCCAACATGTCCATTACCAGGCTATTGAGCTGCTTTTCGCCATCGACCGATGGGGCTTGCCTCACCATTTCAACTACGCACGAAAAAGCGGCAACATCCCAAGCCATTCGGGTTAAGGCCTTAGTGATGGCATTCTCTTCGAAATCGAAAATCCGCTTCCATTCTTCGATGCGCTCGAGCATTGACGCCTCCAATATTTTCTTTTTTTACATCATCACCCATGGGGGTGCCGATTGCGATGCCACGCCATTTTGCAATTGCGATCACCGGTGGGTGGAGACTTATTCATAGTCGGAGGCTCCTGGCCATCCGCTGCTGATCATGGTCACAAAGCGTTCTGTGGCTCGGTTGAATCGTTCGCCGTTGTCAACAGCCCACGACCTCGGGCCATCGTGATGTCTCCCTTCGTTATTTTGCAGCACTATCGGGGTCTGATGGTGTTTTGACTTGGCGCGCGCCGTCGTCCCCCCGCCACGCCTGCGGGCTAAATGGGGCGCTTTTTCTGCACGCCCTGCAGGTGCTGCGACGCGGGCCTGGCTGGGCTTGCTCTGGCATTGATAGGGGTGAAAAAGCCTGCGAATCCCTGCGAGGGTGGGCTGTTTTGAGGGCGTGGTTGGAGCGAGGTCTCAAGGCGATTCTGAGACGCGACTCGGGGAAAGGGTTAGTTTTTGAAGATGGGGGGGATGGCTGCTGTGCAGACCCCGTGTTTGTTGGGCTTGGGCGCTAACTTTGGAGGGTTAGTTATGGTTAGGTTTGAGGTTAGTAAATTGTAAGATATTGATTTATAAGGTATTTATTTAATGAGTTTTTAACAGTTATAAAGGTTAGGAAATTACCTCTCATAACCCTAAAGCTAACCTATGGCACCGACTGCAAAGCCGCGCAGAACAGGGCTTTGAGAAGGGGCGGCAAAAAACTTACCTTCCTAACCTCTTTCCCGTGGGTCAATATAAAAATGGCGAAACCGCACGGCGAGGGGGGCCTTGGTGAGCTCCGCTCTCGTTTCCCTTCAGAAAGGCATTAGCCATTTAGATCCAGCACTACTGGACTTTGTTTTGCGCAGAGACTCCAGAAGGGAGGCCGCTAGTTAGCATTTTCAATCGATGGGCAAGCCACTGGCACATGTCCGCCATGTTGACTGCCTCTTCGTAGCTAACCTGGTGATTAGAGAGGTGAACAGCATCATTTCGGATGCGACGAAGCTTCCTGAGTGTGTCGAACTCCAGGTCACTAATTGCGTCCATTACGTGAAGCTCGTTAGCGATCGTAATCAGAGAGCCATTGGGGGAGATGCCAGCTTTGGTCGCATACTCCATCGTCGCTCTTTCGACATCCACCCAAGCGCCGAGAATGGCTGCGCGCGGGTCTATGCGTGCTAGCTCCAGAACGCTTGGCGGTGGGACAAATGGAAGTAGGGGGTCATTGGCTGGCGTCTGTGCCACCAGTTCATCTTTAACTGCCTCGAGTTTCTCGCTGAGATCAATGTGCAAGTCTTTGTACTTGAGTGTTCGAACCATCGGAATCAGCTTGGCCAGCGGATGGCGCATCAGTAGGGCCAGACCCAAAACTGCAGTTGGCCAGGCAAGTGAGCTGATTATCGAGGAGAAGAACTGCAGCCAATCCATGGGCATAGCACCTTTATCGTAGGGCTTGGTACGTGCGTTGGTACGTGCGCTAGATACAACAAGGCCCCGCATCGCTGCGAGGCCTTGTTTTGTATGGTGCCGGCACCAGGAATCGAACCCGGGACCTACTGATTACAAGTCAGTTGCTCTACCAACTGAGCTATACCGGCGTGTTAGGGCGACGATTATAGCGATTGGGCGGCTTCTGTAAACCCCTGAATTCAGACTATTTTTACGTGGGTGTCGGGCCGGCCTCGCGGATGCTTGCGCGGGGCCGGCCGGGGGTGGATTACACGCCGTTTTTGACCGCGTTGATCAAGTCCTGGCTCAGTACCTGGGCGGGGGCAACTTGCACGCTTTGCGTGTAGAACGGCGGCAGGTTCTGGGCCAGTTTCGATAACGTTTGTGCCGTGGTGTTGCCTGGCAGCAGCACGTATTGCAGGTTCGACGGATAGCTCTGGGGCACCGGGCCTTCCATGGTGGATCCGTAGGCGCCGAAGGTCATGACGGCTTGCGGGGTTGTCGGGTCGGGGGCGTAGAGGAAAACGAAGGTGCCGTACTTGGGATGGGTCAGGTATTCGCCTGCTTCAGCGCGCACGGCCGGGTCGGGGTCGTTCATCAGGGTCCAGCGCATGACCGCGTAGTTGCGGGTGGTTTCCATGAAGGCTGTGCGAATCGGCGACTGGTGCTCCGCGCCGCCCTGGCACACCAGAAGGTTGCCGAATGGATCGATCAATGCCACCGAGTTGAATACCTTGCTCTGTTGCGCGGTTTTAACCAGTGACGGGGCGAGTTCGGCGCCGGGATCGCGGGGGTTGGCCGATTGAACGGTCATCGCGAACGGGCTGAGGGCCGTGAGTGCCTGGCGGACTTTGCTATTGGCGGGCAAGGTGGCGGGGTTTTTCAGCTGATCGGGTGGCAGGCCGCTGTTGTTGCTGGCGTCGCGCACGGTGTTGACGCTTGCAGAGAAGATGGAGCTGCAGAGGAAGTACGCCGCCGAATCGATGCTCTGGCCACCGAACACCGGGCTGGTCGAACCCTGATACGCCCGGCTGACCGGCGCTGCAATGGCGTAATAGGCCCAAGTGCTCTGCGCTTGCTCGCGGATTTGCGGGGCAAGTGTCGGAAAGTTGAACTGGCTGTTGTAGTTGATGCCGGCGTAGTCATCGATCGCACTGACGGCGACGTTGAATCCTGCTGTCAGCAGTGAACCGGCGCACATGGCGCAGGGGTCCAGCGTGGTGACGATGGTTAACTGATTGGGCGGTGGCAGGCTCAGCCGCGCCGCATTCTGGTAATACCAGTCCACCAGCTGCCGCTCGCCGTGGGCGGTGGGGTCGTGGGGCAGGAAGAAAGTCGTGGTGTTACCGGGAAACGGCATCAGCACGTTGTTGTGCATCACGGCGATCAGTTCGCCCGTGGCGTTGTTGATGATGGCGCCGCCCACGGCGAAGGTCTGTTGCAACGCGGCGTAAATGGCTTGGTTGGCGACGGTGTCGACGGCTTCCTGCGCACTGTTCAATGTGCTCATTTTTACTCGCTCCTTGCTGTCCTTGAGCGTCAGTGAGTTCTGACGTTTGGCAACAATAGTCGAGGATTTCCAGGCGGTTTATGTTCTTTTGGCTTAATGCTTATGCACAACGGAATGTCTATTGCACTTGACGCCACGCGAAAATGTGGATCCGTTCTCATTTGACTGCAAATAACTGTTTTTGTGGTTTTTTCTACCCATGTACGAAAATTGAACAGATTGGTTTCAGCACTGAAACAGGCGAATAGATTGGATCCATGATTTTTAATCAACAGAGTTATCCACAGGCTGCGTAGGATTAATCGCGTTCGGCGAGCAGCAAGAAATTACGTGGCGTGAGCGGCGTTTCGCAGAAGGTTCCGAGGCGAACGGTGTAACCCTGCTGTCTGAGGAAAAGTGCTCGATCCAGCACCAGCCAAAGCTCCAGTGGGCGTCGGAAAAGCCCGCGCACAAGCTCCAGGTTGCGCACTTCAGCCAATCGCCGCCAGCCAGCGGCTTCAACGGCCGGCCAATCCTGGGTTCCGATTGTGGATAACTCCTTCAGCGCGGCCAGATGATGGCAGTACTCGGCGAAGGGTTTATCCAGCCAGGCACTGGGCAGCGACGGTGTGGGCAAGTATTCATCCACCCCGCGCAGTTGCCGCTGCAGCAGGTCGAATGCCAGGCGGCGGGCCATGGATGTGTCGCGCTGACGGCGCACGCGAGCACCGGCGGTGACGGTTTCACTCATCGGCAGTGCGAGATCGTCGAGGTTGAGCTGTAGCTCGGAGCGAGTCGCCACCGAGGATATCGGCTGATAGTGCGTCAGACCGATCCGGTTATAGCAGCATGGCGCAACAGCCAGTTGTTTGCAGCCCACGGCGCTGGCGAGCTGGATCAGCCGCACATGCAAATCGCCACAAGCGTGCAGCGCCACTGGCGTATGGTCTGCACTCAATAAAGAAGCCACCTCGGCTGCGAGCACATCTTGCTCGACATGCCGTGCAATCAAATGATGACGCTGGCTGAGGGCCTGACCACTGACCACCAGGGCCGGGTCATATTCAACGCACGTGAGCGCCTGGCCGGTCTGCAGCAACCGTCGCCCCAGGTGGCCCTTGCCGGAACACCAATCCAGCCAATGCGTTGCAGGCTTGGTGAACGACAACCGACTGGCGAACGCCTCGATCTGCTGCCATTTGCGCCCCGGTACATCGACATTCAATCGATGCACGGCCGCTTCGAGGGCCTGCCCTGGCAATTGCCCCACTGCGCTGAGTTCAATGGATCGCGCCGCCAGCGAAGCAAACGGCTCAGGTGCTTGTTCCAGAAACGCGGGTTGGTTATGCGCGCTTTCCGCCGCTTCCAATGACCTGGCACGCAGCCATGCGGTCATCTCGGGGCAGGACGCTTCCCAAGGAAGTTGCAGATGAGTGAACGGCCTGGGTTTCCACAGCGCCTGATGCTCGACCAGAAAAGCATCCAGCGCCATGAATCGGGCGAGCAGGGCCTCGCCCGTCAGTACATCGCCATCAACGACCCTGGCAGGCATCGACGCGCAACCAGCGCTCCAGCTGCTTGAAGCCGTGCACCAGGATAAAGGTCATCAACAGGTAGAACATGCCGGCGGCAAAGAAGATCTCCACCGGCAAGTAGGTCCTGGCAATGATGGTGCGCGCCATCCCGGTCAGTTCCAGCAGCGTCACGGTGCTGGCCAGGGCACTGGCCTTGAGCATCAGGATCACTTCGTTGCTGTAGGCCGGCAGGCCGATGCGCGCCGCGCGCGGCAGGATGATGTAGAACAACGCTTTGCTGCGCGACATGCCCAGCGCCCGCGCCGCTTCGATCTCGCCCGGCGGGATGGCCTGGATTGCACCGCGCAGGATTTCTGCAATGTAGGCGGCGGTGTGCAACGTCATGGTTGCCGTGGCACACCAGAATGGATCGCGCAGGTAGGGCCACAACGAACTGTTACGTACGGCGTCGAACTGCGCCAGGCCGTAGTAGACCAGGAACAGTTGAACCAGCAGCGGCGTACCACGGAAAAAGAAGATGTAGCCGTAGGGAAAAGCCCGCACCCACCAGAGGCGCGACGAGCGTGCGATGCCCAGCGGGATGGCCAGCAGCAGGCCGGCGATGACCGCGATGGCCACCAGTTCCAGGGTCAGTGTCGCGCCCTGAGCCAGTCTCGGCAGCCACTTGATGATGACTTCCCAGTTCATTGGGTGCTCCTCGCGAAGCCGCGAGCGGCGCGTTTTTCCATGAAGTGCATGCCGGCCATGGCAAGTACGGTGAGGCCCAGGTACATGAACGCGGCCACCATGTAGAAGGTGAATGGCTGCTTGGACACGGTCACGCCGATCTGCGCGTGGCGCATGATTTCTTCCAGGCCGATGACCGACACCAATGCGGTGTCCTTCATCAGGATCATGAACAGGTTGCCCAGCCCGGGCAGGGCGATGCGCCACATCTGCGGCATGATCAACCTGGTGAAGATTCGCCACTTCGACAGGCCCAGGGCCACACCGGCCTCACGATGACCTTTGGGGATGGCGAGGATTGCACCGCGAAACACTTCGGTGGCGTAGGCACCGAAGCACAGCCCCAGCGCAATCACGCCGGCAGCGAAGGCATTGAGTTCAAGGTCGGGATTGCCGAAGAACTCACCCAGGGCACGCATCAGGTTGACCGTGCCGAAGTAGATCAGCAGCACCCAGAGCAATTCCGGGATGCCGCGAACCAATGTCGAATAAGTGCCGCCAAGCCATTGCAGGGGCTTGTACGGGGAAGTCTTGGCCAGGGCGCCGAGCAAACCCAGCACCAGCCCCAGGCATAGGGCCGAGAGTGCCAGTTTTACCGTCATCAGCGCGCCAGCGGCAAGCGCCGGGCCGAATCCGTAGAGGTCGATAATCATGTATTTCTGTTCAAATCGCGGCAGGCAAGGCCGGGGACCGGCGCCCCTTCAGGCGACGCCGCTCCGGCAGGTCAGTATCAGTAGATGCTGAACGGGAAGTACTTGTCGTTGATCTTCTTGTAGGTGCCATCAGCGACGATTTCTTTCAGTGCGGCGTTGAGCTTCTCGCGCAGCGGGTCGCCTTTACGTACCGCGATACCGATCTTGTCGCTTTCTTCCACCGGGTCGCCCTTGAATTCATAGGATTTGCCGGCGTCGCTTTTCAGCCACTCGTAGTTGACGTATTTGTCCGCGAGGATGCCGTCCAGTCGACCGGAAGTCAGGTCAAGGTAGGCGTTTTCCTGGGTGTCGTAGAGTTTGGTTTCGACGCCCGGCATGTTGTCTTCAAGCCAGGTGCCCGCCAGCGTCGCGCGTTGTGCGCCGATCACTTTACCTTTCAGGGCGTCTGCGTCGGTTTTGAAGTCAGCGTCTTTCTTGGCAATGAACTGCAGTTTGTTCGAGTAGTACGGGTCGGTGAAGTCCACCGCTTGCTTGCGCTCATCGGTGATCGACATCGACGAGATCAGGAAGTCGAACTTTTTGGCGTTCAGGGCCGGGATGATGCCGTCCCAGTCGGAGGTGACCACGGTGCAATCGACTTTCATCTTGGCGCACAGGGCGTCGCCGATTTCCTTGTCGAAGCCGACGACATTGCCGCTGGCGTCTTTATTGTTGAACGGCGGGTAGGCCGCTTCGATGCCCATCTTCAAGGTTTCGGCCATGGCGCCGGCGCTGAAGGCCAGGGTGACGGCGGCGGCCAGGAAGACCTTTTTATAGTTCTGCATGCGGGTAGCTCCGTTAGCGGTTGCTGGACATGAATTGTTTGCAGCGCGCCGAAAGCGGGTTTTCGAACACCTGCTGTGGCGATCCTTGCTCTTCTACCAGGCCCTGGTGGAGGAACACCACTTCGCTGGACACCTGACGAGCAAAGCTCATTTCGTGGGTGACCAGCAACATGGTGCGGCCTTCTTCGGCCAGTGCGCGGATGACATTAAGTACTTCCTGGACCATTTCCGGGTCAAGGGCGGAGGTGGGCTCGTCGAACAGGATCACCTTGGGTTGCATCGCCAACGTGCGGGCGATGGCGGCGCGTTGTTGCTGGCCACCTGAAAGTTGCGCCGGGTAGGCGTGGCGCTTGTCGGCGATGCCGACCTTGGCCAGCAGGGCTTCGGCGACCTCGATGGCCTCGGCCTTGCTTTGGCCGAGCACGCGGCGCGGTGCTTCGATGATGTTGTCGAGCACGCTCATGTGCGGCCACAGATTAAAGTTTTGAAACACAAAACCAATCTCGCTGCGCAGGCGATTGATCTGTTTATTGTCGGCTGCGTGCAACTCGCCGTTTTTGGCGGCTTTGAGTTTGAGCTCCTCACCGGCGACCAGAATCTGCCCCTGATGCGGGTTTTCCAGCAGGTTGATGCAGCGCAGGAAGGTGGACTTGCCGGAGCCGGAGGAGCCCAGGATCGAGATCACATCGCCATCACGGGCGGTCAGCGATATGCCTTTGAGCACCTCAAGCTGTCCGTAGCGTTTGTGCAAGTCGCGGATTTCAAGCGCGGGCGTGGCCTCAGCCATGTGCGTTCCTCATAGTGTGATGCGCTCCTGCTGTTGGCGGGCCTTCCTGACGAGGCGGCCAACCTAGCATAGCGTCTGAATGCCAGCCAACAGCGCTGCGGGCCCTAAACGCGCGGTGTGCGACAGGTTGTCGCATCGGCGCAGCAGACTGTCGCCCTGCTATCAACCGAACAGCCGTTTGAACCCTTCTCGCCTATGAAAAGCGCGACGGCATTCGCAAAAGGGGCGCGATGTTGCCAGCTTTGTCGGGGTGTTGGAAGCGCTAACGGGCCAAACGTTAGCGTTGCGCACTTTAATTGTGCGTCTGGCGATTTTTTAGTGTGTTTCTGGTGCGCTGATTCGTTACGAAAGTGAGTCGCAGGGTAACGTTCTGGCAAATTGCCATTAATCTCAATGGGTTGCGATGACTGTCCGGTCGCGCTACAGGCCCCGAAGTTGAAGACTTTGAAACATTTTGGCGCAATATTTGCGTGCAGAATCCGGAACGCCCTGTTGGTTTCTTTTTACGAGAAGGAATGCCAGACCGGGCAGAAGCACATCGCTTTCCTTTACAAAGGTAGTTTCAATGAGCAGTACCCCAAGCTCCAATGGCCTCGAACAGGGGCTCAAACCGCGTCATGTGACCATGCTGTCGATCGCCGGGGTTATCGGTGCCGGCCTGTTCGTCGGCTCCGGCCACGCCATTGCCGCCGCCGGCCCTGCCGTACTCCTGGCTTATGCCGCCGCCGGTATGCTGGTTGTTCTGGTCATGCGTATGCTCGGTGAAATGGCGGTTGCCTCGCCGGACACCGGCTCCTTCTCGACATACGCCGATCGCGCGATCGGCCACTGGGCCGGTTTCACCATCGGCTGGCTCTACTGGTGGTTCTGGGTGCTGGTCATCCCGCTGGAGGCCAACGCCGCCGCGACCATCCTGCACGCGTGGTTCCCGGGTGTGGACATCTGGGCCTTCGCCCTGGTCATCACCATGTTGCTGACCGTCACCAACCTGTTCAGCGTGAAGAACTACGGTGAGTTCGAATTCTGGTTCGCCCTGCTCAAAGTGGTGGCGATCATCGGTTTCATCATCCTCGGTTTGGCGGCGATCTTCGGTTTCCTGCCGGGCAGCCAGGTCAGCGGTGTGTCGCACCTGTTCGATACCCAGGGTTTCCTGCCTAATGGCATGGGCGCGGTGCTGGGTGCGATCCTGACCACCATGTTCTCCTTCATGGGCACCGAGATCGTGACCATTGCGGCCGCGGAATCGAAGAACCCTGGCAAGCAGATCTCCAAGGCCACCAACTCGGTGATCTGGCGGATCGGTTTGTTCTATCTTGTGTCGATCTTCATCGTCGTGGCCCTGGTGCCATGGAACGACCCGGTCCTGGCCAGCGTTGGTTCCTATCAGACCGTGCTTGAGCGCATGGGCATCCCGAACGCCAAGATGATCGTCGACATCGTCGTATTGGTCGCTGTGACCAGTTGCCTGAACTCGGCGCTGTACACCTCGTCGCGGATGTTGTTCTCCTTGGGCAAGCGCGGTGATGCACCGGCCGTTGCCACTCGCACCAACAAGAGCGGCACGCCTTACTGGGCCGTGATGTTGTCCACCGGCGCGGCCTTCCTGGCCACGTTCGCCAACTACGTAGCCCCGGCCGCCGTTTTCGAGTTCCTGCTGGCCAGCTCCGGCGCCATCGCGTTGCTGGTGTACCTGGTGATCGCGATCTCGCAACTGCGCATGCGCAAGCAGCGTGTGGCGCGTGGCGAGAAAATCGTCTTCAGCATGTGGCTGTTCCCCGGCCTGACCTACGCGGTAATCGTGTTCATCGTCGCGGCCCTGACCATCATGGGCTTCCAGGACGCCCATCGCGTGGAAATCCTCGCGACCGGCCTGCTCAGCGTACTGGTGGTGGCAACCGGCTTGCTGGTGGCGCGCCGTCGTCGCAGTGAGCGTTTGAGTGCTGCTGTGGCGCGCTGAGGCCCTGGCCTGAGCTGTTGAAACGGAAAAAGGCCGCCTGTCAGCGATGACAAGGCGGCCTTTTGTTTGCGGCGATAATTTTGATTTAGTGGTCGGTGACCCAGTCTTCAATGCGCAACCCGGACACTCGCTCAAACTCTCTCAAGTTGTTTGTCACGACGATGAGTCCTCGGGAGCGCGCATGGCCCGCGATCATCGAATCGTACGGGCCGATGGGTGTTCCTTTTTTGGCCAGCTCTGATTGAATCATTCCGGTGTGCGCCGCTGCCTCATTGTCGAAAGACAAAACGTCAAGGCGTGCTGAAAACCCCTCCACAATGGCCAGATTTTTTTCTGGTGCTGCGGATTTTTCCGCACCGTAGATTAACTCCATCAGGGTTACGGTACTGATGCAGAGCTGCCCTTGATGTCGGTTAAACGCGTCACGTACTGCCTGTGGTTTATTCTTGATGGTAAAGATGCAGATGTTGGTATCCAGTATGTACTTGAGCATCAGAACGCCTCACGCTTCTGCTCCGCCGGTTGCTCTCGTTCGATCATGAAGTCTGGACTGACATTGTCACCGTCGAACCAGCTGTCCCACGTTTCGTCTGCGGGGGTGATGATGCGCGCGCGTCCTATGGCAACCACGTTGACACGTTTCACATCGCTGGGCATTGCAACAGCCTTGGGAAGGCGAACGGCTTGGCTTCGGTTGCTCATGAATAGAGTGGTTTGTTCCATGGGGCCTCCTGTGCTTTTCGCGACGCTATGTGTCGAAAGGATAGGGGCTTGGCTGGATATGTCAATGGGATATACGTTGTCCGTCGACGAAGCGTAGTACTCCATAGAGTGTCTAGTCCTGAAATAGGTTTACACCTGTTTCAATCTCAAAACGCCCGATGCACCGCATCGGGCGTTTTGTATTTCAGGGACAAATGAGGTCGCTTCTGGTTATAAATCTCTATCGACTCTTTGACCATGCGCTTTGCTTGAGCAAGATCCTTGGGGCGGTGAAAGAGAAACTCCGTTTTCAAAATTCCATTCACCCGTTCCGCTAAAGCATTCTGGTAGCAGTCATAGCCATCAGTCATCGAACACCTGACACCGTGTTTGGCGTGCAACTTTTGGTAGAGATTAGAGCAGTACTGCGAGCCTCGATCCGAGTGATGCACCAAGGGTTGGTCAGTTCTTCGGTGCCGAAGAGCTTCGGTCATCGCCTTAATAACTGACTCTGTATGCAGACTTTCATGGACGTGATGGCCGACTATCTTTCGCGAGAACGCGTCGGTAACCAGGCTTACGTAAGCGACGCTTTGCTCGGTCGGCAAGTAGGTTATATCTGCCACCCAGACCTGCTCCGGGCCTGTGGCAGTGACTTGATCGGGACCCGGTTTGAGCCGGTTCGGATGTCGACGGAAGCGATGATGGCTATCGGTTGTTTTGTGATAAGCGCGTTTGCGTGTAACCAGTTGGCGGTGGTCTCGCAAAATATCGAACAACCGATCTCGGCCTACCGTTTGCGTCAGTTCAGGTTCGGCTTGCATAAGACCGTGCAGCTTGCGGGTGCCCAGCCGGGGCATCTCTAGGCGTGTCTCTAAAACAAACCCCAGCACCTTCTGCGCATGACTGGCTTGCGCATCATAAGCTCGATTGCGTTTGTAATATGCTTGCCGCGAAATGCCTAGAAACTGGCAAGTCCTGGTAATACTCAGGTCTTCGATTTGCCCTTGGGTGAGGACTTGCCGGATCGCTTTTTTACGACAGAAACACCGTAATCGTTTTTCAGCACGTCAACGACCGCTTCAAAAAATTGGGCTTTCTGGTTGGCAAGGGCCAGCTGTTCTTCCAGCTCCTTGATGCGCTGCTCGGGTGTCAGCGGCAAATTTGGTTCGGCCATCGGTCGGTTCCTCTGGGCGCGAATGGTAGCGCCTTGGCTCCAGTCCTGCCGTCCGTGCTTACGCAACCACACCAACACAGTCGACCGGCCCTGAATCCCATAACGCCGTTGAGCCTCTTTATAACTCAGAACGCCCTTTTCAACCTGGTCCACGACGGCCAATTTAAAGGCCAGCGTGTAATCACGCTGACTTCGCTTTTTTACTGAATCCATTGGTTCCTCCTGAAGATAAGTCAGAAGGTGTAAACCTTATTCAGGACGAGACAGAGGAAACAAAAAGGCCGCCTGTCAGAGATGACAGGCGGCCTTTTTTGTTTGGAGCGCGCCGCTTACTCGGCTTTATCTTCCGATGCTTCCAGCGACTGGCGATAGGCATCCAGCGCAGCGCCGAAATCGCTGATGAACTGCGGCTCGCTCAAGGCAGCCTGGGCGGCTTCGCGGTCCATGCCATCGGCCCACATGTGGTAGTCGATCAGCATGTCGGCGGCCAGGTGGGTGGCGGCCATGGCTTCGTTTTCGGAGTTTTCCAGATCCAGCAGTTCCGGGTGATCGTTGATGATCCCGGAAAGGTCGTTCAGCAGAACCGAGAGCATTTCGCTGCGGTCGATGGCTTGCGCATCGCGCATCTTGCTGAACATCGCCAGGGTGTATTCCGGGATCGGTTCGGCCAGGTGACCAAGTTCATCGTCCAGGGCGGCAGGTTTACGGCCGACCATGCGGATTTGCTTGGCTTTGGCTTTGGCGCGCTTGGCGCGTTTCTGTTGCTTGTTCGGGGAGGCCATGGGAGCTCAGTTCGATTTCTGTTGGGTTTGCGCGGCGATCGCGTCGGACGCGGCCACGTAGTCAGCCTGGAACGCCGGAGATTCGATCCACGCCAGGGCGCCAGCTTCGTCGGTTTCAGTGGACCACTGGCGGTACTCGATCAGCGCCGCGAGGATGAAGTCCATCGCGCCTTCTTCGCCTTCCTGCTCGTACACCAGTGCCAGCAACGGATCTTCGAGAAACGCGCCGCACATGGCCTGCTGACTGATTTTCTCGGCGTCGATCATTTTCTTGAACAGTTCGGTGAGATCCACCGATTCAAAATCGATGCGGTCGTCGTTCGGGTCCAGCTCGACCGGCGCGGCAGCCCGCTGGGTGCGGTTCTGCTTGGCCTTGGTTTTGGCGCGGGAGGCGCGTTTTTGCTGCTTGTTGGCGGAAGCCATGGTGTTGATCCGTATGCGTTATGAGGACTGTCTGCGCGGCACCAGCCGCCCGGGAGTGTCGGGGGCCAGTTCGCCGCTTCGCAGCCAGGACAATGCGATGGGCCATAGTGTGGCTTGGTATGCGCTGCGAAAAAAGGCGAAATGTCCGACTTGTTGCTCGGCGATGTCTTCTGGAGCGATGCGCAAATGGGTACTGGTACCGCCCGTGAAATAGCCGAGCAGGCGTTCGATGGCCGGGATTGTACCGTAGGGATCGTCTGTAACGCTGATTGCCAGGGTTTTCGCGGCCATTGTCGCGAAGGGCAGGGCACCGAGTCGGTCGATGAGCGCGCGACCGCTTGGACGCGTTTCATAGCGGCGGGTGGGCGTACTCCAGTCACGGACGACCCCAGCCGGCGTGTCTTCGAGCCAGCCAAGACGTTTACCGGGGAAAAAACCGCAGAACATTGTGATCAGCGGCATCATCACATGCCATTTACCGAACATCCGCCAGCGATGAGCCGGCGCATAGTCGCGCCAGTAAGCGAATTGCGCGCCGACGGTCACCAGGCGCCGGATGACATGCCCGGACGCCCCCAGGCCCGCCGCACAGCCGCCGAAGCTGTGGCCGACAACGTCAATGGGCTGGCCGGGGAATTCGCGCTGGGCGCGCTTGAGCATCGCCTCGAAATCCAGCGCACCCCAGTCGGACCACGACGCCTTCAAGCCTTTCAGCGACTCGGGCCGCGATTCGCCGATGCCGCGGTAGTCGTAGGTGATGACATCGAAGCCATTGGCAAACAGGTAATCGGCGAAGCGCGAATAGTGCCGGCAGCGCACCGAGGTGGCGGCGTTGATGATCACCACCGGGCGTATCGCGTCGGGACTTGCGTGTCGCCAGGTAAAGCCGCCGAGGATGATGCCGTCTGCGGCGGTTTCCTTGAACGGAGTGGGGGAGGCGCAGGTTGGCAGCGGCGAGGCAATTTGCGTGGGCGCCAGTGAAATGTCCTGCGAGTTCATCACATGCAGACCTCTACGGGGAGTTGCCAACGATAGCCCTGGAGCGGTGGTTGAACAATCCATCCGGTTTCGCAGGATCGCTGCGACAGGTTCAACCTGTAGTCCAATTCGCAGTGACCCCAAGTACTAATCAATCTAAAACTTGGGCGCGCCGCAGCCAATCCAAAGAGGTAACGGTTGGGCTCCATGGAGCCCGGGAGTCGTCCCATGAAACGTTCCCTTGCAGTCATTCTTCCCCTCGCTGCCGTTGGCCTGTTGATGTTCTCGGTCGCGCTGGAGGCCGCGAGCTCTGAGCCTTTCGACAATGCCGGTGTGCAGATCCAGCGGCAGGAGCAAAACGGAGTGGCTTATCTGTCCGGCGGTATCGGCGAGGACGAGGCGAAGGCCATCCAGCACGCGACGGGTTATAACCTGCACATGACCTTTTCCATTGGGCCTGAGGGCAAGTATGTGCCTGACGTCGATGTGGTGGTGCAGAAGGCACAAGGGCCGACAGTGTTGACGCTGAGCCAGGCCGGCCCCTTGGTCTATGTGCAATTACCACCCGGCAAATACATGGTGGTTGCAACCCGTGGGGGGGAGGCACGGCACAGCGCGGCGGAAGTCACCAACGGCGTGGCACGCAATCTTGTTTTTCACTGGAGTGGTGACGAGTGAAGCAAGTGCTATAGCGAAAGTCAGGGCGCGCCCACCACCTGCATTAATGCGACGCGCAATGGATTGGTTTCCACGCTCAGGAGCTTGATGGCCAAGGCGCAACACACCACGATCAACATGGGCTTGATCAATTTCGGGCCCACCCGTACAGCGGCGCGGGCACCCAATTGTGCACCTACGCAGGCGGCTGCAGCCATCGCGATTGCTATCGGCCAGACGATCACGCCTTTGGTGATAAAGACCGCCAGTGATCCTAGGTTGCAGGAGGCGTTGGCGAGTTTGGTAAAGCTCATGGCTCGCATCATTCCCAATCCACAAAGCAATACAAAACCGACGATGAAGAACGAGCCTACGCCGGGGCCGAATATGCCGTCATAGAATCCCAGGATGGGTGCCACCGTGAACGAAAACAGCAGAACGCCGATTCTTTTGCGCCGATCTTCGTTGGCCAGCTTCGGAGTGAGTGCGAAATAAACGGCGACTAGGATCAGCATGATCGGTACGGTGATCTCCAGGTATCGTTTATCCACTGAGCTGACGAGCAATGCGCCACTGGCCCCGCCGATAAATCCGCAGAAAATCAGAAAGCGACCATTGCGCCACTCGATCATCCCCTTGCGGGCAAAGGCGGCCGTTGCCGATAGCGTCGCCGAAGCGGCCTGAAATTTATTCGTCGCGATTGCGCTGATGGGATCAACGCCGGCCAGAAACAAGGCAGGTAGAGTGATCAACCCTCCACCTCCCGCAATTGCATCAAAAAATCCGGCGCAGAATGCGACGAGCGCCAACAGGCCAATTACATCCCAAGACATTCCATTTCCTCTTTCGCAGCACTTGATCACATGATTGGTTTGTTCACTCCCTGCCGACTTAACCTTGCAGCAGCAATGGGTCTTCTGAAATAACGATCGGGGATGAGAACTTGGAAAGCCCGAAAATTCGAACTAGAACCCGACTATTGTTTTTGATCACATCGCGGCAGTGCAGGGCGCGAGTGTTGTTGATGATCATGGCTGACTCCTGGTTGAGCATGTATTCGGTCGGAGGCGCCTCGGTATGCGGGCCAAGGGCCAGACCGGAATGGGTGCTGATTTCTTTGTGATCTGGCTCGTCGGGGATTCTGGTCAGCCCGCCGCCCTTGAAGTTAGCGACCAACCGAATCATCTTCCCTTCGTTATCCATGTCATAGGCGAAGGCTTTATGGTCGACCAACTCGAGCAGAATCTGATTCCTGGCTGCCAGCCATAGAACGTCGTGTCGGTTCTCCAGCGATCTCAGGTTCGGTAGTTCATGGGGAGGAGGGGGGAATCAGCGATCGTTCGCAGTCCCTCAAAGACCAACACGCAAACATGGCCTTCGGAATAGGCTCGCAGCAGTTCGCTTTGTTGCTTCGAGCACGAGAGCTTTAAGGCAGTGGCTGCCAGAGCGGCTTTGGACCTCGCTCCCGACGTCTGTGGCCCCCCGATGCCGGCGAGCTCCTCGGCAAAATGGTGAATCAGCGTTGACTGCCGAGCATCAAAACGCAAAGTCCAGATGTCTGACTGCGTTGAAGACTCAGTGGTTTTTGCGCCAACTATCATCGCGTCGGTCATTGTCTACGTCCCAGTAGTGCAATCTGCTCCAGGTGATATGGCAGATCCTTGCTGATTCTGCTCAAGCCGAGAACGAGCGTATGTCGTCCATTTCCGTGAATGCACACGGAGCGCTCCGAAAGTCGCGAGAGATTGTTGGGAGGGGAAACCCCGAAGGCAACGAATAGCCCGGCAAAGCGTCTTCTGGTTTAGGGGGGAGAGCGTGATAGACGCTGCGTCAAAGGCTGTGCAGGAGGCTGGAGCGGTGACTTATCAAATCACAGGCATAAAAAAACCCTGAATCTTGCGATTCAGGGTTTTCGGTATTTGGTGCCCAGAGACGGAATCGAACCGCCGACACGGGGATTTTCAATCCCCTGCTCTACCGACTGAGCTATCTGGGCAACGGGGCGCATTAAACGGGTTTTTCAGGGGGTCGTCAAGCAAGTTTTCAAAAAAAATTTAATTATTACCGTCGCTTACGTTCCGACCCCGTTGCAATGGGGTTATTCAGCTGGCGGCACGTAGCCTTCGGCCTTGGCGTAATCTTCGCCCGAGAAGTACTTGTCCATTTCGCCCTGCAGGTATTTGCGATCCTCGGCGTTCATCATGTTCAGGCGCTTTTCGTTGATCAGCAGGGTCTGGTGTTTCTGCCAGTCGGCCCAGGCCTTGGCCGAGACGTGGTCGAAAATATCCTGGCCCTTGGCGCCCGGGAATGGAGCGCGCTCCAGGGCGGGCAATTCTTCTTTGTACTTGCGGCACATGATGGTGCGGGTCATGAGGACTCTCCTGCGTTCAATACGGCGGCCGCGCGTTCGAGCAAGGTTTTGACCGGGGCGGCAAGGCCCAGGCGCGGCGGGGTGGCGAGGTTATACCAGAGCCAGTCGGCCTCGGCCACGTGATGGCCGGCTTCCTGGACCTGGACCAGCCAGGGTTCGATGGACAACTGAAAGTGGCTGAAGGTGTGCACCAGGCTGGGCAGCGCCTGTTGCGCACCCAGTTCCAGCGAATGCTGTGAAGCCAGGTGCGGCAGGTCATCGAGGTCATCGAGTTCCGGCAGGCTCCAGAGCCCGCCCCACAAGCCCGTGGAAGGGCGACGATAAAGCAGGATCGCGCCTTCTTCGTTGGCGAGCATCGGCATCAACGTGCGCTTCTGTGGCACGGCTTTGCGCGGCTTGGGGATGGGGTAACGGGTTTCGAGGCCGAGCATATGCGCTTCGCAGCCCTTTTCCAGCGGGCACAGCAGGCAGCTGGGTTTACTGCGGGTGCAGAGCGTGGCGCCCAGGTCCATCATCGCCTGGGTATAGGCATTGACGCGATCCTGTGGCGTGAAGCGCTCGGCGGCGGCCCACAGTTGTTTCGCGACCTTCGGCTCGCCAGGGTAGCCTTCCTGGGCGGTAAAGCGCGCCAGCACTCGCTTGACGTTTCCGTCGAGGATCGGCGCACGCAGTCCCATGCTGATGCTGGCAATGGCGCCGGCGGTCGACAGGCCAATCCCCGGCAGCTCGACCAGTTTTTCCACATCACGCGGAAATTCGCCGCCGTACTCGGCAACGACGATCTTCGCGGTCTTCTGCAAATTGCGCGCGCGGGTGTAGTAACCCAGGCCGGTCCACAGGTGCAGCACTTCGTCTTCCGGCGCGGCGGCCAGGGCTTCGACGGTCGGCAAGGACGCCATGAACCGGTCGAAGTAATTCAGTACCGTGCTGACCTGGGTTTGCTGCAGCATGATTTCCGAGACCCACACCCGATACGGTGTGATGCCCTGTTGCCAGGGCAGGTCATGGCGACCGTGGCGGTCGAACCAGTCCAGCACCGCCGTTGAAAACTGCTCGGCTCTCATCGCTTGAACAGCCCCTTCAGTGCGTTTTTCAGTTCAGGGCTGACTTTGTCGCCAAGTTTCTCGTCGATTTTTTCGCTGATCTTGTCGCCAGCCAGTTTGCTCGCAACCTGGCCCATGCGTTCGTTATCAAGACGGCAGGCCTTGGCCCCCAGCTCCAGCGGGCCACGGCAACGCAGCGGCCACTCGATGCCGACAAACTTGTCGCCGACCTGGCAGGCGGGATCCGGCATGGCACTGGTGTCGCCCTCGACGATGATGCCGACCCGGTAATCCATGCCCAGGACGCGCAGGTCAATGTCACCGTCGCCGTTGACCGTCATGCCCGGGATGCGCACCTTCAGGTCCGGGTTGCTGGCCACCCCATTACGGAAGGTCAGGTTGCCCTTGAGTTCCTGGAAGGGGGTGTCCTTGCCGCGTGGTTCGCCGCTGAGGGACTTGCGGTTGAGGGTGGCGATGCCTTTGCACAGTTGCTGCTCCAGGTTGGCATTGAGCAGCACACCGTTGTTGATGACGAAACTGGCGTTGCCGTTGAGGGTGTCGATCAGGGCTTTCTGGCTGTTACCGGTGCCGGTCACATTGCTGTTGAGCGTGACCAGGCCCTTGACTGGCGGGTTCTTGCCCTGGCTTTCGAGGATTTTTTCCGCTGGTACTTTGCTGATGTTGGTCTGCAGGTTCAGGGTCGGCACGTCAGGGCGCACATCGAGGATGCCCTTGGCCTCAAAGTTGCCGTCGTACAGGTCACCGCGCAGGTTTTGCAGGGTCAAAAGTCCTTCTTTGCCATTGGCCTTGAGCACGGCGTTCTGGATTGGCAGCTTTTCCAGGGTGAGTTGGCCAAACGTCAGGTCGGCGTCAACGTCGAGTTTGCGCAGGCGCTCAACCGGTAGCAGTCGATCCGTGCTCCAGGCTTGCTTGGTGGGTTTGTCCGGCAGCGGTGTGCTGCCGCTGCCGGCGAGGGCATCGGCTTCGGTGCTGGCCACTTCGGCCTGGCGCACTTGCTTGGCGCTGTTGGCTTCGACGGATTTTGGCGGCAGATAGCGGTCGACGCTGAACGTGTCGGCCTTGAGCACTGCGCGCAGCGATTGCTTGGCGAAATCCTCGACGGCAATGCGCCCGCTGAAGGTGCTGTCGTCGATTTTCAGGTTGATGTTGTCCAGCGACAGGCTGGTCGGCGTGGCGGCAACGCGGCTCACCAGTTCGACTTTGCTCAGGCTGCCCTCGGCCATGGCCGGCAGTTGCTGGCCAATACTGTCGACGAACTTCGCCAGGTCCAGTTGCGCAATCGAAACGCCGCCATTGATTTGCGGGGTCTTGTCGAGGTCGTTGACCTTCAGCTCCCCCAAGGCGCGCAGTTGATTGGCGGAAATCTTGATGCCTGTCCATTCGGCGACGTTCGCTGCTTTATCCAGCAGCAATTGCCCTTGGGCGGCGAAGGTCACGGTCTTGCCCTGTAGCGGGTCGCCAGCGACTTCGCCGGACAGCTTCATGTCTTCGAATTTGTAGCGTTGCAATGCGCGTTCAAAGCGCAGCTCGCCATTGAGTTCTGTGCGCACCCGCAGAACGGGTTGATTGCTGCCGAGGAAGGCGGTGAGCTTGACCGGAATATTGGTGGAGTCATGAACGGGGCCGGTGCTCAGCTGGATGCTTTCGGCGCTGAACTGCTTGCCGGTCTGTTCGTCGCTGTATTCGACGCGGGCGTTGTTGACGGTCAGGCTGTCGATGTCCAGGCGAATCGGCTGCGCCGGTTTTTCCGCTTGGGCCGTGGTCGGTTGCGCGGGTGGAGTTTCGCCCGCAGGTGCGGCAGGCGTGGTCGTACTGGCGGTTGCCGGGACCTTGCCGATGTCTTCCCAGTTGCCGTGGCCGTCCTTGTCGCGGTTCAGGCGCAGGTTCAGGCCTTCGACCCGCACGTCACTCATCTGCACTTCACGACGCAGCAACGGCAAGACGCGCACCGACAGGCCGAGCATCTGCAGGTCGGCGAAAGGCTCGGTGGGTTTGGCCAGGGTTGCGACGCTGGCATCGTGCAATTCCAGGCCAAGCCAAGGGAACAGACTCCAGCCAATGTCGCCATTGAGCGTCAGCTCGATGTGGGCCTTGTTGCGGGCAATCTGGCGAATTTCGTCTTTATAGTCGTTGGGATCGAAGAGGTGGGTCAGGGCAAAGCCCAGCGCCACAATGATCAGCAACAGCCCGAGAAGTACCAGACCCAGGATTTTGCCGAACGCTTTCATGGGCGAGTCCTTGTATTAGTCGAATTCGAATTTAGCCGGGGAGTATAGCGCTCCAAAGTGGACGACCGGTCATCGATCAATCCGGCGACACATCCAGCGGCACTTTCAGTTTGGCAGCCAGCGCCTGGGCTTCAAGGTGCCCGGCGGGTGCCAGCAGGCGTAATGCCGCACCCGATTGCGACGCCATTTTCTGCGCTTCGTTCACCAGTCGTTCGGCCACTCCGCGGCGGCGGGTCACTTTTCGCACGCAAAGTTGTGAGAGCTTCCAGACCTCCCCATGTCTCTGCAGGCGTGCCGCGCCCAACAGTCGGTCGTTGAAACGACCGCCGATCAGCGAGCCGTCCTTGAGGCAGCTTTCGATGAGTTGCACATCATCGGCAAACGGGGCGAACAGCCACTCTGGCGCGTCGCGATAGATCTTCTGCAGATCCTGCTGATCCTGGGCGGTGGCCTGTTTCAGCGACTCGATGATGATCGGCATGACGGTTCCTTGAGAGGTACGAAAACAGATGACGTTGCAAAAGTGATATCAGATTGCTTTTTCTGTCACGCGCAAATGTTACCCTCTGCGGGTTCGTCCGTCCTTCTGCGACCCCATGTCGCACCAAAATGGAGCTTCACCCCGCAAAATAACAGTCATGCGTGCGCATAAAGGCTGGGGGTGAGGAGTGGCTGGCGAACCATTCTAATAATTGGGGGATACCTAATGAGCACTAGCACCACGGCGGACGGCTATAGCGCCGACAAGCCCTCGTTCCTGTCCAAGGAACGCATTATCGCCAAGCCCGGTTTCAACCGTTGGCTGGTACCACCGGCCGCTCTGGCCATCCACCTTTGCATCGGCATGGCCTATGGTTTCTCGGTGTTTTGGCTGCCGCTGTCCAAAGCACTGGGCGTCACCAAGGCTGTAGCCTGCGAACCTGACATGAGCTTCATCGCGCAGGTTTTCTCTTCGCAATGCGACTGGCCGATCTCGATGCTCGGCTGGATCTACACCCTGTTCTTCATCTTCCTGGGCTGCTCTGCAGCGATCTGGGGTGGCTGGCTGGAGCACGCCGGTCCACGCAAGGCGGGCGTTGTTTCCGCACTGTGCTGGTGCGGCGGCCTGCTGATTTCGGCGCTGGGCGTATACACGCACCAGATCTGGCTGATGTGGATCGGTTCCGGGGTCATTGGTGGTATCGGCCTGGGCCTGGGCTACATCTCGCCGGTGTCGACCCTGATCAAGTGGTTCCCGGACAAACGAGGCATGGCGACCGGTATGGCCATCATGGGCTTCGGTGGTGGTGCGATGGTCGGTGCGCCACTGGCTGCCGCCCTGATGGGCCACTTCGCTTCGCCAACCAGCGTGGGCGTGTGGCAGAGCTTTTTGGTGATGGCTGCGATCTACTTCGTGTTCATGATCGGTGGCGCGCTGTCCTATCGTGTTCCGCCAACCGGCTGGAAGCCTGAGGGCTGGACCGCGCCGGCAAAAAAAGCCTCGAACGCGATGATCACCCATCGTCACGTGCACGTGAATGTGGCGTGGAAAACCCCGCAATTCCGTCTGGTCTGGCTGGTGCTGTGCCTGAACGTTTCGGCGGGTATCGGCATCCTGGGCATGGCGTCGCCACTGTTGCAGGAAGTGTTCGGCGGCAAGCTGCTAGGCAATGACCTGCCGTTCGGCCAGCTGGACGCGGGTCAACTGGCCTCGATCGCGGCCATCGCTGCCGGTTTCACGGGTCTGCTGAGCCTGTTCAACATCGGCGGCCGGTTCTTCTGGGCATCGTTCTCGGACTACCTGGGTCGCAAAAACACCTACTTCGTGTTCTTCGCATTGGGTTTTGCCCTGTACGCGCTGATTCCGAACCTGGGTCACCTGGGCAACGTCGCGCTGTTCGTGGCGGCGTTCTGCATCATCCTGTCGATGTACGGCGGTGGTTTCGCTACCGTTCCAGCCTATCTGGCGGACCTGTTCGGTACGCAAATGGTTGGCGCAATCCACGGTCGACTGCTGACTGCCTGGGCGGCGGCGGGCGTACTGGGTCCGGTGCTGGTGAACTACCTGCGTGAGTATCAGTTGAGCATCGGCGTTGAACGCGCCGCCGCCTATGACATCACCTTGTACATCCTCGCCGGCCTGCTGGTGCTGGGCTTCATCTGCAACATGCTGGTGCGTCCGGTAGCCGACAAGTACTTCATGACCGACGCTGAACTGGCGGCCGAACAGGCGCTGGGCCACGATAAGGGTGCTGACGCCAGCACCGTGCTGGAGTGGAAAGCGTCTCCAGGCACCAAGCCGTTGGCGATCGCTGCCTGGCTGGTGGTGGGCATTCCGTTGGCATGGGGCATCTGGGTGACCCTGCAGAAAACGGCGGTGCTGTTCCACTAAGCGATTTGGCCCGGGCCTTACGGGTTCGGGCCAGTCCTGTGAACCAAAACCTGTAGGAGCGGGCTTGCCCGCGATAGCGGTCTGACAGTCAAAGAAGAGTTGACTGAAACACCGCTATCGCGGGCAAGCCCGTTCCTACAGTGGTTTTCACATCCCCGGTTCGCAGCTTGTACGCACATGTACATCCCCGACCAGCGGGATTTCTATCCGTCAGTGATATCACCTCCCGTGTATCTGTTTGCCGCCCGCGCGCCTATAATGGTTGCCTTTTTCGCCCAATGATTTTGCGGAGCTGGTGATGGCCGAACGTAAGGCGTCTGTCGAGCGCGACACTCTGGAAACCCAGATCAAAGCCTCGATCAACCTGGATGGCACCGGCAAGGCCCGGTTTGACATCGGTGTTCCTTTTCTTGAGCACATGCTCGACCAGATCGCCCGTCACGGGCTGATCGACCTGGATATCGTCAGCAAGGGCGACCTGCATATCGACGACCACCACACCGTGGAAGACGTCGGTATCACCCTGGGCCAGGCGTTCACGCAGGCTATCGGTGACAAAAAAGGCATTCGTCGCTACGGCCACGCCTACGTGCCGCTCGATGAAGCGCTGTCGCGCGTGGTCATCGACTTCTCTGGCCGTCCGGGCCTGCAGATGCATGTTCCGTATACCCGTGCCACCGTCGGCGGTTTCGACGTTGACCTGTTCCAGGAGTTTTTCCAGGGCTTCGTCAACCACGCCAACGTCACGCTGCACATCGACAACCTGCGCGGCCACAACACCCACCACCAGATCGAAACCGTGTTCAAGGCCTTTGGCCGCGCCCTGCGCATGGCCGTCGAGCTCGATGACCGCATGGCCGGTCAGATGCCATCGACCAAGGGCGTCCTGTAATGCAGACGGTTGCGGTAATCGATTACGGCATGGGTAACCTGCACTCGGTGGCCAAGGCCCTCGAGCACGTGGGTGCCGGCAAGGTGCTGATCACCAGCGATGCCAACGTCATTCGCGAAGCCGACCGGGTAGTATTCCCGGGTGTTGGCGCAATTCGCGATTGCATGGCGGAGATTCGTCGCCTGGGCTTCGATACGCTGGTGCGTGAAGTCAGCCAGGACCGCCCGTTCCTCGGTATCTGCGTGGGCATGCAAGCCTTGCTCGACAGCAGCGAAGAAAACGGCGGCGTCGACTGCATCGGTCTGTTTCCCGGTGAAGTGAAGTTCTTCGGCAAGGACCTGCACGAAGACGGCGAGCACCTCAAAGTGCCACACATGGGCTGGAACCAGGTCAAGCAGGCGGTCAATCACCCGCTGTGGCATGACATTCCAGACATGGCGCGGTTCTACTTCGTGCACAGCTATTACATCGCCGCCGCCAACGCGCGACAGGTGGTGGGCAGCGGTCACTACGGTGTCGATTTCGCCGCCGCGCTGGCCGATGGCTCGCGTTTCGCGGTGCAGTTCCACCCCGAGAAAAGCCATACCCATGGCCTGCAATTGCTGCAGAACTTCGCGGCGTGGGACGGGCGCTGGTAAATGGCCGTCAAGAAGAAGCCGCCGATCCTGACCCTCACGCCCGAACAGGAGCGTGAGGCCAATCAAAAGATCCAGCGCTTCATGGAGGATCGCTTCGAACTGGACCTGGGTTCGTTCGAAGCGGCCGAAATCCTTGAGCTGTTTACCCGTGAAATTGCTCCGCATTATTACAACAGGGCGATTTTCGATGTGCAGGCGCACCTCAAGGAGAGGTTCGAAAGCATCGAAAGCGACTTGTGGGCGCTTGAAAAGAATTAGCAGCTGCAAGCCGCAAGCTTCAAGCTGCAAGAACTTGTGTGCCGCTCGCTTGCAGCTTATGGCTTGCAGCTAGCAGCTCTTTTGACGAAGGAAAAAGCATGCTCATTATTCCCGCTATCGATCTTAAAGACGGTGCCTGTGTTCGTCTGCGCCAGGGCCGCATGGAAGATTCCACGGTGTTCTCCGATGACCCGGTGAGCATGGCTGCCAAGTGGGTGGAGGGCGGTTGCCGCCGTCTGCATCTGGTCGACCTGAACGGCGCCTTCGAAGGTCAGCCGGTCAACGGTGAGGTGGTCACGGCCATCGCCAAGCGCTACCCGAATCTGCCGATCCAGATTGGTGGGGGCATCCGTTCCCTGGAAACCATCGAGCACTACGTCAAGGCAGGCGTGAGCTACGTGATCATCGGCACCAAGGCCGTGAAAGACCCGGCCTTCGTTACCGAAGCCTGCCGTGCGTTCCCGGGCAAGGTGATCGTCGGCCTCGACGCCAAGGACGGTTTCGTCGCCACCGACGGCTGGGCTGAAATCAGCACCGTTCAGGTGATCGACCTGGCCAAGCAGTTCGAAGCCGATGGCGTGTCCGCCATTGTTTACACCGACATTGCCAAAGACGGCATGATGCAGGGCTGCAACGTACCGTTCACCGCCGCGCTGGCCGCTGCCACGAAGATCCCGGTGATTGCGTCCGGTGGCATCCACAACCTGGGTGACATCAAGTCGCTGCTCGACGCCCGCGCACCCGGCATCATCGGCGCGATTACAGGCCGCGCGATTTACGAGGGCACTCTGGATGTCGCTGAGGCTCAAGCGTTCTGTGATGGCTACGCGGCCAGCTCCAAGCTGTAAGCTCCAAGCTGCAAGTTAGAAGCGCGACGCGATCTGCTTCTACTTGCAGCTTGTAGCTTGAAGCTTGCAACTCTTAATCGGAGATTAAGCCTATGGCTTTAGCCAAGCGCATCATCCCCTGCCTGGACGTAGACAACGGCCGGGTCGTCAAAGGTGTGAAGTTCGAGAACATCCGCGATGCCGGCGATCCGGTGGAAATCGCCCGTCGTTATGACGAGCAGGGTGCCGACGAGATTACCTTTCTCGACATCACTGCCAGCGTCGATGGCCGGGACACCACGCTGCACACTGTCGAGCGCATGGCTAGCCAGGTGTTCATCCCGCTGACCGTCGGCGGTGGTGTGCGCACCGTGCAGGACATCCGTAATTTGCTCAATGCGGGCGCGGACAAGGTCTCGATCAACACCGCCGCAGTATTCAACCCGGAGTTCGTCGGCGAAGCGGCGCAGCATTTTGGTTCGCAGTGCATCGTCGTGGCCATCGACGCAAAAAAGGTATCCGGGCCAGGCGAAACGCCGCGCTGGGAGATCTTCACCCACGGCGGCCGCAAGCCGACCGGTCTCGACGCCGTCGAATGGGCGAAAAAGATGGAAGGCCTGGGAGCCGGTGAAATCCTCCTGACCAGCATGGACCAGGACGGCATGAAAAACGGTTTCGACTTGGGCGTAACCCGTGCGATCAGCGATGCGCTGGGTATTCCGGTGATCGCTTCCGGTGGTGTCGGCAACCTGCAACACCTGGCCGACGGTATTCTCGAAGGCCATGCCAGTGCGGTATTGGCGGCCAGCATTTTCCACTTCGGTGAATACACCGTGCAGGAAGCCAAGGCCTATATGGCCCATCGCGGTATCGTCATGCGCTGACTGCCAAAGCCTCGGAACACGATGTTCCGAGGCTTTGCTGTGCAATGAGATCAAAAGGCCAGTAGACAGCGCCACACGCTCAGGGCACTCTTGGGTACGCCATGGATTTCGGTAGCCTGACATGATCAAACGCCTGCTTCTTGCTCTCGCCAGCGTTTCCCTCCTGTTCGTCAATGGAGCCCACTCGGCAGGGAATCCCGATGCCGATCTGGTGTTGCTCACGGAAAACTTCCCGCCCTACAACATGGCCAAGAACGGCAAGAACTTTGCCCAGGACGAGAACATCAACGGCATCGCCGTCGACATCGTTCGCGAGATCTTCAAGCGCGCCGAAATTTCCTACAGTCTGACGCTGCGATTCCCTTGGGAGCGCATCTACAAGCTTGCCCTCGAGAAGCCGGGTTATGGCGTGTTCGTGATGGCGCGGCTGCCCGACCGCGAGAAGCTGTTCAAGTGGGTCGGCCCGATTGGTCCGGACGACTGGATCATGCTGGCCAAGGCAGACAGCAAGATCACCCTGGAAACCCTGGACGATGCGCGCAAGTACAAGATCGGTGCGTACAAAGGTGATGCGATCGCCGAGACCCTGGCCAAGCAGGGACTGAAACCGATTGTCGTACTGCGCGATCAGGACAACGCGAAGAAACTCACCAGCGGCCAGATCGATCTGTGGGCGACCGGTGACCCGGCGGGGCGCTACCTGGCGCGCCAGGACGGCGTGACGGGGCTTAAGACGGTATTGCGCTTCAACAGTGCCGAGTTGTACCTGGCGCTTAACAAGGACGTGCCGGACGAAACCGTCGCCAAACTACAAGCCGCGCTGGATCAGTTGCGCAAGGATGGCGGCGTCGACGAGATCATGGCGCGGTATCTCTGATTAACTCTGTTCCCTGTGGGGCGGCGGTGCGACGACTCGACTTGCCCGCTCCCACAGGAAAACAGTATCAAGTAGTCAGCGATAAACCCCATCCTTCCCATGCCCCGCCATCGCCTTGTTGCTGCGCACGCTGATCATCAGCTTGATGTCGATCCAGTCAATGCCCTGCGCCTTGAGCTTGGGCAGCTCACGCTCCAGCACCGCCAGCGTCTGTGGGTAAGGGTGGCCGATCATCACCGCCGAACCCTGCTTGCGCGCCAGGCTTATCGCGGTCTGTAGCTGGGTGAAAATCGCCGCCTCGGTGCGTTCATCGTCCAGGAACACATCCCGTGAAACGCTCGCCAGGCCAATCTTCTGCGCCTGGGCCGCCGCCACCGTTTGAGCACTGGTACGGCTGTCGATGAAGAACTTGTGCCGTTGCTGCAAATCCGCCATCAACCAGGCCATGGCCGCAGGTTGTGCAGTCATGCGGCTGCCCATGTGGTTATTGATGCCTGCGGTATAGGGCACCCTCTTGAACGCCGCGTTCAGGCGTTTTTCCAGTTCTTCGATAGGTAACTCGGGATGCCACGCGAACGGGCCGGTGGCTGGGTCCATGGGCATGTGCAGGATGACGGTTTTGCCGGCGCGATGGGCTTCGCGGGCGAATTCGGTGGCATGGGGCGTGTCGGGCATGATCGCCGCCGTCACTGGGCCGGGCAGGGCCAGCACACGGCGATCCCGGGGCAGGCTCTGCCCCAGGTCATCGATGATCAGGCTCAGGTAGGCCTTTTGCGGGGTTGGGGTGGCGGGCGTTGCATGGGCAACACCCGCCAGGCAGGCCAACAGGCCGAGGAGCAACTGCAGGCGCATCTCAGCGGCCGGAAGTGATGCTCAGACCTTTGAGCAGGCTCAAGGCCTGTGCCAGTTGGTAATCATCATCCTGCGGCATGGCCTTGGCTTTGCTGCTCGAACCACTTGGCTTGTCCGCGCCGCCGTTGCCATTGCCCAGGTGACCTTGCAGGTCGGCTTCCTTGAAGTACTCGCTGTCCTGCTCGCTGGTGATCTTGGCCTTGCGCACTTCGATGTCTGGCACGATGCCCTGGGCCTGGATCGAGCGACCATTTGGTGTGTAGTACAGTGCCGTGGTGATCTTCAAGGCGCGGTCGTTGTTGAGTGGCAACACGGTTTGTACCGAGCCCTTGCCGAAGCTGTTGGTGCCCATGACCACCGCGCGTTTCTGGTCCTGCAGGGCGCCGGCGACGATTTCCGACGCCGAGGCGCTGCCGCCGTTGATCAGTACCACCATCGGCACTGCTTCGCTTTCGTCCTTGCCGGTGGCGGAGAAGCGCAGTTCGGAGTTGGCGATACGGCCCTTGGTGTAGACGATCAGGCCCTTGGTGATGAAGTGGTCGACGACTTCCACCGCCGCCTGCAGCACGCCGCCCGGGTTGTTGCGCAGGTCCAGGATGATGCCATTGAGCTTCTTGCCGTTGTCCTTGCGCAGCTTGGCCAGGGCCTTGGAGACTTCCTCGCCGGTCTTGACCTGGAACTGGGTGATGCGGATGTAGCCGTAGCCGGACTCCAGCAACTGCGCCTTCACGCTTTTCACCTGGATAATGGCGCGGGTCAGGGTCACGTCGAACGGGGTGCCGCCATCGCGGACCAGGGTCAGGGTGATCTTCTGGCCGATCTTGCCGCGCATCTTGTCCACGGCTTCGGTCATGCTCTGGCCGCGAGTAGGCTGGCCGTTGATCTTGACGATGAAGTCGCCAGCCTGGATGCCCGCTTTCGAGGCCGGGGTGTCATCGATCGGCGAGACCACCTTGATAAAGCCGTCTTCGGCGCCGACTTCGATGCCCAGGCCTCCGAATTCGCCGCTGGTGCTTTCCTGCAATTCAGCGAAGTCTTCCGGGCCCAGGTAGGCGGAGTGTGGGTCGAGATTGCTGAGCATGCCCTTGATGGCGTTTTCCAGCAGTGTCTTGTCGTCCACCGGTTCGACATAGGCCGCCTTGATCCGGTCCATGACCTCGGCAAAGGTGCGCAACTCATCCAGCGGCAATGGCGCTTTGGTGGTTGCAGCAGTGCCTGCAGGCGCGACCGCCGCAGCCGGTTGAGCAGCGAACGCCAGGGGCGCGCCGATCACCAGGGCGATCGTCAGGGCCAGCGAGGTAAGGCGAGACAAATGCAGCATGTCGAACAAACTCCTGAATTAGGCGGCACGCTTATCCTTGCGTGCGGCACCATTGGGCCGGATCACTGGGGTGACCCTGCTGACGAATTGCGAAATACAGCGCTGGTGTGTCCTGCCCGCCACTGTTGCCGACAGTGGAGATGGACTCACCGGCTTTTACCACGTCACCCGCAGACTTGAGCAGCGTCTGGTTGTGACCGTAAAGACTCAAAAAACCATTGCCATGATCCAGGATCACCAGCAGGCCGGCGCCGCGCAACCAGTCGGCGAACACCACCCGCCCGCCGTGTACGGCGTGCACCTGGCTGCCGGCGGAGGCGCTGATCATCACGCCATCCCACTTGGTGCGCGAGTCGTCGCCACGGGTTTCACCAAAACGTGCCAGCAATCGACCATCAACTGGCCATGGAAGTTTGCCGCGAGTTGACGCAAAGGGGCCGCCGAAGGTTTCACCTGAACTGGAAACCAGCGCGCCGGGTGTCGATTTGGTTGTTTTCCGTGGGGCGTCGCTGGCATCTGCGTCAGCCTGAGCCTCACGTAAACGCTTTTTTTCGGCTTCCTGCTGGGCGATCAGCGCTTTTTGTCGCGCTTCTTCTGCCTCACGAGCCTGGCGAGCCAGGGTTTCCTCGATGGTTTTAAGGACTTTAGACAGGTCTGCCTGATCCTGCTCGCGGGCGGCGAGTTTCTGGTCTCGCGCCTTTACATCGTCGTTGAGCTTGGCCAGGACTTGCTGGCGCTCCTTGCGGACTTTCTCGAGTTCATCGCGCTGGGTGTCGAGGCTGCTCTTCTGCACCAGCAATTGCGCCTGCTGCAGGCCGATGTCTTTTTCGACATTGGCCAGTTGGCGCAGGGTTTCGTTGAAGTTCTTCAACTGCTCCAGGCGGGCCTGGCTCAGGTAATCGTAATAGGTGAGGGTGCGGGCAAATTTTTCCGGATTTTGCTGGTTGAGCAGCAGTTTCAGGTACTCCTGACGGCCATTCTGATAGGCCGCACGGGCCTGGATGGCGATCAGTCGTTGCTGTTCAGTGCGCGCGCTCTGGAGTTTTTTTCTCCGCATCGAGCCGTTGCAGCTCGGTTTCGCTTTTTTTCAGCTCTTTCTGCAAGGTTTCGACCTGCTTCTCGAGCTTGCCCATCTCGGTTTCGGTGCCCTTGAGGTCCTTCTGGACGCCGGACTTTTCTTCCTGCAGCTTGCCCAGCAGTTTTTTCAGCTCGGCAATGTCCTGACGCGTGGCGTCCAACTGTTGTTGGGTTTGCGCGCGCTCGTCGGCGAAAGCCGGTTGGAGCAGGCAAGTCAGAGCAAGGGCTATCAGGACGCGAAGCATAGAGACAGGCGGCACCAGGGTTAGGGACGGCCTAGTATGCCCGCCATACGCTGCAAAAAAAACGCCCAAATGGGGCTGTGTGATAACTGGCCCGAAAAACCCTGTAAACAACTGTGGAAGCGAGTCTGCTCGCGATGACTTCTGCACATTCAACATTGACGTTGACTGTCAGATAGCTATCGCGAGCAGGCTTATTCCCCCAGAACAATCAGAGGATCAGACGAGGATCGAAGTCCCGGTCATTTCCGCCGGTTTTTCCAGGCCCAGCAGTTTGAGCATGGTGGGCGCCACGTCCGCCAGCACGCCACCTTCGCGGACCTTGAGGTCACGCTTGCCGACATAGATGAACGGCACCGGCTCGGTGGTGTGGGCGGTGTGGGCCTGACCAGTGGATTCGTCGGCCATTTGCTCGACGTTACCGTGGTCGGCAGTGATCAACGCTTCGCCGCCGACTTTCTCCAGGGCATCGACGATGCGACCGACGCATTGATCCAGGCACTCGACGGCTTTGACGGCCGCTTCGAACACGCCGCTGTGGCCGACCATGTCACCGTTGGCGTAGTTGACCACGATCACGTCATAACGCTGGTTTTCAATGGCGTCGACGATGCGGTCGGTGACTTCCGGTGCGCTCATTTCCGGTTGCAGGTCGTAGGTGGCGACTTTTGGCGACGGGATCAGGATGCGTTCCTCACCCGGGAACGGTTCTTCGCGCCCGCCGGAGAAGAAGAAGGTGACGTGCGCATACTTCTCGGTTTCGGCAATGCGCAGCTGGGTCTTGCCATTTTTTGCCAGGTAGTCGCCCAGCACGTTATCCAGACTGCCGGCGGCGAAGGCCGATGGCGCAGGAATGCTGGCGGCGTATTGGGTCAGCATGACGAAACCGGCCAGTTTCGGCTGGCGGCTGCGCTCGAATTCCTTGAAATCGTCCTCGACGAACACGCGGGTCAGTTCACGGGCACGGTCGGCGCGGAAGTTCATGAACACCACGGCGTCGCCGTCTTCGACCTTCACCGGTTCTCCGATGGAGGTGGCTTTGACGAATTCGTCGCTCTCGCCTCGTTCGTAGGCCGCCTTCAGGCCGTCCTGGGCGGTGGCAGCGTGGTATTCGCCTTTGCCGTCGGCAATCAGGTTGTAGGCCTGGGCCACGCGATCCCAACGGTTGTCACGGTCCATGGCGAAGTAACGACCAATGATGCTGGCGATGCGGCCCTTGCCGAGGGCCTGGAACGTCGCGTCGAGCAGTTCGATGGACGACTCGGCGCTTTTGGGCGGTGTGTCGCGACCATCGAGGAAGGCATGCAGATAGATTTTCTCGGCGCCACGCTTGAACGCGAGTTCGGCCATGGCCACCAGGTGATCCTGATGGCTGTGCACACCGCCGTCGGACAGCAGGCCCATGAAGTGCACAGCCTTGCCGGCAGCCACGGCCTTGTCCACGGCGGCACAGATGGTCGGGTTCTCGAAGAACTCGCCGTCGCGGATCGATTTGGTCACGCGAGTGAAGTCCTGGTACACCACGCGGCCAGCGCCGAGGTTCATGTGGCCGACTTCGGAGTTGCCCATCTGGCCGTCCGGCAGGCCGACATCCATGCCGCTGCCCGAGATCAGGCCGTTCGGTACCGTGGCCCACAGGCGGTCCAGTACAGGTTTCTTCGCCGCGAACACGGCGTTGGACTCTGGGCTGTCGCTGTGACCGAAGCCGTCGAGAATGATCAGGACCAAAGGTTTAGGCGTGGTAGTCATGGATTCGACTCGTGGCTGAATAAAAGAGGGCGATGCAAAGGAGTCGCAGTTTAAAACGAAGTTCCGGCCACGTCACCGCCGGACGGGGTTTGGCCCACCATAGTGGCTGTGTATACTGGCCGACATTTTAACGCCCTGGAACCTCCTTCGATGGTTGCTCACCTGATTGAATTTGCCACTAACCACTTCCTGCTCGTCGGTCTTTTCGTCATCCTGCTGGCAGCGCTGATCGCTTATCAGATGCAAGGCGGCGGCCGCAGCCTGAGCACCGCTGAATTGACCGGCCTGGTCAACAAGGACGCCGGCGTCGTCATCGACATCCGTGCCGCCAAGGACTACGCCGCCGGTCACATCGTTGGCGCGCTGAACATTCCCCACGACAAGCTGACCGCACGCATTGGCGAACTGGAAAAGCACAAGGCCAAGACCATCATCCTGGTCGACGCCATGGGCCAGACCGCAGGCACCCATGCCCGCGAGTTGATGAAGTCCGGTTTCACCGCCGCCAAGCTGTCCGGCGGCATCTCCAGCTGGAAAGGCGACAACCTGCCGCTGGTGAAGTGACATGAGCAACGTCGTCGTCTACTCCAGCGATTACTGCCCTTACTGCTCGCGAGCCAAGTACCTGCTCGAGAATAAAGGCGTGGCCTTCGAAGAGATCAAGGTCGATGGCAAGCCACAGGTGCGCGCCGCCATGGCCCAGAAGGCCGGACGTACTTCCGTGCCGCAAATCTGGATAGGCGAGCGACACGTGGGTGGCTGCGATGATTTGTTTGCCCTTGAGCGCGCCGGCAAGCTCGACGCGCTGCTCAAGGCCTGAGTGTTTCCCCTACTAGACCCCGAGATCAGAAAGGATCTGAGATGACTGACCAACAGAACACTGCAGCTGCCGAAGACGATAGCGCACCGCAATTCTCCCTGCAGCGCATCTACGTACGCGACTTGTCCTTCGAAGCCCCGAAAAGCCCGGCGATCTTCCGCCAGCAATGGGAGCCGAGCGTCGGTCTGGATCTGAACACCCGTCAGAAGGCACTGGAAGCCGACTTCCACGAAGTCGTGCTGACCCTGTCCGTGACCGTGAAAAACGGTGACGAAGTGGCGTTCATCGCTGAAGTACAACAGGCCGGGATCTTCCTGATCAAGAACCTGGACGACGCTTCGATGAGCCACACCCTGGGCGCGTTCTGCCCGAACATCTTGTTCCCGTACGCGCGCGAAACCCTGGACAGCCTGGTGACCCGTGGTTCGTTCCCGGCGCTGATGCTGGCCCCGGTGAACTTCGACGCGCTGTATGCCCAGGAACTGCAACGCATGCAGGCGGCTGGCGAGACCCCGACCGTTCAGTAAGCGGCGCTGCTAAAAATCGCGGGCAAGCCCGCTCCCACAGGGATTTTTGGTGTTCACTCAATTTGTGACTCACTTTGTCCACTGTGGGAGCGGGCTTGCCCGCGATTGTTTCTATCAGGCAAGAGTGATTCTGGGCTTACTTGAAGTCGTTCTGCCGCCAGGCTTCATAAACCGCTACGGCCACCGTGTTCGACAGGTTCAGGCTACGGCAGCCCTCGCGCATCGGCAGGCGCAGGCGTTGTTCGCCCGGCAGGGCGTCGAGCACCTCAGCTGGCAAGCCACGGCTCTCCGGACCGAACAGGAATGCGTCGCCCGCAGCGAAGCTGGCGTCGTGAAACGGCCGCGAACCCTTGGTGGTGAAGGCGAACAAGCGCGGATGCCCCAGGCTTTCCAGGCAACTGGCCAGGTCAGCATGGCGTTGCAGAGTGGCATACTCGTGGTAGTCGAGACCGGCCCGGCGCAGGCGCTTATCATCCATCTCGAAGCCCAGCGGTTCGATCAAATGCAGGTGGCAGCCACTGTTGGCGCACAGCCTGATAACGTTGCCGGTATTCGGCGGAATTTCTGGTTGGAAAAGGATGACGTGAAACATGCACGGCTCCGCAAATAAAGATGACGGGCATTCTACGCCGCAAGCAGACCAGCGTTCGAAACTATTCCCGCGGGTGATGGGCTCGCTGGCGATTTTCGGGTTGATGGTGGGCTTGATGATCGGTCGCCTGACCACGCCCGAACCCAGTGAGCTGCAAACGGTCGAGGTGACGAGCGACGGACTGGTGGTGTGGTTCAACAACGAGCCCAAGACCCATGGCGAGTTCGTGGACGGCAGCCTGGCGTTGTTGTTCGATGCGCAGGGGCGGACGCAAAAAGGCCAGCTCAAGCTCAATGAAAAGAGTGTGAACTGGCGACTGATGTTGAGTAAGGAAGGCTTGTTGCTATCGGTGGTGGCGGCCCGACCGTTACAGGGCGAATGGTCCGGTAGCGAGGTCGATGACCGCTGGCGAGTGGAGATCCATCTCCGTGAGCAATAAAAGAGGGAATCCCCGGCCTGCCTGTACCAAGGTCCCCAAAACGGCAGGGCTCGCGCGTTGCATCGTGAGCCCGGTGTAAAGAAGGAACCCCTGACCTGCCTGTATCAAGGGCCCCAAAAGGGTTGGGCTCGTCGCGATGGCGGTGTGAGCCCGATGTAAAGAGGGGAATCCCCGGCCTGCCTGTACCAAGGTCCCCGAAACCGGGTAGTGAATCGAATCACTGAATGGACTATTGCAGGGGGCGTGCCAGGTTTTAACAGGTTGCAATACAAAGGCTGTTGGAAATGCCGAAAGCCCCGTAGACCGGGGCTTTCGCGTTTTTGTGTGGTGGGAGTTTCTCTGTTTTATCGCGGGCTTTGCTGTCGGGAGGCATGCGCGATTGCAGGTCAGGGTGCTTTGCGGTGGTGCATGCGGCCCCAAAAGCATCGCGGGCAAGCCCGCTCCTACAGGGTTAGCGGTGAACCTGTAGGGGCGGGCTTGCCCGCGATTGGATTTACCTGGCGATGAAGATCCAGAGGCTATTCAGCCCTCATCCCCCTCATCATCATCCCCACCATCGACCTTCATCCCCAACTCCTTGATCTTGCGCGTCAGGGTGTTGCGTCCCCAGCCCAGCAACACCGCCGCATCACGACGACGCCCAGCGGTGTGCTTGAGTGCGGTCTCGATCATGATTCGCTCGAAGGCCGGTACGGCGCTATCGAGCAGGCTCGATTGACCGCGAGCCAGGGCCTGATCGGCCCACTGGCGCAGCGCCTGCTCCCAATTGGTCACTGGCGCTGAATCCTGCGGCAAGCTCAACAGTTCTGGCGGCAGGTCGCTGATGTGTACCTCGCGACCGGAAGCCATGACCGTGATCCAGCGGCAGGTGTTCTCCAGTTGACGGACGTTGCCGCCCCACGGCAGGTTTTTAAGGTATTCCTCGGTTTCGCTTTTCAGCAGCTTCGGCTCGACGGCCAACTCCTGTGCGGCGCGGCTGAGGAAATGCTTGGCGAGGGTTGGAATGTCTTCGCGACGGTCCGACAGCCGTGGGATATGGATGCGGATGACGTTGAGACGGTGGAACAAGTCTTCGCGGAATTTCCCGGCGTGTACCAGGGTCTCCAGATTCTGGTGGGTGGCGGCAATGATGCGCACATCCACTTTCACCGGCACATGACCACCGACGCGGTAGAACTCGCCGTCCGCCAGTACCCGCAGCAAACGGGTCTGGGTGTCGGCTGGCATGTCACCGATTTCGTCGAGGAACAGCGTGCCGCCGTCGGCTTGTTCAAAGCGACCGCGACGCAGGTTGGCCGCGCCGGTGAACGCGCCCTTTTCATGGCCGAACAGCTCGGACTCCATCAAGTCCTTCGGGATGGCGGCCATGTTCAACGCGATGAACGGGGATGCCGCGCGCGGGCTGTGTCGGTGCAGGGCGTGGGCCACCAGCTCTTTACCGGTACCGGATTCGCCATTGATCAGCACCGTGATGTTGGAGTGGCTCAAGCGCCCGATGGCGCGAAACACTTCCTGCATGGCCGGGGCTTCACCGATGATTTCCGGGGTGCGGGTCAGGGTTGGAACCACTTCCAGGCCTTGCTGCTCCTGGGCGTGTTGGTTCGCGCGCTTGACCAACGACACGGCTTCGTCGACGTCGAACGGCTTGGGCAGGTACTCGAAGGCGCCGCCCTGATAGGAGGCGACAGCGCTGTCCAGGTCGGAGTGCGCGGTCATGATGATCACCGGCAGCCGCGGGTGTTGTTCGCGAATTCGCGCCAACAGGTCCAGGCCACTGGCACCGGGCATGCGGATGTCGGAAATGATCACGTCCGGCTGCTGGCGCGCCAGGCGGCTCATCACGCCATCGGCGCTGTCGAAGCTTTGCGTGTTCATGCCTTCCTGTTGCAGGGCTTTTTCCAGGACCCAGCGGATAGAACGGTCGTCATCGACGATCCACACGGTTTCACTACGGCTCATGTCGATGTGGCTCCTTGTTCCAGTGGCAGAAAGATCGAGAACGTGGTGTGGCCTGGATGGCTGTCACATTCGATCAGTCCCTGGTGCTGGCTGATGATGTTCTGGGTAATGGCCAGGCCGAGTCCGGTACCGTCCGGACGACCGCTGACCATGGGAAAGAAAATGGTTTCCTGGAGTTCCGCAGGAATGCCCGGTCCGTTGTCGGTGATCTCGATCTTGGTCACCAGGCGGTGGCGCACATGGCCAATGGTGAACTGACGCATGGCGCGAGTGCGCAGGGTAATGCGGCCCAGGCGCAGCTCGTTCTGGCCGCTGATGGCCTGCATGGCATTGCGCACGATGTTCAATACGGCCTGGATCATCTGTTCGCGGTCGATCAAGACGTCCGGAATACTTGGATCGTAGTCGCGCACCAGCGTGATGCAGCCTTGGCTTTCTGCCTCGACCAGTTGGCTGACGCGCTCCAGCACTTCGTGAATGTTGCACATGGCCAGCGACGGCAGCTTGTTGGAACCGAGCATGCGGTCGACCAGGTTGCGCAGGCGGTCGGCTTCTTCAATGATGACGTTGGTGTAGTCGCGCAGGCTTTCTTCCGGCAGCTCCCGGGCCAGCAGTTGCGCGGCGCCACGAATACCGCCCAGGGGATTCTTGATTTCATGGGCAAGGCCGCGCACCAGCATCTTGCTGGTTTCCTGCTTGGACAGTTGCGCTTCTTCCTTGGTGATCCGCAACAAGCGGTCGCGGGGATGAACTTCCAGCAGCAACAGGGTGGCGCCGTTGGCCAGGATGGGCGTCACCGCGTAGTCGACGGTCAGGGTCTGGCCGGTGAGGGCGGTGAGCATCGCTTCGCGCTTGGTAAACGGGTGGGCTTGTTCGACTGCCTGGCGCAGGGAGTTCAGCGCTTCGGCGGACTCGGTGAACAGTTCGCTGATGAACTGTCCATGGCTACGCTGGCCGCTGATCGCCAGCAGCATCTCCGCCGCAGGGTTCATGTACTCGAGGCGTAGTTGGTCATCGAGCAGAATGGTTGCCGTGGTCAAGTTGTCGAGTAGCAATCGATGCAGTGCGTCGCTAATGGTCATCAGGACCTCTTTTGGAGCAGGGCGCGCGCGTGAATAAGCGCTGATTACCGAGAAAATGCAAAAACCAAACCAAGGCTCCGAAAAGAAGCGTTAAAGGCCTGAAACGTGCGTTCGACGCTCAATGTTGTGGCGTTGTGCCAGCTTTTGCGGGTATTTTCGAACCAAAATGGGCTGACATCCGGGCACCGTGCATGCATTTGCACCATTGTAGTGCGCGAACCTGAACGGCGTCAGAAGAAGCGAAGGAAGGGATTTTTTTCCTGTTCCGGTTTGTCCTTCAGGGGGCATTCCGGTCGCTGGCCGTAGTCGGTGAGCGTGCAGGGCTGGACTTTGCGTTTCTGCGCAAGGGAGATGCGCTGCATGTGAAAGGGTTGATTGGGGGTTCGCTCCACCGTGCGACCCTGCGCATCGAGGATCTCAATGGACAGTTGATGGCTGCCGCGGTCGATGTTGTTCAGGGCGAACACCGGACTTTGGCCGGGTTCGGCGGTGGGTTGTCCATCGAGGAACAAGCGGTAGCGGTGACCCGGTTGCAGGCCGGGTTCATGGGTGATGCTGACGATCAGCTCACCGGTACTGCTGCGAATCGTGGCATCGGGCTCCGGCACCAGTACCCTTAGCATGTCATAGCGCAATGGTGGCTTTGCGGCGGCTTTTGCACTGGGCTTCACCGGCGCCGCGCCGGTCGGATCGGCGGACATGCGGTTGCTCGTTGCCAGAGGCACACGCTTGGCGTTTCCAGCACCGGGTTGATCGGTGAAGACTCGATTGCCCTGGGCATCGATGTAAGTGAACACCTCGGCTGATGCCGGCAGCGCGATCAAGCAGGCTATCAGTAGCCACGCATTCACGGCGTGTGCACCCGCTGCAGGGTGAAGGTTACGCTGGGGCTCTGCTGGATGACTTTTTCGCCGTCGATCACCTGAACGGCCAAGCTGTGGGTGCCGCGATCGATGTTGACCAGTTGCAGGATCGGCACGTTACTCGGTTGGCCATAGGGCTGATCGTCCAGCAACAGCCTGAATAAGTGTGGGCCTTGCAGCTTGGGCTTGATCAGCACATTGACGGTGAAGGTGCCGTTGTTGGCGCGCAGGGCTTCAGTGGTCGGCAGATGGGTCAGCTCCAGCACCTCGTACGTACTGAGCGGTCGTTCGCTGCCCGACGCCTCGGCTGGTGGCGCGACTGGCGCCTGGCGCTCGACGCGATTGAGGGGCGGCAGTTCGACCGGCTGTGCCTTCACGCCATCGGGCGGTTGATTGCTGTAGGCGGTGTTGCCGGCAGCATCGGTGTACTTGTAGATCTGCGCTGCGGCGGGCAGGGCGATCAACAGCAGGATGCAAAAGAAACCACGACCCATGAGCTCGACCAGAAATGAAAGCATTGGGTTGCAGCATAGGTCAGGGTGGGTGGTTATCTCAAACCGTTAACACTGTGAAGTGATTTCCCGAATCACACGCAGATAAAAACTGTGGGAGCGGGCTTGCCCGCGATGGCGTCGGCAAATCCAGCGTCTTCTGTGTCAGGCAGGTCGCAATCGCGGGCAAGCCCGCTCCCACAGGGTTCTCCATGTACCATTTAATAGCGGGCATAAAAAAGGCCTCCCGAAGGAGGCCTCTCTTTTTTCGTCACGCCGCTTGCGCAGGCGCTACCGGATCAGCAGCTGTAGTACAGCTCGTATTCCAGTGGGTGTACGAAGGTGCGAACCTTGATTTCTTCTTCGCTTTTCAGGGCGATGTAGGCGTCGATGAAGTCGTCGGAGAACACGCCGCCTTTGGTCAGGAACGCGCGACCTTTATCCAGCTCTTCAAGGGCTTCTTTCAGGCTGCCGCAAACTTGTGGGATCTCTTTGGCCTCTTCAGGCGGCAGGTCGTACAGGTTTTTGTCAGCTGCGTCGCCAGGGTGGATCTTGTTCTGGATGCCGTCCAGGCCAGCCATCAGCAGTGCAGCGAACGCCAGGTACGGGTTGGCTGCCGGATCCGGGAAGCGTGCTTCGATACGGCGGGCTTTCGGGCTCGACACGTAAGGAATACGGATCGAAGCGGAACGGTTGCGAGCCGAGTAGGCCAGCATGACCGGAGCTTCGAAACCTGGAACCAGACGCTTGTAGGAGTTGGTAGCCGGGTTGGTGAAGCCGTTCAGGGCCTTACCGTGCTTGATGATACCGCCGATGAAGTACAGGGCGGTGTCGGACAGGCCGGCATAACCTTCACCTGCGAAGGTGTTCTTGCCTTCTTTCCAGATGGACATGTGTACGTGCATGCCCGAACCGTTGTCGCCGTACAGAGGCTTCGGCATGAAGGTGGCGGTGCGACCGTAAGCGTCGGCAACGTTGTGCACGACATACTTCAGGGTCTGGGTTTCGTCGGCTTTCTTCACCAGGGTGTTGAACTTGACGCCGATTTCGTTCTGGCCGGCAGTCGCCACTTCGTGGTGGTGAACTTCGACGGTCAGGCCCATTTCTTCCAGCGCGTTGCACATGGAAGTACGGATTTCGTGGTCGTGGTCGAACGGTGGAACCGGGAAGTAGCCGCCTTTGATGCCAGGACGGTGACCCTTGTTGCCGCCTTCGATGTCCTGGTCGGACATCCACGAACCTTGCTCGGAGTAGATCTTGAACATCGAGCCGGAGATGTCGGACTTGAACTTCACCTGGTCGAAGATGAAGAACTCTGGCTCCGGACCTGCGAACGCGGTGTCACCGATACCGGTAGACTTCAGGTACTCTTCGGCGCGCTTGGCGATCGCACGTGGGTCGCGGTCGTAGCCTTGCATGCTCGAAGGTTCGATGATGTCGCAGACCAGGATCAGGGTCGGCTCTTCGGTGAACGGGTCCAGAACGGCGGTTTCATCATCCGGCATCAGGATCATGTCGGAAGCTTCGATGCCTTTCCAGCCGGAGATGGAGGAGCCGTCGAACATCTTGCCGACTTCGAAGAAGTCTTCATCCAGCGCATCGCGAGCTGGCATGGTCACGTGGTGCTGGGTGCCTTTGGTGTCCGTGAAGCGCAGATCAATCCACTTGACGTCATGATCTTTAATGAGTTGAACCGACTTCGACATACTGTCCTCCGGGGTGGCTTAGGGCGGGTAGTGGATGCCCATAATGTTTGTGATGCCGGCGCGAATACTCTGCCAAGGCAACCTGCCTCACAAGGGAGCAAATTGCATGCCAGTGCCCCAGCATGGGTTTTTTGCCCCAAATTCACGCTTATAAAGGCTTCAAGCCGCCAAACAGGAAAAATATCGCCCTACAATGTGGCGCTTTCAATCGAAAACGACCTGTTTTGGTGCGCGCAAAACCTTCTGCACATTAACTGGTTAAACCTTGAGCAATTTCCGCTATAATCCGCGCCCCCCTTTTTCGGCTGGCCCTGCGCGCGCTGTTTTCATGAAACTAATCGTAAAAGTCTTTCCCGAGATCACCATCAAGAGCCGACCTGTCCGGACGCGTTTCATCCGTCAGTTGGCCAAAAACATCCGTGCCGTGCTCCGTGACCTGGACCCGGCTGTGGTGGTGAACGGCGTGTGGGACAACCTCGAGCTGGACACCCGCGTAGAAGACCCAAAGGCCCTGAAAGAGATGGGCGAGCGCCTGAGCTGCATGCCGGGCATCGCGCACTTCCTGCAGATTGACGAATATCCACTGGGCGATTTCGACGACATCGTCGAAAAGTGCAAGCAGTACTACGGTGATGCACTGGCCGGGAAAATCTTCTCGGTGCGCTGCAAGCGCGCCGGCAAGCACCCGTTCAGCTCGATCGATATCGAAAAATATGTCGGCAGCCAGTTGCGCCGTCAGTGCGGTGCCGCCGGCATCGACCTGAAAAAGCCGGAAATCGAAGTCCGTATCGAAGTTCGCGACCAACGGTTGTTTGTCATCCACAGCCAGCACACTGGCATCGGTGGTTATCCGCTGGGTGCGCTGGAGCAGACGTTGGTGCTGATGTCCGGCGGTTTCGACTCCACGGTTGCGGCCTACCAGATCATGCGTCGTGGGCTGATGGCCCACTTCTGCTTCTTTAACCTGGGCGGTCGTGCCCACGAATTGGGCGTCATGGAAGTCGCGCATTTCATCTGGAAGAAGTACGGCAGCTCGCAACGCGTGTTATTTGTCAGTGTGCCGTTCGAGGAAGTGTTGGGCGAAATTCTCGGCAAAGTCGATAACAGTCATATGGGCGTAGTATTGAAGCGTATGATGTTGCGCGCTTCCTCGCAGATTGCTGATCGACTGCATATCGACGCCCTGGTCACCGGCGAGGCGATCTCCCAGGTGTCGAGCCAGACGTTGCCGAACCTGTCCGTGATCGACTGTGTCACCGAAAAGCTGGTGCTGCGCCCGCTGATCGCCAGCCACAAGCAGGACATCATCGATACCGCCAACGAAATCGGCACCGCTGATTTCGCCAAGCACATGCCGGAGTACTGCGGGGTCATTTCGGTCAATCCGAAGACGGCTGCCAAGCGCCACCGCGTAGAGCACGAAGAGAAAGAGTTCGACATGGCCGTGCTTGAGCGCGCCCTTGAGAACGCCAAGCTGGTCCCGATCGATCGTGTGATCGATGAACTGGGCCAGGACGTACAAATTGAAGAAGTCAGCGACGCGCTGGCCGGTCAGATCGTGATCGACATCCGCCATCCGGATGCCGCCGAGGATGACCCGCTGCAACTGGCTGGCATCGAGGTACAAACGATGCCGTTTTATGCTCTGAACGCTCGTTTCAAGGAACTGGACCCTACTCGCCAGTACCTGTTGTATTGCGACAAAGGCGTGATGAGTCGCCTGCATGCCCACCATTTGCTCAGTGAGGGGCATGCCAATGTGCGCGTTTATCGACCGAGCTAAGTGCCCGGGGCTGTTTGCCTGTGGCTTGCGTCACCGGCCCCCCGACGCCACCGTAAAGCTGTAAAGGCTTTCACGGACGCTACTGTTAATCGCTGCCAAGACTTGTCAGCACACCGAATCCTCTGATCGAGATACACAAGTGATCGAAAATCTACGCAACATCGCCATCATTGCCCACGTTGACCATGGTAAAACCACCCTGGTAGACAAACTCCTGCGTCAATCCGGCACCCTGGAGCGCAACGAGCTCAACGACGAGCGCGTGATGGACTCCAACGACCAGGAAAAAGAGCGCGGTATTACCATTCTGGCGAAAAACACCGCCATCAACTGGAACGGCTACCACATCAACATCGTGGACACCCCGGGCCACGCCGACTTCGGCGGCGAAGTAGAGCGCGTAATGTCGATGGTCGACTCCGTTCTGCTGCTGGTTGACGCTCAAGACGGCCCTATGCCGCAAACCCGTTTCGTCACCAAGAAAGCGTTCGAAGCTGGCCTCAAGCCAATCGTCGTGATCAACAAGGTTGACCGTCCGGGCGCGCGTCCTGACTGGGTTCTGGACCAGATCTTCGACCTGTTCGACAACCTGGGTGCTACCGACGAACAACTGGACTTCCAGGTTGTTTACGCCTCGGCCCTGAACGGCATCGCCGGTCTGGATCACACCGCCATGGCCGAAGACATGACCCCGCTGTACCAAGCGGTCGTCGACCACGTTCCTGCGCCGAAAGTTGACCGTGACGGTCCTTTCCAGATGCAAATCTCGGCACTGGACTACAACAGCTTCCTGGGTGTTATCGGTGTTGGCCGTATCGCTCGTGGTCGCGTCAATCCGAACACTCCGGTTGTCGCCATCGACGCCGACGGCAAGCGCCGCAACGGTCGTATCCTGAAGCTGATGGGCCACCACGGTCTGCACCGCATCGACGTTGAAGAAGCTGCGGCCGGCGACATCGTCTGCATCAGCGGTTTCGACGAGCTGTTCATCTCCGACACCCTGTGCCACCCGGACACCGTCGAGGCGATGAAGCCTCTGACCGTCGACGAGCCAACCGTTTCCATGACCTTCCAGGTAAACGACTCGCCTTTCTGCGGTAAAGAAGGCAAGTTCGTGACCTCCCGTAACATCAAGGATCGTCTGGACAAAGAGCTGCTGTACAACGTTGCACTGCGCGTTGAAGAAGGCGACTCGGCTGACAAGTTCAAGGTTTCCGGCCGTGGTGAGCTGCACCTCTCGGTACTGATCGAAACCATGCGTCGCGAAGGCTTCGAACTGGCCCTGGGCCGTCCGGAAGTGATCATTCGTGAAGTTGACGGCGTCAAGCAGGAACCGTTCGAAAACGTCACCATCGACATCCCTGAAGAATCCCAGGGCAAGGTGATGGAAGAGATGGGTCTGCGTAAAGGCGACCTGAGCAACATGGTGCCGGATGGCAAAGGCCGTGTGCGTCTGGAATACAACATCCCTGCTCGTGGTCTGATCGGTTTCCGTAACCAGTTCCTGACCCTGACCAACGGTGCTGGCATCCTGACCTCGATCTTCGATCGTTACGCTCCAGTGAAGTCCGGCCACATGTCCGGTCGTCAGAACGGCGTACTGGTTTCGGTTGAAACCGGCAAGGCACTGACCTACTCCCTGGAAACCCTGCAGGCTCGTGGCAAGCTGTTCGTAGAACACGGCCAGGAGATCTACAACGGTCAAATCGTTGGTCAGAACAGCCGCGACAACGACCTGGGCGTCAACCCTACCAAGGGCAAGAAGCTCGACAACATGCGTGCTTCGGGTAAAGACGAAACCATCGCTCTGGTACCACCTGTTCGCTTCACCCTGGAACAGGCTCTGGAATACATCCAGGAAGACGAGCTGTGTGAAGTCACTCCTAAGTCCATCCGTCTTCGCAAGAAGATCCTGGACGAAAGCGAGCGTACCCGCGCTGCCAAGAAAGCCAAGGCTAACTAAGCCCGGCTGAATAAAAACGCCCCCGGTCGAAAGGCCGGGGGCGTTTTTGTTTGTCTGGGGTTTGTATTGTCTGTGCCGGCAAATCGCGAGCAGGCTCGCACACCTCTCAGCGGTGCACACAAAACCTGTGGGAGCGGGCTTGCTCGCGATGGGTTGTGTCAGGCGCCGCAAAAATCAGCAGTCAGACATCAAACCACCGAAACGCCAAATAGGCCTCTGCTATCTGGCGCAACAAAACCTTGTCCGCCTTGGTGGCAATCCCATCGCCATCCACATCGCCATTGGTAAAGGAGTCCAGCTCGCCGTCATTGTCATCGTCGTACGCCGCAGCAGGTCGGATGCGAATGGCCGTGCCGGGCGAACCGTCGTCTTCGCTGAATTGAAGCCTGACGACGTCGGGAGAGCCGTCCTGGTGGTCAGTGGCAGCGATCTTGAGATACCGCTCCCAGTTATCACCCTCGTTGAACCAGTTGAGCTTCAGGAAGACCTCGGCAAACCGAGTCAGCAGCAATTGATCCTGAAAATCCTGCTTGCCGTCGCCGTCGATGTCACCGGCGAAGCCGAACTCGATCAGGCCGTCGGCGGACATGTCCAGTGCGAAGGCTTCGTGAACCTGATTGGCCGGGCCATTGTGAAAGTGCAGGAGCACGGCATCAGCCTTGCCGTTGCCGCTACGATCCTGGGCGGTTGCCTTTAAATAATGCATGAGCATCTTCTCAAGAGAAATGATGCTCCACACTAATGACTGCGCGGGGTTTGTTCTGTCGGGCGGGAGTTTGCGGCGTATAGGAAATGGCGACGCAAACCTATGGCCAAGTTACCCTGGCCATGTCGGAGCAATCGGCAGATCAGAACCGCTCGATGCTGCGCGAACCCCGCTCACGCTCCACTTCCTTGGGCTTGTACGCGCAATACCCCGGCCGCGGGCCGATTTTGGGGTGGTTGCGACAGGTGTCCGGGCGCTTGTCATAAATGGTGCACAGGCGACTCTTACGATCCAGGTAGTAGCAATCGTTGTTGCTCATGCGCTGGAGCGTGAAGATGCCTGACTTCTGATTGAAGCGCTCCACCAGCCCTTCCTTTTGCAGGCGCTTGGCGATGTTCTTCGGTGGGTCGCCCAACTCAAATTCGTCGACGATGCCAATGCGGATCAGGTCCTTGATCTTGACCTCCACCGGTAAAGTGCAGCAGCTGGACATGCACGAGCCGCACATCGGGGCGGTGTACTTGGCCCAGGTATCGAGGCGATCGATCTCGGCGGCGGCGATCAGGTTGGGCTTCATCATCGGTTGTTACCAGGCATGTGCATCAGGGCGCGCGATCATACCGGGACTGGTGGATTTTTGAACAACCTTTCGCCAGATTTTTTCTGTGTTGCCCCGTCGACGGTGTTATCCGGCACGGCCCCTGCATTCATTCAGGTACATGACAAAGTAATGCCGAGCTATCTCACGCTTCCAGGAAAAAACTGCCGAACCAGAGCCTCTGCCGTTTGTCAGACCGTCTAGGCTCAACAATTCCCGCTCGCTCGAGGTCCTATCGATGACTCAAGAACCACTTGTTCGCGAAGCAGAGGTGGCCGCATTTCGCGACGCCGTCTTGACCAAGCTCACTTATGCGGTGGGCAAAGACCCGGATCACGCCTTCGACCACGACTGGTTCGAAGCCATTGCGCTGGCGGCGCGCGATCACATGGTCGAGCACTGGATGGACCACACCCGGCAGATCTACCGCAAAGGTCAGAAGCGGGTTTACTACCTCTCCCTGGAATTTCTCATCGGCCGGCTGCTCTACGACAGCCTGAGCAATCTCGGCCTGCTGGATGTCGCCCGCGAGGCCCTGACCGAACTGGGTGTCGACCTGGAGCGTATCCGCCTGCTGGAGCCCGACGCCGCACTGGGCAACGGCGGTCTCGGTCGGCTGGCGGCGTGCTTCATGGAAAGCATGTCGAGCCTGGGCATTGCCGGCCACGGCTACGGCATTCGTTACGAGCACGGTTTGTTCCGCCAGGCGATCGTCGATGGCTGGCAGCAGGAGCAGACCGAGCACTGGCTGGATTTCGGCAACCCCTGGGAGTTCGAGCGCCCGGAGGTGGTGTACCCGATTGGTTTCGGCGGCAGCGTCGAAACCGTCACTGATGAAACAGGCAAGTCCAAGCAGGTGTGGTCGCCGGGCGAAACCGTGCGCGCCATTGCCTACGACACCCCGGTGGTCGGCTGGCGTGGGGCGAGCGTCAACACCCTGCGCTTGTGGCGGGCCCGGGCCGTCGAAGACCTGCATCTGGAGCGCTTCAATGCTGGCGACCACCTGGGTGCGGTCGCTGAAGTGGCGCGTGCGGAAAGCATTTCCCGTGTGCTCTACCCAGCGGACAGCACTGAAGCTGGCCAAGAGCTGCGCCTGCGCCAGGAGTATTTCTTCGTTGCCGCTTCCCTGCAGGATCTGCTGCGGCGTCATCGCAACATGCACACCTCGGTGCTGACCCTGGGCGATCATGCGTCGATCCAGCTCAACGACACGCACCCCTCGATTGCCGTGGCCGAGCTGATGCGTCAGTTGGTGGATGTCTATGATGTCGCCTGGGATGCTGCATGGCAGGTGACCGTCGACACGCTTTCCTACACCAACCACACACTTCTTCCCGGAAGCACTGGAAACCTGGCCGGTCGGCCTGATGGAGCGCATGCTGCCACGGCACATGCAGATCATTTACCTGATCAACGCCCAGCACATCGACTCGCTGCGTGCCAAGGGCATCCATGATTTCGACGTGTTGCGCGCGGTGTCGCTGATCGAGGAAGACAACGGTCGGCGCGTTCGCATGGGCAACCTTGCGTTTCTCGGCTCCCACAGCGTCAACGGGGTGTCCGGTCTGCACACGCAATTGATGCGCAAAACCGTGTTTTCCGAGCTGCATAAACTCTATCCGACGCGGATCAACAACAAGACCAACGGCATCACCTTCCGCCGCTGGCTCTATCAGGCCAACTCGGAACTGACGTCGATGCTGGTCGATGCGCTTGGCGCGGACCTGCTCGATCACCCGGAAGAACGCTTGCAGGACCTGGAGCCGTTCGCCGAGAAGTCGGCATTTCGCAAGGCTTTCGCCGAACAGCGCCTGCACAGCAAAAAAGCCCTGGCGTACCTTATTCACGAGCGGTTAGGGGTAGCAATCAATCCGGCGGCGATGTTCGACGTGCAGGTCAAACGCATTCACGAATACAAACGTCAGTTGCTCAATCTGTTGCACACCGTCGCGCTGTATCAGGCCATTCGCGCCGAGCCGGAAGTCGACTGGGTGCCCCGAGTGAAGATCTTTGCTGGCAAGGCAGCGGCCAGTTATCACCAGGCCAAACTGATTATCAAACTGACCAACGACATCGCCCGGGTGGTCAACAACGACCCAACCGTGCGCGGCTTGCTCAAGGTGGTATTCCTGCCCAACTACAACGTCAGCCTGGCAGAAAGCATCATTCCGGCGGCGGATTTGTCGGAGCAGATTTCCACCGCCGGTTTCGAAGCGTCCGGGACCAGCAACATGAAATTTGGCCTCAACGGCGCGCTGACCATCGGCACCCTGGACGGCGCCAACGTGGAGATGTGCGAGCGCATCGGTGCCGAGCATATGTTCATCTTCGGCCTCAGCGCGCAGCAAGTGGAGGCGCGCAAGCAGAATCACGAGTTCAACGCCACGCCGGATATTGCCGCGTCCCATCGCTTGGGTGATGTGCTGCAAGCGATTCGCGGCGGTGTGTTCTCGCCGGATGATCCGTCGCGTTATACCGGCTTGATTGATTCGTTGATTGAGCATGACCGCTTCCTGGTCTGCGCGGACTTCGATGCCTACTGGGATGCCCAAATGCGTGTTGAAGCCCATTGGCATGACACCAATGCCTGGTGGCGTTCGGCAGTGTTGAACACCGCGCGGATGGGCTGGTTCTCTTCCGATCGGACCATTCGCGAGTACGCCACGGACATTTGGAAAGCCCTGGAGTAACTTTGAGCAATAATTGCGAGGCAGGCCCGGTGGTCAACGGGCCTGATCGATATACTAGGCAGCGGTTAAACCGGGCGGCAGGCTAGACTCTGGCCAATGCCACTTCGCCCGGATTCGCCCCACATCGGGGCTGCTTAGGGATATCGACCATGCAATGGATGTTCATGTTGATTGGGCTCGTGCTGGGCTGGATGCTCGACGAGTCGTTCAGTGACGCGCTATTGGGCGCGCTGTTCGGGTTGGGAATTGGCCAGGCCATTCGTATCGCCCGTCTGGGCTCGCAAGCCGCTGAACAGCGCGTGCTGTTGGAGCAGGCGCAGGCAGCGTTGAATGCGGTTCAACAACGTCTGGCGGTGCTGGAAACCACGGGTGTCGAAGTGCCGCAGCCAGCGGTTGATCAACCCTTGGCCAGGGAGTCGAATTCTTCCCTTGAGCTCTCGCTTGAGGAAGCATCCGTCGCGACACCTGAATTGGTGTGGGAGCTTCCGCCTGAGCCTGAGCCTGAGCCCCTATCACAACCTCGTCAGCCACTGTCCGACGATGCCTGGACAGCCGAGCCACCCGTGCGCGAGCCTGTCGCTGACCGTGGTCCGAACGTCATCGAGCGTGCCCTTGCCGGTGCGCGTAATTGGTTGCTGGGCGGTAACACGGTGCTGCGCGTTGGCGTGGTTCTGTTGTTTTTCGGCCTGGCGTTTCTGTTGCGTTACGCCACTGAAGGCATGGTGGTGCCGCTTGAGCTGCGTTACGCCGGGGTAGCGGCCGCCGCATTGGCCTTGCTCGGGCTGGGTTGGTGGCTGCGCCAACGCAATCGCAACTATGCGTTGATGCTGCAAGGCACCGGGATTGGCGTGTTGTACCTGACGGTGTTTGCCGCGATGCGCCTGCACCCGTTGCTGGACCCCACCGCAGCGCTCGGCCTGCTGGTGGCGGTGACGGTGTTCTCGGCTATTTTGGCCATCACCCAGGATTCCCTGGCGCTGGCCTGCGCCGCTGCACTGGGCGGTTTCGCCGCGCCGATCCTCACGTCCACCGGCGCTGGCAGCCATGTCGCGCTGTTCAGTTATTTCGCCCTGCTCAACGCCGGCATCCTTGGCATTGCCTGGTTCAAGGCGTGGCGCCCCCTCAACGTGATCGGCTTTGTCGGCACCTTTGGCATCGGCTTCACCTGGGGCCTGCGGTCCTATACACCGGAACTGTTGTGGAGCACCGAACCGTTCCTGATCCTGTTTTTCCTCATGTACCTGGCCATCGGCCTGTTGTTCGCGCGGCGCAAGTTACGGGAAATGGGCGACGCACCGGAAGACGATAACCGCGAGGCGCTGCTGCATTGGTCGGCGCGCAGAGGCGACTACGTCGACGGCACGCTGCTGTTTGGTCCACCGCTGGTGGGCTTCGGCTTACAGTTCGCATTGGTGCAGCATCTGCCTTTCGCCGCCGCATTCAGCGCTTTGGCGCTCGGCGTTGTGTACATGGCGTTGGCGCGGGCGTTGTTCAGCGGGCGCACGATGCTGTTGGGGGAAACCTGCCTCGCGCTGGGCGTGATTTTCACCAGCCTGGCGATTCCGCTGGGGCTCGATGCGCGCTGGACGACCGCCGCCTGGGCCGTTGAAGGTGCGGGTATTTTCTGGCTCGGCCTGCGGCAGAAACGGTCATTGGCCCGTGCCTTCGCGTTGCTGCTGCAAGTGGGCGCGGCGCTGGCGTTCGTCGGCGAACTGCGGGCCGGCGACTTCAGCCTGGTCACAGGTGCACCGCTGGGCGCGTTGCTGCTCGGCGTGGCCTTGTTGTTCAGCTTCTACCAGTTGCGCAAGGCCCCGCCAGATGTTGCCTCGTCCTGGGAGCGTCGGGCACTGCCGGTGTTGGCATGTCTGGGGCTGGCCTTTCTCTATCTGCTGGCGCCTTTGTTCTTTCTCGTATACGGCACCGCGATCGCCTGGGCGCTGGCCGGTACGGCGACGATATTTATGGGGCTGCATCTGCAATCTCGCACCTTCGCGCTCAGCGGGTTTGCCGTGCAGTTGCTGGGTGGTGGGTTGTTCCTGGTGGCTGGCTCGGACTTTCTCGCATCGCTGTCCAGCGAAGGCGTGCGGCCGTTGGCGCATTACCGATTCTGGACGCCTTTGGTGTTGGGTCTGGCAGGTTTACTCGGGGCCTGGCGCTTGCAGCAAGACCGTCCGGTTGCGCTGTTGAACCAGCGTCTGTCCGATGGGCTGCTGGTCTGGGGCGCGACTTGGTGGGCGCTGGCATGGGGCAGCGAAGTACTGCGGTTCGCCTCATTCGAGGCCCAAACCGTCTTGTTGCTGACGGTGGCGGCGTTGAGCGCAGCCCTGTGGACGGTGTTTGCGGTGCGCCTGAAATGGCCGGCGCTGGGTTTGCTCTGCGCGGCGCTGATACCGACGGCAGGATGGGTGTTGCTCGCCGCGTGGCACTCGCGTTATCACCCGGCAGCCAACTTCGGCTGGCTGGCCTGGGCGGCGGTGTTCGTCGTGCACTTGATCTCGTTGCGCCGATTGGCGCCGATGCTCTCGGTGCGGGTCTTGAGCGTTGCCCACGTGCTCGGTTGCTGGTTGTTGATCGGCGTGCTGGCGCTGGAATTGCGTTTCGGTATGTTGCTGCTTTCCGAGCAGTACAACGCCTGGCGCTGGCTGGGTTGGGCGATTCTGCCGAGCCTGTACCTGGTGTTGATGGCCAGTCCCCGCAACTGGCCTTGGCCGGTGGCTGCATATCCGCGTGAGTACAGGCTTTATGCGGCGGCGCCGCTGGCATTGCTGATGCTCGGTTGGTTCTGGCTGGCGAACTGCTTCAGCAGCGGCGCTGCCGATCCGTTGCCCTACGTGCCGTTGCTCAATCCTCTGGAGTTGGGTCTGCTGTTTTCGTTGTTCGGCATTTATGTGTGGGCCCGCAGTGCGGCGACGCAATGTGCTCTGAACAAGGACGTTATTGATCGCGCCACGCCACTGACCGTTGGCATCTTGCTGTTCGCGTTTTTCACCGCGCTGGTGAACCGCACCGCGCACCATTGGGGTGGCGTCCCGTTCGAGCTGGATTCGCTGCTTGCGTCGATGCAGGTACAGGCTGGCCTGTCGATCATCTGGACCCTGATGGCCCTGAGCCTGATGATCGGCGGCCACCTGCGCCGACGTCGCGAGGTCTGGCTGATTGGTGCGGCGTTGATCGGCGTGGTGGTCGCAAAACTGTTCCTTGTCGAATTGAGCAACCGTGGCGGACTTGCCCGGATCGTCTCGTTCATCGGCGTCGGTGTATTGCTGTTGGTCGTGGGCTATTTCGCCCCGTTGCCGCCCAAACGTGCCGAGGCTGCGCCGGACCCTGAAAAACCTGCCCCGCAAACCGAAGGAGTGTCGTCTTGAGTCAGAAGTTGAACCGGGTCTGGTCAGGCGCTTTTGCCATGGGGCTCGCTTTTTCGGTCAACGCGCTGGAACAGCCGTCGGACTTTGCCACGCAGTTACCCTTGACGCTGAGCGGCGAGGGCCCGTGGTATCGCCTCGAATTGCCTCTGGCCGTGCAGCTGAGCGCGCGGCAGACCGACCTGAGCGACGTGCGGGTGTTCAACGCGAACGGCGAGCCACAGGCCTATGCGCTGGCGCGGGAAAACGCCCAGGCAGGGGAAACCCGTCTCTTGACCGACGTGAAGTGGTTTCCGTTGTACAACGATGCGGACGACAACGAGCGCGCGCCGAGTGTGCGGGTGCAATCGAATGCCAATGGCGCGTTGGTCGAGGTGCAGCCATCGAGTCAGCTGGAAGCCGGTGAAGAAGTGCTGCGCGGCTGGCTGCTCGATGCCAGTGCGCTCAAGGCGCCGTTGCAGCAGTTGATTCTTGACTGGACCAGCGAGCGCGACGGTTTCCAACGTTTCAGCATTGAAGCCAGCGACGACCTGCAGCATTGGCAGTCCTGGGGTGAGGGGCAGGTGGCGCGGCTGACGTTTGCTGACGAGCGGGTCGAGCAGCATGAAGTGGGTTTGCCGGGTCAATCGGCGCGTTACCTGCGCCTGTTGTGGAGCACGCCGAGTTCGGCACCCACGCTGACCTCGGCGCAACTGCAAAGCGCAACCTCGAGCAGCCTGTCGTTGCCGTTGATGTGGTCGCAGTCCTTGGCGGGCACCCGCGAGAAGGCCGGCGAATACACTTGGCAATTGCCGATGGGCGTGAATGTCGAACGCTTGCAGGTCGAGCTGGACCAGCCGAACAGCTTGGCGCCGGCGACCCTGGCTGGACGGCTGGACAGTCGGCGGCCATGGCAGCCGCTTGGCGGTGGCTTGCTCTATCGCCTGACGCAGAACGGCCAGGAGGTGGTGCAGAACGAATTGCAGTTGCCGGGGCGAACCGTACAGCAGTTGAAATTGACGGTGGACGAGCGGGGCGGTGGCCTCGGTGAACAGGCGCCGAACGTGAAATTTGCCGTACGCGCCACGCAACTGGTGTTCCTCGCCCGTGGTGCCGGGCCTTATACCCTGGCGGTGGGTAACGCGACGGCGAAGACGGCGAACCTGCCGTTGACCACGCTGATTCCCGATTACAGTGCGGCGAAGTGGGCAGCGCTGGGGCGGGCGACGGTGGATGCCGAGGTGGTGAGCACACCCGCCTCAACGGCTGTGGGCGCGGCGACCTCGGACACCGATTGGAAGAAATTCGGTTTGTGGGCGGTGTTGCTGCTCAGCGTGTTGTTCCTGGGGGCGATGGCGTTCAGTTTGTTGCGCAAGCCTCCGGCCAGTTCTTAAAGTCGGTGCTGCGTACCGATCGCGGGCAAGCCCGCTCCTACAGCGATGAGGGCATATCGGCCAGTGAAAATGCCGGATTCGAACTACGCTAAACCCCGCGCATGAACTCTATTGGGCGTATCACGTCTGATAGGAGGAAATGCGCCTCGACTCGCGCTAAACTGCGCGGGTTTTTAGCCCCCCCATTCTCCGGAGCCGTCCATGTCCCGCGTTACCCTGAGTCGCTATTTGATTGAGCAGACCCGCAGCAACAACACTCCTGCCGATCTGCGCTTCCTGATCGAAGTGGTGGCGCGTGCCTGCAAGGAGATCAGCCACGCCGTGTCCAAAGGCGCCCTGGGTGGTGTTCTAGGTAGCATGGGCACTGAAAACGTCCAAGGCGAAGTGCAGAAAAAACTCGATGTGATCTCCAACGAGATCCTGCTCGAAGCCAACGAATGGGGCGGTCACCTGGCCGGCATGGCGTCCGAAGAAATGGACAATGCCTACCAGATCCCTGGCAAATACCCGAAAGGCGCCTACCTGCTGGTGTTCGACCCGCTGGACGGTTCGTCGAACATCGACATCAACGCTCCGGTCGGCACCATCTTCTCGGTTTTGCGTTGCCCGAGCGAATACCTGAGCCAAAACGAAGCCTTGAATGAAAAGGCCTTCTTGCAGCCAGGCACCCAGCAGGTCGCTGCCGGCTACGCGATCTATGGTCCGCAGACCATGCTGGTGCTGACCCTGGGCGATGGCGTGAAGGGCTTCACCCTGGACCGTGAAATGGGCAGCTTCGTCCTGACCCACGAAAACATCACCATTCCTGAGTCCACCCAGGAATTTGCCATCAACATGTCCAACCAGCGTCACTGGGAAGCCCCCGTGCAACGCTACGTCGACGAGTTGCTGGCGGGCGAAGAAGGTCCTCTGAAGAAAAACTACAACATGCGCTGGGTGGCCGCGATGGTGGCGGACGTGCACCGCATCCTGACCCGTGGTGGCCTGTTCATGTACCCACGTGACAGCCGTGAGCCATCCAAACCCGGCAAACTGCGCCTGATGTACGAAGCCAACCCGATGTCTTTCCTGGTCGAGCAGGCCGGTGGTGCATCCACCAACGGCCACCAGCGCATCCTCGACATCCAGCCGGAAGGCCTGCACCAGCGTTGCGCGGTGTTCCTGGGCTCGAAAGAAGAAGTGGCCCGCGCCACGGCCTACCACAAGGAATAACCCATGACCGCGCCCTGGCAGCCGTTGCTCGAATGGTGGTTCGGGACATCCGAATCAGCAAAGGAAGTGGCGGCGCAGAAGGGCGGGTTGTGGTTCGGCAAGCGCGACAGCCAGGACCTCGAGGCGCGTGAGCGTTTCGGGGAACGGGTGGAGCAGGCACTGGCCGGCGGATTGACTGAATGGGCGCAACGCCCTGAAGGTTGGCTGGCCCTGGTGCTGTTGCTCGATCAATTGCCGCGCATGCTGTTTCGCGAGACCCCCAAAGCCTTTTCCGGTGACAGCAGAGCCCAGGCTCTGGTGGCGCAAGGTATCGCTGCGGATTTAGACCGGCAATTGCTGCCGATCCAGCGGGTGTTCATCTACCTGGTATTGGAACACTGCGAACACCTGGCGGTGCAGAACGAGTGCATCTCGCGTTACATCGACCTGATGGAGCAACAGCCGGAAAGTGATCGAGCGTTGTTTGCCGACTACCTGGGCTATGCCGAGAAGCATCAGAAGGTGATCGCGCAGTTTGGGCGGTTTCCTCATCGCAATGAGGTGCTGGGGCGCGAATCTACGGCTGAGGAGTTGCTGTTTTTAAATAAGCCAGGTTCGCGCTTTTAAGGTTCTTCAGCTTCACGCATTCCCTTGAACAAGCCGTTTCAGCAACAATGCAAGCAGGCTTTTTCGGGTATCGACAATGATGTGAACGAAGACTGTCTGTCCGCGAACCTCATAAATCACTCGATTCATTCCAACAAGAATTTGTCGGTACTGACTGAGATTGAGCTTGTCGATTTCTTCGGGGGTCGACCCTGCATAGGGTTGTTCTCCCAGGTTGCGAATAGCGGTCTTCAGGTTGGCAAAAGTGTTCTGCCAAGTCTGATTCGAGAACTGTCGGGTGAGGTAGGTACGAAGCTCTTTGAGGTCTGTTTCGGCTGACTGAAGAATGACGACCTTTAAACTCATTGATTGTCAGCCCTGTCGAGGTCAGTGAAGACATCCTCGGCATCACGGAAGTTGCCTTGCTCTATCTCCCGATTACCCATCGCCAGGAGTTTGAGCAGTGCCATCGTTTCTTCTTGCTCCTCAAAGCTTTTTACATCCATGACCACCAGTTTCGCTTCACCGTTTTGGGTGATTACCATAGGCTCGCGGCTCTCCGTGATGGTTTTGACTATCTCGGCAGCATGGCTTTTAAGGTAGCTGATCGGCTTGATTTGGGATGAGAGTTTCATGAAATGAAGTGCTCGGAGGAATAGATAGGACTGAGTTTAGTCCTAATTCAGTCCTGTGTCAGGCTAAGCTGATCAATGAGCGTCTGAATGACTTGATGTCGCCGATAGCGCAATCGCGAGCAAGTCATATTGTCCCACCGCCACTCCCACAGGGATCACATCGAACCTGTGGGAGCCTGCTCGCGATTGCGTCGGTGGTCGCGCCCTAGATCCGGAAGCTACCCACCAGATGCTTCAACCGCGCCGCCTGCTGCTCGAGGTCGGAGCACGCACGCAGTGTCGCCTGCAGGTTCTCCACCCCTTCCTGGTTCAGCGTGTTGATCTCGTTGATGTCGACGTTGATCGACTCCACAACGGCGGTCTGTTCTTCGGTCGCGGTGGCGACTGACTGGTTCATTCCGTCGATTTCACCGATGCGCTGGGTCACGCTGCCCAGGCGCTCGCCGGCCTGGTTGGCAATGCCGACGCTGCTCTCGCTCTGACGCTGGCTGTCGGTCATCGTGCTGACCGCTTCGCGGGCGCCGATTTGCAGTTCTTCGATCATCTTCTGCACTTGCTGCGCCGAATCCTGAGTGCGGTGCGCCAGGTTGCGCACTTCGTCGGCGACCACGGCAAAGCCACGACCCGCTTCACCGGCACGGGCGGCTTCGATGGCCGCGTTCAGCGCCAGCAGGTTGGTCTGCTGGGAGATGCTGGTGATCACTTCCAGAATCTGTCCGATGTTCACGGTGTTGCTGTTGAGCGTCTCGATGTTGCCGCAGGAATCACTGATCTTCGCCGACAGCTGATGCATGGCGCTGATGGTTTTTTCCACGGTTTGCTGGCCGTCTTCTGCCAGCGCGCGGGCATCGCTGGAGTGCTGCGAGGCGAGGGCGGCGTTTTGGGCGATTTCCTGTGCGGCAGCGCCGAGCTGGTTGATCGCCGCCGCGACGCTGTTGGTGCGCGAGGCCTGCTGGTCGGAGTTGAACATCGACGAGTTGGAGGCCGCCACGACCCGCAACGCCACTTCGTTGACCTGGCCGGTGGCCGATGACACTTCGCGGATCGAGGTGTGGATGCGCTCGACGAAGCGGTTGAACGACAACCCCAGCGCGCCGAACTCGTCATGGCCGTGAATGGTCAGGCGTTTGGTCAGGTCGCCTTCGCCTTCGGCGATGTCATGCATGGCGCGGCCCATGGTCAGCAGCGGTTGCATCAGAAAGCTGATCAGTATGCCCAGCAAGGTGATGATGATCACCACGGCGATCACCATGGCGATGAACGCCGAGGTGCGGAACTCGCTGAGCATTGCGAACGCTGTGTCCTGGTCGAGTACCAGGGCCACGTACCAGTCAGCCGAGGGTACGCCGTTGACGTGGGTGAAGGAGATGAACTGGCGCTTGCCGTCGATCTCGACTTCTTTCATGCCTGGGCTGACCTTTGGCGTGTCGTTGGGATAGGCCTCGGCCAGGCTCTTGAGCACCAGCTTGCTGTCCGGGTGAATGAGAATCTTGCCGTCGGCGCCGACGATGAACGCGTGGCCGTGTCCGCCGAAGTTCAGCGAGTTGATGATCGCGCTGACGCTGGACAGGTCGATGTCGGCGCCAGCGACGCCGATCATCTGGCCTTGGCGCTGTACCGGAGTGGCGACGGTAATCACAAGCTTGCCGGAGGAAGCGGCAATGTAGGGTTCGGTCACGATGGTCTGTTGTGCGGTGTTGGCCGCCTTGTACCAACCACGGGCGCGGGGGTCGTAATCTGCCGCACGGTTACCCGCCGGGACCGAGAACATCACGCCATCGGTGCCGCCGAAGTAACTGAGTTGAAAGTTGCCAGTGTAGGCGGGCAGGTCGATCACGCGCTTCAGGCTGCTCAATGCGCTGCCGTCGGCGGAAACCTGCTGCGACATCGATTGCAGCAACTGGATGCGGCTTTCCAGCCAGGTCTGGATGTTACTGGTGGTCAGGCTGCCGAGTTCCTGCATCGATGTTTCAGTGCTGCTGCGCAGGGTCTGGCGCTGTCGGTAGTCGTTGAACAGGATGAAACAGGCAAATGCGACGGCCACCACGAGGGCAGCAGCCAACAGAATTTTGTGGCTGAACTTGATGTTTCTGGTCATTAAATGAACTACCGCAGAAGGGCTGGTCAACGAGGGCGCCAATGTGCCACAAAATGGTGCGTGGCGTTGGTCATTATGTCGACTCAAAGGCGCCAAAGATTAGGCGCATTTGGCCAAAGCCGACGAAATGCACAACGGCGTCGCAAAGTGGCTGATTTTTCGGACAAAGGGAGACGAGCGGCCCGATAAATAGACGGGGGATGAGGGAACCAGATAACGATTTTCACTTCTAAGCTTCTGCTTGGCAATCTGCCATTCCCCCTACGCTCCAGGAGTTTCACCATGTCGTTGCGCTCCGTCGCCCTGCTTTCGTTCTGCGTGTTGTTGGTCGCGTGCGGCAAGGTCAATCAGGAAAACTACTCCAAATTGTCGACAGGCATGCCCAAGGCTGAGGTAGAAACCTTGCTGGGCAAGCCTACCGACTGTTCAGGCGCATTTGGTCTGTCCAGTTGCACCTGGGGCGACAAGAACAGCTTTATCAGCGTGCAGTACGCCGGTGACAAAGTGATGATGTTTTCCGGCCAAGGCCTGAAGTAATCCGGGGCGCTGTGCCCGCGGGAGAAAAACAATGAAGCAGTTTTTGATCCTCCTTTTTGCCAGCCTGGTATTGGCTGGCTGCGCGACCTCTGGTGAAGATCCGCTGGCGCCGAAAACCGTCAATAGCGTCAATCTGAAGAAGTACCAGGGGACCTGGTACGAGTTGGCGCGTCTGCCGATGTACTTCCAGCGCAACTGCGCACAATCGGAAGCGCATTACACCCTCAAGCCCGACGGCAATATCCTGGTGCTCAATCGTTGCCTGACCGCGGACTGGCAATGGGAAGAAGCCAAGGGTACGGCTTATCCACAGGTGCCCGGCAAGACCGACAAGCTGTGGGTCGAGTTCGATAACTGGTTTTCGCGGCTGATCCCGGGTGTGGCGAAGGGCGAATATTGGGTGTTGTTCGTCAGCGATGACTACAAGACGGCCATCGTCGGCGATCCGAGCCGGCGTTACCTGTGGTTGCTGTCGCGGACTCCGACGGTCAATGGGGTGGTCCGTGAGGAATTGCTCAGCAAGGCACGCCAGCAGGGTTACGACACTACGCGGCTGATCTGGCGGGCAACGGATACGCAGATGGCGAAGACGTCGAACTAACTGCAATTGCCCTGTAGGAGCGAGCATGCTCGCTCCTACAGGCGTAGTTTTTTTGTCAGCCGAGTAGTTCACGCAAAACTTGGGCAAACGCCCGGCTACTTTCCTCTTCCCCCGCATGCCGTCCCTCGCGCACCACCCACTGGCCATTGACCAGCACATCGCGAACCTGTCGGTCGCTGCCGGCGAATAGCCAGCGATTGAGAATCCCGTCGCCGCTTGCTGTCGCCAGGTACGGATCGTTGCCATCCAGCACCAGCCAATCCGCACGCTTTCCCACTTCCAGGGCGCCAATCGGTTGCCCCAACGCCTGGGCACCGCCTTCCAACGCCGCGTCGTAGAGCGTGCGACCGACCATCGGCTGATCCGCGGCATACAAGCGGTTACGCCGCTGATCGCGCAGACGCTGGCCATATTCCAGCCAGCGTAATTCTTCCACCACGCTCAACGACACGTGGCTGTCGGAACCGATGCCCATGCGCCCGCCCTGGGCGAGGAAATCCACCGCCGGGAAAATCCCGTCGCCAAGGTTGGCTTCAGTGGTCAGGCACAGGCCGGCGATGGCGCGACTGCGGGCCATCAGCGAGACCTCTTCCGGGTTGGCGTGGGTGGCGTGAACCAGGCACCAGCGCTGATCGACCTCGACGTTCTCATACAGCCATTGCAGGGGGCGACGGCCGCTCCAGTTCAGGCAGTCATCGACTTCCTTCTGCTGCTCGGCGATGTGAATGTGCACCGGGCATCGCTGGTCGCTGGCGGCCAGCACTTCGCTGATTTGCTGTGGGGTCACAGCGCGCAGCGAGTGGAAGCACAGGCCCAGCGACTGGGCCTTCTGTTGGGCCAGAAGAGGTTGCAGGCGCGATTGCAGGTTCAGGTAGTTTTCCGTGCTGTTGATAAATCGTCGTTGGCCATCGTTGGGCGCCTGGCCACCGAAACCTGAATGGCTGTAGAGCACGGGCAGCAGGGTCAGGCCGATGCCGGCGGCGCTGGCCGCCTGGCTGATGCGCAACGCCAGTTCGGCCGGGTCCGCGTACGGATGGCCATCAATGTCATGGTGCACGTAATGAAATTCGGCGACCGAGGTGTAGCCGGCCTTGAGCATTTCGATGTACAGCTGACGGGCAATCACGCCAAGTTGTTCGGGGCTGATTTTTCCGACGAGGCGATACATCAGGTCGCGCCAGGTCCAGAAGCTGTCATTCGGATTACCCGCCACTTCCGCCAGCCCGGCCATCGCCCGCTGAAAGGCGTGGGAATGCAGGTTGGGCATGCCCGGTAACAGCGGGCCGCTCAGCCTTTCGGCGCCATCTGCATTGGAATCGGCCTGGATTTGGGTCAGCACGCCGTCGGCGCTGACCTCAAGACGTACATTGTTGGCCCATCCACTAGGCAGCAGCGCGCGTTCGGCAAAGAAGGCGGACATGGTTCATCACCCCATCGTGTGTTATTTGTATATACATATACAGACGTTTGCCTGCCCGGTAAACTCCGGCAAGCTAGCAACCTATATCAAATGAACAGGGATCAACCGTGCCGACTCCGCCTCCAGTCTCTCCGTTGGCCGCGAACATGGGCGACAGTCCGGCGCCTTTGTACGCTCGCGTTAAACAGATGATTACCCAGCAAATCGACAGCGGTGCCTGGCCGCCTCACTATCGCGTTCCGTCGGAAAGTGAGCTGGTCAGCCAACTTGGCTTCAGCCGCATGACCATCAACCGGGCATTGCGCGAGATGACCGCCGACGGCCTGCTGGTGCGCATGCAAGGCGTCGGCACGTTCGTCGCCGAACCGAAAAGCCAGTCCGCCCTGTTTGAAGTGCACAACATCGCTGACGAAATCGCCTCCCGTGGCCATCGCCACACTTGCACGGTCATCACCCTGGAAGAAGAGGCGGCCGGGTCCGAGCGCGCCGTGGCCCTGGATATGCGCGAGGGACAAAAGGTCTTTCATTCGCTGATCGTGCATTTCGAAAATGATATTCCGGTACAAATCGAAGACCGTTTCGTCAACGCGCTGGTGGCCCCGGAATACCTCAAGCAGGATTTCACCCTGCAAACGCCTTACGCCTACCTCAGCCAGGTTGCGCCGCTGACCGAAGGCGAGCACGTGGTCGAAGCGATCCTGGCCGAGGCATCGGAGTGCAAGTTGTTGCAGATCGAAAAGGGCGAGCCGTGCCTGTTGATTCGTCGTCGCACCTGGTCCGGTCGTCAGCCCGTGACCGCTGCGCGTTTGATCCACCCCGGTTCCCGTCATCGTCTCGAAGGTCGGTTTCACAAATGAATCAGCTCAAGGTTCTACGCGCCACGGATTACCCGCGCATGCCGTGGAAAAACGGCGGTGGCAGCACTGAAGAGATTACCCGCGACGCCGGCACTGGGCTGGATGGTTTCGGCTGGCGCCTGTCCATAGCCGACATTAGCGAGTCGGGTGGGTTCTCCATGTTCGCCGGTTACGAGCGAATCATCACCGTGTTGCAGGGCGACGGTATGGTCTTGTCGGTGGATGGCCAAGACACACGGTCACTGTTACCGATCGATCCGTTCGCCTTCAGTGGTGAGAGCCATGTTTCCTGCACCTTGCTGGGTGGAGCGATCCGCGATTTCAACCTGATCTATGCACCAAAGCGTTACCGCGCGCGGTTGCAGTGGCTGGACGGGGAGCAGCGGTTTTTCAGCGAAGCCGGCACCGTGCTGGTGTTCAGTGTCAGCGAAGTGCTCGAGGTGAAGGTCGGTAACACGGTTTCGCAACTGGCGCGACATGATTGCCTGCAACTGGACGGTAACAGCGATTTGCTGGAAATCTCGAGCCAGGGTGCCTGCTGCGTTATCGAACTGACCGCACGCTAAAACCACATCCCCCCTGTAGGAGCGAGCATGCTCGCGATGGAGTCGCAGGCACCGCGGGGTCTCAGGTAGCCAGCGTCATCGTTGACGACCATCGCGAGCATGCTCGCTCCTACAGTGAAGCAAGACCGTTTCCTGTTGCGCACCACTTTGTTACCGAACGCCCCATCACAGCGCAAAACCCCGCTCCCGTAACAAACCCCACCTCCTGCAAAAATTCCCCCCGGAAAATTTCATCTACGCCAGACCCCTTGATCCAGGCACTCTCCAGCTGTTTCCGAATTTTTCTCGAATGCCCATTCAACAAGTTGGCCGCTTGATTGCATATGCTTGTATGTACAAGTAAAGACGTATGCGTATGAGTCCATTAAGACTCCTCGCAACGTCCACCTGATTCGCCTGTGGCGCAACGATGCGCACAGGCTGGCTTACCCACTGCCAGGGTTGGTTTGGATTGATCGCTGAGGAGTCTTTTTCGTGACTGACAACAAAACTACCACCGCCTCTTCTACTAAGCGCCGTGACGTTGAAATCCGTGCCCCGCGCGGCAACAAGCTGACCGCCAAGAGCTGGCTGACCGAAGCGCCGCTGCGCATGCTGATGAACAACCTCGACCCGCAAGTGGCCGAGAACCCTAAAGAATTGGTGGTGTACGGTGGTATTGGCCGGGCAGCACGTAACTGGGAATGCTACGACAAGATCGTCGAGAGCCTGACCAACCTGAATGACGACGAGACCCTGCTGGTGCAATCCGGCAAGCCGGTCGGCGTGTTCAAGACCCACAGCAACGCCCCGCGCGTATTGATCGCCAACTCCAACCTGGTGCCCCACTGGGCGACTTGGGAGCACTTCAACGAACTCGATGCCAAAGGCCTGGCCATGTACGGCCAGATGACCGCCGGGAGCTGGATCTACATTGGCAGCCAGGGCATCGTTCAGGGCACCTACGAAACCTTCGTCGAAGCCGGTCGCCAGCACTACAACGACGACCTGACCGGCAAGTGGGTCCTGACCGCTGGCCTGGGCGGCATGGGCGGCGCCCAGCCGCTGGCCGCAACCCTGGCCGGTGCCTGCTCGCTGAACATCGAATGCCAGCAGATCAGCATCGATTTCCGCCTGAAAACCCGCTACGTCGACGAGCAAGCCAAAGACCTCGACGACGCCCTGGCGCGCATTGCCAAGTACACCGCCGAAGGCAAGGCGATCTCTATCGCCCTGTGCGGGAACGCCGCTGAAATCCTTCCGGAGCTGGTACGTCGGGGCGTGCGTCCTGACATGGTCACCGACCAGACCAGCGCCCACGACCCGCTCAACGGCTACCTGCCGGCCGGCTGGACCTGGGACGAATACCGCGCTCGCGCCAAGACCGAGCCAGCTGCCGTGGTCAAGGCCGCCAAGCAATCGATGGCCGTACACGTCAAGGCGATGCTGGACTTCCAGAAAATGGGCGTACCGACTTTCGACTACGGCAACAACATCCGTCAGATGGCCCAGGAAGAAGGCGTGGAAAACGCTTTCGACTTCCCAGGTTTCGTCCCTGCTTACATCCGTCCGCTGTTCTGCCGCGGTATCGGTCCGTTCCGTTGGGCTGCTCTGTCGGGCGACCCACAGGACATCTACAAAACCGACGCCAAGGTCAAGGAACTGATCCCGGACGACGCCCACCTGCACAACTGGCTGGACATGGCGCGTGAGCGCATCAGCTTCCAGGGTCTGCCGGCGCGTATCTGCTGGGTTGGCCTGGGCCTGCGCGCCAAGCTCGGCCTGGCATTCAACGAAATGGTACGCAGCGGCGAGCTGTCGGCGCCTATCGTCATCGGTCGTGACCATCTGGACTCCGGTTCGGTGGCGAGCCCGAACCGCGAAACCGAGTCGATGCAGGACGGCTCCGATGCCGTGTCCGACTGGCCACTGCTCAACGCCCTGCTCAACACCGCGAGCGGCGCGACCTGGGTTTCGCTGCACCACGGCGGCGGCGTCGGCATGGGCTTCTCCCAGCATTCGGGCATGGTGATTGTCTGCGACGGGACTGACGAAGCGGCCGAGCGTATCGCTCGCGTCCTGCACAACGACCCAGCGACCGGCGTCATGCGTCATGCCGATGCCGGTTACCAGATCGCCATCGACTGCGCCAAGGAACAAGGGCTGAACCTGCCGATGATTACCGGCAAGTAAACGCAACACCGCTTCCCTGTAGGAGCGAGCTTGCTCGCGTTAGCGTCGGCACATCCAGCATGAATGTGACTGATCTACCGTCATCGCGAGCAAGCTCGCTCCTACAGGGGGGCGAAAGCCAACTCCCATAACAATCCACAGAGGTTGAATCATGGCTGTCAAAGACGCACGTGCAGGCAACAAACCGTTGATCGAGAAACGCTCGATTGACTACATCCCGGAAGCGGAAAGACACGGTCGTCTCTTCAGCCAGTTCACCTTGTGGATGGGGGCCAATCTGCAGATCACCGCGATTGTCACCGGGGCCCTGGCCGTGGTGCTGGGCGGTGATGTGTTCTGGTCGTTGATCGGCTTGTTTATCGGTCAGTTGCTCGGCGGCGGGGTGATGGCGTTGCACGCGGCGCAAGGGCCCAAGTTGGGCTTGCCGCAGATGATCTCCAGCCGGGTGCAGTTCGGTGTTTATGGCGCGGCTATCCCGATTGTCCTGGTTTGCCTGATGTACCTGGGCTTCACCGCGACGGGCACAGTGCTGTCCGGCCAGGCGCTGGGTCAGTTGTTCGGGGTCAGCGACACCCTCGGTATTCTCATCTTCGCCAGTGTCATCGTGCTGGTGACGGTGCTTGGCTATCGGGTGATCCATTTTATTGGCCGTGTCGCCAGCATCATTGGCGTGATTGCCTTTGTTTACCTGTTCAGCCGCCTGATGACCCAGACGGATGTGGGCGCGCTGTTGCAGATTCGCCATTTCAGCTGGAGCAGTTTCCTGCTGGCGGTGTCGCTCGCGGCCTCCTGGCAGATCGCCTTTGGTCCCTATGTGGCTGACTACTCGCGATACCTGCCGAGCAATACGTCTTCGGTGAAAACCTTCTTCGCCGCCGGCGCAGGTTCGGTGATCGGCGCACAAGTGGCGATGATTCTCGGTGTGTTTGCCGCCGCCTCCGCCAATGGCCAATACGCCGGGCATGAAGTGGCCTACATCGTGGGTTTCGCCGGCAGTGGTGCGACCGCTGCGCTGCTGTACTTCAGCATTGCGTTCGGCAAGGTCACCATTTCCACGCTTAACTCGTACGGCAGCTTCATGTGCATTGCGACCATCATCAGCGGCTTCCGCGGCCGCCTGGAAGTGACCCGCTTGCAGCGTTTGGTTTTTGTCCTGGTAATTGTCGGTGCGGCAACCCTGATCGCATTGCTCGGTCAGCACTCGTTCCTGGGGGCGTTCAAGTCCTTCATCCTGTTCCTGCTGGCGTTCTTCACGCCATGGAGCGCAATCAACCTGGTGGACTATTACTGCATCACCCGCGAGCGCTATGACGTACCGGCGCTGGCTGATCCCAATGGTCGTTACGGCCGCTGGAACATGCTGGGCATCAGCATCTACGTGTTCGGCGTACTGGTGCAGTTACCGTTCATCTCCACCAAGTTCTACACCGGTCCGCTGGTAGTGGCGCTGGGTGACGTGGATATTTCCTGGATTATCGGCCTGGTGCTGCCTGCTGCGCTTTACTACGTATGCGCAAAAAAATGGCACGGTTCGGTACCTGATCAACTGATTCTGCCGGTCGAGCAGGACAGCGTCGTACAACCAAAAACAAGCGGGAATGGTCGCGCTGCGGCGCAGGCCTGATTGGACGTGGACAGGGCTGGATGCCTCTTGACTGCCGTAAGCCAATTCATGATTAGGAGCGTCACAACAATGAAATCGAACAAGACCCTGCTGACCACATTGCTTTCCATGGGCCTGTTGGCCAGTGCAGGCGCCACCCAGGCAGCCGGTTGGTGCGAGTCAGGCAAGCCTGTGAAATTCGCAGGACTGAACTGGGAAAGCGGCATGCTGCTGACCGACGTCCTGCAAGTGGTGCTGGAAAAAGGCTACGGCTGCAAGACTGACAGCCTGCCGGGCAACTCCATCACCATGGAAAACGCTCTGAGCAGCAACGACATCCAAGTGTTTGCCGAAGAATGGGTCGGTCGCAGCGAGGTCTGGAACAAGGCCGAAAAGGCCGGCAAGGTGGTGGGTGTCGGCGGCCCGATCCTGGGAGCGGTCGAGGGTTGGTACGTGCCTCGCTATGTGATCGAAGGTGATGCCAAACGCAAACTGGAACCCAAGGCGCCAGACCTGAAAAAAATCGCTGACCTGTCCAAGTACTCGGCGGTGTTCAAAGATGCCGAAGAGCCGACCAAGGGGCGTTTTTACAACTGTCCGGCCGGTTGGACCTGCGAGCTGGACAACAGCGAAATGCTGAAAAGCTACGGCCTGGAAAGCACCTACACCAACTTCCGCCCTGGCACCGGCCCGGCGCTGGATGCAGCCGTACTGTCGAGCTACAAGCGTGGCGAGCCGATCCTGTTCTACTACTGGTCGCCGACTCCGCTCATGGGCCAGGTCGACGTAGTCAAACTCGAAGAAAAACCAGGCGTAGACAAGACCGTGACCATCAAGGTCGGCCTATCCAAGACCTTCCACGACGAGGCGCCGGAGCTGGTGGCCGTGCTGGAAAAGGTCAACCTGCCGATCGACCTGCTGAACCAGAACCTGGGCCGCATGGCGAAGGAACGTATCGAGTCGCCAAAACTGGCGAAAATCTTCCTCAAGGAACATCCTGAAGTCTGGCATCAATGGGTCAGCGAAGACGCTGCCAAGAAAATCGACGCGGCTTTGTAGGTTGAGCTTCTCCGGCTGCTGGCAACGGCAGCCGGACGCTTGATCGCAACCCCTTGATTGAGAGTCTCTTATGTTTCCCGAAAGCTTTACCTTTTCCATCGCCGACTGGGTCAACGGTTGGGTCGATTCGCTGGTCACCAACTATGGCGACGTGTTCCGGCACATCTCCGACACGCTGTTGTGGGCCATCGTCAATCTTGAAGGGCTGCTGCGTGCGGCGCCCTGGTGGCTGATGTTGGCCATCGTCGCGGGTGTGGCCTGGCATGCGACCCGTAAAGTGGTGACCACTTCGGTCATCGTCGGCCTGTTGTTCCTGGTGGGCGCGGTCGGACTCTGGGACAAGCTGATGCAAACCCTGGCGCTGATGCTGGTGGCGACGATCATTTCGGTGCTGATCGGCGTGCCCCTGGGGATTCTATCGGCGCGCAGCAATCGCCTGCGTTCGGTGCTGATGCCGCTGCTGGACATCATGCAGACCATGCCAAGCTTCGTGTACCTGATCCCGGTATTGATGCTGTTCGGCCTGGGCAAGGTGCCGGCGATTTTCGCCACGGTGATCTATGCCGCTCCACCGTTGATCCGACTGACTGATCTGGGTATCCGCCAGGTCGACGGAGAAGTGATGGAGGCGATCAACGCCTTCGGTGCCAACCGCTGGCAACAACTGTTCGGCGTGCAACTGCCGCTGGCCCTGCCGAGCATCATGGCCGGGATCAACCAGACGACCATGATGGCGCTGTCGATGGTCGTGATCGCCTCGATGATCGGTGCACGTGGTTTGGGTGAAGACGTGCTGGTGGGCATCCAGACCCTCAACGTCGGCCGTGGCCTGGAAGCGGGTCTGGCGATCGTGATTCTGGCCGTGGTGATCGACCGCATTACGCAGGCGTATGGTCGTGCGCGGCATGAGGTGAGCAAATGAACAATGCAAGCGTAAGCAAGATCGAAGTCAAAAACGTCTTCAAGATTTTCGGCAACCGCGCCAAGGATGCGCTGGGCCTTATCGGCCAAGGCAAGACCAAGGACCAGGTGCTGGCCGAAACCGGTTGTGTGGTCGGCGTGAATGACCTGTCGCTGAGCATCGGCAGCGGCGAGATCTTCGTGATCATGGGCCTGTCGGGTTCCGGAAAGTCGACACTCGTGCGCCATTTCAATCGTCTGATCGACCCTACCAGTGGCGCGATTCTGGTGGATGGCGAAGACATCCTGCAGTACGACATGGAAGCCCTGCGCGAATTTCGCCGGCGCAAGATCAGCATGGTGTTCCAGAGCTTCGGCCTGCTGCCGCACAAGACCGTGATGGAGAACGTCGCCTACGGCCTGAAAGTGCGTGGCGAGAGCAAGCAGATGTGCTCGGAGCGTGCGCTGCACTGGATCAACACCGTGGGCCTCAAAGGCTACGAAAACAAATTTCCGCACCAGCTCTCTGGCGGCATGCGTCAACGTGTTGGCCTGGCCCGTGCCCTGGCGGCCGACACTGACATCATCCTGATGGACGAAGCCTTCAGCGCCCTCGATCCACTGATCCGCGCCGAGATGCAGGACCAATTGCTGGAGCTGCAAAAGACCCTGCACAAGACCATCGTTTTCATCACTCACGACCTTGATGAGGCTGTGCGCATCGGCAACCGCATCGCGATCCTCAAGGACGGACGCCTGATCCAGGTCGGTACGCCGCGCGAGATTCTGCATTCGCCAGCGGATGAGTATGTCGACCGATTCGTGCAGCGGCGGGCGGCGGTGGTTTGAGAAACTTGCGGTGCTTGTGCCGGCCCTATCGCGGGCAAGCCCGCTCCCACAGGGGTTGTGTGAACACCGATAAACCTGTGGGAGCGGGCTTGCCCGCGATGAGGCCGGTAAAGCTGCATCAATATTGGCTAGAGGTAAAAGATGTCCCAGGCTGAAAAAATCGTAATCGCCGATGCCCCGTTGCGTTGGCAGGATGTGGTCGCGGTAGCCCGCCATGGCGCGCAGCTTGAGCTGTCACCGCAGGCCTGGGCACGCATCGAAAACGCCCAGGCTATCGTCCAGCGCATCGTCGCCAGCGGCGAGCGTGCCTATGGCGTCAACACCGGCCTGGGCGCGTTGTGCAACGTGTCGCTTGAAGACGAGCAACTCAGCCAGTTGTCGCGCAACACCTTGCTCAGTCACGCCTGTGGCGTCGGTGCGCCGCTGGCCGACGAGCAGACCCGTGCGATCCTGTGCGCCGCCATCCGCAATTACAGCCAGGGCAAGTCCGGCATCCATCGCCGCGTGGTCGAGGCCCTGCTGGCGTTGCTCAATCGCGGCATCACTCCACAAGTGCCGTCCCAGGGCTCGGTGGGTTACCTGACCCACATGGCGCACATTGGCATCGCGTTGCTGGGCGTTGGCAATGTCAGCTACCGGGGGCGAGTCGTCTCTGCACAGCAGGCGCTGGCCGAAGAGGGCTTGCAGCCGGTGCAACTGGGCGCCAAGGATGGATTGTGCCTGGTCAACGGCACGCCGTGCATGACCGGTCTCAGTTGCCTGGCGCTTGCCGATGCCACGCGTTTGTTGCAATGGGCCGATGTCATCAGCGCCATGAGCTTTGAAGCCCAGCGCGGACAGATCGCTGCGTTCGATGCCGAGATCATCGCGCTCAAGCCGCATCCAGGCATGCAACAGGTCGGCACGAACCTGCGCGGGCTGCTCGAAGGCAGTGAAGTGATCGCGTCGAGCAAAGGCATCCGCACCCAGGATGCGTTGAGCATTCGCTCCATCCCTCAGGTTCACGGCGCTGCCCGGGATCAACTGGCACACGCCGTTGCCCAGATCGAAACCGAACTCAACGGCTGCACCGACAACCCCTTGCTGCTGGGGACGCCGGACAATTTCCGCATCATGTCCCAGGCCAATCCGCACGGTCAGTCAGTGGCCATGGCCGCTGACTTGCTGGCCATCGCCCTGGCAGAAATCGGCTCCATCGCCGAGCGTCGACTCGACCGCCTGATCAACCCGCACGTCAGCGGACTGCCAGCGTTCCTGGTGGCGAATCCGGGGGTGAACTCCGGGATGATGATCGTGCAATACGTCGCCGCATCCCTGTGTGCGGAAAACCGTCAACTGGCGCAACCGGCGGTACTCGACAACTACGTCACCTCGGGCCTGCAGGAAGATCACCTGAGCATGGGCACAAACGCTGCGCTGAAGCTGCATCGGACGCTGGAAAACTGCACGCAGATTCTTGCCATCGAGTACCTGCTGGCGGCCCAGGCCTTCGAGTTCCTCAAAGAACAACGCTTCGGCGCTGGCACCGACGCTGCCTGGCATCTGCTGCGTGAACGGGTCCCAGCCTATGACCAGGATCGCTGGCTGGCGCCAGATATCGCGGCGGCAGCCGAGGTACTGAAAGACCCGGCATTGCTGCGCAATACGTTACCGAATTTGCACTGATTTCCCGACACCAGCGTGCCAAGGCGCGGCTCCCCAAAAGGCGAGACGCGACGGACAACGGACATCTCCGGAGCGTCTGGTGAGTTAATAAAAAACTCTCAAAAGGAGCATGAAATGACTGCGCTCAACCTGATTCCCGGCCAACTGAGCCTGGCCCAACTGCGTGATGTCTATCAACAACCGGTCCAACTGACCCTCGACAGCAGTGCCTCGGCCCAGATCGAAGCCAGCGTTGCCTGCGTGGAACAGATCCTCGCCGAGAACCGTACCGCCTACGGCATCAATACCGGTTTCGGCCTGCTGGCTTCGACTCGCATCGCGAGCGAAGACCTGGAAAACCTGCAACGCTCGCTGGTGTTGTCCCACGCAGCCGGCGTCGGCGAGCCCATCAGCGACGCGCTGGTGCGTCTGATCATGGTGTTGAAGGTCAATAGCCTGAGCCGTGGTTTCTCCGGGATTCGCCGTGTGGTCATCGACGCGCTCATCGCCCTGGTCAACGCCGAAGTCTACCCGCACATTCCGTTGAAGGGCTCGGTAGGGGCGTCCGGCGACCTGGCACCCTTGGCGCACATGTCGCTGGTGCTGTTGGGCGAAGGCAAGGCGCGCTACAAGGGCGAATGGATGGAAGCCACCGAGGCGCTGAAAATCGCTGGCCTGACCCCGCTGACCCTGGCAGCGAAAGAAGGCCTGGCTTTGCTCAACGGTACGCAGGTTTCCACCGCGTTTGCCCTGCGCGGCTTGTTCGAAGGTGAAGACCTGTTCGCCGGCGCCTTGTCCCTGGGCGCGCTGACCGTTGAAGCGGTACTGGGTTCGCGCTCGCCATTCGACGCACGCATCCACGCCGCCCGTGGCCAGAAAGGCCAGATCGACGCCGCTGCCGCCTACCGCGATTTGCTGGGCGATCGCAGCGAAGTCTCCGATTCCCACGAGAACTGCGAGAAGGTGCAAGACCCGTATTCCCTGCGCTGCCAGCCACAGGTCATGGGCGCCTGCCTGACTCAGTTCCGTCAGGCCGCCGAAGTGCTGGCCGTCGAAGCCAACGCAGTCTCCGATAACCCGTTGGTGTTTGCCGCTGAAGGCGATGTGATTTCCGGCGGTAACTTCCACGCCGAACCCGTCGCCATGGCTGCCGACAACATGGCCCTGGCCATCGCTGAAATCGGTTCGCTGAGTGAGCGCCGTATCTCGCTGATGATGGACAAGCACATGTCTCAACTGCCGCCGTTCCTGGTGGCCAATGGCGGCGTGAACTCCGGCTTCATGATCGCCCAAGTGACGGCGGCCGCGCTGGCCAGTGAAAACAAGGCACTGTCCCATCCGCATTCGGTGGACAGCCTGCCGACCTCGGCCAACCAGGAAGATCACGTGTCCATGGCCCCAGCTGCAGGCAAGCGTTTGTGGGAAATGGCTGAAAACACCCGTGGCATTCTCGCTGTTGAATGGCTGGCGGCGGCTCAGGGCCTGGACCTGCGCAACGGTCTGAAGACTTCCCCGAAACTGGAGAAAGCCCGCGCCATCCTGCGCAACGAAGTGCCGTTCTACGAGAAGGACCGCTTCTTCGCGCCGGACATCAATGCAGCGACCGAACTGCTGGCTTCGCGGTGCCTGACCGAGCTGGCGCCGGGCAAGTTGTTGCCAAGCCTCTGAGGGCCCCATCGCGGGCAAGCCCGCTCCTACAAGGAATAGCGCAACACCTGTAGGAGCTGGCTTGCCCGCGATTCGATTTTGAATACTCTGGAGATTAGAGATGAAAACGCTCTGGCAACATTGCCACGTCGCAACCATGGCGCAGGGCGTCTACTCGATCATCGAGGACGCGGCCATCGTGACGTCCGGTGCGCTCATTGAGTGGATCGGCCCACGCGCCGAACTGCCGTCCGGCGAGTACCCGGCGGTCAACGATTTGAACGGGGCCTGGGTTACTCCGGGCCTGATCGACTGCCACACCCACACGGTGTTCGGCGGTAACCGCAGCGGTGAGTTCGAGCAGCGTCTGCAAGGCGTCAGCTATGCGGAAATCGCCGCCGCCGGTGGCGGCATCGCCAGCACCGTGCGCGCCACGCGGGCGGCCAGTGAAGATGAGCTGTTCGCCAGCGCCGCCAAAAGGCTGAACAGTCTGATACGCGACGGCGTCACCAGCATCGAGATCAAGTCCGGCTACGGCCTGGACCTGGCCAGCGAACGCAAGATGCTGCGAGTTGCCCGTCGCCTGGGTGAAAAACTGCCGATCAGCGTGCGCAGTACCTGTCTGGCGGCGCACGCCTTGCCGCCGGAGTACAAGGATCGCGCCGACGATTACATCGAGCACATCTGCACCGAGATGCTTCCGTCCCTTGCGGCTGAAGGACTGGTGGATGCGGTGGATGCCTTTTGCGAATACCTGGCGTTTTCCCCGGCGCAAGTCGAGCGGGTATTTATCACGGCGCAGCAACTGGGCCTGCCAGTGAAATTGCATGCCGAGCAATTGTCATCGCTGCACGGTTCGACGCTCGCGGCGCGTTACCACGCTCTGTCCGCCGACCACCTGGAATTCATGACCGAAGACGATGCCATCGCCATGGCGACCTCCGGCACCGTCGCCGTGTTGCTGCCCGGCGCGTTCTACTTCCTGCGTGAAACCCAATTGCCACCGATGGATGCGCTTCGTAAACACGGAGTGAAAATCGCCATCGCCAGCGATCTTAACCCCGGCACGTCGCCGGCGTTGTCGCTGCGCCTGATGCTGAACATGGCCTGCACCTGTTTTCGCATGACTCCGGAAGAGGCCCTGGCCGGTGCGACCATTCACGCGGCCACCGCATTGGGCATGGCCCGGACCCATGGCTCGCTGGAAGTGGGCAAGGTGGCAGATTTCGTCGCCTGGCAAATCGATCGTCCCGCCGACCTGTCGTACTGGTTGGGCGGTGAGCTGGAAAAACGCGTCGTGCGTCACGGCGTTGAAACACACTTCCAGGAGAGCATTCGTGGATAAAGTTCTGAACTTCAAACAAGGCAGCGTGCCGTTGCTGATCAGCATGCCTCACGCCGGCGTGCGCCTGACCCCGGCAGTGGAAGCCGGGCTGATCGCGGACGCGAGAAGCCTGCCGGACACCGACTGGCATATCCCGACGCTGTATGACTTTGCTCACGAGCTGGGTGCCAGCACCCTGGCCGCAGAATATTCTCGGTTTGTGATCGACCTGAACCGCCCATCGGACGACAAACCGTTGTATGCCGGCGCAACGACTGGGCTGTATCCCTCGACCCTGTTTGATGGCATTCCATTGTTCCTGGAGGGCAAGGAGCCAACGGCGGCCGAGCGATCGACCTACCTGGAACAGGTTTGGACGCCGTATCACACAACTTTGCAGAACGAACTGGCACGACTCAAGGCTGAATTCGGTTATGCATTGTTGTTCGATGCGCACTCGATCCGCACGATCATCCCGCACCTGTTCGACGGCAAGCTGCCGGACTTCAACCTCGGCACCTTCAACGGCGCCAGTTGCGATCCGCAGTTGGCCACGCAACTGGAAGGCATCTGCGCACGGCACAGCGACTACACCCATGTGCTCAATGGTCGGTTCAAGGGTGGCCACATCACCCGGCATTACGGCAACCCGGCGGACAACATCCACGCGGTGCAACTGGAACTGGGGCAGAGCACCTACATGGAAGAGTTCGAACCGTTCCGCTACCGACCGGACCTGGCGGCGCCGACCCAGGTGGTGCTCAAGGAGTTGTTGCAAGGATTGCTGGCCTGGGGGCAAGCACACTACAAGGCCTGACACTTTGGGTGAATGTGTCGGCCCCATCGCTGGCAAGCCAGCTCCTACAGTGATTTACGGTGTTTACACAATTTGTGTTTCAACACCGGCCCACCCTGTAGGAGCGGGCTTGCCCGCGATGGCGGTGTGTCAGGTCACCTCAAACAGTCGCCACCGTGCAAATCTCGGTCGCCACAGGTCGCTTTTACCTTTCGTCTGCTGCGTAATGTTCTGCGCACGGTGCACAAAGACACCGAGCCCATAACAATCCGCTGCCGCACGAGAACGCCCTTATGACAAGCATCAAAGCTCTGTTTACCCGCTGTCTCTCCATCCTTTGCGGTACCGCTTTTCTGAGTACCAGTGTGCTGGCCAGTGATGACGCCTCGTGCAAGACGGTGCGCATGGGTGTGGTCAACTGGACCGACGTGATCGCCACCAGCGGCATGGCCGATGTGCTGCTCAACGGCCTGGGTTACGAAAGCAAACAGACCAGCGCTGTGCAGCAAATCATCTTCGCCGGCATCCGTGACAAGCGCCTCGACATATTCCTCGGTTACTGGAAACCGGCGATGGACAAGAATATTGCTCCCTTCCTTGAGGCCAAGCAGGTCCGGGTCTTGGCCAAGCCGAGCCTGGCCGATGCCCAGGCGACGCTCGCAGTGCCCGACTATGTCGCCGAGGCCGGGTTGAAAACCTTCGCCGACATTGCCAACTTCAAAGACAAGCTCGGCGGCAAAATCTACGGGATCGAGCCGGGCAGTGGCGCCAACACCACGATCAAAACCATGATCGAGACCAATCATTTCGGTCTCAAGGACTTCAAACTGATCGAGTCTGGTGAGGCGGGCATGCTGGCGGCCGTTCAGCGGGCGGTTAATCGTAAGGAGTTCGTGGTATTCGTTGGCTGGACGCCGCATCCGATGAACATCAACATGAACATCACCTACCTGACCGGCAGCGAAGACGTATACGGGCCCAACGAAGGCGCGGCGACCGTATCCACCGTGACGTCGCCGGACTATGCCGAGCGCTGCCCGAATGTGAACCGCCTGCTGGAAAACCTGACCTTCACCGCTGCTCAGGAAAGCCAGTTGATGGTGCCTATCATGGAGCGCCAGACCCCGCAGGATGTGGCCAGGAAATGGCTGCGAGATCATCCGGAGGATCTTCAGCGCTGGTTGGCCGGGGTCAGCAGTTTCGATGGCAAGGATGGCGTCGCCACCGTACAGGCCAGTTTGAAAAACTGATAGCAGCAGGGCTCCGGGCGAATGGCTAACTATCCGCTTTCCGAACAGATGATGGCGTTCGTCGACAAAACCATCGGCTTCAACAGCGCCGACAGCAGCCTCGCGGGCGTGCGCCGGGCCTACAGCGAGATGTGCCGGGCGTTTACCCCGGCACGACCTGGCGGCTTGTATGTGGTCGACTTCGAACTCGCCGGGGTGCGGGTGCGGGCGTATCAACCGCCATTGGCATCACCGCCCGCCGGTGATCCGTGCGTGGTGTACCTGCATGGCGGCGGTTGGGTAGTGGGGGATCTGGATTCCCATGATTTCATCTGCGCCGAGTGGGCGGCGACGCTCGGCGCGTTGGTCATCGCGGTCGATTATCGACTGGCGCCGGAGCATCCATTCCCCGCCGGGTTGCACGACTGCCTGGGTGTCTGGCGTGCGCTGAGAACCGGCCCCTTTCGCCTCGACCCCCAGCGTTCACTGGTGGCCGGCGACAGCGCAGGCGGCAATCTCGCCGCCGCGTTGTGCCTGGCCTTGCGCGATGCGGGTGAACCCCTGCCGGCGGCTCAAGTACTGATCTATCCAGGCCTGGGGGGTGATCACCGGCTGCCCTCGCGTCGCGAGTGCAGCGACGCACCCTTGCTCAGCAGCCGAGACGTCGAGGACTACCACGCCATGTACCTGGGAGCCCGGCCGCCATGCGCCCATGCAATGCCGTTGCTGGCCGACAGTTTCAGCGGGTTGCCACCGGCATTGATCGCCGTGGCGCAATTCGATCCGTTGCGAGATGACGGCGTGCGCTACGCCGAACAACTCACGGCGGCAGGCGTTGCCACCACGTTGTACTACGGCGAAGGACTGGTTCACGGCAGTTTGCGTGGGCGCGGCCAGGTGCCCGAGGTCGACGCGCTGCATGAAACACTGGTCGGTTATCTGGCTAAAAAACTGACGACAGAACTCTGACTCAGCAAGGGCATGCTCATTGACGTAATTCGGGTTTATGATGCCGGACGGCAGAATGATAGAAGTCCCCCCAGGGATGACCTCGACCCCTTACGGAGCGCGCAATGCAGACTTTGTACCCGCAGATCAAACCCTACGCCCGGCACGATCTGGCTGTCGATGAAACCCACACCCTGTACGTCGATGAAAGCGGTTCACCGGAAGGTTTGCCGGTGGTGTTTCTCCATGGCGGCCCAGGTTCGGGGTGTGATGCACAGAGTCGCTGCTTCTTTGATCCCAACCTGTACCGCATTGTCACCTTCGACCAGCGCGGTTGCGGTCGCTCCACCCCGCACGCCAGCCTGGAAAACAATACCACCTGGGATCTGGTTGCAGACCTGGAGCGGATTCGCCTGCACCTGGGCATCGACAAGTGGGTAGTGTTCGGCGGTTCCTGGGGTTCGACCCTGGCGCTGGCTTATGCGCAAACCCATCCCGAGCGCGTCCACGGCCTGATACTGCGTGGGATTTTCCTGTCCCGCGCGCAGGACATTCACTGGATGTACCAGGAGGGCGCCAGTCGCCTGTTCCCCGATTACTGGCAGGACTACATCGCACCGATTCCGCCAGAGGAGCGGGGCGACCTGCTCCACGCCTTCCACAAGCGCCTGACCGGTAACGACCAGATCGCCCAGATGCACACGGCCAAGGCCTGGTCCACCTGGGAAGGGCGGATTGCGACGTTGCGTCCGAACCCGGTGGTGGTCGAGCGATTCACCGAACCGCAGCGTGCGCTGTCGATCGCCCGCATCGAATGCCACTACTTCGTTAATCACTCGTTCCTCGAAGAAAACCAGTTGATCCGCGACATGGACAAGATCGCCCATTTGCCCGGCGTGATCATTCACGGTCGCTATGACGCGATCTGTCCGATCGATAACGCCTGGACCTTGCATCAGAACTGGCCCAACAGCGAATTGCAGATCATCCGCGAGGCTGGCCACGTGGCGTCCGAGCCGGGCATCACCGATGCGCTGGTGCGCGCCGCCGACCAGATGGCTCGACGCCTGCTCGATCTGGCACCCGAAGAAGCATGAAGGGTCTGTTGCAGCGCGTGCGTAGCGCACGCGTCGAGGTCACGGCAGAGGTAGTGGGCTCGGTAGGCCAGGGGTTGCTCGTGCTGGTCGCTGTAGAACCAGAGGACACTCGCGCCAGCGCCGACAAACTTCTGCATAAGCTGCTTAACTATCGGGTGTTCAGCGATGCCGAGGGCAAGATGAATTTGTCTCTGGCGGATGTCGGCGGTGGGTTGCTGCTGGTTTCACAATTTACCCTGGCGGCCGACACCAAGAGCGGGTTGCGACCGAGTTTTTCCACTGCTGCTCCTCCAGCGCTGGGTGAAGAGCTTTTTGATTATTTGCTGGAGAAAGCGAAACAGGTGCATGGCACTGTGGCATCAGGTAGATTCGGCGCCGATATGCAGGTGCATCTGGTCAATGATGGCCCGGTAACCTTCCTGTTACAGACTTGAAAGTGCTTGAAACAACTTTTTAAGGGCTTTTCGGCTGAAAACGGGGCGTTTTCGCGATAAATACTTTGTTGCACCTGATGCGTTGTAACGCGGCCTACTAGATAATCGCGCGCTACGCGGATCGGCGTTCGTTGGTCCATTTTGACTTAGGTAGAGACTTGTCCAGGACCTGTTGGGGAATCATTTAGCCCCATAGGAGTCGGAACAATGCTCGCCAACCTGGCGTATAGATAGCTAGCCGTTGGTTTATTGATCTGTTTTCGGCGAGGGTTGCTCGTGATTGTTAGTCCGTGTATTGCACCAAAATTGTCTGCCAAACGGTTGCGTAGTGCTCTGGTAGCGGGCTCAGCCCTGCTTTGCCTGCTCAGCGCTGGCCAGCTTTGGGCATTCAGTCTGGATGATGTGTCGGCCAAGGCAAAAGAGCTGGCCGGACAGAAATACGAAGCCCCGCGCAGTAACCTGCCGACCGAATTCCGCGAAATGAAATTCGCGGATTATCAAAAAATTCGCTTCCGCACGGAAAAAGCCGAATGGGCCGATCAGAAGAACCCGTTCAAATTGTCGTTCTACCACCAGGGTATGCATTTCGATACACCGGTGAAAATCAACGAAATCACGGCTAACACCGTCCAAGAGATCAAATACGACCCAAGTCGATTCGATTTCGGCGATCTGCAATTCGATCCAAAAGCTACCGAAAAACTCGGCTACGCCGGCTTTCGTGTGCTGTACCCGGTCAACAAGGCCGACAAGCAAGACGAAATCATGACCATGCTCGGCGCGAGTTACTTCCGCGTTGTCGGCAAAGGCCACGTTTATGGCTTGTCCGCGCGCGGCATGGCAATCGATACCGCGTTGCCGTCCGGTGAGGAGTTTCCGCGTTTCCGTGAGTTCTGGGTTCAACAGCCCAAGCCGGGCGACAAGCACCTGGTGATTTTCGCCCTGCTGGATTCCCCGCGCGCAACCGGTGCTTACCGCCTGACCCTGCGTCCTGGCAGCGACACCATTGTCGACGTCAAGGCACAGATGTTCCTGCGCGACCGCGTCGGCAAACTGGGCATCGCGCCGCTGACCAGCATGTTCCTGTTCGGCGCCAACCAGCCGTCCAAGGTCCTGAACTACCGTCGCGAGCTGCACGATTCCAGCGGCCTGGCCATCCATGCCGGCAACGGCGAGTGGATCTGGCGTCCCCTGAACAACCCGAAACATCTGGCCGTGAGCAACTTCTCGGTCGAGAACCCACGTGGTTTCGGCTTGCTGCAGCGTGGCCGCGACTTCAGCCACTACGAAGACCTCGACGACCGCTACGACAAGCGTCCAAGCGCCTGGATCGAGCCCAAGGGCGACTGGGGCAAGGGCACCGTCGATCTGGTCGAGATTCCGACCGCGGACGAAACCAACGACAATATCGTGGCGTTCTGGAGCCCGGAAACCCTGCCCGATCCTGGCAAACCGCTGGAATTCGGCTATCGCATGCACTGGACCATGGACGAGGCAGCCTTGCACTCGCCGGACAGCGCCTGGGTCAGCCAGACGCTGAAGTCCACCGGCGACGTCAAACAGTCCAACCTGATCCGCCAACCGGACGGCAGCGTGGCTTACCTGGTCGATTTCGAAGGTCCATCGCTGGCGGCACTGCCACCTGACGCGGACGTGCGCAGCCAGGTCAGCGTCGGTGACAACGCCGAGCTGGTCGAGAACAGCGTGCGCTACAACCCGGAAACCAAGGGCTGGCGCCTCACCCTGCGCCTGAAGATCAAGGATCCGGGCAAGTCCACCGAGATGCGCGCTGCCCTGGTGCAGAGCATCGTCACGCCTGACCTGGCCAAAACGTCGCTTCCGGCGTCCAACTCCTCGGTGGCCAAGGCTGACAAGGTCGCTGCCAAGCAAGCGGAGAAAGTCGAGAAAGCCGAGAAAGATGCGAAGGCTGCCGAAGCCAAACCGGCCGACGCCAAGCCAGCCACCGATGCCAAGGACAAGGCCAACAACCATGACGCCCAGCAGCCTGCTGCCGACGCGGCCCCAGCCACACCGGAATCGGCCCCGACTGAAGAAGTCCTGACCGAGACCTGGAGCTACCAGTTGCCTGCCGATGAGTAATCCCCAAGTCCAGCCAGAATCGCTCTCGGAGTATCTGGCTCATTTACCGATGACCGACCAGCAGCGCGCGGAACTCGCGGGCTGCCAGTCCTTCAGTGAACTGCATCAGCGTTTGTCGTCGTCGACGTTCGACGCGCCTGCCGACGCCGCCCAGGCGTCCGTCGGCAAGCGTTTGATCCTGAGCAGCGCCGAAGAGTTACGCGAAGCCGAAATGCTGGTGCTCGACGCCAGTGGTCGGGTGTGCCTGAAGGCGACTCCGCCGATCCGTCGGACCAAAGTCGTGCCAGAGCCTTGGCGCACCAACATCCTGGTGCGCGGCTGGCGTCGTATCACCGGTCGTACCAACCCGCCGAAGCCGCCCAAGGACGAAAACGTCCTGCCGGCTGCACGCTGGCGCACGGTCGGTTCGATCCGTCGCTACATCCTGCTGCTGTTGATGCTCGGCCAGACCATCGTCGCCGGCTGGTACATGAAAGGCATCATGCCGTACCAGGGTTGGTCGTTCGTCGACCTCAACGAGGTCCTGCATCAACCGTTTTTGCAAACGGCCACCCAGGTACTGCCGTATGCGCTGCAAACCAGCATCCTGATCATGTTCGGGATTCTGTTCTGCTGGGTATCGGCCGGCTTCTGGACCGCATTGATGGGGTTTTTGGAACTGCTGACCGGGCACGATAAATATCGGATCTCCGGTAAAAGTGCCGGCAACGAGCCGATTCCAAAAGACGCACGCACCGCTCTGGTCATGCCGATCTGCAACGAAGACGTGCCACGGGTATTCGCCGGTTTGCGCGCAACGTTCGAGTCGGTGGCCGCTACGGGCGACCTGGATCGCTTCGACTTCTTCGTGCTCAGCGACAGTAACGATGCCGACATCTGCGTTGCCGAGCAGCAGGCATGGCTGGACGTCTGCCGTGAAGCCAAGGGTTTCGGCAAGATTTTCTATCGTCGCCGTCGCCGTCGCGTGAAACGCAAGAGCGGTAACCTCGACGACTTTTGCCGTCGTTGGGGGGTGACTACAAGTACATGGTCGTGCTCGACGCAGACTCGGTGATGAGCGGCGAATGCCTGACCAGCCTGGTACGCCTGATGGAAGCCACGCCAGACGCGGGGATCATCCAGACCGCGCCGCGTGCTTCGGGCATGGACACGCTATATGCGCGCATGCAGCAGTTCGCTACCCGTGTCTACGGCCCGCTGTTCACCGCCGGCCTGCACTTCTGGCAGTTGGGCGAGTCGCACTATTGGGGCCACAACGCGATCATCCGCATGAAGCCGTTCATCGAGCACTGCGCCTTGGCGCCGTTGCCGGGTAAAGGCGCGTTCGCGGGTGCGATCCTGTCCCACGACTTCGTCGAAGCCGCGCTGATGCGTCGTGCCGGCTGGGGTGTGTGGATTGCCTACGACTTGCCGGGCAGCTACGAAGAGTTGCCGCCGAACCTGCTGGATGAACTCAAGCGTGACCGTCGCTGGTGCCACGGCAACCTGATGAACTTCCGCCTGTTCCTGGTCAAGGGCATGCACCCGGTGCACCGTGCGGTGTTCCTGACGGGCGTGATGTCCTACCTGTCGGCGCCTTTGTGGTTCTTCTTCCTGGTGCTGTCGACTGCGCTGCTGGCGGTCAACACACTGATGGAGCCGCAATACTTCCTGGAGCCGCGTCAGTTGTATCCGTTGTGGCCTCAATGGCACCCGGACAAGGCGATTGCGCTGTTCTCGACCACGGTGGTGCTGCTGTTCCTGCCGAAGCTGTTGAGTGTCATCCTGATCTGGGCCAAGGGCGCGAAAGAGTTCGGCGGCAAGTTCAAGGTGACGATGTCGATGCTTCTGGAGATGCTGTTCTCCATGCTGTTGGCACCGGTGAGAATGATTTTTCACACCCGTTTCGTTCTCGCCGCGTTCCTTGGCTGGGCCGCGACCTGGAACTCGCCAAAGCGTGACGACGACTCCACTCCGTGGAGCGAAGCGGTCAAGCGCCACGGCCCGCAAACCTTGCTGGGTTTCCTGTGGGCGTTGTTGGTGATCTGGCTGAACCCGAGCTTCCTCTGGTGGTTGGTGCCAATCGTCGGTTCGCTGATGTTGTCGATCCCGGTGTCGGTGATTTCCAGTCGTGTCGGCCTGGGCCTCAAGTCCCGTGACGAAAGCCTGTTCCTGATCCCTGAGGAATACAATCCGCCACAGGCGCTGCTGGCCACTGACCAGTACACCCACGAAAACCGTTATCACGCGCTCAAGGACGGCTTTGTACGTTCGGTGGTCGATCCTCAGCAGAACGCCTTGGCGTGCTCGCTGGCGACTTCGCGTCACCGCGAGGCCGAGCCGATCGAGTATCTGCGCACCGAACGGGTTCGCCATGCGTTGAAGGTGGGCCCGGAGGGCCTGACCAATAACGAGCGTGTGCAACTGCTCAGCGACCCGGTTGCCCTGGCGCGATTGCACGAGCAGGTCTGGAGCGAAGCTCACCCGGCGTGGCTGGACGCCTGGCGCAAATCGGTGAAGGCCGATCCCCATGCGCCGCTGCTGCCGCTCAAGCCGTTGAGCGTCGAGCCACAGCTGGCCTGATGAAAAAAACCCGCGAAAGCGGGTTTTTTTTACTTTGCCGATTGACCGTTGCGCTGATATCCGCCAACAAATCCTGCCTAAGCCCTTGTGCAAACGAGCGAGTGCGTTAGCATCCGTCCCCGAATTGGTGCGCCCGGGCAATTTTTGTCCGTATCGACGGATTTTCCCGCTGGGAACCGGCGATTGCGTGCCTCATAACGCAATGGTTTTGGGGACATGATGATGAAGAAGTATCTCTCGATGCTGCTGGTCGGCGTCACGGCATTGGTTGCAGTCAGCGCAGCGCAGGCCGGCGCCATCGACGACGCGGTCAAGCGCGGCACGCTGAAAGTCGGTATGGACCCGACCTACATGCCGTTCGAAATGACCAACAAGCGCGGCGAGATCATCGGTTTCGAAGTCGACATCCTCAAGGCCATGACCAAGGCCATGGGCGTCAAGCTGGAGCTGGTGTCCACGGGTTACGACGGCATCATCCCGGCACTGCTCACCGACAAGTTCGACATGATCGGCAGCGGCATGACCCTGACCCAGGAACGCAACCTGCGCCTGAACTTCAGCGAACCCTTCATCGTGGTTGGCCAGACCCTGCTGATCCGCAAGGAACTGGAAGGCACCATCAAGTCCTACAAAGACCTGAACACGGCTGACTACCGCATCACCTCCAAGCTCGGCACCACCGGCGAGATGGTGGCCAAGAAGCTGATCTCCAAAGCCAAGTACCACGGCTACGACAACGAACAGGAAGCCGTGCTCGACGTGGTCAACGGAAAGGCCGATGCGTTTATCTACGACGCGCCGTACAACGTCGTGGCGCTGACCAAGGTTGGCAACGGCAAACTAGTATTCCTCGACAAGCCGTTTACCTACGAGCCGCTCGCGTTTGGCCTGAAGAAGGGTGACTACGACAGCATCAACTTCATCAACAACTTCCTGCACCAGATCCACGAAGACGGCACCTACGATCGTATCCATGACAAGTGGTTCAAGAGCACTGAATGGCTCAAGGACATGGAATAAGGTTCAGGTCGTCTAGACCGAGTCGCCTGCATCGCGAGCAATCGAGCGTCGAGCGGCTGCTCCTACAGTAGACCGCGTTCCCCTGTAGGAGCGGGCTTGCCCGCGATGACGGCCTGACAGGCAACACAATTTCCGGAACTGCAATGAAACAGAAAAAAGCCCAATGGCCCTGGCACGCACTCACCGTGCTGGTGCTGATCGGCCTGGCCGGCGGCCTGTACTACGCCACCTCGCTGATGTCCTACGAGTGGCGTTGGAACCGCGTGCCGCAGTACTTCGCCTACCATGCCGAAGAGTCCCAGCGTGCGGCCGACATCTCCACCGTCAGCGATCTTGTGCGTAACGGCGGCAAGGCCGAAGTGACCCTGCGCAACGACGCGGGTGATGAGCAGCGCGTGATCGTCGACGAAAACAGCCTGCAAGTCGCCCAGGGCGATGATGTGGCGGAAGGCGACGTGATCGGCGTGACCCGTCATTGGGCGGCCGGGCCGCTGTTGTGGGGGCTCTGGACCACGTTGTGGCTGTCGGTGGTGTCGGGCGTGCTGGGGCTGTTGATCGGGCTCGCGACAGGCTTGTGCCGCCTGTCGAGCAACCCGACCCTGCGTGACCTGTCGACCATTTACGTGGAGCTGGTGCGCGGCACGCCATTGCTGGTGCAGATTTTCATTTTCTACTTCTTCATCGGCACGGTGATGAACCTGTCCCGGGAGTTTGCCGGGGTCGCCGCCCTGTCGCTGTTCACCGGGGCGTATGTCGCCGAGATCATCCGTTCTGGCGTGCAGTCGATCGCCCGTGGCCAGAACGAGGCCGCGCGCTCCCTCGGCTTGAGCTCGGGCCAGTCGATGCGTCATGTCGTGTTGCCGCAAGCGTTAAAACGCGTGCTGCCTCCGCTGGCCGGGCAATTCATCAGTCTGGTCAAGGACACCTCCCTGGTGTCGGTGATCGCCATCACCGAGCTGCTCAAGAGCGGCCGCGAAGTCATCACCACTTCGTTTTCGCCGTTCGAGATCCTGTTCTGTGTGGCTGGCCTGTATTTGTTGATCAACCTGCCGCTGTCGAAAATCGCCGGTCGGCTTGAGCGGAGGCTCGCGCAAAGTGATTGAAGTCCGCGATCTGGTAAAAGTCTTCGACACTCGGGGGCAGGTGGTGCGCGCGGTCGACCATGTGTCGACCCACGTGGCCAAGGGCGAAGTGCTCGTTGTCATCGGCCCGTCAGGTTCTGGCAAGTCGACCTTCCTGCGCTGCCTCAATGGCCTGGAAGAATTCGACGCAGGCTCGGTGAGCATCGACGGCCTGCAACTGGCCGATCCGAAAACCGACATCAATGCCTACCGCCGCGAAGTCGGCATGGTGTTCCAGCACTTCAACCTGTTCCCGCACATGACCGTGCTGGAAAACCTGTGCCTGGCGCAAAAAGTCGTGCGCAAGCGCGGCAAGAAGGAGCGCGAGGCCAAGGCGCTGGCGTTGCTGGAAAAGGTCGGTATCGCGCAGAAAGCCCACGAGTTTCCCTCGCGCCTGTCTGGCGGCCAGCAGCAGCGCGTGGCGATTGCCCGGGCGCTGGCGATGGAGCCCAAGGTCATGCTGTTCGACGAGCCGACCTCAGCCCTCGATCCGGAAATGGTCGGCGAGGTACTCGATGTCATGAAAAACCTGGCTCAGGAAGGCATGACCATGGTCTGCGTGACTCATGAGATGGGGTTTGCGCGGGAAGTGGCCGATCGTGTGCTGTTCTTCGATCACGGCAAGTTACTGGAAGATGCCTCGCCGGCAGAGTTCTTCGATGCGCCGAAGGATCCGCGGGCCCAGGCCTTCCTGCGGCAGGTACTTTAGGCTCTATCGCGAGCAGGCTCGCTCCCAGAGTGTTTGGCGGTGAACACAAGCGAAGCCCCTGTGGGAGCGGGCTTGCTCGCGATAGCCTCACCTCGGTCTCAAGCGAACCGAGGCAAGACAGTCACCTCAAACCTTGAACCTGCCCACCAGCATCTGCAAATGCGTCCCCAGCCGTGCCAGCTCAATGCTGGACGCCGCCGTCTCTTCACTCGCCGCCGAGGTCTGTTCAGACACATCACGCACGTTCAGCACGCTGCGGTTAATCTCTTCGGCCACTGCGCTCTGCTGTTCGGCTGCTGCGGCGATCTGCTGGTTCATCGACTGGATCGCCGACACGGTGCGAGTGATGCTTGCCAGTGATCCACCTGCACGACGGGTCAGTTCGACGCTGCTGTCGGTCAGGGTGCGGCTGTTGTCCATGATGGTCGCCACTTGCTGGGTGCCGTTTTGCAGACCGACGATCAGCTCTTCGATTTCTTCGGTGGACTTTTGCGTGCGCTGGGCGAGGCTGCGGACCTCGTCGGCCACCACCGCAAAGCCACGCCCGGCTTCACCGGCACGGGCTGCCTCGATGGCGGCGTTGAGCGCCAGCAGGTTGGTTTGTTGTGCCACGGATTTGATCACGTCAAGGACGCTGCCGATTTTGTCGCTTTCGCGCTTGAGGTCACCCATGGCTTCGGTGGAATTGCCGACTTCCTGGGCCAGGCGTTCGATCTGGGCGATGGCTTCACCCACCACCTTGTCGCCTTCGCGAGCCTGCTGATCGGCAGCCACTGCCGCTTCGGACGCTTCCTCGGCGTTGCGCGCGACTTCCTGCACGGTGGCAGTCATCTCGTTCATGGCCGTCGCTACCTGATCGGTCTCGACTTTCTGGCTGTTGACCCCGGCGCTGGTTTGCTCCGTCACGGCGGACAGTTCTTCGGCGGCGCTGGCGATTTGCGTGACGCCATCACTGATGCCGCCGATCAGCTCGCGCAGGCCGACAGTCATGCTCTGCATGGCGCGCTGCAGCTGGCCGAGTTCGTCCTGGCGCGAGGACTCAAGGTTCTGGCTCAGGTCGCCGGCGGCGACGCGCTCAGCCACTTTCAGGGTCTGGCTCAGTGGGATGACGATCTGCCGGGTGATGGCCCAGGCGGCAAACAGGCCGAAGACGAGTGCCAGGGCGGTGGCCAACAGCAACAGGTTCCTGGCGTGCGCCGCATCGGTGTCGCGCACGATAGTCTGCGACGCGGTGAGCTTCTGGCTGACGTCGACCAGGATTTCGCCTTGCGCTTTCATGCGTACCAGGGCAGCGGCGGTCGCCACCTGGGAATCACGAAATTGAGTGACGGCGGCCCGGTAGGTTTTGAACGATTCGCTGGCCTGTTGCAGGCCGGCGGTGTACTGGGGCGGCAATTTCGAGGGCAGGGTATCGAGGTAGTTCAAGGCGTTGGCAATGGCGTCCAGCGCCGGTTGCTCGGCGTCGGCCTTGCCACTGTAGGTGTAGCCGCGCACTTGATAGCGCGACTGCTGCAACAGTTTGCCGGCCTCGACCACACTGTTGAAATCCGCGACGTTGTCGCCTTGCAGCAGGGCTTTTTCGATTTCCGCCACCCGGGCCACGGCATTGTCGGCGGAGGCACCGAGCTTGCTGCGCGCGTCTTCACGGTTGGCACCCGCCTGGGCCATGGCGGCAAAAGCTTGCTTGTATTCGCTGACGGCCGCCAGTTGCTGGTCGACCATGGCTGCGTCGGCAGGTTGTTCGATCATTGCGCGGGCGGTTTTCAAGCCGGTATCGAGTTGGCCGAGCAGGTCGTTGACCGTGCCCGTGCCTTGTTCACCACGGCGCATTTCGTAGTCCAGGCGGGCTACGCGCAGGTCTTTGGTCAAGTCGTTGAGGCTGGCAATGTACCCGAGCTTGTCACCTCGGTTTATCACCTCACCCAGGCCGGTCCAGCCGGTAAAGGTGATCAGCAACGTCAGCAACAGCACCAAGCCGAAGCCGACACTCAGTTTGCGATTGACGCTAACGTTTCCCAGCTTTTCGGCCATCCATCGGTACATGCTGCAACTCTCCGGACCAAACATTGGTTTTATGGGAGTTGTATCGGCAGGTGAAATGGATTCTGTAGGGGCGTGCGAGCCCTAGAACAGCCGGGAAAGCAGCGCTGTGACGGCGGTTTCGACCCGCAGAATGCGCTCGCCAAGCTGCACCGGTTGCAAGCCGGATTTGGCCAGCAGGTCGATTTCGTAGGGGATCCAGCCACCTTCCGGTCCGATGGCCAACGTCACCGGCTCGTCGAGGCCGCGAGGGCAGGGCGGGTAATCGCCGGGGTGGCCGACCAGGCCGAGGGTGCCTTCGCTGATCGCCGGCAGTCGGTCTTCGACGAACGGCTTGAAGCGCTTCTCGATCACCACCTCGGGCAGGACAGTGTCCCGGGCTTGTTCAAGGCCGAGGATCAGCTGCTCGCGAATCGCCTCCGGCTCCAGGAACGGTGTCTGCCAGAAGCTCTTCTCGACGCGGTAGCTGTTCACCAGCACGACACGCGGCACACCCATGGCAGCAAGGGTCTGAAACACCCTGCGCAGCATCTTGGGGCGTGGCAGGGCCAATACCAGGGTCATGGGCAGCTTGGCTGGCGGTGGCTGGTCGAGGGTGACTTGCAATTCGGTTTCGTTGGTGTCCAGGCGCATCACCTGCGCGGACCCCATCAGCCCGCCGATACGCCCGACACGCAACCTGTCCCCCACTTCACAGCGGTGGACTTCCTGCATGTGCGTCAACCGGCGATCTCGCAGGATCACCCGGTCGTGCGCAATGAAGTCGGCCTCTTCGAGGAGCAGCAGGTTCACGCCTGGGTCGCTGGCGGCTGGTCGTTGTGGTCGTCGACCGGCTGATCGTCAGGGTGATCGCCCCGTTTGCTGATCAGGCCGCCGAACAGGACGCCGATTTCAAACAGCAACCACATTGGCACGGCCAGTAACGTCTGCGAGAAGATGTCCGGCGGTGTCAGGATCATGCCAACCACGAAGCAGCCGATGATCACGTAGGGGCGGATTTTCTTCAGGTATTTGACGTCGACCACGCCGATCCACACCAGCAATACCACGGCCACCGGGATTTCGAACGCTACGCCGAAGGCGAAGAACAGTGTCATGACGAAGTCGAGGTAGCTGGTGATGTCGGTCATCATCTCCACGCCGGCCGGGGTCGCGGCGGCGAAAAACTTGAAGATCAGCGGGAACACCAGGAAATAGGCGAAGGCCATGCCTGCATAGAACAGCAGGATGCTCGACACCAGCAGGGGCACTGCGATGCGCTTCTCATGCTTGTACAGGCCCGGCGCGATGAAGCCCCAGATCTGGTGCAGGATCACCGGGATCGCCAGGAACAGCGAGACCATCATGGTCAACTTCAATGGCGTCAGGAACGGCGACGACACATCGGTGGCGATCATCGTCGCGCCTGTCGGCAGGTACTGGCGCAACGGCGTGGAGACGAAGGTGTAGATCTGCTGGGTGAAGGCGAACAACCCGGCAAAGATGATGAAGATCGCCGCTACGCAGCGCAGCAGGCGGGTACGCAGCTCGGTGAGGTGCGAAACCAGCGGCATGTGCTGGTCATTTTCAGGAAGATCGCTCATGAGACTCGCGGCGGCTGTGTAGGGTCTTGAGGGGCCGGCGCCGAAGGCGCAGCCGCGGGTGCTACAGGTTCGACGGGGGCGGTGACCACTGCGGGCGCCGGTTCGACAGGCACTGTTTCAGCGACCGGCGTGGCGGCGGTTGGCGTGGCCTCGGGCGGAACCGGTGTCGGCTCCTGCTGGGTCGGCGTGAAAATCTTCCGAGCCTCCTGCTCCAGCGACAGAATGTGCTCGTTGTGCAGTTGCCGACGAATCTCGTCGGCACCGATTTCACGTTCAACTTCCTGTTTGATCGCATTGAAGCTGCGCTTCAGGCGCCCGACCCACAGTCCGGCGGTGCGCGCAGCACCCGGCAGGCGCTCGGGACCCAGCACCAGCAGGGCAACGAGGCCGACGAGCAGCAGTTCAGAGAAGCTGATACCAAACATTAGTCAATGCTCACACGTCTTTGCGGATCGGCTCTTCGACTTTTTGCGCCTGCACGTCGATGGTGTGCGGCTGGTTCACAGCCTGGGTGGTCTGTGGCTGAACAGGTGGCACCGGTTGCGCAGGTGTAGCGGCGGGGTCAGCCGGCTTCTCGTCGTCGTTCATGGCCTTGCGAAAGCCCTTGATCGACTCGCCGACATCAGTGCCGAGGTTTTTCAGTTTTTTGGTGCCGAACACCAAAACTACAACAACGAGGATAACGATCCAGTGTTTCCAGTCAAAAATGCCCATGTTGCTGCTCCTCTCAAAAGGTTGTTCAGGCGGACGGGCGCGAGGCTTTCTCAGCGTGTCCGGACAGACCGAAGCGACGGTCCAGTTCATCGAGTACAGCCTGTGGATGCTGCCCCAGTTGGGCGAGCATGACGAGGCTGTGGAACCATAGGTCGGCGGTCTCGTAGATCACATCGCTGCAGTCGCCGCTGACGGCGGCATCCTTGGCGGCAATGATGGTCTCGACGGACTCTTCGCCGACTTTCTCCAGAATCTTGTTCAAACCCTTGTGGTACAGGCTGGCGACATACGAACTGTCGGCAGCGGCACCTTTGCGCTCTTCCAGCACCTGCGCGAGGCGGGTCAGGGTGTCACTCATGTTTGTGTCCTGCGCTATAGATGGCGTGCGGGTCTTTCAGGACCGGGTCGACGGTTTTCCAGTCGCCGTTCTCGAAAACACGGTAAAAGCAGCTCTGGCGGCCGGTATGGCAGGCAATATCGCCGATCTGCTCGACCATCAGGATGATCACGTCGGCGTCGCAGTCCAGACGCATCTCGTGCAGGGTCTGCACATGGCCGGACTCTTCGCCCTTGCGCCACAGCTTGCCACGGGAACGCGACCAATAGATGGCGCGGTTCTCGGCGGCGGTCAGTTCCAGCGCTTCACGGTTCATCCAGGCCATCATCAGGACGCGCCCGGTCTTGTGATCCTGGGCAATGGCCGGTACCAGGCCATCGGCATCCCACTTGATCTCGTCCAGCCAGTTGGTCATCTTCAGTTCCTGAAGCAGCTGCAAGCTATAAGCTTCAAGCTGCAAGTAAAAGCAAATCCGCTTTGGTCTTGCGTGATTCTAACGTTGCATACGTGCAGGCATAAACCCAAAGTGGGAATTCACTATGCCACTTGAAGCTTGAAGCTTGAAGCTTACGCTCATCTTCGCACGATGAGATACAAGCCGACCGCCATCATGATACCGGCCGGCCAGTAAGCCAGTTCGTTCAGCGGCCCGCCCGCAGCGAGGATAGCCCCGCCCGCCAGATGAGCCGTGCCGAGCAGGCGCAGGAACCAGTCGTCGCGTCGGCGATGCCAGGGTGGTGGCGGGTCGTAGGCGTGGGGCTGGGACATGCGTTCGAGCAGGTCACGCGCCATGTTGGCCAGGTGCGGCAACTGTTCGAATTGGCTTTGCACGTTGCCGAGCAGGGCCTTGGGGCTGACGCGCTCACGCATCCAGCGCTCGAGGAACGGCTGCGCGGTGTTCCACAGGTCCAGGTCCGGGTACAACTGACGGCCCAGGCCTTCGATGTTCAATAGGGTTTTCTGCAACAGGACAAGCTGCGGTTGCACTTCCATATTGAAACGCCGGGCGGTTTGGAACAGGCGCATCAGCACCTGGCCGAAGGAAATATCTTTTAACGGTTTTTCGAAGATCGGCTCGCACACAGTGCGAATTGCCGCTTCGAATTCGTTGAGTTTGGTCTCGGCTGGCACCCATCCCGAATCGATGTGCAACTGCGCCACGCGCCGGTAATCGCGCTTGAAAAAAGCGAACAGGTTGCGTGCCAGGTAGTCCTGGTCTTCCGGGGTCAGGCTGCCGACGATCCCGCAGTCAATGGCAATGTACTGCGGGCTCCAAGGGTTGACGGTGCTGACGAAGATGTTGCCGGGGTGCATGTCGGCGTGAAAGAAGCTGTCGCGGAAAACCTGGGTGAAGAAAATTTCCACGCCGCGCTCGGCGAGCATTTTCATGTCGGTGCGCTGGTCGGCAAGGGTCGCCAGATCCGTGACCTGAATTCCGTAGATGCGCTCCATCACCAGCACTTTTGGCCGGCACCAGTCCCAATAGACCTGCGGTACGTAGAGCATCGGCGAGCCTTCGAAGTTGCGCTTCAACTGGCTGGCGTTGGCCGCCTCGCGCAACAGGTCGAGTTCGTCATAGATGGTTTTTTCGTAGTCGCTGACCACGTCCACCGGGTGCAGCAGGCGCGCATCGGCCGAGAGTTTCTCCGCAGCTCGGGCGAGGATGAACAGCCACGCCAGGTCTTGGGCAATCACCGGCTTGAGGCCGGGGCGGATCACCTTGACCACCACTTCTTCGCCGGTTTTCAGTTGCGCGGCGTGCACCTGCGCTACCGACGCCGAGGCCAGTGGTTCGATGTCGAAGCGGCTGAACACTTCACTGATCTTCTTGCCCAGCTGTTCTTCGATCAGCTTGACCGACACCTGGGAATCGAACGGTGGCACGCGGTCCTGAAGCAGCATCAACTCGTCGGCGATGTCTTCCGGCAGCAGATCGCGACGGGTGGAGAGGATCTGCCCGAACTTGATGAAGATCGGTCCCAGGTCCTGCAGCGCCAGACGCAGACGTGCACCTCGGCTCAGGTCCGTTTTCTTGCGCGGGAACCAGCGCCACGGCAGGGCATAGCGCAGCGCCAGCAGGAACCACGGCAGCGGCAGGTCGAACAGCAGGTCATCGAGGCGATAACGAATCACAACGCGCTGGATGCGCAACAAACGGCGGACGGCAAGCAGCTTCATGCGTTATCGCTTGGGTCTAGGGATCGGGAAAGGCGCTCGACACGCGCCTCGAGACGTTCCAGATCGAGCTTGATCCGGTCCAGTTCACTGAAACGGGCTTCAGCTTCGCGCTGACCGACGAGGGTACGCGATTCTTCGGCCAGGTATTCGCCCAGGTTCTGGCCCAGGCTGGAAAATCCTTGCTGATACCAGCGAGCGCGACTGCGCAGGTGACCGCCCACCAATTGCGTGGCGACCGGGCCCAGCCAGCGCGACAGCTCGTACTCCCAGTCCAGCTCCAGGTCCTGGAGGATGGCGGCCAGCTCCAGCAGCACACTGCTGTCGCCGTCGAGTTCGACTTCAGGACCGTGCAGGACCGCAGTTTTGTCCTTGCTCAGCGCCAGCTTTATCAGGCTGGCAGCGGGGGCGCGCAAGGTGCAATCAGCGCCGCTTTCCCATTGAGAGGCGAGCATCAAGCCTTCGTCGCTGGGCAGGATGTGTAAATGCAGCGCCGGGCTGCGGCACTCGACGGCGATCACTTTGCCGCTCAAATGCGCCAGCCGCGGCAGCGCCGTGCTGTCGAGGCGCAGCACCCGGTTCAGGCCGAGTTCAACGCTGGCGAGCAGTCCGGCGAGCAGCATCAGGGCTTGATGCCACGGTGCAGGGCGACGATGCCTGCGGTCATGTTGTGGTAAGTCACGCGGTCGAAACCGGCCTCGACCATCATCGACTTCAGGGTTTCCTGATTCGGGTGCATGCGGATCGATTCGGCCAGATAGCGATAGCTTTCCGAGTCGTTGGTCACCAGCTTGCCCACCAGCGGCATGAAGGCGAACGAGTAGGCGTCGTAGGCCTTGGACATGAGTGCGTTAGTCGGCTTGGAGAACTCCAGCACCAGCAGACGGCCGCCAGGCTTGAGCACGCGCAGCATGGAACGCAGGGCGTCTTCCTTGTGCGTCACGTTGCGCAGGCCGAAGGCGATGGTCACGCAATCGAAATGATTGTCAGGGAACGGCAGTTTTTCCGCGTCGGCCTGAACGAATTCGACATTGCCGGCCACACCCAGGTCCAGCAGGCGGTCACGACCGACCTTGAGCATGGACTCGTTGATGTCGGCCAATACCACGTGGCCAGTCGGGCCAACCAGGTGCGAGAATTTCTTGGTCAGGTCGCCGGTGCCGCCAGCGATATCGAGCACACGGTTGCCGCTGCGCACGCCCGACAGTTCAATTGCAAAACGCTTCCACAGACGGTGCATGCCGCCCGACAAGAGGTCATTCATCAAGTCGTACTTGGCCGCTACCGAGTGGAACACCTCGGCGACTTTTTCCGCTTTTTGGCTTTCCGGAACGTTTTTGAAGCCGAAGTGAGTGGTGGGTTCGGCATCGCTGCCTTTGCGCTGATCAGTCATATCGCTGTCACCAGAAGAGAATGCGGGCATTCTAATCCCGGTGGCCGGCTTTGTCTTGGCAAGGCTGCAGGTAAGATAGGCAATCACTGGGACGTTTTGCCGCATCGGCGGTCAATATGCCCAAGTAGCGTACCCATAAACAGGAGTCATTTGATGGCCCGTATTACTGTTGAACGTGCCCACGACCTGGGCAAGGAAGCGGCCCGCGAGAAGGCTGACAAGCTGGCGCAGAAGCTGTCCGATCAGTATGGCCTGGAGCCGCAATGGTCCGGCGACACCCTGAATCTCAAGCGTTCGGGGGTTAAAGGTGCGGTGCATGTGGCGGATGATTCGATCCGCGTCGAAGTGGAGCTGGGTCTGATGATGTCGGCCATGAGCGGCATGATCAAAGCGGAAATCGAGAAGGCGCTGGATAAGGCGTTGGTGTAACCGACTCGTGAGTTGAATACTTTCCCTGTGGGAGCGAGCAAGTCGAATCGTCGCACCGCCGCTCCCACAGGATCACCATCATCTCCTACATCCCCGTCCATTGTTTTGTGTCAGTTGTTAGGGTGCCCTTTCTAATTATTCTCCTTACGTTGTGCATGAGCCCGACTCTTTCCCGGGCAGTTCCTCAAACCTTCTGCGCGTGAGGTGCACCATGGCCAAAGTAATTTTGAAGAAAAAAATCGACGCTTCGACAACGGCTCTGAGCGACGTGAAATCCTATGCCCGCAAGATCTGGCTGGCAGGCCTGGGCGCCTACACCAAGGTCGGTCAGGAGGGCAGCGAGTACTTCCAGGAGTTGATCAAGGAAGGTCAACTTGTTGAAAAGAAAGGCAAAAAATTAGTTGCCGAAAAACTTGTAGCGGCTAATACCGAGATCGATGAAGCCAAGAGTGAAGTGAGCACTTTCAAAGGCAAGGTCGAAGTTCAACTCGATAAAGTAGAGAAGGCTTTTGACTCGCGTGTCGCAAGTGCCTTGAATCGTATCGGCATTCCGTCTAAACATGACGTTGAGGCACTCTCTGTCAAGCTCGATGAGCTGACGGCATTGCTCGAACGCGTCGCGCGTAAATCTTAAGGAGAACGGGATGGCTGGTAAAAAGAACACCGATAAAGAAGGCAGCTCGTGGATTGGGAAAGTCGAAGACTACTCCCGCAAGATCTGGCTGGCTGGCTTAGGCGTGTACTCGAAGATCGACACTGACGGCAGCAAACTCTTCGATGCATTGGTCAAAGACGGCGAGAAAGCCGAGAAGCTCACCAAGAGCGCTGTCGGCAAAGGTGTCGATGCCGCCAAGGATTCCGCGTCCTCGGCTAAATCTCGCATCTCCGGTGTGAAAGACCGTGCACTGGGCAAGTGGGACGAACTGGAAGGTGCTTTCGACAAGCGCCTCAACAGCGCGATTTCGCGCCTGGGCGTACCGAGCCGTAATGAAGTCAAGGCGCTGCACAGCAAGGTCGATACCCTGACCAAGCAAATCGAAAAACTCACCGGTGCCAAGGTTGCACCTGTAGCGGCCAAAACCGCTGCTGCCAAACCTGCTACCAAGACGGCTGCCAAGCCTCTGGTAAAAGCGGCGGCCAAACCGGCTGCCAAGCCTGCCGCAAAAGCAGCCACCAAGCCGGCGGCGAAAACCGCAGCGGCCAAACCTGCAGCTACCAAGGCAGCGGCCAAACCCGTTGCCGCGAAAGCGGCAGCAAAACCTGTGACCAAGGCAGCCGCCAAGCCTGCTGCCAAACCGGCAGCCGCAGCGGCTAAACCGGCTGCGAAGCCAGCCGCGAAACCTGCAGCAAAACCCGCTGCCAAGACTGCGGCTGCCAAGCCGGCCGCCAAGCCTGCGGCAAAACCTGCAGTGAAAAAACCGGCGGCGCCGAAAGCCGCTGCCGCAAAACCAGCAGTGGCTGCCGCCAAACCGGCAACCCCGGCGACTGCGGCCAGCACCACCAACTCCGCTGCCGCTCCAACGCCTGCTGTCACCCCGACTGCCGCGCCAGCTTCTTCGACGCCAACCAGTCAGTCCTGATTTCAGGGCTCGAGAAAACGCCCGGCCTGCGAAGGTCGGGCGTTTTTGTTTATGCGTGAGTCACTGCTTTTTACCTGTAGGAGCGAGCATGCTCGCTTCTACAGGGGATCTTCGAGATATTGCAGCGCCATCTGCTCGGTTGCGGCCTTGATCGGCGGCAGCAGGTGCGGGGCCACCAGCATCATGATCTGGTAGACCACCAGCCTGACCTCGCCCACGCGATCGATGATGCGCTGATAGTCCAGCGAGAACAGCAGCGTCAGGGTGATCTGCTCCACCAACTGCCCCAATGCCTGTGTGTCGCTGACCAGTTGCCCTTGCGCCTTCAGCCTTGCCAGCAAGGACGCCAGCGTGCGTTTGAGTGCGTTGAGCAGGTTGCGTATGCCTTTGGCCAGTTTCGGCAGGCGCCCGGCCAGGTTTGACAGGTCCTGGAACAGAAACCGGTAATGCGCCAGGCGCTCGACGATCAGGTGCAGGAACAGCCAGTAATCTTCCGGTGCCAGTTCCACATCGCCAGGTGGGTCGAGCAGTGGCGAGAGCTCGGCCTGGAAGCGCTCGAACAGTCCGAGGATCAGCGGTTCCTTGCCGTGGAAGTGGTAATAGAGGTTGCCCGGGCTGATGCCCATCTCGTTGGCAACTTCCATGGTGGAGACGTTCGGTTCGCCCTTCTGGTTGAACAATTGCAGGGCACATTCGAGGATCCGGTCGCGGGTTTTCATCCAGTCTTCTTAATGTCAGGTCATGCCACGGCCAGTCTTGGCCGTGGTGCGTTGGCCGTCAGCGCACTCGCACGTAAGTGCCGGGTGCCGCTTCCATCGGTGGATAATTCTGGTTGCCCAGAGCCATGTGGGTGTCCTTTTGTGCGCCCGAGCGTTCCTGAATCCAGGCCAGCCATTGCGTCCACCAACTGCCTTCGACTTGCTTGGCGTCGTAGTACCACGCACGCGGGTCGCTGCTCAGTTTGGTGCTTTCGATGAAATTGGCTTTCGGGTTGGAAGGTGGGTTGAGGATGCTTTGCACATGGCCACTGTTGGCCAGCACAAAGCGTCGCTCGCCACCCAGCAGCAGCGTCGAGCGATACACCGCATCCCACGGCGTGATGTGGTCGTTGATGCCGGCGACGCTGAAACTGTCGACGGTGACTTTCTGCAGATTGATGGGAGTGCCGCATACTTCGAGGCCGCCCGGGTGGCCCAGCGGGTTGTGTTTGAAGAAGTCCAACAAGTCGCCGTGAAGCGCTGCCGGCAGGCGCGTGGTGTCGTTGTTCCAGTAAAGGATGTCGAACGCCGGCGGCTCCTTGCCCAGCAGGTAGTTGTTGACGAAGTAGCTCCAGATCAAGTCGTTTGGGCGCATCCAGGCGAACACCCTGGCCATGTCGCGACCGTCCAGCACGCCTTTTTGATAGGAGCGCCGCTTGGAGGCTTCCAGCGTCTGTTCGTCGGCAAACAGGGTGGCAGGGCTGTCCATCTGGCTGTCGAGCAGGCTCACCAGATAGGTTGCGCTGCTCACTCGGCGAATCTGCCGCTTGGCTTGCAGGTGACCTTGCAGTGCGGCGATGGTCAGTCCGCCGGCGCACGCGCCCATCAGGTTGACCTCACGGGCGCCGGTGATCGCCCGGCACACGTTCATCGCCTCTTCCGCTGCCTCCACATAGCTCGACAGGCCCCATTCGCGATGACGAACATCCGGGTTGCGCCAACTGATCATGAAGGTCTGCAGGCCGTTTTTCAGGGCAAACTGGACGAAACTGTTGCTCGGGCTCAGGTCGAAAATGTAGTACTTGTTGATCTGCGGCGGCACCACCAGAAGCGGTGTGGAGTATTGCTTCTCGCTCATCGGCTTGTACTGGATCAGCTCGAGCAGCTCGTTGCGAAACACCACCGAACCATGGGTGGTCGCCACGGTTTTACCGACCTCGAAGGCCTGCTTGGTCACTTGTCTGGGCAGGCCGTCGTTGTGCAGGAAGTCATCGACCAGATGACTGATGCCGCGAACCAGGCTGTTGCCACCCGAGTTGAAGATTTCCTTGACCGCCAGTGGATTGAGCAGGGTGTTAGACGGCGACACGGCATCGCTGAGCAGGGAAAATACAAAGTGGGCGCGGAGGCGATCGTCCGGGGGCATGTCGCTTTCGTCGATCCAGCTACTGACCTGTTTCTGCCAGCTCAGGTAGGCCTGCAGGCTGCGGCGATAGAACGGATTGAGGCTCCAGGCCGGGTCGCTGAAACGACTGTCACGAGGGTTGGTTGGGTGCAGGGTTTCGCCCAGCAATACGCGCCCCAGTTGTCCGCCCAGTTTCAAGGCATGCCTGGCGCTGTGCATTGGATTGTGCAATCCGTGTGCAGCCACGCTGCGCAAGGTCGAAACCAGATCCCGACCACGCAAACCGGTGATGGCGCTCTGTGCGTTGATGAACGCGGCGGGAGTGGGTGAAAACTCCCTTGCTGGCTTGTCGCGCATGACTCAACACTCCTTCGTCTTCAGGCCAAAACAAACACCGAACCAGAACACCATAGACGCTGTTACGGGTTGTTGCGCGGCGTGGCCTCCTGCCCGCCGATAGGCAACGGGCTAACCGCCCAGTGGTGCTGGATGGGGATGCATCACGGCGCGTTGCCGTTCCTCCTCGAGGAACTTCATGATGATCGGCGCCACGGCTTCGGCGCGGGTGATCAGGAACAGATGCCCGTCGTCGATGATGTGCAACTGAGCATTGGGAATGCGCCAAGCCAGCATGCGCATGTTGATCAGCGGGATGAGCGGATCATCGTCGCCGGCCAGCACCAGGGTCGGCTGGTGGATCTTGTGCAGCCAGTGGATGCTGGTCCAGCCGAGGCCGGCGAACAGCTGCCAGTAATAACCGAGCTTGCCAGCCGAACGCACTTTGGCGGCGTGACTGGCAGCCAGGGTCGGGTCGCGACGGAACGACCCGCCGTAGATCATCGGAGCGATGCGGATCACGTGCGACGGCTGGATATAGCGTCGTGGGCTGGCCATCATCCACAGCACTTTCGGTTTGCCCGGCACCATCACTGCACCCGCCGCCGTGGCGGCCAGCACCAGTTTTTTGCAGCGTTCCGGGTAGTCGTGGGCGAACTGCTGAGCGAGGGCGCCGCCCCAGGAGACGCCAATCACGTTGACTTGCCCGTAGTCGAGATAGTCGAGCATGCGCGCCGTGAGCTTGGCGAGGCCAGGAAATCGGTACGGTCGGCTGGGCGTTGATGAGCCGCCGACGCCGGGGACGTCGAACGCGATGACTTCGAGGTCAGGGTCCAGCGCGGCGACGAACGGAAACACCAGCTCCAGGTTGGCGCCGATGCCATTGAAAATCAGCAAGGGCGTCATGTGAGATTTGCCGGGGCGCACCGCCGTCCGGAGGGTCTGGCCATCCAGGTCTACGGTACGAAAAATGTACGGTTGCGGCATGGTCAGGCCTTTTGGGGCAGTGAAGAGCAGCCACAAGCTGCAAGCCGCAAGCAGGTCATGCTCAGCTTGCGGCTTGTAGCTTGCGGCTCGCCACTATCTTTCATGTACGTAAGTCCCCGGCGCGGCCTCGCCCGCCGGATACGCCTTGTTGCCCAGTTTTACCGGGGCCTTCTTCATTTCGCCCGAACGGGCGGCCTGCCAGGCCTGCCAGTGCAGCCACCAGGAGTCGGTATGCTTGGTAGAGTTTTCCTGCCACTCTTCGGCCGACGTCGAGGTCTCGGTGTTGGTCATATAACGTGATTTCGGGTTGCCCGGCGGGTTCAGGATGCTCTGGATGTGCCCGCTGCTGGACAGCACGAACTCGACGTTGCCGCCGAACAGTTGCGCCGACTTGTAGCAGCACTTCCACGGTGTGATGTGATCGGTGGTGCCCGCCAGGGAAAAGATGTCGGCCTTGACCTGCTTGAGGTCGATCGGCGTGCCGCACACTTCCAGTGCGTTGGGGCGAATCAACGGGTTGCTCTTGAACATTTCGATCAGGTCGCCGTGAAACGCGGCGGGCAGACGCGTGGTGTCATTGTTCCAGAACAGGATGTCGAACACCGGCGGCTCGTTGCCCAGCAGGTAATTGTTGACCCAGTAGTTCCAGATCAGGTCGTTGGGGCGCATCCAGGCGAAGACTTTCGCCATGTCTTTTCCTTCCAGCACGCCGGCCTGGTAGGAGTGGCGCTTGGCCGCTTCCAGGGTCTGTTCGTTGACGAACAGGGCCACATCGGTGTCCAGAGTGGTGTCCAGCACGCTGACCAGCAGGGTCAGGGCGTTGACCTTGTTCTCGCCGATCGCGGCGTAGTGGCCCAGCAACGCGGTGCACGTGATGCCGCCGGAGCAGGCACCGAGCATGTTCACGTCTTTACTGCCGGTGATCGCGGTGACCACGTCAACCGCTTCCTTGAGCGCCTCGATGTAGGTCGACAGGCCCCACTCACGCTGTTCCTTGGTCGGATTGCGCCAGCTGACGATGAAGGTCTGCACGTTACTGCGCAGGCAGAAGCGTGCCAGGCTTTTTTCGGGGCTGAGGTCGAATACATAAAATTTGTTGATTTGCGGCGGTACCACCAGCAGCGGGCGTTCATGTACCTGCTCAGTGATGGGCTTGTACTGGATCAGCTCCAGTACGTCGTTGCGGAATACCACCGCGCCCTCGGTCACGCCCAGGCTCTTGCCGACCTCGAAGGCGCCCATGTTGACCTGGCTGGGCATGCCGTTGTTGTGCACCAGATCCTTGGCCAGGTGCGACAAGCCATCGAGCAGGCTCTTGCCACCGGTTTCAAAGAAGCGTTTTACAGCCGCCGGGTTGGCTGCGCTGTTGGTCGGGGCCATGGCCTCGGTCATGAGGTTGATTACAAAGTGCCCACGGCTGACATCGTTGGGCGACAGGCTGCTGTCGTCGATCCAGTCGTGAAGCTCCTTGCGCCACGCCAGATAGGTTTGCAGATAACGTTTGTAGAGCGGATTCTGGCTCCAGGCAGGGTCGGCGAAGCGACGGTCATCGCCTGCCGGTTGCAGCTCAGACTTGCCGAGCAGGACATTCTTGAGCTCCAGGCCGAAATGCGCGACGTGCTTGGCGCTGTGAATCGGTTGCTTGATCGCTTGCCTGAGTACCATTCGAGCAGAGGCCAGTAGATCCTTTCCACGCAGCCCAACGACAGGATTCAACCCCAGGGTGTTTTCCGAGGCCTGAAACTTCAAGTCATCGTTATTCTGTTTACTCATCTACGACGCTCCATTGTCCTGAGACGAGTACCCGGTCCTGCTGTGTAGTCACACAGCGAATGCCTGGTACTACTGCTCGGGTGACCGTTGATTCTGCGATTGCACATCAAGGCGCACTGCAGGGAACTTGCCAGCTCCATTGGTTACCCGAGTTTAATTTTTTTCGCAAGCAGGCCAATGAGTGGCCTCGCGGCCAAACATTCAAACAAATGAAATTAGAAAATGCCCTCTAATGAGCAAGAGGCACAGGCTAGAGCATCAGCTTGACGACCGACTCGCTGGGGTCGCGGCTCTTGCCGGCGCTTTTCAGTTCGGCGAGATAATCGTTCCACAGATCCTCCTGACGAACGCCCAACTGGTACAGGTAGTCCCAGGTGAACAGGCCGCTGTCGTGGCCGTCGTCGAAGGTCAATTTCAGTGCGTACTGGCCGGCCGGCTCGACCTTGGTCAGTCCTACGCCGATCTTGCCAAATTGCAGGATAGGTTTGCCGTGGCCCTGGACCTCGGCGGAGGGGGAGTGCACGCGCAGGAATTCAGCGGGCAGGTGATGCTCCTCGCCAGATGCGTATTTCAGCGACAGGGTTTTCGAGGCTTTGTGCAGTTTGATGTCGGTGGGGAGTTGGGTCATGGCCAAAATTCCGCGGGGAATGGAACCCTGTAGGAGCGAGCATGCTCGCGATGGTCGTCAACGATTACGCTGGCTGTCTGACTGCCCGTGTTGTCTGGACATCCATCGCGAGCATGCTCGCTCCTACAGGTCTGGCTTACAGGATATAACGGGACAAGTCTTCGTTCTGCGCCAATTCGCCCAGATGGCTGTTGACGTACTCTGCGTCGATCTCGATGACCTTGTCGTCATGGGCGCTGGCCAGGTCGCCAGCGCTGAACGAGACCTCTTCGAGCAGGCGTTCGAGCAGCGTGTGCAGGCGACGCGCACCGATGTTCTCGGTTTTCTCGTTGACCTGCCAGGCGATCTCGGCGATGCGCTTGATGCCGTCCGGCTTGAACTCGATGCCCAGGCCTTCGGTTTTCAAAAGCGCGCAATACTGCTCGGTGAGCGACGCATGCGGTTCACTGAGGATGCGCTCGAAGTCTTGCGGCGACAGCGCCTTGAGCTCGACACGAATGGGCAGACGACCCTGCAGCTCGGGCACCAGGTCGCTCGGTTTGCTCAGGTGGAACGCGCCAGAGGCAATGAACAGGATGTGGTCGGTCTTGACCATGCCCAGCTTGGTATTCACGGTGCAGCCTTCGATCAGTGGCAGCAAATCGCGCTGTACACCTTCACGGGAGACATCGACACCACCGGCATTGCCGCGCTTGGCGACCTTGTCGATCTCGTCGATGAACACGATGCCGTGTTGCTCGACCGCTTCCAGTGCCTTGGCTTTCAGCTCTTCATCGTTGACCAGGCGGCTCGCTTCTTCATCGCGAACCAGTTTCAGCGCTTCCTTGACCTTGAGCTTGCGGCTCTTGCGCTTGCCCTTGCCCATATTGGCGAACAGGCTCTGCAACTGATTGGTCATCTCCTCCATGCCCGGTGGCGCGGAGATATCGACGCCTGCCACTTCGGCGACTTCGATTTCGATCTCCTTGTCATCCAACTGGCCTTCGCGCAGGCGCTTGCGAAACAGTTGGCGGGTATTGGAATCGGTCGACGGCGCGGCTTCTTCATTGAAACTGCGAGCCGGTGGCAGCAGCGCGTCGAGAATGCGCTCTTCGGCGGCGTCTTCGGCGCGGTGGCGAACCTTGGTCATTTCCTGTTCGCGAAACAGCTTGATCGCGGCGTCGGCGAGGTCACGGATGATCGATTCGACATCGCGGCCGACATAGCCGACTTCGGTGAATTTGGTCGCTTCGACCTTGATGAACGGCGCATTGGCCAATTTGGCCAGGCGACGGGCGATCTCGGTTTTGCCGACACCGGTCGGGCCGATCATCAGGATGTTCTTGGGCGTTACTTCAACGCGCAGCTCTTCAGGCAGCTGCATCCGACGCCAGCGGTTGCGCAGGGCAATGGCGACGGCGCGCTTGGCATCGTCCTGGCCGATGATATGGCGGTTGAGTTCGTGGACGATTTCGCGGGGAGTCATGGACATAGTAATTGACGGTCCTCAAGCAGAAACAAGCCGTGGCACAGGGGCCGCGTCAGGCTTATTCAGCGAGATCCTGCTCCTCAATGGTCTGGGTGTGGTTGGTGAATACACAAATGTCGCCGGCGATGCCAAGGGCGGTCTCGACGATTTCACGGGCCGACAAATCGGTTTTCTTCAGCAGGGCGCTGGCCGCAGCCTGTGCATAGGCGCCCCCGGAACCCATGGCAATCAGGCCATCTTCGGGTTCGACCACATCGCCGTTGCCGGTGATGATCAAGGAGGCGTCCTTGTTGGCGACGGCAAGCATGGCTTCGAGGCGGCTGAGGGAGCGATCGGTACGCCATTCCTTGGCCAGTTCGACGGCGGCGCGAACCAGGTGGCCCTGATGCTTCTCGAGCTGGCCTTCGAAGCGTTCGAAGAGGGTAAAGGCGTCAGCGGTGGCGCCGGCAAAACCGGCAATGACCTGACCGTGGTACAGACGGCGAACTTTCTTCGCATTGCCTTTCATCACGGTATTGCCAAGGGAAACCTGGCCGTCGCCGCCCATGACGACTTTGCCGTGGCGGCGAACTGAAACGATGGTGGTCAAGGGAGAGTCTCCACGCAGCGGGGCGAAAATGCCTTCTGCAAACTCATATGGGGGTGGTGCGGGGGATTTCAACTGCGGGGTGGGGGAGGGGACGAGTGGTGGTCGAGGGAGGGGTGCGTTGTGTGGGCGGGCGCCATCGCGGGCAAGCCCGCTCCTGCAGTGGATAGTGTGAATCCACAATACCCTGTGGGAGCGGGCCTGCTTGCGATGAACGATAACGCGGTACAGCTGGAAGAATCAGCGGTTCTGGCGTTGTTGTAACAACAGGTTGCTAAATCCGGCCCCAGCCAATTGTTTCTGCGCTGTGGTCAGTTGTTCACGATTGCTGAACGGCCCGACCAGCACCCGATACCAGGTCTCGTCTTTAACCGTGCCAGATTCCACCGCGACCGCCTGCCCCAACAGAATGATCTGCGCCCGCACCTTATCCGCATCGGCTTCCTTGCGGAATGAACCCGCTTGCAGGAAATATTTGGTCACCGGTGCTGCCTTGGCCACCGGTGGGGCTGGCGGCGGCGTGATGCCAGCCAGCGCAGCCTGGGCGCGTGCGGTATCGATTTTCGCCGCTTCCGCTGGCGTCACCGGCGTAGTCGGCACGGCTGGCGTCGGCGGGGTTTTCTCAGGTACGGCATCCGGCGGCACAATGACTTCCGACTCCGGCAGCAGGGTGTAGAAGTCGTACTTGGGTTTTACCGGCTGCGTGGGGCTCGGCGGCGTCTTGTTGGCTTCGGCGATCCTGGTCGCTTTCTGCTGTTCGATTTTCTCGCGCTTGACGCTGTCGCTGCCCTTGCCCGGCTCCAGTTTCATGAGGAACACGATGAATGCGCCGACCGTCAGGCCGATGGCCATCCACAACCAACCCGGGATCGGTTTTTTCGCTGGAGCTTGGTAACGGCTGGCGCCACGCTTGGGTGCAGGTTTTTTCTTGGCAGCCAACTTACATACGCTCCAGAGTTTCCAGACCCAAGAGTTCCAGGCCTTGCTTGAGGGTGCGACCCGTCAGCGCAGCGAGGCGCAGGCGGCTCTGCATCTGAGCTGGGGTATCGGCGCTGAGAATCTGGCAGTTCTCGTAGAAGCTGGAGAACAGGCCGGCGACATCGTACAGGTAGGCGCATAGGGTATGCGGCGTGCCCTTCTCGGCGACGTTGTTGAGCACTTCGCTGAATTGCGCCAGTTTTGCGGCCAATTCCAGTTCCTGGGCGGCTTCGAGGGCGATGTGGTCGTCGACTTCGCTGAACGTCTTGCCGAGCTTGCGGAACACGCCAGCCACGCGGGTGTAGGCGTACAGCAGGTACGGCGCGGTGTTGCCTTCGAAGTTGAGCATCAGGTCGAAGTTGAAGCTGTAATCGCTGGTGCGGTGTTTCGACAGGTCGGCGTATTTCACCGCGTCGATGCCCACCACCTTGGCGATGTTGCGCAGCTCGGTTTCGGCCAGCTCCGGATTCTTGTCCTTGACCAGCGTGTAGGCGCGTTCCTGGGCTTCGGTCAGCAGGTCGATCAGCTTCACGGTGCCGCCATCACGGGTCTTGAACGGACGGCCGTCGGAACCGTTCATGGTGCCGAAGCCCATGTGTTCCATGTCCATCGGGTGCGTGACGAAACCGGCCTTGCGTGCCACGGCGAACACTTGCTGGAAGTGGAGGGCCTGGCGCTGGTCGACGAAATACAGCGCACGATCGGCCTTGAGCTTGCCGCTGCGATAGCGCACGGCTGCCAGGTCGGTGGTGGCGTAGAGGTAGCCGCCGTCAGCCTTGACGATGATCACGGGCAACGGATCGCCGTCGGCATTCTTGAACTCGTCGAGGAACACGCACTGCGCGCCGTTGCTCTCGACCAGCATGCCGGCGGCCTTCAGGTCGTTGACCACGTTGATCAGGTCGTCGTTGTAGGCGCTTTCGCCCATCACGTCGGCCATGGTCAGTTTGACGTTCAGCAGCTCGTAGATTTTCTGGCAGTGGGACAGCGAGATGTCCTTGAACTTGGTCCACAGCGCCAGGCATTCGGCATCGCCGGCCTGCAGCTTGACCACCAGGCCACGGGCGCGGTCGGCGAATTCTTCGGACTCGTCGAAGCGCTTCTTGGCGGCGCGATAAAAGTTCTCCAGGTCCGACAGCTCTTCGCTGGTGATCGGGTTTTCCTGCAGGTAGGCCATCAGCATGCCGAACTGGGTGCCCCAGTCGCCTACGTGGTTCTGGCGAATCACCTCGTCGCCGAGGAATTCCAGCACGCGAGCCACGCCGTCGCCGATGATGGTCGAGCGCAAGTGGCCGACGTGCATTTCCTTGGCCAGGTTGGGGGCCGACAGGTCGACTACGGTGCGCTGGGCCGGGCCGGCCTTGCGTACGCCGAGGTGTTCGTCGGCGAGGGCGGCGTCCAGGCGTGCAGCCAGGGCCTGGGTGTTCTGGAAGAAATTCAGGAAGCCAGGACCGGCGATTTCGACCTTGGATACGTTTTCGTCGGCGGGCAACGCGGCGATGATTTTCTCGGCCAGGTCACGTGGCTTCATGCCGGCCGGCTTGGCCAGCATCATCGCGATATTGCTGGCGAAATCGCCGTTTTTCTTGTCGCGCGAGTTTTCCACCTGGATCGCCGGCGACAGGCCTTCAGGCAACACACCTTCGTTGACGAGTTGGGTGATGGCTTGTTGGATCAGCTGGCGGATGGTGTCTTTCATGGTCTTCTCTTTCGACCGCAGGCGCGGCGGCGCATCATGCGCTGGTGGAAAAACTGGGCATTATCCGTTGCCGAGGCGGGCTTGCCAACCTTAGCAGGTGGGTTGGGGATGTGTGGTGACTATTCGTCCCAAATCGCGGGCGAGCCCGCTCCTAAAGGGGGCGAGCTCTACTGTAGGAGCGAGCATGCTCGCGATAGCCATCTTCAGGTCAATACAAATCCACAGGGTCAACATCCAAAGACCACCGCACCGCCCGCCCACTCGGCATCTGCTCCAGCACCAGCAACCAGCTGGCCAGCAGCCGATGCAGCGGAGCTCGTGCCGTGGCCTGCAACAGCAACTGCGCGCGGAAGCGCCCGGCGCGGCGCTCCATGGGCGCCGGCACCGGCCCCAACAGTTCAATGCCGCCCAGATTCTGCTCGGCGAGCAAACGCTCGGCCTCGCTGCAGGCTTCATCCAGGAAGCCTTCGGCCTGACCCGGTTTGTGCGCCTCGGCGCGCAGTAAAGCCAGGTGCGCGAACGGCGGCAGGCCGGCGGCGCGGCGCTCGCTCAGCGCCTGTTCGGCAAAGGCGAAATAACCCTGCTCGGTCAATTGCACCAGCAGGGGATGGTCAGCGAGGTGGGTCTGGATGATTACCCGGCCCGGTTCCTCGGCCCGTCCGGCACGGCCAGCGACCTGCACGATCAACTGCGCCATGCGTTCGCTGGCGCGGAAGTCGCCGGAAAACAGCCCGCCATCGGCATCGAGAATCGACACCAGGGTCACCCGCGGGAAATGGTGCCCCTTGGCTAGCATCTGCGTGCCCACCAAAATACAGGGCTGGCCTTTTTGAATGGTCGCGAACAATTGGTTCATCGCGTCCTTGCGCGACGTACTGTCGCGGTCGACGCGCAGCACCGGGTAATCGGGAAACAGAATGGCCAGCCGCTCTTCGGCGCGTTCGGTGCCGGCGCCCACCGGGCGCAAATCGACCTTGTCGCATTTCGGGCACTGTCGTGGCGTGCGTTCGACATAACCGCAATGGTGGCAGCGCAGTTCACCGTAACGCTGGTGCACGGTCATGCGCGCATCGCAGCGCTGGCATTCGGACATCCAACCGCAGTCGTGACACAGCAGGGTGGGAGCGAATCCTCGGCGGTTGAGGAATACCAGTACTTGTTGCCCGGCGGCCAGGGTCTGGCCGATGGCCTGCTGCATCGGCCCGGAGATGCCGCTGTCCAGTGGTCGGCTTTTGACATCCAGGCGCAGGAATCGTGGCTGCTTGGCGCCACCGGCGCGCTCGTTGAGGCGCAGCAGGCCATAACGGCCGGTGTAGGCGTTGTGCAGGCTTTCTAGGGACGGTGTGGCGGACCCGAGCACAATCGGGATGTTTTCCTGCCGCGCGCGGACCAGCGCCAGGTCCCGGGCGTGATAACGCAGGCCTTCCTGCTGCTTATAAGAGCCGTCGTGCTCTTCGTCGATGATGATCAGGCCGGGATTTTTCATCGGTGTGAACAGCGCTGAACGGGTGCCAATGATGATGTCGGCCTCCCCGTCCCGGGCGGCGAGCCAGGCGTCCAGCCGCTCGCGATCATTGACGGCGGAGTGGAGCAGGGCGATCCGCGCATTGAAGCGCTGTTCGAAGCGCGCCAGGGTTTGCGGGCCGAGGTTGATCTCCGGGATCAACACCAGGGCCTGCTTGCCGGACTCCAGGGTTTCACGAATGAGCTGCAAATAGACTTCGGTCTTGCCGCTGCCGGTGACGCCGGCCAGCAGGAACGCGTGATAGCTGTCGAAACCGGTGCGGATGGCCTCGTAGGCCGCGCGTTGTTCGGTGTTGAGCGGCAGTTCCGGTTGGGCGAGCCAATGTTCGTGGCGCACGCCGGGCGCGTGCCGACGGATTTCGACCTGGACAAGTTCCTTGGCCAGCAGCAGATCAAGGCTGTCCTTGCTCAGCATCAACTTGCTCAGCAGTGCGTGAGCAACGCCGTGGGGGTGCTGGGCCAGGGTCGCCAGCGCCTCACGCTGACGGGGTGCCCGGGCAATGCGCGGGTCATCCAGGCGGGCGCCGGGGGCGGCGGACCAGAACCGCTCCTGGCGTGCTTCGGCCAGCTCGCCCTGACGCAACAACACCGGCAGCGCCCAACTCAGGGTATCGCCCAGGCTGTGCTGATAATACTGGGAGGTCCACAGGCAGAGTTTGAATAGCGCGGGTGGCAGGGGCGGCGTCGCATCGAGCAGGGCCAGCGCCGGCTTGAGCTTTTCTGCCGGGACTTCACTGGTATCGGCGACTTCCACCAGAATCCCGATCATCTCCCGCCGACCGAACGGCACCCGCAGGCGCATGCCCGGCTGCAATTGGGCGCGCGGGACCCCGGCCGGGGCGCGGTAGTCGAACAGGCGGCGCAGCGGCGAAGGGAGGGCGAGGCGCAAAATGGCGTCGGGCACGCGGGATCTCGATAAACAGGTGAAATTGGGCGCGACCTGATTCTGTAGGAGCGAGCTTGCTCGCGATGGCGTCGGGTCAATCAACCGGATGTTGAATGTTCCGGCCTCTTCGCGGGCAAGCCCGCTCCTACAGGAGTCTGGGGTGCTTTGGGCCGGGAGCCTAGCAGACGGTCGGTAGAAGGGACAGCTTGCGCGAATGACATTGTCTGGTAGAATCCGCGGCCTAATTACGTGCGGTATTCAACAATAGTGTTGGGTGGCGGCACGCTAGCCTGAGGAAAACACCATGAAAGCTGATATCCATCCAGAATACCCAGCAATTGCTGTTACCTGCAGTTGCGGCAACAAGTTCGAAACTCGTTCGACCTTCGGCAAAGCCCTGGCGATCGACGTTTGCAACGAATGCCACCCGTTCTACACCGGTAAGCAAAAGACTCTGGACACTGGCGGCCGCGTACAGCGCTTCGCCGACCGTTTCGGTGCTTTCGGCGCGAAAAAGGCCTAAGGCCTGTCAACTTGGGAAGCCGCTACGGTTTTTCCATGCTGATGAAAAAGGCGTCCCTTGTGGGCGCCTTTTTTGTGTCCGCGATTTGGCTCTCCGCTGCCCAGGCCTTCTGCCCGGCACCGAGTGGCCTGGCTTCGGTCGTGGTTCAGCGGGTAGTGGATGGCGACACCCTGCGGCTCGAGGATGGCCGCAGCGTACGCATGATTGGCTTGAATACCCCGGAGCTGGGCAAGAAAGGCCGCTCCGACGAACCCTTCGCCCTGGCCGCGCGCAAACGGCTCGAAGCATTGGTGGCCGCCAGCGACGGGCGGGTCGGATTGTTACCCGGTAAAGAAAGCAAGGACCGTTACGGCCGGACCCTGGCCCATGTCTTCGGTGCCGACGGCGCCAATCTTGAAGCAAAAATGCTCGCCGAAGGCCTGGGATTTCTGGTGGCGGTTGCCCCAAATGTTGATTTTGTCGACTGCCAGCAAGCGGCGGAACGCAGTGCGCGCAAGGCTGGGCTCGGCTTATGGCGACAGTCGCCTGTGCTGAAAGCGGATCAGATCAGCGCGTCTGGTTTTGCGGTGCTCAGAGGACGTGTGAGCAAGGTTCAACGCAATCGTGGCGGAATCTGGATCGAATTACAGGATTCGATTGTGTTGCGTGTTGCACCCAATCTTCTGGATCGCTTCGATGCGGCCTCGCTGGAAAGCCTGAAAGGCAAGCAAATCGAGGCACGCGGCTGGGTGCTGGACCGCTCGCGCCGCGGTGGGCTCAAACAAGGTCAGGCACGCTGGATGTTGCCACTGACTGATCCGGCGATGATCGAAGCGGTCCCTGGCTAAAAAATTGTAGACATTTTTAAAGGCGATTGTGAACAGTGCGCCCCTTGTGTTCCGTGGCTCTTGGTCCAAAGTCGTAGAGCAGGGCGCTTGACAGGGGTGACCGGTCAGTCTTGTGGGGACTTTACGAGGCGCGTATCCTCGCTGACCAGTCTGTCCAACAGTAAAAGCGGAATGCCCACATGTCTGATCTGAAAACTGCCGCTCTCGAGTATCACGCCAATCCTCGTCCAGGAAAGCTGAGCGTCGAACTCACCAAGCCCACCGCTACCGCCCGCGACCTGTCGCTGGCCTACAGCCCCGGCGTAGCCGAACCAGTGCGCGAAATTGGTCGCGACCCTGAGCTGGCCTACAAATACACCGGTAAAGGCAACCTGGTTGCAGTCATTTCCGATGGCACCGCTATTCTCGGCCTGGGTAACCTCGGCCCATTGGCTTCCAAGCCGGTCATGGAAGGTAAAGGCGTGCTGTTCAAGCGCTTCGCCGGCATCGACGTGTTTGACATCGAAGTCGATTCCGAAAGCCCGCAGGCCTTCATCGACACCGTCAAGCGCATCTCCATCACCTTCGGTGGCATCAACCTTGAAGACATCAAGGCACCTGAGTGCTTTGAGATCGAGCGCGCCCTGATCGAGCAGTGCGACATCCCGGTATTCCACGATGACCAGCACGGCACCGCTATCGTCACCGCAGCCGGCATGATCAACGCCCTGGAAATCGCTGGCAAAACCCTGCCGGACGCCAAAATCGTCTGCCTGGGCGCCGGTGCGGCCGCCATCTCCTGCATGAAATTGCTGGTGAGCATGGGTGCCAACATCGAAAACATCTTCATGGTTGACCGTACCGGTGTGATCCACTCCGGCCGTGACGACCTGAACCAGTACAAGGCTGTCTTCGCCCACGCGACCGACAAGCGCACCCTGGCTGATGCCCTGCAAGGCGCAGACGTGTTCGTTGGCCTGTCCGGTCCGAACCTGCTGAGCGCTGAAGGCCTGAAATCCATGGCGGCCAACCCGATCGTGTTCGCGTGCTCGAACCCTGATCCGGAAATCTCCCCTGAGCTGGCCCACGCCACTCGCAACGACGTGATCATGGCCACCGGCCGTTCGGACTACCCGAACCAGGTCAACAACGTGCTGGGCTTCCCGTTCATCTTCCGTGGTGCCCTGGACGTTCGCGCCAAGCGCATCAACGAAGAAATGAAAGTCGCGGCGGCCAACGCCCTGCGCGAACTGGCCAAGCTGCCAGTGCCTCAGGAAGTGTGCGACGCCTACGGCGGCATCAAGCTGGAATTCGGTCGTGAGTACATCATCCCGAAACCAATGGACGCCCGTCTGATCACCCTGATCTCCGACGCCGTGGCCAAGGCCGCGATCGAGACCGGTGTGGCGACCCTGCCGTATCCGAAGAACTACCCGCTGAAAAGCGTGGATGACGTGTTCAACGGCTAAGTCGTTGTAGCGCTTCAGAGAAGCCCTGGCTCGTATGAGTTGGGGCTTTTTTATGCCTGAGAGGTTTGCATAAGATCGACCCGGCCCCTACGCGAGCAAGTCGAATCGTCGCACCGCCGCGCCCACAATGGATCTGCATGCACCGGACCACTGTGGGCACGGCGGTGCGACGATTCGACTTGCCCGCGATGGGGCCGGCTGGGGCGCCACAAAAACAGCAGGCACAAAAAAGCCATGACTCAAACGAGCCAGGGCTTTTTGTTGGAGCATGTCTCGTCCTGAATAAGGTTTACACCTTCTCGCTCCACCGCAAAGGAACCAACGACAATTCGCTAAGCACCGAAGACTCGTTACCAAGTCCCATAAGGAATCCCGTGTTTTTTGACGTAAGCTTTGTTTTCGGGTTCGATGGTGACGTACTGACCTTCGCTACCACCTCGGTAAGGTCCCAGCGGCTCGATCTCGGCCTGAAAGCGACCAACTTCCTTGAATCCAAGGCAGGCCCCTCCTACCCAGACTTTAACGATGCCGCCGGGGGCCATGCCCAAGGTGATTGCGTCACGATAGTCATCTATCCACTCCTTGGAGCCTTTGCAAAACACCCGCTCCGGCCTGACCATCTCATCGCGCACCCACTGAGGGATTGAAATTCCGATCTTGTAGGTCTGCGGCTCTACCAGTGATTGCCAACGCAGAAACAACTTTTCTGGCAAGTCAACATTGTTCACTGGCATCATTTTCCCTCCCCCCTTGTGCCAGCCTTTTGGCTGACGGGTATAGCTGGCCACGCCGCCAGACACACGAAAAAACGCCCATCCACGTTGATCAAGCACATCCACGCTTTCGACCCACACTTCCATAAAGCGCGGAGCCGCGAGGCCCACGTACCAACTGTCGTAAGGCAGCTTGGGTCGAGGGGGCACTTTCGGCCCACTAGCACACGCGCTCAGGCTGAACGCCAGACTAATGATCAAGGCAAGGCGAATCATTGCGGGTACCCCTTCTGTGGCCGGTTGGCGTAGATATTGCGCTGACCGCTCTCTGTCGGCTTGCTGACAAGAAGAGGCCCACTGGGCACCCAATGTGCGGACTGATGGATATAGCGACTGCGCAGTAACTCCTCCTGCGCACGATCAAGGCTGACCTCAAGCTCGCACAGTGTTTGATCGAGAATGCGCTCGGCGATCGGTTTCAACTCTTCAGGCAGTTTCAGGTCCGCTCGTCCCTCAATGGTTTTGAACGGCACGCCGTGCCGCACCGCCAGCTCACGCATCACGCGCAACGGGATCAACGACAACTCACCGCGCACCGGCCGGTCCAGTTCGATTGTCAGGAAATAGTCTTCGCTCGTGGGCTCCTGTGGCCCACGATGAGCCGGGACAATCGGCCAGGCTTTGATGTTGAGCTTGCCATCAACAGCCACCATGGTTCCTTCCAACTGGACCTTCTTGAATCGCGCCTCTGCCCACGCCGGTTGTGCCTCCACCGGGCGATTAGCCGGTACGGTGAAACGCCGTGGTTTGGTCAGCCACACCCGTTCACGGGCCTTGGGCAAATAGCCGCCGCCAATGTCCGAGTGCACGCCGGGCAGAATGATTTGCTGGTGGTCATCCAGCACGCTGTTCAGCGCAAAATTTTGGCGCCGCTCATCGCGGGCCTGTAGCTGGATAACCTTGCGCGCACAGTTGGGCGGCAGGTACAAGTTGACGCCGGGGTTGTTGTCGTTATGCACACCCAAGTCACCATCGAGAAGCTCGGGGAAGTCGAAGATGGCGGCAACGGTGTCGAATAGGCCGATGAAATTGATGCAGACATCCACGGCCGAATCGAAACTCGTCAACAGACCAAAGTGACCTGGCTGCAGCAACTCTTTGAATACGCCACGTCCCGGCTTGAGCAGTTCATTGGCGCAATGCCGTGCTGCTGCAGCGCCACGACTGAAGCCGAAAATATCGAATTCGATACGTCGGATGGGTATGTCAGGGTTAACTTGCTGGAAGAAGTTCAGACGTTTCTTAATCAGATCGGGCGCCTGCTTAACTCGCGCCACGACCCCAGTCTCTCCGAGCCCGAAGCCTTGGCCAACGATAACCGAATCCCCTTTCTCACGGGTGGTACCAATACCATCCAGATAGACCGGCATATAGCCAATCTCACTTCCCTCCAGCAAGGCGTCACTGTAGTGATCTGGGTAAAGATCATGCAGATGCACCACATTACTCGGCGCATTCCCGAAGCTGTTATCCGGCGCACTACTGAAAGCCGTGCCATCGAATCCGCCAAAGCCACTGTCAGTGCATTGCTTGATGATGCTGTCCAGCTCGCTCTGAACAAAATGCGTCAGGTCCTCGCGACGACAATCCTCGGTATGCGCAGAATTCCCCGCGTTATTCCCGGTCCCATCAAAAAACAGCCCGATCCGCAGGGTAATCCCCTCCAGCTCTTCCTCCTCTTCTTCCTCCTCCAGGTCATAGCTCAACGACAGCGCTTGCGGCTTCTCCGTGTACACCCGCTCAGTAAACCCCTGGCTGTCGGTGGTGCCTTTCCAGGTCTGGCCGGAGGCGGCGGTGATCTTGTACCGCGTGCCAGCCCAAGGCTGATCACCGGGGGTTAATATCCGGAACTGCTCGTCGAACTCCAGCGGCGGGTCGATCTTCGCCGGTAGCCAAGCCTGGCGCATGGGCTGGGTGGCCTTGGTTTGGGTGTAACCGTGGTAGGCCGACTTGACGTTGTAGTCCCCCGCCGTGCCGGACTCGATGCCACGCTTCTCCAAGGTCAGGTAACTGCCACCGGCGTTCAGGATGATTTTCTTTTTGGCAGTAATGCGGATTTCATCTTCGGTACTGGTGATGTCCAAACCATGCCGGGCCAGCAGTTGCAGCTTGTCGTTCTGCGCCTGGATGCTCACCGCGCCCTGATTGGCGATCAGCTTGATGCCCAGCTTGCGCACGAACAGACTCAAGCCCTGGCCCACGCCGACAAACAGGCGTTTGACCACGCTGATGTCCGCTTCGCCGCCGGCGTTGAGCATCAGGTTGTCCTGCGCGGCCAGTTGCAGGTGCTGGCCGCTGGTGAGTGCGATGCCCTGTGGGGCGCTGAGCAGCAACACCGAGGATTTCAGTTGTTCCAGGTCCTGGCGCAGCAGTTGCAATTGCGCCGCCACATCCGCAGGTTCTGCCTGGGCGGCCTGTGCGTCCGTGGAGAGTTTTTGCAGTTGTTGGCCGGCCTGTTGCAGGCGGTTCACCGCAGCGCTCATGTCGAGGACCGGGCCTTGGGCCTTGGTCTGCGCATCGGCACTGATGAACACCCCCTTGCCCGCCCGCACACTGCCCCAATCATCCGTCCTCAGCTCAAACCCTTCCCCCCGCCGCTTCTGCTGCGCATCCACCAGATGCCCCAGATTCAGCTGGCTCTTGCCGCCATACTCGGTGCTGAGCTTGACGTGCTCCTGGCCTCGGCTGTCGTCCATACGCAGTTTGTTGTTGGCCGGGGTGCGCAGCACGTTGCGCTTGTAGTTGCGGGCGTTGAGGGTGACGTGGTCGGGGTGTTCGCTGTCGTGCAGGGCGTGGGCGATGTAGGGGCGGTCGGGGTCGCCCTGTTCGAAGGCGATCGCCACTTCGGTGCCGCAGATCAGCGGCAGGTGCAGGCCGTGGGTGTCGCCGGCGTAGGGCCGGGCCAGGCGCAGCCAGGCGCTTTCGCGGCCGAGTGGCCAGGTGTCGCGGTCGAACAGGAAGTTGACCTTGTAGCGGCCTTCCTTGTCGATTTCGGCATAGCGGTCGTGGGCCAGGCCGCTGGTGACGCGGGCGGGCACGGTGCCGGCGATCTGCGGTTTGGGCAACAGCGGCGGTCGGAAACACAGCTCTTCGCTGTAGGGCATCGCCTGGAACTGGCAGATAAACGCGCCGTCGCGGCTGGCCCGGGTGCTGACGGCGATGACCGCGCAGCTCGGGTTGAAGGCTTGTGGGGCGCCGTCGCTGATGGACAGCACCTGGCCCGGCGCCAGGGTCGGACTGTTGCTGGTGCCACTGAGGTGTGTCTGCTCGTTGAGGTAACGCTCGTGGCGCAGGCGTGCGAAGAAGTAGCCGCTTTCGCCGAGCTGTTTTTCGTGGCGCTCGTAAGGGTCGCCCAGCGCCCGGTAGGGTTCGGCGTAGTGGTAGGCCTCGCCGTAAGTGCCCGGCGCGCCACGGGTATGATCGACCTCGGCATCGAGCCGGGCCTTGGCATCGCGGTGCTGATAGGTGCGCACGTTGACGTGTTGTTCCACCACCCGGTGCCGGGTTTGCAGGGCCCACACGCCGACCTCGTCGCTGCCCAACCCCGCTGGCGGGCGGTGCGGCAACTGCACGTCGAACTGGTAGCCGCTCTGGTTATCGCAGAACTCCACTACATCGAAGCGCAGGCGCTCGTTGCTGACGAAGCGGTACCAGATGCCGACCTCGGCCAGCAGGCGGTTGATGAACGTCAGGTCGCTCTCGCCGTATTGCATGACCTGTTCGCGCCGGGGGTATTCACGCTTGAGGCGAAACAGGAATTCATGGCCGCGCATGTCGTGACGGCTGCGCAGGATGCTCTCGACGATTTCCGGAACCGACTGCTGCTGGTAAATGCGGTATTGCCGGCCGAGGCCCAGCAGTTGCAGGCGCGGTTGCAGGGTGATTTCGTAGCGCGCTTCGTCTTTGGAGGCGGACAGGCGCTGGAAACCGGTGATCACTCCTTGCAGGGTGCGCAGCGGTTCGATGGTCAGCGTTTCCCAGGGCATCACCGCCACCGGTATGGCGTGCAGGCTGAAGCCGGCGTCCTGGCCGAGCAGTTGCTGGGCGGCCAGGTCCTGCTCGGTGCTGGTGAATTCGATGTGGTAGCAAAAGGGTTGGCTGAGGCGTTCTTCGCCGTGGAAGGCCAGCACGTCGAGGGTGGGTTCGAGGTTGCGTACCCAGAGTTTGTGGCGGCTGTGGTCGAAGAAAATCGGCAGTGAACTCATGGTCAAGCCTCCCTGGCCTGGACGGAGTGGCGGGGAGGTTTTTATCCACCCGCGTTGGATGCGGGTCAGTGTTCTAGAAGCTGAAAATTGTGGAAATAGGACGATTCTGGTGCACGCGTAGGAAGCGTCCAAATGTTGTGATGCCAGGTCTGTAGGAAGTTTTCAGATTTTTGCAAGCCTCTGAAAACGTGGCTTTTCTGTAGGCGCAGCCGGTCGACGTCCGAAGGCTTGCGATGGACGCTCAGGCACCGCGGGGTGTCAGTTGCCCAACGTCATCGTTGACGACCATCGTCGGAACGCCGCCCGGAGCAAACTCGCTCCTACAGGGGGATACGGGTGCCGGTCATCGCAGCGCATCGAGTGCCAGATGTCTTCGTTCACAACCATTGCGCGCCGATAGAAACAAAAAAGCCCCGACTCAAACCGAGCCAGGGCTTTCTATCGCAGCAGCAATCAGAACAAATCGATCGGCGCCGCCTCGTCCGCCGGCAGCGGGCTGCCAGGGGCTGTGCCGTTACCCAGCTCGTTGACCGACGGTGGTGTGTCTTCGGCCTTGAACAGCTCGAAATACGCCCCTGGCGTGCTTGGCGTGGCCGCACGGCCGCTGATCGGGTCGACTCGCAGGCTGAGGATGCCTTCAGGCTCTGGTTGTGTGTGCGGCGGCTTGTCCTTGAGTGCGGCGGACATGTAGTTCATCCAGATCGGCAGGGCGACGGTGCCGCCGAATTCACGCTTGCCAAGGCTTTCCGGCTGGTCGAAACCGGTCCACACCGTCGTCACGTAGTCCGCGTTGTAGCCCGAGAACCAGGCGTCCTTGGATTCGTTGGTGGTCCCTGTCTTGCCCGCGATATCGGAGCGACCCATGGCCAGCGCGCGGCGGCCGGTGCCCAGCTTGATCACGTCCTGGAGCATGCTGTTGAGGATGTAGGTGGTTCGGCCATCGACGATGCGCTCGGCCACGGCTGGTACCTGCGGGGCGGGTTGACCTTCGGCTTCGCCGGGCGTGGCGTTGACCGTGAAGGCCTGCGTGGCCGGTGCTGCAATGCCATCCGAGGCGGCTTCGCCTTTGGGGACGCTCGGCGGATTGGCAACGAACAGGACGTCGCCATTGCGGCTTTCGATTTTGTCGATAATGAACGGCGTGATCTTGTAGCCGCCGTTGGCAAAGGTGCTCCAGCCGGTGGCGATTTCCATTGGGGTCAGCGTCGCCGTGCCCAGCGCCAGGGACAGATTGCGTGGCAGGTCCTGCTTGTTGAAGCCGAACTTGCTGATGTAGTCGATGGTGCGATCAACACCCAGCGCCTGCAGCAGGCGGATCGACACCAGGTTGCGCGACTTGTACAGCGCTTCACGCAGGCGGATCGGGCCGAGGAAGGTGTTGGTGTCGTTCTTGGGGCGCCAGACTTTGTCCAGGTATTCGTCGACGAACACGATGGGCGCATCGTTCACGAGACTGGCGGCGGTGTAGCCGTTATCCAGTGCCGCGCTGTAAACGAATGGCTTGAAGCTCGAGCCCGGCTGGCGCTTGGCCTGCATGGCGCGGTTGTAGTTGCTCTGTTCGAAGGCGAAGCCGCCGACCAGCGAACGAATCGCGCCGTTCTGCGGGTCGAGGGACACCAGTGCGCCCTGCGCCTGCGGGATCTGGCTGAATTTGAGCGAGTTGTCCGCCTGGCGCTGCACGCGAATCAAATCGCCGACCTGGGCCACGTCCGCTGGCTGCTTGGGGTTGGCGCCCATGCTGTTGGTGTTGAGGAATGGCCGCGCCCACTTCATGGTGTCCCAGCCCACGTGCTCGCTGCCGCTACGGGTCAACACTTGCAGGCCGGTCTTGTCGACCTGGGTCACGATGGCGGGCTCGAGGCTGCTGATCGTGCGCTGCTTGGTCAATTCGGTGGCCCAGGCTTCGCGAGTCTTGCCCGGCAAGCGCGATTCAGGGCCGCGATAACCGTGACGTTGGTCATAGGTCATCAAGCCTTCGTGCAGCGCGTTGTTGGCCATTTCCTGCAAGTTGCTGGGCACGGTGGTGGTGACGCGGAAACCTTCGGTATAGGCGTCGCTGCCGTAGCGACCGACCATTTCGGCGCGGGCCATTTCAGCGATGTAAGGGGCGTTCACTTCCGGCGTCGGCACGTGATAACTGGCGTTCAAAGGCTCGTTGATCGCGGCGGTGTAGTCGCTCTCGCTGATTTTCCCGAGCTTGTACATGCGCCCCAGGATCCAGTCACGACGCTCCTTGCTGCGCGCCGGATTGGCCAGCGGGTTGAAGCGCGATGGGGCCTTCGGCAGGCCGGCAATCATCGCCATCTGCGCCAGGCTGATGTCGCGAATCGACTTGCCGTAATACACCTGTGCCGCCGCCTCGATGCCGTAGGCACGGTTACCCAGGTAGATTTTGTTGACGTACAGCTCGAGGATTTCGTCCTTGGTCAGCTGACGTTCGATTTGCAGGGCGAGCAGGATTTCCGTGGTTTTTCGCGAAAAGCTGCGCTCGCTGGTCAGGAAGAAGTTCTTCGCCACCTGCATGGTGATGGTGCTGCCGCCGGATTGAATGTGACCGCTTTTGACCAATTGGGTCGCGGCGCGCATCAGGCTGCTTGGGTCGACACCATAGTGGTTGGCAAAATTGTCATCTTCGGCGCTCAACAGCGCATTAATGAAATTGGGCGGAATGTCGGCGAAACGGATCGGCGTGCGGCGCATTTCGCCAAATTCTGCGATCAACTTGTTATCGCTGCTGTAGACCCGAAGAGGAATCTGCAACTGAATGCTTCTCAACGCCTCCACAGACGGCAATCCGGGGCTAAGGTAAAGAAATGCGCCACTCAGACCCAGAAGCAGTCCGCAGAAAACGGCGACGATGGACCAACCGATAAATTTCAGCAGACGAATCAAGGCTTTGAGATATCCAGGGCAAAAAATGATTGAGGCATCAGGGTTCAGATAACGAGGAGAACGACCCGCGCTTAACGAAAAAAGCGGAGAAAAACGTTGGGCATTATAAGCATTTTTCCATCGGGGGCGTCATTCGCACTGCGGGCGAGACGGATGGATGGAACGCAATGGACATTACAGAGTCCGTAACTCACGGAAAGTCATAGGGAATTGGTAGTGCCAGGACTCTTCAATAAAAAAGCCAATCTGCTGCTGGGGATCGACATCAGTTCCACGTCGGTGAAACTTCTGGAGTTAAGCCGCCAGGGCGAGCGCTACCGCGTCGAGGCCTATGCGGTCGAGCCGTTGCCCGCCAGTGCGGTGGTCGAGAAGAATATCGCCGAGCTCGAGGGCGTGGGCCAGGCACTGACGCGCGTGTTGCTCAAGGCCAGAACCGGACTGAAGAGCGTGGCGGTGGCGGTGGCCGGGTCGGCGGTGATCACCAAGACCATCGAGATGGATGCCGGTCTTTCCGACGACGAGATGGAAAACCAGCTCAAGATCGAGGCCGACCAGTACATTCCTTATCCGCTGGACGAAGTCGCCATCGATTTCGAAGTCCAGGGCGCATCGGCGCGTAACCCCGAACGGGTTAATGTGCTGCTGGCAGCCTGTCGCAAGGAAAACGTCGAAGTCCGCGAGGCTGCCCTTGCACTGGCGGGGCTGACTGCCCGTGTGGTCGATGTCGAGGCGTATGCACTGGAGCGTTCATTCGGTTTGATGGCCAGCCAATTGGCTGCCTCCCAGGCGCAACTGACGGTCGCCGTGGTCGACATCGGCGCCACCATGACCACCCTCAGCGTGCTGCACAACGGCCGCATCATCTATACCCGCGAGCAATTATTCGGCGGGCGCCAATTGACGGAAGAAATCCAGCGCCGTTACGGCCTGACGTTCGAACAGGCGGGGCTGGCCAAGAAACAGGGCGGCTTGCCCGACGATTACGTGAGTGAAGTCCTGCAGCCATTCCGCGATGCGCTGGTGCAGCAGGTATCGCGTTCGTTGCAGTTTTTCTTCGCCTCTGGCCAGTACAACGCAGTGGACTACATCCTTCTGGCCGGCGGCACCGCTTCAGTCCCCGGGCTGGATCGCCTGATCGAGCAGCGACTGGGCACGCCAACTCAGGTAGCCAACCCTTTCTCGGACATGGCCCTGAGCAGCAAGGTCAATGCCGGAGCCCTGGCCAGCGATGCGCCGGCGTTGATGATCGCCTGCGGTCTGGCCCTCAGGAGTTTCGACTGATGGCGCGGATCAACCTTTTACCCTGGCGCGAAGAGCTGCGCGAGCACCGCCGCAAGCGTTTCCTGCTGGCATTGGCCGGTGTACTGGTGGGGTCGATCGGTGCGGTGTTGATTGCCGGACAGGCAATCAGTGGCGCCATTGACCGCCAGGTCACGAGGAACAACTACATCAGCGAGCAAATTGTCGCAGTCGATGAGCGGATCAAGCAGATCAGCGACCTCAAGGCCCGGCGTCAGCAACTGGTCGAACGGATGCGCATCATCCAGGACCTGCAGGGCAATCGTTCCATCAGCGGGCGTATTTTTGACCAGTTGGCGCGAACCCTGCCGGACGGGGTGTATTTCACCGAGGTGAAGATGGAGGACAAGACCCTCTCCATTGTCGGCGCGGCTGAATCGAACAATCGCGTGTCTGACCTGATGCGTAACCTGGATGCATCGGACTGGTTCGACGCGCCCACGCTGACGGAGGTCAAGGCAGCCACTGCTGGCCAGCCGGACCAGGCCAACGTCTTCCAGTTGACCGTTCGCCAGACCCGGCCAGCTGCCGAGGAGGCCGTTCAATGAGGCCGGCTGAATGGCTTGAAGGGTTGCGCAAGATTGACATCAATGACCTGGATACCAGCAACATGGGGTCCTGGCCCCCCGCCATCAAGGCGGTGGTCGGGATCCTGCTGGCGCTCATGGTGCTCGCGTTGGGCTACAACTTTTCCGTGAGCGACCTTGAAAACCAGCTCCAGCTCAAGCGTCAGGAGGAGACGACGCTAAGGGAACAATTCGCCAACAAAGTGCACATGTCGGCGAACCTGGAGTTGTATATCCAGCAGATGAAGGAAATGGAAAATTCCTTCGGCGTGCTGTTGCGTCAATTGCCCAGCGACACCGAAGTACCGGGCCTGCTGGAGGACATCACCCGGACCGGTCTGGGCAGTGGCCTGGAGTTCGAGGAAATCAAGCTGCTGCCCGAGGTCACCCAACAGTTCTATATCGAGTTGCCGATCCAGATCACCGTCACGGGCGCCTATCACGACCTTGCCACCTTCGTCAGCGGCGTCGCCGGATTGCCACGAATCGTCACCCTGCACGACTTCGACATCGCTCCCGTCAACCCCGAGGGCGGTCCGAAACTACGCATGAGCATTCTGGCCAAGACCTACCGCTACAACGATAAGGGGCCGCAAAAATGAGCCCGATTCGTACAGGGGTAGTGATCGCAGCGATGGCTGTCCTGGCCGGGTGTGGCAACGGCAATGACTTCCACGACCTGGACGCCTACATGAATGAAATGCGTCTGCGTGCGCCGGGCAAGATTGAACCAACCCCGACGTTCCGGTCATACCCCACGTTCACTTATGACGCGGCGAACCTGCGCAGCCCGTTTTCCCGACAGGTCAAAGTCGATCCAGCGGGCCAGAAGCTCGGCTCGCGCAACGTCAAACCCGACCCCAATCGGGTGAAGCAGTACCTCGAAGGCTTCAACATCGAGCAGTTTGAAATGGTCGGCACAATCTCCAATGCCGCGGGCTCATTCGCGCTTTTGCGTGGAGCGGGTGGTGTGCATCGGCTGAAAGTCGGCGATTACCTGGGGCGCAACGACGGGCGGATTGTCGCCATCAGCGCCTCCCAAGTCGATGTGGTCGAAATCGTTCCCGATGGCCAGGGCACCTGGCTGGAGCGGCCGCGGACCATCCCTTTGAAAGAGCACTCATAGTGGAACTCGGATAATGAACAGGATTTTCGCAACCTTCGGAATTTCGCTATGGATAGCGTTGATGTCACCGATGGTACTGGCGGCCAACCTCAAGGCGCTGGATGTCGCGGCGTTGCCCGGTGACCGCATCGAGTTGAAATTGTCGTTCGATGGCACCCCTCCTCAGCCCCAGGGTTACACGACCGAACAACCGGCCCGGATTGCACTGGACCTGCCCGGCGTGGCCAATCAGTTGGCGAGAAAAACCCACGACCTGGGCGGTGGCAATGCCCGCAGCGCCACGGTGGTGGAGGCCAAGGGGCGTACGCGGCTGATCATCAATCTCACGCAGTTGACCCCGTACACCGCGAGGGTCGAAGGCAATCAGGTGTTTGTGGTGGTCGGCCGTGGTCCCAGTGCCCAGGCGTCCTCTCCCGCCGCCAAGCCCTCGCGTGCGGCCACGGCCTCGGCGGCGCCCGCCAAAAGCTATGCGCCAGTGAGCAAGGCTATTCGCGGCGTGGATTTCCAGCGCGGCACCCAGGGCGAGGGCAACGTGGTCATCGACTTGTCCGACCCGTCCATTGCCCCGGACATTCAGGAGCGCGATGGAAAGATCGTCCTGGGGTTCCCCAGGACCCAACTGCCGGAACCGTTGCGGGTGCGCCTGGACGTCAAGGATTTCGCCACGCCCGTGCAATTCGTCAGCGCCAGCGCCACCGGTGATCGGGCCACCATCGTCATCGAGCCCAGCGGCGCTTTCGACTATTCCACCTATCAGACCGATAACAAGCTGACCGTCAGCATTCGCCCGATGACGGTCGACGACCTCCAAAAACGCAACGCCGAGCGATTTGCCTATACCGGCGAAAAACTCTCGCTGAACTTCCAGGACATCGACGTGCGCTCGGTGCTGCAACTGATTGCCGACTTCACCAACCTGAACCTGGTCGCCAGCGACACGGTGCAGGGAGGCATTACCCTGCGCCTGCAGAATGTGCCGTGGGACCAGGCGCTGGACCTGGTGCTCAAGACCAAGGGCCTGGACAAGCGCAAGATCGGTAACGTGTTGCTGGTGGCGCCAGCCGATGAGATTGCCGCCCGCGAACGCCAGGAGCTGGAGTCGCAAAAGCAAATCGCCGAGCTCGCACCGCTACGTCGGGAACTGCTGCAGGTCAATTACGCCAAGGCGGCCGATATCGCCAAATTGTTCCAATCGGTGACCAGTGCCGAGGCGAAAGTCGACGAGCGCGGGTCGATCACTGTCGATGAGCGGACCAACAATATCATTGCCTACCAAACCCAGGATCGCCTTGACGAGTTGCGCCGAATCGTGGCGCAGCTGGATATCCCGGTGCGCCAGGTGATGATCGAGGCGCGGATTGTCGAAGCCAACGTCGACTACGACAAGAGCCTGGGTGTGCGCTGGGGTGGTTCAGTCCAGAACAAGGGCAACTGGAACACGTCCGGCGTCAGCAACGGCGCGAATGGATCGACGACCATCGGTACGCCGGGCAGCACCGGAACCAACACACCGTTCGTCGACATGGGCACCACGGCCAATACCTCGGGGATCGGCATCGCGTTCATCACCGACAATGTGTTGCTGGATCTCGAACTGACGGCCATGGAGAAAACCGGTAACGGTGAAATCGTCTCGCAGCCCAAGGTGGTCACGTCCGACAAGGAGACGGCGAAAATCCTCAAGGGTACCGAGATCCCCTACCAGGAAGCCGCCTCCAGCGGCGCGACTTCGGTCTCGTTCAAAGAGGCCTCGCTGTCGCTGGAAGTGACACCGCAGATTACGCCGGACAATCGCATCATCATGGAGGTCAAGGTCACCAAGGACGAACCGGACTACCTCAACAAAGTGCAGGATGTACCGCCCATCAAGAAAAACGAGGTCAACGCCAAGGTTCTGGTCAACGACGGCGAGACCATCGTGATCGGTGGCGTTTTCTCAAATACTCAGAGCAAGGTTGTAGATAAGGTGCCATTTCTTGGCGATGTGCCGTATCTTGGCCGCCTTTTCCGGCGTGATGTGGTTTCGGAGAAAAAATCCGAGCTGCTGGTGTTTCTCACTCCGCGTATCATGAACAATCAGGCGATTGCTGTGAGTCATTGATTCTGTGCGAAATTTGATTCTTGTTGGACCGATGGGCGCTGGAAAAAGCACCATCGGCCGGTTGCTGGCCAAAGAGCTGCGCCTGCCGTTCAAAGATTCCGATAAGGAAATTGAATTGCGCACGGGCGCGAATATCCCATGGATTTTCGATAAGGAAGGCGAACCAGGTTTCCGTGATCGAGAGCAGGCGATGATTGCCGAGCTGTGTGATTGCGATGGCGTGGTGCTGGCCACCGGGGGCGGCGCGGTCATGCGCGAAGCCAATCGTCGGGCATTGCACGCCGGTGGTCGGGTGGTTTATTTGCATGCCTCGGTCGAACAACAGGTCGGTCGTACTGCACGCGATCGCAATCGTCCTCTGTTGCGTACTGCCGACCCGGCCAAGACCCTGCGTGACCTGCTAGAGTTGCGCGACCCGCTGTACCGGGAAATCGCCGACCTGGTGGTGGAAACCGACGAGCGACCGCCGCGGATGGTGGTGCTCGACATTCTCGAGCGCCTGAACCAGCTGCCTCCCCGTTAAAGCACGGCGCGAAATGCGCTATCCTCGGCGTCCTGCCATAACTGCCAAGTTGTGGCGGATGGCTACTGAACGGCGTCACACCAGCAGATGCCGTGGATATTCGTTTAATAACTTAGGCAGGACGCCTGATTCCATCTTCACTGTGGGGACACATGCAGACACTCAAGGTCGATCTAGGCGAGCGCAGCTACCCGATTCATATTGGCGAAGGTTTGTTGGATCAACCCGAGCTGCTGGCCCCGCATATTCGCGGTCGGCAGGTGGCGATCATCTCCAACGAAACCGTTGCGCCGCTCTATCTCGAACGTCTGACCCGCAGCCTTGCCCAGTTCTCTGTCGTTTCCATAGTGTTGCCCGACGGCGAAGCCTTCAAGAACTGGGAAACCCTGCAACTGATTTTCGATGGTCTGTTGACCGCGCGGCATGATCGGCGCACCACGGTCGTCGCCTTGGGCGGCGGTGTGATCGGTGACATGGCCGGCTTTGCGGCTGCCTGTTACCAACGCGGTGTCGATTTCATCCAGATCCCGACCACGCTGCTGTCGCAAGTCGACTCTTCGGTGGGGGGCAAGACCGGCATCAATCATCCGTTGGGCAAGAACATGGTCGGCGCCTTCTATCAGCCGAACGTGGTGCTGATCGATACCACTACGCTCAATACCTTGCCGGTCCGGGAGTTGTCTGCGGGCCTGGCGGAAGTCATCAAGTATGGGCTGATCTGTGATGAGCCGTTTTTGACCTGGCTTGAAGAAAACGTCGATCGCCTGCGTGCCCTCGATCAGGTCGCCCTGACGTATGCGATCGAACGTTCCTGCGCGGCCAAGGCGGCGGTGGTCGGTGCCGACGAAAAGGAAAACGGCGTTCGTGCCACCCTCAATCTCGGCCACACGTTTGGCCATGCCATCGAAACCCATATGGGCTATGGTGTGTGGCTACACGGTGAGGCCGTGGCCGCTGGCACCGTGATGGCCCTTGAAATGTCTGCACGCCTGGGCTGGATCACCGAACAGGAGCGCGATCGCGGCATTCGTCTGTTCCAGCGCGCTGGCTTGCCAGTCATTCCGCCCGAGGAGATGACTGAAGCCGATTTTCTCGAACACATGGCAGTTGACAAGAAAGTGATCGACGGTCGTTTACGCCTGGTGCTGCTGCGCCACATGGGCGAAGCGGTAGTGACCGACGATTATCCGAAAGAGGTTCTACAGGCCACGCTGGGAGCGGACTACCGCGCCCTGGCTCAGCTTAAAGGTTAATGAGATCCCGATGACCAGTTTGCATGCCGACGAGGCTTTCCTCGGCCATTACCAGTTAAGTCACGACCCTTTCGCACCACGGGTACCGGGCTTCAAATTCTTCCCGGCCCAGCGCAAGCCGGTACTGGGACAGTTACACCACCTGGCCCGTTACAGCCAGTTGCTGCTGGTGGTCACCGGGCCACAAGGTAGTGGCAAGACCCTGTTGCGACAGGCGCTGGTAGCCAGTACCAATAAACAATCGGTACAGAGCGTGGTGGTTTCCGCTCGTGGCGCAGGTGATGCGGCCGGCGTACTGCGGCAAGTAGCCCAGGCGCTGAATGTCGAGCAGGCGGAGATCGGGCCGATCCTGGCCCAGGTCGTGCAGCTCGCGCTGACCGGGCAGGAAGTCTACTTGCTGGTCGATGACGCCGAGCAGCTCGACGAGTCTGCGCTGGAAGCCCTGATGGAGCTGGCCGCCGGAGCGCCCGAGGGGCGACCGCACGTGTTCCTGTTCGGCGAATCCTCGCTGATTGCACAGCTGGAAGCGTTGACCCTTGAGGAAGAGCGCTTTCACGTCATCGAGCTGCAGCCATACACCGAGGAAGAGACCCGCGAGTATCTGGACCAACGGCTCGAAGGGGCGGGGCGCGGTATCGAACTTTTCACCGCCGACCAGATCTCTGATATTCACGAAAGCTCCGATGGTTGGCCTGGCAACATCAATCAGGTCGCCCGCGATGCAATGATCGAAGCCATGATCGCCAGCCGCTCAGCGGTCAAACGTCCAAGTATGGGGTTCAACATGCCGAAGAAACACGTATTGGCGATTTCCGCCGTCGTCGTGGTCGCGGTGGCTGCCGCCTGGTTGATGCCGGGTCGCAGCAAGGCACCGACCACTGGCGCCCCTGCCAACGAACAGGCGCAGTTGCCGCTGGGGCAGGGCACGCCGCAACCTAACGGCGGTGGCGCGCCAGCCGTGGAGTTCGCCGGTAACTCGCAACCGATGCCATTGCCGCTGGTCGGCAATTCGCAACCGGTCATGCGCGGCCCGCTTGCTGAAGCAGCCGGTGGTATCACCGAAGGCGACGATGGCGTGCCTGTCGAAGGTTCCAGCAATACGCCGCCCACCGTAACCACCACTGCGCCACCTGAAGGCGTCCCTGCTGGCCCGGCCCCGACGCCTACCGCCAAACCGCTTCCTGCACCAACTCAGGTCGCTACGGCCAAGCCAGTTCCGACTGCGCCAGCGGTTAAACCGGCTCCAGCACCTGCCAAGCCAGCCGCCGTGGCGACCGCCAAACCGGCCGAGAAACCGGCAGCCGCGGCCAAGTCTGCGGGTGGCACTTGGTATGCTGGCCAGCCGACGAGCAACTACGTGGTGCAGATCCTCGGTACCAGCTCCGAAGCAACCGCGCAAAACTTCGTCAAGGAGCAGGGCGGCGAGTATCGTTATTTCAAGAAGGTGCTCAACGGTAAACCGCTTTACGTGATCACCTACGGTAACTTCGCCAACCGCGATGCAGCCGTATCTGCCATCAAGGCCTTGCCAGCGAAGGTTCAGGCTGGTAAACCTTGGCCTCGCACTGTCGCCAGCGTCCAACAGGAACTGGCAGCAACTCGCTGAAGATTCGGCGGCCTTACCCAGGCCGCCTCTCCCGGCACCTCAAAATTTCTGCAGCGCATGCGGCTTCCGGGCCGCGTGCGTTGTGGTGTCTGCGTCACAGTAGTCTTTGAGTCGTGCGGTCAAAATTAAAAAAAGTTTTGACTAGCACAGCAGATCGCTTTAAACCTTTCACAAATGCGACATGGATTTGCGACATTTCGTCGTCAAATTTGTGAGGCTTCGTGTCGGTGTGTACAATGACCTCCCTTTTGCCCCTGCAAAGCTGGCGTACGTTCGGCGCGGGCGGTAAGTGGTTGAATTGAAAAGAAATTTGCTTCGATAAGAAGCAGCCTGGTGAGAAAGTGTCTATGAAAGCAGGTCTGTACCAACCAGATGAATTCAAGGATAACTGCGGTTTCGGCCTGATAGCCCATATGCAGGGCGAACCCAGTCATACCCTTTTGCAAACGGCCATTGAGGCCCTGACCTGCATGACCCACCGCGGTGGGATCAACGCCGACGGCAAGACCGGTGACGGTTGCGGTCTGCTAATTCAGAAGCCGGATGTGTTCCTGCGTGCGATCGCCCAGGAAACCTTCGGCGTTGAACTGCCCAAGCAATATGCGGTGGGCATGGTCTTCTTCAACCAGGACCCGGCAAAAGCCGAAGCCGCTCGCGAGAACATGAACCGCGAGATCCTGGCCGAAGGCCTGACGCTGGTCGGCTGGCGTAAAGTGCCGATCGACACCAGCGTACTCGGCCGTCTGGCCCTCGAACGCCTGCCACAAATCGAACAGGTGTACATCGGTGGCGAAGGCCTGAGCGACCAGGACATGGCGGTCAAGCTGTTCAGCGCCCGTCGTCGTTCGTCCGTGGCCAACGCCGCCGACGTCGATCACTACATCTGCAGCTTTTCCCACAAGACCATCATTTACAAAGGCCTGATGATGCCGGCGGACCTGTCCGCCTTCTATCCAGACCTGGGTGATGAGCGCCTGCAAACCTCGATTTGCGTGTTCCACCAGCGCTTTTCCACCAACACCCTGCCGAAATGGCCGCTGGCCCAGCCATTCCGCTTCCTCGCCCACAACGGCGAGATCAACACCATCACCGGTAACCGCAACTGGGCCCAGGCCCGTCGCACCAAGTTCACCAACGACCTGATGGATCTGGAAGAGCTCGGCCCGCTGGTCAACCGTGTGGGCTCCGACTCCTCGAGCATGGACAACATGCTCGAGTTGATGGTCACCGGTGGCATCGACCTGTTCCGTGGCGTGCGGATGATCATTCCGCCGGCGTGGCAGAACGTCGAGACCATGGACCCGGACCTGCGCGCATTCTACGAATACAACTCGATGCACATGGAGCCGTGGGACGGTCCGGCTGGCGTGGTCATGACCGACGGTCGCTACGCGGTGTGCCTGCTCGACCGTAACGGTCTGCGCCCGGCGCGTTGGGTCACTACCAAGAACGGCTTCATCACCCTGGCGTCCGAAATCGGCGTCTGGAACTACCAGCCTGAAGACGTGATCGCCAAAGGTCGCGTTGGACCGGGCCAGATCTTCGCCGTGGACACCGAAACCGGGCAGATCCTGGACACCGATGCGATCGACAACCGCCTGAAGTCCCGTCATCCATACAAGCAATGGCTGCGCAAGAACGCCCTGCGCATCCAGGCGACCATGGAAGACAACGATCACGGTTCGGCTTTCTATGATGTCGACCAGCTCAAGCAGTACATGAAGATGTACCAGGTCACGTTCGAAGAACGCGACCAAGTGCTGCGCCCCCTGGGCGAACAAGGCTACGAAGCCGTGGGCTCGATGGGCGACGATACGCCGATGGCCGTGCTGTCCCAGCGCGTGCGCACGCCGTACGACTATTTCCGCCAGCAGTTCGCGCAGGTCACCAACCCGCCGATCGACCCGCTGCGTGAAGCCATCGTCATGTCGCTGGAGATCTGCCTCGGTGCCGAGCGCAACATCTTCCAGGAGTCGCCGGAGCATGCCTCGCGCGTGATCCTCAGCTCGCCGGTCATTTCCCCGGCCAAATGGCGCTCGCTGATGAACCTCGATCGTCCTGGCTTTGAGCGCCAGATCATCGACCTCAACTACGACGAGAGCGTCGGTCTTGAAGCGGCCGTGCGCAATGTGGCCGATCAGGCTGAAGAAGCCGTTCGTGCCGGTCGCACCCAGATCGTGCTGAGCGACCGCCACATTGCCCCGGGCAAGTTGCCGATCCACGCGTCCCTGGCGACCGGTGCGGTGCATCACCGCCTGACCGAGAAAGGCCTGCGTTGCGATTCCAACATTCTGGTGGAAACCGCGACCGCTCGCGACCCGCACCACTTTGCCGTGCTGATCGGTTTCGGCGCCTCGGCGGTCTACCCGTTCCTGGCTTACGAAGTGCTGGGCGACCTGATCCGTACCGGGGAAGTGCTGGGCGACCTCTATGAGGTGTTCAAGAACTACCGCAAAGGCATCACCAAGGGCCTGCTCAAGATCCTGTCGAAGATGGGTATCTCCACCATCGCCTCGTACCGCGGCGCGCAACTGTTCGAAGCCATCGGCCTGTCCGAGGAAGTGTGCGACCTGAGCTTCCGTGGCGTGCCGAGCCGCATCAAGGGCGCGCGTTTCGTCGATATCGAAGCCGAACAGAAAGCCCTGGCCGTCGAAGCCTGGAGCCCGCGCAAGCCGATCCAGCAAGGTGGCCTGTTGAAGTTCGTCCACGGTGGCGAGTACCACGCGTACAACCCGGATGTGGTCAACACCCTGCAAGCCGCCGTGCAGCAAGGCGACTACAGCAAGTTCAAGGAATACACGGCGCTGGTGGACAACCGTCCGGTGTCGATGATCCGCGACCTGTTCCGGGTCAAGACCCTGGATACGCCGCTGGACATCAGCGAGATCGAGCCGCTGGAATCGGTGCTCAAGCGCTTCGACTCTGCGGGCATCTCCCTGGGCGCCCTGTCGCCGGAAGCCCACGAAGCCCTGGCCGAAGCCATGAACCGCCTCGGTGCGCGTTCCAACTCCGGCGAAGGTGGTGAAGATCCGTCGCGCTACGGCACCATCAAAAGTTCGAAAATCAAGCAGGTCGCCACCGGTCGTTTTGGTGTGACTCCGGAATACCTGGTCAACGCCGAAGTGCTGCAGATCAAGGTGGCCCAGGGCGCCAAGCCCGGCGAAGGTGGTCAGTTGCCCGGCGGCAAGGTCAATGGTTTGATCGCCAAGCTGCGTTATGCGGTCCCGGGCGTGACCCTGATTTCGCCTCCACCGCACCACGATATCTATTCGATCGAAGACTTGTCGCAACTGATTTTCGACTTGAAACAAGTCAACCCGAAGGCGCTGGTCTCCGTGAAGCTGGTGGCGGAAGCGGGCGTTGGCACCATCGCCGCCGGTGTGGCCAAGGCCTACGCGGACTTGATCACCATCTCCGGCTACGACGGTGGCACCGGTGCTTCGCCGCTGACCTCGATCAAATACGCGGGCGCGCCGTGGGAACTCGGTCTGGCCGAAACCCACCAGACCCTGCGCGGCAATGATCTGCGCGGCAAGGTCCGTGTGCAGACCGACGGCGGCCTGAAGACCGGCCTCGACGTGATCAAGGCAGCCATTCTCGGGGCGGAAAGCTTCGGCTTCGGCACTGCGCCAATGATTGCGCTGGGCTGCAAATACCTGCGTATTTGCCACCTGAACAACTGCGCCACCGGCGTTGCGACCCAGAACGAGAAGCTGCGCAAGGATCACTACATCGGCACCGTCGACATGGTGGTGAATTTCTTCACCTACGTCGCCGAAGAAACCCGTGAGTGGCTGGCCAAGCTGGGCGTGCGTTCGCTCGAAGAGTTGATCGGCCGTACCGATCTGCTGGAAGTCCTCGAGGGTCAGACCGCCAAACAGCATCACCTGGACCTGACCCCGCTGCTGGGCAGCGACCATGTCCCTGCGGACAAGCCGCAATTCTGCGGTGTGGATCGCAACCCGCCATTCGACAAGGGCCTTTTGGCCGAGAAGATGGTCGAGATGGCCATGTCTGCCATCAACGACAAGAGCGGCGGCGAGTTCACCCTGGACATCTGCAACTGCGACCGTTCGATCGGTGCGCGGATTTCCGGGGAAATCGCACGCCAATACGGCAACCAGGGCATGGCAGGCGCGCCGATCACCTTCCGCTTCAAGGGAACGGCCGGCCAGAGCTTTGGCGTGTGGAACGCCGGTGGCTTGAACATGTACCTGGAAGGCGATGCCAACGACTACGTCGGCAAGGGCATGACCGGCGGCAAGCTGGTCATCGTTCCGCCAAAAGGCAGCGCCTACAAGACCCAGGACAGTGCCATCGTCGGCAACACCTGCCTGTACGGCGCCACTGGCGGCAAGCTGTTCGCCGCCGGTACTGCGGGCGAGCGTTTCGCCGTGCGCAACTCCGGTGCCCACACCGTGGTGGAAGGCACCGGCGATCACTGCTGCGAATACATGACCGGTGGTTTCGTCTGCGTCCTGGGCAAGACCGGTTACAACTTTGGTTCTGGCATGACCGGTGGTTTCGCCTACGTGCTTGACCAGGACAACACCTTCGTTGACCGGGTCAACCACGAACTGGTGGAAATCCAGCGGATCAGCGGTGAAGCGATGGAAGCCTATCGCAGCCACCTGCAACGTGTGCTGAACGAGTACGTCGAGGAGACCGACAGCGAGTGGGGTCGTGAACTCGCCGAGAACCTCGATGATTACTTGCGTCGTTTCTGGCTGGTCAAACCGAAGGCAGCGAACTTGAAATCTCTGCTCACCAGTACTCGTGCGAGTCCGCAATGACGACGCAGCTGCAAGCGGCAAGCTTTTAGCCGCAAGTTAACGGCAGTGCGCGATATGCCTGCACACGTGATTGTCTTGCAGCTTGAAGCTTGTAGCTTCGAGCTGCTGTAAAGAGGTTTTGAAGATGGCCGAACGTCTCAGCAACGACTTCCAATTCATCGACGTCGGGCGCAAAGATCCGAAGAAGAAACTGTTGCGTCAACGCAAGAAAGAGTTCGTGGAGATCTACGAACCCTTCAAGCCCCAGCAGTCGGCCGACCAGGCCCACCGCTGCCTGGGTTGTGGCAACCCGTATTGCGAATGGAAGTGCCCGGTGCACAACTTCATTCCGAACTGGCTGAAGCTGGTGGCCGAGGGCAACATCCTCCAGGCCGCCGAGCTGTCGCACCAGACCAACACCCTGCCAGAGGTCTGCGGCCGGGTGTGCCCTCAGGATCGTCTGTGTGAAGGTGCTTGCACCCTCAACGACGGTTTTGGTGCGGTAACCATCGGCTCGGTCGAGAAGTACATCACCGACACCGCGTTCGCCATGGGCTGGCGCCCGGACATGTCCAAGGTCAAGCCGACCGGCAAGCGTGTGGCGATCATTGGTGCGGGACCTGCCGGCCTGGGCTGTGCCGACGTGCTGGTGCGTGGTGGCGTGACCCCGGTGGTGTTCGACAAGAACCCGGAAATCGGTGGCCTGCTGACTTTCGGCATCCCTGAGTTCAAGCTGGAAAAGACCGTGCTGAGCAATCGTCGCGAAGTTTTCAGCGGCATGGGCATCGAATTCCGCCTCAACACCGAGGTGGGCAAGGACGTGACCATGGAGCAACTGCTCGCCGAATACGATGCCGTGTTCATGGGCATGGGCACCTACACCTACATGAAAGGTGGGTTTGCCGGTGAGGACCTGCCGGGCGTTTACGACGCGCTGGATTTCCTGATCGCCAACGTCAACCGCAACCTGGGCTTTGAAAAGTCGCCGGAAGATTTCGTCGACATGAAAGGCAAGAAGGTCGTGGTACTCGGTGGCGGCGACACGGCGATGGACTGCAACCGTACCTCGATCCGCCAGGGCGCCAAGTCGGTGACCTGTGCCTATCGTCGTGACGAAGCGAACATGCCTGGCTCGCGTAAAGAGGTGAAAAACGCCAAGGAAGAAGGCGTGAAGTTCCTCTACAACCGCCAGCCAATCGCCATCGTCGGCGAAGACAAGGTCGAAGGTGTGAAGGTGGTCGAGACCCGTCTCGGCGAGCCGGATGCACGCGGCCGTCGTAGCCCGGAGCCGGTCCCGGGCTCCGAAGAGATCATCCCGGCCGACGCCGTGGTCATCGCCTTCGGCTTCCGCCCAAGCCCGGCGCCGTGGTTCGAACAGTTCGAGATCCAGACCGACAGCCAGGGCCGCGTGGTGGCCCCGGAACAAGGCCAGTACAAGCACCAGACCAGCAACCCGAAGATCTTCGCCGGTGGCGACATGGTGCGCGGTTCCGACCTGGTAGTGACAGCGATCTTCGAAGGCCGAAATGCGGCTGAGGGGATTCTGGATTATCTGGGCGTCTAATGACGCAATACCCCCTGTAGGAGCGAGCTTGCTCGCGATGAGGGTGTGTCAGTCAATACATCAATGACAGATACACCGCTATCGCGAGCAAGCTCGCTCCTACAGTTGTTTTGGTGGATCGAAACCGCGACAAATTGCCCCTATAGACAAAAGGCTCCGCTCTTGCCGTGCCTTTTGTCTCGCGCTCTGAGAAAATGCCCCCACTTTTTTTCCGGATGCCGACATGACTGCCCTGAAGAACGACCGTTTCCTTCGCGCCCTGCTCAAGCAACCTGTAGACGTCACGCCCGTGTGGATGATGCGTCAGGCCGGTCGCTACCTGCCTGAATACCGCGCCAGCCGTGCCAAGGCCGGCGACTTCATGAGCCTGTGCATGAACCCGGCGTTCGCTTGCGAAGTCACCCTGCAACCGCTCGACCGCTACCCGCAACTGGACGCGGCGATCCTGTTCTCCGACATCCTGACGATCCCGGATGCCATGGGCCAGGGCCTGTATTTCGAAACCGGCGAAGGCCCGCGCTTCAAGAAAGTCATCAGCACGATGGCCGACATCGAGGCCTTGCCAATCCCGGACCCGCACAAAGACCTCGGTTACGTCATGGACGCGGTCAGCACCATCCGCCGTGAACTGAACGGCCGTGTGCCGCTGATCGGCTTTTCCGGTAGCCCATGGACCCTCGCTACCTACATGGTCGAAGGTGGTTCGTCGAAAGACTTCCGCAAGACCAAGGCCATGCTCTACGACAACCCGCAAGCCATGCACCTGCTCCTGGACAAGCTCGCGCAGTCGGTCATCAGCTACCTCAACGGCCAGATCAAGGCCGGTGCGCAAGCGGTGCAGATTTTCGACACCTGGGGCGGCAACCTGTCGGCGGCTGCCTACCAGGAATTTTCCCTGGCCTACATGAAAAAAATCGTCAGCGGCCTGATCCGCGAGCACGAAGGTCGCAAGGTGCCGGTCATCCTGTTCACCAAGAACGGCGGTCTGTGGCTGGAAAGCATCGCCGATGCGGGTGCCGACGCGCTGGGCCTGGATTGGACCTGTGACATCGGCAACGCCCGCGCTCGCGTCGGTGACAAAGTCGCGCTGCAAGGCAACATGGACCCGACCGTGCTCTACGCCAAGCCGGAAGCGATTCGCGCCGAAGTCGGGCGCATTCTCGCCAGCTATGGCAAAGGCAGCGGCCACGTGTTCAACCTCGGCCACGGCATCACCCCGGAAGTCGATCCGGAGCACGCCGGCGCGTTCCTGCGCGCGGTCCATGAGTTGTCGGCGCAGTATCACGAGTAAGTTTTGCTCGTGACACAAAGGCCTGTCCTGGCTCACGCCGGACAGGCTTTTTTGCATCTGTTAAACAGGCGGAGTGTGTTGAATTTGCGTTTGTAAGATTGTTCTGTGGCGCTATTCAGGCAAGTGAATCAGGCAGATTAATCCCCTTGAAAGCAGAGACTTCTCCTACATAGAAGTTGCTTGCATCTCGGTAAGGTTCCAGACCTTCGTTCGGTCCTCCATCGAACGAAACCGCGAGTAGCCGCGCCGTCAGGCGCGCTGATTATCGATAAGCAGTCTGGAATCCAATGATGAAAAAAATGATCTTCAGGGGTGGTGCATTCACGGCATGCACTTCCTCGATGCTCCTGTTATCGGCAATGCTGGCGTCCCAAGGCGCATACGCCCATGGTTATCTCGAAGCACCGCCTTCGCGGGCGGCGCTGTGCCAAAAAGGCTTGAACACTAATTGTGGTGGCGCGCAATACGAACCTCAAAGCGTGGGCGAAACATTCAAGGGTTTTCCGGCCGGGGTTGGTGGTGCACCTAATCAGGGCCCCGTCGACGGCAAGATCCCGAGCGGTGGTCACGCGCTGTTCTCCGCGCTGGATGCCCAGTCTGCTACCCGCTGGCATCTGAATGAAATCAAGAACCGCAACATTGACTTCCAGTGGCGCTACACCGCTTCTCACCCGGCCACCAAGCATGAATATTTCATCACCCGTAACGGCTGGAATCCGAACGAATCGCTCAAGCGTGCGACCTTCGAGAGCACCCCGTTTTGCACCGTCGATGGCGGGCATCAGTTGCCGGTGTCGGGTGCCAAGCACAACTGTAATATTCCGGCGGACAAGTCCGGCCCCCATGTGATCCTGGCGATCTGGACTGTCGGCGATACCGACGCGGCGTTCTACAACGCCACTGATGTGAACATCATCGCCGAGCCTGAATTGCCGGGCGGCTGGTCGTCGGTAGGCGGCATTGCTGCGTCCAATCACCTGCTGGTGGGCGACAAGGTCAAGGCCCGCGCCTTCTCCGCCAATGGCGAAAGCCAGGATTACAGCGTGGAGATCGCCATCGACACTGCCGAGGAAGGTGCGCCAGCCAACTGGTCATTCAAACTCGCAGAGAAGATCAACAGCACCCACAAACTGATCCGCGCAGGTATCCGCGACGAAAGCGGCAATATCGAACCGGTGCGTGGCAACAACACCCTGTACGCGCAAAAAGACAGCGGTGTAACCCGCTACGAAGTTCAGCTGGACATGAAGGAAGACGCGTCGGCGCGCATGTCGGTCGCTTCCCAGCGTCCGGAATATGAGCTGGACAAAGGCTTGGCCAAGGTCGATTTCGGCATGATCGCCAACCGCCAGATGAACGTTGAAGCCACCTTGTTCGACGAGAACAACAAGCCGGTCGGGACGGTCTCGGCGCAAGTGCAAAGCGGTGCGACCAGCCTCGTCATGGACGTTCGCAGTAACCCGGGCAAACACACCCTGACACTGGTCGGCACGACGCTTGATGGCCGTACCACCCGCCAGGACACGCAGACCACCCTCATGACCGGTGAAGGCGCGGGCGTGGAACATGACTTCGTGTTCCCCGAAGGCCTTGGCGAGTACACCGCCGGCACCAAGGTGTTGCAACCCAAGACCAATGAGGTCTTCGAATGCAAGCCATTCCCCGAGTCCGGTTACTGCAAGCAGTTCAGCCCGACCGCCAACGGCTTTGAGCCGGGCGTCGGCGCGCACTGGCACATGGCCTGGAACAAACTTTAAGGCCGTTGGGTAACGCCTGCGGCGGTCTGTGCCTGGACCGCCGCACGCTTGAGTTTGACCGCCACACGCAGCAACTCGTGCTGCTCTCGTACTCGCAGGGCTTTTCAATGATTAGGCGATTTTTCACCTTCTGCCTGGTGATGATCTGCGTCGTTTACGCAGGGTTTCTGGTGTGGCAGGAGCAGGACTTTCGCAAAAGCCAGGCTTCGCCGTCCCAGGGCGCTGCACCGCTGCAGACACCTTCGCCCCGCGCATCCCTGGACGCCACTGCCATCGCCTCCGTATTCGGGTTGAGGCCTGAAGCCTCATTGCTACCCAGTGCCGAGCCGCTGACCCTGCTGGCCAGTTTTGTCGTCATCAGCGGACTGTCCAAGGCATTGCTGGCCGACGCGCAGGGCGCACGCATTTACCAGGTCGGCGACCGATTGCCGGGCGGCAGCATTCTGCGTCGGGTCGAGACCGATAAAGCGGTGTTATGGAACAAGGGGCGCGAAGAGGTCTTGATGCTGCAAACGTCGACCGTGCGTTTTCTCAACCGGCTGGACCACCCAAGCGCAGCACCAGCTCCCGCCACACCTACGCGTTATCTACGCCCGTATACCGAGTGATGTCTGCGATGAACAGTTACAACGGCGCGCAGGTGTTGCGTGCCCTGGTTTTCCTCGTTGCCTTGGCGACCACGCTTTTTCACGGCGACTTGCAAGCCGAGGAAGAAAAATGGCAACTGGCGATGAACAACGCCGAGCTGCGGGACATTGTGGAAGAAATGTCCGCAATTCTTCAAACGACGGTGGTGCTTGACCCCCGTGTCTCGGGACGTATTACGGTCATGTCTCGTCAGGCGCTTGATCGTGAAGGCGTTCGTCGTCTGTTTTACTCGGTACTCGATGCCCACAACTTCACCGTGATCGACGAGGGCGACCGAATTCTCATTACACCGGTGACCGAAGCGAAAACCCGCGCCAGTCAAGGCACGGCAAAAAACGCTACGGCGTCGCAGTTTGTCACCCAGGTCATCGCGCTCGACACCAGCAACGCCGCCGACCTGGCCGGGCTGGTACGACCGCTGGTTTCGGCCAACGGTTATGTGGGGCCATCGGTGTCGGCCAATGCCCTGGTGGTCACCGATACCTCAGCCAACGTGCAGCGAATCGCCAAGGTCGTACGTCAACTGGATGCGGGGCAGAACAACCTGCATTCGGTGATGCAATTGCAGTATGCCCAGGCGGCTGATGTGCTCACAATCATCGAGTCGTCGCTGGGCAAGCGTAATGCCGACACGGCGATCCAGGCACTGGCCGACCACCGCACCAACCGCCTGATTTTCATCGGCCCGCCCGCAGTGCGCCAGCGTCTGCTCGATCTGGCACGGGGCCTGGACACGCCGGCTACAGCCTCGGTGGACAATGCGCGGGTCATTCGTTTGCGCCATAGCGATGCCAAGCAACTGGCCGAAATTCTGGAAGTGATGGGGCAGGGCCGCAAGCAGGCCTCGACCCTGGGCAGTGTGAAGGACAGCGCTTCCAGTGCGGCCTTCATGATCAAGGCGGACGAAAGTCAGAACGCGCTGGTGGTGATTGCCGAGCCGGCGCAAGTCCGGACGCTGGAAAACATCGTGCGCCAACTGGACCAGCCTCGTGCGCAAGTGCTTATCCATGCCGCCATCGTCGAGATTTCCGGCGACATCGCAGAAACCGTTGGCGTGCAATGGGGCTTGAGCACCGGTGACATCAAAGGCTTCATCAACTTCCCTGGCACCGATGTGCCGATCGTGGGCGGGCTGACCTTCGACGGCAAAGAGTCGCGCCCGAAGGCGCGATCCTGAAACTGGGCACCGACCGTTTTGGCGCGTTGATTTCGGCGCTGGCCAGCAGTACCCACAGCAATCTGCTTTCCACGCCAAGCCTGCTGACCCTGGACAATCAACAGGCGGAAATCATCGTTGGGCAAAACGTGCCATTCAAGACCGGTTCCTACGCCACCAGCAGCAGCGGTGCGGACAATCCCTTTACCACAGTCGAGCGCAAGGACGTTGGTATTAGCCTGAAGATCAAACCGTACATCAACGAAGGGTCGACCCTGCGCCTGGAAGTGGAGCAAGAGGTGTCGGATATCGCGCCTTCGGTCTCGGGCATCGATTCTTCCGACCTGATCACCAACAAGCGAGCGCTCAAAAGCACCATCCTCGCCGATGATGGAGAGATCATCGTGATCGGCGGCCTGATCCGCGACAGCGTGCGCACCCAGCGCAGCGGCATCCCACTGCTGCGTGACATTCCCTATTTGGGGGCATTGTTTCGCTGGAGCCGCGACACGCAAACCAAAAGCAATCTGATGGTGTTCCTGCGTCCGACCATCGTACGCAGCAAGGAAGACCTGGCCGATGTGAGCCAGCAGCGCTACAACGCCCTGCGCAAATTGAGCCAGCCGGCCGCGCACGAAAACAACTCGTTGCTGCTGCCCGCCGAAGCCCGGCAGTTGTTCGACCAGCCCGTTGAGCCGCCGGTGTTCGATTTACGCAAGTCGGCGTCGGGGACACCATGAGCGAAGAAAACGCTGCGCTGTCGTTTGGTTTCGCCCGGCGCTTTGGTGTCTTGCTGACGCATGAGGAAACCGGGCCTTGTCTGATGCTGCGGGCCGATACGCCGCTAACGGCGCTGTCTGAGGCCCGGCGCCGGTGCGCTCGGGATCTGCCGATCCGGGTGCTCGATGCCGATCAGTTCGCTGCGCGCCTGGGCACCGCGTTCCGTGACGGCCAGAGCGCGGCGCAGCAGGTTGCGCAGGGGCTGGATGACGAACTGGATTTGCTCAGTCTGGTCGATCAAGTTCCGCAAACGGCTGACTTGCTGGAGCAGCAGGGCCATGCACCGATTATCCGCCTGGTCAACGCGTTGCTCAGCGAAGCCGTGCGTGAACACGCTTCGGACGTGCACCTGGAAACGTTCGAGCATTCAGTGGCCGTGCGCATGCGCATCGACGGGCAATTGCGCGAGATGCTCCGGCCGAGGCGTGAGTTGGCGACCCTGCTGGTGTCGCGGGTCAAGGTCATGGCGCGCCTGGACATCGCCGAAAAACGCATTCCCCAGGATGGTCGGATAGCCCTGCGCCTGGCGGGACATGAAGTCGATGTGCGGGTCTCCACGTTACCGTCGGCCCATGGTGAAAGGGTGGTATTGCGCCTGCTGGATAAACAGGCTGGACGCCTGGATTTGCAGCGTTTGGGAATGCCCGCGGACACTCTGGCAACCCTGCGTCAGTTACTCGCCAGGCCCCATGGCATCCTGCTGGTGACCGGCCCCACCGGCTCCGGCAAAACCACCAGCCTTTACGCTGCACTGAGCAGCCTGAACGACCAGACGCGCAACATTCTCACGGTCGAGGACCCCATCGAATATCACCTGCCGGGGGTGGGGCAGATGCCGGTCAATCCGAAAGTGGACATGACGTTCGCTCGTGGGTTGCGCGCCATTCTGCGCCAGGACCCGGACGTGGTGATGGTCGGCGAAATCCGTGATCGCGAGACGGCTCAAATCGCCGTTCAAGCCTCCCTCACCGGGCATCTGGTGCTGTCGACGCTGCACACCAACAGTGCGGTCGGCGCGGTGACACGGCTGGTGGACATGGGCGTGGACGCCTACCTGCTGGCGTCGTCGCTGGTCGGCATTTTGGCTCAGCGTCTGCTGCGCACGTTGTGCCCGCATTGCAAGGCGTCGTACCGCGCCGACGCGGTCACGTGTGAACGTCTCGGGATCAGCGAGACGCCCCCCACAACGTTGTTTCGGGCCGTGGGTTGTGAACGGTGCCAGCACGGTTATCGCGGGCGTATCGGTATCTACGAGTTGCTGAGTGTCACGCCGGCGGTGGCGGCACTGATTCATCAGGGCGCCGGTGAGCGGGCATTGCTTGAAGAGACACGCCGGGCGTCTCGCAGCCTGTTCCAGGACGGCCGACAACGGGTGCTCGATGGCGTGACCAGCCTCGACGAGTTGTTGCGCGTGACCCGGGAGGATTAGCCAGTGCCGACCTTCGACTACCGGGCCGACGATGCCCAGGGCAAGCGCTGCAAGGGGCGGTTGGAGGCGGACAGCCCGCGACATGCTCGTGAACTGTTGCGCGAGCGCGGTCTGTGGCCGCGTGAATTGAAAGAAGTGCACGTGGGCACCGCCATCGGTTTGCAACCGCGCGGTGGACGTTTGAGCGCCGCGCAACTGGCGTTGTTGACGTTGCAGTTGTCCACCCTGGTTCAAGCCGGTCTGCCTCTGGAAGAAGCGTTGCAAGCCGTGGCCCGCCAGAGTTCGAGGCGCAAAGTAGCGGGTCTGTTGTCGGCGGTGCGCAGCCGGGTCATGGAAGGGCATGCACTCTCCACGGCACTGTCGCTGTTTCCCAGGGCGTTCCCGGATCTCTATCGCGCCACCGTCGCTGCGGGAGAGCGTTCCGGCCATTTGGGTCAGGTGCTGGAGCAATTGGCCGCGTACACCCAGGCGCGTCAGGCCTCGCGGCAGAAGATTCAGATGGCGCTGGTGTACCCGTTGATACTCATGCTGGCCAGCGTGGCGATCGTCGGTTTTCTGCTGGGTTTCGTGGTGCCGGATGTGGTGAAAATCTTCATCGACAGCGGTCAGCCGCTGCCTTGGTTGACTCAGGCGCTGATCGGCTTGAGTGGCGGTTTGCGCCAGCATTTCCTGACGTTGATCGCTGGTCTGGCGCTGCTGGTCGGCCTCTACCGCTGGAGTTTGCGCGAGCCTGCGTGGCGGCTGCGCTGGCATCGCCTGGCGCTGCAACTACCGGTTGTGGGACAGGTGTTGCGGGCGATGGAAGCGGCACGCTTTGCCAGCACCCTGGCGATCCTGAGCAAGAGCGCCGTGCCGTTGGTGGATGCGCTGGAAATCGCTGCGGCGGTTATCGGCAACCTGACCCTACGCGCGCGCATGGTCGATGTCGCCCGCTCTGTGCGTGAAGGCGGGACGTTGACTCGCGGCCTGGAACTCAGCGGCGACATCCCGCCGATGATGCTGCACATGATCGCCAGCGGCGAACGCGCTGGCGAACTCGACCACATGCTGGTGCGGGCCGCGGAGCAACAGGAGAGCAGCCTGGCCGCGCGCATCGCGCTGGTCGTGAGTCTTTTCGAACCCGCCATGCTGGTGCTGATGGGCGGCGTTGTGCTGCTGATCGTGCTGGCCATCCTGCTTCCTATCCTGAGCCTCAACCAACTGGTGAATTGACCCATGCAACCTCTACCTGACAATTTGTCCCGCCGGCAGGCGGGTTTCACCCTGATCGAAATCATGGTGGTGGTCGTGATCATCGGTGTGCTGGGGGCCATTGTGGTTCCACAGTTCATGAGCCGTCCCGATCAGGCCAAAGTCACCGCAGCGAAAATCGATATCCAGGCGATTTCCACTGCCCTGGAAATGTATCGCCTCGACAATTTCCACTACCCCTCGACGCAGCAGGGGCTGGAAGCCTTGAGCAAACACCCGTCGGGCCTGCCGGCGGCGAGAAACTGGAACCCCCAGGGCTACCTGAAAAGCTTGCCGGTCGACCCGTGGGGCACGCCCTACCAATATCTCAATCCCGGCGCACAATCGCTCGATGGAAGCTTTGACCTGTATTCCCTGGGGGCTGATGGCGTGGTCGGCGGTGACGGGCATGCAGCCGACATCGGCAATTGGGGCGGCTGATTCATGCGCCAGTGTTGTCAGGGCTTCACCTTGCTCGAGTTGATGATCGTGCTCGTGGTCATCGGCATGCTGCTGGGCATGGTGAGCCTGGTGGTCGCGCCCAACCCATTGCGTGAAGCACGCTACGAAGCGGGCGAAGTCGCCGGCATGATCCAGCGGCTGCGTGAGCGCGCCGTGCTCAATGGCGAGCAATACGGTATTCGTCTCAGTGAGTCTGGTTATCGCGTCATGCAGCTCCAGGACCGTGAGTGGCGGCCAATGGCTGCCTTCCATCAGTGGCCCGCCCACCTGCGTTTGCACCTGGAGCAGGACGGGCAGGCCCTGACGCTCGGCGGCGATCAAGGGTTGCCGCAACTGTTGATGCTCAGCAGCGATGAAAACACGGCCTTCATCCTGACGTTTTCGATGGGCGACCGCTCGCTCCTCAGCCTGTCGAGCGACGGCCTGGGTGAGGCAGTGATCGATGGTTAAGGGCGTGTCGCAGCAAGGCGGGTTCACCTTGCTGGAGATCATGGTGGCCCTGGCGGTTTTCTCCACGTTGGCGGCCGCCGTGCTCTCGGCCAGCCAGTACGTGGCGAAGCAGACCACGGTGGTCGAGGCGCGGCTGTTCGCCGTCTGGTTGGCCGATAACCAGCTCAATGAACTGCGCCTGCAATCGTCGTTAGCCCCGGGGCAGGAGCAACGTACGGTGCACATGGATCGCCGCGACTGGCGGCTTCGCCAGCAGGTCAGCGCATCGCCGGACTCGCGACTGTTGAAGGTCGATATCGAGGTCAGCGCTGTCGGTGGCGACTCAGTCCTGCACCGCAGCCGTGGCTGGATACCTGTGCGCGATGAATAGGCAAAGCGGCTTTACCTTGCTGGAGCTGGTGATCGCCCTCGCGATCTTCGCCGTGCTCGGCCTGGCCAGTTGGGGATTGTTCGACGGTGTCGTGCGCGTGCAGCAGGGCACAACGGCCCACGAGCGGGAGTTCAGGCGCCTGCAACGGGCGGTGGCGGTGATTGAGCGTGACTTGATGCAGGTCACCGAGCAGCCGGTGGTGCTCAAGCAACGCCAGTTGCAGTTGCAACGCAGCCATTGGCGCAACCCTCTGGACCAACCGCGCAGCGAGCGCCAGACGCTGACCTACCGGCTTGAAGACGACGTGCTGTGGCGTGAAAGCATGGGTGAGGGCACGCCGGCCCCGCAGCGGCAGAAACTGCTCGGTGAAGTTCGGCAGTTGAGCTGGCGCTTGTTTGATCGTCAAAGCGGCTGGCGAGATGAGTGGCCGGCCTCGGACGATACAAGTGTACCGCTGGCCGTGGAACTGCAAGTGTCGGTGGGGCGCTTCGATTCGATCCGCCGGGTGCTGCTGTTGCCTGTGGCATTGCCTTGAACGGACGACAGCGGGGGATCGCCCTGATCAGCGTGTTGCTGGTCATGAGTCTGGCGTTGCTGATCACCGGCGGCTTGCTGCGCAGCCATCGCCTTTCGTTGCAAAGCAGTGGCCAGGCTGTGCAACACGTGCAATTGCGTCAGTGGGCGATGGCCGGGGAAACGTGGGCGCTCTTGCAATTGCAGGAGGCGGCCAGTGCATCGCGGACAACCGTCGACCTGACCCAGGCATGGGCGCGGATGTCGCCCGATTTCGACATCGAAGGTGCGCAGTTGCACGTCGGTATTGAGGACCTGGCCGGTCGTTTCAATCTCAATGCCTTGTTACGCCAGGGCCGGATCGACCAGGTGACGCTCAATCGTTGGGGACGCTTGCTTGAGCGGCTCGAACTGGCGCCACTGTCGCTGAGTCAGGTCGGCGTCTTGAATGAGCTCAGCCAATTGCGTCTGCTGCCGGGCGTGGATGGGCAGCACCTGCGTCGATTGGAACCCTGGGTCGCGTTATTGCCCACCGACGCTGCGCTGAATATCAACACCGCCCCGGCGCTGCTGTTGAGAACGCTGGATGACCTCGAGCCAGCCACGGTCGACGCCCTGATCCGCCAGCGCTCGATGGCGGCGTGGCCCAGCGTCCAGGCCTTTACCGAGGAACCGCTGCTGCGGGGTGCCGACCTGAGCCGTCATGGCCTGGGCGTCACCAGTCGCTGGTTTCGAGTCACCGTGCAGATCACCCAGGGGCAGAGCCGACTGCGACTGGCCACGGATGTCGAGCAGGATCCCGACACTCGGCAATTCAAAGTCCTGCAGCGACGCCTACTTCCTTCAAGTGCCAATGAGATGCCCCAATGAACACCTGGCTTTACCTGACCGCCGAGGGTCTGAACACGGCTTCTACCGACTGGCCAAGCTGCCTGTGGTCATCCGCCGGACAACGGCGGTTGATGCCATTGGATCAGGCCGCGCGCGAGCTTGGCGGGCAAACGGTGGATCTGCTGTTGCCCATGGAATTGTGCAGTTGGGTGCGCACCGATCCGTGGCCGAACAAACGCCACCCCGGGGGGCAGGCCATTGCTTTTGCCGTGGAAAACCAACTGAGCGACCCCCTCGATCATCTCCATTTAGGGTTTGGCTCCCGCGACAAGGAGGGGTGTTATCCGGTGATGGTGGTGGAACGAGAACGCTTTGCCGCAGTGCTCGCGTTGCTCAAGGAAACGGGCATTGCTGTGCGTTCGGTGTACGTAGACGCCGATATCATGCCCGGGACCGGACCGTTGGCGGTGCGCTGGTTCGGTCGATGGCTGGTGGGCGCAGGCGCTCCAGCCCGCCTGGCGATGGACGATGAGGGATTGGCGCTGCTGCGACCGCTGCTGCCACTGGATACCCGATGGATCGACGAGCGCCACGATGCGGTCGACATCGATCCGTACCTGACACTCAGTCACTCGCGGGCCATCAACCTGCTGCAAGGACCTTTCGCCCCACGTCGCCGGCATCTGTCGTGGCGGCCTGGTGGCCTGGCGCTGCTCGCTCTCCTACTGTTGAGCTGGCTGGCCAGCGCCGCGCGAATCGATTTTCTCGAGCGCGAAACCCGTCGGATCTCCAACCAGAATGAACAACGGTTCACCACGCTCTATCCAGACCAGACCCGCATCGTCGATCTGGCGACACAGCTCAAGGTACTGCAAAACCAGGCAACAGAGCCGCAGAAGACCCATATCGCCGGCCTGCTCGGTTTGGTTGAGCAAGTCGTTGGCGCCAGCCCGGTTGAAGTACGGCGTATCGAGTATCGGGCGGGTGATGGCTGGAGAGTCCAATTGACCGCCAACAGCTTTGCCGAGCTTGAGCAGTTACGCGAACGCGGTCGCCAGCAAGGCATGCCGGTCCGGCTCGACAGTGCGAACAAGGAACTTGACCGCGTGCAAGCGACGCTCACCATGGAGGATGCTCGATGAAGGCTGCCTGGCGTCGCCTGGCCATTCGTGAGCAACGCCTGTTGATGCTGATGGGCGCCTTCGTCCTGATGGTTGCCGTATTCAGCCTGATCTGGCAACCCACCCGCGAGCGCTTGGACGCCGCCGAGCGCCAGCACCAACGGCAACGGATACTGGCGTCGCAGTTGCAACGCGCGCAGCCGCGCAGTGAAGTGAACGCCCTCGTCCCTGATCAGCCCCTTTCACTGCGCATCAGCGAAAGCGCCACGGCGGCCGGGCTGGAGCTGCACCAGATGGATGCCGACAACGACCTGTTGCGCCTGACTGTCAGCGGGGACGGGAAAACGCTGCTGCAATGGCTGGACCGCGCGGAGCGCGAGGGCGCAGCCTTGCAATCGCTGACACTGGAAAAGCGCGACACACTTTTGCAGGCGCGGGTGGTGCTCAAATAGAAAGTCCCACCTCCTGAATGACCCTCACCGCCCTTTGTAGGAGCGAGCTTGCTCGCGATAGTGCCTGAGTGGCTGCGGTGTCTGGACGTTAATCGCGAGGGTTCGACGCCTCGACATGCTCGCTCCTACAGGGTGGGCCTGCTTCAAATTGGGGTTCCTGGCAGAGGCGGCAGCTTCGCCAGCTTCAAAGCCACCAACAGCGCCACCACCAGCAGGGCACCGATGAACAGGCCGATGCCATTCCAGCCACCCAGGTGCCAGAACATGCCGCCGGCGGTCCCTGCGATGCTCGAGCCGGCGTAGTAGCTGAACAGGTACAGCGACGATGCCTGGCCCTTGGCCTTGGTGGCGCGGCGGCCGATCCAGCTGCTGGCTACCGAGTGCGCGCCGAAAAAGCCGAAGGTGAAGATCAGCATGCCGATGATGACTACCGGCAGCGGCGTGACCAGGGTCAGGGCGAGGCCGACGAACATCAGCGCAATGGTGGCCCAGAGCACCTGGCGCCGGCCCAGCTTGTCCGCCAGCGCACCTATTTTCGCCGAGCTGTAGATGCCCGACAGGTACACCACCGAGAGCAGGCCGACGAAAGCCTGGTCCATGTGGTACGGCTCGGCGAGCAGGCGATAACCGATGTAGTTGAACAGGGTGACGAATGCACCCATCAACACAAAGGCCTCAAGAAACAGCAGGGGCAGGCCGGCATCTCGAAAGTGCATGGTGAAGCCATCCAGCAGGCTGCGCGGGTGCAGCGAGCGCGCGCGGAAATTGCGCGATTCGGGGAGGATTTTCCAGAACACCACCGCCGCGATCAGTGCCATCGCGCCGACCACCAGCATCGCGGTGTGCCAGCTGACGAAGTCGATCAATACGCCTGTGATCAAACGCCCGCTCATCCCGCCGATGGCATTGCCGCCGATGTAGAGGCCCATTGCCAGGCCGATGTGCTTGGGGTGGATTTCTTCGCTCAGGTACGTCATTGCAACGGCCGCCAGGCCGCTCAACGACAGGCCGATCAGTGCACGCATCAGCAGCACGCCGTGCCAGCTCGGCATCATCGCACTGGCGATGGTGCACAACGCGGCGGCTGCCAGTGCCGTGACCATCACCGGCTTGCGCCCGATGCGGTCCGAGATCGGACCGGTGATCAGCAGGCCGATGGCGAGCATGCCCGTGGCCACTGAAAGGATCAGGCTGCTTTGCGCCGCATTGATGGCGTACTCGTGGGACAGCAAAGGCATCATCGGTTGCACGCAATACAACAACGCGAAGGTGGCGAATCCGCCGCAGAACAGCGCCAGCACCGTGCGCATGAACATCGGGGTGCCTTTCTCGATGTAAATCTCCTTGAGCTCGGCGGCGGTATCGCCAGCGGTGGCGGGAGGCACTTCATGGGCGAGTGGGGCGACAGCAGTTTTCACTTCAGACCTCGGGGCGGGCAGCGGTCAGGCAATGGAAAAAGCATATAGCTGGCTAATGATTCAATCCAATATATTATTCGACCTGTTTAAGAGGTTTTACGACCTGTTGGAGGGATCATGGAACTGCGACACCTGCGCTACTTCATTGCCGTGGCTGAAGAACTGCATTTTGGCCGTGCGGCCCAGATGCTCGGCATCTCGCAGCCGCCGTTGAGCCAGCAGATCCAGGCGCTGGAGCAAGACGTGGGGGCGCGCCTGTTCGAGCGCACCAATCGTCGGGTCGAACTGAGTGAGGCGGGCCGATTGTTCCTGGAGGAAGCCCGGCTGGTGTTGGCACAGGTCGACAAGGCCGCCGATGTGGCGCGTCGGGCGCAGCGAGGTGAGCTGGGCGAACTGAAGATCGGCTTCACTTCGTCCGCGCCATTCAACTCGACGATTCCCCAGGCGATTTTTGCTTTTCGCCAGCAATTCCCGGCCGTGCATTTGACCCTGCGGGAAATGAGCAGCACTCAGGTGGCCGACGCGCTGGTGGATGAGTCGATCGAAATCGGCATCATGCGGCCATTGGCTTTGCCCGAGTCGCTGAGCGTGGTGGAGTTGACGCGCGAGCCTCTGGTGGCGGTGCTCAGTTCCAAGGATCCACTGGCCCTCGGCAGCGAAGAAGGTTTGTTCCTTTCAGCCCTGGCTCACGAACCCTTTGTGTTTTTCCCTCGCAGCTACGGCAGCGGGTTGTACGCGCAATTGTTGAGTCTGGCGCGGGAGGCGGGTTTCAGTCCGAATTTTGCGCAAGAGGCTGGCGAGGCAATGACCATCATCGGCCTGGTGGCGGCGGGGCTTGGGGTGTCGGTGTTACCGGCGTCTTTCCAGCGGATGCGCATCGATGGCGTGGTCTATCGCTCCTTGCTCGACCCCGGAGCGATGTCGGCGGTGTGGCTCGCCCAGCGCAAGGGGCAGGTTTCGCCGATGGCGAAGGCATTTGTCGAGTTGCTGACGGAGGTCGAACCGCTCAAGGCCTGAGGAGTATCCCTGTAGGAGCGAGCATGCTCGCGATGGTCGTAGATGATGACGCTGGCTGTCTGAATGCCCGCGGTGCCTGATCCTCCATCGCGAGCAAGCTCGCTCCTACAGGGGCAACGGACTCAGGACCAGCGCCGGAAAATCAGCGACGTGTTGACCCCACCAAAGGCGAAGTTGTTGTTCATCACGTACTGGTTGCGCATTTTCCGGAATTCGCCGCGCAGGTAGTCGAGCTTGCCGCAGTGCGGGTCCACCTGGTCGAGATTGAGGGTGTGGACGTACAAGTCGCGGTTCATCATTTCGATGCTGAACCAGGACTCCAGCGCACCGCATGCGCCGAGGGTATGGCCAAGAAAGCTCTTCTGCGAACTGATCGGCATGTGCTCACCGAACAGGGTGCTGGTTGCCAGTGTCTCGGCGATATCGCCCTGTTCAGTGGCGGTGCCATGGCCGTTGACGTAGCCGATGTCCGATGGCTGCAAGCCGGCGTCTTCAAGCGCCAGCTCCATGGCCCGGCGCATGGTCACCTGTTCCGGACGCGTGGTGTGCTGGCCGTCCGCGTTGCTGCCGAAGCCAACGAGTTCGGCATGGATATGTGCACCGCGCGCCAGGGCGTGTTCCAGCTCTTCCAACACCAGCATGCCGCCGCCTTCGCCGATCACCAGGCCGTCGCGACCGCTGTCATAAGGGCGCGGTGAGGTCTGCGGAGCGTCGTTTTTCAGGCTGGTGGCGTAGAGCGCATCGAAGACCATGGCTTCGGTGGGGCACAGTTCCTCGGCGCCACCGGCGAGCATCAGGGGCAGGCGTCCGAACTTGATCGCTTCATAGGCGTAGCCGATACCCTGGCTGCCGCTGGTGCAGGCGCTGGAGGTGGGAATCAGGCGGCCGGTGAGGCCAAAGAAAATGCTGATGTTCGCCGCCGTCGTGTGGGGCATCATCCGCACATAAGAGTTGGCATTCAGGCCTTCGGCGACGGAATTGAGCAGCATGTTGCCAAACGCCTTGATCTCGTCGGTACTGCCCGTTGATGAACCGCAGGCGACGCCCATGCGCCCGTCCTTGATCGACGCGTCACCTAGCAAGCCCGCGTCGGCCAGCGCCTGCTCTGCGGCGCCGACCGCCAGGCGCGAGACCCGGCCCATGCTGCGCAGTTGCTTGCGGGTCCAGTGGCTTGGCACCTTGAAATCATCGATTGGCCCGGCCAGGCGCGTGTTGAGTTCGGTGAAGCGATCCCACTCGTCCATCCGCCGGATACCGCTGCGATTGGCGCGGAAGTTGGCGGCGATGGTGTCCCAGTCGCAGCCCAGCGAGGTGATGCCGGCCATGCCGGTAACGACAACACGTTTCATCAGCACAGGCCTCCGTTGACGGCCAGCACTTGACGGGTGATGTACGACGCTTCAGCTGACATCAGGAAGTTCACCGCGCCGGCCACCTCGTCAGGGGTGCCCATGCGTTGTGCAGGAATCATTTTCATCAGTTCTTCCACCGGCACGTTCTCGTCGAGCATGGCTGTGTCGATCAGGCCGGGCGCGACACAGTTGACGGTGATCTTGCGCTTGCCCAGTTCGATGGCCAGAGCCTTGGCGGCACCGATCAGACCGGCCTTGGAGGCGCTGTAATTGACCTGTCCGCGATTGCCGATCAAGCCGGACACCGAGGTGATGCATACAATGCGTCCGGCGGCGCGGCGACGAATCATCGGCATCATCACCGGGTGCAGCACATTGTAGAAACCGTCGAGGTTGGTACGCATCACCACATCCCAATCATCCTCGCTCAGCGCTGGAAATGCACCGTCACGTGTCAGGCCGGCATTGAGCACGACGCCGTAATAGGCGCCGTGGGTCTCCACGTCAGCTTCGAGGATGGCCTTGCAGCCGGCGCGATCGGACACGTCGAATTGCAGGATGCGGGCGCGGCGGCCGAGGGCCTCAATGTCCGCCTTCACCGCCTCGGCTTCTGTCAGGCCGCTGCGGCAGTGCAGCACGATGTCATGGCCGGCCCGAGCCAGGCGCAAGGCGATGGCGCGGCCGATACCACGGCTGGAACCGGTGACCAGTACCGAGTCAGTCATGCCAGGGTTCCTTGTGCAGAGCTGTGTGGAGTTTCATGCAGGTATTGAGCGGCCTGGGGCGGACGGAACACATTCAGACGAGCGGTGGCGTGAATGCCGGGGGCGTTGATGTGGCATTCAAACACGCCCATGCCGTTGTCGTCCTCCAGCGAGCGAATGCCGTGGATACGCAGTTCGGTGCCGACAGGGAAATGATCGACGTTGCATTCGAATTTGCGCGAGCCCAACAGGAAGCCCAATGCCACTTCGTCGCCGCGCTGACGTGCATGGCAACCGGCATAGGCAGCGACACTCTGCGCCATCAACTCGACACCCACCCATGCCGGCAGTCCGCCGTCTGGACGACTGAACAGGCCATCGGGCCTGACGGTGAGGCGGGTGTGGATCTGTTCGTCGTCGAACGCCAGGACCTGATCAATGAGAATCATGTCGCCGGCGTGCGGCAGCAGCTGCGCGAGCGGCCAGTCAATCATGGGGCATCTCCGATAATCAGGCTGACGTTATTGCCACCGAAGGCAAAGGAATTGCTCATCAGGAAGCGAGGTGCAATGGACGCCAGATGATCGGTCGCGGTCACCCATTTCAAAGTCGGCAGGGCGGGGTCTTGCTGTCCGTCCCACACATGCGGCGGCAGCGCCTGTTGGTGGTTGTCCGCGCACAGGCTCAGCCAGCAGAACGCCGCCTCCAGCGCACCGGCCGCGCCGAGGGTATGACCGGTCATGGGTTTGGTCGATGAGCACGGCACGCCGTGGGGGAACAAGGTCGCCACCGCCAGGCTTTCCATGGCGTCGTTGTGTTGGGTGGCCGTGCCGTGCAGGTTCAGGTAGCTGATTTGCTCCGGTTGCAGCCGCGCCCGGCTCAGGGCCTTGCGCATCGCTTGCAAAGCGCCGCGCCCGGTGGGCTCCGGTGCGGAAATGTGGTGGGCATCGGAGCTGGCGCCACTGCCCAGAAGGGCGATCGACGGGGTGGCGTTCGCCTGGCGGGTCATCAGGAAGAGCGCTGCGGCTTCGCCGATGTTGATCCCGTCGCGGTTCATCGAGAAGGGGTTGCAGCGTTGTTCCGAGACGGCTTCCAGCGCCGAGAAACCGTTGAGTGTCAGCTTGCACAGGGTGTCGACGCCACCACACAACACTGCGTCGCACATGCCCAGGTCCAGCAGGCGTTGCGCGCTCATCAACGCCCGGGCGCTGGAGGTGCAGGCCGTGGAAATCACGTAAGCCGGGCCGCTCAATTGCAGCCAGTCGGCGAGGAAGGTGGCCGGCGCGCCGAGTTCCTGTTGCTGGTAGTCGTACTCGGCGGGGAATTGCTGTTCGCGAACGTAATGCGCCAGCCCGCGGCTGGCCTCGTCGATTCCCGATGTACTGGTGCCCAGGACCACGCCAATACGCTCGCGACCGTAGGAGTGGATCGCTCGGTCAATGTCGTCGCGGATCTGCAATGCCGCTTCCAGCAGCAGTTGATTGTTGCGGCTGCCTTGATGTGCCAGTTCAGGCGGGATGGGCGCCAGTTCGCCGCGCACGGCGGCCACCGGTATTGAACGTTCCGGTACCCAGCCGGCCTCGCTGCGCACGCCGGCGCAATCACCGGCGAACAGATTGATTGCAACCTGTTGTTTGTCGCGACCCAGGGCGCAGATGACCCCGAGGGCGTTGAGGTACGCGGTCATGGCGTTTCACCGGTCAGGGGGGTGACAAGATACGTCGGACCCTCTGACAGCTTCAGTTCAAAATTCAGTGGTTGTGCGTAGCGCACATCCCAATGTTCGGGCAAGGCACGTTGCACGCCATGTTGCCAGGCGCTCGGGTAGTTATCCGAAAGTTCATCCCTGGGTGTCAGTGCGAACAACAGCGCCGCGAACAACGTCCGCGCTTCGGGGTTGGGCGGTAACAAGCCATCAGCCTGCCATTGACCATCGATCAGTTTCTGGCGTGCCTGGGGAATGCCCAGCAGGTCCATCATCGACCAGCGAATGCCCGGGCCTTCGCGGGCGATCACCAGGACCCAGTCCTGACGCAGGCCGTCCTCCAGGCGCTGAATGTGCAGTTGCTGGGGCAACGGCAGGTTGGGGGCCTGTTCAGGCAGCGGCGCGCGGCTGGCGCAGGCGCTGAGCATCAACAGCGCGAAAACCACCCCTGTAGGAGCGAGCTTGCTCGCGATGGCGATCGCCCATCCGAAAAATTCGCTGACTGACACACCCCTATCGTCGGAACGCCGCCCGGAGACAAGCTCGCTCCTACAGGTTGGGTGTTTCATACGGCTTGAGGTGAACATCAGGCAACCCCTTCCAGAGGCTTGCGCGCCACCACATTGACCAGGGTTTCTTCCCGTTGGCCGAAGGGTTTCGGCTGGCACAGGCCGAAGCGTTCAAGGAGGCCGAAATCCCTGGACCGACTCCACCACAAGTACGGATAAGACACGTTGTGCGGTGAAAATTCAAAACCCTGACTGCGGATCATCTCGAGATACTGGGCGGCACTCTTTTGCACGTGCATGGGGTGGCGAAATAACCAGCGGATGACCCAGGTATCAATGTAAGCCTCGGTGGATTCTGCGAACAGCAGATATCCGCCGGGCTTGAGCACGCGATGGAACTCGGCCAGGGCCCTTTCCTGCTCCACCAGGTGATGGAAGGTCTGGTGACAGAACAGCAGGTCAACGCTGGCATCCGCTACGGGCAGGGTCGCGCAATCGCTGCCGATCAGTTCCACGTCCATGGCCTGACGGGCGGCTTCCGCGCTGCTGAGTTCAAGGCTGTGCGGGTCGGCATCGATACCGATCAGGCGCCGTGGCGCGAATGTCTGACGCAGGTGCTGGAACGACTTGCCCTGGCCACAACCGGCATCGAGCAGTACGGGATGCTCTGGCAATGCTTCGCTGAACAAGCTGCGCAGGTCATTGATCGCGACGCGCAGCACATGATGCTGCCAGGTATGGCTGCGCAGGAACCAGAGACCGAAGCGAGTCTCTTCAACGTAGTTGTCGCTCAGGTAATTCATGTTGCATCCCTAGCACAGAGTTCCGACAGCATTCGCAATCGGCGTTTGGGTTCAGCGACAAACGGGTTGCGCTCGTCCCAGGCGTAACCGGCGAGGATCGAGCTGATCATGCGGCGGATATCGGGTGAGCTGTCCGGATGATAAATCACATCCTGGAATGTGCCGGCGTACCAGCCTTCGACATAGCAGCGGAAGGTATCGACGCCACGCTTGAGCGGCTCGGCGAATTCGCGCTGCCAATCGACGGTTTCCCCCAGCAGCTGTCGGTGCAGCACGGCGGCGGCCATGCTTGCCGAACGCATGGCGATGGTCACGCCGGAAGAGAACACCGGGTCGAGAAACTCGGCGGCGTTACCCAGCAGCGCGAAACCGGGGCCGTGCAAGGTCTTGACGTTGGCCGAATACCCGCCGATGGCGCGTGCCGGAGTATCCCACACGGCGTTGCCCAGCACACCCGCCAGGCTGGGTGTTTCGGCAATGAACTGGCGCAGGCAGTCGTCCAGGTTTTGCGCGTGAGCATCGAAATGCCCGGCTGCCGCGACCACGCCCAGTGAGCAGCGGCCATTGCTGAACGGGATGGTCCAGAACCAGATGTCACGCTGGGTCGGGTGGGTGGTGATCAGGATTTTCGTGCGGTCGAAACCTGGGTGATTGATGTGGTCTTCGATGTGGGTGAAAACCGCCTGGCGAACCGGAAAATTCGAAGGCGCTTCAAGGTCCAGCAAGCGCGGCAGGACGCGGCCGTAGCCGCTGGCATCGAGCAGGAAGCCCGCTTCGACGCCGTATTCGCTGCCGTCCTCGCGTTGCACGCCCAACTGCGGTTTTGCCCGAGCGATATCGACACTGACGATGGTGTGTCCGTAGCGGATTTCCACGCCTTGCAGCGCCGCCTGATCGGCCAGCAGTTTGTCGAAATCCGCCCGCTGGACCTGGAAGGTCGTCGGTTTTCCCTGGCTGAAGGTGTCGCTGAAATCGAACGCGCTGCGTTGCTCGCCCCAGGCGAACGCCGCCCCGGTTTTGAGCTGGAAACCGGCGGCGTTCACGGCGTCGAGCATCCCGGCTTCCTCGACGAAATCCAGGCAATGGGACAACAGGCTTTCGCCGATGGAAAAACGCGGGAAGTGCTGGCGTTCGATCACCAGCACGTCATGCCCCTTGCGCTTGAGCAATGCGCCGGCGATGGCACCCGAAGGCCCGGCCCCTATGATGACGACCTGACGACGTTCCATTTCAGTGGTTGGCATGGGAATTCCTTTGCGAGGTGGCAGCGTTCACGGGCATTCGATGCAGGCCGACCAGTGCCGGCAGCAACGTCGCGATCAGGCCCATCAGCATCAGTGCGAAGTACAGCGGCGGGCTGATGAGGTGTTGTTGCAGCAGCAGGTTGAGAAAAACGATCTCGCTCAAGCCGCGAATGTTGAGCAGCACACTTTCACGCCAGCGGCTTGCGCCTGGGAAGGAAGCGCCGGCCCAACCCAGCCCCAGCCAGTTACCGACCATTTTGCTGATGATCGGCAGCAGCAACAGCGCTGCCAGTTGCAGCCAGCCGAGGCTGTTCAGGGCGCTATGGACGTTGATTTGCACGATGCCGAACGTGAGGATCAGCGGGATTGCGACCCAGGTCTGCATGCCAGTGATCCAGCTCGTCGGCAGCGGCAGCACCAGTGGCACCTTCAGTGCGGCCATGCACAGCAGATAGCCGATGCCGACCAGCAATGCGTTGAGTTTGTAGTGTTCGGCGACCACCAGCAGCGCGAAGAAACAGGCGCTGTACAGTCTTGGCTGGCGCAAACCCAGGAGCCGCAGCAGCAAAGGCAGGGACGCACAGGCCAGGGGTAATAGCAGGCTGCTCAAGTGCAAGCTGCCTTGGGCGATGGCGAACAGCGTCCAGCAGGTGAGGTCGATCAGGATCGCAGTCTGCACCAATCGACGCGTTGCGGTGTTCGGGTAGCCGATATGCCGCAGGTACAGATACAGCACCGGGATCGCGGTAATGGCGAACAGCAGGCCCACTGCCAGCGAACTGATCCACGGTTGCGGCGGCAGCAGCCAGACGGCTGTAGCGAGCCCGCAGGCAAACGGCACGCAGAAACTCGGCAGGGCGATTTTCAGGCTCTGGCGGTCGAGTTGCAGATCGATCACGTCACTGAGAATGAAACCCAGCAGCAGGGCAAAACTCAGGCTGTAGAGGGTTTTCAGCCACAGTGGCGCGACCAACTCGACACCGCTCAATTGCCAATGTGGCTCGACCCAGAAATACATCAGCAACGGCAGGCCGGCGGTGGCCAGCAATAACTGACTGACAATCGGAATCAGGCCGAAGTGCCGCCCCACGCGGGTAGCCACGGCAAACAGCGCCAGGGCCATCGCCCAGAACAGCACGATCATCATGCTGCAGGCTCCGCGACCGTCGCCGCATGTGCCTGTCGTCCGGCCCAGGGTGCGAGCAAAAAGCTGAACGCCAGGCCCAGGCTCACCGACAGTCCAAAGTTGCTCACTGCCGGGGTGCTGGACACCGCCAGCAAGCCGAAGGACAGCCAGGTGGTCAGCGCTGCCAGCAGGGTGCCCAGCAGGCTGACGGCCGCTCCGCCGACCTGTTCGCGCATGAGAATGGCGTAGTCGACGCTGATCGCTGTTACGAGCAGCAGGCCGAACAGGCTGAACAAGGTCAGCGGCTGACCCAGCCAGCCGAGACTCGCGAGGCTGCACAATGCGGCCAGCAGCGGCAGGGCGACGATGCGCATCGCGCCACCCAGGCCGAACGACAGCATCAACACCAGCACGATCAACACGCATGAAGCGAGTTTCAGCTCCGCAGCGCTGATCTGCGTCTGGGCAAAGACCCTGTTCAAGTCGCCGAGTCGATCCACCAACTCCACACCCGGCAAATCCATCACCTGAACCCGCAACAATGCAGCGTCGTTCAAGCCTTGCAGACTGACCATGGCGGCGACGCCGTCATCGGTCGAACCCAGCCACAACGTACGATAGGGTTCGGCCAATGGGCCGGTCAGTGCGCTGTCGATATCCTCGGTGGGCAATGCCTGCAACTTCGCCAGCTCGCTTTTCAGAGCGTCCAGCGGTACACCGACGGCGAGCAGCGGCTGCCAGAACTGAGGCAACTTGTTTAGCGCTTCGCGCACCCGCTGCTGTTCACTGGGTGGGCTGACCAGTTGATTGAGCGCCAGGTATCCATTGAGTTTGTCCAGATTGATCAACTGCTCCAGCCGCTCGCCCAAAGCGCTCTGGCGCTCCAGCAACTGCTGCTGATTGGCCGCGCGCACCAGGAAAAACTGACTGGTGGGCTGATAACCAGTGATGCGCGCGATGGCCTGGGCTTCGTCAGCCAGTTGCTGCGGCGCGCCAATCCACTGGCGGATATCGTTTTTGCTCTCGAGTTGCAGCAGGCCACCGACACAGAAGGCAATCAATAGCGCCAGCAACACGGGGGTACGCGCGACCTTCACCAGGGCTTCGCGTCGATCGAGCAGATAGTCGGACACCCGCAGTGGCCAGTCCGCCGGGCGCAGCTCCACGTTCTTGAGCAGCGCGGGTAGCAGGCACACTGCTGACAGGTAGGCACCCAGCAGGCCGGCGGCGGAGAACACGGCAATCTGGGTCAGCGCCGGGAATGGCGTCCAGGCCAGCGCGAGGTAGCCAATGCAACTGGTGATCAGGCTCAGCGTCAATCCGGGCAGGGTCAGGCGCAAGGCTGGCCAACTGCGCCAGGGTTTCAGGCTCCAGCTTTTGGAGAGGTAATGCAGCGGGTAATCGACTGCGACGCCGATCAGGCTTGAACCGAGCACCAACGTCATCACATGCATGCGCCCGAACAGCGCCACGCAGGCCACCGCACCGAACAGCATCCCAACCAGCACCGGGACGAAGGCCAGCAGTACTCGCCAGCGACGGAAGGCCAGCAGCAACAGCAGAAGAATGCCGAGCGTGGCGCCGCCGCCGACCCAGGTCATCTCGCGAGTGGCTTGTTGCTGGCCGTTGGCGGCGTAGAGCAGGCCGCTGGCGGCGAGCAGTTGCACGTCGGAGCGGGCCGCCTGTTCGCGGCTGAGCTTGAGCAGGTCGGCCACTTGCAGTGGCAGGTTCATGTCGAAGGCGTTGCCGGTGGTGCGCGCCCGCAGCAGCACCCAGCTCTTGCCGTCAGCATCGGCCACCAGCGCGCCGCTGCCGATGTCCAGCTGCACCGAACCCAGTTGCGACTGGCTGTTCTGGATGCGTCCGGTCAAACCCAGCCAGTCATCCTGGCTGGGCACCAGGCTGAACCCGGTAAAGGGGTCGAACAACGCCTGCACCCGTTGCTGGATGAACGCGTCGGGGTGTTCGATCAGTTGCTGGCGATCCTTCGCCGACAGCATCGCCAGTCGGCCTTGAAGCAGTTGTGCGCGCAGGGCTGGCAAGTCTGCCTGCAAGGTCCACTGGACCTTTTCGAACAGACCGCTGGCCTGCCATTGCTCACCCAGTTGCTGCGCCGTGGAGACGGCTTGCTGGCGATCCGGGTGACCCACCAGCACCAGCATTTCGCGGTTCAGCGGTTCCTGCATGCGCTGTTCGGCACGCAATTCAAGGGCGTCCGGCGCGGTGCCGGGCACCAGTTCCATCAGGTTGGCCGACAGCGGGGCTCCATCACGCCATTGCCAGCCGGCGAGCGCGAGCACTGCCAGCAGCAGGAGCACAAACAGACGTGGCAGCGTGCGTTCACTCGGCAAAGTCTTGTTGCTCCGTTTCGCTTAGCGGGGAGGTGCTCGTGCTGTCCTGCATGCGCATCAATGTGCGGTCGCCCTGGGTTTCCAGCAGTTCGATGCTGTGCACCAGCTCGCCGCCTGTGATGTTGATCTGATTGAACACCTGCTTGAGCAGCACGGACCGCGGGATCAAGGTCAGGGTCCAGTTCTGCGCATCGCCCCCCAGGGACAGTTCGAAATCCCGCTTCAGTCCCCTGCTGTCGCCCTGCAATACGGCCAGGAACAAGCGGTTCTGCTCGGTACCGGCACTTTTGCCCGGCAGCAGTTGCCAGCCGCTGGCATCACGCCGGGCGATGCCTTTGGCGGTGATGCGGTAATCCTGTTGCAACGGTGTTTTTAACAGCCACAGCAAACCGTGGTTTTTCGCCAGGACGAAGCTGCCTTTGCTCGTCAGGGGTTGGGGCAGGGCGCGCAGGTGTTTTTCCTGGGTGAACTGGCCGTGGATGACATCGGGTTTGGCCAGTTGATCGCTGAGCTGTTGCAGATCGAACGCATGGGCGATCGATGACAGGCACAGCAGTGTCAGCGCGCCCATGCATTTCAGGAGTTGGTTCATGCCAGTACCCTTTCGACAGCATCGGTAAAAACCCTGGGTGAGGCCAGTTGCATCTCCCGGCTGCGCATCTCGACCGCCACCTGCACCGAGCTGGCGCGGGTCAGGCGTTCACCGGTCTGCACGTCGCTGATGAGGTAATTGATCTTCAATCGATTTTCCCACTCCACCAGGTTGGCCCGTACATTGAGCGTCTGGCCGAAGACGGCGGCGCGCACGTAGCGCAGTTGCAGGTCAATGACCGGCCAGGCGTAGCCCGACTCGACCATGGCCGCGTAGTTGTGGCCGATCCTGTCCAGCAACGCGCAGCGCGCCACTTCCAGGTATTTGATGTAGTGGCCGTGCCAGACGACGTTCATGCTGTCGACGTCGAAGAACGGCACGAGGATCTGCGTATCGATGTGAAGAACGCCCTTGCTACGCATGCAACCTCCAGTGTTGTTCGGCAATCCGTTGCAGGCACAGGCGTAATTCGCTTTCCAGCGCACGGTCCTCGATGACCGGTGAAAAATCCCTGGCCAGTGCCTCGTGCATGGCGGCGAGGGCCGGAGGCAGGGGACGCGCCTCCTCGGCCTTGCTGCGCAGCCACACGCCTTGGTTGGCCGCCAGCAACGTGGCGGCGGCGACCTGTTCGGTCAGCTCCAGCACACGGATCGCATCACGGGCGGCGATGGTGCCCATGCTCACCTTGTCCTGGTTGTGGCATTCAGTGGAGCGTGAGAACACGCTGGCCGGCATGGTGTTTTTCAAGGCTTCGGCGGTCCAGGCGCTGGCACCGATCTGTACAGCCTTGAAGCCATGATTGAGCATGGCGCGATCTGCCGTAGCACCAGACAGGTTGCTCGGCAAGCCATGGTTGTAACGCTCGTCCACCAGCAGCGCGAGTTGACGGTCGAGCAGGTCGGCGACGTTGGCCACCAGGTTTTTCAAGCTGTCCATGGCGAACGCGATATGGCCGCCATAGAAATGGCCGCCGTGCAGTACACGTTCGGCTTCGGCGTCGATGATCGGGTTGTCGTTGGCGCTGTTGAGTTCGGTCTCGATGAACGAGCGCAGCCAGTTCAGGCTGTCGGCCAACACGCCGAGCACGTGGGGTGCGCAGCGCAGGGAATAGCGGTCTTGCAGGCGGTGCAGTGGCGCGGTGGGCGCGGCGATGGCCAGGTCCTCGCGCAACCACTTGGCGACCTGCATCTGTCCCGGATGAGGTTTGGTTGCGAACAGGCGCTCGTCGAAATGCTCCGGATTGCCTTGCAACGCCACAACGTTCAGCGCAGTGATGCGCGTGGCCAGTTGCAGCAGGTAGTCGGCGCGGGCATAGGCCAGGCAGGCCAGGCCGGTCATCACGGCAGTGCCGTTCATTAATGCCAGGGCTTCCTTGGGGCGCAACACCAGCGGTTGCCAGCCCAGTTCACGATGCACATCGCCAGCCTGTCGGCGTTCACCGCGATAGATCACTTCGCGCTCGCCGGACAGGGTGGCGGCCACGTACGACAGCGGCGTCAGGTCACCACTGGCGCCCACCGAGCCCTCTTCGGGAATCAGCGGCAGGATGTCGTGTTCGAGGAACGCCTGGAGGCGCTCCAGCAATTCCACGCGCACGCCGGAAACGCCATGGCACAGCGACTGCAAGCGCGCCGCCAGCACGGCGCGGGTGGCCTGTGCGTCGAGCAGCTTGCCCAGGCCGCAGCCGTGGAACGTGAACAGGTGCTGCGGCAGCGCCTCGACGTGATGCAAGGGCACCGCCACCACGCACGAATCGCCGTAACCGGTGGTGACGCCGTAGATCACGCCTTCCTTGTCCAGCAGCGAATCGAGGAAACGTGCGCCCTTGGCGATGCGCTCGCGGTAGGCGGGGTCGTCCTGCAATCGTGTCGGCACCTGGCGGTTGGCCAGGGCTCGCACGTCTTCGATGCGCAAAGGGAGTTCGCCGAAGGTTACCGGCTCAAGCGTTGGCGTCGTCATCGGTCTTCCAGAAAGGATAAAAGTTGAACCATTGTTGGGGCGCTTCAAGGCAATAGTGGCCCAGGCGTTCGGCGTAGCGGTTCGCCCACTGATGAATGACCTGTTCGCGGTCGTTGCGCTTCCAGATGATGGTGTCGGCGAACGGTTCGAGGGTCAGGCGATAATCACCATCGGGCTTCTTCAGGCACAGCAACAGATTGACCGGGCACTTCAACAGTCCGGCCAGCAGCCATGGCCCTTGTGGGAATCGAGCCGGATAACCGAGGAAATCCACGGTCACGCTGCGCCCGCCGTGCAATGGCACACGATCACCAGCAATCGCCAGCCACTCGCCGCGCTCCAGGCGCTCGTGCAGTTGCAGCATGATGACCGGGTCGAGTTCGCTGACCTGGATCAGCCGCAGGTTGGTCGCGCCGGCCTCACCCAGCAGGCGGTTGAATTGTTCGGCATGCTTGGTGTGCACCAGCACATTCATCGTGACCTTTTCGCCGATCTCTGCCAGCGCACTGACACACTTCGAGGTTGCCCAGGTGGGCGCCCACCAACAGTTGGCCACGGCTGCCGCGCAACTGGTTGCGCAGCAGCGCGGGGTCGATGATTTCGATCTGCTCGATGCTGAGCTTGCCGTTCCACACGTCGAGTTTGTCGAGCATTGAGTCGGCGAAGGCCATGAACTGGCCAAATACCCGCCAGTGGCTGGGACGCAAACTGTCACGGCCACTCCAGTCGGCCAGGCGTTGCTGGTATTGCCAGGCACTGTGGCGGGCAGTGCGACCAAACAGGAAAAAGTACAGGACGATGCCGTACAGCACCGGGCTCAGCAGCCTGCGGCCGAGCACCTTTGCGCCAAACGCAGTGAGCTTCATCAGCCAGAAGCTGCCCCGCTCCTGGCGGTCCGCCCAATGTTGCTTGTCGACCCCGTCGCTCATGCTCGCCACCGTCGCCAGAGGATCACCGGAGCGCGCAGCAACATGCCAAAAAAAGCCTGGTGTGCATGCTCGAAATCAGCACATTGTCGTGGAGCATGCGAAAGTGCGAGACACCGTCCAGCGGGTAATGCACCTTGGTGGGCAACCACTGCATCGGCTGATTGCGCCAGGCCAGGCGCACCAGGATGTCCGAGTCGAAGTCCATGCGCTTGCCGATACGGGCCGAGTCGATGACCGCCAGCACGGGCGACAGCGGGTAGACGCGAAAACCGCACATCGAATCGCGGATCTGCAGGGACAGCGTGTTGATCCAGACCATCACGTGCGTCAGGTAGCGCGCGTACAGGCGACCTTTCGGCACACTGGCGTCATATTGCGGATAACCGCAGATCAGTGCGTGGGGATGGGCGCGCGATTGTGCGATGAAAACCGATACGTCCTGCAGATCATGCTGGCCATCGGCATCCACCTGCAAAGCGTGGCTGAAGCCAAGACGCGAAGCTTCGCGCAGGCCGGTCATGACCGCGCCGCCCTTACCCTGGTTGGCGGCGAGGCGGATCAGGTAGACCATTTCGCGCTGCGCCAGTCGATCCAGCACCGCCGCACAGGCCTTATCGCTGGCGTCGTCCACCAGGATGCACGGCAAGCCACAGGCGATCAGCGCATCGACCACCGTGGTGATGGCGGTTTCGTGGTTGTAGACGGGGATGACGGCGCAGGGGCTATGCATCGCCGGCCTCCAGCAAAATCCGCCCACTCGAGCAGGTGGCCGTCTCGTTGCGATAGGCGAAATACACCTTGCCGCGAACCGGGTCGAAGCGCAGGTGCAACTGGATTTCATCGCCCGGGCGCACCAGTTGCTGGAACTTCAACACTTCCATGCCGGCGAATTTCTCCGGCAGGTTCATCAACTGTTGGCCCAGTTGCAACGCCCACTCCACCTGCACCACGCCGGGCAGTACCGGAGCCTGGGGGAAGTGACCGCTGAAATAGGCCAGGTCTGGCGGCACTGCCAGTTGCAGGCTCCACTCACCATCGGTTTCGATCTGCTCGAGGATCTCCGGCGCCTTCGGGCGTGGAGCCATCAGCAAGGCGTCCACGTCCGCCTGAGGCAATTTGCCTTGGGTGTTCAGCGGCAGTTGTCGCAGCAGGCGCCAGCGCCGGGGCAGGGCGATGGCTTCGCAATGCTGGCTGAGGTGCTCGCGCAGTGTTTGCGTCAGTGTGCGTCGACCGTGATTGCGCAAGGCATGCAAACCTGACTCACTCAGGACCAGCAGCGCACCCAGCGAGGCACGATTTTCCTGGACGACCCCCAGGCGAGCTTCGGCCACCCACTCATGGTCAGTCAGTGCCCGTTCCAGCATGGGCAGCGAAATGCGTTTTTCTTCGAGCTTGACGATCCGGTCCAGTCGGCCCAGCAGTTCGAAACGGCCGTCGGCGGCGATTCGTACTGCATCCGCGGTGTGCTCGACATGATCCTGCGGCAGGTAGGGCGACGCAATCAGCAACGCGCCATCGCTGTCCTGGCTTAATTGGACGCCGGCAAAGGCTTGCCACAGCGCATCGCCCTGGCGCCAGGCAATGCCACCGGTTTCAGAGCTGCCGAGGATTTCCGTTGGCCATTGCTGCAGGCGTTGATACAGGCCGTGTGCTGCCTCCACCGGCAAGGCGCCGCCCGATGAAAATACCCGGCGCACTGCGCTCAAGGCTGGCCAGTCGAGGTTGTCACCCATGCGTTTGAGTAACGCAGGGCTGGCGACCCAGGCAAACGACGGATATTCACGGCTGGCGCGCTGCAGGTCTTCGGGGAAAGGCAGTTGCCTGCGCACGAATGGTCGCCCGGCGCACAGCGGCCACAACACGCGAAACAGCAGACCGTAAATGTGTTGAGTGGCAACGCTGCCAATCACGCAGGCGTCGGCCAGATCGGCTCCCCACAATTGCTCCAGCGCCTGGACCTCGTTGACGAGCTGGCGAAGGGATTTATCGATTCGCTTGGGTTCGCCGCTGGAACCGGACGTGCACAGGCTCAGCGTGCAACGATCCAGGTTGAGAGGGGCAGGGATTGCGGGCGTCTGGCGATAGTCGTCCAGGTGCCCATCATCGGCCTGGTCCGTCAGCCACAGATCGACCTCATGCGACCAGCGCTGACGGGTCTGTGGTTGCAGGTCCGCCGGTAACAACACGCTGACCCCGGCACGCCAAGCACCGAGCAGCGCGATCGCAAGGTCGGCCGCGTCTTCGAGGTGCACGGCGATGCGTCGCACGCCCTGGCGCTGAAGGCCGGCCGCGAGGCTCAGGGCCTGTTCGCACAGCTGTGCATGATTCAACGCCGGCCCGGCCGTCACGGTGCGTTCCGGCTGCGGCTTGAGCAACAATTGCTCAAGGTTTATCCAATTCATGGTCGGCCTCGTACCCGTTGTCGTATGAGCCATTCAATGGCAAACATCAGGCCGATCAACCCGTAGGAGATCAGGCCCGTGTACAACATCCACCAACTCAGCGGCGCCCAGAGCGTCAGCGCCGCCGCACAAAATCCGTTGCACAGGAAAAACACGCACCAGGCGATCGTGACCTTGCGTGTGTAGCGAATGGCCCGGGCGGGCAGATGGGGTTCACGCAATCTGGCCAGGCGCTCGATCATCGGCGGACCATATTTCAGACTCAGCCCGAACAGCACCAGCATGAATCCGCTGATCAGCACCGGGTACCAGCGCAGCAGCGCGGGGCTGTCGAACAAGGCCAGTAGCAGGCAGAACACGATGGCGACGGTGGCCATCCACAGGCTGCCAGGCTTGCGCGCGCCGGTCAGTGCCCGCGCCAGCCACAGGCTTCCCAGCAGCAGGCCGAACTGCCACGGCGCGAAATGCTCCATGCCGAAATACACCGCGAAGGGGTACAGCACGCCCGCCAGCAGCAGGCCAAGGCCGATCAGTCGCCTCATGCAGCCGGTTGGACCAGTCGATAGACCGCCTCGACCACATCGTTGACTGTGCGCACCGATTTGAACTCTTCGGCGGCGATTTTCTTGCCGGTCTGACGCTTGATGTGATCGATCAGGTCGACCGCATCGATGCTGTCGATTTCCAGATCCTGATACAGGTTGGAGTCGAGGCTTACACGCTCGCGGTCCAGTTCGAAGAGTTCGACCAAGGCATCGCGCAGGGTGTTGAAAATGTCTTCACGAGTTTGCATGGTCCGGTCTCAAGCTGCCTGTTTTGCAGTGACGAACGCCGCAAGGCTCGCCACGTTGCTGAAGTGGTTACGGGTGTCCTTGGCGTCGGCGTCGATTTTGATGCCGTACTTTTTCTGAATGGCCAGACCCAACTCCAGGGCGTCGACGGAGTCCAGACCCAGGCCTTCGCCAAACAGCGTCTGGTCGTCGCCAATATCCTGGACACTGATGTCTTCGAGGCCCAGGGCGTCGATGATCAGTTCTTTGATTTCACGGTGTAGATCGCTCATCTTCGGCGAGCTCCTGGATAAAGTAGTGATGCAGGTAATCGTTGAGCTTGCGAGAGGCCTGTGGCGCAGGGCCCTGTGCGGCGAAGGCCTGTGGATCTATATCGGCCCCCACTCGGAAACTGAAGTGCACGCGTCGTTTCGGAATTCGGTACCAGGGGTCTGCCTTGGTCAGGGTGGTCGGGTTGACCTTGATGACCACCGGGGTGAGAATTTTCGCACCGCGCAAGGCGATTGCAGCGGCACCCCGATGAAAGGCGGGCGCTTGCCCAGGTTGGGTACGGGTGCCTTCGGGGAAGATAATCAGGGTCTGGCCGCTTTTCAGCGCATCGGCTGCCGCGTCGAGCATACCCATGCTGCCATCATTGCTGATGTATTCGGTACGCCGCAGCGGGCCACGGGTGAAGGGGTTTTCCCATAGGCTGCTTTTGACCACGCAGTTGGCATGGCGCACCAGGCCGATCAGGAACACCACGTCGATCAGCGACGGATGATTGGCGATGATCATCTGGCCGGGGCGACCAAGCTTTTGCGCACCCTGAATGTCGTAGGTCAGCACCCCGCTGCGAGCCATGATCCGCACGAACAGCCAGAAGCAGCGACTGACGGTTCGTCGCGCACGCAATCTGTGGGTTTCGACGCTACCGGGCAGGCAGCTCAATATCGGGAAAATCACCAGGCGCAGGCACAGGCCGGCCAACCCGAAAAGGGCAAAGCTTGCCGCCGTCGCCAGCCAACGCCAGTAATAAGCGTCGCGATTTTTCTCGGTCACAGGTTGCGTTGCCAGGTCCATACACGATTTTTCCAGGCATGTTGGCAGGTGGTGTGCTGGCCGAGCAGGGTATGCAACAGATTCAGGGCGTGCGGCCAGTGGGGTTTGGACAACGCATCCGGGATGCTGTTCAGGGACAACTGCCAGTCGTTACCGGGCGTCAACAACAAACCGACCGCGTAGGGAAAGGGTACATCGTCGATCCAGTCCGAATACGCTTGGGGTGGCTGCTCTTCGGTGATCACCAGCAGCACTGCGGGCGCCCCTTCGGCCAACAATGCCGCAGCCTCGAGCATGCCATGTTCCAGGCCGTCGCCAGCCGCCGCCAGGGCTGTCATCTCGCTGGTTTCACCGCGCATGATCGACCAAAGGCCGATGACTGCGTTATGGACCGAGAGGCTGAACTGGGTCGGTGACAGGGGTTGTTCAGCGGCCAGGTCGCTGAGAATCTCGAAGGTGCGCGGGGTTTCGCCATGCCGGGAAATAAAGACCAACGGTAGATCGTGCCGACCATCGGCCAGCGGCCAACCCACGCTGAACGCCATTCGCGCCAGGCGACTGAGTCGGCGTCGCTGCATGGCCGGCAGAAACGAAACGTCGGGAGCGGCGTCGCTGCTGTGCGGCACGATCGATTGCCGGCTCCAGGCTAGCCAGTCTTGCGCGCTTTCGAGCCCGGGAGCCCAGGCGCGCCATTGGGCAATGTTGAAGTTGATCACTGGCGTACATCCCGCCCCTGCGGGCTTTCTTGACACGGCGAGTCGAAAAAAACAGCGGTTCACCTGACGTGACGCTGAGCGCCGAGTGGCGCGCATTATCCCGGTGCGGCGGGTACGTAGCAAATGCTGGTTACATTTTGCTCAGCGCAGATTACTGCCTGGCGAGTGGACGGCTGTCGCTGGGTGATTATCCACGCCTGGCCGCTCCTTTCTGTCGGCTGCCAGAAGGATTCTCGGGCGAGATTTCGGTTTTTACGGTGAGGGGTTTGTACCTCTCGATGTAGTCCATTGGCCGGGGAGGTAGCAAAGCGGCTCTGAGGCCTACTACACTCGATCAATCTTTAGATACACGGAGGTTTGACATGCGGCGCGTGGTATTCAATCAGAAAGGCGGCGTGGGCAAGTCCAGCATCGCCTGCAACCTGGCCGCAGTCAGCGCCAGCGAGGGTTATCGCACCCTGCTGGTGGACCTGGATGCCCAGGCCAATTCGACCCAATACCTCACTGGGTTGACCGGTGAAGACATTCCCATGGGGATCGCCGACTTTTTCAAGCAGACACTGTCCTCCGGCCCGTTCTCGAAGAAGAACCGTGTCGATATCTATGAAACCCCGTTTGAGAACCTCCACGTCATCACCGCCACCGCCGAGCTCGCCGACTTGCAGCCCAAGCTCGAGGCCAAGCACAAGATCAACAAGCTGCGCAAACTGCTCGAGGAACTGGATGACGAGTACGACCGGATTTACCTGGATACCCCGCCGGCGCTGAATTTCTACGCAGTTTCGGCGTTGATTGCCGCCGATCGAGTTCTGATCCCGTTCGATTGCGATAGTTTTTCCCGGCAGGCACTGTATGGCCTGCTGTCGGAAATCGAGGAATTGAGAGAGGATCACAACGACGGGCTGGAAGTTGAAGGCATCGTCGTCAACCAGTTCCAGGCCCGCGCCAGTCTGCCTCAGCAAATGCTCGATGAGTTGATCGCTGAAGGTTTGCCGGTACTGCCGGTCTACCTGGGGTCGTCGGTGCGCATGCGCGAATCGCACCAGGCCAGCACGCCGCTGATCCACCTCGACCCGCGACACAAGCTGACCCAGCAATTCGTCGAGCTGCATTCCCTGCTCGAAAACGCCTGATCCCCTGAACCTTTAGGGGCGAGCTTGTCGAACCGTCGCGGTGGTAGACCAGACAACGCTGGGCGCCAGATTGCCCGCGTTATCGCTATGGTCCATCGCGGACAAGTCCGCTCCTACAGGGAACTACGCAACCAACTCATCAACTGCGGCAACGGCAACGCCCCGCTCTGACGCGCCACCTCCCGGCCATTCCTGAACAGGATCAGGCTCGGAATCGACCGAATCCCCAACTGCGCAGACAACTGCGGGTTCGCCTCACTGTCCAGCTTGGCCAGCCTGCACTTGCCTGCCAACTGCCCGGCGGCCTGCTCAAACACCGGCGCAAACGACTTGCATGGCCCGCACCAATCCGCCCACACATCCACCAAGAGCGGCAGATCGCCCTTGATCTGGCTGGCGTAGTCACCTTGCTTCAATTCAAAAGGTTTGCTCAGCAGCACCTCAGCCTTGCAGCGTCCGCATTTGGGCTGATCACCCAGGCGCTCGGCAGGGATGCGGTTGAGGCCGTTGCAGTGGGGGCAGGGGATGAGAAGTGGGTCGGTCATGATCGGGCTCTTGGCTGTGGGCGGGGCATGCCGGTTATCTGGAGTCCGGCAGGCGTTTTATCAAGTGTTGGGTGAGCTGCGCGAGGAGGTGAGTGTCGCAAATGCTCACATTTTCGCGCCGGCATATTTCTGCGCAATGGCTAGGCTGGAATCAACTTCGACGTCTTTCACTTCCAGAGGCTTTCGCTTTGTCTTCAATTGCGTGCTACTTTTGTTGCACTCATCGAGAAATCGATGCCCTGCATTTGTCGGATAGGAGTTATCCCGTGTCCGTGACATCCAAAATTCGCCGCCAGGGAGGCGCAGCAGTAATCACGCTTGCGCCGACCTTGCTCAAGCTCCTGCACCTTGAGGTGGGAGCACAACTGGAGCTGAATGTGGTCGATGGAGAATTGATTGCCCGCCCTGTGAAATCCGAGCCTCAAAAGCGATATAGCCTCGCGCAGTTGCTGGAGGGCGCCGAAGAAATGGCTGAGCTGAACGCACAAACGGCCTCTGCTCGCGAGGGCGATCCAATAGGCCGGGAGCTTGGCTGATGGTGCGTCGGCGTGCCCCGCAGCGGGGCGATGTTTACTGGATTGATCCCAACCCGGTCGCGGGTCGGGAGATGATGAACCGGCACCGTTTTGTGGTGATAACCCCCAGGGAAATTAATGCGCTGGGTGTCAGCATGACAGTGCCAGTCACCAGCGGCGGCGGTTTCAGCCGGAACGTAGGGCTGGCTGTCAGTGTATCCGGGCACGAAACGAACGGCGTTGCGGTATGTAATCAGGTCCGCAGCTTTGACATCGAACAACGTGTACTTGATGGCTCGGCCAAGTTCATCGAGCGACTCGATGACGTCACGATGGCCGACATCGTCGCTCGAGTCGTCAGTGCCATCGATCCTCTGGACTGACCACCTCACGACGAACAACTGATCTCCAGGTGCTTGCCCCACACCGGCGGTCGCTGGGCGTAGCTTTCCATCCCCGGCTGTTCCTCGAACGGTTTACTCAGTACCTCATGCAGCCTGCGCACCTCTGAATAGTCGCCTTTCTCGGCGGCATCGATGGCGTTCTGCGCCAGATAGTTGCGCAGGATGTAGAGCGGGTTGACCGCGTGCATGCGTTGGCGGCGTTGGGTCTGGTCCGGTTCTCCTTCGCGGCGGGTGCGGTCGATGTAGCGCTGTCCCCAGGCGTCGAAACCCTTGATGTCGACGAAGTCATCGCGCAAGCGTGCAACCGCCTGCTCCGGGGCTTCTTCGCCCAGGCGGCGGAAAAACAGCGTGTAGTCGACGCCGCTGTTCTGCATCAGTTGCAGCAGGTGTTCCAGCAGTTGCTGGTCGTCTTCTTCGCCAGTGGTCAAGCCCAGGCGACGACGCATCAGGTCCAGGTAATGGGCTTGGTACAACGGCAGGTACAGACCCAGGGTTTCACGCAGCGCCTCGACGCTGATGAACGGCGTCAGGGCCTGAGCCAGGGCGCTGAGGTTCCACTGACCGATCGGCACCTGGTTGCTGAACGAGTAGCGGCCCTGGTCGTCGGAGTGGTTGCAGATGAAATTGGCGTCGAAATCGTCGAGGAAAGCAAACGGGCCGAAGTCGAAGGTGATGCCCAGGATCGACATGTTATCGGTGTTCATCACGCCGTGGCAGAAGCCGTATGCCTGCCACTTGGCGATCAGTTCGGCATTGCGCTCGACGATTTCACGGAACATCGCCAGGTAGGGTTCCGGTTGTTCGAGGCACTGTGGGAAATGCAGCGCCAGCACGTGCTCGCCAAGCACTTTCTGTTGCTCTGGACGTTTGGTGTAGTAGAAATACTCGAAGTGGCCAAAGCGCACGTGGCTGGGCGCCAGGCGCAACACCATGGCCGCGCGTTCCTGCCGCTCACGCCACACGGGCGTGTCTGAACCGATCACACACAACGCCCGCGTCGTGGGAATGTTCAGCGCGTTCAGCGCTTCGGAGGCGAGAAATTCACGGATCGAAGAACGCAACACGGCGCGTCCGTCGCCCATGCGCGAAAATGGCGTCTGGCCCGCGCCCTTGAGGTGCAAATCCCAATGTTCGCCGGCTTCGTTGTACACCTCACCCAGCAACAGGCCCCGCCCGTCGCCCAACTGCGGGTTGTAGGAGCCGAACTGATGACCGGAATAAACCATTGCCCTCGGCACCGCGTCGGCCCACAGCTTGTGGCCGCTGAACAGCTCGGCGAACTCCGCCGTTTCGGCCACCGCCGGGTCAAGGTCGAGCAGCGCCATGGCGGCGGAGCTTGCGACCACCAGCCGTGGATTGTCGATGGGTTCGGGTAGCACGTGGGCGGAAAAGGTATCGCCCAGGCGGTCGAAGCGGTTATCGAAGGTCAGTTCGTCTAGGGCTTTCACCGGCCATCTCCAGCAGAATGTCCGAGCATTCTGCTAGGGATAGGGCGGTTAGTCGAGCTTGGCGGGCGGCGGCTCTTGCAGGGGCTTGCCCTCAGCCAGCGGCACGATGGTCTTCGTTTCCGGCTCGATAGGCACCATCTTGTATTCCTGACCGTGCAGGTTCTTGAGGTAAACCTCCATTTGCCGGAAAGAAATATTGATGTGCTGTTTCTTGAACTCACGGTTGATGAAGCGGTTGACTTCATCGAGCACCGGGTTGCGGTCGCCGAGGTCACGCACGTGCATGCGCAGCTCATGGTCAAGGGTGCTTTCACCAAAATTGAGGAAGTACACGTGCGGCTCCGGTTCCTTGAGCACCCGTGGGTTCTCCCGGGCGGCCTTGAGCAGCAGTTCTTTGACCAGGTCCAGGTCCGAGCCGTAGTCGACGCCGAGTTTGAGCGTGACCCGGGTGATGGTGTCAGTCAGCGACCAGTTGATCAGTTGCCCGGTGATGAAGGTTTTGTTCGGGACGATGATGTCCTTGCGGTCGAAGTCGGTGATGGTCGTGGCGCGGATGCGGATCTTGCTCACCGTGCCCGACAGGTTGCCGATGGTGATGGTGTCACCAATGCGCACCGGGCGTTCGAAGAGGATCATGATGCCGGAAATGAAGTTGGCGAAAATCTCCTGCATGCCGAAACCGAGGCCTACCGATAGCGCGGCCACCAACCATTGCAGCTTGTCCCAGCTCACGCCGAGGGTCGACAGGGTCGTGACGAAACCGACGCCGGCAATCACGTAGGAAAGTAGCGTAGTGGTGGCGTAGGCACTGCCTTGGGCCAAGTCCAGTTTCGACAGCACGAACACTTCCAGCAGACCCGGCAAGTTGCGCGCCAGGGCGAAGGTGATACCGATGATGATCAGTGCGCCCAGCATGTCGCCGATGCTGATCGGCACCATGCTCATATTGGCCCCGGTGCCGCTGGTGTATTCGTAGAGGGTGACGTTGTCCAGGTATGAGAACACCGAGATCAGGTCGGACCAGACCCAGTACAGCGCCGCGATGAAGCCGCCAAGCAGGGCCAGGCGAATCAGGCGCAGGGACTGTTCGTTGACCTTCTCGATGTCCAGGGTCGGCTCTTCGATCACCGCTTCGCCATCACCGGCTTCCTTGGCGGCCTGGCGTTTGGCCAGGGCGCGCTGATAAGCCAGGCGCCTGGCCGCGACGCTGAGTCCCCGTACGAACGTGGCTTCAATCACCAGCCAGAACATCAGCAGGTACAAGGTATTGATCAAGCGGTCGCTGAGTTTCAGTGCGGTGTAGTAGTAACCAAAGCACACGGCCACGAATAACGCGATGGGCAGGGCAGTGAACATCACTCCCACGGCCTTGCGGAACAGCGAGGCATTCTTGTGGGTCGGGCTGCTGATCAGCAGGCGGCTGAGCAATAGGGCCATCAGCGCGTAGCAGGTCAGCACCACCGGCATGCCCAACACGTCGTCGGCCAGCGCCGCCGGTTGCAGTTCGGCGACCGCCACCACCGCTACCAGGGCCATGACCACCAGCCCGAGTCGGCGGACCCAGGCCTGGAGGAACTCGACCTGGGGTTTTTCCCAGCGGAAGTGCAGTTCGGCTACGCCACCCGGCGCGAGGATTCGGTAAGCGGTGTAGAACACCAGCCAGGCCATCGCCATTTGCAGCAGCGCCGCGCCCATGTTGGCGTTCTGCCCGCGGGCGTCGATCTGCAACGCCAGCCCGCACAGGGCAAGACCCAGCGCAACCGGCAACGCCAGCAGAATGTTGATGAGGATCGCCTGTGGCGTGTGCAACTGGCTGTCACGCTTGAAGTGGCCGATGTCCTGGTGGACCTTGTTCAGGCGGGCATACAGGCTTTTGCGGCGCCAAAGCAGTGCGCCGATCAGCAACACCAGCGGCAGGAACAGCAGCGGTCGCTGCGTCAGGCCATCGCTCAATTCGCTGAAGCTCGAAGCCAGCGGCAGGGTCGCGATCTGGCGTTGCAGGCGTTCCGGCACGCCGCGCATCCATTCCAGGTCCAACGGCTTGTTGCTCGGAATCCAGAACATCTGCTCGTCGAGCGTCGCACGCAGGCTTTGCGCGGTGCTCAGCAGTTGCTTCTGGTTGAGCTGCAGCGTGATGGATTCGTTGAGCACTGCGCTGAGTTCGCGGTTCAGACGCTCCAACAGGTCGGCCCGGGTGGTGGCCAATTCCAGCAGGCTTTTACGCAACTGCGGGGTGACCTGCTCGGGCGGCTGGGTCGACAGCAGATTGTCGACGTAAGTCGCCGGATTGCTGAGCAACTCGCGCTGTTGGCTCACCTCGAACTGGTACAGGCGGATGTCGGCGATCTGGTCGGCAAGATCACGATCGACCTTGAGGCGCGGCAAACCCTGTTTTTGTTTGTAGAGGATCTTGGACAGCAGCAGGCTGCCCTTGAGCACGTTGATTTGCTCGTCCAATGCCGAGTCACTTTGGGTCACGTTGTCCAGTTGCTGCTTGGTTTGCAGGTTCTGTTGCGTGACCACGTTCAAGCGATCGGTGCTTTTGAGCAGGTAGTCAGACAGCTTCAGGTTGGCTGCGCTTTCACTTGCCAGCAAGGCGCTGCCGCCGGATTTCTGCGCTTCGATGGACTGCTGCGTCACAGTCTCCTGGGATTGGGCCAGGCGCTTTTGGTTGATCAGGGTTTGCAGTTCCTGGATTTCCCGGTCCAGGCGGTCGGACTTTTCCGTCAGCAGGTCGTGCTGGCTGTTACCCAGGTCCTGCAACTGGCTGTTGCCGGCCAGTTCCTGGCGACGCAGCGGGATCAGTGCATTCAGTGCTGCCAGCTCGGCATTGAGCAGGTCGCGTTGCTCGCCGCTCAACGTCTTGCCGGCATCTTTGCCGGCCTTGAGAATATTGTTGATCTGCTGGATGCGCGTCTGGCTGCTGGAGATTTCCGCCTGGGCGCGCTCGGGACGGGTCTGCGCCGTGATGACCAGGCTATTGGCATCCGCCAGGGCTTTTTGCATGTCGCTTTGCTGGGTCGAGCGCTCGGTCAGCAATTGTTCCAGTTGCGGGATGGACTCCTTGGCGTAGCGCTGTGCCACCGGCGGCATGCTGGTGCCCTTGAGTCGGGTCAGCTCGCGCTGGTTCTCGATGGTCTGTTTGGGCGCGGTAGCCAATTGCTGCTTGATATCGGCCAGCTTTTGCTCGTAGTCACGCTGGTTGCCGAGCTGGGTCAGGGTGTTTTGCAGAACGCTCTGCAAGGCTTTCTGATCGGCTTCGGGCAGTTTGCGATCGGCGATCTTGTCCAGGCTGGCCTGTACGGTTTCGCGGGACGGCGGTTCGGCTGCTTGCAGAGAGCCGACAGAAAGGCTCAGGCCCAGCAGGGCCATGATGAAAAAGGTGCGCAGGGTCGACATAGATTTTGATCGGAAACAAAAGGCGAAGTGTGGAGTTTAGAGGAAGAGCCCGGGGCCCGGGCGACTTCCTTCGGGGAATCTGACGCCCACTTTGCCGATCTTGTTCCCGTCCATGACCGCGACGGTCCACAGGGTGTTGTTCCAATCCACCTGGTCGCCGACTACTGGCGCACCGCCCACTTTCTGCGCAATGAACCGACCCAGGGACATGTCCGGATCGATGCCTTCGACCTTCAACCCGTAGAGGGCAGCAACCGCGGCCAGTTGGGCGTCTCCTTCGAGTACGAAGTCGCCGAAGAAACGCAAATCCAGCCCCCGTTGCGGCGCCTGGCTGAACAGTTTTCCCAGGGCCGGCAGGTTGTGTTCATGACCGATTACACACAGCAAATCGTCGACTTCGAGCACCGTACTACCCGACGGATGGAGCAATTGTTGGCCGCGAAACAGCGCTGCGATCCTGGTGCCCTCGGGCATTTTCAACTCGCGCAGCGGCGAGCCTATGCACCACTTCTCGGCACCGAGGCGATAAACGAACAGCTCCCACTCGCTGGTGACGTGAACTTCCAAAGCGGCGCGAGAGATCGGCGCCGGCTCCGGGGGAACGGTCACCTTCAACAGTTTGGCCACCCACGGCAGGCTGGTGCCTTGCACCAGCAGCGAGACCAGCACGATGAAAAATGCGAGGTTGAAGTAGAGCTGGGCATTGGGCAGCCCGGCCATCAGCGGGAACACCGCTAGAATGATCGGCACCGCCCCGCGCAGGCCCACCCAGGAAATAAAGGCTTTCTCGCGGCCATGGAATGCCTTGAACGGCAGCAGGCCAACGACCACCGACAGCGGACGTGCTACCAGGATCATCCACAGCGCCAGGCCGAGCGCGGGGATGGCGATGGGCAGCAAGTCGTGTGGCGTCACCAGCAGGCCCAGCACCAGGAACATGCCAATTTGTGCCAGCCATGCCATGCCATCGAGCATGTGGAGGATGCCGTGGCGGCTGCGTACCGGACGGTTGCCGATCACCAGGCCGCACAGATAAACCGCGAGGAAGCCGCTGCCGTGCAGGGCGTTGGTCAGGGCGAACACCACCAGGCCGCCGGCAATCACCAGGATCGGGTAGAGACCGGTGGCGAGGTTGATGCGGTTGACCAGTTGCAACATCAACCAGCCACCGCCCAGTCCGATCACACCGCCGATGCCGAACTCTCGCACCAGGTGCAGCAGCAGGTCCCAGTGCAGCCCCGTCTGACCGCTCGCCAGCATGTCGATCAGGGTGACGGTGAGGAACACCGCCATGGGGTCGTTGCTGCCGGATTCGATCTCCAGGCTGGCGGTCACCCGTTCATTGAGTCCCTTGCCGCCCAGCAGCGAGAACACCGCCGCGGCGTCAGTGGAGCCGACAATGGCGCCGATCAGCAGGCCCTGGATCATATTCAGGTCGAACAGCCAGGCTGCGACCATGCCGGTCAAACCGGTGGTAATCAGTACCCCGACGGTGGCCAGCGACAGCGCCGGCCACAATGCCACACGGAAGCTTGAGACCCGGGTGCGCAAGCCGCCGTCGAGCAGGATGACCGCCAGTGCGAGGTTGCCGACCAGATAGGCCGTCGGGTAGTTGTCGAAAATGATCCCGCCGCCGTCGACACCGGCGGTCATGCCCACGGCCAGGATAATCACCAGGATCGGGATGCCCAGACGTGAGGAAAGTGAGCTCACCAGAATGCTTGCACCTACCAGCAACGCGCCGATCAAGAACAGGCTGTTGATGGTTGTCGCATTCAAGGGCAATACTCCGGAAGCTGAAAAAAGGCGGGCACAAACTGACCATGCAGTCTGCGTGCCATCGATTCTAACCTGTTGAAATGTGATGCTGTCAAACAGGTTTGGGCGCCGATCGTTCCGATGCGTCGTATCCGGATCGTTCCCACGCTGCGTTCAATGATCGTTCCCACGCTCGGGGTGGGAACGATCATCGGCAGAGGTCAGAGCCTGAAACGTCCCACCATCGTGTTCAGATCCACTGCCAGGCGCGACAGCTCGTTGCTGGCCGCACTGGTCTGGTTGGCGCCGGTGGCCGATTGCACCGACAGGTCACGAATGTTCACCAGGTTACGATCCACTTCGCGGGCCACCTGGGCCTGCTCTTCGGCGGCGCTGGCGATGACCAGGTTGCGCTCGTTGATTTCGGCGACGGCGCTGTTGATGGTGTCCAGGGACAGGCCGGCGCCCCGAGCGATGTTCAGGGTCGACTCAGCACGTTCGGTGCTGTTGCGCATCGAATCCACGGCCTGTTCCGTACCGTTCTGAATGCTGCCAATCATGCGCTCGATTTCGCTGGTCGACTGCTGGGTGCGGTGGGCGAGCGCTCGAACTTCATCGGCCACCACCGCAAAACCGCGACCCGCTTCACCGGCGCGAGCCGCTTCGATGGCAGCGTTCAGGGCCAGCAGGTTCGTCTGGTCAGCCAGGCCACGGATCACATCCAGGACCTTGCCGATGTCGCGCGATTCATTGGCCAGCTCGCCGATCAAGGTGGCGGTGCTCTGCACGTCGGTGCTCATGCGTTCGATGGCGCTTACGGTTTCCTGAACCAGGTCACGGCCGTCACCTGCGGAGGTGGTGGCGTTCTTCGACGCCTCGGAGGTGCTCACCGCGTTGCGTGCCACTTCTTCCACGGCGCTGGTCATCTCGTTGACGGCCGTGGCGGCCTGTTCGATCTCGTTGTTCTGCTGGGTCAGACCACGGGCGCTTTCGTCGGTGACGCTGTTGAGTTCTTCGGCGGCCGATGCCAACTGCGTGGCCGAACCGGAGATACGTTGCAGGGTGTCGCGCAGCTTGTCCTGCATCTTGGCCATGGCGGCCAGCAGTCGACCGGCTTCGTCCTGGCCATCAACGGTGATCGGGCGCGTCAGGTTGCCCTCGGCGATGGCCTCGGCGGCGCCCAGGGCATTGGCGATTGGTCGGGTGATGCTGTTGGTCAGCAGCCAGGCAAACAGGAACGTCAGAACGGTGGCGATAACCAGCAGGACAACCACCAGATTGAACGCGCTGTCGTACTGATCGGCGGCTTGCTGGTCGGTGTCGAGGGTTTGCCGGGTGTTGATCTCCAGCAGTTTGGTCAGCACCGTGTTGATCGCCTCGGAGTTGCTCAGCAGATCGGTGTTGAGCAGGTTGCGCAGATCATCCACCTGATTGCTGCGCGACAGTGTTTTCATCCGGTCTTCGATCTGGCGATATTGCCCCAGCAGCTGTACGTATTGATCGTAGGCGGCACGTTCCTGCGGGCTGGCGATCAGTTTTTCGTAGATGCCCTGGGCGGTGCGGATCTGCTGGTTGCGCATGTCCAGCAGGTCCATGGTCTTTTGCTGTACGTCCGCCTCGCGATTGACCAGCAGACGGTAGGACAGGACGCGCAGGCGCAGGGTCAATTGGGTGAATTCATCGAGAGCCTTGATGCTTGGCACACTGTTACTGGCGATGTCCTCGGCGGCACCGCGAATCTTGCTCATCTGATTCAATGCAAACACGCCCAGGATCATCATCAGCGCGCCAATCAGGGCGAAACTCACAAACGCACGCGGGGCGATATTCATATTACGAAGGGACATGGTGGGTACCGAATTAAACGCGCCTGTGCGGCGCTGAAACTGACGTATGCGTGACTTATCGGTCATACGACTAAAGTCTTGAGGGGGCTTCGGATCAGTCGCCAATCCGATGCGGCGACGAAGTGCAGGAACCAGATCCGCCAATCACAGTCTCTAGGGTTCGCCGAGGAGCGTTACCGACCAGGAAAATCAAGGGCTTGCGTCCTTGTACCCCTGGCATCGCCGGTAACTTTTCTTTATCGTACGCGCCCTTTGAAAAAGCCTGGAAAATCAAAATGTTGGAAGCATCCCTCAGCCAATTGGAACAACTGGTCAGTGACCTCGTGCAACAGAATCAGAGCCTCTTGGGCACCAATCAGGCCCTGAGTGCGGAACTGGCCGGGCTCAAGGATGAAAATGAAAGCCTGCAACTGAGCCTGATGGAACAGGAAGAGAAGCACGGCGCGACCGCTGCCCGTATTCAGGCGCTGGTTGATCGCGTCAATGCCGGCCCGGTCAGCGCATGAGTATCGGCGCCGCAGGGGTAAAGGTCGTCTCGATTCTGGGAGAGGACTATTCGATCAAGGCACCGGCCGGGGAAGAGCAAACCCTGCTGGACGCCGCCGTCATGTTGAAGGCTGCCCTGGCCGAGACCAAAAGGAAGTACCCGACGCTGATCGGCGATCGCCTGCTGGTGCTGGCCGCGATGAACCTGTGTTCCCGGCAGATCGAAATGCAGAAGCAACACAAGCTGGAACTCGACCGTTATCAAGAGCAAGTCAGCGCCACGGTTGAAGTGATCACCAAGACGATCAATCAGGCCTGATAGGTCTTGAGCACAACCAAAGAATAGATTGTCGATTGTCCTGTATACAATCGGCACGGCTGTTGCAGTGTTTCAGCCTCTTATTCTTTGGGGGTGTTTCATGCAGTTCTGGCGACGCAGTATTCAATGGCAGTTGATCTTGAGCATGGGCACCGCCCTGCTGCTCAGCATCCTGATCGTAGTTGGCATTTATACCCTCGTGGTCAACCGTCTTGCCCAGCGTTATCTGGTCGAACAGGCGCTGCCGTCGAGCATCGAGGCCATGCGCAACGACATCGAGCGCATACTCGTGCAGCCCCTCACCGCCGCCAAGGACATCGCCAGCAACAGCATGGTCCGCGAGTGGCTTGCCAATGGCGAAGATGCCAGTAAAACGCCGGCGTTCGTAGACTATCTGGAAGGCATCCGCGCCGAACACAAGGCGTTTACCGCGCTGATTATCGGCGCCGCGACCAACCACTACTTCACCGAAAAAGGCCTGGATCGCTCCCTGAGCCGAGCCAACGCCAAGGACGCCTGGTTCTACTCCTTCCTCGACAGCAATCAGCCGCGCACCCTCAATATCGACAATGACACCGCCACCGGAGAATTGGCGCTGTTTATCGACCTCAAGGTCGAACAAGCGGGCAAGGTGGTGGGTGTCGCTGGCCTCGGGCTGAGCATGAAAGAGCTGTCCGAGTTGATTCACGACTTCAACTTCGGGGCGCGCGGCCGGGTCTATCTCGTGCGTTCCGACGGTCTGATCCAGGTCCATCCCGAGGGGCAGTTCAGCGGCAGGCGCACGCTTGCCGAGCAGATCGGCGCGTCCGCAGCCCAATCGATCATCGGTCAAAAAACCGCCGCAAGCAGCAGCTTCAGTCGTGAGGGCGAAGACTATCTGGCGCTAAGCCTGCCCTTGCGTGATCTCGACTGGACGCTCGTGGCCGAAGTGCCGCAGTCGCAGATCTACGCAGAAGCTCGCCGCGCCCTGTGGATAAGTAGCGGCATCGGCCTGGCGGTAGCCCTGGTGAGCTTGCTGCTGGTGGTCTTGCTGGCCCGCGGGTTGGTGCGACCGATTCGGCAGGTAACAGAAGCACTGGTGGCCATCGGTAGCGGTGGTGGAGATTTGACTCACCGGTTAGATTCCACTCGCGCTGATGAACTTGGCGACCTTGCGCGTGGTTTCAACCGCTTCCTGGAAAGTCAGCGCACCCTGATCGGTGAAGTACTGGCCACCAGTGAACGCTTGCGTACAGCCGTGGGGCAAGTGGCGCGAGTGGTGGACAACACGGCTGAACGCTCTGGTCGGCAACAGGAAATGACCGACATGGTCGCCACCGCCGTCCATGAGATGGGTTTGACCGTGCAGGACATCGCACAGAACGCCGGCAACGCGGCGCTCGCGTCACAGACGGCCCGTGACGAAGCGTTGCTGGCGCGGGAGGTGGTTGGCGGGTCGATCCGCCACATCGAAAGCATGTCCGATGAAATCGGCGTGGCCGCCGGTGCGGTCGGGGAGCTGGCGCATCAGGTGGCGTCGATCGATCAGGTGCTGGCGGTGATTCGCGGGATTTCCGAGCAGACCAACCTGTTGGCGCTCAACGCCGCCATCGAAGCCGCGCGGGCGGGGGACATGGGGCGTGGTTTCGCGGTGGTGGCCGATGAAGTGCGGACCCTGGCCCGACGTACACAGGCGTCCACCGACGAGATTCAGCAGATGATCGCCAGCCTCAAGCAGGGGGCGGAAAATGCGGTGTCGTCGATGCACAGCGGACAAGCGGCGACGGGAACCGGTGTCGAGTCGAGCCAGCGCACGGGTGCATCCTTGACCGCTATCACCGGGCAGGTCGAACGCATCAGCGACATGAACCACCAGGTGGCGACCGCGACGGAAGAGCAGTCGGCGGTGACCGAAGAGATCAACCGCAACGTGCAGGGGATTTCCGATCTGGCGCGGGCGACGGCGGGAGAGGTGAGGGCATGTCGGGAGGATTGCCAGACGTTGCAGCGCTTGGCCGATGACCTGGCGCGGCAGATGGGTGGGTTCAAGTTGGGGTGATGGGGTGTTTTCACTGGCGCCTTCGCGAGCAAGCCCGCTCCCACTGATGGCTAGGGTGTTCACACCATTTGTGTTCCACCCCAAACCCTGTGGGAGCGGGCTTGCTCGCGATTGGCCGCGCTACAACAAGCCGATCAGAACCACTCATCCTGCATGTTCAGGCACACATCATCCCGAGCTTCAAGAATTGCCAGTTCATGATGGCAACCCGGTACTTCCCAGGTCAGGAAATACCGGGCCGCCTGCAGCTTGCCTTTATAGAAGCCTGCATCCGCCGCATTGCCTTTGGCCAAGCCTTCCTCGGCACGAATGGCCTGCTCCAGCCAGCGCCAGCCAATGACGGTGTGTCCGAACACTTTCAGGTACAGCGCCGAGTTCGCCAGGCTGCTGTTGACCTTGCCTTGGGCGAGGTCTGTCAGCAGGCCGATGGTCACGCTCTGCAAGCGGGCAACCAGCTTCTCCAGCGGCTCACGCAAGGGCGTCAGTGAGTCGAACCCCTGCGCCCGCTCGGCCGTCTCGGCGATCAGACGAATCAGTTGCTTGAGCCCCGCGCCGCCATTCTGTGCCAGTTTGCGTCCGAGCAAGTCCAGCGACTGAATACCATGGGTGCCTTCATGGATCGGGTTCAGGCGGTTGTCGCGGTAATACTGTTCCACCGGGTACTCTCGGGTGTAGCCATGCCCGCCGAGAATCTGGATCGCCAGTTCGTTGGCCTTCAGGCAGAACTCCGACGGCCAGGATTTGACGATCGGTGTCAGCAGATCCAGCAGCTCGTGGGCCTGCTTGCGCTCGGCTTCGGTTTCAAGCGTGGTGGTGTCATCGAACAGTCGCGCCGCGTAAAGCCCGAGGTCGAACGAACCTTCGACGTAGGCTTTTTGCGTGAGCAGCATGCGCTTGACGTCGGCGTGCTGGATGATTGCCACAGGTTTGGTGGTCGGATCCTTGCTGTCCGGCACCCGGCCTTGTGGGCGCTCGCGGGCGTATTCCAGCGAGTACAGGTAGCCGGCGTAACCGAGCATCACCGCGCCCATGCCAACACCGATCCGCGCCTCGTTCATCATCTGGAACATGTAGCTCAAACCCTGATGCGGCTGGCCCACCAGATAGCCAACACATTCGTCGTTATCGCCGAAGTTCAGCGCCGTGGACGTGGTGCCGCGCCAGCCCATCTTGTGAAACAGCCCGGCCAGCAGCACATCATTGCGAGGCCCCAGGCTGCCGTCATCGTTGACCAGAAACTTGGGCACGATGAACAGCGAAATTCCCTTCACCCCGGCGGGTGCATCCGGCAGTTTTGCCAGCACCATGTGCACGATGTTCTCCGACAGCGGGTGATCACCGCCGGAGATGAAAATCTTGTTGCCCTTGAGTCGATAGGTGCCGTCGGATGCAGGCTCGGCGCGAGTACGAATGTCCGATAGCGAGGAGCCGGCATGTGGTTCAGTCAGCGCCATGGTGCCGAAAAAACGGCCCTCGATCATCGGTTGCAGGAAACGCTGCTTTTGCTCGTCGGTGCCGAAACTTTCTATCAGGTTGGCCGCGCCCATTGTCAGGAACGGGTACGACGTCGATGCCGCGTTGGCTGACTGGAAATGGGCAAAACAGGCTTGGGACAGCAATGTAGGAAGCTGCATGCCCCCGGCGTCGAAACTGCGCGCGGCGTTGAGGAAACCGGCCTCGAGGAACGCATCCACGGCAGGTTTCACCTCGGGGATCAGAATCGCCCGACCGTCTTCGTAGCGCGGCTCGTTCTCGTCGTTCTTGCGGTTATGCGGGGCGAAAAATTTCTCGGCGATGCTGCGAGCGGTGCCAAGGGCGGCATCGAAGGTTTCGCGATTGTGCTCGGCGAAACGCTCACGCTGGGTCAGGCCCTCGGCATCGAGGACTTCATACAGCTCGAAAGCCAGATTGCGGGAACTGAGCAACGTCTCGGACATGGCGGCCTACCTGTTTTTGGAATGGGCCGAGTCTAAGTTGGGGAATGCAGGAGGGATAGGATGATTGATGGAGATGATAAAGCAGCACAAGCCTCAAGCCACAAGTAAAAGCACTCGCAGGTGCTTTTACTTGCAGCTTGTAGCTTGAGGCTCGCAGCTGCCGTCAGCCGATGGTCATCAGGCTGGCATTACCACCTGCTGCCGCAGTGTTGACGCTCAATGCGCGCTCGATCACGAGGCGTTCCAGCGCAATGTTGGATTCGCCCTGCGACAGGCCCTGAACACCGACGATGGCGCCAGCACGCTTCGCCACTTGCTGGCACACCGCACGCAGTTGGTCGGAATGGCCATGATGCAGGACCGCATCAAACACCACTTCGTCCTTGTTCCAGTCGGTCACCAGCTTGATGCGCGCCTGAATGTCTTTCGACAGGCGGGCGAACAGCGTCTTGGCCACGTCAGTTTCCGGCCATACCGCGCAACCGCCCACTGCCAGCACCGCTGCCAGTTGAGCCAACAGGTCGCCTTCGACTTCCGCCAGGCACAGCACGTGTTCACGCGGCAGGATCGCATAGCTGTTGCGCTCACCGGTCGGGCCGGCCAGGACGCGGGTGATGCCGCTTTGCGATTGTGCGGCGAATTGCGCGCACAGTGCGCTCAGGTCAGCGAGCTTGTTGTTGTCGGCCCAGGCTGTGAGGGCGGTCAACGGTTGGCTCATGGCATCGCGCAGACGAACATCCGGCGCCGCGATGGCGTCACCGCGAGCGAAGGATTGCTCTATGGCATCTGTAGGACGGGTCGACAACAGGCGGTAAAGGTACAGCGGGCCGCCCGCTTTCGGACCGGTACCCGACAGGCCTTCACCACCGAACGGCTGTACACCGACCACAGCACCGACGATGTTGCGGTTGACGTAGACGTTACCGGCATTGACGTTATCGATCACCTTGGCGATGGTCTCGTCGATGCGGGTGTGCACGCCCAGGGTCAGGCCGTAGCCGGAGGCGTTGATCTGGCCGATCAACTGGTCGATGTCCTTGCGCTTGTAGCGAACCACGTGCAGCACAGGGCCGAAGATTTCCCGTTGCAGTTCGTCAAAGCTTTCCAGTTCGATCAGGGTCGGCATCACGAAGGTGCCGCGCTTGACCTCCTCGGCATCGGCGATAGCCACCTGGTACACGCTGCGGCCTTTGTCGCGCATGGCCTGGATGTGCTTCTCGATACCTGCCTTGGCTTCGGCATCGATCACTGGCCCGATGTCCACGGACAGGCGCTCTGGGTTGCCAAGGCGGCTTTCGGCCATCGCGCCCTTGAGCATTTCGATGACGCGGTCGGCGGAATCTTCCTGCAAGCACAGCACGCGCAGTGCCGAGCAACGCTGGCCGGCGCTGTCGAAGGCCGACGATACAACGTCAATCACCACTTGCTCGGTCAGCGCCGAGGAGTCGACGATCATGGCGTTCTGGCCGCCGGTTTCGGCGATCAACGGGATCGGACGGCCCTGGTTGTCCAGGCGACCGGCAATGTTGCGTTGCAGCAGGCGCGCCACTTCGGTGGAGCCCGTGAACATCACGCCTTTGACGCGATCATCGCCGACCAGGCCGGCACCTACCGTTTCGCCACGTCCCGGCAGCAGTTGCAGTACGCCTTGCGGAATGCCGGCTTCGAGCAGCAGGCGCACGGCTTGCGCGGCGACCAGTGGAGTTTGTTCCGCAGGCTTGGCCAGAACCGGGTTACCGGCGGCGAGGGCTGCGGCAACCTGGCCGCTGAAAATCGCCAGCGGGAAATTCCACGGGCTGATACAGACCACCGGGCCCAGTGGGCGGTGGGCGTCGTTGCTGAAATCGTTGCGTGCCTGGACCGCGTAGTAACGCAGGAAGTCCACGGCTTCACGCACTTCGGCAATGGCGTTGGCGAAAGTCTTCCCCGCTTCACGGGCCAACAGACCCATCAACGGCTGGATTTCGGCTTCCATCAGGTCGGCGGCGCGCTCCAGGATGGCGGCACGTTCGGCGGGCGGGGTGGCCTGCCAGATCGGGGCGGCGTTCAGGGCACACTGAATGGCGTTGTCGACATCTTCGACCGTCGCTTCCTGCACGTGGCCGACCACGTCACGCAAATCGGACGGGTTGAGTACGGGCGCCGGGGTTTCGGTGCTGGAGGCGCAACCGAGCATGGGTGCGGCTTTCCAGTTGTTGTGTGCGGTGGCCAGCAGCGCGCAGGACAACGACGCCAGACGGTGTTCGTTGGCCATGTCGATGCCGCTGGAGTTGGCGCGCTCGGGGCCGTACAGGTCGTGCGGCAATGGAATGCGCGGGTGCGGCAGGCCAAAACCGCCTTCGGTAGTGGCCATCTTCTCGATGCTGGCGACCGGATCGGCCACCAGTTCCTGGATCGAGATCGACTGGTCGGCAATGCGATTGACGAACGATGTGTTCGCGCCGTTTTCCAGCAGGCGACGTACCAGGTAGGCCAGCAGCGTTTCGTGGGTGCCAACCGGAGCGTACACGCGGCACGGACGGTTCAGCTTGCCCTCGGAAACCTTGCCTACAACTTGTTCGTAAAGCGGTTCACCCATGCCGTGCAGGCACTGGAACTCGTATTGGCCCGGGTAATAATTCTGACCGGCGATGTGATAAATGGCCGACAGGGTGTGGGCGTTGTGCGTGGCGAACTGCGGGTAAATGACTTCCGGCACCGACAACAGTTTGCGCGCGCAAGCGATGTAGGACACGTCGGTGTACACCTTACGGGTGTAGACCGGATAGCCTTCCAGGCCTTCGACCTGGGCGCGCTTGATTTCGCTGTCCCAGTACGCGCCTTTTACCAGGCGGATCATCAGGCGATGACGGCTGCGGCGAGCCAGGTCGATCACGTAGTCGATCACGTACGGGCAACGCTTCTGATAAGCCTGGATCACGAATCCGATGCCGTTCCAGCCGGTCAGTTGCGGCTCGAAGCACAGGCGCTCCAGCAGATCCAGCGACAGCTCAAGGCGATCGGCTTCTTCGGCGTCGATGTTCAGGCCAATGTCATATTGCTTGGCCAGCAGGGTAAGCGACAGCAGGCGTGGGTACAGCTCGTCCATCACGCGCTCATATTGCGCACGGCTGTAACGCGGGTGCAGGGCGGACAGTTTGATGGAAATGCCCGGGCCTTCATAAATCCCACGACCGTGTGAAGCCTTGCCGATCGAGTGAATGGCTTGTTCGTACGAGGCCAGGTATTTCTGTGCGTCGTGCTCGGTGAGCGCGGCTTCACCCAGCATGTCGTAGGAGTAGCGGAAGCCCTTGGATTCGAACTTGCTCGCGTTGGCCAAGGCTTCGGCGATGGTTTCGCCAGTAACGAATTGCTCACCCATCAGGCGCATGGCCATGTCGACGCCCTTGCGGATCATCGGCTCGCCACTTTTGCCGATGATGCGGCTCAGGGACGAAGTCAGGCCGGCTTCATTATGAGTAGACACCAGCTTGCCGGTCAGCAGCAGGCCCCAAGTGGCGGCGTTGACGAACAGCGACGGACTGTTGCCCAGGTGTGGCTGCCAATTGCCAGTGCTGATCTTGTCGCGGATCAGGGCGTCACGGGTGCCTTTGTCCGGGATGCGAAGCAGCGCTTCCGCCAGGCACATCAGGGCCACGCCTTCCTGCGAAGACAGGGAAAATTCCTGCAGCAGGCCCTGCACGATCCCGGCACGGCCGCCGGCACTTTTCTGGTTGCGCAACTTTTCGGCAATCGAAGCCGCCAGCTTGTTGGTGGCGTCGGCCATCGGTGCGGGCAGGCGAGCCTGTTCGATCAGCATCGGCACCACTTCCGGCTCAGGGCGGCGGTAAGCGGCGGTGATCGAAGCGCGCAGGACCGATTGCGGCAAGATGCTTTCGGCGAATTCGAGGAAGCACTGGTGAGCGTGGTCGACGTGCAGCTCGCCTGCATCATCACTCGCAGCGGCGCTCAAGCCGTTGAGCTCAGTCAGGGTTGCACCACCCTCGAGTTTTTCCAGGTAATTGAAAATTGCCTGCTTGATCAGCCAGTGGGGCGTGCGATCAATCGAGGTTGCGGCGGCCTTCAGGCGCTCGCGGGTCGGGTCGTCAAGCTTGACGCCAAGGGTGGTGGTAGCCATGTTTTTATCCTCATGTTTGCCACGACTGCGTGGCATCAGCTGGCCGCAAGATTAGCCGTGCTCTGGATGAGGTGCAACCGGGTGCAACCCTTTTTTTGCAGGAATAATGCGCAACTCGTCAGGAAAATAATTCTGGAACGAAAGTCCCGCTTCTGCTTGGTGCTTTTGCTTATAGCAAGCACATTTTACTGACCCATTACGGAGCAAAAGCGCTTTTTTTTCTGAGGAATCCGACTAGGTGCAACTAATTCTCGAGAAATGGGTTGCACCTTATTTGCAATGTTGCATAGCATCTGCGCCCCAAGGTGCAACCGATCAAAAGTTGGCTGCACCGGCTGATGGCTTTCCTGGGGAAACATCAGTCATAAATGCGCGGCCTCCCGAAGCGTCTGTCAAACATCATCGTTTACAGGCGGTTCAACTTGCCGCTGCTACATAAAAACAAAGCCAGGGCGTCACTTAATGAGCAATCCAACCCTGATCACGTTCGTGATCTACATCGCAGCAATGGTGCTGATCGGCTTCATGGCCTATCGCTCCACCAACAACCTTTCCGATTACATCCTGGGCGGTCGCAGCCTGGGCAGCGTTGTCACCGCGTTGTCCGCCGGTGCTTCCGACATGAGCGGCTGGTTGCTGATGGGCCTGCCGGGCGCCATCTACATGTCCGGCCTTTCGGAAAGCTGGATCGCCATCGGCCTGATCGTCGGTGCCTACCTGAACTGGCTGTTCGTCGCCGGCCGTCTGCGTGTGCAGACCGAGCACAATGGCGATGCGCTAACCCTGCCGGACTACTTCTCCAGCCGTTTTGAAGACAAAAGCGGCCTGCTGCGGATCATTTCCGCGATCGTGATCCTAGTGTTCTTCACCATCTACTGCGCCTCCGGCATCGTGGCCGGTGCCCGCCTGTTCGAAAGCACTTTCGGCATGTCCTACGAGACCGCGCTGTGGGCCGGTGCTGCGGCAACGATTGCCTACACCTTCGTAGGCGGTTTCCTGGCAGTGAGCTGGACCGACACCGTACAAGCCACGCTGATGATCTTCGCCCTGTTGCTGACGCCGATCATCGTGCTGCTGGCCACTGGCGGCGTCGACACCACGTTCCTGGCCATCGAAGCGCAGAACCCAAGCAACTTCGACATGCTGCGCAACACCACCTTCATCGGCATTATCTCGCTGATGGGTTGGGGCCTGGGTTACTTTGGTCAGCCGCACATTCTTGCGCGTTTCATGGCGGCGGACTCGGTCAAGTCGATCGCCAATGCCCGTCGCATCTCCATGACCTGGATGATCCTGTGCCTGGGTGGCACCGTAGCGGTAGGCTTCTTCGGTATCGCCTACTTCTCGGCGAACCCTGACGTGGCCGGTCCCGTGACCGAGAACCATGAGCGTGTGTTCATCGAGCTGGCAAAAATCCTCTTCAATCCATGGATTGCCGGTGTGCTGCTGTCCGCCATCCTGGCTGCCGTGATGAGCACCCTGAGCTGCCAATTGCTGGTGTGCTCGAGTGCCCTGACCGAAGACTTCTACAAGACTTTCCTGCGTAAGTCGGCTTCCCAGCTGGAGCTGGTGTGGGTCGGTCGTGCCATGGTGCTGCTGGTGGCACTGGTCGCCATTGCGCTGGCCGCCAACCCGGAAAACCGCGTGCTGGGCCTGGTCAGCTACGCCTGGGCGGGTTTTGGTGCCGCATTCGGTCCTGTGGTTCTGATCTCCGTGATCTGGAAAAACATGACCCGCAATGGCGCGCTGGCTGGCATCCTGGTGGGTGCGATCACCGTGATCGTGTGGAAACACTTCGAACTGCTGGGTCTGTACGAAATCATCCCTGGTTTCATCTTCGCCAGCCTGGCGATCTACATCGTCAGCAAAATGGGCGCGCCGACTCAAGGCATGCAACAGCGTTTTGCTGCGGCCGAGGCCGATTACCGCCTGAACAAGTGATCGTGACGAGCTGATGCTCTGACCTTTCGCTAAAACGGCCCGCTTCCTTCTGGAGGCGGGCCGTTTTTTTTGCGTAGGGTCAACAATGCTCGGGTTGCCCACTCGGCTGCGAAGTCCTGACGTTCACCTTCGTACAAGGTAAACTTGCGGGCCTTCGCAGGAGCAATCATGAATTATCGTCACGCCTTCCATGCCGGCAATCACGCCGATGTGTTCAAACACCTGACCTTGACCCGCCTCATCGCCTTGATGTCGCGCAAGGAGCAGCCATTCGCCTATCTGGATACGCACGCCGGTATTGGTCTGTATGACCTTCAGGGCGATCAGGCGAACCGTACCGGCGAGTACCTGGAAGGCATCGCGCGACTGTGGGATCAGCCAGACCTGCCGGCGGCGACCGCCGATTACATGAAGGTGCTGCACGACATGAACCCGGATGGCCAGCTGCGCTATTACCCGGGTTCACCGGAGCTGGCGCGACGCCTGACGCGAGCGCAGGACCGGGTGATGCTCAACGAGAAGCATCCCGAAGATGGCGTGCTGCTCAAGGACAACATGGCTGGCGACCGTCGAGTGAAAGTGCACCTGGGCGAGGGCTGGCACGTGGCCCGCGCGATGTTGCCGGTGCAGGAAAAGCGCGCGGTGATGTTGATCGATCCACCGTTTGAACAGCTCGATGAAATGCAGCGCTGTGCGGCTTCGTTGAAAGAGGCGGTTGGCCGGATGCGCCAGACAGTGGCGGCGATCTGGTACCCGGTGAAGGACCAGCGCATGTTGCGTCGTTTCTACCAGGACCTGGCCGGGACGGGCGCACCCAAGTTGCTGCGCGTGGAGTTGCTGGTGCATCCGCTGGAAACACCCAACAGCCTGAACGGTTCCGGGCTGGCGATTGCCAACCCACCCTGGGGGCTGGAAGAGGAGCTGCGCGAGCTGCTGCCGTGGCTGTCCGAGAAGCTGGGGCAGACCCAGGGCGGCTGGAAGATGGACTGGTTGATTGCTGAGTAACAGCATTCCCCTGTAGGAGCGAGCACGTCGAGGCGTCGAACCGTCGCGATGGTCGTTAACGATAACGCTGGCGGCCTGACACCCCGCGGTGCCTGGACTTCCATCGCGAGCATGCTCGCTCCTACAGTTCAGGCAGGGATGCCCTAGATCGGGCAGGTCACGCCTGTACCGCCAATCCCGCAGTAACCTTCAGGGTTCTTGGCCAGGTACTGCTGGTGATAGGCCTCGGCGAAGAACACCGTCGGTGCCTGGTCGATTTCGGTGGTGATCGTGCCTTGGCCCGCCTTCGATAGTTCCTCCTGGAACACCGCTTTGCTCCGTTCGGCGGCGGCGAGTTGTTCCGGGGTGGTGGCGTAGATCACCGAGCGGTACTGGGTGCCGATGTCGTTGCCCTGGCGCATGCCCTGGGTCGGGTTGTGCAGTTCCCAGAACATCTTCAGCAGCTCGTCGTAGCTGACTTTCTGCGGCTCGTAGACCACCAGTACGACTTCGCTGTGACCGGTCAGGCCCGAGCACACTTCCTCGTAGGTGGGGTTCGGCGTGAAGCCACCCGCGTAACCCACGACCGTGCTGACCACACCTTCGCGCTGCCAGAACCGGCGTTCCGCGCCCCAGAAGCAACCCAGGCCGAAAATGGCAAATTCCACGTCATCGAAGAACGGACCCAGCAAGGGCGTGCCTTTAACGAAATGGTTTTCCGGCAGGGTCATCGGGGTTTCGCGGCCAGGCAGAGCTTGTTCTTTAGTCGGTAGCACGTTTTTGTTCACCAGAATTTCCGAGCGCAAGACCATCATCAGTCCCCTCAGTCAGGTTGAAATGTAAGGAATCAGACCGCCAGTGTGCCCGAGAGTCGCGTCGCTGTCAGGCGATTGGGCCACGCGGATAGCGTTTGAGCTTGTCGATCAGCTCGGCGCCCGGAATCGGTCGGTCGAACAGGTAGCCCTGGCCAACGTCACAACGGTGGCGGCGCAGGAACGTCAGTTGCTCGGCTGTTTCAATGCCTTCGGCCACGACCTTGAGTTTAAGGTTGTGGGCCATGGCAATCACCGCGGAGGTGATTTCCATGTCGTCCTGGTTGTCCGGGATTTCGTGAATGAAGCTTCGATCGATCTTGATGATGTCGATGGGGAATTTTTTCAGGTAACTGAGCGAGGAATATCCGGTGCCGAAGTCATCCATGGCCAGGGTCAGCCCCAGGCGCTTGAGCTGGTCGAGCTGCAAGTGGGTGTCTTCGGTGGCTTCCAGCAGCAGGCCTTCGGTCAGTTCCAGCTCCAGCAGGCATGCCGGCAGCGCTTCTTCCTTGAGGATGTTGGCGATCGACGACACCAGGTCCGGGTCGGAGAACTGCTTGGGTGACAGGTTGATCGCCACCTGCAGATTGCCCAGGCCGGCGGCGGTCAACTCTTTGCTCATGCGGCAGGCCTGGCGGGCGATCCACTTCCCGATCGGGATAATCAGGCCCGTTTCTTCGGCGACGCTGATGAACTGGTCCGGACGGATCATGCCTTTTTCCGGATGGTTCCAGCGCAGCAGCGCTTCCATGCCCAGCAGCCGACCGCTGCGCAGGCATAGCTTGGGCTGGTAGAACACATCCAACTCGTTCTGGGTCAGGGCGCGCCGCAGGTTGTTCTCGACGAACAGTTTGTAGCTGGCCTCGGCATTCAACGCTTCGGTGAAGACCTGCACCTGATGTTTGCCGTTGGCCTTGGCCTTGTGAAGCGCGAGGCCGGCGTTACGCATCAGGGTCTGTGGGTCACGTCCGTGCAGCGGTGCGCAGGCCAGGCCGACGGAGCCGGTGACGCTGATCAATTGGTTGTCGACGAACATGGGTTTGTCGAGCGTCGCCAACAGTTGATTGGCAACCTGCTGGCCCGAGGTGAGGTCGGTGTTGTCCAGCAGTACGGCGAATTCGTTACTGGCGAAACGCGCCAGACTGCCGCCCGGCGACAGGCTGTTGCGCAGGCGACGGGCCAGGCTGATCAGCAGCTTGTCACCCGTCTGGTGGCCCAGGCTGTCGTTGATTCGCTTGAAGTTGTCGATGTCCACCAGCAGCAGGCTGATCGGGGTATCGCTGTCTCGGGCGAAGCGTTCATCGAGGTTTCGGATGAAGGCCGGCCGATTGCCCAGGTTGGTCAGGTTGTCGGTGTAGGCCAGGCGTTCGATGCGCTGCTGGGCGAGCTTGGTCTGGGTGATGTCTTCGTAGATGCCGATGTAGTGCGTCAGTTCGCGGTTGTCGCCGTACACCTTGGAGATCGACAACTGGCCCCAGTAGGGTTCGAGGTTTTTCCGGCGACTTTTGAATTCACCCTGCCAGCTGTTGCTCTTGGCCAGTGAAGACGGCGCATCGAACAATAGTTCACTGAGGTTTTCCAGGGCCGGCAGCTCCGACAGCCGCTGGCCGTGGACTTCTTCGGTGCTGTACTGGGTGATGGCGGTGAAGCTGGGGTTGACGTACTCCACCACGCCATCGCAGTTGACCAGCAGAAAGGCGTTGGCACTCTGTTCGACCGCGCGCTGGAACAAGTGCAGTGCGCTGGTGGCGGTGCGCCGATTGTGGTTGTTGATCACTTGGGCGAACTGATCAGCCAGCTCGCCGGCAAATGCAATCTCGTCGGACTGCCAGTCGCGGGTTTCACCTGATTGCTCCAGGCAGAGCACGCCGACCACTTGGCCGTCGATGCGGATGCTGGCGTCGAGCATCGCGTTGACGTTACGAGCGCGCAGGGCCTCGGCCATTTCCCGGGTGCGTGGGTCGCGGATGGCGTTATGCGCATCGATCGCCCGGCTGCCGTGCAGCGCATCCATGTAATCGGGGAAGCCACTGATGTCGATGGCGTCAGGCAACTCATAAGTCTGGGTGCAGCGGTGATACGCCGAAATCGGTACCAGCAGCGAGCCTTCCAGGTTCCACAGGCTGGCGCAATCGATCTGGTAAATGTCACAGGCGCTGCGGGTGATCAGCTCGGCCGCTTCTTGCACGGAGTTGCCAGTGCTATAGCGCTGGCGTGTCAGCAGCAGGATCAGGTCTTGCTGGGCGCGTACCCGGTCCAGATGCAGGAGTTGTTCCTGCTGTGCGCGTTGATTGAGTTCCAGGGCGATTTGCAGCCGGGTGTTGCGGGTTTCGAGATCCAGTGCCGGCAGCAGTGGTTCACCTTCGAAAACGCCGTCGACCACCATGAGGTAGCCACGCAGCAAATGTCTGTTGTGTTGTTTGTAGGCTTCGCCCAGCTCCAGCAGGCTCAGGGTGCCCGCAGCGGTGTGCAGGGTGTACCGGACCAGGTAGTGGGCGTTACTGGTCAGTTGCTGCTGGATGGTGTCATGCAGATGATAGCGTGCTTCGGGCTCCATCAAGCTGGCGTAGGGCGAGCCGACGAGCGCGCACAGCTCCACCGCCGGGAGGCCGAACTGTCGCTCGCAATTGGGATCGAGAAACAACAGGGCCCAGCTCGGTTCGTTCAGCCGTTCGAAACGCAGCATGCCGAGGCGCGAAGGCACCGGCAGTTGCGTCACTACCTCGGCCACCATACGGCTGGCGGCATCGGGTTGGCTTTTCATGGAAGGAACTCGCTTCGATTGTGCTGAACGCGCCGGGCTCTCGCCCTCTTTACTGTTGCCTGCAGCAAGGTTGCATCATTGCGACACCGACTGACAAGAGACATGAAGGCCAAGTGCTATAAGAATGTGTCGGCAGGCAGGAAGAATTCTTCAGTTCGTGGCGAAAACTGCCGGATTCAGCCCCTGCGATGTTAACGCAACCTGATTTTCAGCGTTTGCAGAGGCCCGCCACACCGGTTGTGATAAGTCACCTGAAGGTGCCGGGACTCCACCCGCAGATGGGCAAAGTTGTCCTGGCTGATCACTGGGCTGGTCAGTTGATGCCGGTACTCGCCTGCGTCGGTCCTGGCCAGCGGTTCGTCGAATACGAAGGTACAAGTTCGGGCATATGGCAACAGCATGCTGTTGCACAGCGGTGAGGAGACGATGGTGTGCACTTCGAAGTCCGGGTCTTCGCTGTGGGTCAGCCGGCTGGTCAGGGAGCCGTGGACATCGCCGCAAACGAAGAAGACATTTTTGATCCGGTGTGTACGAATCGTTTCCAGCAATCGTAATCGTTGCTCCGGAAAGGCTTGCCAGGCATCCGTGGCGAACCGTCTGCGGTCGGGGTACAACACCACGCTGGTGACCACGAACTTGACGCGTGCCGGGCTGTGAACCAGCCAGGTGCACAAGGCCTGCTCCTGCTCTTCGTCGAGAATGCGCCGATTGTCGGCCGACAGATTGCGCCGTGTGCGGCTATCGGTGACAAACCATTCGATATCGCCATGGGTAAACTGGTACCAGTAGCGGCTGAGGTGACGATTGATTGTCCCGTCGTCGTGCAGCTCATGGGCCGGGCTGTGGCTGGCCTGGTACAGCTCGTAGGCGGCGATGGCATTGTCGTATAAATGATCGTCGCCCCGGTTTTTGTTGGCCGGCCAGTTGTCCTCTATTTCGTGGTCGTCGAGGATCATGTACGTCGGGATACCGGACATCAGTCTCGCTATGTGCGGTTGCGAAAAGGCCGTGCGGTACTTTTTCAGGATTTCCCCGTAATCGCGGTCAGGCGCAATGAGGTTCAAGTCGTCGATGTAGACCTGGTCGCCGGTCATTACCATCGCGTTGATCGGCGCCGCGCGATGCTGCGCCAAGTGGTTGATCGAGGCAAAGATGCGGTCGCCCAGATGTGGCAGCGAAGCCAGTCCAGCGGTCATGCGCAGGTATCGACACGAGCCGACGATGTATCCCCTCGGCGCCGTCGCGCTGTCTGACGGCGTGCTGAAACGATAGATGTCCCCAGGCCATTGCAGCGCCAGCTCCTGGATCGACTCCACGGTATGCAGAGGGCTCATCGGGCTGAACCAGCCCGCCTGGTACTCGTATTCGGTATCGGCGGCGAGCTGGTTCAGGGTAATGACCTCGCACATGTCGCGTTGCTCTGTCAGTTGGCTGAAAACCCCGCGGGACCAATGAGTCTCGCCCCTGCGTCGATAGCGTAGGCCGGCGAATACGAGGGCTCCTTTTTGCGATTTACCCCGTAGGAATATTCGGGTGTGAGACGACGTAGTGTGTCCAATGATCGGGCCGACGGTAGGTTTGTGCAGGTAGGAATTCATTCGACGCAGTACTCGTTGAGCCAAAGGTTTGTTGGCCCAGCCTAGAGATTGCCTCGCAAAAAAAATCGGGGTGAAGTGGACGGAGGGTGTGGGATTTGTAAGCCCGATCTGTCGGACAAGGGAAGAGGGCATCTGCCAATAAAATCAGGGCAAAAAAAAGCCCCGCCAAATTGACGGGGTTGAGGTACGAGCGTGGCGCTCGAAAAGCAGCGACGCGACAGGCCCTCCGGTGAAGGAGGGCCGGCCGGTGTTACAGCAGGATAGTGCGGATGTCCGCCAGCAGGTCGCTGAGGCGCTTGGTGAAGCGAGCCGCAGCGGCGCCGTTGATCACGCGGTGATCGTAGGACAGCGACAGCGGCAGCATCAGCTTCGGCTGGAAGGCCTTACCGTCCCAGACCGGCTGGATGGTGGCCTTGGAAACACCAAGGATCGCCACTTCCGGCGCGTTGACGATCGGCGTGAAGCCGGTGCCGCCAATGTGGCCGAGGCTGGAAATGGTGAAGCAGGCGCCTTGCATGTCGTCAGCGGTGAGCTTCTTGTCGCGAGCCTTGGCGGCCAGCGCAGCGGCTTCGGCTGCCAGTTGCAGCAGGCTTTTCTGGTCGACGTTCTTGATGACCGGTACCAGCAGGCCTTCAGGGGTGTCGACGGCGAAGCCGATGTTCACGTACTTCTTGCGGATCACAGCCTTGCCGCTTGGAGCCAGCGAACTGTTGAAGTCCGGCAATTCCTTGAGCAGGTGCGCGCAGGACTTGAGCAGCAGTGGCAGGATGGTCAGCTTGACGCCAGCCTTCTCGGCAACCGCTTTCTGTGCGACGCGGAAGGCTTCCAGCTCGGTGATATCAGCCGAATCGAACTGAGTCACGTGCGGGATGTTCAGCCAGCTGCGATGCAGGCTCGACGCGCCGATCTGCATCAGGCGGGTCATCGGCACTTCTTCGGTTTCGCCGAAGCGGCTGAAGTCCACGGCCGGAATCGGCGGAATGCCCGCACCACCGGTAGCGCCGGCAGCAGCAGCCGGTGCTTCCTTGGCCTTCTGCATCATCGTCTTGACGTAAGCCTGCACGTCTTCCTTGAGGATGCGACCGTGCGGGCCGCTGGCGCCAACAGCGCTCAGCTCTACACCGAACTCGCGAGCCAGTTGACGCACGGCTGGGCCGGCGTGAACCTTGGCGCCCGGCTTCGCTGGAGCGGTGGCCGGTGCGGCAGCCGCAGGAGCGGAGGCAGCAGGCGCAGCAGCGGCAGGTGCAGGCGCGCTCGGAGCCGCAGCGGCCGGAGCCGGTGCAGCCGCAGGCGCGGCGCCTTTGACCTTGAGCTTGAGGATCAGGTCGCCGGTGCCGACTTCGTCATCGAGCTTGACCGAAACGCTTTCCACCACGCCAGCGGCAGGCGATGGAATTTCCATGCTGGCCTTGTCGGATTCCAGGGTGATCAGCGATTGGTCAGCTTCGACGCTGTCGCCGGCCTTGACCAGCACTTCGATGATCTTGGCCTTGCCCGCCGAACCGATGTCCGGAACGTGAATATCCTGGACGCTGTCGGCACCGGGTGCGGCTGGTGCCGCAGCAGCAGGGGCTGGCGCAGCAGCGGCCGGAGCAGCGGCCTGGGCTGGGGCGGCAGCAGCCGGCGCCGCAGCACCCGCCACTTCCAGGTCCAGAATCAGGTCGCCAGTGCCAACTTCGTCATTGAGCTTGACGCTGATGGCCTTGATCACGCCAGCGGCAGGCGATGGGATTTCCATGCTGGCCTTGTCGGATTCCAGGGTGATCAGCGACTGGTCAGCTTCGACGCTGTCGCCGACCTTGACCTGGATTTCGATGATCTGTGCCTTGCCTGCCGAACCGATGTCCGGCACGTGCACTTGCTGAACCGAAGCGGCAGCCGGGGCAGCAACTGGCGCGGCAGCAGGGGCAGGAGCGGCAGCAGGCGCTGCTTTTTCCGCAGGAGCAGCGGCAGGCGCAGGGGCCGCAGCAGCGGCACCTTCGACTTCCAGCTCAAGCAGTTCGTCGCCTTCTTTCAGGCGATCGCCCAGCTTCACTTTCAGGCTCTTGACGATACCGGCCTTCGGCGCGGGCACTTCCATGCTCGCCTTGTCCGATTCCAGTGTCAGGATGCTCTGGTCGGCTTCGATACGGTCGCCGACCTTCACAAACAGTTCAATTACTTCACCTTCACCGCTGCCGATGTCAGGTACGCGAATGAGTTCGCTCACGGAATCTCTCCTCAGCAGTCCAGTGGGTTGCGTTTTTCCGGGTCGATCCCGAACTTGGCGATGGCTTCAGACACCACCTTGGGTTCGATATCGCCACGGTCAGCCAGTGCTTCAAGGGCTGCCAACACCACGAAATGACGGTCGACTTCGAAGAAATGACGCAGTTTCTTGCGGCTGTCGCTGCGGCCGAAACCGTCGGTGCCCAGGACTTTGAATTCCTTGGATGGTACCCACTGACGGATCTGCTCGGCGAACAGTTTCATGTAGTCGGTCGAAGCGATGACCGGGCCTTTACGGCCAGTCAGGCACTCTTCAACGTAGCTGCGCTTAGGCTTCTGGCCAGGATGCAGGCGGTTGGTGCGCTCGACGGCCAGGCCATCACGACGCAGTTCGTTGAAGCTGGTGACGCTCCACACGTCGGCACCGACGTTGAATTCTTCACGCAGGATCTTCGCCGCTTCACGGACTTCCCGCAGGATGGTACCGGAGCCCATCAGCTGAACGTGGTGCGCCGCTTCGCGGGTGTCTTCCTCGAGCAGGTACATGCCTTTCTTGATGCCTTCCTCGGCACCGGCCGGCATGGCGGGCTGCTGGTAGGACTCGTTCATCACGGTGATGTAGTAGAAGACGTCCTGTTGCTCTTCGGTCATCTTCTTCATGCCGTCCTGGATGATCACCGCCAGCTCGTAGCCGTAGGTTGGATCGTAGGTGCGGCAGTTCGGAATGGTGGAAGCCAGCAGGTGGCTATGACCGTCTTCGTGCTGCAGGCCTTCACCGTTGAGGGTGGTGCGGCCGGCGGTGCCGCCGATCAGGAAGCCACGGGTGCGGCTGTCGCCAGCGGCCCAGGCGAGGTCGCCGATACGCTGGAAGCCGAACATCGAGTAGAAGATGTAGAACGGCAGCATTGGCTGGTTGTGGCTGGAGTACGAAGTACCGGCCGCGATGAAGGAGCTCATGGCGCCCGCTTCGTTGATGCCTTCTTCGAGGATCTGGCCCTTCTTGTCTTCCTTGTAGAACATCACCTGGTCTTTATCGACTGGCTCGTAGAGCTGGCCGACGGACGAGTAGATGCCTAATTGACGGAACATGCCTTCCATACCAAAGGTACGGGCTTCGTCCGGGATGATCGGGACGATGCGCGGGCCGATTTCCTTGTCCTTGACCAGTTGCGCGAGGATGCGCACGAAGGCCATGGTGGTGGAAATTTCGCGGTCGCCCGAGCCGTCGAGGATGGCCTTGAGGGTGTCGAGCGATGGGGTCGGCACGCTGAAGCTCTGCGCACGACGCTGTGGCACGAAACCGCCCAATGCGGCGCGGCGCTCGCTCAGATAGCGGGCTTCAGCGCTGTTCGGCTCCGGCTTGAAGAACGGCAGGTTTTCCAGCTCTTCGTCCTTGACCGGAATGTCGAAGCGGTCGCGGAACAACTTCAGGCTGTCGACGTCGACCTTCTTGGTGTTGTGCGCGGTGTTTTTCGCTTCGCCGGCACCGGTGCCATAACCCTTGATGGTCTTGGCCAGGATGACGGTAGGCTGGTCCTTGTGGTTGACCGCCTGGTGGTACGCCGCATAGACCTTGTACGGGTCGTGGCCGCCACGGTTGAGTTTCCAGATCTCGTCGTCGGACAGGTCTGCAACCATCGCCTTGAGTTCTGGCGAGTTGAAGAAGTGCTCACGCACGAACGCGCCGTCCTTGGCTTTGTAGTTCTGGTATTCGCCGTCGATGACTTCGTCCATGCGGCGTTGCAGGATGCCGTCGACGTCCTTGGCCAGCAGTGGGTCCCAGAAACGGCCCCAGATGACTTTGGAAACGTTCCACTGAGCACCACGGAACACGCCTTCGAGTTCCTGGATGATCTTGCCGTTGCCGCGAACCGGGCCGTCGAGGCGCTGCAGGTTGCAGTTGATGACGAAGATCAGGTTGTCGAGCTTCTCGCGGCCAGCCAGCGAGATTGCGCCCAGGGATTCCGGCTCGTCGCACTCGCCATCGCCCAGGAAGCACCAGACTTTCTGCTTGCCTTCAGGAATGAAGCCACGGGCTTCCAGGTACTTCATGAAGCGCGCCTGGTAGATCGCCTGGATCGGGCCCAGACCCATGGATACGGTTGGGAACTGCCAGAAATCAGGCATCAGCCAAGGGTGTGGGTAGGACGACAGGCCCTGACCGTCCACTTCCTGGCGGAAGTTGTTCATTTGCTCTTCGCTGATGCGGCCTTCCATGAATGCACGGGCGTAAACGCCTGGCGAGGTGTGGCCCTGGAAGTAGATCAGGTCGCCGCCGTGCTCGTCAGTCGGGGCCTGGAAGAAATAGTTGAAGCCGATGTCGTACAGGGTAGCGCTGGAGGCGAAGCTGGAGATGTGACCGCCCAGGTCAGAATCCTTCAGGTTCGTACGCATCACCATGGCCATCGCGTTCCAGCGTACCAGCGAGCGAATGCGGCGTTCCATGAACAGGTCGCCAGGCATGCGTGCTTCGTGGGTGACGGGAATGGTGTTGCGGTATGGTGTGGTGATGGCGTAAGGCAATTGCGAACCGCTGCGGGTTGCGAGTTCGCCCATACGGGTCATCAGATAGTGAGCACGGTCTTCGCCTTCTTTGTCGAGAACCGATTCCAGGGCGTCCAGCCATTCCTGGGTTTCGACGGGATCGAGGTCTTGCATGGCTTGCTCCAGGGCGGAAAGGCTACCAGAATCGGTTGCCTGAGTGAGCGACTGGCCTTGTGGGCAGACGTTATGAATTCTTGGATTGCCGAGAGGTAGGTTCCGGCGGCGTGTAGTTTTACTACAAATCATCGGGCATTTCAGCTATCCGAATGTATATACGAGTAGTAAAACTACAGGTGAGCGGCTTGTGGCCTCCAGCTGCGTTGTGAGAATAATCGTTAAGGTTGGTCTTTTGCCAACCAAAAAAGGTGAAAGCTTGATGCTGACTGCCAAAAATGAAGAATTTTCAGCTATTTCTAACCTTTGTTCGACAGTCGATCAGGTAGTGCGAACTGAAAAATCACTACAAGCAGCCCTCCACACGCCGATCAAGGATAGACCATGAGCCTGCCTGCGCTTGCCGAACTTCCCGGCATTCTCCTGCCGTTGGTCACCCGTGCCGAGCAGTCGTTCCGTGAGGCTGTGCTGACCCTTGAAGATGACCATGGGTTCTCGGGGTGGACTCCAGAGCGCTGGGCGCAATGGGCGCGCGTGGGCGCCGCCAGCGATTTCGTCATTGAACAAAGTGTTCGTGACCCTTTGATGTTGCTGACCCTGGTGCAGTCCGGGGAACTGGATCGTGCCTACACTCCCGGCGAGTTGTGCGCGCAGATTGCGGCAGCGGTGAACGAGGCACAGACCGAGGACGAACTCGGTCGCGCCTTGCGTCGCCAGCGTGCCCGCCACCAGCTGCGGATCATCTGGCGCGACCTGACTCGCCAGGCCGACCTGGTCCAGACCTGCCGCGACCTCTCGGACATGGCCGATGCCAGCATCGACCAGGCCTATCAGTGGTTGTACAAACGTCATTGCGAGCAGTTCGGCGTGCCTACCGGCAGGCGCAGCGGCGAGCCGCAGCAGATGGTGATCCTTGGCATGGGCAAACTCGGCGCGGTCGAATTGAACCTGTCCTCGGACATCGACCTGATCTTTGCCTACCCGGAAGGCGGCGAAACCGTCGGGGTGAAGCGCTCGCTGGATAATCAGGAGTTCTTCATCCGTCTGGGACAGCGCCTGATCAAGGCGCTGGACCCGATGACCGTTGACGGTTTTGTATTCCGTGTCGACATGCGCCTGCGGCCTTACGGTTCGTCGGGCGCGCTGGTGCTCAGCTTCAACGCGCTGGAGCAGTATTACCAGGATCAGGGGCGGGATTGGGAACGCTACGCAATGATCAAGTCGCGCGTGGTGGCGGGTGATCAGGCAGCCGGTGCGCAGTTGCAGGAAATGCTGCGTCCGTTCGTTTACCGGCGTTATCTGGATTTCTCCGCCATCGAAGCGCTGCGCACCATGAAGCAGCTGATTCAGCAGGAAGTGCGGCGCAAGGGCATGGCCGACAACATCAAACTCGGCTCGGGCGGCATTCGCGAAGTGGAATTCATCGCCCAGGCGTTTCAATTGATCCATGGCGGTCGCGACCTGAGCCTGCAACAACGCCCTCTATTAAAGGTGCTGAGCACGCTCGAAGGCCAGGGTTACCTGCCGCCAGCGGTGGTCAACGAACTGCGCGAAGGTTACGAGTTCCTGCGTTACACCGAGCACGCAATCCAGGCGATTGCCGATCGCCAGACCCAGATGCTGCCAGACACCGCCCAGGATCAGGCGCGTATTGCATTTATGTTGGGTTTCGATGGCTGGGACACCTTTCATCAACAATTAATGTACTGGCGCGGTCGTGTGGCCTGGCACTTCGGTCAGGTGATCGCCGACCCCGACGAAGAAGCCGGCGCCGAAAGCGAAGTGGTGGTCGGTGGCGAGTGGCTGCCGCTGTGGGAGGACGTCCAGGACGAAGAAGCGGCCTGCCGTCAGCTGGAAGACGGCGGTTTCACCGATGCCGGCAAAGCCCTGAAAGCCCTGGCCGGACTGCGCAGCAGCCCGCAATTGCGGGCGATGCAGCGTTTGGGACGTGAGCGCCTCGATGCCTTCATCCCGCGATTGCTGGCCCAGGCGGTCGAGCACAGCAATCCTGACCTGGTGCTTGAGCGTGTGCTGCCGTTGGTGGAGGCCGTGGCTCGGCGTTCAGCGTATCTGGTGCTGTTGACCGAAAACCCCGGCGCGTTGAGGCGTTTGCTGACCTTGTGCGCCGCGAGCCCGTGGATTGCCGAGCAGATCACTCGTTTTCCGCTGCTGCTCGACGAATTGCTCAACGAAGGCCGCTTGTTCAAGCCACCCTTGGCTCCGGAGTTGGCAGCGGAGTTGCGCGAGCGCCTGACACGCATTCCCGAGGACGACCTGGAGCAACAAATGGAGGCTCTGCGCCATTTCAAGCTGGCGCACCGCTTGCGTGTCGCGGCGTCTGAAATCGCCGGGCATCTGCCGTTGATGAAAGTCAGCGATTACCTGACCTGGCTTGCCGAGGCCATTCTCGAGCAGGTGCTGGCACTGGCCTGGCGCCAGACAGTGGCCAAATATGGCACACCGTTGCGCAACGACGGGACGTTGTGCGATCCGGGCTTCATTATTGTTGGTTACGGGAAAGTCGGCGGCCTGGAATTGGGGCATGGGTCCGACCTGGACCTGGTGTTTATCCATGACGGCGACCCGCAGGCGGAAACCGACGGCCCCAAATCCATCGACGGTGCGCAATTCTTTACCCGGCTGGGGCAACGGATCATTCACTTGCTCACGGCCCAGACCAACTCCGGTCAGTTGTATGAAGTGGACATGCGCCTGCGGCCCTCCGGGGCATCGGGGCTACTGGTAAGTTCGCTGGGGGCCTTTGCCCGGTATCAGGAAAACGAAGCCTGGACCTGGGAACACCAGGCGCTGGTGCGAGCGCGGGTGCTGGTGGGCAGTCCGGATGTGGGTCAGGCGTTCGAGCAGGTTCGTGCGACTATTTTGGGTAAATCCCGGGACCTGGCGACCTTGCGCCAGGAGGTCAGCGATATGCGCGCCAAGATGCGTGACAACCTTGGCAGCAAGAGCACCGGGGCCGGCACCGCGGCGAATGCCTTCGAGGCCTCGGCACCGTTCGATCTCAAGCAGGACGCCGGAGGTATCGTCGATATTGAATTTATGGTGCAATACGCCGCCCTGGCGTGGTCTGAAACACACCCGCCGCTGCTGCGCTGGACGGACAACATCCGCATTCTGGAAGAGCTGGAACACGAAGGGCTGATGCCTGCCGAAGACGCCAGTCTTCTGCGCGAGGTCTATAAGGCCTACCGTTCCGCCGCGCATCGGCAGGCCTTGCAGAAGGACCCGGGAGTGATACCCGGTGACCAGTTCGTGGACGAACGGCGACAGGTGATGAGGATCTGGCGTGAAATGGGGCTAACCTGAAGGGCTTGCCACACCGTGTTTTGGAGAATTCTCGAGGCGGGGAGGCGTATGCCTCCCCGGTTCGTTTTTGGAAGCCACATGAAAATTCTGATCGTTGGGCCCAGTTGGGTCGGTGACATGGTGATGGCGCAGACACTGTTTCAGTGCCTCAAGCAGCGTCACCCGCAATGCGAGATCGATGTCCTGGCGCCCGAGTGGAGCCGGCCGATTCTCGAACGCATGCCCGAAGTTCGCCAGGCCTTGAGCTTTCCGCTCGGCCACGGCGCGTTGGAGTTGGCGACCCGTCGGCGCATCGGTAAATCCCTGGCCGGCCAGTACGACCAGGCGATCCTGTTGCCCAACTCACTGAAATCGGCGCTGGTGCCGTTTTTTGCCGGTATTCCCAAACGCACCGGTTGGCGTGGCGAGTTCCGCTATGGCCTGCTCAACGACGTGCGCACGCTGGACAAAGAGCGTTATCCGCTAATGATCGAGCGCTTCATGGCCCTGGCTTACGAGCCCGGTTCTGAACTGCCCAAGCCCTACCCGCGCCCGACCCTGCAGATCGACCCGGTGAGCCGTGAAGCGGCGCTGGCCAAATTCGGCCTGGCCCTCGATCGCCCGGTGCTCGCGCTGTGCCCAGGCGCCGAGTTTGGTGAGTCCAAGCGTTGGCCATCCGAGCATTATGCGAAGGTCGCCGAGGCAAAAATTCGCGAAGGCTGGCAAGTCTGGTTGTTCGGCTCGAAAAACGATCATGCGGTCGGCGAAGACATCCGCGCCCGGTTGATTCCCGGCCTGCGTGAAGAGTCCGTGAATCTGAGCGGCGGTACATCCCTGGCCGAGGCCATCGACCTGCTGTCCTGCGCCGACTCTGTGGTGTCCAACGACTCTGGACTGATGCACGTCGCGGCAGCCCTGAATCGCCCTTTGGTGGCGGTCTATGGTTCGACATCGCCGGGCTTTACCCCGCCGTTGGCCGAGCACGTGGAGATCGTGCGCCTGGGCATCGAATGCAGCCCGTGCTTTGATCGCACGTGCCGATTCGGTCATTACAACTGCCTGCGCCAATTGATGCCGCAGGCGGTGAGCGAAGCCTTGCAGCGGTTGCAGGGCACTGCGGTCGAGGTCCACTAGTTTGCGGGTTCTGCTGATCAAGACTTCTTCGCTGGGCGACGTGATTCACGCGTTGCCGGCACTGACCGACGCGGCCCGGGCCATTCCCGGCATTACGTTCGACTGGGTGGTGGAAGAAGGTTTCGCCGAGATCCCGACCTGGCACCCTGCCGTGGGCAAGGTTATTCCCGTGGCCATTCGCCGCTGGCGCAAGAATCTCTGGCAAACCATCAAGAGTGGCGAGTGGAAACGCTTCAAGCAAAACGTTCGCGCCACCCGATACGACCTGGTCATTGATGCGCAGGGCCTCCTCAAGAGTGCGTTGCTGACTCGCTATATCAAGGCGCCGGTGGCGGGACTGGATAAAAACTCGGCGCGTGAACCGATGGCTGCGCAATTCTATGATCGACGCCTGGCGGTTGCCCGCGGTCAGCACGCGGTGGAGCGCGTGCGTCAATTGTTCGCCATCGCGCTGGGTTACGACCTGCCCAAGGGGCTGGGCGATTACGGCCTGAACGTCGAACGGCTGGTGGAGTTACCGCGCAAGAACCCGTACGTGCTGTTCCTGCATGGCACGACCTGGGATACCAAGCACTGGCCCGAAGCCTACTGGCGCGAGCTCGCCGAGCGGGTTGGTTACCTGGGTGTCGGCGTCAAGCTGGCGTGGGGCAACCCGGCGGAAAAGGCACGTGCAGAGCGCATCGCCAAGGACATGCGCCACGTCGAAGTGCTGCCCAGACTGAATCTGGCGGGCGTCGGCAAGGTCCTGGCGGGTGCGCAAGCCTGCGTGGCGGTGGACACCGGCCTGGGCCACCTTGCCGCAGCGCTCGACGTGCCGACGCTGTCGCTGTTCGGTCCGACCAATCCGGGTCTGACCGGCGCCTATGGCAAGGCACAGATTCACATCGCCAGCGATTTCCCCTGTGCGCCGTGCCTGCAAAAAAAATGCACCTACCAACCGACGGCCGAAGATGCCCGTCGGTTTGACCTCAAGCGCGAGTGGCCGTTGTGCTTCACGCGTCTGAATCCCGAGCGTGTCGCGACCCGACTGAGCACGTTGCTACTGGCTGAGGAGCTGCGCTGATGCAATTGGCATTCGTCCTGTACAAGTATTTCCCCTTCGGCGGCTTGCAGCGTGACTTCATGCGCATTGCCCTGGAATGCCAGCAACGTGGCCACCAGATTCGCGTCTACACGCTGATTTGGGAAGGCGATATACCCCCGGGTTTTGAAGTGCTGGTGGCGCCGGTGAAGGCGTTCTTCAATCACCGGCGCAATGAAAAACTCAGTGAGTGGATGGCGGCCGACCTGGCCAAGCGCCCGGTGGATCGCCTGATTGGCTTCAACAAGATGCCCGGCCTGGACGTCTATTATGCCGCCGATGGCTGTTTCGAGGACAAGGCGCAGAACCTGCGCAACTCGCTCTACCGACGCTGGGGCCGCTACCGGCACTTCGCCGAATACGAGCGCGCCGTGTTCGCCAAGGATGCCAAGACCGAAGTGCTGATGATTTCCGAGGTCCAGCAGCCGCTGTTCATCAAGCACTACGACACACCGCTGGAGCGCTTTCATCTGCTGCCACCGGGCATTTCCCAGGACCGTCGCGCGCCGCCGAACGCCGCCGAAATCCGCGCCGATTTTCGCCGCGAATTCAGCCTGAAGGACGACGATCTGCTGATGGTGCAGATCGGCTCCGGGTTCAAGACCAAGGGCGTGGACCGCAGCCTCAAGGCGCTGGCCGCGTTGCCCGCTGATCTGAAGAAACGTACCCGGTTGTTTGTAATTGGCCAGGATGACCCCAAATTGTTCCAGATGCAGAGTGCCACGCTGGGGCTTGGCGATAACGTGACATTCCTCAAGGGGCGCAGTGATATCCCGCGTTTCCTGCTCGGCGCTGACCTGTTGATCCATCCGGCCTACAACGAAAACACCGGGACCGTCCTGCTCGAGGCACTGGTTGCCGGTTTGCCGGTGCTGGTCAGTGCGGTCTGCGGTTACGCCCATTACATTGCCGAGGCCGATGCAGGCCTTGTACTGGATGAGCCTTTCGATCAGGGGCAACTGACGCAGTATCTGACCCTGATGTTGAGCGACGCACCTGCACGGGCGGCCTGGCGCCGCAATGGTCTGGCCTTCGCGCAGACGGCCGACCTCTACAGCATGCCGCAGCATGCGGCCGATGTGATTCTGGCGGAGCACGCTTAATGAAGTTGATGCTGGCTGAACCGTTCAAAAGCCTTTGGGCCGGACGCGATCCATTCGCCGAAGTCGAAGGGCTTCAGGGCGAGGTGTACCGTGAGCTGGAAGCGCGGCGCACATTGCGTACTGAAGTGGACGGCAACGGGTTTTTCGTAAAGATTCACCGCGGCATTGGTTGGGGCGAGATTTTCAAGAATTTGCTGACCGCCAAGCTGCCGGTGCTCGGTGCCGGCCAGGAGTGGCAGGCCATTCAGCGCCTCCAGGAAGTTGGGGTGCCGACCATGACGGCTGTCGCCTACGGCGAGAAGGGCAGCAATCCGGCCGACCAGCATTCGTTCATTGTCACCGAGGAACTGGCGCCGACCATCAGTCTTGAGGACTTCAGCATCGACTGGGTCAAGCAGCCGCCAGAGCCAAGGCTCAAGCGCGCACTGATTGCCGAGGTCGCTCGTATGACCGGCATGATGCACCGCGCCGGGGTCAATCACCGCGATTGCTACATCTGCCACTTCCTGCTGCACACCGACAAACCGGTTACGCCTGAGGATTTCAAACTCTCTGTCATCGATTTGCACCGCGCCCAGACCCGCCCGGTAATTACCCAACGCTGGCGCAACAAGGATCTGGCGGCGCTGTATTTCTCGGCCCTGGACATCGGGCTGACCCGGCGTGACAAATTGCGGTTCCTCAAAGGCTATTTCCAGCAGCCGCTGCGCCAGATTCTGGCTGACGAAGCTGCATTGCTTTCCTGGCTCGACGGCAAGGCCAACAAACTCTACGAGCGCAAGCAACGATACGGGGATGCACTCTGATGTCGGGCTGGAAACTCGATCCTGCCTACAGCGATCTGGCCGAGGACTTCGGCACCCTTGAGGCGGTTTTCGCCCTCAAGGGGGAGCAGTTGACCCGCGACCCGTTGTCCGAAGTCGTCCGGGTCCAGCGCAATGGCATCAACTATTACGTCAAGCGCTACGTAGGCGCTGGCAAGGGCTTGCGTCGTTACCTCGGCAAGCCGCGGGTGAAGATGGAGTGGCAGAACCTCAAGCGTTTTGCGAAGTGGGGCATCCCAACGGCCGAAGTGGTTGCCTGGGGGCTTGAGCGGCGTGGTGCGGCCTATGATCGCGGGGCGATGATCACCTTGGAGCTGCCGCATACCGAAGACCTCAATGCCTTGGCCGAGCGCAACGATCCTAAACTGAAGGATCGCGCCTGGGTCGACCATATCAGTCGGCAATTGGCGGCCTACACCCGGACCATGCACGACAACCGCTTCACTCATAACGATCTTAAGTGGCGCAATCTGTTGGTCGATGATCAGGGGCAACTGTTTCTGATCGACTGCCCCAATGGTGATTTCTGGCGTGGTTTCTGGCTCAAATACCGGATTTCCAAGGACCTGGCGTGCCTCGACAAGGTTGCCAAGTACCATCTCTCGGCGACCCAGCGCCTGCGTTTTTACTTGCAATATCGTCAGCGTGCGCGGCTTAACGCGGCCGATAAAAAACGCATCCGGCATGTGGTGAGATTTTTTGAGGGACGCGAATGACTGATTTCCTGGCCGATGAAGACCGTGCGTTGCTGGAACGCCATGGGCTCGGCACCTTCGAAGCACTGTGGGCCAAGCAACTGGAAGCCGTGGATGAACCCAATACCGTGCGCGGTGGCTGGAGCAGTGTGTTCAGGCTGGATCTTGAAGGGCATGGTTTTTACCTCAAGCGCCAAAGCAACTATCAGATGCACACCCTCCATGCGCCTTTTGGCGAACCGAGTTTTGCCCGGGAATTTCGCAATATCAGCCGCTATGAAAAGCTCGGTATCCCGGCACTGAAGGCGGCGTTCTTCGGTGAGCGCAAGGTGGATGGCGATGTCCGAGCGGTACTGCTGACCCGCGCGCTGGACGGCTGGGATGACCTGGACTCACTGTTGCAGCGCTGGCAGGACCTGAGCCCGGCGCAGCACTCGGCCATCCTCAAGGCCTGCGGGCAGCTTGCCCGGCGATTGCACGGCGCACGTCAGGTGCATGGCTGCTTCTATCCCAAGCACATATTCCTCCAGGCCACGGGCGATGGTTACAGCGCTCAATTGATCGACCTGGAGAAAACCCGTCCATTGCTGTTCGGCCATCGCGACCGGGTCAAGGACCTGGAACCGTTGACCCGCCGGGCTCGGGAATGGAGCGAGGGGCACTTGCGCGAGTTGTTGGCGGCCTACCTGGACCAACCGCAGGACAGCTCGCTCATCGACAGTTGGTTGTCGCGCCTGACCGCGCGGCGCAGTTACAAGAGGGCGGGCTGATGCGCTTGTCGCAACTCCGAACGGCCGGTCGCCAACCGACGCTGCCGCTGAGTATTTCCCTGGCGGACGCGGCTGGCCAAGCCGATTTGCAATTGTTGAGCCTGTTGCGGGTACTGCCCGGGCAGCGATACGTCGGCGCCGGGATCTGGCGTGGCCGCCCGGTGTTGGCCAAATTGCTGGTCGGCAGCAAGGCGGCCCGGCATTTTCAGCGCGAGCGCGACGGCGTGCAGTTGCTGGCGGCTCAAGGGCTGGCCACGCCGCAATTGTTGGTCGATGGCCTGAAAGAGGGGGAGGGCGGCTGGCTGCTGTTCGATTTCCTCGAAGGCGCCGACAGCCTGGGCGACGCCTGGAAAGCGGTCGAGCACCTGACGCCACTGGCGGATGAGCAGACCGCCGTGCTGGCTGAGGCACTGGGTGCTATCGGGCAGATGCACCGCAAGGGGTTGTGGCAGGAAGACCTGCACCTGGACAACCTTCTGCGCCAGGGTGGACGGTTGTATCTGATCGATGGCGCCGGCATTCGCAGTGAAAGCCCTGGCCAGCCGTTGTCGCGGCAAAAGGTCCTGGAAAACCTCGGCGTATTTTTCGCGCAACTGCCCAAGTCGCTGGAGCCGTTCACTGAAGAGCTGCTGGTGTACTACCTCCTGAGCAATGGCGAACATGCGTTGCCGATGGAAGCCTTGCAGAAGCAGATCGACAAGGTGCGTAGCTGGCGTCTCAGGGACTTCCTGATCAAGGTTGGGCGTGAGTGCACCTTGTTCAGCGTGCAGCGTGGGGCATTCGGCTTGCGGGCGATTCGCCGCGAAGAGGAAGCGGCCATGCTGCCGGTACTCGAGCAGGCTGATGCGCTGCTCGATCAGGGCCATCTGTACAAGACCGGCGGCGCGGCGAGTGTGGGAAAAGTCGAGGCGGCCGGCCGGACGCTGGTCATCAAACGGTACAACATCAAGGGTTTTGCCCACTGGCTCAAGCGCTTCTGGCGCCCTAGTCGCGCGTGGCATTCCTGGCGCGAAGGCAATCGACTGGCGTTCCTGGGTATCGCCACGCCAAAACCCCTGGCAGTCCTGGAAAAGCGCTTCTTCTGGTTGCGCAGTCGGGCTTACCTGGTGACCGAGCACCTGCCGGGGCCGGACATCATCGAGCGATTTGCGCCTTACATCGAGAATGGCGAAGCGCCCGAGGCCGAACTGGCGGCGTTGGATCACCTGTTCGCCGAACTGATTCGCGAGCGGATCAGCCACGGTGATTTCAAGGGTCACAACCTGTTCTGGCAGCAGGATCGCTGGGCACTGATCGATCTCGATGCCATGTGTCAGCATACTTCGCGCAGCAGCTTTGCCCCCGCCTATGCGCGGGATCGGGCGCGGTTCATGCGTAACTGGCCTGAGCAGAGTGCGTTGTATCAGGTCATTGATCAGCGGCTGCCCAGGGACATCCCCGGCGCCAGCTGAAAACGCCAGGGCGAGCCTGATCGCGTTGGCTGCCTTCCGGGCTGTGAAGCTCGGAAGGCAGGTTGATGTGAACTCTCCTACAGGCGCCGTCGCCCTTCATGAACTGGGCGTCCCATGGTCACGATGCTAGCTTGCCGGATGTTCTCGGAGGGCAAGATTTGACTATCAAAATGGCTATCACGCTTGGCATCTGCTCGCTGGTGCTGTCGGGCTGCGGGACCGCACTTACGGTTATGCAAAATGAGGAGGATGCAGCGCGTGGCCTGAGGAAGCACAAGACCTACTGCCCGTCGATCCCGCGCATCTATAGCGGGCTGTCCTATGATTTCTGTGTCTTGAATGCGCCGCCAGAACCCGGCGGCTATCTCGCCTCGTTTGTGCTGCTGGATCTGGCGCTGTCCGGAGTAGGTGACACGGTCGTTCTGCCCTACACCATTTATCGGCAGGTGATCGATGGCAACATCGGCATCTACTGGCGAACCACACCCCGATGACGGGCCTCTGTATACCACTGACAACCCGGTGGGTCATTCCTGCCATCTTTTACGCTATAATCCCGCCCTTTAGCTGTCTCTCGCCCCTTGCGAGGGCACATCCATTTTGAGGCGCGTTGCGCCTGCATGCAGACTTAAGAGGCTAGACCCCTGTGGCATTGACGATTCTTGGCCTGTCCGGCGCCCTTAGCCATGATCCTTCCGCAGCCTTGTACATCGACGGCAAGCTGGTCGCGGCAGCTGAGGAAGAGCGCTTCGTACGCGATAAACATGCAAAGAACCGCATGCCCTACGAGTCGGCGAAATTCTGCCTTGAACAGGCCGGTATCAAGCCCTCCGACGTTGACGTGGTGGCAATCCCGTTCGCCCCGATCAGCCTGTTCGGCAAAGCTCGCTGGCACTACGCCAAGCGTTACTGGTATGCACCGGATCGTGCACTCGATGCGATCCTGATGGGCAACCGTCGCTATAAACGCTATCGCAACAAGATCGTCTGGTGCCTCGAGCAACTGGGTTTCGATCCGAAGAAAATCAAGATCGAGCCGGTTGAACATCACCTCGCTCACGCCTCCAGTGCTTACCACTGCTCCGGCTTCAAGGAGAAAACCGCGATCCTGGGGATCGACGGCAAGGGCGAGTACGCCACGACCTTCTTCGGATACGGCGAAAACGGCAAGATCCACAAGATCAAGGAATTCTTCGATCCGGACTCCCTCGGCGGTCTGTACGGCGCGATCACCGAGTTCCTCGGTTTTGAAATGCTCGACGGCGAATTCAAGGTCATGGGCATGGCGCCGTACGGCGATGCCAGCAAATACGATTTCTCGCGCCTGGCCTCCTTCGAAAACGGCGAGTTGGTGATCAACACCGACTACGCCAACGTCATCGGCCTGCGTCGCTATAAAGAGAAGGGCAAGGGGTTCTACTTCTCGCCGAAATTGATCGAGTGGCTGGGTCCCAAGCGCGAAGGCGACATCGCCGACGAGCCTTACATCCACTACGCTGCGAGCATGCAGGCACTGTTCGAAAAACTCGCGCTGCAGATGATCGATCACTACCTGGGCGACGTGCTCAAGGAGACCGGCAAGCTGGCCTTCGCCGGTGGCTGTGCGTTGAACGTCAAGCTGAACCAGAAAATCATTGCTCGCCCTGACGTCAAGGAACTGTTCGTCCAGCCAGCGTCCGGCGATGCCGGCACCGCGGTCGGCGCGGCCGCCTACGTGTCGCACGCCCGTGGCGTGCCGGTCGAGAAGATGGAGCACGTCTACCTCGGCCCGTCGTACAGCAATGAAGACGTGATTGCCGCGTGCGCCCGTCATGCCGACAAGCCGAAATGGCGCAAGCTCGACAACATGCCTGCGCAGATTGCCAAGATCATGGTAGACGGCAACCCCGTGGCCTGGTTCCAGGGTCGCATGGAGTTCGGTCCGCGCGCGTTGGGCGGACGTTCCATCATCGGTTGCCCGAGCGTGGCGGGTGTGGCTGACCGTATCAACCACCAGATCAAGTTCCGCGAGCGCTGGAGGCCTTTCTGCCCGTCGATGCTCGACACCGTTGCCCCGCAGATGATCAAGGTCGATCACCCGGCGCCGTTCATGACCTTCACCTTCGAAGTGGCTGAAGAGTGGAAAACCCGAGTGCCGGAAGTCGTTCACGAAGACGGCACTTCCCGCGCCCAGGTGCTCAAGCGCGAGTACAACCCGCGCTACTACGACATGATGAAGGCGCTGGAAGACCTGACCGGCAACGGCGTGTCGCTGAACACCTCGCTCAACCGCCGTGGTGAGCCCATGATCTGCTCGCCGACGGATGCCCTGAACATGTTCTTCGGTTCCGACCTACAGTATCTGATCATGGAGGACATTCTCGTGGTCAAAGAGGGTGCGGACGCCTATGACACGCTCGGCTGAACGCCATGTGCTGCAGTTCTGCCACGGCTATGACGGTCCGTTCCTGGACTGCGCCCGGCAGTATGCCAGCCTGTTCGCGGGGACCGGTTATCGAGTCACCACGGTGTTTCTCACCGGGGTGGCCGATGCACAAGTCGCCGCGAGCTGCGCGTCGGACGAAGTGTTATTCATGGAGTACAGCTCCAGGGCCATTCGTGGCCTGAAGCTGGGCGCCATCTGCGATCTGCGCAAGATCGCCGCTTCGCGCAACTTCAGTTTCTGCATCGCACACCGATTCAAGCCGATCTACATTGCCCTGCTGGGCACATCGTTGTCAGTCATTGGCGTTCATCACGCGTTTGATGACTATGAGCGCCCTGGCCGTCGGTTCTTCGCGAATTTCTTCCGCAAACGCCTGAGCCTGCTCGGGGTTTCCGATGCCGTACGCGACGACATCCGCCGTTGCCTGCCGAAATGGCCGGCGGCACGGATCCAGACGCTCTACAACCGCATCAACGTACAAGATCTCCAAGACGATCACGTCTCCGTCCGCGAGGCTCGGGAAACCCTCGGTCTGTCGATGGATGCGTGGATTATCGGCAACGTGGGGCGACTGCATCCGGACAAGGATCAGACCACGCTGCTGCACGGTTTTGCGGCGGCATTGCCGGGATTGCCGGCCAACAGTCAGTTGGTGATTCTGGGGATCGGGCGACTGGAGCAGGAGCTCAAGGCCATGGCCCGTGAGCTGGGGATCGGTGATCGTGTGCTGTTCCTTGGCCAGGTGCCCGAAGCCCGGCGTTTTTTCCGGGCCTTCGATGTGTTTGCCCTGACCTCCGATCACGAACCGTTTGGCATGGTGTTGCTCGAAGCCATGGCGGCAGGCCTGCCGTTGCTGGCCACCGCTTGCGGCGGCGCCAGGGAGGTGGTCGAAGGCGTCGGCATTCTGTTCCCGTTGGGTGATACCGAACGTCTGGCCCAGGGGCTGCAACACCTGGCTGCGATGGATGACCAGCAGCGGCGCCAGTGCGCCGAACTGATGCTGGAGCGCCTGCGAGAGCGATTCTCCGACCGCGCGGTGCGAGATGCATTCTGGCATCTGCCCAATGTTACGGAACTGGCGGCGAGGGGTTGATGCTCAACCGATTTCAAGGATGGCGCGAGCGTGGTTGGTCGGTGGTCGATGCCCCGACCTACGAGCAGGCCTGGCAACGATACGGCGGCAGTGTTGCGACCCACCCCCTGGTGGTCGAGCGTCTGGCCGGGTTGGCCAACATCCCCGTACGTTATCTGGCGTGGGCGCCAAACGGCGATGTGCAGGCGGCCATCGCCACTTGGGGCCGCGATCTTGCCCTGTCCAAAGACGTGCTCAAGCGTAACGGCAAGAAAGGGCTGTTCGACCTCGGCAATGCCGAAATCATCCTGCCTGCTGCCGTTGATAGCCAGGCACCACTGCGCCATCGCGCCCGTTATCTGTCTGCGCTGAATGAAGGTCGCTTCAGCGGTATCAAGCTGCAGGCCGAACAGTTGGCCATGGCGCGCACGCCTGAAGAACTGTCCAAGAAGTTTCGCTACAACCAGCGGCGCGAGTTACGTTTGCTGGAGGAGGCGGGTGGTGTGGTGCGTCCGGTCAGCGAGTTTTCCAGCGCCGAGCTGGCTGCCATCTACTGTGATCTGTTCCTGCGCCGCTGGGGATTCCCGGCGACTGGCGCTGAGCGCATGGCCGAGGTGGTCGAGTTATTGCGTGAGCTGCTGATCGGCTCGGTGATTTTCCTTAACGATGCACCCATTGCCATTCAATTGGTGTATCGCGTTGAAGCGCCGCAATGGATCAGTGTCGAGTACATCAACGGCGGCGTCGACCCGCAGACCCGTGAGTTCAGCCCCGGTAGCGTCTTGAGCTTCCTCAATACCCAGAGTGCCTGGGAGCACGCTCGGGCGCTGGACAAGCCTCTGCGCTTTTCCTTTGGTCGTGCGGACCGTGAATACAAGGACCGCTGGTGTAATCCTGTGCCGGTCTTTACCGTATGAGTGCGCCCATGAGTCGCAAACAACAACTGCTCAAGCTTCACCGGCGCAACAAACGCATCGGCCTGCTGATTGCCCTGGTGCTGCTGATTGCAATCGGTGTGCTGGTGGCCTGGTGGCTACCGCTGGTGCTGGCGATAGTGAGCTGGATCGCACACGAGGCCTGGTTTGCCGACCATCTGTTCTACTCGCCCAGGGACGATTACGCCTACAGCTTCCCGCCTTACACGCCGCAACCCAGGGTTCACCTGGACGGTGAGCGTCTGCGCCTGGATGATGGAGTCATGCTGGTCGATGACGCGACCCTGATCCTGGCAGTGCAAATCAAAAGCAGCTGGCTGGGGCGCTTTTTCGACCCGGCCGTGGAGTTGTCCGGTGGCGATCACGCCGATTGGCAGACGTTCGAGCGGGGTGCGAATGGGCTGCGCTACCTCAACCTGAGTGGTCAGGCGCAGGTGCTGTCCCGGGGTGACCTGCGCCTGCGCGGGCGCTTTTGCCGGGTGTCTGGCGAGCCGGTGCTCTGGGCCTTCGAACAACCGGACTACCGTCGTCACCGGGTGATGGTCATCGCCCCTCATGCCGATGACGCCGAACTGGCGGCTTATGGTTTGTACAGCCAGGCCGACGAAGCCTGGATCGTGACCCTGACCGCAGGCGAAATCGAAGCACAACATTATCAACAGATGGGCCTGGATCCGGTTGAAGCCGCGCGGCTCAAGGGGCGACTGCGCGCCTGGGACAGCATCGCCGTGCCGCGCTGGGCGGGTGTACCCCAGGAACATTGCGTACAGCTGGGCTATTTCTGCCTGCAACTGGCGGCCATGCGAGATGCCCCGTCGCAGCCGATGGGGTCGCGCGAAGCACAGATGCACGACACCCGGTTGTTCCGTCAGTTGAACCCCTTCGCTCTGCCGGGCGATGCCGATGGCGCACCGACGTGGAACAATCTCGTGGCCGACCTGCGCGAGTTGCTGTTGCGGGCACGGCCGGAAGTGATCGTGCTGCCACACCCGACACTCGATCCGCACCCTGATCACATTTGTGCTCAGCAGGCGGTGCTCGAGGCCCTGCACGGCCTGCAATGGCAGCCGACGACATTGCTCGGTTATGCCAACCACCTGCACGACAATGACCGTTGGCCCATGGGAGATACCGGTCACGGCATCGCATTGCCGCCGGTGTTCGATTCGGCGATCGTGATGCAGCCTTATTGCCTGCCAGTGCCCGTTCCACTTCAGCGTGATAAAGCCATGGCGCTGGCAATGATGCACGACCTGCAGCCACGCATGCCGTTCAAGCGCCGCCTGAGGCGGTTGATACAGCGATTACTGGCCAGTAGAGTGCCGCCCACCTATGGAGAGAATGAGTTCTTTCGCAAGGCGGTCCGGCGCCACGAGCTGCTCTGGCTTCTGAAGCATGGCGAGCCATCCGGGCCCCAGAATTGAACTACAACCCTGCCTGTAAAAGGCAGTGTTCCCAGTATTTACAGTGAGTTTTCCGTGATCAATCCATGCCCGCGTATTTTGTTCCTGATGCCCTATTTCGGGCGCTGGCCTTTCTGGATGCCGTTTTTCCTGGAGAGCTGCCGACGCAATCCTGATATCGACTGGCTGTTCTTCAGTGACTGCGGGGTTCCTGACAACCTGCCGCCCAACGTCACCATCGAGTGCATGACATTCAGCGATTACTGCGGCCTGGTGTCCCAGCGCCTGGAAATCGATTTTGCACCGACCCAGGCCTACAAGTTGTGTGACATCCGCCCGGCGTTTGGGCTGATCCATGCCGATCGCCTGGAAGGTTATGATTTCTGGGCATTTGGCGATATCGACCTGGTGTACGGCGATCTGCGCAGTTACTTCACGGCGGATCGGCTCGCTTCCTATGACCTGTATTCGACCCACGAGCGGCGAGTGGCGGGGCATCTGTGCCTGATCCGAAATTCCGAGCGAAAACGTCAGTTGTTCAGGCAGATCGAGGATTGGCAGGCGCGATTTACTGACCAGAAGCACCACGCCCTGGACGAAGGTGCTTTCAGCCGGATTTTCCTCTGGCGCAAGAATTTCCCGGAACCCTTGTTCAAGTTGGTGGGCAAGTTCAACCCGTGGCGCCGCCGAAGCGAGTTCACCGAGGCTTTCAGTACGCCGGGCGGTTGCATCAAGTGGCACGACGGGACGGAAAACTTCCCGCACCGGTGGTTCTGGCGTAACGGCACGTTGACCAACGATCGCGATGGCGAGCGTCAGTTTCCGTACTTCCATTTCGTCTGCTGGAAGCGCAACGAATGGCCGCAGTTACCAGAACCGGATCCGGCAGAGATCAAGCGCCTGGCCGCCGAACCTGCCTGGATAATCGACGAAACCGGCTTTCACCGGGGCGCGTTATGAGTCAACGGTTGAAAGTGCTGCAGTTGCAGCCTGACTACAACGTCAAAGCCCATGATTTCGCCGACCTGGCCGAACAGATCGTCAAGGCTTTGCCGGGCGATCGCTATGAAGTGACCGCGGCCTTCCTGCGGGGCAAGCCCGGACCGGGTGAGGCGGTGAGTCGTGCTGCACACTCGGTGTACTTCGAGTTTTCCGACAAGTCGCTCAAGGGCATGCGCATACGTGCCATGTGGCGGCTGTACCAGTTTTGCCGCAAAGAAAAATTCGATGTGGTGATCTGCAACCGTTTCAAGCCGGTGAACATGATGCTGGCGCTCAACCGCTGGCTGAAGGTGCCGCTGTGCATCGGCATCTCCCACGGTTTTGGCGAGTACGACCGGTTTTACCGGCGTCGCCAGACCCAGCGCCTGATCGATCATCACTGGCGTTTCGTCGGAGTGTCGCCGGCAGTCAAGCAGTACCTGTTGGACTGCGACTGCGGTTTCACTGACCAGAACACCTGGGCCATTACCAATGCGATCGACATCGACCAGGCTGAAGGTTTGCAGCACAGCCGCGAGCGTGCCCGGGAAATGCTCGGCATCGATCCTTCGGTACGCTTGATCGGTGCGCTGGGTCGGCTGGTGCCGGTCAAAGGGCACACCTACCTTTTACAAGCGTTCGCGGCACTCAAGGACAAATACCCCGACACCCAGCTGGCGATCATTGGCGCAGGTCGCGAAGAGTCGCGCCTGGCGGCCGAGATCGAGCGTCTGGGGCTGACCGGACGTGCGCATTTGCTGGGTTTCAAGGAAAACGCCCTGCAGTATGTTCGCGCCTTCGATATCTGGACAATGCCCTCGCTGGCCGAGGGGCTCGGGTTGGCGCTGCTCGAAGGTATGAGCGGGCACCTTCCGGTCATCGCCTCGAACGTGCCCGCGATGCTGCCCCTGATCCAGGGGGCGGGCGGTCTGGCAATCACCCCCAAAGATGTGCCGAGCCTGGTCGCAGCACTGGATAGCTATCTCGCATTGTCAGATGACGATCTCAGGGCCAAAGGTGAGCAGGCCTATCGCTATCTTCAGGAGCAACACGATATCGAGGTGTTCCGCCAGGAATACCTGAATCTGATCGACACTGGCTTGAGCCAGGCCCGCAAGGAGCAGTCATGAACGACGCACAACCCATCGTCACGGTCATCATCGCGTCGTACAACCACGGGCGTTACATCGAGGACAGCATTCTCAGTGTGCTGAATCAGACCTACCCCAATATCGAGCTGCTGGTGGTCGATGATGGCTCCAGTGATGACAGCGTCGAGCGGATCAACGCCTTGCAGGCGCTACACGGTTTCGATTTCCGTGTGCAACAGAATCAGGGGCTGACCAATACCCTTAACGGCGCCATTGCGCGGGCAAAGGGTAGTCTGATCGTGCCCTTCGGTTCCGATGACATCATGTTGCCCGAGCGCATCGCCATCCAGGTGGCGCATATGGACGGCAAACCGGAGGTCGGCATTTGCGCCGGGAATATCGAGCTGATGGACGCTGAAGGGGTCGCGTACCCGGAATCACGTCAGCGCCGCGATGTGCCGTTTCGTCGTCTGGACTTCGATGACATGTTCCTCGAACGCAAGCCTTATCCGCCGGCGCCGACCCTCATGATCCGTCGCGAGGCCCTGGAGAAAGTCGGTGGCTTCGATCCGACGATTCGCCTGGAGGATTTGCTGATCGAACTGAAAGTGACCCATGCCGGGTATTTTATCGATGGTTTGAACGTGCTGATGGCGCGCTATCGCAAACACGCCACAAACTCCTACAAGAACCACCGCTTCATGATCGACAATATCCTGCGCACCTACGCTCTGTTCAGCGATCACCCGATGTACGAGTTCGTGCGTTACCGCTTCCTGAGTTCGATGTTCCTGAAAACGGCCAATCGCGACCGCACGCTGGCGCGCGAATTGCTGGCGCAGATTCCGTTCAGGGCGTGGAACAAGAAGACCTGGCGTGGGCTGGGGCGCTTGTACTTTTCACCGCTTGAGAAGGATTAAGCCCGCACCGGCAGGTGCGAGCCTTCATCCTGCGGCTGTCTCATCGGGCGGATGAGGCAGTCGCAAGCACCTGTTTATGCAGGGTGTCCACCGCCGACGGCGAGGCTGTCACGGCATACCCTTGCAGCAGCGCCTGCAAATGCTCTTCGAACAGCCAGCGTCGATCGACGGTGTAGCGCTGCATATGGCGCAGGTTGCGCTGGCGCAGCGACAGGCTCAGTGATGACGGGAAGATGCGCAGGTCGGCGACGTCGATCAGGCCGAATTCTCCATCCTCCAGAACCAGCACGTTACCCAGGTGCAGCGAGCGGAAGTACACCCCTTGCTCGTGGAGTTGCGCCATGAACTTGCCAAAGCGCTCCACCAGCGCCTGACGCACTTCCGGTGCTGTGATTCCTTGGAGTACCTGGCGCAGGGTGTGACCCGGCAGGGGCGTGTAATGCACGGCACTGCTGCCATCCTCCAGGCGATAAAGCTCCAGAATCCGTGGCGTCGGGAAGCCCATGTTGCGCAGCCGCTCGCTGTTGACAGCAAAGCGTTCGGAATAGGCATTGAAGCTGCCCGAGGTGTACCAGCGACGCGGCCGGAACAACTTCAGGAAACTGCCATCGACCAGGCGCAGCACTTTTGGCCCCAAGCCATCTTCTTCGATAATCCGGGCGTCGGCGCTCATCGCTTCCAGGGCTGGCTGGGTCAGGCGCTTCACGGACATCGTCAGCAGGCGCCCCGCACGCTGGTTGATGCTCAAGGCGGCAATCAGTGCCAAGGGTATCCATAGCAGAAACCAATGCTCCTTGGGCCGGGAAAGAATTCCGCCGCCTTCGGTGAGGCCGCCGCCGATACCGAACACCAACCAGGTCGACGCGATGATGAGCAGTGGTTGCAAGCGTTGGCGCCAACTGCTCAGCAATGCCCAGGCTTGAATGAACAACCAGGGGATGAGTCCGATGATACCGACGTAGTACAGCACGCCGAGGGCGAAGTTGTGCGGCTCTGCCAGCGTATATCCCACGCCGACATCGACCTCCAGGCTGGCATCGTAGCCATGGCCAAGCCATGGCCGTTCGGCGATTTTGTGCAGGACGAACTGCCAGATTTCGAAACGGTAGGAATTGCCTCGATCAAGGATCATGCTCGAGAAAAGCACCAGCACTGCCGCACCCCCGACGCCCATGAGACCCAGCAGCAGGATCGAGCGACGGTTCCAGCAGATGAAGCTCAGCCACAATGCCGCCAGCGTCAGGCCGACCAAGGGGGTACGGGAGCCGGTCGCGATGACCGCCGCGAACATGACTGCCATGGCGGGGATACTCAGCCAGAGTATCTGTGGGCGTCTACACGTCATGCTCAAGCTGAGCCAGTAGGCGCAGAAGAAGGCGAACAGGTGCGAGCTCAACAGCGGGTTATCGAACGCACCTCCGCCAATCATGCGCAAACCCGGTGCGTAAATCCCGACAAACGCGTACAGGTAGCAGATTGTCGCGACCAGCGCGACGATCGCGGCACTGAACAGCAGCGGTTGGATGACTTCGCTGCGATGGCGAATCAACAGGTAGCAGCCTGCAAACAACATCAGCAAATGCAGGGGCGGCTTGAGTTTGCCGGAGAACCCGTCATCGCCAGGGCTCCAGGCAAGGCTGATCAACGCCCAGGCGGCAAACAGCAACACCGCGATAAAGATCGGATCGCGCAGCAGTTCCCTTAGCTCGCGCGGACGCATGCACAACGCAATCAATGTCGGGATGCTGAACAACCCGTAGTAGAGCTTGTGAAGCAGGCTGCGATCCGGCAAGAAAAACATCGAGCACAAAAGCAGAAAATAGCCCGCAGGAAGAATCCAGAGGCAGATGAAGTCGAAGACTCGATTGGGGGTACTGCTCAAACCACTGAGTTGCATGTTGGAAAATTCAATCCTGAAGTTGATCGGCCAATCCGATGGTGGCCTTATGATACTGTTTGCGTCGTCTAACAATAACAGCCTTTATGCGATTGCCAGAACCCTGAGGAAGCTGTGCTAAAGTCAGCGTCCTTTTTATCGACATTCGCGTGATATGACCGACTCCAGTCTCTCCGCAAGCCCTTCGAGCTTGAAAATCTATTTCCGCCTGCTGGGTTACGTCCGGCCCTACATCAGCCTGTTCCTGATCAGCATCGTCGGTTTTCTGATTTTCGCCTCGACGCAGCCAATGCTCGGGTACATCCTCAAGTATTTCGTCGATGGCCTGTCCAATCCCGAGGCGGTGCTGTTTCCCAGCGTGCCTTACCTGCGCGACCTTCAACTGCTGCAAGCCGTGCCGTTGCTGATCATCCTGATCGCCGCCTGGCAGGGGTTGGGATCTTATCTGGGCAACTACTTCCTGGCCAAGGTTTCGCTTGGGTTGGTGCACGACCTGCGTGTGCAGTTGTTCAATAACCTGTTGGTGCTGCCGAACCGATATTTCGACAAGCATAACTCGGGTCACCTGATTTCCCGCATCACCTTTAACGTAACAATGGTTACAGGGGCGGCAACAGATGCGATCAAGGTCGTAATCCGTGAGGGTATGACGGTTATCTTCCTGTTTGCCTCGTTGCTGTACATGAACTGGAAGTTGACCCTGGTGATGGTCGCGATCCTGCCACTGATTGCGTTCATGGTGGGCAACGCGAGCAAGAAATTCCGCAAGCAGAGCAAGAAGATCCAGGCCGCCATGGGCGATGTCACGCACGTGGCGTCGGAAACCATCCAGGGTTATCGCGTCGTGCGCAGTTTCGGCGGGGAAGTCTACGAAGAGAAACGCTTCCTCAATGCGAGCCAGGGCAATACCGACAAGCAACTGCGCATGACCCGCACCGGTGCCATTTATACGCCGCTGCTGCAGTTGGTGATTTATAGCGCGATGGCGGTGCTGATGTTCCTGGTCCTGTACCTGCGGGGCGATGCTTCCGCCGGTGACATGGTGGCCTATATCACCCTGGCCGGCCTGCTACCCAAACCGATCCGCCAGTTGTCGGAAGTCAGTTCGACCATTCAGAAAGGCGTCGCCGGTGCCGAAAGTATCTTCGAGCAACTGGACGTTGAACCGGAAATCGATACCGGGACCATTGAACGTGATGCCGTTACCGGTCGTCTGGATGTTCGTCATCTGAGCTTCACGTACCCGGGCACCGAGCGCCAGGTGCTCGACGACATCAGTTTTTCCGTCGAGCCAGGGCAAATGGTCGCGCTGGTGGGGCGCTCGGGCAGTGGCAAGTCGACCCTGGCCAACCTGATCCCGCGCTTCTATCACCATGACAAGGGCGAGATACTGATCGATGGTGTCGAGGTCGAGCAGTACAAGTTGCTCAACCTGCGCAGACACATTGCCCAGGTGACCCAGCATGTCACCCTGTTCAGCGACACGGTGGCCAACAATATCGCCTATGGCGATCTGGCTGGCGCCCCCCGTGAAGACATCGAAAAGGCTGCGAAAGATGCCTATGCCATGGACTTCATCGCACAATTGCCCCAAGGCCTGGACACCCAGGTCGGTGAGAACGGCGTATTGCTGTCTGGCGGCCAGCGCCAGCGTCTGGCGATCGCCCGGGCATTGCTGAAGAATGCACCGCTGCTGATTCTCGACGAGGCCACTTCGGCCCTGGACACCGAATCGGAGCGACACATCCAGGCTGCTCTGGATCAGGTCATGAAGGGACGAACGACGCTGGTTATCGCTCACCGTTTGTCGACTATCGAGAAAGCCGATCTGATCCTGGTCATGGACCAGGGGCAGATCGTCGAGCGGGGTACGCACACCGAGCTGCTGGCTCAGAATGGTTACTACGCCCGCTTGAATGCCATGGGGCTCGATGCCCCGGTAGAAAACATCGCGTGAGCCTTGCGCGGTCAATCATGTAGGTCAGTGACCACAAAGATCGCAGCCTGGGGTCATCAACCCTGAACAGGCTGCGATCTTTCATTTTTGCTCCTCGGAGGCGTGCCATGCGCCGGCCCCGCACCAACCCTGTGCTAATATCCCGCCCTTGTTCATTTTGTATGTGGAATGCTCCATGAAGTTGTCCATGCCGCGATTCGATCTAGCCCCAGTATTGGTGGTCGGCGATGTCATGCTCGACCGCTACTGGCATGGCGGGACCTCACGGATCTCCCCTGAGGCACCGGTTCCGGTGGTCAAGGTCGAGCAAATCGAGGATCGCCCGGGCGGCGCTGCGAACGTTGCCTTGAACATTGCCGCGCTGGGCGCACCCGCCTCGCTGGTCGGTGTGACTGGCGACGACGAAGCCGCCGACAGCCTGGCCAATAGCCTCAAGGGTGCTGGCGTGCGAGCGATGTTCCAGCGTATTGCGCATCAGCCGACCATTGTCAAACTGCGGGTCATGAGCCGTCACCAGCAATTGCTGCGCATCGACTTCGAAGAACCGTTCGCGACCGACGCCCTGGCGCTGGGCGACCAGGTCGGCGAATTGCTGGAAGGCATCAAAGTGCTGGTGCTGTCCGACTACGGCAAAGGCGCGCTTAAAAATCACCAGGTGCTCATCCAGGCCGCTCGTGCCCGTGGCATCCCGGTGCTGGCCGACCCGAAGGGCAAGGATTTCTCGATCTACCGTGGCGCCAGCCTGATTACCCCCAACCTCAGCGAATTCGAAGCGATCGTCGGCCGTTGCGTCGATGAGCACGACTTGGTGAATAAAGGCGCTCAGTTGATGCATGACCTCGAGCTGGGTGCTCTGCTCGTGACCCGGGGCGAACATGGCATGACCCTGTTGCGCCCGGATCATCCGGCGCTGCACCTGCCGGCGCGCGCGCGGGAAGTGTTCGACGTGACAGGTGCCGGCGATACGGTGATCTCCACTTTGGCGGCGGCGATTGCGGCCGGTGAAGAACTGCCCCACGCGGTGGCGTTGGCCAACCTGGCGGCAGGCATCGTCGTCGGCAAGCTCGGTACGGCGGCCATCAGTGCTCCGGAACTGCGTCGGGCCATTCAGCGTGAGGAAGGTTCCGAGCGCGGTGTGCTCGGCCTCGAGCAACTGCGACTGGCGGTTGACGACGCTCGCGCTCACAAGGAGAAGATCGTCTTTACCAACGGTTGCTTCGATATCCTGCATGCGGGGCACGTGACCTACCTTGAGCAGGCACGGGCACAGGGTGATCGCCTGATCGTTGCCGTAAACGACGATGCGTCGGTCAGTCGCCTGAAAGGTCCGGGGCGGCCGATCAATAGCGTCGACCGGCGCATGGCGGTGCTGGCGGGGCTCGGTGCGGTAGACTGGGTGATCAGCTTTTCTGAGGGTACTCCGGAAAATCTGCTGCGCGAGGTCAAGCCGGACGTGCTGGTCAAGGGCGGCGATTACGGCATCGACCAGGTGGTCGGCGCGGACATCGTGACGGCCTATGGGGGAGCGGTAAAGGTACTGGGGTTGGTGGAAAACAGCTCGACAACGGCGATTGTCGAGAAGATCCGCAGCCGTTGAACAAGATTAAAAGTTCCCGTTCCTGTCTGAGCATGAGCGGGTTTAATTGTGGGGGCTGACCGCACCGATGAAGTCCGCGGGGAATGTCTCAATGCTTTTGCTTGCTTTTTTTCAGTGGTAAAAGATTGATGAAAGTCATGCTTCTGGTGATGGACGAGCAGCGCGTCATTCTGGATCGCCTGTATGAAATCGTGCAGCAGAACTGCGACGAGTGCGTGATCTATCGCCTGAGCAAAAAACAGCAAATGAACCTGGGGCCGTTTCTCGCGTCTGTCAATTATCAGACGTTTGACCGGGTTGTCATCTTCTCCAGGGTCAAGCGCCTGGTCCCACAACTCAGGGTGTTGAAGTGCATTCCCGGCCTGATATTTCTTGAGCACGATGCTTATCAGAACTACATGCCCGAGAGTAAATATCAAAGGGTTTACTCGCGCCTGTACAGCCGTCTGCCCAGTTCGCGTGCGCTGGTGTCCGGCGCGGTAGTGGCGCGTCGGATGCAGTCGGAGAATATTGATGCCGTGTTCGTTTCAAAGGGATATGACGAACAGATGTTGCATAACACGGGAAGTGTGCGGGATATCCCCGCAGGCTTCCTGGGCAGCCTGAAAAGTACCGAGTATTCCCAGCGCAAGGCACTGCTTGAAGTACTCGCCCGGCGCACCGGCATGTTGGTGACCCGCACCAAGTCGGGTGCTGAATACCTGGAAATGCTCAATCGCATCAGGATCTTCGTGAGTGCCGACATCGGCATGAACGAATTCATGATCAAGAACTTCGAAGCGATGGCTTGCGGGTGTGTTCTGCTGGCATGGAGCCAGGGCGAAGAAGACCAATTGCTCGGCTTTGAGGATATGCACAACACGGTGTTCTACCGCTCCGAAGAGGAAGCGGTGGAAAAACTCAGGTTGCTGCAAAGTGACCCGGAACTGACGGCGCGGATTGCCAGTAACGGACAGGCATTTGCCGAAAGCCGGTATTCCTTCGCTCGGGTGGGCCGTACGCTCGCGACCGAAATCCAGCGTGAAATGCGCCCTTGGCAGCCTCCGTCGGCATTCACGCGTTTATGGGTCAAGGTGCGTTACGGTATGCAGGTCCCGTTGCAGTGATGGCCGACAGCCAACCGCCACACGATGACCACATGGCGCTGGATGCTCTGCCCGGTGGGCACCAGTCCATTCCCGATGGGTTGCCTCAGGCGCTCCAGGAGTGTCTGCGCAAAGCGGCTCGGGTGGTGCTATTGGCCAACAATCCCGCCATCAGCCAGGACGATTTCCAGGCATTGGACATCGGCGCTGACGATGTCGTCGTCAGCTTCAACAAATGTGTCCTGGCGACGCTGCTTACGCCACGCAGCGTCAATCTGTTCGTACACGGGTTCAACGCACCGGACGCCTATTTTTTCGGCCTTCCTTATGGGCCAGGGGTGCAACGAATCCTGGATCACCCTGATGCGCGTTGTTTCACCCTGCTGGTCGGGTGCACGGGGCAGATGTGCCCATTGCCTGGGGTGGCCCTCTTTTGGGAGCGGATTCCGTTGCCGGCCTTGTGGAACTACCCCGTCGATCGTCCGGACGGCAAGCGTTACGTCGGACCGACCACTGGCTTCAATGTGCTGGTATTGCTGGATTGGTTGCGCGCCCAGGCGGGTTACGACTTTCAACTCGTGACCCTGGGCTTTTCCAATGAGGCGGGCAAACGTTGGGGCGGGCATGCCTGGGATTATGAGCGCGACTGGTTGCAGCGGTCGGATGTGACGGCGATACCGCTGCGGCCTCGCCGGTGGTGGCGGAAACTGTTCAGTCGAAGGTGACTGCGGGACGATTGCCTGCCGGGTAACAAGATCAAATTTTAAGGGGTGCTGTCGAGTGTTGAATATTGCAGTGGCTTTTTTTGGTATCCCTAGAAATTCGCAGGTCTGCTTTCCTTCCATTCAAGAAAACGTCCTTTCGCGGCTGCCTTCGAACAGCAATGTGAAGTGTTTTTACCATCTGTATGAAATCAACGAAGTGCAGAACTCGCGCTCGGGCGAACAGGGAGAGTTGAAGGCCGACAACTACGAGCCCTTCAAGTCCATGACCGGACAACTGACTTCAACCGATGGCGTGCTTGAGCGCTGGGATTTCGAAAAAGTGAAAGCGCTGGGCGATACCTGGGCGGATGATTATGCCTCGCTTCGCAACCTGATCTTCCAACTCAATTCGCTGCACACGGTCACGACGATGATGGAGTCCTTCAAACCGGATTTCGTGGTCTTCGTGAGACCGGATATCTGCTTTCACACCGCACTGCCCACGTACGTGTTCGAGCGCGAGCAAGCCCGGCGGCGTAATTGCTACATTCCTGACTGGCAATGGTGGGGCGGGGTCAATGATCGGTTTGCGATTTGTGGGCGTGACACTTACGCCGCTTACGGCAAAAGGATCGAGAAAATTTTTGAGTTCACTCAGGTGACGGGCAGGAAACTGCACTCCGAGCGCCTGCTCAAGTTCGCTTTGCAGCAGGCCGGGGCCAGGATTTGCACCCTGGACACCCAAGCCTCGCGGGTGCGTATCACCGGAGCATTTGCCGAAGAGTCGTTCTCGCCCAAGCGCGGCATGGGCAAGCGCGAGAATCGCTACTTTCATTTCTTTGCGCGACTGCGCACCTGGATGGACAAGCGGCGCAGCTGATCCGGTCCGGGGTGTGGGTGTTTACTTGCGCAGACCTGCGCGCATCAGACGAACCAGCCCCAGGGCCTTGACGCTCAGCTTCTTCAAGCCCTGTCGGGGTGCCTTCGGTATTTGCAGTCCCTGTTGAACCACCCATTCTTTCCAGCGAATCCGCTCTTCGCTCACGGTCCAGCCTTGCTGGATGGCAAAGCTTTCGGCGAGGTACAGGCCGCGAGTGCTGGCGGGTATGAGCTTGTCGCGCTTGAGCGTGTACAGCTCGGCCAGCGGCCGGCCATCCTTGAGGGGCATCAGGTACAGGTCCGGACGTTTGCGATCCAGGCGTGCCACCAATTGGTCGCCTTCGAGCCGCTCGTCGACATGAAACAGGCTCAGGGACTTGGCCTCACGGGGCACTTCCAAGCGCAGGTCATAGATCAACTGCAGCGAGGCGGTCGGCAGATGCACATAGGCCTGTGGCCGTTCGATCAGTGGCAGGTTGGCGCAACGCACCGGCCGCGCCGCTCCGGATAGTGGCGTCAGGCGAAAAGGCAGTGCCTCGCGGTAGTGCAATGCAGACGAGTAGGGCGCTGGTAGCCAGGTGTCATTGAATCGTCCACCGAGCCAACCTTCCGGGGTTTCCAGCAGGCATTCCTCGGCAATCTCCTGGATAGCGGTGTGCAGCGGCAGGTTCAGTTCGTGGGCGGGGACGTAACCGGAAATCAGCTTGAGGACCACATCCCCGCGGTCCTGCCGCCGCTGGCGCACCAGCACCCAGTAATCACGATTCTGCCAATGCAGAGTCAGCCGCACCGAGACCCCGAGGTTGGCCAGTTCCAGGGCGAACCGCTCGCTGTCGGCCACCGTCACCGGGCGGCGCCGATGCAGGGTCTGGGAAAAATTGAGCGGCATGCCGACGCTCTGGTAACTCAAGCCTTCGGGGGACGCTTGCACGAATAGCGGCAGGGTCTTGAAGTTGCTCGGGTTCTTTCTTATGAGCGTACGCGGCATGTCGGCTCCTGCTAAAGGCCGCGAGGCGGCATCATTTTTTGCCCAGAACCTGGGCAACGGTCGCGACGTTGTGGGCAAGGTGCAACGGGTTGATGGTCCCGACAATAGCACTGGCTACACCCGGATGTGCAAACAGCAACTCGAAACTGGCGCGCACCGGGTCCACGCCCGGGCTCAAGCAGACGTGGCCGCTGGCGAGGGCTTTTTTGACCAGGATGGCTTTGCCGTGAGCAGCAGCATAGTCAATGACCGCTTTCTCGTGCTGCTCGTTCAGATTGTAGGTGACCATTGCACAATCACCTTGCTTCAGCGCCTTCAAACCGCCGTCGACAGTTTTGCCGGAAAAACCAAAACCGCGAATCTTGCCTTCGGCCTTGAGTGTGGCAAGGGTGGCATAGACCTCGCTGTCGTTGAGAATTGCCAGATCGTTGCCGTCGGAGTGCACCAGCACCAGGTCGATGAAATCCGTTTCCAGACGTTGCAGGCTGCGCTCCACCGAGAGCCGGGTATGTGCCGCGCTGAAATCGTGACGTGACTGACCGTCGGCGAACTCCTCGCCGACCTTGCTGACGATGACCCAGTCCTGACGCTGGCCCCGCAACAGAGGGCCGAGGCGCTCTTCGCTGTGGCCGTAGGCCGGCGCCGTGTCGATCAGGTTGATACCCAGGTCACGCGTCAGCTTGAGCAGCCGGCGTGCGTCCTCATCGTCGGGAATCTGGAAGCCATTGGGGTATTTGACGCCCTGGTCACGGCCCAGTTTGACCGTGCCCAGGCCCAATGGGGAAACCAGCAGGCCGGTGCTGCCCAGGGGGCGATGCAGACTGTGCAGTGTGGGTACGCTCATGGCAGCAATTGCTCCCAGGCCGGGACGCCCATCGGCGGTTTCGGCAGTTCTGGCAATGGCCCCGGGTGGCTGGGCTGGATGCCGTCACGTTGCAGAGCGCTGATGACGCGGTCGGCGAAGTCCGGCGCCAGCGCCAGTTTGGTCGGCCAGCCCACCAGCAGCCGGCCTTCTTCTGCGAGGAACGCGTTGTCCGGGCGGGTCAGCCCCGATTGCAACGGCTCGGCACGATCCACCCGCAGGGTCGCCCATTGCACCGTGCTCAGGTCGATCCAGGGCAGCAACTGCGCGAGCTCTTTCTGCGCGGTCGCGATCTGCTCCGTCGGCTCGCGGGCGACGCCCTCGGCTTCGGCGATGTCACCGCCCATATACCAGACCCATTGGCCATCGGCGGCCGGGTGGGTGGTGACGGTGATGCGGGGCTTGGTGCCGCCGCCCAGGCAGTGGGCGTACAGCGGTTTCAGGCCCGGGCCCTTGGCGATGATCATGTGCAGAGGTCGGCGCTGCATGGCCGGCTGGCTCAGGCCCAGGCTCTGGAGCAATGCTGCCGTGCCCGCACCGGCACTGAGGACGATGCGCTGGGCGCGGACCTCGCGCCCGTCGACCTTCAGGCCGACTAGCTCGCCGTCCGCGAGTAGCGGTTCGATATGCTGGCCGGCGAGCAGGCCGTCGCCGGCGAGGTCGGCCAGGCGCCGGACCAGGCTGGGTACGTCGACCACCAGTTCGGCCAGGCGATAGACCTTGCCCTTGAAACGCTTGTCCTGCAGGGCCGGTGGCAGTTGCTCACCCTTGACCTGATCGACACGGCCACGCACGGCTTTGCTGGCGAAGAAACTGGTGAGGTTGCCGGCGAGGGTGCCCGGCGACCAGAGGTAGTGCGCTTCGGACAACAGGCGCACGCCGGACAGGTCCAGCTCGCCTTCACCGGCCAGCGCTTCGCGCCAGCGGCGCGGCATGTCGGCGATGGCTTCCGAGGCGCCGGTCAGCGCACCGTGAAGCGCGTACTTGGCTCCGCCGTGGATGATCCCCTGGGATTTGACACTCTGCCCGCCGCCGAGACTGGCGCTTTCCACGAGCACGGTCGAGAACCCCTGGCGGCGCAGGCGTGCATTCAGCCAGAGGCCGGCGACACCAGCGCCGACAATCAGAACGTCGGTGGAAATAACGGATGGCATGCAGCGACCTCAGGGTTTTCCAGGAAGCTGCAAGTTTCAAGCTTCAAGCTTCAAGCTGCAAGCAAGAGGCGCAGATATCCCTCATGTAGCTTGCCGCTTGAAGCTCGTGGATGGGCTAATGGCCGGCTGTTTTTGAGAACAACTGGATCACCACCACGCCCAGCACGATCAGCGCCATGCCCAGCATGGCCGGCACGTCCAGTTTCTGTCCGTAGATGAACAGCGCCGCGACGCTGACCATCACGATGCCCATGCCCGCCCACACGGCGTACGCCACCCCTACCGGCACGGTGCGCACCACCAGGGTCAACATCCAGAAAGCGATGGCGTAACCGGTGATGACCAGAATCAGGGGTAGCGGGGTACTGAAGCCCTTGACGGCTTTCATCGAAACCGTGGCGATCACTTCGGCGCAGATGGCGATAGCCAGATAGTAGTAAGCGGTCATGGGCGGACTCCTCGTGTGACGTGTTGCGTTCTGAGTCGGCATTCTAGAGATTGGCCAGATGCGGTAAAGTCATTACCTATCTGATTTGGAGATGGGTTGATCATGCAATGGGACCTGGACCAACTGCGCCTGTTTGTCAGCGTAGCGGAGCAGCGATCGTTTTCGGCGGTGGCGCGACAGCAGCGCAAGGCGCAGTCGGCCGTCAGCAGTTCGATTGCCTTGCTCGAAGAAGACCTGGGCATGAGCCTGTTCGATCGCAGCAGCGGTCGGCAGCCGAGGCTCACCGAAGCTGGCAATGCCCTGCTGGAGGAGGCCCGGGAAGTACTGCGCCAGTGCGAGCGCCTCAATGGCCGGGCGTTGGCGATGATGCGCGGGGAGGAAGCGCGGCTGCGACTGGCGCAAGATGAAGCAATGCCTTATCAGCCGATCATTGAAAGTTTCGAGGCGCTTGCGGCGCAATTCCCCAGCCTGGAAGTACAGTTGACCAGCGCCGCGCAGGGCGAGGTTGCGCGCAAACTGGTGGAGCGTCGCGCCGATCTGGGGTTGCTGTTCTTCCATGACCAGATTCCCGAGGCACTTGAGCGACGGGTACTGGGCAGTGTGGAGATGGTCACGGTGTGTGGTGTTGAACATCCGTTGGCGCAACGGGAGCGGGTCGATTGCCAGCAACTGGCACAGCATCGTCAACTGCTGATGTCCACCCAGTCCAGTGTCTACCCCGGCAGCGAGCCGGCCAGCCCTCAGGTCTGGCGCGCCGACAGTTTTTATGTGATGGCCGAATGGCTGGTGCGTGGCCTGGGCTGGGCATGGCTGCCTCGGCATGTGGTGCAGTACCCCACCTATCACGGCCAGATGGTTGAGTTGGACAGCGAATGGACCCCACCCGCGCTGGTGGTTGAACTGGTGTGGCGTCGCGACGAGCCACTCGGACCTGCGGCTCGCTGGCTGGCGGAACGATTTGCCGTGCACTTGCAGGCGATCGGCGGCAAAAGTGGATAAACTCCGCCGCCATGAATAGAACTCTCTACACCGCGCTGTTTTACCTGGGGCTGCCACTGGTAGCAATTCGCTTGTGGCTGCGCGCGCGCAAGGCGCCGGCCTATGCCAAACGCATTGGCGAGCGCTTCTCCCTTGGGCAGCCGGCCATGAAGCCGGGCGGTATCTGGGTGCACGCGGTGTCCGTTGGCGAAAGTATTGCCGCGGCGCCGATGATTCGCGCATTGCTGCAACGCTATCCGACACTGCCGATCACCGTCACCTGCATGACCCCGACTGGTTCCGAGCGCATCCAGGCCCTGTTCGCCAATGAGCCGCGCATCCAGCATTGCTACTTGCCGTATGACCTGCCTTGCGCTGCCGCGCGATTCCTGGATCGGGTCCGGCCTACGCTGGCCGTGATCATGGAAACCGAGTTGTGGCCCAACCATATCCATCAATGTGCCAAACGCGGGATTCCCGTGGCCTTGGCCAATGCGCGGCTGTCCGAGCGCTCCGCAAGGGGGTACGCACGCTTTTGGAAGTTGACGCAACCGATGCTTGCCGAGATGAGCCTGTTCGCCGTGCAGACCGAAGCCGAAGCCCAGCGCTTTCGTGATTTGGGCGCCCGTGCCGAGACCGTCGAGGTGACCGGCTCGATCAAGTTCGACCTGACCATCGACCCGGCGTTGCTGCAGCGCGCCGCCGATCTGCGCGGGCAATGGCAGGCGCAGGAACGTCCAGTCTGGATCGCCGCCAGTACCCATGACGGCGAAGATGAGGTGGTACTGGCCGCCCATCGCCGATTGCTCACCGGTCACCCTGATGCGTTGCTGATCCTCGTGCCGCGCCATCCGGAGCGCTTCAATTCGGTGTTCGAGCTATGCCGGCAGCAGGGCTTCTCCACGATCCGTCGTTCCACCGGCGAACCGGTGACTGCCGGCACGTCGGTGTTGCTGGGCGACACCATGGGCGAGCTGCTGTTTCTATATGCCCTGGCGGACAGCGCGTTTGTCGGCGGCAGCCTGGTGCCCAACGGTGGCCACAACCTGCTGGAGCCCGCGGCTCTGGCCAAACCGGTGATCAGTGGCCCGCACCTGTTCAACTTTCTGGAAATCGCTGCACAGTTGCGCAGTGCCGGGGCGTTGCAGGAAGTGGAAGACGCCGACGGCCTGGCACTGGCCGTGCAACGTCTGTTCGAATTACCCCGCGATGCGCAGCGCATGGCCGAGGCCGGTTTGAAGGTGATGCGCACCAATCAGGGTGCCTTGCAGCGCCTGCTCGATGGGTTGGGGCGGTTGATCGAGCGCTGATCCCCGCCTGATCGTTCACTTTTGTGGGAGCGAGCTGGGAGCATTCCCGGTTTGATGATCAGGGCCGTGCCTTGAGCTGAGCCTCTGCCGCCTTCGCCAGATCCGGTGGCAGGAAGTCCTTGTCCGGGTTGTAGTCGGGCTTGAGGTAGCGTTTCAGGTCTTGCAGATCCCCCGGGTTCAGCGTTCCGGCGGCCTGTTTCAGACGCAGGTTGTCGAGGATGTAGTCGTAGCGGGTGTTGTTGTAGTCGCGCACCGAGTTGTACAGCTGACGCTGGGCATCCAGCACGTCGACAATGTTGCGCGTCCCCACCTGATAACCGATTTCGGTCGCTTCAACCGCGCTCTGGTTGGAGATGATCGACTGCTTGCGCGCCTGAACCTGTTCCACGTCAGTGTTCACCGCGCGGTGCAGGTTGCGGGTGTTTTCCACCACTTGGCGACGCAGGCTCTCACGCTGCTGTTCGTTCTGGTCCAGTTGTGCATACGACTGACGGACCTGCGAACTGGTCAGCCCGCCGCTGTAGATCGGAATGTTCAGTTGCAACGCCAGCGTGGTTTGCTCGACAGGGCCGCCGTAGGCCTGGCCGAACGCATTCGGGTTACTGAAACCAAAGGCATCGTTGTCACCTCGTTGGTACTTGGCGACCGCATCGACGGTGGGCAGGTGGCCAGCCTTGCGTTGCTTGAGGGTGTCTTCAGCGGCACTGACCGCGAAGTTGCTCGCCAGCAGGTTGAGGTTCTGCCGGGCAGCGGTATCCACCCAGGCCTTGGCGTCGTTTGGCGCCGGCGGCAGGATCGGCAACGAGTGGACCATGCCCTGAATCGAGTTGTACTGGCGGTTGGTCAAGGTGATCAAGGCTTCGAACGCGTCGTCCACCTGACGCTGGGCCACGATCCGGTTGGCTCGCGCGGTGTCGTAGCTGGCCTGGGATTGCAGCACGTCGGTCTTGTCCGACAGGCCGACGTCAAAACGCTCGTTGGACTGATCGAGCTGACGCTTGAACGCGGCTTCTTCTGCCTTGGTCGAGGCCAGCGTGTCCTGGCTGCGCAGTACGTTGAAGTAGTCTTCGGCGGTTTGCAGAATCAGGTTCTGCTCGGTCGCCGACAGTTGCAACGCCGCTTGTTCGTTGACGTTCTTGGCGGCCTGGTACTGGAACCAGCGGTCGGCACGGAACAGTGGCTGCGCCAGCGTAGCCTGATAGGAGTTGGCGCTGCGGTTGGCGATGGCCGACGGTTGATTGATGTCGGTGCGTACATTGGCCACCTCGCCACCACCTGAGAGGTTCGGCAGCAGACCGGCGCGGGCCTGGGGCACGACTTCCTTCTGGGCGCCATACTGGGCGCGGGCGGCGGCCAGGTCGGCATTATTGTCCACCGCTTCCTGGTAGACGCTGACCAGGTCGGTGTTGGTCGCCAGGGGCGCTTCTGCTGCCCAGGCCATTCCATTGGACGCACAAGACACGGCAACGGCCAGTGAGAGTTTGCGCAGCATGAGGCGATCCCTAAAAAGTGATATGACGCTGATAATTCAGGCGCCAAGTTAAGGCGCGGGCTGCACAGCGTCAAGGCGCTATGCGGCGTAGCGAGTGTAGTTGCGCATACGAGCGGCAACAATCCTGCAATTACGCCATTCATCATGGTGATTGCCGCGGTGTTGGCGTTCCTTGCCAGTTGTGTCTAGACTGGCCGGGTTCTTGTCGGGGTGCCTTGCTATGAGGCTGAGATCGAATCATTTCGGATCCCGTTGAACCTGATCAGGTTAGCGCCTGCGTAGGGAACAAGATTTCTCGTCACCCGGCGAGTCCTCTTGTGCTTCGTCCGGGATGTTGTTCGCCATCGAACTACCCCTCGAGCACTGAGCACAGCACAGCTGGTTTCCAGCATTCGTGCGTCCATTCGTCACAGGTTCGCTCCGACAAAATTCCAATGCCTGGATGCCGTCTGGAGAGCCCGTGATGACGATAAAACTAAAAAATACAACCAACCTCAGTGATTCGGCGCAAGTCGATCAGCAATCGGTTCAGCCGTTTACCCGCTCGCAAAAAATCTATGTCCAGGGCTCTCGTCCGGACATCCTCGTGCCGATGCGTGAAATCAGCCTCGACGTGACGCCGACCGACTTCGGCGGTGAGGTCAACGCCCCGGTCACGGTCTATGACACCTCCGGCCCGTATACCGACCCCAACGTCATCATCGACGTGCGCAAAGGCCTGGCCGATGTGCGCTCACCGTGGATCGAATCCCGTGGTGACACCGAGCGCCTGAGCGGCCTGAGTTCGAACTTCGGCCAGGAGCGCCTGGCCGATCCCGAGCTGACCCAATTGCGCTTCGCCCACGTCAACAACCCGCGCCGGGCCAAGGCCGGGGCCAACGTCACCCAGATGCACTACGCGCGCCAGGGCATCATCACCGCCGAGATGGAATACGTTGCCATCCGCGAGAACATGAAGCTGGAAGTGGCGCGCGCCGCGGGTCTGCTGGACCAGCAGCACGCCGGCCACAGCTTTGGCGCCAGCGTGCCGAAAGTCATCACCCCGGAATTTGTGCGTGATGAAATCGCCCGTGGCCGCGCGATCATTCCGGCCAACATCAACCACACCGAACTGGAACCGATGATCATTGGCCGTAACTTCCTGGTGAAGATCAACGGCAACATCGGCAACAGCGCCCTGGGTTCGTCCATCGAAGAAGAAGTGGCGAAACTGACCTGGGGCATTCGCTGGGGTTCGGACACGGTCATGGACCTGTCCACCGGCAAGCACATCCACGAAACCCGCGAGTGGATCATTCGCAACTCGCCCGTACCGATCGGCACCGTGCCGATCTACCAGGCCCTGGAAAAAGTCGGCGGTGTGGCCGAAGACCTGACCTGGGAGCTGTTCCGCGATACGCTGATCGAGCAGGCCGAGCAAGGTGTCGACTACTTCACCATCCACGCCGGCGTGCTGCTGCGCTACGTGCCGATGACCGCCAAGCGGGTGACCGGCATCGTTTCGCGCGGTGGTTCGATCATGGCCAAATGGTGCCTGGCGCACCACAAGGAAAACTTCCTCTACACGCATTTCGAAGACATCTGCGAAATCATGAAGGCCTACGACGTCAGCTTCTCGCTGGGTGATGGCCTGCGGCCGGGCTCGATTGCCGATGCCAACGACGAAGCGCAGTTCGGCGAACTGGAAACCCTGGGCGAGCTGACCAAGATCGCCTGGAAACACGACGTGCAGTGCATGATCGAAGGCCCGGGCCATGTACCCATGCAGTTGATCAAGGAGAACATGGACAAGCAGCTCGAGTGCTGCGACGAAGCGCCGTTCTACACCCTCGGCCCGCTGACGACCGACATTGCCCCCGGCTACGACCACATCACCTCCGGCATCGGTGCGGCGATGATCGGCTGGTTCGGTTGCGCCATGCTCTGCTACGTGACGCCCAAGGAACACCTGGGCCTGCCGAACAAGGATGACGTGAAGACTGGCATCATCACCTACAAGATCGCCGCCCATGCCGCCGATCTGGCGAAGGGGCATCCGGGCGCGCAGATCCGCGACAATGCCTTGAGCAAGGCGCGATTCGAGTTCCGCTGGGAAGACCAGTTCAACCTGGGCCTGGATCCGGACACGGCTCGTTCGTATCACGATGAGACGCTGCCGAAGGACTCGGCCAAAGTCGCGCATTTCTGCTCCATGTGCGGGCCGAAATTCTGCTCGATGAAAATCACTCAGGAAGTGCGCGAGTACGCGGCCAACCAACGGATCGACACGGTCGATGCGGATGTTGCCCAAGGCCTGGCGGAACAGGCCGAGCGTTTCAAGCAGGAAGGCAGTCAGCTTTACAAAAAGGTTTAAGCGACAAGCTGCAAGCTGCAAGTAAAGAGCGCGCGTAATGCCGGCTTTTTCTTGCAGCTTGAAGCTTGCGGCTTGTGGCTATCATTTCTCTGAGACAACCCCCTTGAGCATCCAACCCAGCACCTACTCCCCCGACATCGCGGTACCCGCCGACAAGCGTGTGTTCGGTGGTCGTGATCTGTTTTCCCTGTGGTTTTCCCTAGGCATCGGCCTGATGGTGTTGCAGACCGGTGCGTTGCTTGCGCCGGGTCTTGGCCTGTCCGGCTCTTTGCTGGCGATATTCCTCGGCACCCTGGTCGGCGTCCTCCTGCTGGCGGCGGTCGGCGTGATTGGCAGTGACACTGGCCTTTCATCGATGGCCGCACTGAAACTCAGCCTCGGCGCCAAAGGTGCCAGCCTGCCGGCGGTGCTGAACCTGCTGCAACTGATCGGTTGGGGGTCGTTCGAAATCATCGTCATGCGCGATGCCGCCAGCCTGTTGGGCGCCCGGGCCTTCAGTGAAGGCAGCCTGCTGGCCAATCCACTGCTGTGGACCGTGTTCTTCGGCGGCCTGGCGACCCTGCTCGCGGTCAGCGGTCCATTGACGTTTGTGCGTCAGATCCTGCGTAAGTGGGGCATCTGGTTGCTGTTGGCCGCCTGCACCTGGCTGACCTGGAACCTGTTCGCCAAGGCCGACCTGGCCGCGTTGTGGGCCCAGGCAGGCGACGGCTCGATGCCATTCGCCGTGGGCTTCGACATCGCGATTGCCATGCCACTGTCGTGGCTGCCGCTGATTGCCGACTATTCGCGGTTCGGTAAACGCGCGAAAAGCGTGTTCGGCGGTACGGCCGTGGGCTTTTTCATCGGTAACTTCTGGCTGATGAGTCTTGGCGTGGCCTACACCCTGGCGTTCGCGCCCAGTGGTGAAGTGAACGCTTTGTTGCTGGCACTGGCCGGCGCGGGACTGGGCATCCCGTTGCTGCTGATCCTGCTGGACGAATCGGAGAACGCCTTCGCCGATATTCACTCGGCAGCGGTTTCCAGCGGGATCCTGTTGCGCCTGAAAGTCGAGCACCTGGCCTTGGCCATCGGCGTGATCTGCACCTTGATCGCCCTGCTGGCGCCGTTGGCCCAGTACCAGAACTTCCTGTTGCTGATCGGTTCGGTGTTCGCACCGCTGTTCGGCGTGGTGCTGGTGGACCACTTCATCCTGCGCAAACGCAGTGGCCAGGTTGCGTCAACCGCGTTGCGCTGGCCGGCATTGCTCGCCTGGCTGGGCGGTATCAGCACCTACCATCTGCTGGCCAACCTGTATCCGGATATCGGCGCCACCCTGCCGGCGCTGATCCTGGCAGGGCTGTTGCAACTCATCCTGGGTCGGGCCTTCAGCTACGGCCGGGAAACAGCTCGGGCTTGAGAATGCCATTGAGGCGAGGGTAGGGGATCTTCAGTTCGACATGGCCCAGCGCATAAGGCGCGATGCTGCTGGTCTCGTACTTGAGGATCACCCCGCCATAGGTCAGCGCCACGTTCTGGGTTTTCTGGAACGGCCAGCTCTTCACGAACTCCGCTTCCTGATCGAGCTTGGTGCTGATCAGCCAGCTGTTGTGCGCCACCTGCGCGGCTTTCCAGAATGCCTCTTCCTGGCCCGGCAGCAGCATGTCAGACAGGGTCAGCACCTTGTGCTGCGGGCGCGAGTAGTTGACGAAGCCGCGGCCCGGCGTGCCATGGGCGCCTCCGGTGTCCAGATAGCTGGCAAATTCGATGATCACCAAGCCGTCATGCTGCTCACGTACCTTGGCCTGCAAATAGCTGCTGTTACGCGGTGGCGCTGTGCGCAGGAACTCATCGCGATAGGCCGCCAGCGTTGGCGCCACCGGGGCGTCGGGCGAGGTGCGGGTCATTTGCAGCAAACGCTTTTCGACGATGCCGTCCAGAGCGGGCTCGCCGGGGAAGCGCAGCGTGTCGATGTTCACCAGCGGGCAATCGGCACTCGTGCAACCTGGCTTCAACTGCTCGGAAGTGTCGCGGGTGACTTCCAGCGGCACTCGATAGTTGGGTTGGAACAAGCTCTGGCAAGCGCCCAGGGTCAGGGCGATGACCGCCACGGAGGCGAATTTGAAAAGCGACATGGGCGTCCTTCATCAAACAGGGAAAGGCGAAAAGGTATCCGCTTCGACTCTCGAGCAGGCCGTCAGTTCGCCACTAAGCTAATTAGAGTGGGTTTCTCCCTCACCGTCCATCCCGCTGGCGGGAAAGGGGCTGCATCAAACGTCACGGGCGCGTTAGGATGGCGCGAAGTCGAGGTGGCAAGAAGCGAACCTCGGATCGGATTTGTGGAAACGAGGATTGTCATGACCGATTTTGCCAGCGCCATTCCGACCGCCGTGGAGATCGTTCGGCGCGAAAAGTGCTACCAGGGCTTCTACAAGCTCGACCGCGTGCACTTGCGCCACGAATTGTTCGCCGGTGGCATGAGCCGCGAAATCAGTCGTGAAGTGTTTGTGCGCCACGATGCGGTGTGCGTGCTGCCTTACGATCCGCGGCGCGATGAAGTGGTGCTGATCGAGCAGTTTCGGGTTGGCGCCATGGGCAAGACCGACAATCCGTGGTTGGTCGAATTGGTCGCTGGTCTGATCGACAAGGACGAAGTGCCGGAAGAAGTTGCTCACCGCGAGGCGCAGGAGGAAGCTGGGCTGGTATTCGGGGCGCTCTGGCCGATGACCCGGTATTTTCCATCGCCTGGCGGCAGCAACGAATTCGTGCACCTGTTCCTGGGGCGCTGCGAAACGAACGGGGTGGGGGGCCTTCATGGATTGGAGGAAGAAGCTGAAGATATCCGCGTGACGGTCTGGGCCTTCGAAGATGCCTTGCAAGCCGTGCGCGATGGGCGAATTGCCAACGCGGCGAGCATCATTGCCTTGCAATGGCTGGCATTGAACCGCGTTGAAGTGAGGGGGCTATGGTCGTAAACAAGCTGCGCGATCGCTACCGGGTCGACCTGGCGGGGCTGCAAGCTTCCTGCGAGGCCAACTACGCGCGCCTGATGCGACTGCTGCCCGACATGCGCAGCGAACCCGCAGCGCGGCGCATTGCCGTGACTCACGGCGACCAGATGCTCGGCGTGCTTGCCCTTGAGGTGTTGCAGGTCTGCCCGTACACCACGACCCTGCAAGTGCGCCAGGAGCACAGCCTGCCGTGGCTGCCGGTGCCGCAGCTGGAGGTCCAGGTCTACCACGATGCGTGCATGGCCGAAGTGGTCAGTGCCGAACATGCACGGCGCTTTCGCGGCATCTATCCTTACCCCAATGCCGCGATGCACCAGCCCGACGAAAAGGCCCAGTTGAACATGTTCCTGGGCGAGTGGCTGAGCCATTGCCTGGCGCTGGGGCACGAGTACGAAGTCGTTCGTTAGTTGTGAACTGCGTCCGGTTCACGGGTTTCCTCTTTTGCACGTCCCCCAGCATAATTGCGTCACTCGAGCCCTGGGAGAACGTCTTGCCGAGCGTATCCACACTGACCACCGCCGATTCGGCGCTACTGGTGCAACTGTCTGACAGCCATCTGTTTGCCGAGGCCGATGGCACGCTGCTGGGCATGAACACGCGGCAAAGCTTGCAAAAGGTCATCGAACTGGTCCGGCAGCAACAGCCTCGGATCGACCTGATCATTGCCAGCGGCGACCTTTCCCAGGACGGAACATTGGAGTCCTACCGGCAGTTTCGCGACCTGACTCGCCCCCTGGACGCGCCAGCCCGCTGGATTCCCGGTAACCACGATGAGCCGCAGGTCATGGCCGAGGCGGCGGTGCAGAGTGCACTGCTGGATCCGGTCGTGGACATCGGCAACTGGCGGGTCACCTTGCTTGACTCGGCCGTACCGGGGTCCGTGCCGGGGTATTTGCAGGAAGAGCAATTGCAACGGCTGGCGCGTTCCCTGAGCGAAGCGCCGGATCGCCATCACCTGGTGTGCTTTCATCACCACCCGGTGCCGATCGGCTGCGCCTGGATGGAGCCAATCGGCCTGCGCAACCCTGACGCACTGTTCGCTGTGCTGGACCGTTTTCCCCAGGCGCGTGCCGTGTTGTGGGGGCATGTGCATCAGGAAATCGATCAAGTGCGTGACAACTTGCGACTGATCGCCTCGCCTTCGACCTGCATTCAGTTCGAGCCGGGCAGCGCCGATTTCAAGGTCGGCGAGCAGGCGCCAGGTTATCGCTGGCTGCGGTTGCTGCCCGATGGGCAGATCGAGACCGGGGTAGAGCGGGTGACCGGGTTCGAGTTCACTGTGGATTATGGGTCTAATGGCTATTGAGGTTGTTGGCTTGATCTGAGACCGAGGCGCGCCCATCGCGGGCAAGTCGAATCGTCGCACCGCCGCTCCCACAGTTGGACCCGCTCCCCTGTAGGAGCGAGCCTGCTCGCGATGAGGCCGGTACAGGCGCCCCCGCTTCCCTGTAAACTCCGCCTTCCTCACCCGACACCCAGGGAGCTCCAATGTCCGGTTCGATCCTCTATATCCACGGTTTCAACAGCGCACCCGCCTCGAAAAAGGCCACGCAGTTGATGCAGGTAATGGAACGGCTGGGCTTGAGCGATCACTTGCGGGTTCCGGCCTTGCATCACCACCCGCGCCAAGCCATCGCGCAACTGGAGCAGGCCATCGGGGAGCTGGGACGGCCATTGCTGGTCGGCAGCTCGCTCGGCGGCTACTATGCCACTCACCTGGCCGAGCGCCATGGCCTCAAGGCCCTGTTGATCAACCCTGCCGTCAGTCCGCACCGGATGTTCGACGGATTCCTGGGAACGCAGAAAAACCTGTACACCGATGAGGCCTGGGAGTTGACCCACGACCACGTGACGGCGCTGGCCGAACTGGAAGTGCCGGCGCCCCAGGACCCGCAGCGATATCAGGTGTGGTTGCAAACCGGTGATGAAACACTGGACTATCGACTCGCCCAGCAGTATTACCGGGCCTGTGCGTTGCGCATCCAGGCTGGTGGCGATCATGGTTTCCAGGGTTTTGCCGAGCGATTGCCGGCAATGCTGAGTTTTGCCGGCATCGGCGCAGATGTGTATCAGGCGATGGATTTCACAGCTTTGTGAGCCTTCGCTCCTTTTTTATCGAACATTTTTTATACAGGCGGACGAAGAGACCCCATGGCCACTCCCAGCGCTAGCTCTTATAACGCAGACGCCATCGAAGTCCTCTCGGGCCTCGACCCGGTGCGCAAACGCCCCGGGATGTACACCGACACCAGTCGGCCGAACCACCTCGCCCAGGAAGTCATCGACAACAGCGTCGACGAAGCCCTGGCCGGCCACGCCAAGTCCGTGCAGGTCATCCTGCATGCCGACCATTCGCTGGAAGTCTGCGATGACGGGCGTGGCATGCCCGTGGACATTCACCCCGAAGAGGGCGTGTCGGGCGTCGAGCTGATCCTCACCAAGCTGCACGCGGGCGGCAAGTTTTCCAACAAGAACTACCAGTTCTCCGGCGGTCTGCACGGGGTGGGTATTTCCGTGGTCAACGCCCTGTCGACCGAAGTGCGGGTGCGCGTCAAGCGTGACGGTAACGAATACCAGATGACCTTCGCCGACGGTTTCAAGAAAACCGAGCTGGAAGTGGTCGGCACCGTCGGCAAGCGCAACACCGGCACCAGTGTATTTTTTGCGCCGGACCCGAAATACTTCGATTCGCCAAAATTCTCCATCAGCCGCCTCAAGCACGTGCTCAAGGCCAAGGCTGTGCTGTGTCCCGGGCTGCTGGTGAGCTTTGAAGACAAAGGCACCGGCGAGAAAGTCGAGTGGCATTACGAAGATGGCCTGCGCTCGTACCTGGTCGATGCGGTCAGCGAATTCGAGCGCCTGCCGAACGAGCCGTTCTGCGGCAGCCTGGCCGGTAACAAGGAAGCGGTGGATTGGGCGCTGCTGTGGCTGCCCGAAGGTGGCGACAGCGTTCAGGAAAGCTATGTCAACCTGATCCCGACTGCTCAGGGCGGTACCCACGTCAATGGCCTGCGCCAGGGCTTGCTCGATGCCATGCGTGAGTTCTGCGAGTTCCGCAGCCTGTTGCCGCGCGGCGTCAAGCTGGCGCCGGAAGACGTCTGGGAGCGCATCGCCTTCGTGCTGTCGATGAAAATGCAGGAGCCGCAATTCTCCGGCCAGACCAAAGAGCGCCTGTCGTCCCGGGAAGCGGCGGCATTCGTCTCCGGCGTGGTCAAGGACGCGTTCAGCCTGTGGCTCAACGCCAACCCGGAAACCGGCATGTTGCTGGCCGAACTGGCGATCAACAACGCCGGTCGCAGGCTCAAGGCCAGCAAGAAGGTCGAGCGCAAGCGTATTACCCAGGGCCCGGCCCTGCCAGGCAAGCTGGCTGATTGTGCCGGCCAGGACCCGATGCGCTCCGAGCTGTTTTTGGTGGAAGGTGACTCCGCCGGTGGTTCGGCCAAGCAGGCACGGGACAAGGAGTTCCAGGCGATCCTGCCGCTGCGTGGCAAGATCCTCAACACCTGGGAAGTCGACGGCAGCGAAGTGCTGGCCAGCCAGGAAGTGCACAACATCGCCGTGGCCATTGGTGTCGATCCAGGCGCGGCGGACATGAGCCAGCTGCGCTACGGCAAAATCTGCATCCTCGCCGACGCCGACTCCGACGGCCTGCACATCGCCACGCTGCTGTGCGCGCTGTTCGTCCAGCATTTCCGTGCGTTGGTAGAGGCCGGTCACGTCTACGTGGCGATGCCGCCGCTGTACCGCATCGACCTGGGCAAGGAAATCTACTACGCCCTCGACGAAGCCGAGCGCGACGGGATTCTTGATCGCCTCGTTGCCGAGAAGAAACGCGGCAAGCCGCAGGTCACCCGATTCAAGGGCCTGGGTGAAATGAACCCGCCGCAACTGCGCGAAACCACCATGGACCCGAACACCCGGCGCCTGGTGCAGCTCACCCTGGGTGAAGATTTCGCCGAAACCTCGGAAATGATGGACATGCTGCTGGCGAAAAAACGCGCCGGCGATCGTAAAACCTGGCTCGAATCCAAAGGCAACCTCGCCGAGGTTCTTGCCTGATGCGGGTTGGCTTTGCCCTGGCGTGCCTGTTGACCTGCGTTTCGGCTTTTGCCGAACCGGTTCCGGAGTTGCGCCTGTTGTCCGAGCATCCCGTGGAAGGGATGCGCGGCGGCAACCTGTCAGGGCTGGCCTTGTGCGGCAAGGAGCTGTGGACGGTTTCCGATCGCGATGACGATCAGATCTATCGCCTGCAGGCCAGCGATACGGTCTGGCAGGCGCAAGCCGTGCACATTGACGTGCCGCCTGTACCGGACAGCGGTTTGCCCTGGGGTTTGCGTTCGCGGACCTGGGCGGCCTCGTTCGTGCGGGGGGGCGACCTGGATTTCGAAGGCATCACCTGTGATAACGCCGGCAATCGCTACATTGTCAGCGAGGCACATGCGGCAGTGCTGCAAGTGCCGGCAGACGGCGCCACGTCCTGGCTGAGGATTTCGCCATTGCTGGTGCGCGAGGCACGGGCCAGCGGCATGCTGTTGCACTTCAATGCGCTGTTCGAAGGCCTGGCAATCAACCCGGCTGGCGATCAGTTGTGGTTGGCGGCGGAGCGTGAGCGCCGTGGCCTGCTGAAAATCAAGCGCCAGCAAACGCTCTGGGATTGCGACGGCGGTTGTGTGTTGCTGAGCGAAGCCGGAGTGGAAATGCAACCGGCACAGTTCCCCAAGGCGAGGGCGGTGTCGCGGGATTTTTCCGACCTGTCCCTGTTCAACGGCAAGCTGTTTACCCTGGAACGCAATGCATTCGAGATTTGCCGCCGTGATGCGGTGACAGCCAAGGTCGAGCGTTGCTGGTCGTTTGCCGATGAAGCGTTGCAGGAAAACCGACGTTATTCTCAGAGCTATGGTTTGGCCGAAGCGTTGATCATTGACGCCGATGGCGCGTGGATCGGCATCGACAACAACGACGGTGCCCGGGCCGATGGCGAGACACGCCCAATTGTCTGGCGCTTTGCCGCGCCGCAAGGCGGCTGGGGTGCCACGCCGTGACTGAGCAGGCGCCGGGCAAGCGCGCCGGTCGGGTCTTGCTGATCCTGGCCTGGTGCGCCGGGCTGTTCCTGGCCACGCGGTTTTTCGGTGAATGGGAAGCACGCCAGAACAACCCGAACGTTATCGTCAGCTCCGAACAGGGCGATGGCTTTATCGAAGTGAAACTGGTGAGCAATCAACAGGGGCATTTCGTCGCCAGCGGCCAGATCAACGGCCAGCCGGTGGATTTCATGCTGGACACCGGGGCGACGGATGTTTCGATCCCGGCGGACCTGGCCAAGCGGTTGAAACTTGAAGAAGGCTTTGGGGTGACCCTGAGTACGGCAAACGGCCTGAGCCAGGGTTACCGTACCCGGATCGATCGTTTGCAGGTCGGCGACATCGTCTTGCGCGATGTTCGTGCGCTGGTCGCACCCGGCCTGGATGGCAATCAGGTGCTGCTCGGTATGAGCGCGCTGAACAAACTTGAATTTACCCAGCGCGGTGGCACCATGCTGCTGCGCCAGACAACGAACCGATGAGGCCCGCATGAGCGACTCCCTTGATCTCAGCCTGGACGGTGTAGAACGCCGGTCACTGTCTGACTTCACCGAAAATGCCTACCTCAACTACTCCATGTACGTGATCATGGACCGTGCCCTGCCGCATATCGGCGATGGCCTGAAACCGGTACAGCGCCGCATCGTCTATGCGATGAGCGAGTTGGGGCTTGACGCTGATTCCAAGCACAAGAAATCGGCGCGTACCGTCGGTGACGTGCTCGGCAAGTTCCACCCCCACGGCGATTCGGCCTGCTACGAAGCCATGGTGCTGATGGCCCAGCCATTCAGCTATCGCTACACGCTGGTCGATGGGCAAGGTAACTGGGGTGCGCCGGACGATCCCAAGTCCTTCGCTGCCATGCGTTACACCGAGGCGCGTTTGTCGCGTTACTCCGAAGTGCTGCTCAGCGAACTGGGTCAGGGCACCGCGGACTGGGGGCCGAATTTCGACGGCACCCTTGACGAGCCGCTGGTGTTGCCGGCACGTTTGCCGAACATCCTGCTCAACGGCACCACCGGCATCGCCGTGGGCATGGCCACTGACGTGCCGCCGCACAACCTGCGTGAAGTGGCGTCCGCGTGCGTGCGTTTGCTCGATGAGCCCAAGGCCACGGTCGAACAGCTCTGTGAACACATCCAGGGCCCCGATTACCCGACCGAAGCGGAAATCATCACCCCTCGCGCCGATCTGCTGAAAATCTACGAAACCGGTCGCGGTTCGGTGCGCATGCGCGCCGTGTACCATATTGAGGATGGCGACATCATTGTCACCGCGCTTCCGCACCAGGTCTCCGGGGCCAAGGTGCTGGAACAGATCGCGGCCATGATGCAGGCAAAACCGTCGAAAGCCCCGCAGATCGCCGATCTGCGCGACGAATCCGACCACGAGAACCCATGCCGCATCGTGATCATTCCCGGGGCGCGAAAAAGCTTCGACCACGACGCGCTGATGCAGCATCTGTTTGCCAGCACCGATCTGGAGTCCAGCTACCGGGTCAACATCAACATCATCGGCCTGGACGGCAAGCCGCAGCTGAAAAACCTGCGAGCGCTGCTGGTCGAGTGGCTGGAGTTCCGGGTGAAGACCGTGCGTCGCCGCCTGCAATTCCGCCTCGACAAGGTCGAACGCCGCCTGCACCTGTTGGACGGCTTGCTGATTGCCTACCTCAACCTGGATGAAGTGATCCATATCATCCGCACTGAGGAACACCCCAAGGCGAGCCTGATCGCACGGTTCGCCCTGAGCGAAATCCAGGCCGACTACATTCTCGATACCCGCTTGCGTCAGTTGGCGCGACTGGAAGAAATGAAGTTGCGTGATGAGCAGGATGCATTGCTCAAGGAACAGGCCAAGCTGCAAGCGCTGCTGGGCAGCGAAGCCAAGCTGAAGAAGCTGGTGCGCAGCGAGCTGATCAAGGATGCCGAAACCTATGGCGACGATCGTCGCTCGCCAATCGTCGAGCGCGCCGAAGCCAAGGCCCTGACCGAACACGATCTGCTGCCTAACGAGAAAGTCAGTGTGGTGCTGTCTGAAAAAGGCTGGGTTCGCTCCGCCAAGGGCCACGACATCGACGCCACCGGGCTTTCCTACAAGGCCGGGGATGGTTTCAAGGCGTTGGCGGCAGGGCGCTCCAACCAGTACGCGGTGTTTATCGACTCCACAGGTCGCAGCTATTCGGTGGCCGCTCATACCTTGCCGTCGGCCCGTGGCCAGGGTGAGCCGTTGACCGGTCGCCTGACGCCGCCGCCAGGGGCGAACTTCGAATGTGTGCTGATGCCTGAAGACGATTCGCTCTACGTGATCGCCTCCGACGCCGGCTACGGGTTCGTGGTCAAGGGTGAAGACTTCCAGGCCAAGAACAAGGCGGGCAAGGCCCTGTTGAGCCTGCCGAACAATTCGAAAGTGATTGCGCCGCGTCCGGTGGCTGATCGTGAGAACAACTGGCTGGCCTCGGTGACCACCGAAGGTCGCCTGCTGATTTTCAAGATCAGCGATCTGCCACAATTAGGTAAGGGCAAAGGCAACAAGATCATCGGTATTTCCGGTGAGCGCGTGGCCAATCGCGAAGAATATGTCACGGACATCGCCGTCATTCCCGAAGGCGCCACCTTGGTGCTTCAGGCTGGAAAACGTACCTTGTCACTGAAAGCGGACGACCTCGAACACTACAAGGGTGAGCGTGGTCGTCGTGGTAACAAATTGCCACGTGGCTTCCAGCGGGTCGATGCGCTGCTCGTCGAAAACCTCAATTAAGCGTCCTAGAGCGCCGGATCTGCGATTTAACGCGTAGATCGGCGCTTTGGCGCTGGAGTCGGAGCGCATATTCACGGATGATGTGCCCTTTCAAGCGCCGGTGTAACCGAGCGTTCTTCATATTTATTGAGTATTTTCACTGTGGTCCGCTTTGTAGCGACCACCTGGACGGGATGATGACTGCTCTGCGCCTTCCTTTTATTTTGATGCTCGCCGGCGTTCTTGGCCTGGCGGGTTGCAGCGTTCACCAGCCGGTGTCGCTGTATCAGCTGGACAGCGGAAGTCCGGCACAGCCTGCGCAAGCCGCAGGTATGGCGGTTTTACTCGGCCCGGTAACGGTTGCCGACTACCTGCAACGCGAAACCCTGCTGCAACGTCAGCCGGATGGCAGCCTGCAGGCATCGATTGACGGTCGCTGGGCGGGTAGCCTGTCGGCGGATATCGATCAGCTGTTGCTGCGCCAGGTGGCGGGTCACCTGGACAGCCAGCGTGTGGTACTGGCCCCGGCGACCCTCGGTTTCACCCCGGATGTCCAGGTACTGCTGACCATTACCCGCCTGGACTCGGGCGAATCACAACCGGCGATCCTCGATGCGCAATGGCGTCTGATCGACCGCCGTGGCCAGGTTCGCGATAACCGCATCGTTCACCTGCAAGAGGAGCACGCCGGCGGCACAGCGGCCCAGGTGCAGGCCCAGGGCGTGTTATTGCAGCGTTTGGCCGAACAGTTGTCCGTGGCGCTCAAGCCACTGGCCAACCAGCCACCGATTGCCGAAGCACCACGCAAACCGGCAGCCAAGCCGGCGGCGCCGGCGGTCGAGCAGGAAAAACAGCCAAAAATCCCGATGGCTGCGCCGATCCGTACCGATATGGAAGTGTTCAGGTTTTGAGGTTGGTTTGATTTGGTTTAAAGCAAAGCCCGCGAACGTGCGGGCTTTGTTGTTTCTGGAGGATCTTCAGGGCTTCTGCCGGCTCCATCGCGAGCAAGCTCGCTCCTACAGGAGAGCGCGGGCCCCTGTAGGAGCGAGCTTGCTCGCGATGAGGCCGGCACAGGCAACAAAAAAAGCCCGCATGATCTGCGGGCTTTTCTACGACTGAAACTCAGGCCTCAGGCCCTACGCTCATGCATCCGCGCCAGCTGGCGTTCAAGCATCGATGGATAAGGCTCCATCAGCCGCTCCACGCAGCAGGCCCCCTCGGGGCTGGCGATCGGGCGGATACGGGCGCGCTGGCGGATCAGGGCGTCGTCGCTGATCTTGCGCTCCACCAGCAGCAGGTTGCGGCTGTGTTGCGAAAGCGCCAGGGCGTCCTGGGCGGTTTCGGTCAGCAGCAGGTCGATCTGGCTCAGGCCGAACAGCTCGTCACCCAGGGTCAGGCCCAGTTGCAATTGCAGGGTGATGCCGCTGTCCGCGACTTCGATCTGCAATTGATGGCCCAGCGCACGCAGCAACTCACCGCAGCAGATGGCGTTGGTCAGGTAGTCGTCGCCGCTGTCCTCGGTGTGGAACAGCATCAGCGTGCTGCCATCGTTCAGGGTGTGCAGTTCACTCTGGTAGAGCGACGCGGCCTGATCGAGGCAATCGCGATAGCGTTCGAGCAATTCTTCCAAGCGCGCACGGGGCAGGCGACGCAGTTGGTCCTGGGCGCCGAGCTGCACGGCCAGCACGGCGCTGTGCTGCGGTACGCTGGACACGGGTAGCTTGATAGCCGGGCTCGCTGCCGACTCGTCGCGCAGGTCGGCAAACGGGTCCTCGTCGTCATCGTCGTCTTCGACGGTGCTGACGATTTGCCGGGGTGCGGGCTTGAGGCCAGCAACCGGCTTGGTCTCATCGAAACTCGGATCGCGCAGGTTACGCACTTCGAAGGCCGGTTCGTCGGAGTCAGCGTAATCGCTGTCGTCGTACTCGGCTTCCGGGACCGGCTCGGGTTCAGCCGGTTCCGGAGCGAAATTGGCGTGAAGTTGACGCGCCAGGTCGCCGATTTCGTCCTGGCGGTCGGTCGCCGGGGTGTATTCGTCGATATTGCGCAGCCACACGCGCAATTGCAGCAGCGGCGTGGACAGGTAGCGCCCCATGCGCAGGCTCAGGGCCAGGGACAGGGCCAGCAGAATGGCACTCAGGATGCCCATGCTCTGGAGGCTGATGGTCATCGGCTGCTGGAACTGATCCATGTCCAGGCTGATGCGCAGTTGACCGGCGGTTACGTCCTGGAAGGTGATCTTGCTCTGGTACATACCCTCGGCTTCGCCCAGCAGGCCGTGCTTGGGGCGCTGACCGGATTCGGCGAGGATGCGATTATCCACGCTGTAGATGGCGGCGTGTGCCACCAGCTTGTTCTTGGTCAGGTTGTTGAGCAGCACGTTGAGGCTGAGGATGTCGTTGGACACCAGCAGCTCGGTGGCCGAGGTGGCCGTCTGCGTGGTCAGGCTTTCGCCCAGGGCATCCGCCTGCTCGTGCATGGCCTGCTTGAACTGCAAACCCATCACGCAGGCGTAGATCACCAGGGCCAGGGCGACCAGGATCACGTTATGGCTGGCGATGCGCAATGCAATCGGTACACGGCGGTGACGCAGTGCACGGAAGATCAGCAGGAAGAAGTTATCGGTTTTTACTGGCGTGGGCCGGTTCACTTGCGCTCGGCTCTTTTGTCCGTGAAGTTGACGCGCAGTATAGCGACAGGCCCTAGACCGGCAAAGCGCTCACGGTGCCCGATGGTCACTGAATGTGGGTAGAATGCGGTTTTTTTCCACTTGCGGGGGTGCGCCTTGCGCGAAATCGTCCTGATAAACATCACCGGATCCGATCGTCCGGGTCTGACTGCGGCCATTACCGGCGTTCTGGCACAGGGTGGTGTGAGCATTCTCGACATCGGCCAGGCGGTGATCCACGACACGCTGTCGTTCGGCATCCTGGTCGAAATTCCCGACACCGAGCAAGGTCAGTCGGTGCTCAAGGACATCCTCTTCAAAGGCTACGAGCTCGAACAACAGGTGCGATTCACGCCGGTGTCCGAAGAGGATTACCAACAGTGGGTGGGCAACCAGGGCAAAAAACGCCATATCGTGACGCTACTGACCCGCAAAGTGACCGCCGGGCAATTGCAGGCGGTGAGCGAAATTACCGCCAGGTACGGGCTGAACATCGATCACATCGATCGTCTGTCCGGACGCATGCCCCTCGACACCCCGGCCGACAAGGGCAAGGGTTGCATCGAGTTTTCGGTACGTGGTGAAGCCGCTGACCCACAGGCATTGCGCGCTGAATTCCTCAACGTCGCCCAGGAACTGAACGTCGACATCGCCTTCCAGGAAGATTCGCTGTTCCGTCGCAACCGTCGCCTGGCGGTGTTCGACATGGACTCGACCCTGATCGAGGCCGAAGTGATCGACGAACTGGCCAAGGCCGCTGGTGTAGGCGACAAAGTCTCGGAAATCACCGAGCGCGCCATGGCCGGTGAGCTGGATTTTCGCGCCAGCTTCAAGGAACGCCTGGCGCTGCTCAAGGGCCTGGATGTCGGCGTGCTGGACTCCATCGGCGCCTCATTGCGCCTGACCGAAGGCGCCGAGACGCTCTTCGCGGAACTCAAGCGCCTGGGCTACAAGACGGCGATCCTGTCGGGCGGCTTCACCTACTTCGCCAAGCAGTTGCAGGCCAAGCTGGGCATCGACTATGTGTTCGCCAACGAGTTGGAAGTGGTGGATGGCAAGGTAACCGGCGTTGCGGTCGAGCCGATTGTCGATGCGCAACGCAAGGCCGATCTGCTCAAGGAACTGGCGGCCAGAGAAGGCTTGCGCCTTGAGCAGACCATCGCCGTGGGCGACGGCGCCAACGACCTGCCGATGCTGGCGATCGCCGGCCTGGGCGTTGCGTTTCGCGCCAAGCCGCTGGTCAAGCAGTCGGCGAAACAGGCGATTTCCACGCTGGGGCTCGATGGTGTTTTGTATCTGCTGGGCTTCAGGGATCGTGACGGGCAGCTCTGAGTTCAGCGGCGGCTGACAAACCTTATCGCGGGCAAGCCCGCTCCTACAGGTGGTCTGCTGTAGGAGCGGGCTTGCCCGCGATGGCCGCGCTGCGGTCTATCAGAGTGTCTTCCACAACGAATCAAAATCTTCTTCCGAGCCGACCCCACCGTCGCTGCCCGTGACGTTCTCGTTCCTGGCCGCTTCCAGCGAGCGATACGCGAACTGATTGAAGCTGTTGGTGCTGGCCAGCCGCCGATCCAGACCGGCGCGGCGTTCTTCGCCGTTGGTATTGATCAGCACCTTGTTGCCTTCCTGGAAGGGCAGGCGCGGGGCGAGCAGGGTTGCCGGCAAATCGACAGCACTGATGGCCGGCAACAACAGGCCACGCAGATAATGGCTGTGGTCGTCGCGAGCGCGCACCAGTTGCAGGCCGCAAGGTTCGGCATACGGGGCAACTTGCTCAATGCCCATTTGCGTGCCGCCGCCACGAACCTGGCGGATCCAGCGCACCACCGCAATGCTCCAACCGCCCCCCGCTGCATCTTCGATGCCGACCATTTCGCCCGCCTGCAATTCCTCTGGCACAGCGTCGGGCCACGCCAGGCAATAGCCTCCCGGGCTGTGATTGATCACGGGCAGGACGTAGGTCGGGAAGTGACGGTTCTGGTCAGAGGTCTCGTGACTGTCGTCGATCTGCAGTTGTGGGTATTCGATTTCCTCATAGGGAAGCATCGCATCGGCGGTGCCTTGAGGCGCGGCGTCGAATGCCTGTCGCCAATGGTCATTTTGTGGACCGGCAGGTTCCATGGCTGTGAATTTGGCGCGGCCGCTTCCGGGGGTTTTCAGGATTTCGCTAAACGGACGTTGGCCGCCCAGGTAAAAGTGCAGCGCGCTCATGCCAACGCACAGCGTCAGGGTGCCTTGGCTGGCGGTGCGCTGGAAGCTGCGCTCTACGGCCTGGCCCCAGGCGGCACTCAGGTGTTGCAGGGTGTCCACGCTCAGGCCTGCGGGCACGGGTAGGGGATTGGCGCTTTCGATGTCTCGCAGGTGCGCGTCAATGGCGGCTACGAGTGGCTGCGGATCGAAAGTGAGCAAGCTTTCCAACTGTTCAGGGCGGAATTTCGCTCGGTAGCGCGGGCCGATATCGAGTTCCGGTGCGACGGCAAACAAGCCAGAGGCTTGCGTTTGCAGCTTGAGCCATTTGCTCCAGGGCTCAAGGACTTCGACAAGCCGTGCGATCTGGTTCTGGCGCAGCTGATTGCAGCGGGCGGCGCCGAGCAGCAGGGCGACCGTATAGGTTTGTTCGATACTGATCGTTTGCGTCTGACTGGCCAACGGGTCGCGCAGACTCTGGTCCTGAAGGCGATGGGTGCAGGCAATCCGATACAGTTGGTGCAGTTCCAGCCACAAACCTTCCGGCACGGGGGCGTACAGTTCGGTGGCGCGAATCAGGGTACCGTTGAGGCAATGCATGGCCCGTTGCAATGCGTGGGTCAACAGCGGTGCGCGGTCTTTGCTAAAACGCGGGGCGATGCGTACGACGATCTGCTTGTACCCGATCGCCAAATGACCTTGCAGCGCCTGGCAGAGGTTGACGACCTTGCGCGAGCGCTCATCGAGCACAATCGACTGGTGCAGGAAGTGCCGCTCCAGGTGCTTGCAAACGTAATACACCTCGGGCCGCAGCAATTCGAGGAGTTGCAGGCGATTGTCGCTGGGGGTGAGCAGTTGGTTGAGTTCGCTCAGGCCCTGATAAAGCCGACGTGCGGTTTCGCCGATGTTGGCCTTGGGCAAGTCTGCGATCCAGCGCTTGAGATCGCGCGGAGTGGCCTCGCAGAAAGACAAACGTGGTTGAGTGGGCGTGGGTGCCCGTAGCAACAAGTGGGGACTGGTCTCATCCATGCCGTAAACAAACTCCAGCCGGGAAGTGGGCAGTGAAGGTTTGACTCTAGCAGCTATGGACAAGCGAAAGGGTACACAAATTCCACACCCCCCTGTAGGAGCGAGCAAGCTCGCTCCTACAGGTACAGGGTTGGTATCAGGCCTTTGGCAGGCCCAAACCCTGGCCCATCTGCACGGGCGAACCAGCGGCCAATTCTTCGGCCCACTTGACCTGATCCGGCCCGAACAGCACGACGGCGGTCGAACCCAGCTTGAATCGACCCAGTTCCGCACCTTTTTCCAGGTGGATCGGCGCACGGGCCGCTTCGTCGTAGCGGAAGGTTTTCAGCTCGCGCTTGGGCGGCGTCACCAACCCGGCCCAAACGGTTTCAATCGACGCCACGATCATCGCGCCCACCAGCACCACGGCCATCGGCCCGCGCTCGGTGTCGAAAATGCACGCCACGCGTTCGTTGCGCGCGAACAGTTCCGGGACGTTTTCAGCGGTGGTCTGGTTGACCGAGAAGATACGGCCCGGAATGTAGACCATCTCGCGCAGGGTGCCGGCCAGCGGCATGTGCACGCGGTGGTAGTCCTTGGGCGACAAGTAAATGGTGGCGAAATCGCCGCCCATGAACGGTGCGGCATTGGCCGGGTCGCCGCCCAGCAGTTCCAGCACGCTGAAACTGTGGCCCTTGGCCTGGAACACACGTCCGTGTTCGATCGGGCCCAACTGGCTGACCGCGCCATCGGCCGGGCTCAGGATTGCGCCTGGTGTCTCGTCCAGCGGACGGGCGCCATCCTTCAAGGCACGGGTGAAGAATGCATTGAAGTGCTCGTACGCGGTGATGTCTTCAACCAGGGCCTGGGACATGTCCACCTGATAGCGCTTGGCGAACCAGGCGGTGAACGCATTCTTGAACCAGCGCACACGGCATTCGGCGACGCATCCGGCCAATCGCGAAAGCAGGTGGTGGGGCAGCAGGTACTGGCTGAGGATAAACAGACGCTTGTTCATTAACTGTCCTTTAAAACCTTAAATCTCTACGGGCGTGTCGGGATGGTTGCCCCATTCGCCCCAGGAACCGGCATAGCCTTTGACCCGCGGATAACCGAGGGATTTGGCCACCAGATAAGTGAAGCCAGAACGGTGATGAGTCTGGCAGTGGGTAATGACTTCTTTGTCCTTGGTGATCCCCAGGTGTTCGAGGATTCGCGGCATGTCGGTGCGGATGCGCAGGTTGCGCGCCGGGTCCATGCCCTCGGTCCACTCGAAGTTGACTGCGCCGGGAATGTGCCCAGCCTTGGCCGCCAGGACCTTCTCGCCGGAATACTCCAGTGGCCCGCGTGCGTCCCAGATAGCCAGGTCGGCGGCGCCAAGGCGGCTTTGCAGGTACTCGCGTGTCGCGGTGGGTTCCTCGTGCAGGGTCAAGGTCACCGGACCGCCCACCGCTGGCGGGATTTGGATCGACATCGGCGAGCCTTCCGCCAGCCAGGCCGTCAGGCCACCGTCGAGGTAGTGGTACTTCTGGTGGCCGATGACATCGAGCAACCAGATGAAGCGCCCGGCCCAACCGCCGCCTTCGTCGTCGTAGACCACGTACACGGCGTCGGGATTGTGGCCCAGTTCACCGAACAGCGCCTCGAGTGCCGCTTGCGGTGGCATCAGGCCCGGCGCCGGCGGCTGGCCGAGTTGCGTGCGTTTCGGATCGACGAAGCGCGCGCCGGGAATATGGCCTTCGGCATAGCGGGCGCTGCTGGTCAGGTCCACCAGGATAAGATCGCGGGCGTCGAGGCGAGGAAGCAAGTCGCTCGGCTCAATGACCAGCGGCAAGCCAGAGAAGTCAGACATGTGAGGTCTCCAGGGCACAAAGGGGAGGATTGTAGCGGGTCATTGGCCGCGATGGCTAAAGCTGTGCAGGGCTTTCTCGATGCACTGCGCGGTTTTCCCAAAGGCCTGCACGGTGATATCCGAAAACGGCCCACCACCCTGGTCTGCGGCCACGATCATGATGACGCGGCCGTTGTTGACCAGCGAACGCAGCATCAAGTGTTCACCGCGAAATTGTGCGCGCAGGCCGGGGGGCAGCAGCGCCGAGAATTGCGCATTGTTGGCCGGGTTCAGGCGCACCTGCGCCTGTTGCGCCAGCAAACGTTGCAACACGGTGCTTTGACTGACCACGAAATTCAATCCGGCTGCTTCCTTGGGCAGCCCGGCGGTCTGGTGTACGCGCAGATTGGCGTGGGTGCGGTCGGCCATCAGGATCATCACCCGGCGCATGCCACACGCCACCAGGGCGTCCCGTGCCGAGTTGGTCAGGTGCATGGCATTGGTGAACCGACTCGGCTCTGCCAGTAATTCGGCGCATTGCCCGCGCCACTTCGTCAAGTCTTCGGCAGACGGTCCCGGGGCAGGCAGCAGGCCCGCGTGGATACGATGGGTGCCCCACGGCCAGAGCAGCGCAACGGCGGGATGGAAGAGGCCAGGCGCGGCGTGGTGGCGGGCGCTGTTGACAGCCTGCTGGTGCAGTTGCTGCTGCAACTCGTCCATTGGCATTTGCAGGTAGAGGCTGGTCAAGTATTGCCAGCGCTGACTGTGCGGGCAGTCCCAGGATTGTTGCGCCGACAGTGCCAAGCCGTTGGCCAGCAACACGGTGTTGGCCGGCTGGTTGAGCCAGCGCCGCAGTGTCGGGTCGTCATCGAGACGGTTTTGCTGGCGCAGCGGATGATCGATGTCACGGGCGATGCGCAGAACTTGCACCAGCTCACGTTGCTCCATGAGCAGCAGCCTGTAACCTTGTTGGACCCAGTTCGGCAGGTGCCAGGTTTCCACCAGCGTGCGGGCGATTCGCAACAAGCGAACGCCGAACAATTGTTTCTCGACTTTGCGTGCCGACTCGCCCTTGTGGATAACCCGCAGTTCCCACTCTTCGAGCAATTGCGGGTGGGTCAGTGCCAGCGGCCATAACGGCGACAGGAATAACAGGCTGCCCCAGTGGATGTCCTGCCACAGCCTGGCCAGGCGTGCGGCGAAAAAACCATTGGCCTGTTGCGTAGCGTGCTGGCTGATCAACTGCAACTGTCGCAGGGTCGCTGGAATTTGCGATTCAGGCATGGCAGGCAGCCGAGCGAGCAACTCTTCGGTGCGCTTCAAACCCAGGCGCGTGATCGCCACCTCAAGGTTTTCCGCCGGCTCGGCCATGCTGCCGTGAGTCTGCCGATTGGCTTCGCGAATCACGCTCAATGCCAGTGCAGGGCTGTCCTGCATCAGGTCGGCGATATCGCGCAATGAGCTGCGATTGTCGGTGATTGCCTTGCAAACCCGGTCGTGGCTGGCCTGTGGGACAGGCAGGCGCACGCCATCGAGAAGCTTTACCCAGCCTTCGAGCGTGGTCGGTTTTTGCGGTGGAACGTTCGTTTCATTAGCCATGGTTGGACGTGATCATCGTCTGCATTACCTACGCCCAGAATGGGCCAAATTGGCTTTTCGCCTGAACTGGCTATAGTCTGGCGCAGTTTTGCCGATAAGTAGAAGAAGAGATTTTTTAACTTCCGAATATGACCTTGAACCCGACTCAGTAAGTGCTCTCCTACCTATGGCTAAAATAATCGGCATCATCGTCGTATTCGCTAGCGTGCTCGGCGGATACGTGCTCTCCCACGGCAAAATTGCCGCCCTGATCCAACCCTTCGAAGTCATGATCATTGGCGGCGCAGCCTTGGGTGCGTTCCTGCAGGCCAACCCCGGCTATATGACCATGCACGTGCTCAAGAAATCCCTGAGCATGTTCGGCTCGCGCTTCAGCCACACCTTCTACCTGGAAGTGTTGGGGCTGGTTTACGAAATCCTCAATAAAAGTCGCCGTGAAGGCATGATGGCCATCGAAGGCGACATCGAAGATGCGGCGGCGAGCCCGATTTTCGCCAAGTATCCCGCAGTGTTGAAAGATGAACGCATGACCGCGTTTATCTGTGATTACCTGCGCATCATGTCGTCCGGCAACATGGCTCCCCATGAGCTGGAAGGTCTGTTCGACATGGAGCTTTACAGCCTCAAGGAAGACCTGGAGCATCCTTCCCATGCGGTCAACGGCATTGCCGACGGCATGCCCGGTTTCGGTATTGTCGCCGCGGTACTGGGTATCGTGGTCACCATGGCCTCGCTCGGTGAGGGCGACCAGGCTTCCATCGGCTTGCACGTAGGTGCGGCACTGGTGGGTACCTTCTTCGGTATTCTTGCCGCTTACGGTTTTTTCGGCCCCCTGGCCCATTCCCTGGCCCACGATGCCAAGGAAGAGCTGAACGTATACGAAGCGATCAAAGCCTCGCTGGTGGCCTCGGCTTCTGGCATGCCGCCATCGCTGGCCGTGGAGTTCGGGCGCAAGGTTCTGTACCCGGCGCACCGTCCTAGCTTCGCTGAGCTGGAACAAGCGGTTCGCGGTCGCTAAACCATGGAAAATAATCAGCCGATAATCGTCAAGCGCGTCAAGCGCATAGCCGGCGGACATCACGGGGGCGCCTGGAAAATCGCCTTCGCTGACTTCGCGACGGCGATGATGGCGTTCTTCCTGGTGCTGTGGCTGCTGTCCACCGCGACACCGGAACAGAAGATAGCCATCGCCGGTTACTTCAAGGACCCGGTCGGGTTTTCCGAAAGTGGCACGCCCTACATCATTGACCTGGGCGGCTCGCCGACCCTGGCGCCGGAAAACACCCTCAACCCTGAGGTGAAGTCCCAACCTCAGCCGGACAAGGTGACGGTCGACGCCGAACAGGTCGAAGGCATGGCCGAGATGGTCGAGAAGGAACGCCTGGAGCTGTTGCTGCAGGAACTGCAGAACAAGGTGGAAGAAAATCCGCAACTGCAGAAGTTCAAGGACCAGATCCTGTTCGAGATCACCACCGACGGCTTGCGTATCCAGATCGTGGACGCCGAGAACCGGCCGATGTTCGATTCCGGCAGTGCGCGCCTGAAGCCGTATTTCGAAGACATCCTGCTGGCCATGGCCGACACCATCAAGGCGGTGCCGAACAAGATCAGCGTCAGTGGCCACACCGATGCCAAGCCGTTCGCCGGTACCGGCGACTTCGGCAACTGGGAGCTGTCGGCCAACCGCGCCAACGCCGCACGCCGTGCGCTGGTGGCGGGCAGTTATCCGGAAGATCAGGTGGCGCGGGTGGTGGGTTATGCCTCGTCGGCACTGTTCGATCGCGAGAATCCGCTCAACCCGGTCAACCGCCGTATCGACATCATCGTGCTGACCAAGAAAGCCCAGCGTGCCATCGAAGGCTCGCAAGGTGCGGAACCGGCTCCGGAACCGACACAAGGCCAGGGTGGCCCAGGTGAAGTGCCGGCCAAACCGGCCGATCCAAACGCCTTGCCGCCTGAAAAGGAACCGCTACCGGCCCACGAGCTGCGCGAACGCCTGAACCTGTTCGACAACCCGGCCCCCAAACCGCCGGAAGCGCCGAAACAGTGATACGAAAAAGCCGCGATATGATCGCGGCTTTTTTGTGCCTGAATGGCTAATTTCAAAGCTGATCACCGACCCCTGTAGGAGCGAGCTTGCTCGCGATGGATGTCCAGACACCGCTGGATGTCAGGCCGCCAGCGTCATCGTTGACGACCATCGCGACGGTTCGACGCTTCGACAAGCTCGCTGCTACAGGTTCGGTGTTATGCCGGTGGGTGAGGTCGCCCGGGAAAAAACCGAAAAACCATCCATGTCCGAGATTGATGTGGGAAATCTCTTAGTTGCATAAACCGGGGTTTTCTTCATCTGGGGCGCGCCTATAGTTTCCCCGTCACCGACGAAAACGGTGATCGACTTTAGCCGGTCGTATCAGATGATGCACAAGCGCCCGTATAATCGCGGCGCTTTTTGCTGCCTTGGGTCTGCATGTCTATGGTGGCTGTGCGTGGGACACCTTCGGGTGTGCCGGAGTCATCTGCCGGTCGGCTAACCCGCGCATAGCTACCACCTAATTCGTTTAGCCGCGAAAGGTGGAGCTTCATTTATCAGATGAGATTCAGCCATGCCTAAATACCACCCCCTCCAAAGCAATTTCAGCGCCGGCCCGATCCTGTACATCGATACCGAGGCCCGAGCTGTCGACCTGCTCGAAAACGCTGTCCACCGCCTCAAAATTGCCCGTAACCTGCTGAATAGCGTCACCTGCCTGAGCGTCAGGAATGCTGAAGGTCATGACCTGGAACACTTCGCCAGTGCCGCCCACCTGCTGTTGCAGGACGGTTGCGATGCGCTGGATGTGCTGGGTTGGTCGCTGGAAAAAGCCGCCCGCTAAATGCAAAAAAGCCGCGAAATGCTCGCGGCTTTTTTATGCCTGAATGGCCAATTTCAAAGCTAATCACCGACCCCTGTAGGAGCGAGCTTGCTCGCGATGGATGTTCAGACACCGCTGGGTGTCAGGCGACCAGCGTCATCGTTGACGCCCATCGCGGCGGTTCGACGCGCTCCCACCGGAACAACGCCGCTTAATAACCACCCTGCGGCAAGCTCGCGATGATCGAGCGATAGCTGTTCATCCGCTGCTGTTGCACGCGGCCGTCTTCCAGGGCCTTGAGCAGCGCACAGCCGGGTTCGCGGTCGTGTTTGCAATCGCGGAAGCGGCAGGTGCCGATCAGGTCGTTGAATTCGATGAAGCCGGCTTCGACGTCGGCGCGGCTGACGTGGCCGAGGCCGAATTCGCGGATGCCCGGGGAGTCGATCAATTCGCCACCACCGGGGAAGTGGAACAGGCGCGCGGTGGTGGTGGTGTGGGTGCCTTGGCCGGACAGCTCGGACAAAGGACCGACGCGGGTGTCGACGTCCGGCAGCAGACTGTTGACCAGCGACGACTTGCCGACGCCGGACTGGCCTACGAACACACTGATGTGCCCGTCCAGTTGCTGTTGCAGTTGCTCCATGCCGTTGCCGTGGTGCGCCGACACTTCCAGCACCGGGTAACCCAGCGTGCGGTACACCGCGAGCAGGGCGTTGAGTGCCGGGGCGTTCTGCTCGTCGATCAGGTCGAACTTGTTGAGCAGCAACAGCGGGCGAATGCCGGCATGTTCGGCGGCCACCAGATAACGGTCAATCAGGTTGGCGTGAGGCTCGGGCAGCGGAGCGAAGACGATCACGATCATGTCGACGTTGGCCGCCACGGGCTTGAGCTGGCCGCGGCTGTCCGGGCGGCACAGTTCGGTGTTGCGCGGCAATTGCGCGACGATCACCCCGATGCCCTGATTGCCGGCGCGCCACACCACCTGATCGCCGGTCACCAGCGCTGGCAGGTTGGCGCGCAAATGGCAGCGAAACACCTGGCCAGCCAGTTCGCCAGCCAGCGCTTCGACTTCGACCTGCACACCAAAATGCGCAATCACAAGGCCTGTCTGTTCCGGGCCCAGGTCGCCACCCTCGAGTGCCTCGACCGCCGAGGACTCGCGTTTGGCGGCGCGGGCAGCGCGCTCGCCCTGAATTTTTTCGATGCGCCAGTTTTGACGACGATTGAGTTGGCGTTTGGCCATGGGTGTTCCACAAGAAGAATGCAGCGATTAGGTAAAACGGCCGCGAGTTTAGCACGCCCCGAGGCCTCCCTAAGCTAAACTGCGCAGCATTGCCTAGGAGTCGACACATGCTAAACGCGCAAAACCTGATCTGGATCGATCTGGAAATGACCGGTCTGAACCCTGACACCGACGTCATTATCGAAATGGCCACCATCGTCACCGACAGTGAGCTCAACACCCTGGCCGAAGGCCCGGTGATCGCCATTCACCACAGTGACGAAGTGCTCGCCACCATGGACGAGTGGAACACCCGCACCCACGGCAACTCGGGCCTGACCCAGCGTGTGCGTGAGAGCCGCATCAGCATGGCCGAAGCCGAAGCGCAAACCATCGCGTTCCTGGAACAGTGGGTGCCGAAGGGCAAATCGCCGATCTGCGGCAACAGCATCTGCCAGGACCGTCGCTTCCTTTATACCCACATGAAAGGCCTCGAAAGTTACTTCCACTACCGCAACCTCGACGTGTCGACTCTCAAGGAGCTGGCGGCACGCTGGGCGCCGGATGTGCGTGACAGCTTCAAAAAGGGCAGTACCCACCTGGCACTGGACGACATTCGCGAATCGATCGCGGAGTTGCAGCATTACCGCAAGCATTTCATCAAGGTTTGATTTGCCGGTGTCTGGGCGGGCCTCTTCGCGAGCAAGCCCGCTCCCACAATTGATCGCGTTCACAATTGGGCTTCTGTGGGAGCGGCGGTGCGACGATTCGACTTGCTCGCGATGGGGCCAGCACAATCTACAAGGCACGCCCCCTTTTGGTGCCGCCCCTTAATGGCTAGACTGCGCGCCTTCTCGCAAGGACTGCCGCCATGTTGCTGATGCTTTACCTGATCGCCATTACCGCCGAAGCCATGACCGGGGCGCTGTCCGCGGGGCGGCGGGGCATGGACTGGTTTGGCGTGGTGCTGATTGCCTGCATCACGGCGCTGGGCGGTGGTTCGGTGCGCGATGTTTTGCTCGGCCATTATCCGCTGACGTGGGTCAAACACCCGGAGTACCTGGTGCTGACGTCGATTGCGGCCATGGTCACCGTGTTCACCGCGCGCTGGATGCGCCACCTGCGTTCGCTGTTTCTGGTGCTCGATGCCGTGGGGCTGGTGGCCTTCACTTTGATCGGCTGTATGACCGCCCTGGAAATGGGCCACGGCATGCTGGTGGCCTCGGTCAGCGGTGTGATTACCGGGGTGTTTGGCGGCATCCTTCGTGACATCTTCTGTAACGACATCCCGCTGATCTTCCGCCGCGAGTTGTACGCCAGCGTTTCCTTCGCGGCCGCCTGGTGCTACATGCTGTGCATCTACCTGCAACTGCCCGGCGAACAGGCGATCCTGATCACCCTGTTTGGTGGGTTTCTCCTTCGCTTGCTGGCCATTCGTTTCCATTGGGAAATGCCCAAGTTCGTCTATAACGACGAACAGTGAGACACATGCACTCACAGACCCTTTGCGTTGCGGTACATAGATAAAGACAAGGCGTTCAAGTGACTCAATAAGCTGTGGGCTACCACTGTTTAAAGGATCCTTCCATGCCTGATTCATCGACTGCCAGCGATGCTGGGGGCCCACCTCTACATTCCAATGCTTTCAATTTCAGCGGGTTTCTCACCGGAGGGGTCGATCCTCGCACCGGCACGTATACCTGCTCGCTGACACTGGGCGAGCTCAGGTCCAACTTTTTGCAGGGGCCAAGCCTGCCAATCAGGCTTTTCTTCAATCCACTCCAGACCCATGACGGCGGATTCGGGAAAGGCTGGTCACTGGCACTGACCCGCTACGACGTACCCCATGGCCTCCTGACGCTGGCGGGGGGCGAACGTTACCAGGCGAAGAAGACGTCTTCGGGGCTCGTCCTTGACGAACTCAAGCTGAAGACTTTCAAGGTGCTTTGTCGGGAATCCGGACGCTTTGATGTCGTGCATAAAAGCGGCTTGATCGAAGAACTGGAGGTCTACGTCGGTAGTGAGCTGGCGGTGCCCAAAAGAATCGTTTCGGCCAACGGCGGGGCGATCCTGTTCGATTACCAGTCGATGGGTGATGTGCCGGCGCTGTCCGCCGTGCGCGACGCCACTCGAGCCTTGTTGAGCATCGAGCGAACGCCTGGCCAGGTGGTCTTGACGTTGTACCCAGGCAGCGAGTGCGCCGCGTCCTTCACGCTGAAACAGGCCGGTGATCGGGTGAGTGCCGTGCAGTTACCCGACGGCAGTGCCTGGATACTGAGCAGTCAGGCCATCGGCGGGGCCGAATGCCTGACAGAGGTCATCTCACCCCTGGGGGCGCGCGAGCAGATCCGCTACGAAGCGGCGGGCCATCGGCTTCCCCGTGGCGCGCCACAGACGGCGATCCCGCATGTCTGCACCCATACGGTTTTCCCGGGCCTGCAACCGGCCATCACTACCCACTACCGATTCTCGCCGACCAATTTCCTGGGGTACGACGACAGTGATGTGCACTGGAGGCGGGACGGCGACACCTTGTACCAGAGGAGCTCGGACTACCTGTATTCTTCGGTGGAAATGCTGATGGAGGGTGCCAACGTGCATCGCTCCATCAAGCGTACCTACAACAAATACCATTTGCTGATCTCCCAAGTGACCCGCTGCAATCAAAGCGTGGTGTCGAGAACGGTCGATTATCACCTTGAGCCGGGCAAACCGTTCACCGGGCAGCCCGCGCAATTCCGACTGCCCAAGGTCCAGACGCTGCGCTATGAAAACCGCCAGACCCAGGCTTTCCGCGAGGAGGTGACCACGACCCTGTTCGATGCCTGGGGCAACCTTCTCAAGCATGTCGCGCCGAACGGGGTGGTGACCGTCTCGACGTTTTACCCGGCCAGCGGTGCCGAAGGTTGTCCGGCCGACCCGCTGGGGTTCGCGCGCTTCGAGAAAAGCCGAACCGTACGGGCGGCAGCGGATCTTGCCCAGGCTGCGACGACGCAGCTGCAATTTCGCTACCGGCAAATCGGCGAGCCCGGTAAGCCTGGCTGCGATGTCGTACTGTCGCAACAGAGCTTTTACGAGCACACGCAGGCGGGAGCGGTCTTGCGATTGCAGACCGATCTCGAATACACCGAGATGGTCACAGACCCGCAGGCTTACACCGTGCTGCACAAATACACAGTGCGCCAGGGCGGGGAGTCGTGCGCGACGCATTTCAAGTACCTGCTTGATGACACCGCGTTGCAGATGCAAACCATCCAGTTGGGGTTCGATGAAACCCGCCAGGAATCGAGCGTGAGCGCGTCTGTCATCAATGGCTTGAAGCGCTCGGAGCAGAACGAGGATCAGGGGCGCGTCGACTTCACTTACGATGGCCTGGGTCGAGAAACGAGCCGAACCGTTGCAGCCGGCAGTGAATTCGAAAGCCGCAACAGCTCGCGTTTTAAACAGGAGAAGAAGGGGGCCCGGATCCTGGTGACGAAACTGGACACCGATGCCATGGGTCAACACAGCAAAACCCGCTATGACGGGCTTGGGCGGGTCATTGAGGTCGAAGAGCAGGACCCGGAGCAGGACGGGGACGTGGTGTTTCGCGAGGTCTATGCCGCGAAGTACGACGTGCTCGGGCAAATGACTGGTGAAAAAAAGATCGACTGGTGGCTCGGGCAGCGCCAGGTGTTCAATACGGTCTTCACCTATGATGATTGGGGGCAGGTCAGCAGTACGGTGCACCCCGATGGTCGTCGGGAGCGTCGCGACTTTGACCCTATCCTGCGCAAGGAGACGACCTGGCTGGAGGGCATGGGCAAAACCGTCACGGTGTACAACACATTCGGTAAACCCGACAGCATCGAGCGCTTCGATACCTCGAACAACAGCCATGGCGCACAGCTTTATGCGTATGACGGTCTGGGCCGTTGCGTCGAGCAGACCGACCCCGTGGGGAATCGCACCACCCATGCCTATGACGTGTTCGATCGCCTGACCCTCAGCACGTTACCCGACGGCAGTGCGGTGCAGACCACCTACGCCGGGCACTCCCGGCAGTCCTTGCCGGTCGGCATCACGGTGGCCGGCCATACGCTGGGGCGACAGGTATTCGATGGGCTGGGGCGCTTGACCCTGAGCGTCGTAGGTGGCCGGACCAGTCGGGTGGGATATGAAGCCGGTTGCAGCCAACCTGCCTGGAAGCAAACGCCCGCTGGCGAGCGCGTCGAATACCGCTACGAAGCCCAATTGGGTGGTGTTGTCACGCAACGCCAGGCCACCGGATTACTCGCCAGCTACGAATATCATCCTCAGCTGGGCGAGTTGACCCGGTGTGTCGAGCAGGGCCGCGAAACCCGACTGACGTACGACCGGGCCGGGCGCCTCAAAAGTGAGACTTCCCGGGTCGGCGACGACGGTAAAAGTGTCTTCTACAGCTATTCCCTGGGTGGTCGATTGCTTCGTTTCGTCGACGTTCTGGGTGAGCCGCACACGACCGGGTATGACGATGCAGGTCGTGCGCAGTCATTTGAACATCGGGCGCTGAACGCCACTTTTTCCTACAATACACTCAGTCAACTGGTGGCGATCGAGGCCCGCGCCACGCAGGGACAAGGCTCCATGACCACGCGTATGGCCTACGATGATTTCGGGCGTGAGGTGTCGCGAACCTTCCAGTTCGGCGATGGTGCGACTCAGGTCTTGTCGTCGGCCTACACCCAGGCGGATAAACTGACGCGAAAGACGTTGCGGCACGAGCAGGCGGTGTTGCGCGACGAGCAGTTCACCTACGACTCGCGCGGTCGCCTGTGCTTTTATGAGTGCACGGGCACTCAACGGCCGCGCGATGCCCAGGGCAAGGAAATCATCCGGCAAGCCTACGTCTTCGATGCACTCGATAACATCCTCACCCTGGAAACCCGATTCCCCGGTGGCACCAACCTCACGACTTTCGAGTACAGCGCTACTGACCCGACCCAATTGACTGCGATCCGTAACAGCCACAAGGACTACCCGGCGCCGGTGACGCTGCAGTACGACGACAATGGTCATCTGGTCCTGGATGAACAGGGGAGGCGCATTTCCTACGATACCCTGGGGCGTCTGGTGGGGGTAGCCGGCGCGGATCAGCAGGTCATACGCGACTTTCATTACGACGCCCGGGATCGGCTGGTCGAGCTAGCCCAGCCGTCAGGGGCGACCACCCGGCGTTATTATCGAAACGATCGGAGCAGCAATGATCTCGAGGGTGCCAGCAGCCGCACGTCGTTGGCGTCGAACGGCCTTCTGCTGGGGCTGGAGCGCCGAGGTACCGATGCCGGGATCGGACTGCTGGCTGTCGATCAGCAGCGTAGCGTGCTCAGCGAGACGTCGGGCACGCAATGTTCGCCGTTTGCCTACAGCCCTTTTGGTCATCGACGGGTGCAGGCCAGTTCGTTCAGCGTGCCGGGATTCAGTGGCGAGCTACTCGATCCGCAGAGCGGTTTGTACCTGCCCGGAAACGGTTATCGTGTTTACAGCCCGACCCTGAGGCGCTTCCTCAGCCCCGACAACCTGAGCCCGTTCGGTGCGGGTGGTTTGAATCCCTACGCTTACTGCGCAGGCGATCCGATCAATCGAGTCGATCCCACCGGGCATTTCTGGGGGGCGATCCTGAGTGGCGTGGTCTCGTTCATCGGCATTGCAGCCAGTGTTTTGACATTAGGCGTCGCGACACCGCTGGCAATGGTGGGATTGGCCATGGGGGTCGTTTCCGGCGTTGCCGGAGCGACTGCCGCTGTGTTGCGGACCTTTGACGCGGAGTCGGAAGCGGCGGATATCCTCGACTGGGTCAGTATCGGGGCAGGCGGGGGGTCGGTGGTGGCAGGGGTTGGCGCCATCGGTAAGGCCACCGTGCATTGGGGCAATCGGCTTGGCAAAGCCTTTTCGAAGGGGTTGAGCCCCAAGCGCCCACCCTCGGCATCGGGAATCGGTACAAAAACCGGGAATGCCGGCAGTTCGGTCGGCGAAGGCTTCAGGGGCAATGGGCCGTGGAAAATCAAGCTGGCCGAGCCGAAAAGCATCTCGAAACAACTGAGGCGCGCGCAGCAACACGAGTACGACCAATTCAAGAACGCGATCTACCACAAAGGGGTGGACCCGGCCGAAGCGGTTCGGCACATGGGCGACCCCAACCCCAAATTCCTGCAGCATCATTCGAAGGCCTGGAAGGACCTTCAGGGTAACAGGGTCAACCGGGTCGATATGTGGGAGGCCCGGCTCGGCGGCAAGGACCGCGTGACGTACCTGGTCGATGACACCGACAAGTTGGTCACTGTTCTACAGGTAGGTGGCCACACCTGAGCCACTCAGGAGGCGCGAGCAGAATGCTGGCGCAACGCCCATTCCACGTGTTCCCTGACCATCTCCGAGGGATAATCCCGCCGTGCCTTCAGCGCTTCCAGCACCTGGATCGTCGAAGGCGCATTGCCCAGGCCCACGGCCAGATTCCGCAACCAGCGCTCGTACCCCGCCCGGCGCAGTGGCGAGCCTTCGGTACTGCTGAGGAATTTATCCTCGTCCCACAGGAACAGCTCCGCCAGTTCGGCGTTGTCCAGGTTATGCCGTGGCTTGAAGTCGCCTTCACCGGATGGTTTGGCAAAGCGGTTCCACGGGCAGACGATCTGACAGTCATCACAGCCGAACACCCGATTGCCGATCAGGGGGCGCAACTCTTCAGGGATGGCGTTTTTCAGCTCGATGGTCAGGTAGGAAATACAGCGCCGCGCATCCAGCACATAGGGGCCGACAAAAGCGTTGGTCGGACAGATGTCGAGGCATGCCGTGCATTTTCCGCAATGATCGCTGGCGTGCGGCGGATCGACCGGCAACGGCAGGTCGACGAACAATTCGCTCAGAAAGAAATAACTGCCGGCCTTGCGATTCAAGACCAGGGTGTTCTTGCCGATCCAGCCTAGACCGGCCTGCTGTGCAATGGCTTTTTCCAGCACTGGAGCGCTGTCGACGAATGCCCGGTAGCCGAACGGGCCGATCACTCCTTGAATTTTTTCTGCCAGTTGTTGCACACGTTTACGGATCAATTTGTGGTAATCGCGGCCCAAGGCATAACGCGATACGTAGGCTTTTTCCGGTTGGGCCAGGCGTTTGGCCATTTCGGTGTCGCCTGGCAGGTAGTCCATGCGTAGGGACACCACCCGAAGTGTGCCGGGCACCAGTTCCTCCGGATGCGAACGTTTGCTGCCGTGGGCGCCCATGTAGTCCATTTCGCCGTGATAGCCGGCTTCGAGCCAGCGCTTCAGGTGCTGCTCATGCTCGGCGAGGTCCAGGCCGCTGATGCCGACTTGCTGGAAGCCCAGCTCGCGGCCCCAGTCCTTGATGGATTGGGCGAGGGCGGACAGGTCTGTAGTAATGGCGGACATGAGGCGAGAGAAACCGGAGCTGAGGTGCGTATAATTCTGCCAGACATCGGAGCCCGAAGACGCATGCCGCACACTAAAGATGATTTACCCGACGCGCTGTACGGCGCCGCGCAAGTGCGAGCCATCGATGCGCGGCTGATCGCTGCCGGCACACCGGGCTTCGAATTGATGCAGCGCGCTGCGTATGCCACCTGGCGGACGCTGGTCCGGCGCTGGCCGGGCGCGGACGAATTGACGGTCGTTGCGGGCCACGGCAATAACGCCGGTGATGGCTATCTGATTGCTGTGCTGGCCAGGCGTGCCGGTTGGAAGGTTCGCGTGTTGGCTGCCGGTGATCCTCAGCGCTTGCAAGGCGATGCCGCGTTGGCCTGTGCCGAGGCACGGGCCGAGGGCGTGGACATTGAGACCTGGGGCGCGCAATCGGCGCTTCGGGGCGTCGTCGTGGACGCGGTGCTGGGCACGGGTCTGACGGGCGAGGTGCGCGAGCCCTTCGCCAGTGTCATCGGTGCAATCAACGCCAGTGGCTTGCCGGTGGCGGCGGTGGATATACCTTCGGGGCTGTGTGCCGATACCGGCCGGGTATTGGGTGTGGCGGTGCGGGCCGACCTGACCGTGACATTCATCGCTCTGAAGCTGGGACTGTTCACCGGGGACGCGGCGGATGTGCTCGGAGAGCTGGTGTTCAATGATCTGCAAGCATCACCGCAGGCTTTCGAGGGCGTCGACGTCAGGGCGCGTCGACTGACGGCCAGCAACTTGCCTCGTCTGGCGAGTCGCGCGCCGAGCGCCCATAAAGGCCAATTCGGCCATGTCCTGTTGATCGGCGGAGATCGCGGTTTTGGGGGTGCCATCCTGCTCAGTGCACAAAGTGCGCTACGCAGTGGCGCGGGCATGGTGTCGCTGGCCACCCGTAGCGAACATGTGCCGGCAGCGCTGGCCCGGCTCCCGGAAGCCATGGTCCTGGGCACTTCGTCGGCCAATCAGTTGATGGGATTACTGCAAAAGGTTTCCGTGCTGGTGGTCGGGCCCGGCTTGGGGCAGTCTTCCTGGGGGCGAAGTTTGCTGTCGGCAGCGGCCAATGCACCGTTGCCGCAGGTTTGGGATGCTGATGCCCTGAATATGCTGGCGGCAGGGCAGGTGAAGCTGCCCGGTGGCGGTGTGATCACACCTCATCCGGGCGAGGCCGCACGGTTGCTCGGGATCACTACCGCTCAGGTTCAGGCCGACCGGCCAGGCGCCGCCCAGGCACTGAGCAAAAGATATACAGCGGTTGTGGTGCTCAAGGGCGCCGGCAGCCTGATCGCCAGCCCCGACGGGCGTCTGGCGGTGTGTCATCAGGGCCACCCGGCCATGGCCACAGCGGGTCTGGGCGATGTGTTGGCCGGTTTGATTGGCGCGTTGTTGGCGCAAGGCATGAGCCCGTTCGACGCTGCTTGTCTTGCGGTCTGGCTGCACGCCAATGCCGGGGCGCAACAAGGTAATTCGGGCCGTGGGCTGGCGGCCAGTGATTTGATTCCAGCCATTCGTCAGTTGTTGGAGGAGCAAGCACCGTGTCTGAAGTAACCCTGTACCTGGCTGATGAGCAAGCGATGACCGCTTTTGGCACACGCATCGCGAAAACCACCGAAGGGCACGGTCTGATTTTTCTCGAGGGGGATCTGGGGGCGGGTAAAACCACGCTGTCCAGGGGCATCATCCGTGGCCTGGGCCACGTGGGCGCGGTGAAAAGCCCGACCTTCACGTTGGTCGAACCCTACGAGATCGGTGACATTCGCGCCTTCCATTTCGACCTTTATCGGCTGGTTGACCCGGAAGAGCTGGAGTACCTCGGCATCCGTGACTATTTCGAAGACGATGCGTTATGCCTGATAGAGTGGCCCCAGAAGGGTGCAGGCTTTTTGCCAAAGCCTGACCTGACCATTACCATTAGCCCCCAAGGCAGTGGGCGCTCGCTGAAAATTTTGTCCCAGGGCTCGCGTGGCGAGTCCTGGTGTGCCGCTTTGGCATTGGAATCCAATTAAATGATGGGGTCAGGTATGCGCTTTCGCGCGATGGTAGCTGCCGTTGGGATGTTGTTTTTGGCGGTGACCGTCAACGCTATGGCCGACACGAAGGTCAACAGTGTTCGTCTATGGCGGGCGCCGGACAACACGCGTCTGGTGTTCGACCTCACCGGGCCGGTGCAGCACAGTGTGTTCACCTTGACCGCCCCGGATCGACTGGTGATCGACATCAATGGCGCCAGCCTTGGCGCGCCATTGAACGTCTCCACCGCCAACACCCCGATCACCGCCATGCGCTCGGCTCAACGCACGCCGACCGACCTGCGGGTGGTCATCGATCTTAAAAAAGCCGTCACGCCGAAGAGTTTCACCCTGGCGCCAAATGCCCAGTATGGCAACCGCCTGGTGGTCGACCTGTTCGACAATCCGGCGGACGCCGCGCCGATTCCGGCGCCGACCAACGTCGCGACCGTCGCCCCTGTCCCGGTCACCCCGGTAGATCCTCCGGTGAAGTTGCCGCCTGCCCCGGCCGGCAAGCGCGACATCATTGTGGTCATCGATGCCGGCCACGGCGGTGAAGACCCGGGGGCCTCGGGTTCCCGTGGTCAACGCGAAAAAGACGTGGTGCTGTCCATCGCCCGTGAACTGCAACGGCAAGTCAACGGCATGAAAGGCTTCCGCGCCGAACTGACCCGTACTGGCGACTACTTCATTCCACTGCGCGGACGCACCGAAATTGCGCGCAAGAAAGGCGCCGATCTGTTCGTCTCGATCCACGCCGATGCCGCACCGTCCACCGCCGCGTTCGGTGCATCGGTGTTCGCCCTGTCGGATCGTGGCGCCACGTCGGAAACGGCGCGGTGGCTGGCGGACAGTGAAAACCGTTCCGACCTGATCGGCGGTGCGGGCAACGTCAGTCTCGACGACAAGGACCGCATGCTCGCGGGCGTATTGCTCGACCTGTCGATGACCGCGTCGCTGACTTCCAGCCTGAACGTCGGCCAGAAGGTCTTGAGCAACATCGGGCGCGTCACGCCTTTGCACAAACAACGCGTGGAGCAGGCCGGGTTCATGGTGTTGAAGTCGCCGGACATCCCATCGATCCTGGTGGAAACCGGTTTTATCTCCAACGCCAACGAAGCGTCCAAGCTCGCCGCGTCCAGCCACCAGCAGGCCCTGGCGCGCTCGATCAGCAGCGGTGTTCGCCAGTTCTTCCAGCAGAATCCTCCACCGGGGACCTACATCGCCTGGTTGCGTGATTCCGGCAAGATTGCCCAGGGCCCACGGGACCACCGGGTCAACCCCGGCGAAACCCTGGCAATGATCGCCGTGCGCTACCAGGTGTCGCCGGCGACCTTGCGCAGTGCCAACAACCTGAAAACCGATGAGTTGAAAATCGGTCAGACCCTCACCATTCCCGGCACTGAACTGGCGTCCAAAGAATGAATCAGGTGGTGACCAACAGCGCTCGTATCGAGCTGCTCAGCCCCCGACTGGCCAACCAGATTGCCGCCGGTGAGGTGGTCGAGCGCCCGGCTTCGGTGATCAAGGAGTTGCTGGAAAACAGCCTCGACTCCGGTGCCAAACGCATCGATGTCGATGTGGAGCTGGGCGGCATCAAGCTGCTGCGGGTGCGCGACGATGGCCGAGGCATCGCCGCCGATGACCTGCCGCTGGCCCTGGCGCGACACGCCACCAGCAAGATCCGCAACCTGGAAGACCTCGAGCAGGTGATGAGCCTGGGGTTTCGCGGTGAGGCGCTGGCTTCGATCAGTTCCGTGTCGCGCCTGACCCTGACGTCACGTACCCGCGATGCCGATCAGGCGTGGCAGGTGGAGACCGAAGGTCGGGAGATGGCGCCCCGTGTCCAGCCGGCGGCTCACCCGGTGGGCACGTCGGTGGAAGTGCGCGACCTGTTCTTCAATACCCCGGCGCGGCGCAAATTCCTCAAGACCGAAAAAACCGAATTCGATCACCTGCAGGAAGTGATCAAGCGCCTGGCGCTCGCCCGGTTCGACGTGGCGTTTCATTTGCGTCACAACGGCAAGACCATCCTCAGCCTGCATGAGGCCCATGATGATGCGGCCCGCGCACGGCGTGTGGCGGCCATTTGCGGCCCGGGTTTCCTGGAGCAGGCGCTGCCCATCGAAATCGAGCGCAATGGCCTGCATCTGTGGGGATGGGTCGGCTTGCCCACCTTCAATCGCAGCCAGGCGGACTTGCAATACTTCTTCGTCAATGGCCGGGCCGTGCGCGACAAACTGGTGGCCCACGCGGTGCGCCAGGCCTATCGCGATGTGCTGTTCAATGGCCGGCACCCGACATTCGTGCTGTTCTTCGAGGTCGACCCAACCGGCGTCGACGTCAACGTGCACCCGACCAAGCACGAAGTGCGCTTTCGCGAAGGGCGCATGGTCCATGACTTCCTCTATGGCACCTTGCACCGCGCCTTGGGCGATGTACGTCCCGACGATCATCTGGCCGCACCGGTAGCGACCGCCATCGTCCGCCCGACCGGCCTTGAAGCCGGCGAGTTCGGGCCACAGGGCGAAATGCGCCTGGCGGCCAATGCCCTGCTGGAGCAGCCGCAGGCCCAACCGTCATTCAATGCCGCCGGCGCTGGAGCTGGAGCTGGCGCCGGTTATCAGTATCAATACACTCCGCGCCCGCAGTCGACGATGCCAGCAGCGGAAGCCCAGGCCGCCTATCGCGAGTTCTTCGCGCCGCTGCCCGAAGCCAACGCCGCTGCGCTTCCCGAAGGGCAGGGCGATATCCCGCCGTTGGGTTATGCGTTGGCGCAGCTCAAGGGCATCTACATCCTCTCGGAAAACGCCCAGGGTCTGGTGCTGGTAGACATGCACGCCGCCCATGAGCGGATCATGTACGAGCGACTCAAGGTCGCCATGGCGAGCGAGGGTCTGAGCGGACAGCCGTTATTGGTCCCTGAATCGTTGGCGCTGAGTCAGCGCGAGGCCGATTGTGCCGAAGAGCACGTCGCCTGGTTCCAGCGCCTGGGCTTCGAATTGCAGCGGTTGGGCCCGGAGACTCTGGCCATTCGCCAGATTCCGGCGTTGCTCAAGCAAGCCGAAGCCAACCGGCTGGTCAGCGATGTACTGGCGGACCTGATGGAATATGGCACCAGCGACCGCATTCAGGCCCACCTCAACGAACTGCTGGGCACCATGGCCTGTCACGGTGCGGTGCGGGCGAATCGGCGGCTGGCCCTGCCGGAAATGAACGGCTTGCTGCGTGACATGGAAAACACCGAGCGCAGCGGCCAATGCAACCATGGCCGACCGACCTGGACCCAACTGGGCCTGGACGATCTGGACAAATTGTTCCTGCGCGGTCGTTGATGAGCCAGCTCCCACCTGCGATTTTCCTGATGGGCCCGACTGCAGCGGGCAAGACCGACCTGGCCATCGAGCTGACCAAGGTCCTGCCCTGCGAACTGATCAGTGTCGATTCGGCCCTGGTCTATCGCGGCATGGACATCGGCACCGCCAAGCCTTCGAAAGAAATCCTGGCTGAATTCCCACACCGCTTGATCGATATTCTCGACCCGGCAGAGAGCTATTCGGCGGCCGATTTCCGCCGTGACGCCCTGCAAGCCATGGCCGAGATCACCGCGCGCGGCAAGATTCCGCTGCTGGTGGGCGGCACCATGCTCTATTACAAGGCGCTGCTCGAAGGCCTGGCGGACATGCCGGCAGCCGATCCCGAAGTGCGGGCGCAAATAGAAGAAGAGGCTGCACGCCTTGGCTGGCAAGCCCTGCACGAGCAATTGCAGCGTATCGACCCCGAGTCGGCGGCGCGCATACACCCCAACGATCCCCAGCGCCTCAGTCGCGCATTGGAAGTTTATCGGGTCAGCGGTCAGAGCATGACCGCGCTTCGATTGCAACAAAGTGCGCAAAGTACTGAAGCAGCCGCGTCGGGACGGCAACAATTGCCCTATACTGTCGCGAACTTGGCCATTGCCCCGGCAAATCGCCAGGTACTGCACGAACGAATTAAACAAAGATTCACTTTGATGTTGGAACAGGGGTTCATGGACGAGGTCGTAGCCCTGCGTGAAAGAGGTGACCTGCACACCGGGTTGCCATCTATACGTGCGGTCGGTTATCGACAAGTCTGGGACTATCTGGATGGCAAGCTGACAGAAGCCGAAATGCAGGAGCGTGGAATCATCGCCACGCGCCAATTGGCCAAGCGTCAGTTCACGTGGTTGCGCAGCTGGGCTGACTTACACTGGTTGGACAGTCTCGATTGCGACAATCTGCCACGCGTCTTGAAATACCTTGGAGCCATCTCCATATTGAGCTGAGTCTTTGCAATTGCCGTCTATCCTTGGGGGTGTGACGGCCACAAGCCAACTGTTTACCTATTTTTATATTGAATCCTTAAAGGAGTGCGACACATGTCAAAAGGGCATTCGCTACAAGACCCTTACTTGAATACTTTACGTAAAGAGAAAGTTGGGGTGTCCATCTACCTGGTCAACGGGATCAAACTGCAAGGCACGATCGAGTCGTTTGACCAGTTCGTCATCCTGCTGAAAAACACCGTCAGCCAGATGGTCTACAAGCACGCTATCTCTACAGTGGTGCCGGTTCGTCCAATTCGTCTGCCTAGCGCAGCCGAATCCGAGTCGGGTGACACTGAACCAGGTAACGCCTGATAGGAGTCTCCTTTGTTCTTTGAGCGCCACGGTGGTGGGGAGCGAGCCATTCTCGTTCACTTGGATGGTCAGGACCCTGAGGCGCGCGAAGATCCGCAGGAGTTTCAGGAGTTGGCGGCATCGGCTGGTGCCGAGACCGCGGCGTTTTTCAACGTGCCGCGTAATCGGCCAACCGCCAAATACCTGATTGGCAGCGGCAAGGTCGAGGAGTTGCGCGACCTGGTCAAAGCCGAACAGGTAGAACTGGTTATTTTCAATCACATCCTCACGCCCAGTCAGGAACGTAACCTCGAACGTGTTTTCGAGTGTCGCGTGATCGACCGCACGGGTCTGATTCTCGATATCTTCGCCCAACGCGCCCGTACCCATGAAGGCAAGCTCCAGGTTGAACTGGCCCAGCTTGAGCACATGAGCACGCGCCTGGTTCGTGGCTGGACTCACCTTGAGCGGCAGAAGGGCGGTATCGGCCTGCGCGGTCCGGGTGAAACACAGCTGGAAACCGACCGGCGCCTGTTGCGGGTTCGCCTGCGGCAGATCAAGGGGCGCCTGGAAAAGGTTCGCAGCCAGCGCGAGCAGTCTCGGCGCGGGCGCAAGCGCGCGGAAATTCCGACGGTTTCACTGGTGGGTTATACCAACGCCGGCAAATCGACGCTGTTCAACTCGGTGACCGATTCCGAAGTGTTTGCCGCGGACCAGCTCTTCGCCACCCTCGACCCGACACTGCGCCGCCTCGAACTCGACGACCTCGGCCCCATCGTGCTGGCCGATACCGTGGGGTTCATCCGTCACCTGCCGCACAAACTGGTCGAGGCATTTCGGGCTACGCTCGAGGAGTCGAGCAACTCCGACCTGCTGCTGCACGTGATCGACGCCCATGAACCCGAGCGTATGGCCCAGATTGAACAGGTCATGGTAGTGCTCGGGGAGATCGGGGCGCAGGACTTGCCGATCCTCGAGGTATACAACAAACTCGATTTGCTCGAGGGCGTGGAGCCGCAGATCCAGCGCGATGCCGATGGCAAGCCGCAGCGGGTCTGGTTGTCGGCCAGGGACGGTACCGGTCTGGACTTGCTCAAGCAGGCCGTGGCCGAATTGCTCGGCGATGATTTGTTCGTGGGCACCTTGCGCTTGCCGCAACGTTTTGCTCGACTGCGTGCGCAGTTTTTTGAAATCGGTGCTGTACAGAAAGAAGAGCATGACGAAGAAGGCATCTGCCTGCTGGCCGTTCGTTTGCCACGCGTCGAGTTGAATCGACTGGTGAGCCGCGAAGGCATGCAACCGATGGAATTCATCGAGCAACACACTTTGCAATAAAAGCCTGAGAAAGCGGTTGTGCCGCAGGGACAGGCATTCTGTAGCATTGGTCGGCGCGCCGTGGGTGCGTCTTTGCTTTATCAGATGGAGAGCGCTATGGCTTGGAATGAGCCGGGTGGCAACTCGAATAATCAGGATCCTTGGGGTGGCAAGCGCCGCAATAACGGCGACCGCAAGGGGCCACCAGATCTCGACGAGGCCTTCCGAAAGCTGCAGGAAAGCCTGAACGGGTTGTTCGGTGGTGGTAAAAAACGCGGTGATGACGGCGGTGGTTCCGGCAAGAGTGGCGGCTTTGGCGGCATACTCGGCATCGGCCTGGTCGTGCTGGCGGCCGTCTGGCTGTACAGCGCCGTTTATGTCGTGGACGAGCAGGAGCAAGCCGTGGTGCTGCGCTTCGGCAAGTACTACGAAACGGTTGGCCCGGGCCTGAACATCTATTTCCCGCCGATCGACAAGAAGTACATGGAAAACGTCACGCGTGAGCGTGCGTACACCAAGCAGGGCCAGATGCTCACCGAAGACGAGAACATCGTCGAAGTGCCGCTGACCGTGCAGTACAAGATCAGCAACCTGCAGGACTTCGTGCTGAGCGTCGATCAGCCGGAAATCAGCCTGCAGCACGCGACTGACAGCGCCTTGCGCCACGTGGTGGGTTCCACTGCGATGGACCAGGTGTTGACCGAAGGTCGTGAATTGATGGCGAGCGAAATCAAGGAGCGTCTGCAACGCTTCATGGATACCTATCGCACCGGTATCACCGTTACCCAGGTCAACGTACAGAGCGCAGCGGCACCGCGTGAAGTGCAGGAAGCCTTCGATGACGTGATCCGTGCCCGTGAAGACGAGCAGCGTTCGCGCAACCAGGCGGAAACCTATGCCAACGGCGTCGTGCCGGAAGCCCGTGGTCAGGCCCAGCGCATCCTTGAAGACGCCAACGGCTACCGCGACGAAACCGTCTCGCGTGCCAAGGGTGAGGCTGACCGCTTCACCAAGCTGGTGGCCGAGTACCGCAAGGCGCCTGAGGTTACACGTCAGCGTCTGTACCTGGACACCATGCAGGAAGTCTTCAGCAGTACCAGCAAGGTACTCGTGACCGGCAACAAGAACGGCCAGAGCAACCTGCTTTACCTGCCGCTGGACAAGATGATCGACAGCAGTGGTCGCAGCACCAACGCACCGGTCAACAGTGCGGCAGCGACCAGCAATGAAGCAAATGCGCGTGCCGCAGCTGATCTGCAGCAACAGCAGGCACGTACCAGGGAGAGTCGCTGATGAGCAATAAATCGCTGATCGCCCTTATTGTTGGCGTCGTTGTGGCGATCGCTGCCTGGAACTGCTTCTACATCGTGGCTCAGACCGAGCGCGCGGTGTTGCTGCAGTTCGGACGCGTGGTTCAGGCTGATGTCCAGCCGGGGCTGCATGTGAAAGTGCCTTACGTTAACCAGGTGCGCAAGTTCGACGCTCGCCTGATGACGCTGGATGCACCGACACAGCGCTTCCTGACCCTGGAAAAGAAAGCCGTGATGGTCGATGCCTACGCCAAGTGGCGTGTGAAGGACGCCGAGCGTTTCTACACCGCGACTTCCGGCCTCAAGCAGATCGCCGACGAGCGTCTGTCCCGTCGTCTGGAATCGGGCCTGCGTGACCAGTTCGGTAAGCGCACCCTGCACGAAGTGGTATCCGGTGAGCGTGATGCGCTCATGGCGGACATCACCTCTTCGCTGAACAAGATGGCCGAAAAGGAACTGGGTATCGAAGTGGTCGACGTTCGCGTCAAGACCATCGACCTGCCCAAGGAAGTGAACCGCAGCGTGTTCGAGCGTATGAGCACCGAGCGTGAGCGTGAAGCTCGCGAGCACCGCGCCAAGGGTAACGAGCTGGCAGAAGGCATCCGTGCCGACGCCGATCGTCAACGCCGCGTGCTGCTGGCTGAAGCCTATCGTGAATCGGAAGAGATCCGCGGTGACGGCGATGCCCAGGCCGCAGCGATCTATTCCAAGGCCTACGGCCAGGACCAGGAGTTCTACGCGTTCTACCGTAGCCTGCGCGCCTACCGTGAAAGCTTCGCGAACAAATCCGACGTCATGGTCCTGGACCCAAGCAGCGACTTCTTCCACTACCTGGAAAAAGCCAAGCCTTGATACGGCGTTGACCGAAATCGCCCCCGCCGGGCGGCTAAAACCTTCGGCGGGGTGATCCTTTGGGAAAACGTGTGTATGATGCGGCAGCCGGGAAATTCCCGGCTTTTTTGCGTCTGCACGTTTGATTGCTGTTTTTTTGCAGATGTCCGGGCCCGTTGGCTCGACAGGTTTTACGAGGAAAGTGTTTGGCGAAGCCCGAATTCAGGCTTTTCGCTTCGTTGCTCTTGCGCGTGTTTTCGCAGGGCCAGGCATTTTCTGCTTCACTCAAGGCTCGCCCCAAGGCTTGCCGCCCGGATCATAGGGGAATGGCGTAATGGCAACGGTAGACCGCTGGCTGCTGCCAGATGGCATCGAAGAAGTACTGCCACCGGAGGCGGCGCGCATAGAAGTCGCGCGTCGCCAGGTGTTGGATCTGTTCCAGAGCTGGGGTTACGAGTTTGTCGTGACTCCCCATATCGAGTACCTGGAATCCCTGCTGACCGGCGCGGGCCAGGACCTGGATCTGCGTACCTTCAAGGTCATCGACCCGCAATCGGGTCGGCAGATGGGTTTCCGGGCGGATATCACGCCGCAGGTGGCGCGCATCGATGCGCACACCTTGCGTCGCGAAGGCCCCAATCGCCTGTGCTATGCCGGTAGCGTGCTGCACGCCCAGCCGCGCGCCTTGTCATCCTCGCGCAGCCCGATCCAGTTGGGTGCCGAGTTGTACGGCGATGCCAGCCCGAGCAGTGACGTCGAAGTCATCAGCCTGATGCTCGCCATGCTGCAACTGGCCGATGTGCCGGACGTGCACATGGACCTCGGGCATGTTGGCATCTACCGCGGCCTGGCCCGTGCGGCAGGCCTGTCCGGTGAAGTCGAGCAGCAGTTGTTCGATGCGTTGCAACGCAAGGCCATCGACGAGGTCATTACCTTGACCGAAGGCCTGCCGGCAGAACTGTCCGACATGCTGCGCGCGCTGGTTGACCTGTGTGGCGGCCGTGAAGTGCTGGTGGCGGCTCGTGAGCGCCTCGCCAAGGCGCCGGCACCCGTGCTGGCGGCGTTGGACGATTTGCTGGCGATAGCCGAGCGCCTGTCCAGCCGTTTCCCGGATCTGCCGCTGTATTTCGACCTGGGCGAGTTGCGCGGTTATCACTACCACACCGGTGTTGTGTTCGCCGTGTTCGTACCGGGTGTTGGCCAGTCCATTGCCCAGGGTGGTCGTTACGACGACATCGGTGCCGACTTCGGTCGTGCCCGTCCGGCAACCGGCTTCTCCACCGATTTGAAAACCCTGGTGACCCTGGGGCGTGCTGAGATCGAGCTACCGTCTGGCGGTATCTGGATGCCTGACAGTACGGATGCGGCACTCTGGCAGCAGGTTTGCCAGTTGCGCAGTGAGGGTCAGCGTGTTGTCCAGGCATTGCCTGGGCAGCCTTTGGCCGCCGCCCGTGAAGCGGACTGCGACCGGCAATTGATTCAGCAGAACGGGCTTTGGCAAGTATCGCCACTGGCCTCTTGAGTTTTCCTGCCGGCCGCCGCCGGCACCAAGTTTGCGCGAATGAGGACAAGTGTTATGGGTAAGAATGTCGTAGTCCTGGGCACCCAGTGGGGTGATGAGGGCAAAGGCAAGATCGTTGATCTGCTGACCGAACATGCTGCCGCCGTAGTGCGCTACCAGGGTGGCCACAACGCGGGTCACACGCTGGTGATCGACGGTGAGAAAACCGTCTTGCACCTGATCCCGTCGGGCGTGCTGCGCGAAGGCGTACAGTGCCTGATCGGTAACGGCGTGGTGGTTGCGCCCGACGCTCTGATGCGGGAAATCACCAAGCTGGAAGAGAAGGGTGTGCCGGTGCGTGATCGCCTGCGCATCAGCCCTTCCTGCCCGCTGATCCTGTCCTATCACGTGGCGCTGGACCAGGCCCGCGAAAAGGCTCGTGGCGAGATGAAGATCGGCACCACCGGTCGCGGCATCGGCCCGGCATACGAAGACAAGGTTGCACGTCGTGGCCTGCGCATCGGTGATCTGTTCCACCGCGAGCGTTTCGCCGCCAAGCTGGGCGAGTTGCTGGACTACCACAACTTTGTCCTGGTCAATTACTACAAAGAGCCGGCCATCGACTTCCAGAAAACCCTGGATGAGTGCATGGAATACGCCGAGTTGCTCAAGCCGATGATGCTCGACGTCACCGCCGAGCTGCACGAGCTGCGTCGCGCGGGCAAGGACATCATGTTCGAGGGCGCCCAGGGTTCCCTTCTGGACATCGACCACGGTACCTACCCGTATGTCACCAGCTCCAACACCACCGCCGGCGGTATCGCCACCGGTTCCGGCGTGGGTCCGCGCTTCATCGACTACATCCTGGGTATCACCAAGGCCTACACCACTCGTGTCGGTTCAGGTCCGTTCCCGACCGAGCTGTTCGATGACATCGGTGCATTCCTGGCCAAGCGTGGCCACGAATTCGGTGCAACCACCGGTCGCGCCCGTCGTTGCGGCTGGTTCGATGCCGTCATCCTGCGTCGCGCCATCGACGTCAACAGCATCTCGGGCCTGTGCCTGACCAAGCTGGACGTACTGGACGGCCTGGAAACCATCAACATCTGCATTGGCTACAAGAACCAGGACGGTGCGGTGATTGACGCTCCAACCGACGCCGACAGCTACATCGGCCTGGAGCCTGTGTACGAGCAGATGCCAGGCTGGACCGAGTCGACCCTCGGCGCCAAGACCCTGGAAGAGCTGCCGCAAGCCGCTCGCAACTACATCAAGCGCATCGAAGAACTGGTCGGCGCGCCGATCGACATTATTTCGACGGGCCCGGACCGCAACGAAACCATCGTTCTGCGTCATCCGTTCGCTTAATAAGTCATTGATGTAAAAGACAAAGGGCCCTTATTTGGGCCCTTTGTCGTATCTGTCTGTAGGACGGCACGACCTTTGCTCTGAATTTAAAAAAGCTCAATAAAAAAGGATGGCTGCCTCCGTGCCATCAATTTAATGGCGTCAAAGCAGAGGGATTACCTGTGTCGGCCGTTCTTTCCCTGTTACAAAGCCGTCTTTTGCGGCCTGTGTTCGTTACCCTTGGTATCGCTCTTTTGGTGCAAGTGCTGGTTGCGGTCGCCCTGACACGCAGCACGGTGACTGCGCTGGAGGCCGATCTGGGCGTTCGCCTGGGCGCCGACAGCCAAAAACTGTCCACCGAGCTCGAGCAGGCGGGACGCGAAGTCACGTCGAGCCTCGACAGCCTCTCCGCCAGTACGCGCCAGCGGCTCACTGCCGGCTTGTCTTCGCGTCTGGAAGAGGAGCAATCGCAGCTGCGGGCGACCCTGGAAAAAGACCTGAAGGACTCCGCCAGTGATATGGCGCAGCTCCTGGCCTCGGTCGCGCCCCGCGCCATGTGGGACAACGACGTGCCGACCCTGTCCGAATTCGCCCGTCGCGCCCAGCGCAATCCCAACGTGCTGTTCGTCGTCTATGACGATGCGACCGGCCAGCACCTGACGCGCTACCTCAATCGCGAAAATCCGATCAACAAGGCACTGCTGGAAAAAGGCCAGGGCGAACGTGCCCTGGACAAGGTGCTGGATGCAGCGAAAAACGATCCGTCGGTCTACTACGTTGAAGCGTCCATCAACCCCAATGGCGTGGAAATCGGCAAGGTGCTGATGGGGGTCTCCACCGCTTCGGTGGAAACGGATCTGGCGGCGCTGGATAAACGCTTCGAAGCGCTGATTGCCAACAGCGATCAACTGGTGGGCGACAGCCTCAAGGGCGCGGCGGCCGACAGTGCCACCGCCATGCGCGCACGGCTGGCTTCCGCTCAGTCCACTGCTGCGGACATGAAAGCCAATACCACCGAAACCGTGCAGGAAGCGGCAGCGACCTTGCGCTGGCGCATTGGCATGGGCCTGGCCTTGGTGGGGTGCGGCGTGTTGCTGCTGCTGGCCGTCGTGCTCGGTCGTCGGGTGGTCAATCGTTTGAAGATGCTGATCATCGCCATGGACGACCTGGCGGCCGGCGAGGGCGACTTGACCAAGCGCGTGCAGATCAACAGCAAGGACGAGATCGGCGACATGGCGTCGGCGGTCAATCGCTTTGTGGATAAGTTGCAGCCCATCGTGCGTGAAGCGGGCGATGTCGCCCAGCGCACGGGCGTCGAGATCGGCGCCATGACCTTGCGCAACGCCGGTGCCGATGCGGCGGCCGGTATGCAGCGCGACGAGGTGGCCGAGAGCCTGCGCGCGTTGTCGCAAATGGCCGATGAGGCGCAGTCCGAAAGTCATGCCATGCAGGCGGCCTTGCAGCAGGTGGTGGAGATTCGTTCGGCCACCGACGAAAATACCCGCACCTCGGCGAAAGTCGGCGGCCTGATCGAGGCGCTGGCCGAGCAAGTCGATACCGGCGCCAAGGTGATTGAGCGACTGGCGCAGCAGAGTGAGCAGATTGAAGTGGTGCTGACCGTGATCCACGGCATCGCCGAGCAAACCAACCTGCTGGCGCTGAACGCGGCCATCGAGGCGGCGCGCGCCGGTGAAACCGGTCGTGGCTTCGCCGTGGTGGCGGATGAAGTGCGGGCGTTGGCGAGCAAAACCCAAAGCTCCACCGGTGACATCCAGGCGCACATCGTCGCCTTGCAGCAAGGTGCGCGGGAGGCTGTTGCTGCGATTGGCCAGGCCGGGCGCCAGGCCAGCGAAGGTCTGCTGGTGTTGCGTGACAGCGCGCGCCTGCAACAAACGGTGCAGGTGTCGGTCGAGCAGGTGCATGCGGCGATTGGCCTGGCCACGCAGGCCGCGGCGCATCAGGCGCAGGGTGCGCAGGCTGTACGCGGGCGCGTGGAAACCATTCATGCCCAGGCCGAGAAAGCGGCTCAGGCGGTGGTAGAGACGACCGAGAGCGGCAAGGTGCTCGATGGGTTGGCAGCGCAGCTCAAGGCCAGCCTGGGACAGTTCAGGGCTTGATGTGTAGTCTGTAAGGCCGCCATCGCGGGCAAGCACGCTCCTACAGTTTGGAATGCGATTTCCTGTAGGAGCGGGCTTGCCCGCGATAGCGGTATCAGCGGTTCAGATACATCCGCGTCGTCAACAGATAAACCGGCAACCCCGACACCACAATCAACAGCGCCGCATAAGGCGCTGCCGCTGCAAACTCCACATTCGCCGTGTGCGCCCAAACCTCTGTTGCCAAAGTGTTGAGCCCCGTGGGGCTTAGCAGCAGGGTCGCCGTCAATTCCTTCATCGCGTCCAGGAACACCAGCGCAAACGCCGCCCCTAGTGCCGGGAAGATGATCGGCAAGGTGATGCGGCAAAATGCGCTGAACGATGATGCGCCCAAGGTGCGGGCGGCTTCTTCCAGTTGCGGCGCGGCCTTGTTCAGTGCCGTGCGAATCGGCGCCTGTGCCAGCGGCAGGAACAGCAGAGCATACGCAATCAGCAGCAATGCCGAGGTCTGGTAGAGCACCGGCACGTAATGCAGGGCGAAATACACCAGGGTCAGGGCAATCACCAGTCCCGGCAGCGCATGCAACAGATAAGGCAGGCGCTCAGCCCAGATGGCCAGTCGACCCTTGTGGCGCACCACCAGCAGTCCCACCGGCACCGCCAGCACCAGGCACAGCGCGGCGCCACCCAGAGACAGCGCGAGTGACGACAGGAGCGCCTCGGTGATCGCGGCCACGGGAAACGCCGCCGAGGAACCCACCATCAACCAATACGCCAGCATGCCCAAGGGAATGCCGCTGCCGATGATCGCCAGCGCCAGGCAGTAAAGTTGCCCGGCGACAGCCCAATGCCCAAGCCGAACCTGCTCTGCACGTCGTGCCGCACCCTGGCCGGTGCGCACGTGGCGGCCCTTGCCACGCATCCGTAGCTCGAGCCACAACAGCATCAGGCACAGCGCCAGCAGTACGGCGGACAGCATTGCCGCGTTGGCATTGCTGAACTCCAGCTCGAACTGCTGATAGATCGCCGTGGTAAAGGTTTGCAGGCCGATGATCGACAGCGCGCCGAACTCCACAAGCATGTGCAGTGCGATGAGCAGCGAGCCGGCCAGCAGGGATGGCCAGAGCAGCGGCAGGGTGATCTTGAAGAACACGCCCCAGCGGTTCTGACCCAATGTGCGGGCAGATTCTTCCAGGGATGGGTCGAGATTACGCAGCGTGGCCGCTACCGGCAGGAAGATCAGTGGGTATTTGGACAGGGTCATCACCAGGATGGCGCCGCCCAGGCCTTCGAAATGCGCGCTCAGGGAAACCCAGGTAAAGCTGCTGACAAACGCCGGCACGGCGAACGGCAGGCAGAGGATCACCCCCCACAGTCGCCGTCCCGGCAAATTGCTGCGCTCCAGCAGCCAGGCCAGCGAAAGGCCGATGATGCCGCAGGCCACCGTCACGCCCGCCATCAATGCCAGCGTATTGCGCAACAGGCCGAACACATAAGGTCGCCACAACAGGTGCAGTGCCTCGGCCCAGCCGGCCTGCCAGGTTTTCAGGCCGACATAGACCAGCGGCAACAGGCTCAGTAGCACCAGCAACAACACTGGCAGCAGCAACCAGATCGACGGCCGCTTGCGCCGTGGCACATGACCCCCGCGCGCGGCGGGGGCAGATAACGATGCGCTCATCAGTTCAAGCCAACGTCGCGTTCCAGGTCCAGGGCTTCTTCAGCGTTGCCGAGGTCGGCCGGCGTGACGTTGGGGGCTTGCAGCTCGCTGAAGGGCTTGAGACCGCGATCCGACTCCATGCCTTTGTGCAGCGGGTACTCGGCGGTGGTCTGGGTGATCACGCGCTGGCCTTCTTCGCTGGCCATGTAGGCGAGCAACTGCTGGGCTTCTTTGGGATGCTTGCTGGATTTCAGGACGGCCGCGCTGGAAACGGTGATCAGCCCGCCGACGTCGCCGCCGGTGAAATAATGCAGTTTCGAATCAAGCTGGCCTTTTTCACGCTGCAGGGCGAACCAGTAATAGTTGTTCACCAGGACAGTGGCGACTTCACCGTTTTCCACGGCCTTGAGTGCGACCATGTTGTTGCTGTACGTCTTGCCGAAGGCGCGCAGCCCAGTCAGCCATTCCTCGGCCGCGTCCATGCCGTGCACCTTGATGATGGCGACGGCCTGTTCCTGGAACGCGCCGCTGGTAGGCACGAAGCCAACCTTGCCTTGCCATTTCGGGTCGGAAAATTCCATTACCGACTTGGGCAGGTCTTTTTCATCGATCAGTTTCGGGTTGAAGGCCACCACACGAACCCGCGCGGTCACGCCGATCCAGGTGCCATTGCTTGCGACGTAGTCTTTGGGCAGGACGGCGAGGGTGGCAGCGTCGGTCTGGGCCAGCAGGCCCTGCTCGCCGAGTTTGTTCAGTGGGGGAGATTCTTCGGTGTAGATCACGTCGGCGGGAGAGCGATCGCCTTCTTCGACGACCTGGCTGGCCAGCTGGTTGCTGCTGCCCTTGCGCACATTGACGTGAATCCCGGTCTTGGCCTCGAACGCCTTGGCGACGGCGTCGCCGACTTCCTTGTGTTGGCCGTTATAAAGGGTCAGGGAAACCGGGTCGGCAGCCTGGGTGAGGGGAGTAGCGAGTGCCAGGCCGAGCAGGGTGAAGGTCAGGCCGCGGCGCAGGGTATTTCGAAACATCATTCGCAGGGTTCCTCACTGTCGCATTGCAAAAACTTGCAACAATGATAAACGATATTGTTTCTCATGTGCGCCTTGCGGGTTGGTATTGCCTTTGGTATGGATCTGGAGCTGAACCCTGTAGGAGCGAGCATGCTCGCGATGGTCGTCAACGATTGCGCTGGCTGCCTGACACTCAACGGTGTCTGGGCGACCATCGCGAGCATGCTCGCTCCTACAGGGGGTATGGGATTTCAGGGGGGGGGGGCAGAAACGCAAAAACCCGCTTTCGCGGGTTTTTGTGAAATTCAGAATCGTGATCCTGAATTTGAAATTGGTGCCCAGAAGAAGACTCGAACTTCCACGACCGTAAGGTCACCAGCACCTGAAGCTGGCGTGTCTACCAATTTCACCATCTGGGCATTCATCGCGAGCGTTGCCGCTGTTGATGTGGCGCACTATACGGAGAGCTTTTTGATCTGTAAACCCCTGATTTGGTTTTAATAAATCAAATGCTTAGAATGCAAAAACCCGCTTTCGCGGGTTTTTGTGGGAGCCTTGAAATTGATCTAATCTCAAGCTCGAAATTGGTGCCCAGAAGAAGACTCGAACTTCCACGACCGTAAGGTCACCAGCACCTGAAGCTGGCGTGTCTACCAATTTCACCATCTGGGCAGTATCGGCAGCGCTAGTGCGTCGTCGATGGCGCGCACTATACGGAGCGTCTTTTTAACTGTAAACCCCTGCCTTCAAAAAAACATGAAAAATGTTACCGACGGCATTTTTACCAGCTCTGCGGTGTCCATAAAGGGGCTTTAGGCGAGTCGATGCAGTCCGAAATTTCCCGTTTCATTACGCCTATGCCAAACTAACGCGTATATAGACAAGGTGAAAACTCTCTAATGGCCGATTGGCAGTCCCTCGATCCCGAGGCCGCTCGTGAAGCGGAAAAATATGAAAACCCTATTCCTAGCCGCGAACTGATCCTTCAGCACCTTGCTGATCGAGGTTCGCCTGCTAACCGCGAGCAGTTGGTCGAAGAGTTCGGCTTGGTCACCGAAGACCAGATCGAAGCGCTGCGCCGGCGACTGCGCGCGATGGAGCGCGATGCTCAACTCATTTATACCCGTCGTGGCACTTATGCGCCGGTGGACAAGCTCGACTTGATCCTGGGCCGCATCAGCGGTCACCGCGATGGTTTCGGCTTCCTGGTGCCGGACGACGGCAGTGACGATTTGTTCATGAGCCCCGCGCAAATGCGCCTGGTGTTCGATGGTGACCGTGCATTGGCCCGTGTGTCTGGCCTGGATCGTCGCGGTCGTCGTGAAGGCATGATCGTCGAAGTCGTGTCCCGTGCTCACGAAACCATCGTCGGTCGTTACTTCGAAGAAGGCGGTATCGGCTTCGTGGTGGCGGACAATCCGAAGATCCAGCAGGAAGTGCTGGTGACACCGGGTCGCAACGCCAACGCCGACATCGGTCAGTTCGTCGAAGTGAAGATCACCCACTGGCCGACGCCACGCTTCCAGCCCCAGGGCGATGTCATTGAAGTCGTGGGCAACTACATGGCGCCGGGTATGGAGATCGACATTGCTCTGCGCACCTACGATATTCCGCACGTCTGGCCCGATGCAGTACTCAAGGAAGCCGCCAAGCTCAAGCCGGAAGTCGAAGAAAAGGATAAAGAGAAGCGCATCGACCTGCGCCATCTGCCGTTCGTCACCATCGACGGTGAAGATGCCCGCGACTTCGATGACGCGGTGTATTGCGAGGCCCGCCCGGGCAAGCTGCGCCTGTTCTCCGGTGGCTGGAAGCTGTACGTGGCGATTGCCGACGTCTCCAGCTACGTGAAGCTCGGTTCGGCGCTGGATGCCGAGGCCCAGGTTCGCGGTAACTCGGTGTACTTCCCCGAGCGCGTGATTCCGATGTTGCCCGAGCAGTTGTCCAACGGCCTGTGCTCGCTGAACCCGATGGTCGACCGGTTGGCCATGGTTTGCGAGATGACCATCTCGAAAACCGGTGAGATGACCGATTACTGCTTCTATGAAGCGGTCATTCACTCTCATGCACGCCTGACCTACAACAAGGTCAGCGCCATGCTCGAAACGCCCAAAGCCGCCGAGGCGCGCAAGCTGCGTGGTGAATACACCGATATCGTGCCGCATCTCAAGCAGCTTTATGCGCTGTACAAGGTGTTGCTGGCTGCCCGCCATGTGCGTGGCGCGATCGATTTTGAAACCCAGGAAACCCGGATCATCTTCGGTTCCGAGCGCAAGATCGCGGAAATTCGCCCGACCGTGCGCAACGACGCGCACAAGCTGATCGAGGAATGCATGCTGGCCGCCAACGTGGCCACCGCCGAATTCCTGCAGAAGCACGAAATCCCTGCGCTGTACCGCGTTCACGACGGTCCGCCGCCTGAGCGCCTGGAAAAGCTGCGTACCTTCCTGGGTGAGTTGGGCCTGTCCCTGCACAAAGGCAAGGACGGTCCATCGCCCAAGGATTATCAGGCGTTGCTGGCCGGCATCAAGGATCGTCCGGACTTCCACCTGATCCAGACCGTGATGCTGCGTTCGCTGAGCCAGGCGGTGTACACCTCCGATAACCAGGGCCACTTCGGCCTGAATTACGAGGCCTACACCCACTTCACTTCGCCGATTCGTCGCTACCCGGACCTGCTCACGCATCGGGCGATCCGTAGCGTCATTCACTCCAAGCAGAACACCCCGCACGTTCGTCGGGCCGGTGCGATGAGCATTCCCAAGGCTCGCATCTACCCTTACGACGAGGCGGCGCTGGAGCAGCTGGGCGAACAGTGCTCGATGAACGAGCGTCGCGCCGACGAAGCGACTCGTGACGTGGTGAACTGGCTCAAGTGCGAGTTCATGAAAGACCGCGTGGGCGAGTCGTTCCCGGGCGTGATCACTGCGGTGACCGGGTTTGGCCTGTTCGTCGAACTGACCGACATCTACGTCGAAGGTTTGGTGCATGTCACGGCGTTGCCGGGTGATTACTACCACTTCGATCCTGTGCACCATCGCCTCGCGGGTGAACGCACCGGTCGCAGCTTCCGCCTGGGCGATACGGTCGAAGTGCGCGTGATGCGCGTTGATCTCGACGAGCGCAAGATCGACTTCGAGATGGCTGAGAAAACCATCAGCGCGCCGATCGGTCGCAAGAAGCGCGGGGCCGACACGGCTGCGCCAGCTTCCACCAAGGCGTCTGAGCCGGCTGCGGCAAAAACCGGTCGTCGCACTGCCAAGGAAAAACCTGCCGAGGCCTACCGCTCGAGCGATGCCGCGGCGAAGAACGCCGAGGTGCGCAAAAGCCGCGAGATGAAAAAGGCGTTGCTGTCCGAAGCGAAAAGCGGTGGCAAGTCCTCGCGTTCCACCTCGGACAAGGCGCCTGCGAGCAAAACGAGCAAACACCGTAAAGGCCCGCCAAAAGCGGGTTCCGCTCCAGCCAAAAGTGGCGGGGCGCGTAAACCGAAGGCGAAGTCATGAGTCAGTTGGAAAAAATCTACGGCGTGCATGCCGTAGAAGCGTTGCTGCGTCATCACCCAAAGCGCGTCAAGCAGATCTGGCTGGCCGAAGGCCGCAGTGAGCCGCGCTTGCAAAACCTGATTGCACTCGCTGGCGAAAACCGCGTGCCGGTCGGCAATGCCGAGCGTCGCGAGCTGGATGCCTGGGTTGAGGGCGTGCATCAGGGCGTGGTGGCGGAAGTGAGTCCCAGCCAGGTCTGGGGCGAAGCGATGCTCGACGAACTGCTCGATCGTACCGACGGTGCGCCGCTGCTGTTAGTGCTCGACGGTGTGACGGATCCGCACAATCTGGGCGCTTGCCTGCGTTCGGCCGATGCCGCCGGTGCGCTGGCGGTGATCGTGCCCAAGGACAAGTCGGCTACCCTGACCCCGACAGTGCGCAAGGTCGCCTGCGGGGCGGCGGAAGTGATTCCACTGGTCGCCGTGACCAACCTGGCGCGCAGCCTGGAAAAACTCAAGCAGCGTGGCTTGTGGGTCGTGGGTACGGCGGGTGAAGCCGAGCAGAGCCTGTATCAGCAGGACATGACCGGTCCGACCATCCTTATCATGGGCGCTGAAGGCAGCGGCATGCGTCGCCTGACCCGCGACCTGTGCGATTACCTGGTGCACTTGCCGATGAGCGGCAGCGTCAGCAGCCTCAACGTCTCCGTGGCGACCGGGGTCTGCCTGTTCGAAGCGCAACGTCAGCGCGCTGCGCGCAAGTAGTGAGCTTTAAGCTGCAAGCCTCAAGTAACAGACAATCTGCTTGAGGCTTGTAGCTTGCAGCTTGCATCTATTGTTCAAATAATCACCAATTGCCTTGCGCCTCCCCCCTCCCTTCTCTACAATTGCGCCCCTTGCTGTGACGGCAGGCACGCATGTGTCTCTCGCAAGCAAGTCCATAAGTGTCATTCACTCCTTGTCTGACCGCCTTCGAGCGGCAGGCTACAACCCGTAAGGAGCATTCATGCGTCATTACGAAATTATCTTTTTGGTCCACCCGGATCAAAGCGAGCAAGTCGGCGGCATGGTTGAGCGTTACACCAAGCTGATCGAAGAAGACGGCGGCAAAATCCACCGTCTGGAAGATTGGGGCCGTCGTCAACTGGCCTACGCAATCAACAATGTTCACAAGGCTCACTACGTGATGCTGAACGTTGAGTGCACTGGCAAGGCCCTGGCCGAGCTGGAAGACAACTTCCGTTACAACGATGCAGTGATCCGTAACCTGGTCATCCGTCGCGACGAAGCCGTTACCGGCCAGTCCGAGATGCTCAAGGCTGAAGAAAACCGCAGTGAGCGCCGTGAGCGTCGCGACCGTCCTGAGCACTCCGACGCCGAAGGCGTTGATGGTGATGACAGCGACAACAGCGATAACGCTGACGAGTAATCCACGGACCTTTTGAGGAGCCTATTACATGGCACGTTTCTTCCGTCGTCGTAAATTCTGCCGCTTCACCGCTGAAGACGTGAAGGAGATCGATTACAAAGATCTCAACACTCTGAAAGCTTACGTATCCGAGACCGGCAAAATCGTTCCAAGCCGTATCACCGGTACCAAAGCACGTTATCAGCGTCAGCTGGCCACCGCTATCAAGCGCGCCCGCTTCCTGGCCCTGCTGGCCTACACCGACAGCCACGGCCGCTGAGACCGGGTAGTCGACTCGTAGCAAAGGATTGAATGCATGCGTGCCTTGGCTGAGTTCATCATGCGGGGCCGTATGCAGGCCACTCTCGTAGTGGCTGGATGCGCGGCATTGCCGTTGTTGTATTGGTTGGGTGCTGCCGCTGGATGTCTCGTGCTCCTGCGGCGCGGATTGCAGGACGCCCTTGGCGTGCTTGCTCTGGGACTGCTGCCGGCATTGCTCTGGTGGCTGTATTCCGACGACCCACGGGCACTTCTGGTGCTGTTGGGGTCTTCGAGTCTTGCGCTGGTTTTGCGCGCAAGCGAATCCTGGACCCGCGTGTTGCTGGTCAGCATAGCGATGGGAGTGGTGTTTGCAGTGGTGCTGGGGACAGTTTTTGCTCCCCAAATCGAGTTGCTGGCGCAGGCCTTGATCAAGGTCATGCCGTCGCTACTCGGTGATGTCTACCAGAAGCTGTCGGTAGATGAGCAAGCGCATTTTGCGTCGCTGATTGCACCAGTCCTGACCGGCCTGATTGCGGCCTTGTTGCAAATCGTCAGTGTGCTGAGCCTGCTTGTTGGGCGCTACTGGCAGGCGTTGTTGTATAACCCGGGTGGTTTTGGTCGCGAGTTTCGCACCATCCGATTCCCGCTGGGGCTGGCGATGTTACTGCTGGCGTGCATGCTTCTGGGGCCGAACATCGGTCCGCAGATGGCCATGTTGACGCCGTTGTGCAGTGTACCGCTGGTGTTCGCCGGGCTGGCCCTGATTCACGGGCTGGTGGCGCAAAAGCGACTGGCCAGGTTCTGGCTGGTGGGGTTGTACGTCACGTTGTTGCTGTTCATGCAGCTGATCTATCCGTTGCTGGTGGTCCTGGCCATCGTCGACAGCCTGATTGATTTTCGCGGTCGTCTGGCGCCGAAAGACGCCGATAACGCGAACGGTGAAGGTTAAAAGTTAAGAGGATTTCCACATGCAACTGATCCTTCTGGAAAAAGTCACCAACCTGGGCAACCTGGGTGACAAAGTGAACGTTAAGGCTGGTTACGGTCGTAACTACCTGCTGCCTTACGGCAAAGCTACCGCTGCGACCCCAGCCAACCTGGCTGCGTTCGAAGAGCGTCGCGCTGAGCTGGAAAAAGCTGCAGCAGACCGTAAAGCATCGGCTGAAAGCCGTGCCGCCCAACTGGCTGAGCTGGAAGTGACCATCACTGCCACTGCCGGTGACGAAGGCAAGCTGTTCGGTTCGATCGGCACCCACGACATCGCTGATGCACTGACCGCCTCCGGCGTCGAAGTGCAGAAGAGCGAAGTTCGTCTGCCGAACGGCACCATCCGCAACGTAGGTGAATTCGACGTAGCCGTGCACCTGCACGCTGAAGTTGAAGCCACCGTACGCGTTGTCGTGGTAGCAGCTTAAGCAACACCTGATCGGCTGGCGGCTTGCCCGTCAGACGGTTAACATCGGGCACGATCCTGTTTACAGGTCGTGCCCTTTGTCTTTCTGGGAACTCCCGTTTTTCAATCCCTGCTTCTAAAAAACCAAGTGACCATGAACGATATTTCCGCTCCTGAGCAATACGATCTGCAAACCGCCGCGCTAAAGGTGCCGCCGCATTCCATCGAAGCCGAACAGGCTGTGCTCGGTGGTCTGATGCTGGACAACAACGCCTGGGAACGTGTGCTCGATCAAGTCTCCGACGGCGATTTCTATCGACATGATCACCGCCTGATTTTTCGTGCGATTGCCAAGCTTGCCGACCAGAACATGCCGATCGATGTCGTCACGTTGGCCGAACAGTTGGACAAGGAAGGGCAAACTTCCCAGGTCGGCGGCCTCGGTTACCTGGGAGAGCTGGCAAAAAACACGCCGTCGGTCGCCAACATCAAGGCCTACGCACAGATCGTCCGCCAGCGCGCGACCTTGCGCCAACTGATCGGCATCAGTAATGACATCGCTGACGCCGCCTTCAACCCGGAAGGGCGTACTGCCGAGGAAATTCTCGATGAAGCCGAACGGCAGATCTTCCAGATCGCCGAGGCTCGTCCAAAGACCAGTGGTCCGGTGGGCGTCAACGAATTGCTGACCAAGGCCATCGACCGCATCGACACCTTGTTCAACACGGGTGAAGGGATCACCGGCCTGTCCACCGGCTACACCGACCTCGACGAAAAAACCAGTGGCCTGCAGCCCGCCGACCTGATCATCGTTGCCGGCCGTCCGTCGATGGGTAAGACCACCTTCGCGATGAACCTGGTTGAAAACGCGGTACTGCGCAGCGAGAAGGCGGTGCTGGTGTACTCCCTCGAGATGCCAGGTGAATCGCTGATCATGCGTATGCTGTCCTCGCTCGGGCGCATCGACCAGACCAAGGTGCGTTCCGGCCAACTGGAAGACGATGACTGGCCGCGCCTGACTTCGGCAGTCAATCTGCTCAACGACCGTAAGCTGTTCATCGACGATACGGCGGGTATCAGCCCCTCGGAAATGCGCGCCCGTACCCGTCGCCTGGTGCGCGAGCACGGTGAAGTCGGCCTGATCATGATCGACTACCTGCAACTCATGCAGATCCCGGGCTCCAGCGGCGACAACCGGACCAACGAGATTTCCGAGATTTCCCGGTCCCTGAAAGCCCTGGCCAAGGAATTCAACTGCCCGGTGGTGGCCCTGTCCCAGCTCAACCGCTCCCTGGAGCAACGGCCGAACAAGCGTCCGGTGAACTCCGACTTGCGTGAATCCGGAGCGATCGAGCAGGACGCCGACGTCATCATGTTCGTGTACCGCGACGAGGTGTATCACCCGGAAACCGAGCACAAGGGCATTGCCGAGATCATCATCGGCAAGCAGCGGAACGGTCCGATCGGGTTTATCCGGCTGGCGTTCATCGGTAAATACACGCGCTTTGAGAACCTGGCGCCGGGTAGCTACAACTTCGATGATGATGAGTAAGATCTTCATCGCCTGACCTGGCCCAATCGTCGCACCGTCGCGATAGGGTCACCACAATTTCCGACCGAATCCGTCGGAATTGGTCAAAATTTGTGCTATATTCCGCGGCCGCGAAATTCCATGCAAGCCAACACCGGTCATCGTCATGCAAACAGCCAAGCCGTTATTTGACTATCCCAAGTACTGGGCCGAATGTTTCGGTCCAGCGCCATTCCTGCCGATGAGCAGGGAGGAGATGGATCAGCTTGGCTGGGATTCCTGCGACATCATCATCGTCACAGGTGATGCGTACGTTGACCATCCGTCATTCGGCATGGCGATCATCGGCCGGCTGCTGGAGGCCCAGGGCTTTCGCGTCGGTATCATTGCCCAACCAAACTGGCAGTCCAAAGACGACTTCATGAAGCTGGGCGAGCCGAATCTGTTTTTCGGCGTCGCGGCCGGCAACATGGACTCGATGATCAACCGCTACACAGCCGACAAGAAAATCCGCTCCGACGACGCCTACACCCCTGGTGGCATGGCGGGCAAACGTCCGGACCGTGCAAGCCTGGTTTACAGCCAGCGCTGCAAGGAAGCTTATAACCACGTGCCAATCGTCCTCGGTGGTATCGAAGCGTCCCTGCGCCGCATCGCCCACTACGACTATTGGCAGGACCGGGTGCGCAACTCGATCCTGATCGATGCCTGCGCCGACATCCTGCTCTACGGCAACGCCGAACGGGCCATTGTCGAAGTCGCTCAGCGCCTGTCCTACGGCCACAAGATCGAAGAGATCACCGACGTGCGCGGCACCGCGTTCATCCGTCGCGACACGCCCAAAGACTGGTACGAAGTCGATTCCACGCGCATCGACCGTCCGGGCAAGATCGACAAGATCATCAACCCGTACGTGAATACCCAGGACACCCAGGCCTGCGCCATCGAGCAGGAGAAGGGGCAGGTTGAAGACCCGCAGGAAGCCAAGGTCGTACAAATCCTTGCCAGTCCGAAAATGACCCGCGACAAGACCGTGATCCGCCTGCCATCCGTGGAAAAGGTGCGTAACGACGCGGTGCTGTATGCCCACGCCAACCGTGTGCTGCACCTGGAAACCAACCCGGGCAACGCCCGTGCACTGGTGCAGAAGCATGGCGAAGTCGATGTCTGGTTCAACCCGCCGCCCATTCCGATGACCACCGAAGAAATGGACTACGTGTTCGGCATGCCGTACGCACGCGTTCCCCACCCAGCGTATGGCAAGGACAAAATCCCGGCCTACGACATGATCCGTTTCTCGGTGAACATCATGCGTGGCTGCTTTGGCGGCTGCACCTTCTGCTCGATCACCGAACACGAAGGTCGGATCATTCAGAACCGTTCCGAAGAGTCGATCATTCGCGAGATCGAAGAGATCCGCGACAAGGTGCCAGGTTTTACCGGCGTCATTTCCGACCTCGGCGGCCCGACCGCGAACATGTATCGCATCGCCTGCAAGAGCCCGGAAATCGAATCCGCCTGCCGCAAGCCGTCGTGCGTGTTCCCTGGCATCTGTCCGAACCTGAACACCGATCACTCGTCGCTGATCCAGCTTTATCGCAGTGCTCGTGCCCTGCCGGGGGTGAAAAAGATCCTGATCGCATCGGGTCTGCGTTATGACCTGGCAGTCGAGTCGCCGGAGTATGTCAAGGAGCTGGTGACCCACCACGTGGGTGGTTACCTGAAGATCGCCCCGGAACATACCGAGGAAGGTCCGCTCAACCAGATGATGAAACCGGGTATCGGCACCTATGACCGGTTCAAGCGCATGTTCGAGAAGTACACCAAGGAAGCGGGCAAGGAACAGTACCTGATCCCGTACTTCATTGCGGCGCACCCCGGCACCACCGACGAAGACATGATGAACCTGGCCCTGTGGCTCAAGGGCAATGGCTTCCGTGCCGATCAGGTGCAGGCGTTCTACCCGTCACCGATGGCCAGCGCCACGGCGATGTACCACTCGGGCAAGAACCCACTGCGCAAGGTGACCTACAAGAGCGATGGCGTCACCATCGTCAAGAGCGAAGAACAGCGTCGTCTGCACAAGGCATTCTTGCGTTATCACGATCCGAAGGGCTGGCCGATGCTGCGCGAAGCGCTGACGCGAATGGGGCGCGCCGATCTGATCGGGCCGGGCAAGAACCAACTCATTCCGCTGCACCAGCCGTCGACCGACAGTTACCAGAGCGCCCGTCGCAAGAACTCGACCCCGGCCGGTAGCCACAAGGTAGCAGGTGAAAAGACCACCAGGATCCTGACCCAGCACAATGGCCTGCCACCACGTGCCAGCGATGGCGGCAATCCTTGGGACAAGCGCGAGCAGGCCAAGGCTGCCGCGTTCGCGCGCAACCAGCAGGCGGCCAAGGAGCGCAAGGACGCGGCCAAGGGCAAGGGCCCCAAGCCTGCGCGCAAGCCTGTGGTGCCGCGCTGAGGATTGTGTGAGCTGATCAAGAAACGCCAGCCTTCGGGTTGGCGTTTTTTTTGTGTGATGGCTGCTGGCCTCTTCGCGGGCAAGCCCGCTCCCACAGGGGACAGGTGTACAAGGAACAAATGTGGGAGCGGGCTTGCCCGCGAAGAGGCCGGTCCAGTCACCGATAAATTTGCGCTCGCCCTCCACGGCAACATTTATGTGCAATTGCTCCTCGCACATTTCCTGCATTGCCCGATTTTGGTGCTGTACTGCCTCCTGTAAAGGGAGAAAGCGCCAGCGCCACCGGGTGGCATAAGTCTTGCGCGCTTTCGCATACGCCCAAGGCTCGCAGGAGGCACGCCGTGTCGATTCATGTCGCATTGCACCACGTCACGCATTACCGCTACGACCGCGCCGTCGAACTCGGCCCGCAGATCGTTCGCCTGCGCCCGGCCGCCCATAGTCGTACGCGGATTTTGTCTTATGCGCTGAAAGTCTCCCCAGAGCAGCACTTCATCAACTGGCAGCAGGACCCGCAGGGCAATTACCTGGCCCGATTGGTGTTCCCGGAGAAAACCGACGAGCTGCGGGTGGAAGTCGATCTGGTGGCGGAGATGGCAGTGTTCAATCCGTTCGATTTCTTCCTCGAGCCCTATGCAGAAAAGATCCCTTTTGCCTACGCCGCCGACGAGCGCAAGGAGCTGGCACCGTACCTGGAAACCCTTCCCCTGACACCGATGTTCAAGGACTATCTGGACGGCATCGACCGCACGCCGTTGCCGAGCGTGGATTTCCTCGTCGCCCTCAATCAGCGCCTGAGTGAAGACATCGGCTACCTGATCCGAATGGAACCGGGGGTTCAGACTCCTGAGCACACCCTTGAGCATGCGTCCGGTTCCTGCCGCGATTCGGCCTGGCTGCTGGTGCAACTGCTGCGCAATCTCGGGCTGGCGGCGCGCTTCGTCTCCGGCTACCTGATTCAACTGACTGCCGACGTGAAAAGTCTGGATGGGCCGTCGGGCACCGAGGTGGACTTCACCGACCTGCACGCCTGGTGCGAAGTCTACTTGCCCGGCGCCGGCTGGATCGGCCTGGACGCGACTTCGGGGTTGTTCGCCGGTGAAGGGCATATTCCGTTGGCCTGTAGTCCGGATCCGGGCTCTGCGGCGCCCATCAGTGGCTTGGTCGAACCCTGCGAATGTGAGTTTACGCACGAAATGTCGGTGGAGCGGATCTGGGAGGCGCCGCGTGTCACCCAGCCTTACACCGATGACCAGTGGCTCGCGATCCAGGCGCTGGGGCGGCAGATCGATGCCGACTTGCTGGCAGGCGATGTGCGCCTGACCATGGGCGGTGAGCCGACGTTCGTCTCCCTGGACGATCCAGACGGCGCGCAATGGAATACCGCTGCGCTCGGACCAGACAAACGCCGCCTGTCCGCCGAACTGTTCCAGCGCCTGCGCAAACATTACTCACCCAAGGGCCTGGTGCATTTCGGCCAGGGCAAGTGGTACCCCGGGGAGCAACTGCCACGCTGGTCGCTCAACAGCTACTGGCGGCGTGATGGCGTGCCCATCTGGCACAACAGCGCGCTGATTGCCGATGAGCAGCAAGACTACGGCGCCGATGGGGAGCTGGCGAGACGTTTCCTGGCGAGTGTCGCCGAGCGATTGAAGATTGAGACCCGTTTTGTCTTCCCCGCCTACGAGGACAATTTCTATTACCTATGGCGCGAAGGTGCCTTGCCGCAGAACGTCACCGCCGAAGACTCGCGGTTGGAGGACCCCCTGGAGCGTGCACGCCTGCGTAAGGTCTTCAGCCAGGGCCTGGATAAAGTCATCGGCCAGGTGCTGCCACTTGCCCGCACTGCCAGGGGCGACCGCTGGCAGAGTGGCCGCTGGTACCTGCGCGACGAGCATTGCCGGCTGGTGCCGGGGGACTCGCCGCTGGGCTATCGCTTGCCGCTGGCTTCGCAGCCTTGGGTCAAGGCAGCGGAGTATCCGTTCATCCATCCTCAGGATCCGAATCAGGATTTCCCGTCTCTGCCCGACACAGCGCAACTGCAAAGCCCTGACACGGCATCGGTTGCGGATGACCGGGCGCCGCTGATTGACGAGTCCGCGGCCTGGCTGACGCGCATCGCATTCTGTGCCGAGGCGCGGGAAGGGCGGTTGTACCTGTTCATGCCGCCGCTGGAGCGGGTCGAGGATTATCTGGAACTTGTCACCGCCATCGAGGCCACGGCCGAGGAACTGCATTGCCCGGTGTTACTGGAAGGTTATGAGCCGCCAAGCGATCCGCGGTTGAGCAACTTTCGCATCACCCCCGACCCTGGCGTGATCGAGGTGAACGTGCAGCCGTCCGCCACCTGGGACGAACTGGTCGAACGCACCGAGTTTCTGTACGAACAGGCTCGGCTGACCCGATTGACCAGCGAAAAATTCATGATCGATGGTCGACACACCGGCACCGGAGGCGGTAACCATTTCGTACTGGGCGGTGCGACCCCCGCCGACTCACCGTTTCTGCGCCGGCCCGATCTGCTGCGCAGCCTGATCAGCTACTGGCATAACCACCCGTCATTGTCCTATCTGTTTTCGGGTTTGTTCATCGGCCCTACGTCCCAGGCGCCCCGTGTCGATGAAGCGCGCAACGATGCGTTGTACGAGCTGGAAATCGCCTTCGCGCAAATGCCGGAGCCCGGTGAGCAATGTCCGCCATGGTTGGTGGACCGGCTGTTGCGCAACCTGCTGATCGATGTGACCGGCAACACCCACCGCGCCGAATTCTGTATCGACAAGCTCTATTCACCCGATGGCGCCACGGGACGTCTTGGACTGCTGGAGTTGCGCGCTTTCGAGATGCCGCCCCATGCGCGCATGAGCCTGGTCCAGCAGTTGCTGTTACGCGCGTTGGTTGCACGGTTCTGGCGCGAGCCCTATGCGCCGCCGAAGCTGGCCCGCTGGGGTACTGAGTTGCACGACCGCTTCCTGTTGCCGCACTTCATCGAGCAGGACTTCGCCGACGTTATTGTCGATCTCAATGCGGCGGGTTATCCACTACGGGCTGAGTGGTTTGCCGCTCATCTGGAGTTTCGTTTTCCCAAGGTAGGCGACTACGCGGTCAGCGGTATCGAACTGGAACTGCGCCAGGCACTGGAACCCTGGCATGTGCTGGGCGAGGAGGGCACCGCCGGCGGCACCGTGCGTTATGTGGATTCGTCGCTGGAACGCTTGCAGGTCAAGCTCAGTGGCCTGCCGCCACAGCGTTACGTACTGACGTGCAATGGCGTGCCGGTGCCGTTGCAACCGACCGGGCGTGTAGGCGAATTCGTCGCAGGCGTGCGTTTCCGTGCCTGGCAACCCGCCAATTGCCTGCAACCGACGATTCCCGTCCACGCGCCCTTGGTGTTCGACTTGCTCGACACCTGGATGGAGCGTTCGCTGGGTGGGTGCCAGTATCACGTGGCCCATCCGGGCGGACGCAACTACGAGAGCCTTCCGGTGAATGCCAACGAAGCAGAGAGTCGACGGTTGGCGCGTTTCTTCCGCATCGGACACCGTCCCGGAAAACTGGCGATACCCGTTTCTGAAATCAACGACGAGCTGCCGATGACACTCGATTTACGACGTTGCTGAGCCTTGCGCGACGCTCGGATTTTTCGTCTATCCGGGCGTCACAAGCGTGCGTTAGTCTGACTGTTTCCTGCTGTCTGCCGAGCTTTCCATGCCTGACCTGCTAGATCGCTACCCGCTCACTGCGGGCTCCTATCACGAACTGCTCGACGAGAGTGGCGGCGTACGTGTGCATTGGCGTCGGCTGTTCGACCAATTGCAACGCAGCACGTCCGCGCAGTTGGAGCAACGCCAGGCACTGCTGAGCCGGCAGATCCAGGAAAACGGCGTGACCTACAATGTCTATGCCGACCCCAAGGGTGCTGACCGGCCCTGGGAGTTAGACCTTTTGCCGCATGTCATCGCCGCCGATGAGTGGGAACAGCTGTCGGCGGGCATTGCCCAGCGTGCACGCTTGCTGAACGCGGTTCTGGCTGACCTTTATGGCCCGCAACGCCTGATTGCCGAGGGCCTGCTGCCTGCCGAACTGGTGTTCGGCCACAACAATTTCCTCTGGCCATGCCAGGGCATCACCCCGCCTGACGGTACTTTTTTACATCTGTATGCCGTGGATCTGGCGCGCACGCCCGATGGTCGCTGGTGGGTGACGGCGGACCGGACCCAGGCCCCCTCCGGCGCCGGTTACGCGCTGGAAAATCGCACCATCGTGTCCCGGGCCTTTCCCGAGTTGTATCGCGACATGAAGGTGCAGCATCTGGCCGGATTCTTTCGCACGCTTCAGGAAACCCTGGCCCGTCAGGCGCCCAGTGAAACGCCGTTGGTGGTGTTGCTGACGCCCGGGCGTTTCAACGAAAGCTATTTCGAACATTTGTATCTGGCGCGGCAGCTGGGCTACCCCTTGGTGGAGGGCGGCGACCTCACGGTGCGCGACGCCACGGTTTACCTGAAAACATTGAGCGGCCTGCGTCGAGTCCACGCAATCATGCGTCGGCTCGACGACGATTTCTGCGACCCGCTGGAGCTGCGCACCGATTCGGCCCTCGGGGTACCGGGGCTGCTGGACGCCGTGCGGCAGGGCCGGGTGCTGATGGCCAATGCGCTGGGCAGCGGGGTGCTGGAGTCGCCGGGGCTGCTGGGTTTTTTGCCGAGGATCAACCAATTCCTGTTTGGCGAAGAACTGATCCTGCCCTCCATCGCCACCTGGTGGTGTGGCGAGGCGCCGGTGCTGGCCCAGGCGCTGGAAAAGCTGCCGCAATTGCTGATCCGTCCCGCGTTCCCCTCCCAGAGCTTTACCCCGGTATTGGGGCGAGACCTGAGCGAAGCGCAGCGTCGGACACTCGCCGAGCGCATGCAGGCGCGACCCTACGCCTACGTGGCGCAGGAACTGGCGCAGTTGTCCCAGGCGCCGGTCTGGCAGGCCGAGGGCGGCCAATTGCAGCCACGGGCCATCGGCATGCGCATGTATGCGGTGGCCAGTGGCGAGGGTTATCGGGTGCTGCCCGGCGGATTGACCCGAGTGGCCGCCGAGGCGGACGCCGAAGTGGTGTCGATGCAACGCGGTGGTGCGAGCAAGGACACCTGGGTGCTGAGCGATCGCCCGCCGAGCGGCGAGCAGTGGAAAGCCCAGCGAAATATCGGCGTGCACGATCTGGTGCGGCGCGATCCGTACCTGCCATCGCGGGTCGTGGAAAACCTGTTCTGGTTCGGTCGTTACTGCGAACGCTGCGATGACAGTGCGCGCTTGCTGCGCATCATGCTGGCACGCTACGTCGATGGCGACGACCCGCAAGCCCTGCAAGCTGCCGTCGATTTGGGCGAGCGACTGATGCTGTTGCCCGATGAAGGCTCCTTGCCCGAGCGATTGCTGGCGGCATTGCTCGGCGATGACTGGCCGTTCAGCCTGCGATCCAACCTGCAACGATTGCAGTGGGCGGCGTCGCAGGTGCGCGGCAAGCTTTCCCGGGAAAACTGGCAGGCGCTGGTGGAGTTGCAGCGCGAAGCGATGGAGCTGGAAACCGCTGATCCGGACTTCGGCGAGTTGTTGGATTTTCTCAACCGTTTGGTGATGTCGCTGGCAGCGTTGTCCGGTTTCGCCCTCGACGATATGACCCGCGATGAAGGCTGGCGCTTCCTGATGATCGGGCGACGGATCGAGCGCCTGCAATTTCTCAGCGCCAGTCTGGCGGCGTTCCTGCGCGGTAGTGGGGCGTTCGATCAGGCGGGCCTTGAGTGGCTGCTGGAACTGGGCAACAGCAGCATCACCTACCGCTCGCGTTATCTGGCGGTGGCGCAGTTGATCCCGGTGCTGGACCTGTTACTGCTCGACGAGCAGAACCCTCACGCGGTGTTGTTCCAGCTGAAGTTGGTGACCCGCACGCTGAAACGCTTGAATGACGATTTCGGCGCCCCACGCGAGTCGGGGCTACCGCTTCTGGTGGAGCATTTGGCCCGCTTCGACCTGGGTTGTCTCGAGTATTCGCTGTTTGGCGATGCCAGTGTTCGTGCAGCAATCGATGGGCTGGCCGACCTGCTGCAAGCAATCGCTGACGCCAGCGGGCAGGTGTCGGATCGCCTGGCGTTGCGTCACTTCGCCCACGTTGATGATGTCAGCCAGCGCACGGTGTCCGTCTGATGAACGCCCGTTACCAGATTTTCCACGACACGCATTATCACTACGACAGTCCGGTGTCGCTGGCCCAGCAACTGGCGCACCTGTGGCCTCGCACCTGTGTCTGGCAGCGCTGCACGGATCAGCAGTTGCAGATCAGTCCCGAGCCGACCTCGCGCCGGGACGAACTGGACGTGTTCGGCAATCCGCTGACACGCCTGGCCTTCGAACGGCCTCACGATGAATTGCAGGTCAATGCGCGACTGTGTGTTGAAGTGCTGGCGCGGCCTGTTCTGGATTTCACCCGGTCGCCGGCCTGGGAAGACACGCGTAATGCCTTGACCTACAGCGGTCAGCCACTTTCATCAGAGATGCTTGAAGCGTGTCGGTATCGCTTTGAATCGCCCTATGTGCACCTCAAACGCAATTTCGTCGACTTTTCGCAAAGCTGTTTCCCTGCGCAAAGACCGCTGTTACTGGGTGTGCGGGCGTTGATGGAGAAAATATTCCGCGAATTCACTTTCGACGCCGAAGCCACGCAGGTGGCGACGCCGCTGGTGGAAGTGCTGGAGCGTCGACGGGGAGTGTGTCAGGACTTCGCCCACTTGATGCTCGCGTGTGTGCGCTCGCGAGGGTTGGCGGCGCGCTACGTCAGCGGCTACCTGTTGACCCAGCCACCCCCGGGCCAACCACGCCTGATCGGTGCCGATGCCTCCCATGCCTGGGTGTCGGTGTATTGCCCGGTACTGGGCTGGGTGGATTTCGACCCGACCAACAATGTCCAACCGGCGCTGGAACACATCACCCTGGCCTGGGGCCGGGACTTCTCCGATGTTTCGCCATTGCGCGGGGTGATCCTGGGTGGCGGCAATCATGACCCGGAGGTGCGGGTTACCGTGATGCCGCAGGATTGAATGCCCCGCCCTTGTAGGAGCAAGCATGCTCGCGATGGAGGCTCAGGCGGCGATGGCGTCCTGACACCCCGCGTCATCGTTGACGACCATCGCGAGCATGCTCGCTCCTACAGAAGGTTAGGATCAACCTGGTGTCTGCTCCGTCCACTTCGGCGCAATGGTCGGCTGCCAGGCGTCCAGGGCGTCGATCAGCGTTTGTGGCGATTCGCTCACTTGCAGCATGTCGCGGTGTGCCCCGCGAACGAAGCCTTCGCCGACGATGTGATCGAGAAACCCGGTCAGCTTGCTGTAGAAGCCGTTCACCTCAAGCAATCCCAACGGTTTGCCGTGATAGCCGAGTTGGCCCCAGGTCCAGACTTCGAACAGTTCTTCCAGGGTGCCCAGGCCCCCTGGCAGCGCGATGAATGCGTCGCTGAGCTCGGCCATCCGCGCCTTGCGCGCGTGCATGCCGTCGACGACTTCCAGGCGAGTCAGTCCGCTGTGGCCGATTTCCTTGTCTTTGAGGCTCTGCGGAATGATGCCGATGACTTCACCGCCTGCCGCCAGTGCGGCGTCGGCGACAATGCCCATCAGCCCCACGGCGCCGCCTCCATAGACCAGGGTCAACTTGCGTTCGGCCAGCGCGCGGCCAAGCGCTACGGCTGCCTCGCGATAAGCTGGGTTGGTGCCGGTGCTGGCACCGCAAAATACACAAACGGATGTTAAAGACATGCCTTACTCCATGCTCAGGATGGGCACAGAGTAAAGGCAGCGTCGCTGCGTTCCAAGGTCTAGACTTCGCGCCGGGACGTTTCACAGGTACCACTGGCGCCGCAGGCGTAAGCGGCGAGCAAGCTGCACAAAAAACTGTTGATGGACATGACAGGCACTCCGGTTGAAGGTCGATGGCCTAATGATAGGGTCGCCCCGGACGTCTGACTGGTAGATTGTCTCGATAGGGGTCATAGCCCGAAAGTTGTATACAAGTTATGACGTAGGTCATAGGAACTTGCCGGATTTTCAGGCAGTCTTCTGTCCATTAGAAATTTCGTTAACCATGCCTTGGAGATTCACCATGTTTGCCAAACTTGTTGCGGTATCCCTGTTGACGCTGGCCAGCAGCCAATTGATGGCTGCCGAGTGCAAGACCACCATCGACTCCACTGACCAAATGTCCTTCAGCACCAAGGCCATTGAAATCGATAAAAGCTGCAAGACCTTCACCGTGGAACTGACCCACTCCGGCAGCTTGCCGAAGAACGTAATGGGCCATAACTGGGTGCTGAGCAAGGAAGCCGACATGCAGCCGATCGCCACCGACGGCCTGGGTGCCGGCATCGACAAGAACTACATCAAAGAGGGTGACGCCCGCGTCATCGCCCACACCAAAATCATTGGTGCCAAGGAAACCGACTCGGTGACCTTCGACGTATCGAAACTCGATGCTGCCGAGAAATACGGCTTCTTCTGCTCGTTCCCAGGCCACATCTCGATGATGAAAGGCACTGTGACCCTGAAGTAAATCCGCGTCATCGTCGCCTGTTCTGGTCAATGAAAAAGCCCGCTGAATCAGCGGGCTTTTTCATTCATTCACGCCTCAAGGCGCAAACGGCATCACCCGCTTGTGATGCGTCTTGTTGTACGTATCGCAAATAATCCTGAACGCTTCATCCCGCACCGGCTCACCGTGCAGGAACGCGTCGATTTCGGCATAGGTCACGCCATGGGAGGCTTCGTCCGGCTTGCCCGGTGCGAGGTCTTCAAGGTCCGCCGTCGGGACTTTCTCAACCAGCGACTCCGGCGCACCAAAGCTGCGGGCGATGGCTCGTACCTGGTTTTTCACCAGGCCGCTCAACGGTGCAAGGTCGCAGGCGCCGTCACCGAACTTGGTGAAGAAACCCATCACCGCTTCGGCTGCATGGTCGGTGCCGATCACCAGGCCCTGCGTGGCGCCGGCGATGGTGTACTGGGCGATCATGCGCATCCGTGCCTTGGTGTTACCCAGGACGAAGTCCACCGAAGCCGCCGGCTTGCCTTCGAAAGCTTTCACTTCGGACGCCAACGCCTTGACCGCCGGGCCGATGTCCACGGTGTGACGTTCGTCTGGCTGGATGGCTTCCAGCGACGCCTGGGCATCGTGCTCATCGAACTGCTTGCCGTAAGGCAGGCGCACGGCGATGAACTTGTAACGCTCATCGCCCGTGCGCTCGCGCAGCTCACGTATGGCGCGCTGGGCCATCAGGCCGGCGGTCAGCGAATCGACGCCGCCGCTGATGCCGAGCACCAGGGTCTTGAGCCCGGAATTGACCAGGCAGTCCTGGATGAACGTGATACGCCGCACGACCTCTGCCTCGAGGGCAGCCTTGTCGGCGAATGGCGGTTGAACCTTGAGCTGCTCAGCAATCTCACGCTGTACGGCTTGCATGAATTCACTCCTTGCTTGGTGTGCTGGAAGGGTCGGCAGGTACTTTGAATACGTGTCGCAAGTAGGCGACGAAATTAGGGTCTTTGCAGTGAGTCTTGCCGGGCTCGTCGGAGATCTTCGCCACCGGCTGGCCGTTACAGGCGGCCATTTTAAGCACGATGCTCATCGGTTCAACACCCGGAATATCGCACGTCAGATGGGTGCCGATGCCAAAGCTGACATTGATCCGACCACGCAGGGCACGGAATATCTCTAGCGATTTGGGCAGCGTCAGACTGTCGGAGAACGTCAGCGTCTTGCTCATGGGGTCGATGCCGAGCTTCTGGTAGTGCGCGATCGCCTTTTCTGCCCAGATGACCGGGTCGCCGGAGTCATGACGCAAACCGTCGAAGAGCTTGGCGAAGTACAGGTCGAAATCGTTGAGGAAGGCGTCCATCGTGATGCAATCGGTCAGGGCAATCCCCAGCAGGCCACGGTATTCACGAACCCAGCAATCGAGGGCGGCACTCTGGCTGTCGATCAGGCGCGGGCCTAGCTGCTGGTGCGCCATGATCCATTCGTGGGCCATGGTGCCTAACGGTTTCATGTCCAGCTCCCGGGACAGATGCACGTTACTGGTGCCGACAAACCGACCAGGAAAATCGTGCTTGAGCACATTCACGACTTCTTCCTGCACACGGTAGGAAAAACGCCGGCGGGTGCCGAAATCGGCGACTTGCAACTCAGACAGTTCGTCGCTGCTGGCGTTGACGGTCAGCCAGTCGAACTTGCGATATAGCTGCTCGCGGGCCTGCTCCAGCTTGATATCCCGGTAGCGATAGCGGTTGCGCACTTCGCTGACGATGGACAACAGCGGCACTTCAAACAGAATCACATGCAACCAAGGCCCACGCAGGCGGATGAACAACTCACCGTTCTCTATGCCGGTATGAACGTAGCGCAAGTTGAAGCGGAACAAGCCAAGAAAACGCAGGAAGTCCGGTTTCATGAAGCTGATGCGCTCCATGAAGCCCAACTGATCGGCGCTCAGGCTCAGCTCGGCCAGGCGCTCGATCTGAAAGCGGATCTCCGCCAGGTAAGGGCGTAAATCTTCGCTGTTGCGGCAACGAAACTCCCATTCGACTTCCACGTTCGGGTAGTTATGCAGCACCGCCTGCATCATCGTCAGCTTGTAGAAGTCGGTGTCGAGCAGGTTCTGCACGATGCGGTCGGCAAATACGCTCTCGCTCATAACGGGGGTTCTCCACTTTGAATGGCGATAGTGGCGCATATCGGTGCCGCTCATGACCAGCGATTTTTTAGTGGATTCGATCCACTGTAGGAGCGGGCTTGCCCGCGATAGCGGTACATCAGTCGACATTCAGGGTGACTGGCACAGCGCATTCGCGAGCAAGTCGAATCGTCGCACCGCCGCTCCCATCAAAAGCAATGTCGCGTTAATTCGGGGTGTCGATCTGCTCCAGCATCCACTGCACGAAATCCCGCACCTTGGGCACTTCCGCCGAGTGTTCCGGGTAGGCCAGGTAGTAGGCGTCGGCGCTGGGCATCGCATGTTGCCAGGGGATGACCAGCTTGCCGTCGGCCAGTTCCTCTTCCACCAGAAACCGGGGCAACAGCGCTACGCCGCAGCCCACCTGAGCGGCGCGGATGCACATGTAGAAGGTTTCGAAACGCGGGCCGTGGTAACTGTGTTCGGTGTGGTAGCCCTGGCTGTCGAACCAGTCGTGCCAAGCCTGGGGGCGGGATGCATTTTGCAGCAGGACCAGGTCTGTGAGTTGCGTCGGATCAGTAAAGGGTTTCGCCGGCAGGCTGGCCGGCGAGCAAACGGGCACCAGTTCTTCGCCGAACAGCTTCAGGCATTCGCTGCGGGGGCGGGAGCCCTGGCCGAAGTAGAACGCCAGGTCGCTGCGACCTTGCAGCAGGTCGTCGGCTTCCTGTTCGCTGCACAGGTCCAGGTGGATCGACGGATGACGCAGGCGCCAGCCTTTCAGGCGCGGCACCAGCCAGCGGGCGCCGAAGGTCGGCGGGGTGGAGACGCGCAGTACCTCGGTCTCACCGCCGTAGGAACGCAGGTAATGCGTCGACATTTCGACCTGAGTGAGGATTTTTCGGACTTCCACCAGGTACAAGTCGCCGGCCGGAGTCATCTGCAGGCGACGGCGCACGCGACGGAACAAAAGGTGTTGCAGCAATTCTTCCAGTTGCGCGACCTGTTTGCTCACCGCGCTCTGGGTCAGGTTCAGCTCTTCGGCTGCCCGTGTGAAGCTCAAATGCCGGGTCACGGCCTCGAAACACTGCAGGGCGGTGATCGACGGCAAGTAACGTTTATTCAGCATGTGGGGTGTCCTTTTTCCGGATTCTTTCTGGCCAGCAATTCGCAGCATGAATAAACGGAATGATATCTCTCTTAAAGGTCGTTTGTTGGGTAACCTGCGGCAGGCTAAAACTACAGGTCTGATCAGTCGGCGTAATCGGCTGGACGTTTTCTGTTTTTTGCTTGAGGAGTGACCCATGGTTGCCGCATTGCTTGATCGTCTTGGTGTAAACCCGGCCCTGTACCAGAACGGCAAAGTGCCGGTGCATTCGCCGATCGATGGCAGCCGGATCGGTGCCGTGAACTGGGAAGGTGCCGCCGAAGTCGAGCAGCACATCAGTCGTGCAGATCATGCGTTCGAGTTGTGGCGCAAGGTGCCGGCCCCGCGCCGTGGCGAACTGGTGCGTCAATTCGGCGAAGTCTTGCGTGAATACAAGGCCGACCTCGGTGAGCTGGTCTCCTGGGAAGCCGGCAAGATCACCCAGGAAGGTTTGGGTGAAGTCCAGGAAATGATCGACATCTGCGACTTCGCCGTCGGGCTGTCCCGCCAGTTGTACGGTTTGACCATCGCGTCCGAACGTCCTGGCCACCACATGCGTGAAACCTGGCATCCGCTGGGCGTCGTCGGCGTGATCAGCGCGTTCAACTTCCCGGTCGCGGTCTGGGCCTGGAACACCACGCTGGCGCTGGTCTGCGGCAACCCGGTGATCTGGAAGCCGTCGGAGAAAACCCCGCTCACCGCTTTGGCTTGCCAGGCGCTGTTCGAGCGCGTGCTGAAAAATTTCAGCGATGCCCCGCCACACCTCAGCCAGGTTGTCATCGGTGGCCGCGATGCCGGCGAAGCGCTGGTCGATGATCCGCGCGTCGCGCTGGTCAGCGCCACCGGCAGCACCCGCATGGGCCGTGAAGTGGCGCCTAAAATTGCCGCTCGCTTTGCCCGCAGCATTCTTGAATTGGGCGGCAACAATGCGATGATCCTCGGCCCAAGCGCTGACCTGGACATGGCCGTACGCGCCATCCTGTTCAGCGCCGTTGGTACCGCTGGCCAGCGTTGCACCACCCTGCGTCGCCTGATTGCCCATGAATCGGTCAAGGAAGAAATCGTCACCCGCCTCAAAGCCGCCTATGCCAAGGTGCGCATCGGCCATCCGCTGGAAGGCAACCTGATCGGTCCGCTGATTGACAAGCAGAGCTTTGACAACATGCAGGATGCGCTGGAACAGGCCCTGAGCGAGGGCGGTCGGGTATTCGGTGGCAAGCGCCAACTGGAAGATAAATTCCCGAACGCCTATTACGTGGAGCCGGCCATCGTCGAAATGCCGGAGCAGAGCGACGTGGTCCGCCACGAAACCTTCGCCCCGATCCTCTACGTGATCGGCTATAACGATTTTGAAGAGGCGCTGCGTCTGAACAATTCGGTGCCACAAGGCCTGTCCTCGTGCGTGTTCACCACGGACGTGCGTGAAGCCGAGAAATTCATGTCGGCAGTCGGCAGCGACTGCGGCATCGCCAACGTCAACATCGGCCCGAGCGGCGCGGAAATCGGCGGTGCATTCGGTGGCGAAAAAGAAACCGGCGGTGGCCGCGAATCCGGCTCCGACGCCTGGCGCGCCTACATGCGCCGCCAGACCAACACCGTGAACTATTCGCTCGAGCTGCCGTTGGCGCAGGGCATTACGTTTGATTGAGCAGCTTTGAGCTACGAGCTACAAGCTGCAAGCCAATTTGCTTGTAGCTTTTAGCTTGCCGCTTGCAGCTGCTCCGCCAGGAGCCAACATGCCGTTACGCGAAGAATGTCTGTGGGAAAAACTGACGCCGCAAAGGCCCGACCATGCGGCGCTCAAGGGCGAAGTAACGGTTGATGTGTGTGTCATCGGCGCCGGTTTCACCGGTTTGTCGGCGGCGGTGCATTTGCTGGAACAAGGCAAGACCGTCTGTGTGCTCGAAGCCCACCGTACCGGTCATGGCGGTTCGGGACGCAATGTCGGGCTGGTCAATGCCGGCATGTGGATCCCGCCGGATGACATCGAAGCCGGGTTTGGCGAAGCGGTCGGCAGTCAGCTCAATCGCATGCTGGGCGCGGCGCCGGCGCTGGTGTTCAGTCTGGTGGACAAATACAACATCGATTGCCAGTTGCGCCGCGAAGGCACGCTGCACATGGCGCACAACGCGCGTGGCGAGGCGGACCTGCGCAGTCGTGAACAACAATGGAAACGCCGTGGCGCGCCCATCGAACTGTTGACCGGTTCGGCCTGCGAGCAAGCCACGGGCACCAAAAAGATCGCCGCAGCGCTGCTCGATCGGCGCGCGGGTACGATTAACCCGATGGCCTACGCCACCGGGCTGGCCAATGCCGCCGTAAAGCTGGGTGGCCAACTTTTCGATCACTCACCCGTCACGCGCCTGGAGCGCCAAGGCCAGCGCTGGTCGGTGCAGACCGAGCAGGGGGCGGTGCTGGCTGAACAGGTGGTCATCGCCTCCAACGCTTACACCGAAGGCGACTGGACCGAGTTGCGACGCAATTTTTTCCCCGGTTATTACTATCAGGTGGCTTCCGTGCCGCTAAGCGGCGAGGCGGCGGACCGCATTCTTCCCGGCGGTCAGGGATCCTGGGACACCCGTCAGGTACTCAGCAGCGTGCGTCGGGACAAAGAAGGTCGACTATTGCTCGGCAGCCTGGGCAACGGTAATCAGAAACCGACGTGGTTTCTCAAAGCCTGGGCCGATCGGGTGCAGCAGCATTACTTCCCGTATCTCAAATCGGTGGAGTGGGAGTGCACCTGGACCGGGCGCATCGCGTTTACCCCCGATCACCTGATGCGCCTGTTCGAGCCGGCCCCGGGGCTGGTGGCCGTCACCGGTTACAACGGGCGCGGTGTGACCACGGGCACGGTGGTCGGTAAGGCGTTTGCGGACTATCTGTGTAACGGAAATCCTCAGGCCCTGCCGATTCCATTCGCACCCATGCAGCCGGTAGCCGGGGTGGGGCTGCGCAGTTGTCTGTACGAAGCCGGCTTTTCGCTGTATCACGCGGGCCAGTGCCTGCGCATCGTGATCTGATTGAAGAAATTTGTTGCCCGAAGCGGCGCTTTTCGGTGTTGCGACTAGCCTGTAATGGTGCGGGTTGTAGCAGTCCCCGCACCAGCAGTGTGCAGTTCGGTGACGCGGGTTGTTACAGGCTGGTTGCACGCCGTTTGGTGTCGCGGTTGCAATGATGGCGCAGGCAGGTTGCGCCTTAAAAAATAATTGGTTTTACCTTCCGCGGTTTAGACGGTTGCACGCCCAATGAAAATGGGACCGAAACAGTCATAAAAACAATAACGCAGCGACTTTTTTCAGAATAAAAAACCGATGGCACGGCCCTTGCTCTGAGCATTCAGTGAAGTTGCAGTGCCAAATCAAAAAAAACCTTGGAGCACCACCTCATGTCCCAGACGTTTTACAAGAAAGGCTTTCTGGCCCTCGCAGTGGCTACTGCGTTGGGCGTTTCTGCGTTTGCTCAGGCTGACATCAAGATCGGCGTAGCGGGTCCAATGACGGGCGCCAACGCGGCATTTGGCGAACAGTACATGAAGGGTGCACAAGCGGCGGCCGATGCGGTCAATGCTGCAGGCGGCGTGAACGGGGAAAAAATCGTACTGGTCAAGGGCGATGACGCCTGCGAACCGAAACAGGCTGTGACGGTCGCCAAGGACCTGACCAACCAGAAAGTCGCAGGTGTGGTTGGCCACTTCTGCTCCTCGTCGACCATCCCGGCCTCCGAGATCTACGACGAAGCGGGCATCATCGCCATCACCCCGGGCTCCACCAACCCGCAGGTGACCGAGCGCGGCCTCAGCGCCATGTTCCGTATGTGCGGGCGTGACGACCAGCAAGGTATCGTCGCCGGCGACTACATCGTCGACGTGCTCAAGGGCAAGAAAGTCGTCGTGCTGCACGACAAGGACACCTACGGCCAAGGCCTGGCAGATGCCACCAAGGCACAGCTGGAAAAACGTGGCGTGAAGCCGGTGCTGTACGAAGGCCTGACCCGTGGTGAGAAAGATTTCAGCGCCGTGGTCACCAAAATCCGTGCCGCCGGTGCCGACGTGGTCTACTTCGGTGGCCTGCACCCGGAAGCCGGTCCACTGGTCAAGCAACTGCGTACCGAAGGCCTGAAAGACGTGAAGTTCATGTCTGACGACGGCATCGTGACCGACGAATTGGTGACCACCGCCGGCGGCCCGCAATACGTGGACGGCGTGCTGATGACCTTCGGTGCCGACCCTCGCCTGCTGCCAGACAGCAAGACGGTGGTAGACGCCTTCCGCAAAGCCGGCACCGAGCCAGAAGGCTACACCCTGTACGCCTACGCCTCGGTCCAGACCCTGGCTGCAGCCTTCAACGGCGCCAAGTCCAACAAGGGCGAGGACGCGGCTGCATGGCTGAAGAAAAACCCGGTCAAGACCGTCATGGGCGAAAAAGCCTGGGACAGCAAGGGTGACCTGAAAGTGTCCGACTACGTGGTTTACCAGTGGGACAAGGACGGCAAATACCACCAGCTGGAAAAACAGAAGTGACATGACTGCCCGGCGCCCCGTGCGCCGGGCAATCCTTGAACATGTCCGTGCAGTACCTGACTTTTCTTGTAGAGCTGCACACAACCGCGTTGCGTCGGCGGCTGAACCCCGGTCCGTCGCAGGTGGCTTCTGTGCAGTCTCTCAAATGCGTGAGATTGCGTTATGGATGGTATTTTCCTGCAGCAACTGGTCAACGGCCTGACCCTCGGGTCGGTCTATGGCCTGATCGCCATCGGCTACACAATGGTCTATGGCATCATTGGCATGATCAACTTCGCCCACGGCGAGGTTTATATGATTTCCGCTTACCTCGCGGCAATCAGTCTGGCACTGCTGGCTTACTTCGGTATTGAATCCTTCCCTCTGTTGATGCTGGGCACACTGGTCTTCACCATTGTCGTCACCGGGGTGTATGGCTGGGTCATCGAACGCATCGCCTACAAACCCCTGCGCAACTCCACTCGGCTGGCACCGCTGATCAGCGCCATCGGTATTTCGCTGATCCTGCAAAACTATGCCCAGATCAGCCAGGGCGCTCGCCAGCAGGGTGTTCCGACACTGCTGACTGGTGCATGGCGGATCGACATCGGTACTGGCTTCGTCCAGCTCACCTACACCAAGATCTTCATCCTGGTCGCGGCATTCGCCGGCATGGCGTTGCTCACCTACATCATCAAGTACACCAAGCTCGGCCGCATGTGCCGCGCCACCCAGCAAGACCGCAAAATGGCCTCGATCCTGGGGATCAACACCGACCGGGTGATTTCCTACGTGTTCATCATCGGTGCAGCGATGGCGGCCCTGGCCGGCGTGCTGATCACCATGAACTACGGCACGTTCGACTTCTACGCAGGCTTCGTCATTGGCATCAAGGCGTTTACCGCAGCGGTACTCGGCGGCATCGGCTCACTGCCTGGGGCCATGCTCGGCGGGATTATCCTCGGGATTTCCGAGTCGCTGTTCTCGGGTCTCGTCAACTCGGACTACAAAGACGTCTTCAGCTTCTCGCTGCTGGTCCTCGTTCTGGTCTTTCGGCCTCAAGGCCTGCTCGGCCGTCCTCTTGTGTCGAAGGTGTAAGTCATGTCTTCAACCACTAAAAAAACCATTGATCTCAAGAAAAGTCTGGTTGATGCGATTCTCTCCGGCCTAGTTGCCCTGATCGTGTTCGGGCCGATCGTCGGCGTCGTACTCGATGGCTATGGCTTCAATCTGGAAGCCACGCGAGTGGCCTGGATCATCGCCGTTGTCATGGCCGGTCGTTTTGCCCTCAGCACCTTCCTGCAAACTCGCAGGGGCCTGAAAATTCTCGAGGGTTTTGAAAGCTCCGGCTCCGGGGTACACGTACTGCCACCTGACTACAAATCACGCTTGCGCTGGATCATCCCGTTGATGATCGTCATCGCCGTGGTGTTTCCGTTCTTCTCCAACTCCTACCTGCTGGGCGTGGTCATCCTCGGGTTGATCTACGTGTTGCTGGGCCTGGGCCTGAACATCGTGGTGGGCCTGGCCGGCCTGCTCGACCTCGGTTACGTGGCGTTTTACGCCATCGGTGCCTATGGCCTGGCGCTGGGTTATCAATACCTGGGGCTGGGGTTCTGGACCGTGCTGCCGCTGGCGGCGATCACGGCTGGCCTGGCGGGCTGCATCCTGGGTTTTCCGGTGTTGCGTCTGCACGGCGACTACCTGGCGATCGTGACCCTGGGCTTCGGTGAAATCATTCGCCTGGTGCTCAACAACTGGCTGTCGCTGACCGGCGGGCCAAACGGCATGCCAGCGCCACTGCCAACGTTCTTCGGCCTTGAGTTCGGCAAGCGGGCGAAAGATGGCGGGGTGCCGTTCCACGAGTTCTTCGGCATCGCCTACAACCCGGACGTGAAGTACTACTTCATCTACGCCGTGCTGTTCCTGGTCGTACTCGCCGTGCTGTACATCAAGCACCGCCTGACCCGCATGCCGGTCGGCCGCGCCTGGGAAGCCCTGCGGGAAGATGAAATCGCCTGCCGTTCCATGGGGTTGAACCACGTGCTGGTCAAACTCTCGGCGTTCACCATCGGTGCTTCGACCGCCGGTTTGGCAGGGGTGTTCTTCGCCACCTATCAAGGCTTCGTCAACCCGACGTCCTTCACCTTCTTTGAGTCAGCCCTGATCCTCGCCATCGTGGTACTCGGCGGCATGGGCTCGACCATCGGTGTGGTCATCGCGGCTTTCGTACTGACCGTGGCCCCGGAGCTGCTGCGTGGTTTCGCTGAATACCGCGTGCTGTTGTTCGGCATCCTGATGGTGGTGATGATGATCTGGCGACCGCGCGGCCTGATTAGGATCAGCCGTACCGGTGTGACGCCACGCAAGGGGGTAGCGCCATGAGCGAAGTCGTACTTTCAGTTGAAAAATTGATGATGCACTTTGGCGGCATCAAGGCGTTGAACGACGTCAGCCTCAACGTGCATCGCAACTCGATCTTCGCCCTGATCGGCCCCAACGGCGCCGGCAAGACCACCGTGTTCAACTGCCTGACCGGTTTCTACAAGGCCTCCGGCGGCAAGATCGAACTCAACGTGCGGGGTGAGCGCACCAACGTCATCCAGTTGCTGGGCGAATCATTCAAACCGACCGATTTCGTGTCGCCGAAATCCTTCGCCAGCCGCATGTACTACAAAATGTTCGGCGGCACCCACCTGGTGAACCGCGCCGGCCTGGCCCGTACCTTCCAGAACATTCGCCTGTTCAAGGAAATGTCGGTGCTGGAAAACCTGCTGGTGGCGCAACACATGTGGGTCAACCGCAGCCTGCTCGCGGGCATCCTCAACACCAAGGGCTACCGCAAGGCCGAAAGCGATGCGCTGGACCACGCTTTCTACTGGCTGGAAGTGGTGGACCTGGTGGACTGCGCCAACCGCCTGGCCGGTGAGTTGTCCTATGGCCAGCAACGCCGTCTGGAAATCGCCCGTGCGATGTGCACCCGGCCGCAGATCATCTGCCTCGATGAACCGGCCGCCGGCCTCAACCCTCAGGAAACCGAAGCGCTGAGCGCGATGATCCGTCTGCTGCGTGACGAGCACGATCTGACCGTGGTGCTGATCGAACACGACATGGGCATGGTTATGAGCATTTCCGACCACATCGTGGTGCTGGACCACGGCATTGTCATCGCCGAGGGCGGCCCCGACGCTATCCGCAACGACCCGAAAGTGATTGCCGCTTACCTGGGCGCTGATGAAGAGGAGCTCGTATGACTAACGGCGCCATCCTCGAACTCAAGGAGCTGGACGTGTTTTACGGGCCAATCCAGGCCCTGAAGAAAGTCTCGCTGCACATCAACGAAGGGGAAACCGTCAGCCTGATCGGCTCAAACGGCGCCGGCAAGTCGACGCTGCTGATGTCGATCTTTGGCCAGCCGCGTGCGGCGGGTGGGCAAATCCTCTACCAGGGCGTGGACATTACCCACAAGTCATCGCACTACATTGCCTCCAACGGCATCGCGCAATCGCCGGAAGGCCGGCGTGTATTCCCCGATATGACTGTCGAGGAAAACCTGCTGATGGGCACCATTCCCATTGGTGACAAGTACGCCAAGGAAGACATGCAGCGCATGTTCGAGCTGTTTCCGCGTCTTGAAGAGCGGCGCACTCAGCGGGCCATGACGATGTCGGGTGGTGAGCAACAGATGCTCGCCATCGCCCGCGCGCTGATGAGTCGGCCGAAACTGCTGTTGCTCGATGAGCCAAGCCTGGGCCTGGCGCCTATCGTGGTGAAACAGATCTTTGCCACCCTGCGCGAACTGGCCAAGACCGGCATGACCATCTTTCTTGTCGAGCAGAACGCGAACCATGCCCTGCGCCTGTCTGACCGGGCCTATGTGATGGTCAACGGCGAGATCCGCATGAGCGGCACTGGCAAGGAACTGCTGGTGAACGAGGACGTGCGCAACGCCTACCTTGGCGGGCATTGATCTCGGCGGCAACACCCAAGCCCCGGCGCGCAAAGCGCCGGGGCTTTTTCATGGCTATCCCCAACCCCTGTAGGTGCGAGCATGCTCGCGATGGTCGTCAACGATAACGTTGGGTATCTGGTTCCCCGCGGTGCCTGGGCCACCATCGCGAGCATGCTCGCTCCTACAGGATGGGGGGAGCAAAAGGTCAATTGTGGAAAACAAATTCCAGAAGCTCCGAAAGCGCGACATAAAGCCGCTGTAAACAGTTGTTTCGCCAAGCTTTTGAGTTGTCCCCGTTTGCTGTGGAACTGGCTGTGAATAACATGGGAGTAGCCGGCTGAACGCCTTGTAAATCGTGGCTTGCAGCGTGGCGGTTGTTTTTTGAGCAGGTGGTTTTGGCCTGCGTCAGGCCGGCAATGTCAACCTTTTTATTGGTCGCGTCAGGCGCACAAAAACGCAAGATACCGCCTGTGGATAACTCTGTGGTTAAACTCTGGAAAGACTCACCCGAGGGCCGTCGTTACTGGCTTGGCGCCATCGCCGATTGAGTCGGTAGATCGTGCAAATTGCCCAGGTCTGCACAGTGAGTATTACGGGGTCAAGCAAAAAACTTTGTAATCTGCCCGCAAAGCCTTATGCACAGCGGCTTGCAGCGTAATGACTTGCCCCCGGAAACTGTGGAGCGGCTTGTGGATAACATGCGGGTATCTGGCTGCAGGCCACGGCTGGCGAGGCGTGCGGCATGTTGATCGTTTTTTGTACAATGCTACCGGTTGCCGGTGCGTGCCAAGGCGGGCATGCTGGCTGCTGAACTTCCATTCCAAGGGTTGCACGGCAGCCCAAGCAAGGAGAACACGATGTCCAACACCCTGTTTATTACCGGCGCGACGTCCGGTTTTGGTGAAGCCTGCGCCCGTCGTTTCGCCGAGGCTGGCTGGAAACTGGTGCTGACAGGTCGTCGTGAAGAGCGTCTGAATGCCCTGTGCGCCGAGCTATCGAAGCAGACCGAAGTCCATGGCCTGGTGCTCGATGTCCGTGATCGCAAGGCCATGGAAGAAGCCATTGCCAATCTGCCGCCGTCCTTCGCCAAGCTGCGCGGGCTGATCAATAACGCTGGCCTGGCCCTGGGCGCGGACCCGGCGCCGAAGTGCAGCCTGGATGATTGGGACACCATGGTCGACACCAACATCAAGGGCCTGATGTACGCCACCCGCCTGCTGTTGCCGCGCCTGATCGCCCATGGCCGTGGCGCCGGTATCGTCAACCTTGGCTCGGTTGCCGGCAACTACCCGTACCCAGGCAGCCATGTGTATGGCGGCACCAAGGCGTTCGTCGGGCAGTTCTCGCTGAGCCTGCGTTGCGACTTGCAAGGCACGGGCGTGCGGGTCAGCAACATTGAACCCGGTCTGTGCGAAAGCGAGTTCTCGCTGGTGCGTTTCGCCGGTGACCAGGAGCGCTACAACGCGACTTACGCCGGTGCCGAGCCGATCCAGCCCCATGACATTGCCGAGACGATTTTCTGGGTACTCAACGCTCCGGCGCACATCAACATCAACACCCTTGAGTTGATGCCGGTGAGCCAGAGCTGGGCGGGGTTTGCGATTGATCGTTCGGGTGGAAAGGCTTAAACCGCGTCGCGGCCAATCGCGGGCAAGCCCGCTCCTACAGGGTCCGGTGTGACACACAAAGGGTGTGAACAACGAAAATCACTGTAGGAGCGGGCTTGCCCGCGATAGCGGTCTAACCGTCAGCCGAGATACTCAACCAACCCGCCATAACAGGTCGCCAGGTGATACGGCGTGGTCGACGGCATGTCACGGCGGCAGACTTCACCATTCACCGCACGGCACTCATGCCATCCGCCGGCATGCAGGAAGCGACGCTGCAATGTCTGTAATTGGCGCAGCACATTGGCTTCGCTGTCCGGCCGCAGGGTCAGTGCGCGCAGGTATTCCGCCTGGGCCCAGATACGCTGGGTCGCATCGCGTGGCACGCCATCGTGTTCCAGCACCAGTGTGGCCTTGACCGCCCCTGTCTTCTGGTCGACCCCCAATCGTTCGGTGAACCTGAAAGCACGCGTGATCGAGCCGTGCAGGGCCGAGTCACGCAATAACGGCGAGGATTCCAACAGGAAATACCACTCGAACTGATGCCCGGGTTCGAACCAGTTATCCACAGCGCCCAGCGGTTTCTCCATCAGCACGCCGTGTTCCGGATCGATGAAATGTTGCTGCATGGCTGTGCATAACCCGATGAGGGCTGCCTGCACCGCGTCATCCTTGCGTACCGACAAGGTCGCGAGCAGGGCTTCGGCCAAATGCATGAGTGGATTTTGCAGGGGGCCGCTGCTACGCGACGACCAGTCGCGCTCAAGGCTGGCTTCGTAAAGGCCGTCGCCCGTGGCGAATCGCTCGGCCACCACTTGCAGCGAGGCATTGAGCACCGATTCCACCAGCGGTTCGCGAACCTTGCCCCAGTAATGGGCGCAGGCGAAGACGATGAATGCGTGGGTGTAGAGGTCCTTGCTTTGATCCAGCGGGGCGCCTTGTGGATCGATGCTATAGAACCAGCCGCCGTGTTCGGCATCGTGAAAGTGATGCTGCAGCGAACGGAACAACGCGGCGGCGCGAGCCTGGGCGCCGGGCACCTGGCCGATCAGGCTGGAAAACAAGTACAGCTGCCGTGCGCAGGCCATGGCCCGGTAACGCTGGGGCGGCAGCGGCTGGTGCGCGGCATCCAGGGCCTCGTAGGGCAAGGCCATCTCGGCATTCCAGCCGGGCCCCTGCCAGAGCGGCACGATCACCTTCAGAAAATGCGCTTGCACCGTGGCAAACAGGGCAGTCAGTTCAGGCTGGGAAGCGGAGCGGGAAACAGGCGGCATTGGCTGGCGTCACGGCAGGGTTGATGGCGCGACATGTTAGCAGGCCTTGGGTATGTGGTGTCTGTCAGGGCGCTATCGCTGGCAAGCCAGCGCTTACATGGGGGCGCGCGGCAACGGTAGGAGCGAGCTTGCTCGCGATAGGGGCGCCCCGAATCCATCGTTCCTGAAATAGAACGCTAAAGCCAATTTTCGCTATCTACCGCTCAAAAGGTGATGGTTTTAATCTTCTCCCATCAACGCGAAACACACCCACTACTGAAAATCAAAACACCTTAGGAGCAACAGCCATGACTAAATTCAAATACAACCGCCTGAACAAAGACGACGCTGCCGTGCTGCTGGTTGACCATCAGGCAGGCCTGCTGTCCCTGGTTCGCGACATCGATCCTGACGCCTTCAAGAACAACGTCCTGGCCCTGGCTGACCTGGCCAAATTCTTCAACCTGCCGACCATCCTCACCACCAGCTTCGAGCAAGGCCCCAACGGTCCGCTGGTTCCTGAGCTCAAGGCGTTGTTTCCGGATGCTCCGTACATCGCCCGCCCTGGCCAGATCAACGCCTGGGATAACGAAGACTTCGTCAAGGCGGTGAAGGCCACTGGCAAGAAACAGCTGATCATCGCCGGCGTGGTCACCGAAGTCTGCGTAGCCTTCCCGGCCCTGGCTGCCCTGGAAGAAGAGTTCGATGTGTTCGTGGTCACCGACGCCTCCGGCACGTTCAACCAGATGACCCGTGACGCCGCCCACGACCGCATGAGCCAAGCGGGTGCGCAACTGATGACCTGGTTCGGCGTGGCCTGCGAGCTGCACCGCGACTGGCGCAACGACATCGAGGGCCTGGCCGCGCTGTGCTCCAACCACATCCCGGACTACCGCAACCTGATGACCAGCTACAACGCCTTCAACACCGCCAAGTAAGCCAACCGCGCCCAAGGCAACGGCTATCGTTGTCTTGGGCGCCGCTTCGTTCACCGCACATCCATCCAATTCCTGCCGGGCAATCCCCGGCATGCTACGCAGTCGTGCCCACCGCTGCCGCATCCAGATGGAGAACATCATGACCCAAGACTCCAACGACAAAAGCCGCCGACAGTTCCTGGCCAACAGCACCATCCTCGGTGCCGCCGGCGCGCTTTGGTCGGCGTTGCCATTTTCTGGCTCCACCGGTTCTGCCTACGCTTCCAGCCAAGGTGGCTCCATGAGCGCCGACCTGATTCTGTTCAACGGCAAATTGCACACCGTCGACCGCGAGAAACCCCTGGCCACCGCTGTCGCCATCAAGGACGGCCGCTTCATTGCCGTGGGCAACGACGGCGAAGCCATGGCCCACAAGACCTCGGCCACCCGGATCATCGACCTCAAGGGTCGTACCGTCATCCCCGGCTTGAACGACTCCCACCTGCACTTGATTCGTGGCGGTTTGAACTACAACCTGGAACTGCGCTGGGAAGGGGTGCCCTCGGTGGCTGATGCCTTGCGCCTGCTTAAAGATCAGGCGGCCCGCACGCCGACGCCACAGTGGGTGCGCGTGGTGGGTGGCTGGAACGAATTCCAGTTCGCCGAAAAACGCATGCCCACCCTGGAGGAAATCAACCAGGCCGCGCCTGATACTCCGGTGTTCCTGCTGCACCTCTACGATCGTGCGCTGCTCAACCGCGCCGCGCTGAAGGCCGTGGGTTACACCAAGGACACGCCGAACCCACCGGGCGGCGAGATCCAGCGCAACAAGTTCGGCGAGCCCACAGGCCTGCTGATTGCGCGCCCCAATGCAATGATCCTGTATGCCACGTTGGCCAAGGGGCCGAAGCTGCCGCTGGAATATCAGGTCAACTCGACCCGCCAGTTCATGCGCGAACTCAACCGCCTTGGCCTGACCAGCGCCATCGATGCCGGCGGCGGCTACCAGAACTACCCGGACGACTATCAGGTGATCCAGGAATTGGCCGACAAGGGCCAGTTGACCGTGCGCATCGCTTACAACCTGTTTACCCAGAAGCCCAAGGAAGAGCTCGCGGACTTCAAGAACTGGACGTCCAGGGTCAAGCCCGGCGACGGCACCGACTTCCTGCGCCACAACGGTGCCGGCGAGATGCTGGTGTTCTCGGCGGCCGACTTCGAAGACTTCCTTGAGCCGCGCCCGGACCTGCCACAGACCATGGAGCAGGAACTCGAACCGGTGGTGCGCCATCTGGTCGAGCAACGCTGGCCGTTCCGACTGCACGCGACCTACGACGAATCGATCTCGCGCATGCTCGACGTATTCGAGAAGGTTAATCGCGACATTCCGTTCAACGGCCTGCCGTGGTTCTTCGATCACGCCGAAACCATCAGCGCGAAAAACATCGAGCGCGTGCGAGCGTTGGGCGGCGGCATCGCCATCCAGGACCGCATGGCATTCCAGGGCGAATACTTCGTCGACCGTTACGGTGCGAAGGCTGCCGAGAAGACGCCGCCGATCCAGCGCATGCTTGCCGAAGGTATTCCGGTCGGTGCCGGCACTGACGCCACTCGGGTCTCCAGCTACAACCCGTGGACTTCGCTGTACTGGCTGGTCAGCGGCAAGACTGTCGGCGGAATGGCGTTGTACCCGGAAGGCCTGAGTCGCGAAACTGCGTTGCAACTGTTCACCCATGGCAGCGCCTGGTTCTCCAGTGAACAGGGAAAAAAGGGGCAGATCAAGGTCGGCCAACTGGCGGACCTGGCCGCGTTGTCGCTGGATTTCTTCAGTGTCGATGAAGAGGCGATCAAAGGCATCGAGTCGGTGCTGACCGTCGTCGACGGCAAGGTGGTGTACGGTGCGGCGGAATTCAGCAACCTCGGCCCTGGCCAGGTGCCGGTGTTGCCTGAATGGTCGCCGGTGGCCAAGGTGCCAGGGCACTGGCGCGCCGGTGCGCCCTCGTTGGCGGCGGTGGCGCACCAATGTGTCGGTCCTTGCGGGGTGCATGCGCACAGCCATGAACGGGCGCGGCATTCGAGTGTGCCGGTCAATGATTACCAAGGGTTCTGGGGAGCCTTGGGTTGTTCGTGTTTTGCTTTCTGATGTGAAGGGGGGGAACCGTGAGGGTTCCCCTTTTTTTGTGTTGTCTGGTCGGGCCTCATCGCGGGCAAGCCCGCTCCCACAGTGGTGCGATGTACGCAGTTCCATTGTGGGAGCCTGTTCGCGATGGGTTAGCGGGCGCCGCGATTTGTCAGGCTGCCCCCGCCAACAAATGCCGAATCCGAATCGGCACCCCATCGGTCTGCAACTGCCGCACACGCGCTTCGATCTTGAGCTCGCCACGGGTGACCCGGCCGTGATGACGCAGGTGCTCCAGCCACGATTCCTCGAAGAAGAATTCGACCCATAAGTCCGGGTCGGCACTGTCACGCATCAACCCCCACGACAACGCACCGTTGCGCTTGCGCATGGCTTCCAGTGCCCGTGCGGCTTGCTGAAAAGCTTCGACCTTGCCCGGTTCGACGTGGTACTCGACCGTGACCATCACCGGCCCGCTGTCGCGGTCCAGGGCATCACTGAGCAGCGGCGTTGGCCAGTGCAGGGAGGGCGTCAGTTCCTCAACCTCGGTGCTGGGTAGTGCCACCTTGATGGTCAGCAGCGTACAGAGGGCCAGGCCCCCGGCCGCCAGCAGCAGGCTGAGGGTAATCGAGGCGTGACTCGCGAGGCTGCCCCACAGCAGGCTGCCCGCCGCCATGGCACCGAAAAACACCAGGATGTACACCGACAATGCCCGCGCCCGCACCCAGGCCGGCACCGAGGTTTGCGCCGCCACTTGCAGGTTCGATAGCACGGCAATCCATGCCGCGCCGCTGAGCAGCATCGCCGGCAGCAGCGCGTAGAAATTGCGCGTCAATGCCAGGGCCAGCAGAAACAGCGCGTACAACAGGCTGGCCACCGCCACCAGGCGATCGCGGCTGATCTTTTCCCGTAGGCGTGGCAGCAAGGTCGCGCCACCGACTGCACCGATGCCGATGGCCGCCAGTAACATGCCGAAATCGGCTGCACTGCCGTGCATTTCACCGCGCACGATCAGCGGCAGCAGGGACATGCCGGCGCTGGCGCAGAAGAAAAACGCCAGGGCGCGGATCAACACCGCTTGCAAAGGTTTGGAACTGCGGGCGAAGCGCAGCCCGGTTCGGATGGCGCCGACAAATCGCTCGGCGGGCAGCAGCGGCTCCTGTACCTGCCGTTTCCACAACAGCAGCACCACAATCACGCCGGCGAACGATACGGCGTTGAGGGCGAAGGTCAGCCAGGGGCCGACCAGGCTCACCAGCACGCCCGCCAGCGCCGGGCCGACCGCACGCGATACGTTGATGCCGACGCTGGAAATCGCCACCGCATTGGACAGTTCGTCCTTGCCCACCAGTTCCGGCGTCAGCGCACTCCACGCGGGCATCATCAGCGCGGTGCCGATGCCCAGCGCCAGTGTCAGTATCAATAGCAGCGTGACGTTCATCATGCCGAACAGGGTCAGCAGCGCCAGGGTCAGGGCGACCGCCGACATCCACAACTGCACCAGCAACAGGTAACGACGCTTGTCGACGATGTCCGCTGCCGCGCCAGCGGGCAGGGCGAGGAAGAACATCGGCAGTGAGCCGGCCACCTGGATCAAGGCCACGTGCAGCGGGCTGGCGGATAACGTGGTCATCAACCAGCCGGCACCCACCTCGTGCATCCAGGTGCCGATGTTGGAAGCGATGGTGGCGATCCACAGCATGCGGAAGGTGGTGTTGCGCAGGGGGCTCCAGGCGCCTGAGGTTGCAGTGCTCATATCAGAAGGTGCCTTTGAGTGGGTATTCGATGATGACGTAAATGCGGTCGATGTCATCGCCAGCCTGGGCGCTGTTGGCGCGGTGACTGACATGGGACAGCGACAGGTTCAGCCCCTTGGCGCTGCCGGACTGCACGGTGTATTTGAGGTCGATGTCACGCTCCCAGTGCCTGCCGCCCTTGCCTTGTTGGGGCGTGAAGCGATCATCGCCCGGATCGAAAGGATTGTAGGCGCCACCTTGTGGCGCGTGGGTGCCGTCGATGCCGCTGCCACTGACATAGCGCGCCATCAGCTTCAGGCCGGGGATGCTGAAAGTGGCCATGTCGAGGTCGTAGCGCAGTTGCCAGGAGCGTTCGCCCGGGCCGTTGAAGTCCGCGTACTTGATGGAGTTGGCGAGGTAGATGGAGTCGCCGCCGACGAAGTCGAATGGCGTGTCGCCTTCGATCTTTTGCCAGGCCAGGGTCACCGCCTGGGCGCCGAAGTTGTATCGGGTCGCCACGCTGTAGGCCAGGGTGTCAATGGCGCCGGCACTGGCATTGCCTGTGTCGCGGGTCTGGTACAGGTTGCCGTCCAGCTTCCAGTTACCCTCGCGTGCATTGAGGTTCAGGTAGGCTTGGCGCCAGGTGTCTTGCAGTTGCGAGGCAAACAGCGAGCCGCCGAACGGACCGTCGGGAGCGTAGGTAGCGCCGGCCAGGCTGATGGCGTGGCCGTCGGTGTTGGCGCCGTAGCCGTCAAAATCCTCGAGGCTCGAACTGCTGTCCTGGTTGCTGAACGCAGTGAAGCGTCCAGCTTGCAGGCGCCAGTCCGGCAGGTCGGTGTTTTCCAGCAACCATCCCGTGGCGTACTCCGGGCGCAAGCGTTTGTCGGCGGTGTCGAACACCGGGGTTTCGACGGTCATCTCGCCGTAGCGCAGCAGGGTGTTGCCCATGCGCAGCTTGAGTGCCGCACCGGCGCTGGAGTAATCGGACTCGGCGCGTCCATCGCTGTCACGGGGCAACAAGCCGGTCCCGGCGTGGCCACGGCCCCCGTCGAGCTTGAGGCCGACAAAACCGTGGGCGTCGAGGCCCAGGCCAATCGTGCCTTCGGTGAAACCGGAACGGACATCGCCGATGAAACCCTGGGCCCATTCCTGGCGGTAGTTTTGTCCGCTGGCGGAGGGTGAGCGGAAATCGCTGTGCAGGAAATAATTGCGACTGAGCAGCGACCAGCCAGGCTCGTCATCGGCATGGCTCAGGGTTGGGGTGATGATCGCAGCGGTGGCGAGCAAGGCGCGGGATGACCCACGTATCAAGGCAGTCATGGGCGCTCCGGCGTATAGGAGCCGCCACTGTAGCGCCGCGTCGAGGCCTGGGATTGTGTCGGTGTGCTGGATCAGGAACCGGGGCTGGGCGGCGCCGGTTTCACGCCATGTCGCTGATGCAGAACTCTTCGGCCAGATGATCGATCAGCGAGCGCACCGACGGCAGCAAACCGCGCCGCGACGGGAAGATCGCATGGACAATGCCGCAACGCGGGTGCCAGCCCGGCAGCAGCTCCACCAGCCGCCCCTCCGCCAGATCGTCACGTACCGCCACGCGCGGCAGGTGCGCGATACCCACGCCGGCCACCACGAAATGACGCAGCGCGAACAGGTCATCGGTGACCATCCGCGGTGTGTGCGCGACGACCAGGCTGTGGCTCATGTCTTCGCCCTGGATCAGCTCCCACTGGTACTCGCGCTGGGCACTGCCCCAATGCACGCTGGGCAACTGGCTCAGAACCTGCGGATCGAACCCTGGCGGCAGTTGCTGCAAAAAACTGGGGTGGCCGACCAGGCATTGCGTGCTGTTGCCCAGCACCTTCATCACCATGTCGGTGTTTTCCAATGGCGGAAAGCGCACGCGCAGGGCGACGTCGATGCCTTCGTGCAACAGATCGACGCGGCGGTTGGTACTCTCGATGAACAGCTCTACCTGGGGATATTTGAGCATGAAGCGCGAGAGCATCGGCCCGACCCAGAAGTTCAACAGGGTGGTCGGGCAGCTGATGCGCACCAGCCCACGGGGTTCGCTGCGATTGCGCTCGATGATCTCGGCGGCGCCCTCGGCTTCCACACGCATGGCCAGGCAGCGCTGATAATAGGCCTGGCCGACTTCGGTCAGCGAGCAATGGCGGCTGGTGCGGTGCAACAAGCGCACGCCCAGGCGCTCCTCAAGATCGGCAATGCGTCGGCTGAGTTTCGACTTGGGCATGTCGAGCGCCCGCCCGGCGGGGGCGAAGCCGCCGTGCTCGACCACTTGGGTGAAGTAGTAGAGGGAGTTGAGGTCTTCCAATGATCGTTCTCCGGCTGGCGGCGCAATTACTCGGTGCTGCCGAGTCCTTGCCAGTGTTTGAGGCCAATGAAGATAAAACGCAGTTGCTGGGTCATCTTGGCTTGCGGCGTCAGGTGCTCGGGCAGCGCCTCGGCCGGTGGGTCGATGACGTCGGGCAGGGTGGCAAACACACTTTTAACGACCAGGTCGGCGATGACGCTCAGGGCCGCGCTGTCCAGGTGATGCAACTTGGGCATCAACCCCAGATCGGCAGCCAGGTCGGAGCTGATGTCTTCGCGCAAGCGGCCGATGGCCTGGCGTACCGGCAATGAACCGCCGTACTGCTCGCGGGCGAGAAACAAAAATTGTGAGCGATTGGCCGACACCACATCGAGAAAGATCCGCACCGAGGCGTCGATGATGCCGCCCATGACAAATTCGTTGTGGCGTACCAGGCGAATGGTTTCGCGGAAGGTCTGGCCGACTTCACTGACCAGCACCAGGCCCAATTCGTCCATATCGGCGAAATGCCGGTAGAAACCTGTTGGGACTATCCCGGCGGTTTTCGCCACTTCGCGCAGGCTCAGGCTGCCGAATCCACGGCCGCTCTCCATCAAATGACGGGCCGCGTCCATCAGGGCGTTGCGGGTTTGTTGTTTCTGTTCGGCGCGGGGCAGCATCGCAAGGGCGTTTTTTCTGGACAGGACAGCGACGCACTCTAGCAAATCGGCTTTGCCGGCGTCGAACGATCAGGCGGGGAAAGGAGCTGCCATAAAAGTCAAAAGCCCAATCCGGGGATTGGGCTTTTTTTCAAGGCCGTCATGGCCTTAGCTCAAGCGGGCATTGCGTTCGATAACACGGTCACCACCACCTTCGGCGAGTGTTTGACCCAGAGGAGTGCGGTCGGAACCATCAGCAGCGAGGGTTTGGCCCAGAGGAGTGCGGTCGGAACCATCAGCAGCCAGGGTTTGGCCCAGTGGAGTGCGGTCGGAACCATCAGCAGCGAGGGTTTGGCCCAGTGGAGTGCGGTCGGAACCGTCAGCAGCCAGGGTTTGGCCCAGTGGGGTGCGGTCGGAACCGTCAGCAGCCAGGGTTTGGCCCAGTGGGGTGCGATCGGAACCATCGGCAGCCAGGGTTTGACCTTGTGGGGTACGATCCGAACCGTCCTGAGTGATCAGGCCTTTTTCTTTCAGGCGATCGTTACCACCTTCAGCCAGGGTCTGGCCTTGTGGAGTACGGTCGGAACCATCAGCGGCAACCGTCTGGCTGAACACCGAGG